>CAVZJE010000030.1:0-87636 GCA_963775545.1 uncultured Alphaproteobacteria bacterium
AGCGCCGTGCGCACAAAGGTCACCGACTGCTCCGATCCCGCAAACAGCGGCGGCGGCTTATCGCCGCGACTGACCGGCACGCTTTGGGCCGCTGCAAGGTCATCGGCAATTCGCTGCAAGGCGATCCCGATCTGCTCGCTGCGCTGAATGCGATCGAGACCGCGGTTCCAGTTCGGAAGCCACTGCGCGGTGAGATTGGCGAGCGCCGAAAGCACGAGCCCCATCAGCGCCAGCGCCACGAGGGTTTCGATCAGCGTAAAGCCGCTCTCGTTCGTTAGCTGCTTCGCCGATATCCTCATTGCTGCTGCCCGTGCATCAGACGAACCGTCCTGACGTCCATCACGGCGCCAGAGGGAGAACGCACCTGGATTCTGACGAGGGCCGGAATCCAGGCGGGCGTATCGCCCGACGCATCCGCTTGCTCGCTCATCGGGCCGATGTCGATCTTCCATCGATGGCCGTTGGTCTGCCCGCTCGACGTGCCGAAGGCGATCTGCGCGCGCGGCGGCACGTCCGCCGCCATCACCGAACGCACCGTCTGCATCAGCGTCACATGCTGCTCCAGCGAGCGAACGCCGCGCGCGTTCGTCGACATCACCGATCCGATCGCCACGATCGAGACGGCCACGACAGCAAGCGCAACCAGCACCTCGATGATCGTGAAGCCGGCGGTGCGGCCGTCAGTTGGCGGTGTTGCGCGAAACAATTTCGATCCTTCCAGTCAGCCAGTTGACACGAACTTCATAGCCGACATCCGCGCGCGTCAGCGCCACCGCGCCACCGCACGACATGCCTGAGGCAAAGAAGCTGATCGTCGACAGCGCCTCGCGCGCTGGTTGCAGGTGCGCGGCAGCAGCGCCTCGAAATGAACGTCGTCCGGAATCCGGATCATGTCGGCGCTCGCGCCCGACCGGATTACGCGGCTGCCGGTGTCGACGAGCGTCGCCACGCCCGTTCCGCGCCGGATCGCGGCATTGCGATCTTCCTTCAAGAGGGCCGCGGTCTGCAGCACATAGCCCTGCAAGCGGGAACGAGAGGTGTGACTGCGGGACGAACGGCAGCAGTACCGCCGCCATGATGGCGACCAGCGCCAGCACGCATATCATTTCAAGCAGCGTAAAGCCGCGTTCGGAAATCCTATTCATTTTTCGCACTTGTCAGGTTTTCGGTGGAGATATCGGCCGCAATGCCACTTCCGCCTTCCTGACCATCCGAGCCGTAGGAGATGATTTCATAGGGCGCGCGTTCGCCCGGCGAGCGATACAGATAAGGATGGTTCCAGGGATCGTTCGGCAGGCTGCCGCCCTTCAGGTAAGGCCCGTTCCAGGCCGCGACGCCGGGCGTCCGCTGCACCAATGCAGCGAGGCCCTCCGACGTCGACGGATAGCGGCCGGCATCGAGATAGAACAGGTCGAGCGCGCTGCCAAAACTCTGCAACTGAATCCGCGCCGCCTTGACCTTGGACTCACTGAGATAGTTGAGCACGCGCGGACCGATCAGACCCATGATCAGGCCGATGATGGTGATGACGACCAACATCTCGATCAGGGTAAATCCCGCCTGGCCGGCGTCGGGTCCCGCTTTGCGCTTCTTGCTCGCCGTGAAGAAAATGCCAACGCCTTTCAGCATCCGATCCAATCCTTGTGTTAGCCGACCAATTGGGTGACCGACAGCAGCGCGGTCATGACCGATACGATCAATCCTCCGACCACGGTGCTGATGGTGATGATCGCGAGCGGCCCGACGATGGCGACGACACGGTCGAGGCTGCGCTGCAATTTCGATTCGTAGAATTCGGCAACTCGGCCAGCCAGCACCGGCAGTTGGCCGGTTTCCTCGCCGAGCCGCAGCATGCGGATCGCCATCGGCGGCATGTTGCTCGAGGCCAGCAACGCGTCCGACAGCTTGCCGCCGTGGCGCACGCGATCGGCAGCCGTGGTCCAGACCGTGACATCTCCGGTCACCGCCATGATATCGACCAGAATGCGCAACGTGGCGGTGAGATTGACGCCGCTGCCAAGCAGCACGGCGAGATTCCGGCAGAACAGGCTGGTGCGATAGAACCGAAAGATATTGGCGATGCCAGGGGTTTTCGCGACGAACGACACAATCGCGCTGCGGGTGACTGGCCGGCGCAACAGCCACCACGTCCCTGCAATGACAAAGGCAACGCCGAGCAAGACCGGCGTCGCATTGGCACGGAGAAACTCCGACAGCCTGATGAAGACGCTGAGCGCGCTGTCGGACTTGGCGCCGAAATCCTGCAACACCGACGAAAACTGCGGCAGCACACACAGGATGAAGAACATCATGACGCAAACCGCGGCGAGTAGGACGAAGGCCGGGTATTGCATTGCATCCGTCAGTTTGCGGCGCATCGCTTCCGATCTCGCTCGCTCGGCGCCCAGCATCTCGAGCACCTGATCGAGCGTTCCCGATATCTCGCCAACCTTGACGAGGGCGACATACATCGCGGGAAACAGCGATGGATAGGCCGCAATCGCGCTGGCAAAACTCTCGCCGGCAAGGACGGATGCGCGCAGGCGGGCGACCACCGGCCTGAGCCTGCCGACGTCGGCATCGTTGGCGAGCAGTTCGAGCGCGTCGTCCAGGCGCGCGCTGGCCTTCAAGCAGCAGCGCAAGGTCTCGCGTAAACGTCGTCACCTCCGCCGCACTTGGCCGGCCAAAAAAGCCGAAGCCATCCTGCGCGGCCGCAGCCTTCTTGTCCTCGACGGTTTCGATCGGCAGCAGGCGAAGATATTCGATACGGCGGGCGACTTCGGCAACCGTCGGCGCCGAGAGCGTGCCGTGCACGACTTCGCCGTTCTGTGTCAGGGCCCGGTAACGAAAATTCGGCACGATCTTGACCTCACCGCACAGTGGTGACGCGAAGCAGTTCCGCCGGCGACGTCAGCCCGGCGCGACACTTTGCGATGCCATCGCCGACCATCGTCGTCATCCCGGCGCGGATCGCCGCGTCGTCGATCTTGAGGCCGTCGGTCTTTTCGCCGATCAGCGCCCGGATTTCGTCTGACAGTTCGAGTATCTCGAACACGCCCAACCGGCCCCGATAGCCGGTGCCGCTACAGCGTTCGCAACCGCACGGCGCCTGAAGGACTTCGCCGGCACGAAAGCCCAGCGCCGCCAGCCGCGGGTCTTCGGCAAAGTCCTCGTCCACGAGCGGCCTCAGTGTCTTGCAACGCTCGCATAAATGCCGGACCAGCCGCTGCGCCACCACCGCCCGCAGGGTTGAACGCAACAGATAGCCCTCGACGCCGAGATCGAGCAGGCGCGGCACTGCTGCGGCCGCCGATTCCGTATGCAGCGTGGTCAGAACAAGATGCCCGGTCAGCGCCGCATGGATCGCGACATGCGCGGTTTCATTGTCGCGGATTTCACCGACCATGATCACGTCCGGATCCTGGCGTACAAAGGAGCGCAGCGCGGCGGCAAAGGTCAGTCCGATCGCCGGCTTGACCTGTGCCTGGTTGACGCCGGGGATATCGTATTCGACCGGGTCTTCGACGGTCAGGATCTTGCGGCCGGGCTCGTTCAGGATCGACAGCACGGTTGCCAGTGTCGTGGTCTTGCCGCTGCCGGTCGGCCCGGTAACGACGATCATGCCGTGGGGCAGCTTCAGCAGCCGCCGCAGCTTCACTTCGTCGGAACGGCAGAGAATCCAAGCTTCTCGACCACCAGCAGCCCGCGATCCTTTGGCAGGATACGAACGACCGCGGATTCCCCATGCTGCATCGGCATGATGGCGACGCGGATATCGATGTCGGCGCGGCCGACGCGCAACCGCGCGGCGCCGTCCTGAGGCAAACGGCGTTCGGCAATATTGAGATTGGCGATGATCTTGATGCGCGAAATCACGGCTTGCGGCAGTACCCCGGCCGGCGCCGCCACCGGGCGCAGCAAGCCGTCGATACGCATGCGAACCACGAGCCCGGACTGAAACGGCTCGATATGAATATCGCTCGCACGCAGCTCGACGGCTTTTTCCAGCAGATCGTTGACGGCGCGAACCACCGGCGCGCCACTCGCAAGGTCGCGCAGGCTCTCGATGTCGTCTTCACGCGGAAGAAACTGGCCCGCCGCATCCGCGGCTTCCGCGCTATCTTCGCCAAGGCGGCGATCGAGCACGACCTTGAGGTCTTCGACCGAAGCAACCGTGATCTTGACGTCACGACGGAGCACGATTTCGGCGGCGCGCTGGGCCGCCCGGTCGGTCGGATCGGCAACGGCGAGACGCCGCATTTCCGTCCGCGGTTTGATAGGGGAAGACCGTCATCTCCCGCAGAAACCGCTGCGAGAACGTCTCGTTGAGCGCCGGCGCGGACAGGAGCTCCTGAAGTGCCACGCGTTCGAGGCGGGCAAAGCGGGCCGCTTCGTCGGCAAAATCACTCGCCGACAGGTCGGTCAACTCCCAAAGCCTGGATTGCTGGCGCGAGGAGGCCGCCCCCTGCTCGACCGGCTGACCGTTCGGCGCAGCCGATTTCACAAGATGGTCGTGGCGACGCAGATGCTCCAGGAACTGCAGGGACTCGTCGCTGGTCATCGGTGTTTCCAGTCGCAGCGCTGTTTTGAAGGCGCGCGCCAAGAGGCTGACCGCGGCCCATTGCGCAGCGGTCGCCAGATACTCGGCTACAGGCAGGTTATCGATCCGAAACATGACAGTCGTACGAAACGTTTGCAGAGTGGTGTTGACAAATCGGCGTCGCGGAATTCTCGCCCACAACATGCGTCCAATCATCCGTCCCAATTATTTCTGTCATGTTCGGACGGTAAGAACCGCGTTCGGGCCCGATCCTGCCAAGGGGTCTGGGGGCGTCAGTAACCAGGTTGGACGGCAAACATGGCAAGTGTCGGCAAGCGCTGCCCGCGCCTCTCGGTCGGGCGCACCATTGGCGCTGCTTTGATGGTGACGTCCGTTCTGTTGTTGGCGTCGTGCAATTCGGTCACGGTCAATTCCAGTGGCAGCCAGGACGTCGATGTCCTCGACAAGGTACGATCGCTCGATATTTTGCCGCGTTATCCGACCCAGGCCGGCACCTCGACGACGTCCTCCGGCCCGCGGGCCGAGCCTGTGGTCTTTCAGGGCGCCGAGGTCACGGATGTTGCCGCGCAGCGCCCGCAACCGACGGCGAGCGGAAACGGCTTCGATCTGAATTTCGAAAGTGCTCCGGTGGCGACCGTCGCCAAGGTGGTGCTGGGCGACATTATGCAGACCGGCTACACGATAGATCCGCGGGTTCAGGGCACCGTCAGCTTGGTTTCGGTGCGGCCGGTGCCCAAATCGGACATCATCTTCGTGCTGGAAAATGCGCTTCGGATCAGCGGGGTGGTGCTGGTTCGCGACACGTCAGGTTACCGTCTGACGCCGTTGGGCGACGCGGTTGGCGCGGGCCACATCGATTCCGCAAGCGATACCGAGCCCGGATACGGCGTCTCGGTCGTTCCGTTGCAATATGTCTCGGCACAGACCTTGCTCAAGATAATGGACAGTTTCGCGACCAAGCCCGGCGTCGTTCGCGCCGACGCCACGCGCAATCTGCTTTTGATCCAAGGCACCGGCCCGGAACGCCGCACCGCCGTCGAAACCGCGACGAGCTTCGATGTCGACTGGATGCGCGGGTCAGTCGATCGGCATCTTCCCGGTTTCCAACAGCGGACCCGAACCCATCATCGCCGAGCTCGAGAAGATCGTGGATTCCGGCGAAAACGGCCTGAACCAGAACCTGGTCAAGCTCCAGCCGGTTGCCCGGCTCAACGCGGTCATGGTCGTCACCAAGAAGGCCGCTCTGCTGCACACCGTTGAAAACTGGATCAAGCGCCTCGATCGTTCCGACTCTACGAGGACCAGCGTTCACGTTTACAAAGTGAAGTATGGTGACGCGAAGCAGATCGCGCGCGTGCTCACTGACATGTTCGGCGGCGGATCGTCCAGCAGCCTGCTCGATAACCCCGATAATCAGATCGCACCGGGTTCCGGCACCACGGCGAGCGCGAGCGATCGCCTTTCGCTCAACAACCAACACCAACAACAATAGCGGAGCTAGCGGCAATAATTCCTCGTCGGGAGTGGGCAGCGGCTTCGGGTCGCGCCAGAATTCGGGCTTCGGCGCCTCTGGCGGCGCAGCCGGAGGCAATCTCGGCCAGCTCGACAAGGGAAATGATTCCGGCTCACACGGACCGCCTCTGCTGCAAAATGTCCGGATCACCCCCGACGTCGTCAACAATTCGCTCCTGATTTACGCCGATCAAGGCAACTACAGGATCATTGAATCGGCGCTGCGGCAGGTCGATCAACCGCAGCTGCAAGTCGCAATCAACGCCACGATCGCCGAAGTCGACCTCACCGACGAGCTCCAGTTCGGCGTTCAGTCCTTTCTGACCAGCCACGCTTTGGGACTAAGGCCCGATCAGGGGTCGCTTCTCAACACCACCTCGACGGTGGCGCCGACGCCGATCACCGCGGCGACCACTGCCGCGGCCGCGACGACGGCGACTACAGCGGCCACGACAACGGCGGCCGCTACCGGGACGGTCGTCAACACCTTCATCAACCGCGCGTTCCCCGGATTCAATTTCCTGGTCGGCCAGGAAGCGCAACCCGCCATGATCCTGTCCGCCTTGCATAACGTCACCGGTGTGAAGGTGTTGTCCACGCCGTCGCTGGTCGTCATCAACAACCAGTCGGCAACGCTTCAGGTCGGTAACCAGGTTCCGATCTCGACCGGCAGCGCGACCGTGCTGACAACCAGCAACACCGTTGTTAACACCGTCGACTATAAAAATACCGGCATCATCCTGCACGTTTCTCCCCGTGTCAGCGCCAACGGCAATGTAAGGCTCGATATCGAGCAGGAGATCAGCAACGTCGTGCCTTCAACCAATGCATCCGCGAATTTGACCCCGACCATCTCGGAGAGAAAGGTCAAAAGCTCGATTTCCATCGCCAACGGCCAGACCGTGCTGCTGGCCGGGCTGATTCAGGACCAGAAGAACGAGAACAAGAGCGGCATTCCGTTGCTGGATGAGCTTCAGGGAATAGGCAATGCATTCTCGACTCAAGACAATACGAAGTCGCGTACCGAATTGATCATCTTCATCCGCCCCCAGATCATTCGCGACAGCATGGACGCGCATACCGTCGCCGAGGAAATGCGCTCCAAGTTGCGTGGCGTCATCAGTGCGAGCACTCTCAAATGAGACGAGCGCTCAAAACGCTGAATGATGCGCTGCCGGCGTTCGTGCTGGTCCTTGCCTGCGCCACCAGCGCGAGCTGCTTCGCCGGAGAAAACCGCAATATCGAAACGACGGACAGCCCGTCGTCGTGGCGCACGGCAATGCCCGGGCGGTGGGACGCCTCGGCTTCCGGTATGAAAATGGCTTCGGCGTGCCGCAGAATTATGTCGCCGCAGCAGATCTTTACCGGCGTGCGGCAGAGCAAGGCGACGCCTTCGCCCAAAGCAGATTAGGCCTCAGCTACGACAAGGGCCACGGCGTGCGGCAGGATTTCATTCTTGCCTACAAGTGGCTCGATCTCGCGGCGGCGAGGGCGTCGCGGCGCGAGCGCGACTTCTACTTGCGGCTTCGCGACGCCGTCGCCTCGAAGCTGTCGCGGGACGGAATTATCGAAGGCCAGAGGCTGGCTTTGACATGGGCCGCGGCGCGGACGGCCGAACGTTACTGAGATAACCGAGATCACCAAACCGCTCAAGCGGTGTGACCGGTCCCATCGCCCTCGCCATCGACGGTCTCGGTAAATCCGGCCTGCAATTCCGCATTCGCCGTCGGCATGTCGACGCCGCCGACCCAGCGTCCCACGACAAGCGTCGCGATGATGTTGGAGGTCAGGTTGGTGCCCGCTCGGATCTGCGCCATGAAGCGGTCGGCCCCGAGCAACAATGCGATGCCGGCAACCGGCACCGCATCGACCACGGGAAGCGTCGCCGCGAGCGCAATAAAGCCGCCACCCGTCACGCCCGCGGCGCCCTTGGACGTGAACAGCATCACGAACAGCACGCTCAACTGGTGCCAGATCGTCAAGTGAACATTGAAGGCGTGCGCCAGGAACAGCACCGACATCGTCATATAGATCGCGGTGCCGTCCATGTTCAGCGAGAAGCCGCCGGGCATCACCAGGCCAACGACTTCCCTGGATACGCCGAGTTTCTCGAGCTTCTGCATCGAGCGCGGCATCATGGTTTCCGCCGAGGTTGCCGCAAAAACGAACAGGATCTCGTCCTTGAAATAATTCAGCACGCGGACGATGCCGAAACCCGAAAGCCGCAGAAACCCGCCAAGCACGATCACGACGAACAGGATACTGACGATATAAACCGAACGCCACGAGCTGACCGAGGTCGAGCAAGGTCCGCAGGCCGTATTTGCCGACGGTGAAAGCCATGGCGCAAAGCGCCGCGATCGGCGCGCAGTACATGATAAGCCGCACCATGCCGAACAATGCTGCCGCCGCCAACTCCAGAAAGACCACCACCGGCTTGCCGCGGTCTCGCGCGAGGCTGAGCCCCAAACCCAACAGCACCGCGACAAAGAGAATGGGCATGATGTCGCCCTTCACGAAGGGCTCGACAAAGGAGCTCGGAATAATCGAGAGGAAGAACTCCGTCAGGCCGACGCCCTTGGCGACCTTGGCGTAGGCTTCGACGGTTTTGGGATCGAACGCGGCAGGATCGGCGTTGAGCCCTGATCCCACCTGCCAGATATTGCCGACGGTCATTCCGATGATCAGCGCGAGCGTCGAGGCAATCTCGAAATAGATCAGCGCCTTGACCCCGACGTTGGCGACTTTGCGGATGTCACCCATTTTGGCGATGCCAAGCGCAATGGTGGTGAAGATAATCGGACCCACCACGACCTTGATCGCCTTCACAAAGGCATCGCCAAACGGCTTGAGGTTGACGGAGAAGTCGGGAAGAACGTAGCCCAGCACCGCGCCGACAACGACCGCGATGAGCACCTGCACGTAAAGCTTGCGGTAAAACGGAACACTTGACGAAGGAAGTTTGATGCTCGCCACGTGAGGCGCTGCCGTCTCCGGGGATGGACGGTCGATTTCGAACGCGGTCATCGATTTTCCCTCAAGCAACCCGGCAAACCACGGCTGCGGCCGATGTGCGCTTCCCTCGCCCTCTCGATTCCGCCCGCTCTATTCTGCGGCCACACGATTGAGGGCGGCGTGACCATGGGTCTTGACCACGACCTTGATCGCATCCTCGATGCGCTCGCGCGCATATTTCAACGCGGTCGGCAGATCCTCCAGCGCGAAGGTGTGCGTGTGCACCTTGGTCGCGTCGAAGCGTTTCTGCGCCATGAACGCCTCGGCGCGATGCGTGGCGCCTTTGCCTTCGCCGCGAATGCCGTAGACGTAGATATTGTTGCGCACGATATGGGCGATATCGACCTCGGCTGGCTTGCCCGGAAATGCCGCAAGACAGATGCGCCCGCCACGGTTGACCATGCGTGCGGCTTCGTTGACGGCTTCCGGCGCGCCGGAACATTCGACGACGTAGTCGACGCCCTTGCCGCCGTTCAGTTTGCGTACCGCCGCAACCGGATCTTCCTTCTTGGCATTGATGACGTAATCGGCGCCCAATTCCTTCCCGATCTGAAGGCGGTTGTCGCGCGTTCCGGTCAGGATCACCGGATGGGCGCCGAGCGCTTTCGCAACGGCCACGCCGAGCAACCCGATCGGACCGGGGCCGGTGATCACGACGCTCTCGCCTGCGACGAGGCCGCCCAATTCAGTCAGGCCGTACATGGCGGTGCCGGCGGTGACGACCAACGTTGCTTCCTCGTCCGACATTTCATCTGATATCGCGACGAGCGTGTTGATGTTGTTGACGGCGTATTCGGCAAATCCGCCGTCGGTCGTAAAACCGTTGGCGCGATGTCCCTTGTCGACGTCGCCGTAGTTCAGACCGTAATTGTGACAGGCCGTGTACATGCCTTCGCGGCAGCGCTTGCACTGGCCGCATCCGGCGTGGATTTCGACGGTGACGCGTTGCCCGATCCTGTATTCGTCTACGCCCTGACCGAGCGCCACCACCGTGCCCATATATTCATGGCCCGGCGTGAAATTCTTGTTGAAGGGCTCGCCGCCCTGGATCATCGCCGGCGGTCCGTGATGAATGATCTCGAGATCGGTCGCGCAAATCGCAACCGCGTCGATGCGCACCAGAACCTCGGCGCGCTTCGGCACCGGTACCGGCTTTGTGGTCAGCGTCAACTGATCGGGATCGCCCAGCACCCACGCGCGCATCATTTCCGGAATCGGAAATTCGGGCGAAGTCTTGACGTGGTCGGGCTTGTACATGGTTTCGCTCCTGGACGTATTCGTTATTCCGCCGCGATGGACTTGATGGATCCCCGCAGCGTCGCGCCCGGGGCGCCAAGCTCCGCCGATAATTCGTCCGTCACCGCGATCAGATGGACCTTGATTTGATCGAGGTAATCCTGCGTGGCGCGAAAAGCCGGCGATGAGACGCTGATGGAGCCGACGACCGCGCCGGCATGGTCGCGGATCGCTGCACCCAGACAGATCACGCCGGGGCGAAACTCTTCGCGATCGATCGAAAAGCCCCTTCTGCGCGTAAGCCGCAATTCCTCTTTGAGTGCTTCGATGTCGGTAATGGTGTTTGGCGTAAATGCCGTGAGACCCTTGTCCGCAACGATCCGGTCGAGTTCGCTCGGGGGCAGCCATGCCAGGATCGCCTTGCCGGTCGCAGCGGCATGCGCGGCATTGGCGTTTCCGCCAAAGCCGGCATCGACGCGGACCGCATGTCTTGCCTCGCGACGAAGGATATTGACGAGATTGGTGTCTTGCATGATCGCAAGCTGCACGGCCTCCTGAGTCTGGTCGTTCAGGCGATCGACAAAACTTTGCGCGCGACGCGGCAAATCCACCTGCCGCAGACAGGCGGCGCTGAGGTGGAGAATGCGCGACCCCAGCACGTAACTGCGGCTGTTCGGGCCACGGGCGACGTAGCCCCAATTGTGCAGGGTCGAGATCAGGTGATGACAGGTCGAAACGTTCAGTCCCGCGGTCGCTGCAATCTCGGTCAGCTTTGCTTCGCCGCCGGCATCAGCCATCACGTCGAGAATAAGAAAGGCGCGATCGAGCGCCTGGATGCCGCCATGGTCCCGCCCCATCGGCGGTCGCGCAGGCATCACGCCTCGCCGTTCATTCGCTCTTTCGGACGGCATTGGATGCAGCCCTCCCCACATGAGTGTTTTTTCATTAGGGCCAGTTCCGCAGGGCGAAAGCAACTTAATTTTCACATGACGATAGTGAATTTCATTGTGTGAAATAATCTCCTTCCTCGGTGTCGGGGTTCGCCTCGGTCTCCGGCTCCGGTAGCCTGATCATCTCATTGAAGCGCCTGTTGAATTATTCGCCCAACAAAATGGCCGGCGAAAGCGCGGAGCCCTCCTCCGGCGCGGCTATCCTGCTTCTCAAAGGCTTATGCGCGGCCCGGCAACACAACGGCGGATCGCGTTTTGCTACCGGCTTGATAGGTTGAAATCGTCAGCTCGCGATTGATCGCGGTTTCTGCAATTCAAGGCGAGCGGCGGCTGCCGGCCATCAATTACTGAAAAAAGGCGGAGCTTAAGATGCGCCAGATCGACTGTGCCCACTTACTCACCGGAGCAGGTGTCCAGAACAACCAGACGATCGAAATCGAAGACGATCGAATCCATTCGCTCCGCAGCTTCACCGGCGCGTCAAAACCTCGTCTCCTGGCGATGCCCGCGCTCGTCAATGCCCATGACCATGGCCGCGCGGTTCGCACCAGCTCGATCGGCGCAAGCGGCAAGCCGCTGGAAACCTGGCTGCCACATCTGGCGCTGTTTCCAGCCGTCGATCCCTATCTCGCCGCGGCCGTCTCGCTCGGCAACGGCGCACTCGGCGGCGCCGGCATTGTCATGATGCATTATACGCGGGTGCAGGGCTTTACGGACTTGCCGGCGGAAGTTGCCGAAGTGGCGCGCGCGGCACGCGATGTCGGCGTGCGGGTCGGATTTGCCGTTTCCATGAAGGATCGAAATCCGGTCGGCTACGGTCCGCCCGAGCTACTGCTCAATGCCCTTCCGAAGGAGGCGCGCGACGAAATCGTCAGCCGTTTCGTCCGCTCGACACCGGCGCCGAAGGACCAGATCAAGCTCGTCGAGGATGTCGCCGCCGCCGCGGAAAGTCCCGACTTCACCGTGCAATATGGACCCAATGGCGTGCAATGGTGCAGCGACGTGCTGCTTCAGGCGATCGCCGAGGCGTCAGCCTTGTCCGGGCGACGGGTTCACATGCATCTATTGGAGACGCGCTATCAGCGCGGCTATCTCGATCAGCTTTACGATGGCGACGTCGTCAAGTTCCTCGATCGGATCGGCCTGCTCTCGCCGCGCCTTTCGCTCGCGCATTGCGTATGGACCCGCCCCGACGAACTGGAACTGCTGGCTGCGCGCGGCGTAACGATCGTGACGAACTCGAGCTCGAATTTGCGGCTGCGATCCGGCGTCGCGCCAGCCGCGCGGATGTTTGGCTGCGGCTGCCGCGTCGCGCTTGGGGTCGATGGCAGCGCGCTCGATGAGGACGACGACATGCTGCGCGAGCTTCGTCTCACGCACCTTCTGCATGTCGGTTCAGGTTTCAGCCCGAAAGCGAATGAGAACGACGTGCTGTCCGCTGCTGCGGCCACCGGCCGTCTGTCCGTGACGAATTCGGCCGAAGGCGGCATTATTGAAGCAGGTGCGCCAGCCGATCTCTTGCTGCTGGACTATGACGCGCTTGATGACGACCATCTTCGCGATGACCTCGATCCGGTAAATCTGGTGTTCGCGAGGGCCACGGCGCGTCACATAAGCGAACTCATCGTCGCCGGACGCACCGTCGTGCGGGATCACCGCGTGCTCGGCATCGATCTGGAAGCCGCCCGTCGGGAAGTCGTGCTCCGCATGCGCGCAGGCTAGCCCGCGATGGCGTCGCTTGCGGCCGCGCTGCCGCATCTCGATCACGCTATCCGTGAGCAGATGGAAGGCCAATTCAGCTGCACGTGAGGCGCATTGCCCGGCAGGTAATTTCAAAGACTATTCAAACAAACGCAAACACCGGATGCCTTATATGCTTCTCTCATTTGACGTCTTCGGCACGCTTATCAACGTACGGGAGAGCTCGTACGATGCCTTTCGTACGATCCTCAGCGAATGTGGCCGACCGGACGTCGACGTGCGCGCGTTCTGGGAATATTGGGAGGAAAGAAACATTTCCCATTATTGGGAGACGTATCGGCCATACAAGGAAATCTGTGCGTTGTCGCTTGGCGAGGCGTTCGCCCACTTCGACGTTGCCGGCGACCCCGGCGCGATTTCGCGCTACTTCGATGCATTCAGCGATTTCCAGCTCTATCCGGATGTCCTGTCAACGCTCGAGAATTTGAGCCGGCGACATCGGCTGGCGATTGTCTCCAACATCGACAACGATCTTCTGGCGGCGACGCCATTACAGCGCGAATTCGATCTGGTTTGCACGGCTGAAAAGGCGCGCGGCTACAAGCCGGACGGCACGCTCTTTCGCTATCTCCTGAAGCACGCCGGCGTTCCCTTGAATCAGATACTGCATTCCGGACAATCGCAATTCACCGACATGGTCGGCGGCAAGCCGCTTGGGCTGACGATCGCCTGGATCAACCGGCGCAATATCCAGCTCGCGCCATCGGTGCCAAAGCCTGACTTCATCTTTTCCGACATTGCATCGCTTATTCCGCTGATCGAAGGCATGGCATAGCCGCCGGAAATCAGCCTCCCAACAGCGGCC
This sequence comes from uncultured Alphaproteobacteria bacterium, assembly GCA_963775545.1. Lineage (GTDB taxonomy): Bacteria > Pseudomonadota > Alphaproteobacteria > Rhizobiales > Xanthobacteraceae > Bradyrhizobium. The sequence continues at coordinate 13,841 of CAVZJE010000030.1, forward strand.
AAATTCGAGCACCTGATCAACGCCTTCCGCGCAAAAGACGCGGCGAAGGCGGCAACGCCCGCTCGGCTCAGCTTGCAGAAATGTTACTAATATGTCAGACATATGAAAAATAAATATTAGGGGGAGGAGTTTCATGAGCACTTTGACGACGGGAAGCTCGATCGAATTTCCCCGATCGACCACGGAAAGCGCAGCCGGCGCGGCTCAGGCCGCCGCAATCGCGGCGCGGCTGGAGCGGTTGCCTCTTACGTCCTACCAGCGCGGCCTGTTTGCCATCATCGCCACCGCCTGGTTCTTCGACAGCATGGATCTCGGGGCGCTTACGTTTGTGCTTGGCCCGATCCGGCAGAGCTTTGGACTCTCGGCCTCCGAAACCGGATTGCTTTCGAGCATGAGCTTCCTTGGGATGTTTATCGGAGCAGCCTCTGCGGGCTTGCTCGCCGACCGCTTTGGCCGCACGCGGGTGTTTCAGGTCAGCATGATCTTCTGGGGGCTTGGCAGCATCCTTTGCGGCCTGTCTCCGACCGTACAAACCTTGGGAGCGGCGCGCATCCTGCTCGGCTTCGGCATGGGCATGGAATTTCCGGTCGCGCAATCGATGGTGTCGGAGATGATCCCGGCCGGCCAACGCGGCAGATATATCGCGCTGTTGGAAGGTTTTTGGCCGCTCGGCTTCATTGCGGCGGGGCTGCTCAGCTTTGCGGTGCTGTCGGTGGCCGACTGGCACTGGGTCTTCATTCTGCAAGGCATCCCCGCAATCTTCGTGTTAATCGTGCGGCGCTATGTGCCGGAATCGCCGCGCTGGCTTGCAAGCAGCGGCAATGCCGCCGGCGCCGAACGCGTAATGTCCGAGATCGAGGCCAAGGTCTCGCAGAGGCTTGGCGGCGCTGCCTTGCCCGCCCCGCGCCCGGAACAGGTCGAGCTGCGCACATCGCAGGGGGTGTCGACGCTTTTCTCGGCCGGCTACAGGCGTCGGACCATCATGCTGTGGTGCCTGTGGTTCTTCGCGCTGCTCGGCTTCTACGGCCTCACGACCTGGCTCGGTGCGCTGCTCCAAGCCAAGGGCTTCCCGGTCACCAAGTCGGTCTATTACACGATCCTGATTTCGCTCGCTGGCATTCCCGGCTTTTTGACCGCGGCCTGGATGATCGAAGCGCTGGGGCGAAAGCCCACATTGATCGCGACCCTGCTGGGCGCGGCGATCTCTTGCTACTTCTACGGCGGCGCAACCGACCAGACCCAATTAATCGTTGCCGGTCTGTGCATGCAATTCTGCGCCTTCGGCATGTGGTCGGCACTCTATGCCTATACGCCCGAGCTTTATCCCACGCATGTGCGGGCTACCGGCACCGGCTTTGCGTCGGCGGTGGGGCGGATCGGCTCGCTGATCGGCCCTTCGGTGATCGGCTTCATCCTGCCAACCGCCGGACAATCCGGCGTATTTGCGCTCGGCGCCGGCGCTTTTACGTTGGCTGCGCTTGCCGTGCTCTTACTCGGCGAAGAGACCAGGGGCCGCACGCTCGAGAGCATTTCGCATTGAAGTGTTCGCATGTCGCGGCCACATGGATTGACCTTGTGTCCGCCTGTGAAATATCCCTCGTGATAAGGTAGCGAGGGAGAATCGGAATAGATGGCCGTGCAGAGACTAGCCAACAGGGCACGCGTAATTAAACCCGCGATGCCCAAGGTTTCACCCAAGGCTTCAAAAGTTGTCGACGCCGAGGCTGACGACCAGGAAACCTTGACCGACCGCGCCTACCGGCTGGTCGAGGAATTGATCGTCACGCTGGCGCTGCCGCCGGAGACAATTCTGTCGGAACAGTCGCTGGCCGCGCGCCTGCAAATTGGGCGAACCCCGATCCGGGAGGCGTTGCAGCGGCTGGCGCGTGACGGCCTCGTCGTCATTCTGCCGCGGCGGGGCATTTTGGTTTCGCAGATCAACCTGAAGACGCAGATGCGCTTGCTCGAAGTGCGTCGCGAACTGGAGCGCTTGATGGCGAGGGGCGCCGCGGAGCGCGCGACGCCGGAGGAGACCGCCTCGTTCGCCACCATCGCCCGCGAGATGCGCCGCGCGTCTGATGCGAGCGACGACATGACGTTCATGCGCCTTGACCGTCAGTTCAACGAACTGGTCAGCCAGGCCGCGCGCAACGAATTCGCCTCACGCGCGATGGGCCTGATGCATGGCCTGTCCCGGCGGTTCTGGTATCAGCACTACCGGGAATCCGGCGACCTCCCGTTATCGGCGCGTTTGCATGCCGAAGTCGCGGAAGCAATCGCCAAACGGAACCCGGAATCGGCCGCGAAGGCCTCCGATCGCCTGATCGACTATATCGAGAGCTTTACGCGCAAGACGATCGAGGCCTGATTAAAAGATAACGACGCTGCGGATCGCCTCGCCGCGCTTGAGCGCCGCAAAACCCTCATTGACCTGTTCCAGCGAAATGCGCGCGGTGATGAGGTCTTTCAAATTCAGCCTTCCGTCGAGCGCGGCGCGCGCCAACATGGGAAAATCGCGCAAAGGACGCGCGCCGCCATAGCTGGAGCGGCGGATCCGCTTTTCCTGCATCAACGAACCCCAGCGAAACGCCACGTCTTCGGTCACGTCGGTCTTGCCGAGCCAGATCACTTCGCCGCCCGGCCGTACCGCTTCGCTCGTGAGGCGGAAGGCGCGCGGACTGCCGGCCGCCTCCAGCACCACGTCGGCGCCACGGCCGCCGGTTAGCCGCCGCGCGGCTTCGATCACGTCCTCGCCGGCGGCGTTGATGGTGTGCGTGGCGCCAAGTTTTTGCGCGAGACGCAGCTTGTCATCGGCAAGATCGACCGCAATGACGGTTTCGGCACCTGCCATGCGCGCGCCCTGCACGGCGGCAAGGCCGACCGCGCCGCAGCCGATCACCATCACGGCGTCGCCGTACTGAATCGAGGCGATATTCAGCGCGGCGCCGACCCCGGTCATCACCCCGCAGCCGATCAGGCACGCCTGCTCGAAAGGCAACTCCTTTGGCACCACAATGGCCTGTTGCGCCGGCACGATGCAGTATTCGGCCAGGGTGCCGAGATACATCAGGTGCTTGAGCTCGCGACCGTCGCGCAAACGCGCGCGACTCGCGCCGTCGAACTGCACGGCCAGCGGCGCCTGGCCAAGGTAAGCCTCGCACAGGATCGGCAAATCGCGGTCGCAATAGAAGCAATGGCCGCAATGCGGATTCCACGACAGCACGACGTGATCGCCAACGGCGACACCGCGCGCCTCCCGCCCGACCTGCTCGACGACGCCGGCCGCCTCATGGCCCAGGATAATCGGCATCGGATTGCGCAAGGAACCTTCGATCACCTCGAGATCGGTGTGGCAAAGGCCGGCAGCCTTGATCCGGACGAGCACGTCGCCGGCCGCGAGGTCGGTGGCTTCCACCGTTTCGATCGCAAGCGGCGACTTCGGCGCATGAAGCACGGCGGCCTTGTAGGTGAGCGCCACTGGAAATTTCCCGCTACGATTTCGGTCAGGACGCCGCGCGAAGCGAGCCGCTGCCAAGCGCCTGGAGCGCCGCGTCGATATCGGCCGACGTCATTTCCCACTCATTGTCGAAATTGGCGACAACTGCTTTCATGAAGGGTTCGACAAGGGTCCTTGCCTCGGCGGGATCGTTCAGATGCTCGGCCAGGATCGCCAGCGCCAGTTGCCGCGGCTCGTCCCCCTCATAACTCCACTCAAATCCGTTGGCGGTATAGCGATGAAGGTCAAGCCTCGGATCGAGCAGCCGGCCATCGACCCAGGCCTTGACGCCGTCGATCGTGCGGTCGCCGCTAAATCTCTTCATGAGCAGTTCCTCCCCTTTGAATCAGGACACTCGCTTGCGGCTTTGATAGACTGGTGATATATCAGGCTCCAGACTCGATGTCATCGTCGATTTTCGACATGGAAAGGACCGCCATGGAACTCGCATCAACCCCCATGTCAGATCGCCAGCGCAGCTACCGCGAGACGTACCGCGAGCGTGTTGCCGGATGGTACAATGGCTGGCTGCATGTCTTCATCATTTATGTGATCGGATTCACTGCGCTCTACATTTATCTGGCGAATGTGCACTCCTTACGCGCGTGGGAGCTTCTGATCGTCCCCGTGACCTTCCTCGGGGCCAACTTCTTCGAATGGTGGATTCACCGCTACGTGATGCACCGCCCCTCCCAGGTCAAGGCGTTCCGCGCGATCTACAATCGTCATACCTTGATGCATCATCAGTTCTTCACCGACAAGGAGATGCGGTTTGCCAACCATCTCGATTGGCGCGTGACCTTCTTCCCTCCTTACGCGCTCGCGACCTTTACCCTGATGTCGATTCCGCTGGCGATCGTTGCAGGCCTCGTCATCTCGCCGAATGTCGGCTGGCTCCTGATTGCTACCACGACCTCGATGTATCTCATCTACGAGTTCATGCACTTCTGCTGCCATGTCGATGAAAACTGGTTCGTGCGCAATGTGCCGACGGTGAACACGCTGCGCCGCCACCACGCCGCCCATCACGATCAATCGATCATGATGGAGCGCAACATGAACCTCACCTTTCCGATCATGGACTGGCTGTTCGGCACTTCCGATCTCAATCGGGGCCTGCTCGGCCATCTCTTCAACGGCTACGATACGCGCTTCATCAAGCGTGACATGCGCAAGACGGCGCGAACGCCGCGGATCGATCCGCAAGCTCACTCCGTTCCGGCCGAATAGAACATGCACGCGATCGAACCAAATGGCGTTGCGCTGGCGCTGTTTGCCGCCACATTCGCGGCGTGCTGCCTGAGCTTCTTTACCCTCGCCGGCATGTTTCCGGCACGGGCACGGCCGCTTCCCGTCGCAGGGCACGTCGGCAGCCTGCTTGTGCTGTTCAATCTGGCGCTGCTCGCGGCGCTGCTGGGCGGTGTGGCGCTGTTTGCGCACGAAACGCTGCGCTGGACCTCGGTGGTCGTGGCCGGCGGGCTGATTTTCCTGTTCGTACCCTCGATCTTTGAAATCGTCCCCAACGAGTGGCGCGACAGCCGCGGCGGACTGGTTTTCCTCGGCGCGCTCCAGCTTGCCTCGCTTGCGCTACTGATATCTCCGCTTCAGAACTTATCCGTCATCTAGGGATCACCGCCATGCCCTTCCCGATCAAGACCGCGTTGTCGATCATCGTGCTGCTCGTCGCTATCGCTGCCTACTTCTACCAGGACTCGATCGGCCAGCATGGGCCGAAAATCGCGATCATGTTGCTGGCGCCATTCATGGTCGTCGCGATGTGGATTTTCCCGGAAGTCACGCGGAAATAGCGAGCGGTCCGAAAAGACACTGGACATAAAAAAGTGGCGGCCGAAGCCGCCACTTTTGCTTTATGCGAATCGCGAAGGCTTTAGGCCGTCTTGACCCAGACCGCCTTGACGTTGAGATATTCCTCGACGTGCTGCTTGCCGGACTCACGGCCATAGCCGCTCATCTTGTAGCCGCCGAAGGGAACGGCGGGGTCCATCGCCTGGTAGCAATTCACCCAGACCGAGCCGGCGCGCAGCGCTCTTGCGACCTGATGCGCCTTGCTGACATTGGTGGTCCACACGCCGGAGCCGAGGCCGAAGGTCGTGGCGTTGGCGCGCTTGATCAGATCCTCGCTGTCTTTGAACGAAATCGCCGAGATGACCGGGCCGAAGATTTCCTCCTGCGCGATCCGCATATTGTCCTGGACGTTGGCGAACACGGTCGGAGGCACGAAATAGCCCTTCGACAGCGCGCCTTCGGTCAACCGCGCGCCGCCGGCCAACGCCCTGGCGCCCTCTTTCTGGCCGATATCGAGATAACCCGAGACGCGATCGAGCTGTTGCTGCGATACCAGCGGTCCGATCTGCGTGTTCGGATCAAGGCCGTTACCGACATTGAGCTTCTTGCCGAATTCGGCGACGCGACCGACGAACTCGTCATAGATCTTGCTCTCGACGAACAGCCGCGTTCCAGCGCTGCAAATCTGGCCGGAGTTGGCGAACACCGCCATCGCCGCACCCGGCACCGCCGCATCGAGGTCGGCATCCGCGAACACGATGTCGGGCGACTTGCCACCGAGTTCGAGCGACACGCGCTTGAGATTGCCCGCCGAGGCACGCACGATCGACTGCCCCGTGACATGCGAGCCGGTGAAAGCGACCTTGTCGACGCCGGGATGCGAAGCGAGCGCAGCACCAGCGGTCTCGCCGTAACCCGGCACCACGTTGACGACGCCTGCGGGAATGCCGGCCTCCATGCAGAGTTCGGCCAACCGCAACGAGGTCAGCGGCGCTTCCTCCGCCGGCTTCAGCACCACGGTGCACCCGGTCGCAATGGCGGGGCCGATTTTCCAGACGCTGGCGCCGAGCGGGCCATTCCAGGGAATGATCGCGCCGACGACTCCGATCGGCTCCTTCAGCGTATAGGAGAAGACTTCACCGGGCAGCGAGTTCTCGATGGTCTCGCCATGGATCGCGGTCGCCTGACCGGCGTAATAGCGAAGCATGCCGAGCACGCGCAGCTTGTTGCCACGGGTGCGGCTGATCGGCGCGCCCATGTCGAGCGTATCGAGCTGCGACAATTCCTCGAAATTCTTCTCGACGAGATCGGCGAGTTTTAAAAGCAGGTTTTGCCGCTCGAACGGCTTGACCTTGCTCCACGGTCCTTCGAAGGCGCGGCGGGCGGCGGCAACAGCGCGGTTGATATCCTCGGCGTCGCCTTCGGCCACGCTCGCGAGCACCTCGCCGGTCGCGGGATTGAACGTCTCGAACTTCTTGCCCGACGCCGCATCGACCCATTGGCCGTCAATCAGCATCTTCTTGTAGGAACCATCGGCGTAAGGATGGCGCGTGATCGGAATTGCCTGTGTAACAGCCATTGTATTTTCTCATCCTTCCCTGATCGGCTCCGCACCTCGCGTCGCCGTTATTCTCGCTATTTCCGTTATTTTATAACGGCGACATACGGCGGTAAAGCGACGGCACCGGTACGCCGCGCGATGCCTGTCATGCAGAACAACCGGGCAACCGCGACGGCTGCGTCAAGAAGCAAGATGTAAAAGCCACAACCTTTAGGCGGCGTGACAAGTGGATTGACAGACTGTAAGACAATCCCTGTTTTCCGGCTCCCGCCGAGCCCAAGCACAATACGAAAGTTCAAAAGGAGGATGCTGCCATGGCGATTGAGATCAGTGCCCAGGGAAAGGGCGTTTCGGTAATCACCCTGGCGGGCCACGATGCCGGCAATTTTGTCTACACCCAGGATCTGCTCGATCTGGCCAAGGTTCTCACGACCTGCGCGTCCGACAAGGATCTGCGGGCACTCGTTATCACCGGCCGCAACAATATGTTTTGCAGCGGCCGGGTTGGCGCCAAGGGGCTGACACGCGCCTCCGAGGTGGCTGAAGACCTGAACGCCATCCTCAATGTAAATACGACGCTCAATGCGCTGAGCGTTCCGGTCATCGCCGCCATCGAGGGCAATGCCTTCGGATTTTCCTTCGGTATCACCGCGCAGGTGGACTATGCGGTGGCGGCGGAAAACGCGGTGTTCTCGCTGCCGGAGATGTCCCACGGCCTGCCGCCGCTGATCGTATTCACCTACCTGTTCCGTTTCGTCCCCTACAAACGCGCTTTCGAACTCGCCGTCACCAGCCGGAAAATCTCCGCGAAGGAAGCCTCGGAAGCCGGCATCCTGACCGAGATCGCACCGGCAGGCGCTGCGTTGAAACGGGCACTGGAAGTCGCCAATCAGATGGCCGCCTTCGATCCAAAGGCGATGAGCCTGCTTCGCAAGTTCGGACGCAAAGCCGCAGACGTGCACTCTGAACATTTGAGCCAACACGCGGTCGCCTTGATGAGCGTGATGCTGGCGGAACGAAACGCCGCGCATTGAACCCGGTGCCGACCAGCGGGTCGAACCAACGGACAAGCCGATGAACGTATTGGTGACGGGGGGAGCGGGGTTTCTGGGCGGCTACATCATGGCCGCGCTACAGCGACAGGGACACGAGGCTTTCGCTTACGACATCGCACCCCCCGGCGCAGATACGCTGGCAGTTTCACCTGACATTGCCCGGCGTTTTCGAGCCGGGCAGATCAACGATATCGCCCGGCTTTTCGCGGTCTGCCGCGCCGAAAAAATCGAGGCCATTATTCACTCGGCGGGAATGGTCGGCCTCGAGCCGTCGCTGGAGCAGCCGATTGCGACCTATCAGACCAACATCATGGGCCTGATTAATGTCTGCGAGGTGGCGCGACAACTGGAAATGCGGCGTGTCGTCTTCGTCTCCAGCAACGCTGCCTATCACAAGGGTTCAGGCGCAGCGCTGGTCGAAACCGATCCCGGCCTTTTCGATCCGCGACGGCAATCCGGCCGGACACTACGGCACCTCCAAGATGGCCGGCGAAGCCATTGGGCTCGCCTATGCGAGTTTCCAGAATCTCGATTTCCTCGCCTTGCGCGTCACCGCCATTTACGGCTTCGGTATGCGCAGCCCGATGTACATCAAGCCGATGGTCGAGAATTCGGTGCTTGGCCGGCCGACACGGTTTGCGACCGGCGGAAGAATGAAGCGCGATTACACCCATGTAGCGGATTGCAGCGACGGTATCGTCGCGGCTCTTTTGGCGCCGCCGTGGAAGACCGGCGAACAACGCGTCATCAATGTTGCCGGCGGCAGCGCTCGAACCGCCGCTGAAGTCGCCAAAATCGTTCGCGATACGATTCCGGGCGCCGACATCGAGATTGGCGACGACTTGACGCCGCTGGAAGAGCAGAACGTCAAGATGCGAGCCTCGCTCGACATTACGTCCGCCAAACGCCTTCTGAACTGGTCGCCGAAATGGCCGCTTGAAGCGGGCATAGCGGAATATGCCGAAACTTTCCGGCACCACCTTTCCCGTTCCTCCAACGAGTAACGCATGTCCGACCTTCCGAATTATGAAGTCTATGCCATCCGCTACGCCACGCGCGCCTCAAAGCGCTCGGACAATTTCATCGGCGGCGATCCTCACGACGGACCGATGCCGCTCGACTATTATGTGTGGGCCGCGATCGGACCGGATCGCAGCTACGTCATCGACACCGGCTTCACGGCGGAGATCGCGAAAAAGCGCAAGCGCGACTATCTGCGTTGCCCGATCGAGTCACTGAAGCTGATCGGCCTTGACCCGACCAAAGTCGCCGATGTGATTTTGACCCACCTGCACTACGATCATGTCGGCAGTTTCGACAAGCTTCCCGCCGCGACCTTCCACTTGCAGGAGAGCGAGCTGCATTATGCGGTCGGCCGTTACATGCGCTACAAGAAGTTGCAGCATTCCTACGAGGTCGAAGACGTCGTCGGCATCGTCCGCGCCAATTACGCGGGGCGCGTCAATTTCTACGAGGGATCGGCCGAGCTATCGCCGGGCATTACGATCCACCCTGCCCCGGGCCATTCCGCGGGTTTGCAGTTCGTGCGGGTGCATACCAAGCGCGGATGGGTGGTTCTCGCCTCCGACGTCACGCATTTCTACGAGAACATGGACGCCTACAAGCCCTATGTGACGGCGTTCCATATCGGCCAGATGCTCGAAGGGTTTGACAAATTGCGCGCCGCGGCGCCCTCGCCCCGGCACATCATTCCCGGCCACGATCCGCTGGTGATGAAACGATACAAGGCGCCGCGCCCCGAGCTCGAAGGCATTGTGGTGCGCCTCGATGATCCGCCGAGCGAGTAAACGTCCAGGATGGAGAGCGGGATGAAAATCGGTTTTGCAGGACTGGGCGCCATGGGAGGGCCCATGGCCGGCCACCTGCTCGATGCCGGCCACACACTTTATGTGCTGACCCGGCGCCGCGAATCCGCTGATGCCGCGATTGCCAAAGGCGCGATCTGGGCTGAGACGCCGAAGAAGCTGGCGGCCAATTCGGAACTCGTTTGCACTGTTCTTCCTGGCCCTCCCGAGATCGAGGCGATCATGGCCGGCGAAAACGGCTTGCGCGCCGGCTTCAAGGCCGGAACGCCCTATATCGATCTCTCCACCAATTCGCCCGCGCTGGTGCGCGAGCTTTCGGCCGATCTCGCTGAGATCGGCGTGTCGATGCTGGATGCCCCCGTCAGCGGCGGGCCCAAGGGCGCGGCCTCGCGAAAACTGGCGATCTGGGTCAGCGGCGAAAAGGCAACGTTCGACACCTGCAAACCGATCCTCGATCTGCTCGGCGATCAGGTGCGGTTTCTCGGCGCCAGCGGCAACGCCTCGGTCGCCAAGCTCGTGCATAACTGCGCCAATTACGGCATCCAGATGGTTCTGGCCGAAACCTTTTCGCTCGGCGTGAAAGCCGGCGTCGATCCGGTGGCCCTGTGGGGCGCGATCCGGCAAGGCTCGCTCGGGCGGCAGCGCGCGGTCGATCGCATGGCGGATCAGTTTCTGCCGCATGAATTCGACAATCCCGCTTTTGCGCTGGAGTTGGCCCACAAGGACGTATCGCTCGCCACGGCTCTCGGCCGCGAGACCGGCGTGCCGATGCGCTTTGCCAACATGACGCTCGCCGAAATGACGGAAGCGCTGAACAAGGGATGGGGAAAACGTGACTCGCGCTCGGCAATGCTGATTCAGGAAGAACGCGCCGGCCTCGACATCCGTGTTCCGCGGGACGTGTTGCAGAATATTCTCAAGAACGAGCCGCTTTGACGTGTGACTTAAAACCAAAAAATCGCGCCGAAAGGCGGACGGAGGAAACGATGAAACATTGTTTGATGATTGTAACCGTCGGCCTGGCGGCGCTGGCCGCAACCGGCCCGGCGTCAGCCGAGGGCCCTGCCCTCGAAAAGAAGAACCTCACCATCGCCGTCGGCGGTTCGATCAGCCAGATGAACAAGGTCGCCTATTTTGTGGCGCTCAACCGCAAATATTTCGAACAGGAAGGACTGAGCGTCGATTCCAATGCCTTCGCATCTGGAACCGCCGCCTTGCAAAGCCTGGTCGGCGGCAGCGCTGACGTTGCCGAAGGCGCCTTTGAGCATACGCTGCGTATGCAGACCAAAGGCGTCAACATCACCTGCCTGGTTCCTTACGGCCGTTATCCCGGCAACGTGCTGGTGGTGCGGAAATCGGAGGCCGACAAGATCAAGACGGTCGCCGACCTGAAAGGCAAGAAGATCGGCGTCTCGGCGCCCGGCTCCTCCACGCATAATTTCGTCGCGGGATTGATAGAGCGTGCTGGCGCGAACTGGAAGGACGCAAGCTACATTTCGATCGGCACCGGACCGAGCGCAGTGGCCGCGATGAAGACCGGCGGCGAACTCGACGCGCTGGTCAATCTCGATCCCGCGATCAATGCGCTCGTGGCCGAGGGAGATGCCTCGATCCTGGTTGACAGCCGAACCGAGCAAGGCACCAAGGATGCTTTCGGCGGCAGCTATCTCGCCGACTGCCTGATGGTGAAGAACGATTTTCTGAAAGCCAATCCCAATACGTCGCAGGCGATCACCAATGCGATCGTCCACGCCATGCAGTGGCTGAAGACCGCGTCGATCGACGACATCATAAAGTCTCTCCCGCCCTCTTATTACAAGAACGACGAAAAGCTCTATCGGATGTCGCTTGAAAGAAATCTGTCCGCCTTCCAATGGGATGGCCTGGTCACGCCGGAAGCCGCCAACAACGTGCTGGCTTCAATTGCGGTCCTCGATCCGGCGCTCAAGCAGGCAAAGATCGACTTCAGCCTGACCTACGACAACCGATTGATCGAAACCGCGCTGAAGAAATATCACTCGCCATTGTCGCAGTGATTGCGCGTCGTGCTTGAGGCGCCATAACGGCGCCAGCAACGACGTTCGATTTCCACCAGGCGAAATCGGCGGTCCATTTCCCGCTATATTTCAATGAACATAGTGAGGTGGATGTGATCCGCCGGGCCCGCCATGAGGCAATAGCCTCCCGTCCAGGATCGTGATATCCTACTGGATATAACGAGGTCCAAATGGGCCACAATTTGAGGGAGAGCAAAGCCAATGAGTGATTTCAATCTTCTCATCGACGGCAAGATGGTTCCCGGCGATCAGGTTATGCCGGTGCTCAATCCTGCGACCGAAGAAGTGGTGGCCCAATGCCCGCGCGCGTCGAAAGGGCAGCTCGACAAGGCCGTGGCGGCAGCGAAAGCGGCCTTTCCGGCCTGGGCCGCGACCCCGATTGAGGAACGTCGCAAGCTCGTGACCAAGATGGCCGACGTGATCGAGGCCAATTCGGGCGACCTCGCGCGCCTGCTCACCAGCGAACAGGGCAAGCCGCTTGCGGATGCGACCGGCGAAGTGTTGGGCATGGCGGCCTTCTTCCGCTATCTGGCCTCGCTTGACTTGCCGATGCGCGTGATTGAGGACTCTGGCGACCGCAAGGTCGAAGCCTATCGCCGTCCGCTGGGCGTCGTCGGCGCCATCATCCCGTGGAACTATCCCCTCCTGATCCTGAGCTTCAAGCTGCCGTCGGCTTTGCTCGCCGGCAATACGCTGGTGGTAAAGCCCGCGCCGACCACGCCGCTGTCGACGTTACGCTTCGCCGAACTGGTCAAGGACGTTCTGCCGAAGGGCGTGCTCAACGTCATCGCCGACGCCAACGACCTCGGCGATCACATGACCAAGCACCCGGACATCCGCAAGATCTCGTTCACGGGATCCTCCGCCACGGGCCAGAAGGTCATGGCGAGCGCCGCGCAGACGCTCAAGCGGATCACGCTCGAACTCGGCGGCAACGACGCCGGCATCGTGCTCGACGACGTCGATCCGAAGAAAGTCGCGCCCGGTATCTTCGAAGGCGCGTTCCAGAACTCCGGTCAGGTCTGCCTCGCCATCAAGCGGCTCTATGTGCATGAGTCCGTGTACGACGAAATCTGCAATGAGCTGGTCGCGATCGCGAAAAACACCGTGGTCGATGACGGCTCCAAGCAGGGCACCAAGCTTGGACCGCTTCAGAACAAGATGCAGTACGAAAAGGTGAAGGGCTTCCTCGAAGACGCCCGCAAGAACGGCAATGTGATCGCCGGCGGCTCCGCCATGGATCGTCCCGGCTATTTCATCGAGCCGACGATCGTGCGCGACATCAAGGAAGGTTCGCGCCTGGTTGACGAGGAGCAGTTCGGGCCGGTGTTGCCGGTGATCAAATACTCCGACAAGGACGAGGTGATCCGCCGCGCCAACGCCACGACCTATGGCCTTGGCGCCTCGGTCTGGTCGTCGGACATCAAACGTGCCCACGAAGTTGCGAGCAAGATCGAGGCCGGCACGGTCTGGATCAACAAGCACCTTGACATGGCCCCGCACATTCCGTTCGGCGGCGCCAAGCAGTCGGGCATCGGCACCGAGTTCGCCGAAGAAGGTCTGGCGGAGTTTACCCAGCTCCAGATCATCAACGGTCCGGGCGCCAACGCCTGATCAGACGACATCGGGATCGCGGCTAGTGTCCCGGTTCCGACATTCGTACTCCATCGCGGCGAGCACTTTACGAATGTCAGAACCAAAGGGACACTAACAACCATATTATCCTAATGTGGCTTTGACTCTGACGTTCCTTCGAAGAACTCGCGGCAACATTGAAAGGAACGTCAGTGTCGCCCACTAGTACCCACTTTCCGAAGTTCGTGCTCCATCGCAGCACCCACCTTCACGAACTTCGGAAAGTCATGGGTACTAGCAAACTTGTTGAATCTAGTACCGCTTTATCGATCTGAAGTCCCTGATCGAACTCGCCGCTTGCGGTGCAGGGACTTCAGATCGGCGGTACTAGATCGCCGCCATCCCGACTTGCTAACAAAAAGAAGGGCGTGCCATGTTCGATGCCGAATGTGATATCGCAGCCCTGGTCTACGATGCGGATCAGGACCCCGACGCGATCCTGGGTGATTTCGCGGCCAATCTGAAGGCCCACGGCTACCGGGTGGTCGGCATGGTGCAGACCGGCCAATGCGCCGACTCCAGCCTCTCCGCGGTGCTGCTCCACAACGGCGAAATATTACTCCTGGCGCAGGACCCCGATCCTTCGGCTCGTGGCTGCCGGCTCGATATCGACCGACTTCTCAATGCCGGCCAACAGGTTGCTCAGGCGCTTGAACAGGGCGCCGATATCGTCATCATCAACCGCTTCGGAAAGCGGGAGCGCGACGGCAGGGGCCTCGGCTATCTGATCGACCGCGCGTTTGAGACCGGCCTGCCCGTCGTGATCGCGGTCTCACGCGAGCATTTCGCCGAGTGGATCAAGTTTGCCGAAGGCATGACTGTGAAGCTCGCCTGCGACGGTCAAGCCCTCGATGCCTGGTGGCACGGTGTGTCGACCCGGTCCGCTGCAGCAGACTCGAAGCCGCCCGCGCATGTTCTGCATCCCGGAGCCAACAATTAACAGCCGAGCCGCTGGCCTGCGATGAGCCGTGCGGCTAGATTTCGAAAGCGCCATAGGCCGGCGCTTCCGTGCGGCTCGCCGGGCAGGAGATCTTTGTAATCCTCAAATTGTTGGTGGTGCCGGCTTCGCCGAACGGAATACCACCGACGATGATGAGTTGCGTCCCATCGGGCGCAATTCCCTCTCTCGCGGCCGTTGCGCTGGCGCGCGCAATCATTTCCTCGTAGCTCGCCACGTCCTCGGAAAAAACGCTGTGAGTTCCCCACAGCACGTTCAGCCGCCGCGCGATTTCGTCACGCGGGGTCAGCGCGATGATCGGTGCGGCCGGACGCCACCGCGCGATCCGCGCGGCTGTCGCCCCGCTATAGGTGAAAGCGGCGATGACGGCGCCATCGAGCTGATCGGCGACATCGGCCGCACTCTTCGAGACCACTTCGGACGGGATCGCGTCGATACTAATGTCGATCGCAGTCACGAACGGCCTGTAGAGCTTGTGCGCCTCGGTCCTGCGGATGATCCGGTCCATCACCTCGACGGACTCCACGGGATAGCCGCCGACCGCGGATTCGGCCGACAACATTACCGCGTCGGCCCCATCGTAGATGGCGGTGGCGACATCGGACGCTTCGGCACGGGTCGGCGTCGGTGACGACACCATGGATTCAAGCATCTGCGTCGCAACGATCACCGGCTTCATCGCGGCACGGCACAGCTGGACGATCTGTTTCTGCCAGCCCGGCACATCCTCGCAAGGAATCTCGACACCGAGGTCTCCGCGAGCGACCATGATGCCGTCAGCGGCCGCAACGATGTCGGCAATCCGCGCCAGCGCCGAGGGCTTCTCGATCTTGGCCATCAGGGCGGCGCCGCTGCCGACCAACTTCCGCGCCGCGGCGATGTCGTCTGCCGACTGCACGAACGACATCGCAACCCAGTCGACCCCCAGATCTAACCCCAGTTCGAGATCGCGGCGGTCCTTGTCGGTGATCGGCGAGATCGCCAGCACACTGTCCGGCAAATTGACACCCTTGCGGTCGCGCAGCGTGCCTCCGGCCAGCACCCGCGCCGTCATCAGGTTGCCGCGAACTTCCTCGATCCGCAGCCGAATGCGGCCATCGTCGATCAAAAGACCGTGGCCGGCGCGAGCCGCATCGAAAATCTCCGCGTGCGGCAGCGGAATGTGCTGCGCACCGACTGCCTCGCTGTGCGCGAACGAGACAACATCGCCGGCGGCAACCCGGCGCTCGCCGCCTGGAACGCGCCCCAGGCAAATCTTGGGACCTTGCAGGTCCTGAAGCACAGCGATCGGCCGTCCGTGCTTTCGCTCGAGCGCGCGCAGCGAGCGATGCACCGCGACGTGGTCGGCGCGTTCGCCGTGGCTGAAATTCATCCGGAACACGTCGACGCCGGCGAGAAACAGACGTTCGAGCACGTCAGGCGCAGCGCTGCTTGGACCGACGGTTGCGACAATCTTGGCTTTGCGTTGCCGATGCATGCTGTGTCCGCTGTAGTCGTTGGATCAAATGATCAGAATCGCGCGAAAGTCGTTGACATTCGTCAGGGTCGGCCCGGTCACGACGCTGTCGCCCAGCGCTTCGAAAAACGAATGCGCATCATTGCGCGCCAGGCTCGACTTCGGATCTATTCCCAATCGACGCGCCCTGAGCTCGCTATCCGGCAGCCACATGGCGCCAGCGATTTCCTCGATTCCGTCGATCCCATCGGTATCGCCGGCAATCCCGAAGATGCACGGATGACCTTCGACCGCGATGCCGAATGCCAGCAGGAACTCGCTGTTGCGGCCGCCCCGCCCCTCACCACGTACCGTCACCGTCGTCTCACCACCCGACAACAACACGCAAGGCGGCACCATTGGCTCGGCGTGGTCAGCGATGTGGCGAGCGATGCCGGCCAGCGCTGTGCCGACATGCCGCGCCTCGCCTTCGAGGCGATCGCTGAGCAGACGCGGCGTGATGTTTGCCGCGCGCGCGACCTCTGCCGCCGCTTGAAGCGATTTACGTGGAGCGGCAATGATGCGGGTGTCGACGCCCGCAAGGCGTGGATCGCCCGGCTTGATGCTCTCGCCGCGGCCGAAGGCGAGTTCCGCGCGAAGCGCCGGCGAGACGGAAATCTCGAAACGTTCGAGAACGGCTAGCGCATCGGCGCAGGTCGTCGAATCCGCAACCGTCGGACCGGAGGCAATGTCGGCGGGATTATCGCCCGGAACGTCCGAAATCAGCAGGCTCACGACCTTTGCCGGATGGCAGGCAGCGGCGAGACGGCCGCCGGCGAGCGCGTTGAGATGCCGTCGCACGCAGTTGATCTCACCGATCGCAGCACCGGATCGCAACAGTTTCGCATTGAGATCGACGAGTTCCTCGAACTCGATACCGGCGATCGGGGACGTCAGCAGCGCCGAACCACCGCCCGACAGCAGCACCAGGACGAGATCGTCCTCTGACAGCTCCGACACCAGCGCCAGGATTCGTCGCGCGGCGCGGTCGCCGGCGCGATCCGGATCCGGATGCGACGCTTCGACCACTTCGATCTGCCGGCACGCGACACCGTGCCCGTAACGGGTCACGACCAGCCCCTCGAGCGGACCGTCCCAATGGGCTTCGACGGCGGCCGCCATGGCCGCCGCAGCCTTGCCGGCGCCGACAATGACGGTGCGGCCCTTCGGCCGGTCCGGCAGGTTGGCCGGTACACACAAAGCGGGCGCGGCGGCATCGATGGCCGCCTGGAGCAGGTTCCGCAGCAGGCGGCGATGATCAATGGTCATGGTCTTTTTCCGCGCCGCCTGGACAAATTATCGCCGCGCGATCTCGTGACCTGCCGACAGTTCCAGCGCTTTCACCATCCCCGAATGATCCCAGGCGCTGCCGCCATGAGCGGCGCAGGCGTTGAAAAGCTGCTGCGCGATAGCGGTCGACGGCAGCGATATCCCGAGCGCCCGCGCGCCTTCGAGCGCAAGGTTGAGGTCTTTCTGATGCAACTCGATCCGGAAACCCGGCTCGAAGTTGCGCTTCACCATGCGCTCGCCATGCACTTCGAGGATACGCGAGGATGCGAAGCCACCCATCAGCGCCTGCCGCACCAGCGCCGGATCGGCGCCCGCCTTCGACGCGAACAGCAGCGCCTCACCGACCGCCTCGATGGTCAGTGCCACGATGATCTGGTTGGCAACCTTGGTGGTCTGGCCGTCGCCATTGCCGCCGACCAGCGTGATATTCTTGCCCATCAGTTCGAACAGCGGCTTGACCTTGTCGAATGCAGCCTGCGTGCCGCCAACCATGATGGTCAGCGAAGCCAGCCTTGGCCCCGACCTCGCCGCCGGAGACCGGCGCGTCGAGATAGTCCACACCGAGCGCATTGACGCGTTTGGCGAATTCCTTGGTCGCGAGCGGCGAAATCGAACTCATATCGATGAGGATCGTGCCTTTCGACAATCCTTCCGCGACGCCATTGCGGCCGAACAACGCCGCTTCCACATGCGGCGTGTCCGGCACCATGAGGATGACGATCTCGGCGTTCTGCGCGACCTCCTTGCCGGTGTCGCACGCAACCGCGCCGGCCGCGATGAGGTCCTTGGGCAGCGCTGCGACGTCATGCAGGAACAACCGGTGTCCCGCCGCTTGCAGATGGCCCGCCATGGGACGCCCCATGATGCCAAGCCCGATAAAGCCGATGTCGGTCATGCGATGTATCTCCGTTCAACAGGCCTGCGCCATCCAAGCTGCGCACCAGTCGAGACCCTCGCTCGCGGTGGTCTTCGGCTTGTATTCACAGCCGATCCACCCGGCGTAGCCGAGGTCATCGAGGTAACGAAACAGGAAGTCGAAATTGATCTCGCCGGTGCCGGGCTCGTTACGGCCGGGATTATCGGCGAGCTGAACATGCGCGATGCGGTCGAGGTGCTTCTTCATGGTCGGGGCGAGATCGCCCTCCATGATCTGCATGTGATAGATATCGTACTGGATGAACAGATTGTCGGAGCCGACATCGGCGATGATATCGCGCGCCTGCCCGGTCCCCGACAGGAAAAATCCGGGAATATCGCGCGTGTTGATTGGCTCGATCAACAACCGGATGCCGTGATCGGCGAGCGCGTTCGCGGCAAAGCCCAGGTTGTCGACGAAGACGTCACGCAGCTCCGCAGCATTCGCGCCAGCGGGCGCGATACCTGCGAGACAATTAAGCTGACGGCAATCCAGCGCCTTGGCGTAGTCGATGGCCCGCTTCACCCCATCGCGAAACTCTTTGATGCGATTGGGCAGGATGGCGATGCCGCGCTCTCCTGCACCCCAGTTGCCTGCCGGCAGATTGTGCAGCACCTGGGAAAGACCATGTTGAAGCAGCTTCTCGCGCAGCACGGCCTTTTCGAATTCATACGGAAACAGATATTCGACACCGGTGAAGCCGGCGGCTTTCGCCGCGGCGAATCGCTCCAGAAACGGGCGCTCGGTAAACAGCATCGTGAGGTTGGCGGCGAATTTTGGCATCGTCGATCTCGGATCACATGGTCTGATCCGATCATCATCCGGCCGGATGAGGCATACAACCGAATGCAATTTCTTTCTCACGATGCGGAAACGCGCAGAGATTGTTCGCGATATCAACGCGTTGGATTTGTCTTTGGCTGGAAATCAAATCCAGGAGGCGGCCTCTTGCGCGTGCCCGGACCTCAGCAAACATCATCGCATCGCGCCTCTCCAATCGCGGAGATGGATGCCTGCGCACATAGTGGCGAGACGAAATGCACTCGCTGTCTCGGGCGCGCGCCCAGGCGATCTGCGAGCGGGCCGGCCGACTGCACGTCAGCATCGCAACGATCTCGATTTTCGTCAGCGGCCCTTGAAGGAGTTACGTTTTTCCGGCGAAACCCGATGGAGTCACAAAGCTCTTGCATTCTGGCATTTATTATACCAGAGTGGCGTTGGCTGCGAAGACTAGTTCGCCGCTGTTCTTTTCTCTCCCTGACTTTTAAGCCTCGGTTTTACCGAGGCTTTTCTTTTTTGTAGATGACTTGCTATGGGCCCGCGGCGTTGCTCGACACCACTTCCTGCATCCTCAACTTGCGTTTTGGAATATTGTATACCAATATCCGTCTATGAAGGTGCCACTTCCGTCCGGGGGGAAACATGGCGACCGGCAAGCACCCGAGTTCAGCCAACATCCCCTTGCGCCAACGGCACTACGCATCGCCGGGCTTCGCTTTCGCTGCCTGGCAAGACAATTCGGTACGCTTCCAACCTGACGAGGACAACGGTGGCACATTGGATACGTTATCGGCATCGCGGTGAAATCGGTTTCGGGACGCTCGATGGAGAAATCATCCGCGAACATTCAGGCGACATGTTCGCAACGCCGCGCCCGAGCGGCCGCGCCATTGCACGCGCCGAGGTCGAACTGCTTGCGCCCACCAGTCCTTCAAAGATCATCGCCTTGTGGAACAATTTCCACGCCCTTGCCGCAAAGCTTGCCGTTCCCGAGCCGGCTGAGCCGCTGTATCTGCTGAAAGCCCCCTCCTCCGTGACGGCACCAGAAGCCGCGATCGCGCGGCCTGGGTTTTATGATGGCAAGATCGTCTATGAAGGCGAACTTGGTATCGTCATCGGCCGCACCTGCCGCCACGCCACACGCGACGACGCCGCCGCCTGCATCTTCGGCTATACTTGCGTGAACGACGTCACGGCCGCCGACATCATCTCAAAAGACAAGACGTTCGCGCAGTGGGCACGCGCCAAGAGTTTTGACGGTTTCTGTCCGTTCGGGCCCGTGATCGCGACCGGCATCGATCCATCGTCGCTCACGGTGCGTACACTGCTCGATGGCGTCGAGCGCCAGTCCTATGCCATCGCCGACATGATTTTCGGGGCAGAGGATCTCGTGAGCCGATTGTCGCAGGACATGACACTGTTCCCGGGCGATCTGATTTGCTGCGGCACCTCGCTCGGTGTCGGCAGCATCAAGGGACCTCACAATGTGATGACCGTCGTGATCGACGGCATCGGCGAGTTGCGGAACGAACTTCGTCAGTAATTTGGCGGAACGCGGATTCAGCTAGTCTGTTCAGGCGAGAGCCCGCGAGGCGCTCGGCATATTCGATCGCCTCGATCATGCTGCGCTCGTTGGCAATGCCTTGGCCTGCGATGTCGAAAGCGGTCCCGTGATCGACGGACGTGCGAATGATCGGTAGTCCAAGCGTGATGTTGACGCCGGAAAGCTCCTGCCATTTGCCCGTTTTTGGATCCACCTCGAAGCCGAGCAGCTTGACCGGGATGTGGCCCTGGTCGTGATACATCGCCACCACCGCGTCGTATTGGCCGGCGCGCAGCTTGACGAACACGGTATCGCCGGGGACCGGCCCGACCACGTCAAGGCCGTCGGCGACCGCCTTCTCGATTGTCGGCTGCGATACGTCGATGTCCTGGCGGCCGAACAGACCGCCCTCGCCTGCGTGCGGATTGAGCGCGGCGACCGCGATTTTCGGCCGCGCGATGCCGAGGCCAAGCAGCGCCTTGTTCGTGAGGTCGATGACGAGGCGCAACCGCTGCGGCGTCAACCGCGCCGGAACGTCCGCAAGCGCCACATGGGTCGAGACATGGCTGACGCGCATGTTGCCGTGGGCAAGCAGCATCACCGAGCCGCGAACGCCGGTGAGTTCGGCAAGCATTTCGGTATGGCCGGGATAATGATAGCCGGCCTTGTTCAGCGCTTCCTTGTTGAGCGGCGCGGTGACGATGCCGCCGACCCGTCCCGACTGCGAAAGACGGACCCCATGCTCGACGGCCTTGTAGGCAAAACGCCCACCGTCTGCCGATAACACCCCCGGCGCGATCCGCTCGCTCTCCGTATCGGCTTGCAAGAAACCCAGGTTCGGCCAATCGAGAGCCTCCGCGCTGACCTGTGGCACATCGAGCCCCGCGAGCTGTCGGTTGGCTTGATCGAAGGCACGCCGGCTGCCGATGATCAGAAGCTTGAGGTCACCGCTGGCAAGACGATCGCGCAGCCTGACGCAGGACTTGACGATGATCTCCGGGCCGATGCCGGCCGGATCGCCCATCGTGATCGCCAGATGTCGGTTGGTCATTATTTTTCTTGTCCTAGTGTCGCGAGTCGTATCCAGCGAATGTCAAATCCGTTTCGCTGGATTAGATCAAGCCATTTTGCTTGAGGAGCTTGGCCCACACGTCAGCCGCACCGAAGGCCCCGGACTTCGAGATCACCTCGACGCCCGACCAGTCCCCGCCCTCGATCAACGATTTGGGGATGCCGGGCTCCAGCCGCCCCAGAGGTCTCAGCGCCCGCGCGCCGACTGCGATCATGTGTGCCTTGACGGTTTCGCCACCGGCAACCAAGAGGCTCCCCGGCGGGTTGATCGCCCGGCTCAACAGCGAAATCTGGCGCGAGAAATGCTGCGCTACATCGTCCCGCGAAGGCGCGCCCGGCGCTTCCAGTTTGACGAAGGCAACACCCTTGTCGAGCGCTTGCCTGATCTTGTCGATATCGCGAACGACATCGGCGCTCGGTATGACGACGGCGTCGCACGCCGCCAATTGCAGGGCCGTCGTGCGATGATCAGACCCGAACACACCAAGCACCGGGCCCTTCAACCTATCGGATACCCAGACATCCGCTCCGCGTGCGAGCGCGCTCGCAAGCCCGCCGCTGCCGCACCACAACAGCTTTCCGGAATAGTCTTGACCGGCCTTCACGACCCAATCCAGATCATTGTCGGTTTCGCCGTCGAAGACGTTGATCCCGGGTCGAAGGCCGTCCGCGGGCCGGGCTCGCCTCGCCTCAAGCTTCCGGTCGCGAAGCTGCTCGACGAGATTCGTGCCGACCGCGCTCCATCTTCCGTCAGCGCCGCGCGCGAATTGCTGGCCGTCGAGCGTACGCCTGCCCTGATAAGCAAAGGCTGGCGCAAGGATGCAGGCGTCCCAAAGCCCGGTTTGCCAACATGCATCCAGTTCCGCCGCCCAGTGGCCGCGAAGCAGGCTGTCGATTTTCTTGTAGGCGGTGGTGGCGCCGGCAAGCCGCGGGGCAAGCTTTTGCACGACGGCAAAGGCGTCATCGGCTGTGCGTTCGCGCGTGCCGCTATCAATCGAAAAACTCTGCAAGGCGGGCGCGATGGACGAGACGGACCAGCATACCTCTAGTGGGCCAAACTTGCCGACCAGTTCGGCCGAGGTGTCGAGCGCGCCGGTCAAGTCGTCGGCAAGAAGTCTCAAGGAAGACATACGACCCGCGCCCCTGCCCGAATTTGCTTTTCGATAGCGATTTCGTTCTTGAACTTGATCGCCGGCATTTCTCCGACTAAATCAATAGCACGAAAAATGACTGAAAAACCCTTTGAAATACCGAAAGAATTTCACATAAACTTGTTGCGGTTGCAACCCGCCTGACGGCGACTTTCACCACGAATTTTCTGCAAAAGGGAAAACAAAAAGCTGTTCGAACGCGCGTTATGCGACGGAGTCGAGTTCGCTAGTCGCGAAAAGATCTGCAAGACAAATACCCACGTGGAGAATGAAATCATGCCATTCGCTCGCATCGATCTTCGCAAAGGCAAGGATGCAACCTATCGGCGGGAAATCGGCCGCGTCGTCTATGAGGCGCTCCTCAGCGTCGGCGTGCCACACAAGGATCGCTTTCAGGTCATTAACGAGCACGACGCTGACGATTTCCTGTTCGACGCCGATTATCTCGGCATCCACCGCAGCGATGACCTGGTGATGATCCAGATCACCTGGAACGAGGGCCGCACGCTCGAGCAGAAAAAGGCACTCTTCAAGGCCATCGCCGACGGCCTGAAGGCCGCGATCGGCCTCAGGCCCGAGGACGTCCTCATCAACCTCGTCGAGGTGAAAAAGGAGAACTGGTCGTTCGGCAATGGTATCGCGCAATACACGAGGGTGAGGGGTTCTTACTTATCGATAGCCCATGACCCCTCACCCCAACCCTCTCCCACAGGGGGAGAGGGAGCGCACTTCCGTTGCCGTTTCAGATCAATTCAATCTCATCATGCTCTAGGTTGTGGACACTATAGTAAATGAGATGTAAGGTTTCTTTTGGGGAGGTGGTTTGGGTGTGATGGATAGTTTGGTTTTGAGAGATGTGGTTTGGGAGTGGATGGTGCTGATATAGGTGGTTGGTAGAAAGGCTACTGGGTGAGACAACGGATGTTAGTGGAGGGGTGCTTTGGATAGTGAGTAAGGGTTTAGGGTGATTAGGAAGTGTTTGGGGATTGGAACAGCGTATTAAGGGCTTCAGAGGGTGGAGCATAAGGGGTTGGTATGGATGTTAGAGGAGATGTGAGATGATAGGACTTCGAATATCTGATGATCGATTACAACAATGTGAGAGACATCAGCATGCTGCCGGGGCTAAAAAAGGGGGCCTGAAGATCAAGCGATCGGCGCTAGCGCGGCGGCCTGAGCAACAAAATACATATGGCGTCAGAGGAAGGGTGTAAATGCGACAACCCGCGTACACAGCAGATGAGCTGCAACGGGGGATGAGGGGTTTGCGAGGTGTATGGCGATACGGCGTAGACGCGATACTGCAAAGCATGGAAGTGCTGGTATAAAGTAAAATAGGAAAAATAAAAAAAAAAAAAAAAAAAAAAAAAAAAAAAGAAAAGAAGACCTAGGGCGCACAGCCGTGCAGGAACAACGCCGCAACGGTTTGCGCGCGCCGCTCCAGCGCGTCGCGGTCCAGCGTCGGCGCGTGCCCGAACATCACCGCGCGCTGCGGCTGGAACACCAGCATGCCGAGCAACATGCCGGCGGCGGTCTCGGCACCGTCGATCTTGATCAGGCCGCGCTCGTGCTGCGCCTGCAACCAGTTGGCCAGCGTCCGCTCGGCGCGCAGGATCGCCTTGTGATAGAAGGTCTCCGCTACTTCCGGAAACTTCTCGCTGTCGCCCAGAATCACGCGCTGAAGCGTTATCACGTCGTCGTCCAGAATAAGTTCTCCGCAAACGATCAGCGCCTCGCGCAAGGCCTTTTCGATGTCCGTGCCGTCGCACGCTCTCAAGCGGACCACCGAGACGAAGGTATCGATGCGGTCGGTGATCATGGCCTCGAACAGCGCCGCCTTGTTCGGGATCAGCCGATATAAGGTCTTCGTGGAAACCCCGGCGCGGCGCGCAACACTCTCCATGCTGGTGGCGGCATAGCCGCTCGCGGCGAATTCGTGCCGTGCTGCGTCGAAGATAATCGCGCGCGTTTCATCGTCGCACCGCGCCTGCGGCCGGCCGCGGCCACGCCGCACCTCGACGCACGGATCTTCAAGCTCTGCTTCGGTCTTCCTGTTCGTCATAACGAGCCATGCTTTTAAATGATGACTGTCATTCTATTGACAGTCCGAGTATGCCCTGTATTTTGGAAAACGTCAAGTTTCCTAATTAGCCTTGCTGCCTGCAGAACAAGATTCTGCTGTTTTAGCAGAGGGTTAATTCAAACGGAGGGCTACTATGACCCGTCATTCCACCGCCTTCGAGGCCGAACAGGCGCTTCCAGCCGAGACCGTCCAGAAGCTGATCCCCTCGCCGCTGCCCGTGCCGGAAAGCGCCGCGCCGGCGGCGAAATCCGTCAAAAACAGCGGGTTGCGCCGGCTCTTGATGGCGGGAGCAGCGGTTGCGGTACTGGCCGGAGCATCCTGGTATGGCTTCGACTACTGGACGGTCGGCCGTTTCCTGGTTTCGACCGACGACGCCTATGTAAAGGCCGACAACACGACCGTCGCGCCGAAGGTCTCCGGCTATCTCCACGAAGTTCTGGTCGGCGACAACGAGCGCGTGACGGCCGGTCAGGTGATGGCGCGGATCGATGACCGCGACTTCAAGGTCGCGCTCGACCAGGCCAAGGCCGACGTCGCCGCCGCGGAAGCCGCGATCACCAGCAAGCGCGCCCAGCTCGACGTGCAACAGGCCGTGATCGACGCCGCGAAGGCGACGCTCGACGTCGACACGGCGTCTGCGACCTTCACTACGCAAGAGAACAAGCGCTATACCGACCTCGCCGCCACCGGTTACGGCAGCGTGCAGAATGCGCAGTCCGCGCAATCGCGCAATGCTGGCGCGCTCGCCGCCATCGCGCGCGACAAGGCGAACCTCGTCTCGGCCTCCAAGCAGGTTGAATTGCTCACGGCTGAAATCGCGCAATCCGTCGCTGCGGCCAAACGCGCCAACGCTCAACAGCAGCAGGCTGAACTCAATCTCTCCTACACCACCATCGTGGCGCCGATCGACGGCGTGGTCGGAAACCGCATCTTGCGCGCGGGACAATATGTGCAGGCCGGCACGCAATTGATGTCGGTGGTGCCCGCAAGCGGCGCCTATGTGATCGCGAACTTCAAGGAAACGCAGCTCACCAACGTGCAGGCCGGCCAGCCCGTCGACATCGACGTCGACATGTTCCCGGGCAAGCCCGTGCATGGCCACGTCGATAGCCTCGCGCCCGCCAGCGGCCAGGAATTCGCGCTGCTGCCTCCGGACAACGCCACCGGCAATTTCACCAAGGTGGTGCAGCGCATTCCGGTCAAGATCGCGCTGGATGCATCGAACGTCGAGCTTCGTCCGGGCATGTCGGTGATCCCGACCATTCAGACGCAAAAACGCCAGGCGGTGGCGGTGAGCGCGCCGCATCTCGGCACATCCGCCAGTGTGGCGCTGCTCGCGTCGCAAAAATGACGTCAAAGAGATGATGCCGACAAGAGACCAAAGGTGATGTCATGTCAGACCTTGCACTCTCGACCTCTACCCGACCCGCCCCTCGCCGCAACGTGACGTCAGTTGTAATGCCCGCTGCTCCCGGCCGCGCCACCGCCACGGTCTGGATCTCGGTGATGGCCGCCATGATCGGCGCGTTCATGGCGATTTTGAACATCCAGATCACCAACGCCTCGCTGCTGAATATCGAGGGCGGCATCGGCACCGGCGTCGACAACGGATCCTGGATCTCGACGTCCTACCTGATCGGCGAGATCGTGGTGATCCCGCTGACCGACTATCTCAGCCGGATGTTCTCTTACCGCAACGTGATCCTTTCCTTTGCGACATTGTTTGCGGTCTTTTCCGTCGCCTGCGCCTTCACGCACGATCTGCCCTCGATGATCGCCATGCGCGGCTTCCAGGGATTTTTCGGCGGCGTGCTGATTCCGATGGCTTTTACGCTGGTCTTCACCAAGCTGCCGAAGGGCCAGCAACCGATCGGTCTTGCGATGTTCTCGCTTGCGGTGACCTTTGCGCCCGCGATCGGGCCGACCATCGGCGGCTATCTCACCGAGAATTACGGCTGGCAGACCATCTTCTTCGTCAATGTGATCCCGACCATGGTCATGGTGACGACGCTCTATTTCACGCTCGAACGTCAACCGATAAAGCTCAGCCTGCTGGCCGAAGGCGATTGGTTCGGCATCCTGACGATGGCGGTCGGCCTTGCCTCGCTACAAGCCGTGCTGGAGGAAGGCAACAAGGATGACTGGTTCGGCTCGCCCTTCATCGTCAAACTCGCTGTGATCGCCGCCGTCAGCCTCGTGCTGTTCATCGCCAACGAACTGATCGTGGAAAAACCCTTGCTGCGCTTACGCCTTCTGACCCAGCGTAGCTTTGGGTTCGGCACCACTTCGGCGGCCTTCCTCGGCTTTGCTTTGTTCGGCACGGTCTATCTGCTGCCGGCCTATCTTGGCGAGGTCCAGCATTACAATGCCGAACAGATCGGCGCGGTGCTGGCCTGGACGGGCCTGCCGCAGCTGGTCCTGATTCCGCTGGTGCCGAAGCTGATGCAGCGCTTCGACATCCGCTTCATTGCCTTTACCGGCATGAGCCTGTTTGCGCTCTCTGCCTTCATGAACACGACGATGTCGCTTGACTATGCCGGCGACCAGCTGTTCGTGCCCAACATCATCCGCGCAATCGGTCAGGCGCTGACGCTCGCTCCCTTGAGTGCCATCTCGCTCGGCAGCGTGGCGCCGCAAGATGCGGCCGCAGCTTCCGGCATCTCGAATATGATGCGTAACCTTGGCGGCGCTGTCGGCACTGCGCTACTCGCCACCATCGTGACCAAGCGCGAGCAGTTTCACTCCAACATCATCGGCCAGTCCGTCCATCTCGGCCGCGAGGAAGTCCGCACCCGGATTGAGCAAATGACCAACTTCTTCCTGGCGCATGGCGTGACCGACCCCGCGACCGCGCATCAGCAGGCGATCATTGCCCTCGGCAACGCCGTCAAGCAGCAGGCTTTGGTGATGGGTTTCAGCGACACCTTTGCCGTCGTAGGCATCGTGCTGGTGATTGCCGGCATCGCCATCCTGCTCACGGGAAAACCGAAGGGCGCAGTTGCGGCGGGCGGCGGACATTAATCGGCCTTGCGCCGACAGATCGCGCCGGTCGTCAACACAGGGAATGCCACGTGGCTTATTCGGCAGAAACGACTTAATGGCAGCCCATTCAAAGTCCGTGAGTTCATACCGGATGATCCGAGGCTCCCGTCTGGTTGCTTGAACCACGGCCAAACCGATGCCTTCAACCCGCAAAATCGGACAACCGGAACTTCCGAGATTGCCCCGTAACCGGACGTGCCGCAGACGTACCAAAATCGACGCGAATGACCCGAAGCCAACATTGATTGAAAAACGGTGCCAATTGCTCTTAACTACGGGGGCCATACTTCTTGTCACAGGCGCGATATGCGATTTCTTTTGACCACGTGGACGTTGCTCGGCGCAATCGTGGCTTGCAGCGCGCAGGTCGTTTCTTTTGAAGATCCATACAGGCTTGCGGGACGGTGGGAATTGACTTCGACTGACATGCCGATCGCGCTGCGACGCGGAAAATATGTTGTTATCGAAAGCAGGACTATCAAGATTAAAAGGGACTGCAATGAGGTTACACTGGGCTATTCAGTAAAAGGAGACGAGCTGAGTGCCACTCCAATATCTGCCACGCTAGTGACCTGTTATCCTCCGAATATCTTTGCCGACGAGAGCCGACTTGTTTACGGAGCGTTCCTGCACTCGAAGTATCAGATCGATGGCGACGTTTTACGTCTCTTTTCGCCGAAGGACTCAGCGTTCGATTACAGCCTGGAGTTTCATCGGATTCGATAGCGCGAGCCTGTGGCAAGCGATCCGGAAATCGTTCAACGACAATTAAAAATCTCGGCTTTCAAACAGGCCGACGCTGCGCACTTGACATATGAATGGCGCGCGCAGCAGAATTTTGTAGCAACAGCTCACTGGTTTTTCTGTTTTTCTGCGGTTACCTGTAGCATTGCGCGAGGGGATAGATGCGCGCTATTTCTCTTTTGCTTGCCGCGATTTCATCGGCTTTCCTTACCGAGGCGCATTCTCAGGTACCAAGGAAACCGGATCGATCTGCTCGCCGGTATTACTAAAATGTCTATTTTTGCCTAGAGCCGCGAAAGCGAACAGTTGTGATGCGGACGGCCGTTAGGCGGCGATTGCGTTTGCCGTGTTTGGGTACTTGCAGCGTGCGCCACTTCCGGGCAGAGTCCGGTGGTATTTGCAGGGGCGCATCATGAAACAATTGATTATGTTGGTCGCGGCCGGACTCGTCCTGTTTTCCGTCATGCCTGCCGCCGCTCAAAGCGGTACGAAGGCGGGGTTGCTCAGCTGCAACATGGGCCCGACGATAGGCTTGATTGTAGGCTCACATCAGCACATACGGTGTAGCTTCACGCCCGATGCGGGCGGCGCGCCGGAATTTTATTCCGGCTCCATCACACGTATAGGCCTCGATGTCGGATTTAGAGCGGGCGGCGTGATGGGATGGGCAGTGTTCGCGCCAACGTCAGGGCTTCACCATGGCGCTCTCAGAGGCCATTACGTGGGAGCAAGCGGGGATGCCTCGCTCGGTCTGGGTGCGGGGGGTAAGCTGCTAATTGGCGGTTCGCACAGAACGATATCGCTGCAACCGCTCGCTCTTCAGGGGCAGGTCGGCGTCAACCTTGCTCTCGGCGTCGCCGGGCTCACGTTGCGTTGAACTTTTACGGAGCAGTTCGCTCAAAATATCATTGACCGGGACCGGTGGCTTCTGGCGCCGGGCCGTCGTCTGTCATTACTTGGCCTTGAGCGAGCCGCTCTTCTATCAAGCCCATGACTGAAGTAACTTTTTCGAACGCTCGCGAGTGCGCGCCTCCCCCTAGCGACGTCAATTCGAAGACCACGATGCGCTCGCGCTGAAAGTCGGATTTATAAGGTTCCTCGTCAGGATGGACGTCTCCTAGACGCGCGTCCCCACCCCCAATTGACCTGGACAACTTCAGGGCGTGATCGTCTTGTGACAGGAATAGCGCAAACCGCGGTCTAGCGCTGCCCATCTCTCGCATCTGCGTACGAAAGAGATTGATGTTCACGTCGGGTGCTACAAGCAATACGTTTTTCACCTTGCTGCCGATCTTACCGGTTCGCAGCGCCTTCGAATGCAACGCTTCAAGCGTGAGGAAACACCCCATCGAATGACAGACGATCGTCACGTCCTTTACATTCGCATTGGCCGCGATCCCATCGAGCGCTTCCTCAAGCGCTTCACGAGAGCCGGTCGCGTTTTCAAGATCATCCTGATAAGCGCGCAGCCCTACGACGCCGCGCGATGGCCACGAGAATAAGACCGGGACAGCAGGCGCTTTGGAATCATGGATTATTTGGGCAAACCGATAGACAGCCTCGTCGAACCGGTTATTGAATCCATGAACAAACAGAAGAACTTTGCCCCGTCCGGATTTTTTTGCGGCCGTTGATAGAGCGGCGCCAAAGGATTGTTTATCCAGATAGTTTGCCGAAACGGTCACAAAACTCTGCTGAGGATCGCCTGGCAAAGTTGCAGGCCATTGCACGTCACCAATTTTCCGCACCGCGTCGGGTGGCATCGAAACCGTAACCGAAGCATACGAGGTCTGTTCTGCCAGTCCGCTGTCGAACATCTCACCGGGATCGGTTGTTGAGCGTGTCCGTTTTGTTGCGATGAGTATCGGGACAAGTGATGTTCCGACCGTATTGGCTTGCGCGACCGGAACCAAGGCGCCCTGCGACAGCCGAGCACTGCACCCGCAACAAAAAAGCGCGAGCGCTACAGCCGCAGCATTTAATATTTGAAATTTGCCAATCAACGCGACTACCCGCCCGGTCCGCTGACAGTATCACTCCGATTGGTACGGCTCAACCGGAGTAACCAAGCCGGCGCTCTTAGCCGCCTCCATTATGTGGCGAGATGCAGACGATTGCTGACAATTTGGACATTCTGAACGACGGTGGTGATCGTAAAACGCACGTGATGCGAGCGCCTTTCTATGGAGCGGAGCCGGCACTTTGGCTTATATCTCCAACGTTAGAAGCGAGCCAGAAGACAAAATCAAAGGCGTCGCCTGAGGTCCGTCCGTTGTCGGGCCCCAAGCGAACATCTCGCGGCATACCTAAACTCAATTGGAACTTTTTTCCGGTCCGGGTATTTGCACTGTGCCGCAAGCGCTTTTGCGCGCGATAAGCCTCAAAGGATATCTCATGGTCACCATCAAGGCCGTTGGCGCAGCAGCGGCGGTCGTCGTCGTCGTTGCTGCAGGTGTCGTTTATTGGGAATTTGACAACCTCGTTCCCATTGTCGGGCTCGGCGTGAATTATGTTCGATTCTTTGACGCGCCAAAGGGCACGCTGACCACAGAGCGCGCCGGCTCGAGCGTCGCGCAGGATAAGCTGCAAGATCCCGTCCATACCCCTTCTGCTCAAGCAAAAGCTGCCGATGCCGCGACGAGTTCGAAGGACTGGCCCAGTTACAACAAGACCCTTACCTCCGAGCGGTTCAGCGAGCTTGATCAGATCACCAAAGACAATGCCCGCGGCTTGTCCGTGCTGTGCACTTATGACACGGCACAGTACACCGGCTTCAATTCCGGTCTCTTGGAAATCCAGGGGGCGCTGGTGTTCTCCACGGAATACGATATTTTTTCGATCGATCCCAATACCTGCAAGGAGAATTGGCGCGTCCACGAGACTTACACCCCGGCGACTCCCCAGGGAGTGAACCGCGGCCCCGCGTTTTATGACGATATGCTGTTCCGGGGAACGCAGGACGGGCGCGTCCTCGCCTATGATTTCAAGACCGGAAAAAAGCTATGGGACGTCCGTATCGCTGACCCGAAAAGAGGTGAGAGCGCACCAGCCGCACCGATCGCCTGGAACGGACTTGTCTTCATCGGCAATGCTGGCGGTGATATCAAGGGCGTGAAAGGCCGTATGTACGCGCTCGATGCCAAGACCGGGAAGATCGTCTGGGAATTCTACCTCGTCCCAAAATCACCCGGAGACGTTGAGCGTGGGCCGGAGGCACCATCGACGCTCACCGGTGCGACCTGGAGCACGCCGCCGGGCCAACCAATAACCGGCGGGGCGACCTGGACTTCCTACACGCTCGATCCGAGTGACGGCGTCCTTTACGTACCAGGCGGCAATCCGGCGCCGGATTTCGCGTTAAGCGAGCGGGGCGGAGAAAATCTGTATTCCGGCTCCATCGTCGAGCTCGATGCCAAGACGGGCGCCTACAAAGGTCATTTCAAGATCGTTCCCAAGGATTGGCATGATTGGGACGTTTCCGCCGCGCCAGTGGTCACATCCACCGCCTCGGGCAAAAAGATCCTTCTCGAAGCGCCCAAGGATGGACACCTGTATGCCATCGACCTTGCTTCGCAAAAGCAGATATATCGCATTCCCGTCACCAAGATCGAAAACGCCGACGCACCTTTCGAGCCGGGTAAGGCTGTGCATTTCTGCCCGGGCTCTACCGGCGGCGCGGAGTGGAATGGCCCTGCCTACGACCCGAAGAACAATCTCGTCATGATCGGCGAAGTACAGTGGTGCACGACTGTCACCGTCCAGCCGAAGGAGAAGGTGCAGGAGATCGCGGAAGGCAAGCCGTGGTCGGGAATGGATTCGATCAACCCCTACAATGTCTGGGGAAAATCCGATCCGGTTTTCGACTGGGCCGGTTGGGTTTATGCCGTTGATGCCGATACGGGCGCCTGGAGCTGGCGCGTCAAGTCCAATTATCCGGTGCAGAGCGGCGTGACGCCTACGGCCGGCGGCGTTGTATTTTTCGGCGATATGGGTGGCAACTTCTATGCGCTCGACGCTGATACCGGTGAAAAATTGTGGGGCCAGAAAATCGGCGGCGCCATTGGCGGCGGCGTTATCACCTACGAGACCAACGGCCAGCAGCGAGTAGCCGTCGCTACGGGCCTGACCGAAGTCATCTGGCCGTCAGAACAAACCACCGCGAAAGTATCTGTGCTTGGCGTCAAGCCCAAATAATCGTTCGCTCGTCGCAGCTGGTGCCGCCATTGGGGAATGATCAGATTTCGCCGGGACGTGCGCGAAGTCCGCCTTGGGCACTTTCGGACATGGAGCGACGTCCGATTTGAGTCCGTTGTGCGCACCAAAGCGGACTCCACCGACTACCACAGATTTAATGGGTTCACGCCCCAGGCCACCGTCGCCGCGCATACGGGGTGAGGAACGGTGCATAATACGCGACTGAAAAGAATCGAAGGTCGTTTGACCGCGGTCGCGCGCAGCGATAGCAGGTCGAATACCGATCAAGCGGGCGCCAATCTGCGTGCAGGCTCGCTCCATTAATCGAATCCTAACCAAAATTCATAACTGCAATTCAACACCCCCTCTGTATCCCTTTTTCGGAGGGGAAGCAGATGAGCAGAGGGCAGTCTGGGCCGCACTATGCCGACGAAGGTGCGGCTCTGGCCTATTTCACGAACGCCAAACGAAGCGGGTTCCTGATCGACGCAGGGCCGGTGTTTTGGGTCGTTTCTTCCGGTGCGATGCTCATCGCGGCCATCGCCTTGGGCGTGAGCCTTATGATCAGCAATTTTCGTGACCGAGCCCTGATGGCTACGGCACGAGAGTTGGAAAATACCGTTCAATTGCTCGCGCGTCACTTTGATGGCCAGCTGGAGGATTTCGCGTCCATTCAAAAATCTGTCGCTGCCGAAATCCAGAACCACGTACATACGTCCAAGGAGTTGAAGCAGCTCCTATCTACCGAAGAATTTCACCGCTATTTGAAGACGAAGGTAAGCGAAGCGTCGGATTTTGCCGGCGTAAATATTTTTGATGCAGACGGCACCTATATCAACTCTTCGGAGAAGTGGCCGGTACCGCCGCTTAACCTTTCAGATCGGCATTACTTCCAGCAGTTGAAGAGCGGAGCAACGAAACGGCAGGTTCTGGTCGAATTGGTCCAGAGCCGCGTTTCGACGGGACGAACCGTCGTTGTCGCACAGAAGATATCTGGTCCCGCAGGCGAGTTCCTGGGGATCGTCACTCGAAGCGTTATCCCGGATGTATTCGAGAACTTCTTTTCCTCGGTGGTGCTGGAAGACGGGGCGATCAATCTTCTCCAGGAAGATGGCACCATGATCGCTCGATACCCGCACGTCGAAGCGGCCGTCGGCCAAAACTTCTCAAGCTCGATCTTGTTCACCCGCAAGGGGCCCTCGGGCGAATATCTCACGACACATCTGATCAGTCCTGTCGACGGGCAGGAGCGTCTGGCATCCGCAGGGCGCTTGTCTCTCTACCCGTTGACGGTCGTATCGTCGCAGCCGGTTTCAACGGCGCTGGCGGATTGGCGGCAACAGACCCGTGTTTTGCTATGGGCCGCCTGCGCGACGGCCGGCGTGATCTCATTGATGCTTTGGTTTGTTACCCGGCATCTGAAGACGCAGCACCGGAGGCTGGATGTTGCCGTAAATCACATGACCCAGGCCCTTCTCCTCTTCGATTCGTCTGAACGGCTGGTCATTTGCAATCGCCGCTACCTCGAGATATTCGGGCTCTCCTCAGACACCATCAAGCCTGGCCGCCTCCTGCGGGATATCGTCCAATATCGAAAGGAAAACGGAACGTTCAGCGGCGACGTCGATGCGTACTGCAGGATGATCAAGGAGGCGCGCAGGGTCGGCAAAGTCTCCCATAACGTCGCACGAATTCCTGACGGACGATGGATGCAGGTCGTCAATCAACCTCTTTCCGAGGGCGGCTGGGTATCGACGATCGAGGATGTAACGGAGCAGCGCCGATCCGAAGAACGCACCATCAAGTTGGCCCACTACGACACGCTGACCGATCTGCCAAACCGGGCCCTGTTCCTGAAGCGGCTTGAGGAAGAGATCAGCCGATGCAGCGATGGAAGCCAGCTCGCGGTGTTGTTCCTGGATGTCGATGAATTCAAATCCGTCAACGATTCTCTTGGACATCACGTAGGCGACGAATTGCTAAGATCGATGGCGCGAAGCCTTCAGGCGTGTCTCGGAATGAACGAATTCGTGGCGAGACTCGGAGGGGACGAGTTCTCCATTTTAGCCTCAGCCGTAAAGAGCAAAGAGGATGTGCTGGCGCTCGTCCAACGCATCCACGAAGCTATTCGTCAATCGCATGATTGCGCAGGACATCACCTCACAGTCGATTCCAGTATCGGAATCGCAATAGCGCCTGCCGATGGAATTTCCTCGGATCAGATCCTGCAAAATGCAGACCTCGCGATGTACGAAGCCAAATCGTCAGGCCGCAGAACCCACCGGTTCTTTGAAACCGGAATGGAGAAGAAAGCCAAGGAACGCCGGCTCCTGGAAACGGAACTACGAAAGGCCATCGAGTCCGAGCAAATCGACGTTTACTATCAGCCGATTCTCGACCTGCATCACAACAAGATCGTCGGCTGTGAGGCCTTGGCCAGGTGGAATCATGCGGAACGCGGCTTTGTTTCGCCTGCAGATTTCATTCCGGTGGCAGAACAATCCGGGCTGATCGATGATCTTGGCGAGTACGTTCTCCGGAAGGCCTGCAGAGAGGCGGCAGGCTGGCCTGGTCACATCAAACTGGCCGTCAACGTTTCGCCGATCCAGTTCAAGAGCGGCCTTCTCGCGCTGAAGGTTGTTTCTGCACTCGCAGAAACCGGACTATCGGCGCGCCGGCTTGAGTTGGAAATAACGGAAGCCGTATTGATCGGAGATGACGAAGCAGCCCTGAAGATCTTGCACGAGTTACGAGCCATTGGCGTTCGTGTCGCGCTTGACGATTTCGGAACAGGGTACTCTTCGCTCAGCTACTTGCAGCGCTTCCCCTTTGACAAGATCAAGATCGATCGCTCGTTTGTGTCCAGTTTGACCCGGGAACGTGGATCGTCCGGCATTGTACGGGCCGTCGTTGCCATGGCCTCTGAGCACAAGATGATCACCACCGCTGAAGGCGTCGAGACCGAAGAGCAGCGAAGCATGCTTCGACATCTCGAATGCGACGAGATGCAGGGATTTCTGTTCAGCCCGGCACGGTCGGCTGATAGCATCAGAGAGTTGCTCCGCGCCGATGCGACGGAAGGCTTGGTAAGCGTTGGCGCCAGCATCGGATAACTCCACCATGCATTCGCCGATCGACTACCACCGCTGACTTCGCCCTGCTGCGCCCGGCTGATAAGATAGCGTCCCGCGCGCCGCGTCTAAGTCCGTGCAGCAGTCTCATTGCCAGCCATTTCACATTACTCGGGTGAAAGTTCCCGCAAAGCATTTTTGACTTCCTTAAAATCATTTAGCGCTTTGCAATCCTTGAGAAGCTGACTCACGTCCTTGTCCTTGTCGTGTTGCGCGTTTAGGGCACGCAACATCGTTGCCACTGATTTTCGGGCGGCTTCTTCAAGCTCTAGTCTCTTTTCATTTTGCAATGGCTTGGCAATCGTCGATTCAATTTCCATGGTTGCTACTTGGGCTTGAACGTAATTTTTCTTGACTTCAGCATTGGACGCCAGGGTTGAAAGACCTCCATACATAAGCGAGCACTCGGAAAAGCGGCGCACCACCTTTTCGCGCAGCTCCGTGCTTTCCTTGCTTTCTTCTATGGCGCGATTTATCACCGAAGTAACGTCCATCACGGCCCACGTGGTATCACGGTCAGTGAGCTGTGCATGGGCAAAGCGTGGCGAGATCAGCAAATAACCTGCCAGGAGCAAACCAAGGACCGGCAAGCATACCCTACGATTGTCGAACACCACGGGTTCTCCAAATTTAAAGCGGAATTCCAAGGATTCCGAACGCTGCGTTGTCTCGATTTAACCGGCATCTCTGTTGCAATGCAAGCAGCCCGCCCCGCGCCCAGAGCCGGCTTTTCCGGCGCAATCTAGCGTTTCTCGGGAACTTTACCCAGCGCCGTCGCGAGATCGTTATAACGCTTTCACGCCGTGGGAAAGGCGGAGGTCGACCGTTTCTTCACATTTCTCATTTCCCTGGCGGGAATGCGGCAATCATATCCAGCTCGATACGGGCGCCTGGCGTCGAAAGCTGATTGATGCAGATCGTTGTGCTTGCAGGTGTCCACGATCCGAAATATTCCTTGAGCACGGCGACCATCCCGTCCTGGTCGCGAATATCCGTCAAGTATTTCGTGACCTTGACCACGTCGGTCCAGGCCAGCCCCTCGTGCTCCAGAATGGTCTTGATCGTCTCCATCGCACGGCGGGTCTGGTCTTCGATGCGGTTCGGATGATCGTGTTCGGAGATGACGTGCGGATGCTTGTGATAGAGCGGCGACGGCGTCGCTCCCGAGATGAACAGCAATCCGCAAGGACTTTCGACGCGCATCGCCGGCGCGTATGGCATGTCCACCCGCCGTTCCGGCTCGGTCTGGATTTCCTGAATGTTCGGATTGGTGGGCGAGGCCTGAAAAGCGGGTTTCCTGGTCATGATAACTCCGAGCTATTGGACGGATGTCGGCGGCACGGCGCCCGACTTCGCGATGCGCGGACGCGGGCGGCCACCATCCGCGAGTGCGACAATCACGACGATCTCGTCGGGCCGGGGCGCATTGGGGACCATGGCGCTGAGCGTGTCAATTTGGTCGAACGACCAAACATCGTCCTTGTGGCCCAAGGGAATATCGATCACCGAACCAACGCCGCCGATCTTCACGTTCGAAGGAATGATCGCCTGCCCACCGCCGATCGCCTCCCGCATCGGCTTGCCCATGCGCGGATGGAGAATTGCTGCCGCATGCTCGATGTCACCCGACGTCCCCACGATCGCCGCTTTCCCGTAAGAAATAGCGGGCCCCGGCAGGAGTGCCTGCGCCTCTTTCACCAGCCGCGCGCCGAGATCGGCGCCAAAGGCAACGAGCTCGGAAAGATCGTCCAGCGCCTGATCGGCCGCCGGATTGGCTGATGACCGCGCAGGCCGCAACCCGCGTCACGGGCTTCAGCGCCGGCAAACCGCCTTCCGCAAACACGACGTCCTTGCAAAGCCAGATGCGCCGAATATCCATGTCAGCCTCCTATCAGCCGCTCAAAATTGCGTTCCAGCACGAGTTCGGCCTGCTCGGCTGTCAGGGCATTGCGCACGAAGGTCACCGGATGCGGTTCGCCGAGCGGGAAAGGCGAATCGCTCCCCAGCATGATCTGCTCCAGCGGAATCACCTCCGTCACATAGCGCAGCATCGCCGGCTCGAAGCAGATGGAATCGACATAAAGCTGCCGCAGATAATCGCCGACCGGCTTGGTCAGGGTACGTTTGAGCTGGGCGTTGGTATCGACCTCGCGCTGCATGCGCGCCCGCAGGGCCGGGCTGAATGCACCGCCATGGGCGCAGACCAGCTTGAGCGTCGGCCAGCGGTCGAGAAAACCCGAACAGATCATTTTCAGGATATTGATCGTGCTGTCGAACAGATAGCCGGCGACGATGGTGAGCTCGTATTCGCGCGTCCGGTCCTTGCCGAGCGGGTCGGCCGGATGCACGAACAAGGGAACGCCGAGATCGACGGCGGCCTGGAAGATCGGGGTAAATTTGCTGTCGTCCAAATAAAGACCGCGGACATTGGAGGCGATATGACCGCCGATAAAGCGATGATCGCGGACACAGCGGCGTAGTTCACGCGCGGCCGCTTCCGGATCCTGCATCGGCAGCAGGCCCCAGCCGCCAAAGCGGGTACGATCGGGCGCGATCGCCGCCGCCAACCCATCATTGAACACAGCCGCCGCCTCGACCGCGAGTGCTGCGTCAAGATGATAGTCGATGAATGGCGTTGCGAGCGACAACATCACGCGCTCGACCCCATCGCGCTGCATCCGCTCCACCTGCTTTTCCATGTCGAAGAAGGTCGTGTTCAGGCCGAAGTGCATGCCGCGGATATCGAGATCGACGGCGTTGCCCTCCTGGCGCTTGATCGTGATAGCGAACTCGGAGCGCGAGCGCGCGAACTTGAAAAACTGATCAGGAACGTAGTGGCAGTGGATATCGGTGATCATGATTAAAGTCCCAAATAGGCTGTTTTGAGCCGGTCGTCGTTGAGCAGCGCGGGGCCCTCGCCCTCCATGACGATCCGCCCGTTTTCGAGAACATAGGCGCGGTCCGCCGTTCGCAGCACGTGGTGGACGTTCTGTTCGACGATCAGGATCGTGAGACCCTTGCGGCGCAGGTCGACGATCAGGTCGAACAGGAGCTTCACATAGATCGGCGCGAGCCCTTCGGTCGGCTCGTCGAGCAGCAACACTTGCGGCCGCGCCATCAGCGCCCGGCCGATCGCGAGCATCTGCTGCTCGCCGCCGCTCATCGAACCCGCGACCTGGCTGCGCCGCTCCGAAAGCGTCGGCAGCAGGGTGAACACCTCTTCGAGAGATTGCGAGATCACCCCGCGCGCTGCCGGCGCATAGGCGCCGACTTCGAGGTTTTCGAGCACCGTCATGAAAGGAAACAGCCGTCGCCGTTCCGGCACCAGCACAAGGCCCTTGGACGGTCGATCCCACGGCGCGAGTTCCTGAATGGGCGCACCATCCAGCAGTACTTCGCCCCGACATGCGGTTCGCAAGCCCGCGAGCGAGAACATCAGCGAGCTTTTGCCAGCGGCGTTGGCGCCGACCAGGCCCACGATCTCGGCTGTTTTCACGACGAGGTTGATGCCGTGCAGCACCTGAACCGCGCCGTAGAACGCGTCGAGGTTTTTTACCTCAAGCAAGCTGCATCTCCTCGCCAAGATACGCTTTGACCACCAAGGGGTCGCGGGCTACTTCAGCCGGCGTACCTTGCGCGATCACACTGCCACGATTGATCACCACCATCCGTGTCGCCGTCTTCATGATCGCGTACAGGACGTGCTCGACCCAGATCACGGTGATCCCGCGCGCCGGCAGGCCGGCGACAATCTCCGTCATGGCCCCGACCTCGGTCGGGGTCAGGCCCGCCATGATCTCATCGAACAGCACGAGTTTCGGCCGCATCGCGAGCGCGCGAGCCACTTCCAGCCGTTTCAAAAGCCCGACCGTAAGCTCGCTCGCCGGCCGATCGCGGTAAGGCGCAAGTCCAAGGTCGTTCAAGGTGAGATCGGCCAGATCGCGCGCACCCGCTACCGATAGCTCGCGCAGAAAGGCGCTGATCATCACGTTCTCGATGACGGACAATTGCCGGTATGGCTTCGGGATCTGGAACGTGCGGGCGACGCCGGCCCGCGCCATGGCATATGATTTCCATCCGGTGACGTCTGTGCCGTCCACCACGATCTTGCCGCTCGACGGGGGCATGACGCCCGCGATCAAATTGAACAACGTGCTCTTGCCTGCGCCGTTCGGCCCGATCAGTCCCAGTAGCTCACCCGGCTGAACGGCAAAGGACACGTTATCGACGGCGCGGGTCGCACCGAAGGCCCGCGTGATGCCTTGAACTTCCAGCAGCGCGCTCATGGGAGCCGCCTGCGTGGCTTAAGCTTTTCCAGCGCGCCGGCTATTCCCGTCGGGAAATACAGCATCACGACAATGAGGCCGACGCTGTAGATCACGAGATGCAATCCGGCAACGGCATTGCCGAGATTGGCGCGAAGCAGTTCCGACAACGGTGTGATGAGGAACGAACCGAGGATCGGCCCGATGGCGGTCCCAAGCCCGCCGACCGCCGGCAGCAACGCAAACTGAAACGACAATTCCGGCGAGATCACATACGTCGGATCAAGATAGAGAAAATACTGGGCGAAAAGCGTGCCCCCTACCCCGGTCAGAGCCGCACTCAGCGCCATCGCCAATGAACGGACCACGAGCGGATTGATGCCGGCCGCCGCCGCGGCCTCATCATTGTCGCGAATGGCGAACAAATAAAATCCAAAGCGTGACGCTTCGAGCCAGCGCGTGATCGCGTAAGCCGCCAGCAGATAGACCAGGGTCAGCGTCTCATAGGCGGTCTTGGAGCCGAGCACCATGTTGGCGAGGTCCGGCACTGGCGGAATTGACAGGCCTTCGGCACCGCCGGTCACTGATGACCAGTTCAGCGCGATGATGCGCACCACTTCCGCGAACGCCAGCGAGGAAAGGATGAAGAACGGCCCCTTGAGCCGCGCGCAGATCAGCGACAGCACCGCACCGGCAATGGCCGCAGTTGCGGCTCCGGCGAAAATCCCAAGCCACGGCGTGACATGATAGCTCTGAAACAGAATGGTCGACGTATAGGCGCCAATTCCGAAAAACGCGGCATGACCAAACGAGATCAATCCGGCGCAGCCGCCGGCGATATTCCAGGCAAGCGCAAGTCCGGCAAATAGGAACGACAGAACGACCACATCCTGCGATGTCGGCTCCAGGCCAAACGCGACCCAGGCGACGCAGCCCGCAAGCAGGATGATCTCAAACCAGGAGAGCCGGCCGCGCTGAGGCATTCCGGATATGCCCGACAAAAAATGCTTCTTCGCGGGCATCATTGTCATCCGGCGCTACTCATTCATTCCGAGCGTGGCTGCGCCCTTTTGACCGAACAAGCCATTGGGCCGAAAGATCATGACCAGCAGGAACAACAGGAAAAAGAACAATTGCCCGAACGCCGGTGCAACATAATAGGCGCTCACCGATTGCACCACGCCGACGCAAAAGCCGCCGAGCAACGCGCCCTCGATGCTGCCCATGCCGCCGAGTACCACGATCACAAACGCAATCAGCACGAAGTTCAACCCAACGGTGGGAAACACCGAAAACAGCGGAACCATCACGCAGGCGGCAAGCCCGACCAGCGCCGAGCCTGCGGCAAATGTGATGAGGAAGATTCGCGGAACGGCAATTCCCATCAACTGGGCGGCTTCGCCATCCTGCACAGTGGCGCGGATGGCCTTGCCGAGAAAGGTATGCTTGAGCACCCATCGCAGCGCGATCGTGCAACAGAGCGTGACGATAAAACCGATCAGCAGCTCACCCTTGATATAGATGTGGCCGACCACAATCGAGCGGGCAAAGATTGGAGGAACGTCGCGAAGATCGGCCGTCATCGCCATCAGCGCGACATTCTGCAGAAAGATCGACAGGCCCATGGTGGCGAAAACCACCACCAGATGTGGTTTCTTCAGCGCCGAACCAATGACGAGCCGATACACCAGCGCGCCGAACAGGAACATCGCCGGGACGACGGCAATCGCTGCAAAATACGGGTTGAGGCCGAGCAGCTTGCTGAACGCCCAGGCGCCGTACATCGCAATCATCAGGAATTCGCCGTGGGCAAAATTGACGACGCGCAGGACGCCGAAAATCAGCGTCAGGCCGATGCTCATCAGCGCGTAGATGCTCCCGATCAGAAGACCGGAAATGATGAGCTGGATGATCGTGCTCACATGCGCGTTCCGCCGACCGGGTGACGCACGTTAGCCGCCGGGCCCGGAATCAACGCTTACTCCAGTCCGGCAGCGGCACCATGATCGGCGGGTGGGTTGCGAGTGCAACCGGGAAGACCTCCTCATTGCCAGTCTTGGTCCATTGCCAGACGCCAATCGAGGCGCGCAGATTCTGACCGGCATCCTTGGGGTCGTCGGGCCAATCAAAATTGGTGAACTTGATGCCGCTGCCGTTGACGAGCGACCCTGCCGGCAGATCGAGTTTGAGCGCGATGTCGCGCAATTCGTCCGGCTCGAACGTCTTGGCCTTCGGCAGCACGTCCGTGAACAGCGCCCAGATCGCCGAGAAACCTGCTGCCGCATGGCCGGCCGGCGGCCGCTTCATCTTGGCTTCGTAGCGCTTGTAGAATTCGTCGGCGACCTTCCGCGTTTCAGGCGTCAGAACAGCGGCGTTCACCTTCGGCGGAAAGTCAGCGACAAAGATGCCGTTCACGGAATCGCCGATCGATTCCCGGAGATCAGGCGACGAATAACCGGCGCTGACGCCGATGAAGGCCGCGACGTTGAAATCAAGTTCCTTGGCCTTGCGCTGAAACAGGATCGCATCATTGGGAAACGAGATCGCGATCACGATGTCGGGCGCGACATCCTTCAGTTTCTGCACGATCGGCGTCATGTCCGTCGCGGTCTGGTCATAGCCTTCGTCGTAGGCGAGCTTGATACCCTTGCTTTGGGTATAGGTGCGAATGCCGTCACCGACCGATTTTCCGAAGGCGCGGTTCTCCCACAACAAGGCGATCTTGAGCGTGTTGACCGGCTTGTTCAGCCGCTTGGCGAGGTCCTCGACGATGAAATCGACCGCCGCCTGGCCGTATTTACGTGCCGGCGCGCCGACCTGGAACGTGTGCTTGAAGCCGCGGCGCGTGATGATCTCGGCTGCCCCCGTCGTCTCCCAGTGGAATACGCCGTGACGCTCCGCCGCCTGGCTCACCGCAATCGCGATCGGCGAAGCAAAGGACCCGGTCGTGATCTTGATGCCATCCTTGGTGATCAAGCGCTCGGTCTCGCTGATCGCGGCGTTCGGCGTGTTGGCGTCGCCCTGGAGGTATTCGATCTTGCGGCCGTTGATACCGCCGCGCTCGTTGATCATGTCGCGGGCAATCTGCATCGCCTCCCAGTTCTCGAGACCGTTCTTGGCGAGCGGTCCAGTCAGCGGCAACAGAACGCCGATGCGGATATTTTCCTGCGCCTTCGCTGGAATTTGCGCCGCCAGAAGCAGGGACGCAAAGATGATGCAGATTTGCTTGAGGCCTCTCATGATCAGCTCCGCTACGCGCCATTGCGATGCAAAAGCCTAACAATCGTACCTGCATGCATCAATCGAATTTTTGCGATACGATCTATTCAACAATCGTATAGGCTGGGCCGCGGAGGACGCGGCCATGGACCAGCGGAAAATCAAATACTTCTTCTCCGTGATCGAGCACGGCAATCTCTCCAGCGCCGCGCAATCCTTGCGTGTGTCGCAGCCGACGCTAAGCCGGCAGATCCAGGCGATCGAGCAGGAGTTTCAAATCCCGCTCTTCGTGCGGGGCGGCCGCGGCATGTTGCTGACCGAAGCCGGAAAGCAGCTGCACGAGGGCTTGCAAAGCATCGAACGCCAGTTGCGGCTGCTCAAGACCGGCGTGACCGCCGTTTCCGTTGAGCCGGCTGGTGAGGTTGCCTTCGGAATACCGCCCTCGCCGCGCGGATTGATCGCAGTGCCGCTCATCAAACAGTACAGCGGTGACTATCCGCGCGTCGCGATCCGTCTCGTCGAAGAGACCAGTGGTCAATTGCGCGATCTCGTTGCCAACGGAATCCTCGACCTTGCCATCACCAACACCACCGAGCCGACGCACGGCACCGTGTCGCAAATTCTCGGCCGTGAACGGCTGGTGCTGGTCGGCCCTGCCAGCGCCAGGCTGTCGATGCGAAAGGACACGCCCATCAGGGCGCTTGGAGACCTGCCTTTGATCCTGACCATGCGGCCGAACAGTTTGCGGCTGATGGTCGAGGACAGGCTTGGCGTACATGGCATGACCGCCAACGTGCGCTTCGAGGCGAATACCCTGCCCCTGATGACCGATCTCGTCACCGCGGGGCTGGGCTACACCGTGCTGCCGATGTGCGGCGTGCGCGAGCTTCTGAAGCTGAAGCGCGTTTCCGCAAGTCCGATATCCGATCTGTTCGTCACCTGGCTTTCGGCACGGCCGAAATCCCGGCCGCTCGGCGTGGCCGCAGAGCGCTTTCACGACATCCTTTGGGCGTTCAGCCGCAAGCTCATAGCGAAGGGCGTTTGGCACGATGCTTGAGGCAGGCGATCGTTCCGGATACTCAGCCGCCGCGATAGCGACGTTCAAGCTCGTCATATTTCGGTTTGGAGACGGTTTGTTGACGGATCGCGAAGGACGCCAGGCGATCGGCCACTGAAGCGAGCGAGCCTTCCTGTTTCAGTGCCATCAGAACCTCATGGGAAGCCTTGAGCGCTGCCTGCAAGGCCGCATTCGCATAGAGCACACAGCCAAAGCC
This sequence comes from uncultured Alphaproteobacteria bacterium, assembly GCA_963775545.1. Classification (GTDB taxonomy): domain Bacteria; phylum Pseudomonadota; class Alphaproteobacteria; order Rhizobiales; family Xanthobacteraceae; genus Bradyrhizobium. The sequence continues at coordinate 58,433 of CAVZJE010000030.1, forward strand.
GAGTTCTGCAAATTTCTTTTGTCCCAACTCGGGCGTGCGGCCGCCGAACACGATGTTGGCAACCTGCGGCACGGAAAGACTTCTGGCAATCCGGGCCAGTTCCTCCGCCGATGTCGGCGCCTCCACGAAGGTGACGTCAGCACCGGCTTCGATCATGGCGCCGGCGCGGTCGATCGCGGCCTGAAGACCGAGGACTGCACGCGCATCGGTGCGTGCCACGATCTGCAGGTCGCCATCCCTGCGGGTATCGACGGCGGCCTTGACCTTCGCCAGCATCTCCTCCAGCGGCACGATCTCCTTGCCGTCGAAATGACCGCACTTCTTCGGGAAGATCTGGTCCTCGATCTGGAGCCCGGCCGCGCCTGCCCGTTCCAGCACCTTCACGGTGCGCACCATGTTGACCGGATTTCCGAAGCCGGTGTCGGCATCGACCAGCAGGGGAACGGCGACCGCATCCGAAATTGCAGCGACGTGATTGGCAATTTCGGTCAGCGTCGTCAAACCGATGTCGGGCGCGCCGAGATACATGTTCGCAACGCCGGCGCCCGTGACATAGACGGCTTCATAGCCGAGATCCTCGATGATCCGCGCGAACAGGCCATTGGCAGCGCCGGCGAAAATTGTCGCCTCGCGGCGATGTAATATGTTCTTTAAAATCGTTGTTGACCTTGTCATTCAGCTCTCCTGATGCGGCCTATCGGGCCGCAGCGTCCGGTCGCCGCGCAAAGCGCCTGCCGGCGCGCAACATCAGCGTATTGGCCAAAATCGCGACCGCAACGATCACGGTCACGATGGCTGTAGACAGCGGCACATTATTCTGCGCCATGCCGTTGACCAGCAGAAAGCCGAGGCCGCGCTGCGACGAAAACATTTCTCCGATCAGCACACCCAGCAAGCTCAGTGAAAAACTGATCCGAAGACCATTGACGATATCCGGCAGACACGCAGGCACCAAAACCCAGCGCATGGTGCGTCCAGGCGAAAGTCGCAATACTTTTGCGGTGCGAACCAGTACCGGTGGCAGATTGCGCACAGCGCCTAACGTAAACAGGGTCATCGGTACAAGCCCATGCATGACGCCGAAGGCGACCTTGGCAGACATTCCGAGACCAAAGAGCAACAACACGACCGGATAAAGCGTCACTTTCGGGATGGTGTAGAAGCCTGCAAGGATCGGCTCGGCGACTTCGCCGGCAAAACGCCTGACGCCGAGGATCAGGCCGAGCGCCAGCCCGAGCAACGCCGACAGCACGAAAGCCAGCAGGAAGGCCTCCAGCGTCGCGGCGGCGTGATCCCAGAACATTCGCGTGTGGAGCAGACCGAACAGATACGCCAGTGTTTGCAACGGCGGCGAAACCGCCACGCCCTGCGTCCAGCTGCCGATCGCCTGCCAGAGCGCCAGAATAACCAGAGCAAGCACGATAGCGTCCAAGGCGCGAAAGCGGCGGCGCGGATCGAGCACTTGTTGGGTGTTTTGCAGGGAGAGGTCGCTCATCCTCGTGAACGGCGGCGCGCCAGTCGCCCCTCCCACACATAAAGAATTCCGTTGGCGGTCACTGCCACCAGCAGCACGAACAACATCACGCCGTACATCGTTCTGTTGTCGAAGCTTTGATAGGCGAAGGAAATGGCGTAGCCGAGACCTGTGCCAGAAAGGATGAATTCGCCGGCGATAACGCCGATCAGGGCATAGCTCAGCGCCAGCTTGAAACCGGTAAAGAGATGCGGCAGTGCCGCAGGCAGCACGATCCACCACAGCGTTCGTGCGGGCGTTAGCCGATGCACGCGAGAGAGCTTCATCAATACGGGAGCAACGCCATCGAGCCCCGACAATGTGCTCATGACAACAGCCGGCACGGCAGAGAGAACGCCGAGCACCACCAGCGGCGCCTTGCTGAGCCCCAGTAGCGCCACCAGTAGCGGGTAGAAGATGAAAGTCGGCACCGAGTAATAGGATGCGAGCAGCGGGTCGGCGACATCGCGCAGCCGCGGCAAGCGGTGGATAAGCGCACCGGCCGCCGTGCCAAGCACGACGGCCAGCAGAAAGGCGATACCGATAGTCGAAAACGTCGTCGCGATGCTCGCGTTGAGTTGCCCGGAGCCGATCTGACCGACCATCGAGGCGAGCATGTCGCTGGGAGGGATGATCGTCAAGGAATCGACGAGGCCCGTGCGGCAGGCGATTTCGAGCAAAACGATCGATGACGCCAGGATGGCGGTGCGCACGATCAGGGCGGCGCGCCCCCGCCTCATGCCGCCCGGCCCATCGTCTTGAGCGATTCCTCGCGAAGGGAAGACCACAAACGCGCAGTCAACGCGCCGAATTTCGGATCGCTGACGACGCGGCTGTCCCGGTCGCGCGGCCATTCGGTTTCGACCATATCGATGAAGCGGCCGGGCCGCGCGCTCATGACGCCGACCCGGTCCGACAACATCGCCGCTTCGTCGAGCGCATGCGTGATGAGCAGAACGGTCGCGCCGGTCTCGCGCCAGAGCCGCAATAACTCATCGCCCATCAGTAGCCGCGTCTGCTGGTCGAGTGCGCCGAACGGCTCGTCAAGCAGGATCAGTCGGGGGCGCAGCACCAGCGTTCGCGCGATGCATACGCGCTGCCGCATCCCTCCTGACAATTGCGCCGGATAGTGATCGGCAAATTGGGCAAGCCCCATGAAACTGACGGCATGGTCGACGCGGTCGGCGGCTTCCTTCTTCGGCAGACCAGACGTGCGCAAGCCGAACGCGACGTTCTCCCGGACACTCAGCCAGGGCATACTCGAATCTTCCTGGAATACGACGCCGACGCCATCCGGAACCTCGCCGCGCAATTCCTTGCCCTCGAAGTGCACGTTGCCGGTGGTCGGGCAGACCAGACCGGCGACCACGTCGAGCAAAGTCGACTTGCCACACCCGGATGGGCCGACAATGGAAAAGAACTCGCCGCGACGGATCTCAAGGTCGACCGGGCCGAGCGCCTGCACGGCGGGCGGTCCATCATAACGACGGACCACTTCGTTCAGCGATACCTGCGATTGCCCGCTCACCGCCGTCCCCTCACTGTGTTGGACGCAAATCCGCCGGCAGATAGGACGTGTCGACGTATTTCGGCCAGTCGACGTCGCCCTTGATCTGCCCGGTGATTTGAAGGCCCTCGACCATGTGGTTCATGCTCGGGTAGTCGAGCCGGCCATCGCTCCAGTAATTTAACTTGATCAATTTGCGGACGTGGTTGCGAAAGAGATCGATGTTCGGGTTGTTATATGCCTTGGCCGTGATATCGGCGGCCTCATCCGGATGGTCGAGCGCATAGGCCAATCCTTCGCGGCGGGCCACAATAAGGCCCTTGATGACGTCGGCATGCGCCTTGGCATATTCCGCCGTCGTGATCATCACGGTCTGCATCATGCGCGGATCCAGCATGTCGCGCACCATGAACAGCGGCTTCACCAACTCCTTGTTCTGCGCGTAGATAAGTTCGTCCGAGAAGCCTGCATCGACGGCGCCGCTGCCGACGGCAGAGATATTGGCGCCGAGATCGCCGGCCGGCACGAGTTTGACCTGTTGCGGCGTCATGCCGTTGGCCTTCAGCGCCATCAGGATCAGCATGTTGCTCACCGAGCCCGGCGCCGTATAGGCAATCTGCTTGCCGACGAGGTCCTTGATGCCTTTAAGCGTCGAATCCTTTTTCACCAGCCACATCTGGTCGGCGACCGACCACGCGCCGGCGCCGATGATAATGAGCTTCTGGCCAGCATTGATCGCCTGAACCGCGGCCGCCAGCGACACCTCGCCAAAGGGAATGCCGCCCGCAAGCGTGTTGCGAACCGCGGTGCCGCCGCCTGCCGCTGTCAGGATGCCCGTGACATCCACGCCGTTCTTCTTGAAGAAGCCCTTCTCCATGGCGACCGCATAGGGAACACCGTAGAACTGCCCTCCCCAATGCGTCACCGTGATGGTCTCGGCCTGCGCACCCGAGGATTGCCAGGTCGCGATGATCGCGGCCAAACCCAAGAGAAAACCAACCCGCCCAAGAGCCGGACCGAGAACCCGTCGAAGCCAGAAAAACAGTTTTCCCTGTGCCATGGCATTATCCTTCTATGGGTTCAGCGGAAGATTTCCTGATCGAGACATCCAACTATTGGCTTTAGCGCTGGCTCCCGCTCAGGCCGTGACGCTTTTCGAAGGCGTGCACAGCGGGGAAGCCCATCAATTGATTCATGTCGGAGAACGGCAGCATGGGAGCCGGGCTGCCTGTGCCGATCCCCTCAGTTTTTAGATGGCGGTAGACCATCTGCAAGGCGCCGGCCGCGGTCAAAAAGCCGGAGCCGGGATAAAGCGCGATCTTGAAACCCATCGCTCCTAATTCAGCCGTCGACAGATACGGCGTGCGGCCGCCTTCGACCATGTTTGCGAGCAGCGCGGCTCCCTTGAAAGTTTCGGCCACGCGACGCAATTCCTCCAGGCTCTCCGGGCTCTCGACGAACAACACATCGGCGCCCGCTTCCAGAAAGCGCTCCGCTCGGCGCAGCGCGGCATCCAGTCCTTCGGCATAGCGCGCATCGGTTCGGGCCACGATCAGAAAGTCACGGCTCGGCCGTGCCTCGACGGCCACGCGGATTTTGGCAACCGCATCGTCGGCCGGAATGACGCGGCGGAACTCGGTGTGGCCGCACTTCTTCGGAAATTCCTGATCTTCGAGCTGAATGCCGGAGGCGCCGGCCGCGGCATAACCGCGAACCGTGCGATCGACATTCAGCAGCCCGCCATAGCCGGTATCACCGTCGGCCAGGAACGGAAGACCGGTTGCACCTGCAATGCAGCGTACACGCTCAAGCATCTCGCTGAAGGTTGCGGTGCCGGCATCGGCCACACCGAGCGCAGAGGCGACGACGCCATACCCGGTCATGTAAAGCGCGTCGAAGCCGGTACTTGCCGCCATTCTCGCCGAGATGCCGTCAAAAACGCCCGGAAGCGTCAAACATCCATCGCGTTGCAGCAGCGCACGAAGCGTAGTTGCTCCCGCCAAACCGTCCTCCCGTTGTTGCCTCAGCGGCGGCTCTTGAAGACCACCTGCCCTTTGTTCTTTTCGAGACTTGTTCTTATAGACTAGCTTCTTTCAGAACTTGCTTCTTTCAGGCTTGCTTCTTTAAGACTTGGAACTGTGGCGCGAAGTCACGATGAAGCGCAAGGCCTCAATTCGTAGAGCCTACCCCGCAAAAATCAATATAAGCCATCCCGTTTTCGATCGCCGCCTGCGCCATGAGATCCCTTTCGCAGCGAAGCCTGTCACGGATTGATCCACGTCAGATTGTCTGTCAATGTTAAAACCCGACAGAAAATGGCAAGCGCCCGGCATCGTCTGACGACGCCGGGAACGCGACCCGAAGGGGAGTTAAGGCATATGGAATTGGGATTTATCGGTCTCGGCCAGATGGGCAGGCGCATGGCGATCCGGCTGCTGGATGCGGGCCACAGCCTCACCGTGTTCGACCGCGATGAAGCTGCAATCAAGCCTCTGGTTGAACGCGGCGCGCGAAGAGCGGCCAGCGCCGCCGAGGTTGCCGCAGCCTCCGAAGCCGTCCTGATGAGTTTGCCCACGCCTGACATCGTGCGCGATGTCGTGTTGGGTCCGGACGGCGTCACCGCCTCCAACCGCACGACCATGCTTGTCGATCTGTCGACCACCGGCCCGCGCATGGCGACAACCATCGCCGCCGAGCTGGATAAAGCCGGACGCATCACCCTGATCGATGCGCCGGTCAGCGGAGGCACCGCCGGCGCCGAGAAAGGTACACTTGCCGTGATGGTGTCCGGCGACAAGCACGTCGTCGAGACGCTACACCCTGTCTTGAGCGTATTCGGGAAGGTGTTCCTGTGCGGCGACAAGCCCGGCATGGGGCAAACACTCAAGCTCGCCAACAACATCATTGCGGTGGCGGCGCTTGCGATCTCCTCGGAAGCGATGGCGATGGGCGCCAAGGCCGGCCTCGATCCTCAAATCATGATCGATACCATCATGGCTTCGAGCGGCGGCAATGTCGCGTTGCGCGACAAGTTCCCGCGGGCAGTGCTCACCGGCACATTCGATTTCGGATTTGCAACCGGCCTCTCCTACAAAGACGTCCGGCTTTGCGTCGATGAAGCCGAGGCCATGGGAGTGCCGATGGTGGTCGGCGCCGCCGTGCGGCAGATCATGGCCGTCACCAATGCCACGTTCGGATCCGACAGCGACTTTACCTCCGTCGCGCGGTTAGTGGAGGGATGGGCCAAGACGAAGATCCGCTCGCGCCCCTCATAGAAGGGGACGCGAAAACCACGAAAATAAAGCATTAGAAGTAGCGACGGCCAAGCGCCCCGACCGCACGAATGGCGGCCGGTAACCGATTCAATCTTTAATCGGCTGAACAGCGAAATTACTTGCCTTCGGCCACTTCCTTCAGGGCTTCACGGGCGTTGCGGAACGCGTCGATACCCGAAGGCACGCCGCAATAGACCGCGACCTGAAGGAATATTTCCTTGATCTCGTCGACCGTGAGCCCATTCTTCAACGCGCCCTTGACGTGCAGCTTGAGTTCGTGCGGCCGGCCCAGCGCGCCGAGCATCGCCAGGTTGATGATGCTGCGCGTACGCCGATCGAGCCCCGGCCGGGTCCATAGCGCGCCCCAGCAGAACTCGGTTGACCATTCCGCCATTGTGCGAGTGAACTCGTCGGCGCCGGCAATCGACTTGTTGACGTAGTCCTCGCCGAGAACCTCCTTGCGGACCTTGAGACCCTTTTCGAACAGCTCAGTCTTGCTCATGATCGACCTTCCCTATTGGATGAGAATTTTCGCGCGGCTCGAAGTGAATTGAGCCCTGTGCGCGTAGCGACTTTCTTGAATTGCTGCGGTCACCCTAATCCGGCGCGCCCCCGACTGTCGACTGCAAAATCTTCTGCTTGACAGATTGACAGACAATCTCAACAGTCGGGCTTGCGCGGTGAGTGAACCAGCCGCAATCCAGAGAGACCGCCGGTGACCCAATTCATCGAAAGCTTTCTGCAAGCCTTGGCCGCCGGACTTTTGATCGGCGCGGTCTACGGCCTGATGTGCGTCGGGCTCGGGCTCATCTTCGGCGTCATGCGGGTCATCAATTTCGCCCAAGGCGACTTCATGATGCTCGGCATGTATACGGCGTTCTATATCTTCACGACACTCGGCGTGCGGGCCGCTTTCGGCAACGTGATTGGACCGTTTATTTCGATTCTGCTCGCCGGCCCTGTCCTCGCAGTCTTCGGCTACGCCATCCACAGCCTGCTGATTTCCCGCGTGTCCGGCACGAAGACTGCTTCGCTCGAAGGCGAAGGGCATTACGCGCAATTGATCTTGACGCTTGGGATCGCGCTGATCTTGCAAAACGGCGGCCTGATCGTGTTCGGCTCGGTGTTGGCCTCGATCCGCACCCCGCTATCGAGCTCGGCGTGGGAACTCGGTCCGTATTTGGACATGAGCATCTTCATCAACAAGGCGCGCGGCATCGACGCGATCATCTCGCTGGTCACGATGCTGCTGCTCAGCTTGCTGATCGCGCGCTCGCGGATCGGCAAGTCGTTGCGCGCTGCCGCCGACAATCCGACCGCCGCAACCTACATGGGGATCGACGTCGATCGCGCACACCGCGTTGCCTTTGCGCTCGGCACTGGCATCACGGCCATCGCGGGCGGCCTGCTCGCCACCAACTATCCGTTTCACCCGTTTGTCGGCCTCGATTATGTGATCGTGATGTATGCCGGCGTCGTGCTCGGCGGCATGGGCAGCATCATCGGCGCTTTCTGGGGCGGCATGACCATCGGCCTCGTGCAGCAGATGTCGACTATCGTGCTGCCGACCCAGTTGCAAAATGCCGCGATCTTCGTCGTCTTTCTCCTGATCATCTTTTTCCGCCCGCAAGGTTTCTTCGGGCGGATGGTCGAGAGGACCTAAGCGATGTCGTTCCGGCGCTCGATCGTTTCCATTGCGGCCTTTGCCGTCATCTACGCCGCGATATCGCTGACGATCACGAACTCCTACTATCAGTTGATCATGACGCTGGTCCTGGTCTGGGCTGTGTTCGGCCTGTCGTGGAATCTGCTGAGCGGTTACACCGGGCTGATCTCCTTCGGTCATGCCGCCTTCTTCGGCATTGGCGCCTATACGACCGCGCTCGGCCAGATCTATTTCGACCTGTCGCCCTGGCTGTTGATCCCGATCGCGGCCATGCTCGGCGGGCTCTCAGGCCTTCTGATCGGTTTTCCGACCTTCCGCTTGCAAGGGCACTACTTCGCACTGGCGATGCTCGCCTACCCGCTCGCCATTCTCTACGTCTTCGAGTGGCTCGGCTTCCAGGAAATTACGCTGCCAATCAAGCGCGACAATCCGATCGCCTACATGCAGTTCGCAGACCCCAGGGCTTATACGCTTCTGGCGCTGGCCATGCTGGTCGGCGCGATCCTGCTCACGCGGGCGGTCGAGCGCGGCCGGTTCGGAATGGCGCTGATGGCGATCAAGCAGAACCAGGCGGCGGCGGAGGCAGCCGGCATCAACACGCTGGTCTGGAAGCTGCGTGCCATCAGCTTGAGTGGCGCGGTCGCGGGCGCCATCGGCGCCTTTTATGCGGTAGTGCTTCTGGTGGTCACGCCACAATCGGTGTTCGGCATGCTGGTTTCCGCGCAGGCGCTGACGGTCGCAATGTTCGGTGGCGTCGGTACGGTCTGGGGACCCGTGATCGGAAGCGTTATCCTTATTCCGCTGGCGGAGATCCTGAACGCGGAAGCAGGATCGCGCTTCCCCGGCATTCAGGGCGTCATCTTCGGGCTGGCGATCATCGGTGTGATCCTGGTTGCGCCGGACGGCCTGTTCTGGAAGGTCCGCGACACCCTGCGCCGGCGGAAGGCACCACAACCGTCGGCCGAGGCGATATCTGGACCGGCGACGGCAACAGTGACTCACTTACCGATTTTGACGCGGCGCGATCAGCCCTCCGGGCAGGTAGATGTCGTTCTCGAGGTCAGCAATCTCTCACGTTCGTTCGGGGGGCTGAAGGCCGTCCAGAACGTCAGCTTCCAGCTCCACCGAAACGAGATTCTGGGCATCATCGGTCCTAACGGCGCCGGCAAGACGACGCTGTTCAATTTACTGAATGGCTTTCTGCGGCCCGATAGCGGCGAGATCCTGGTCGAGGGCCGCGACATGTTTGCCCGCAAGCCACATGAGCTCTGCGAGGCGGGCGTGGCACGAACATTCCAGATCATGCGCCCGTTTCCGCGCATGTCGATTGCCGACAATGTCGTCGTCGGCGCCTATGTCCGGGCCAAGACCGACACTGAGGCGAGATCGCTCGCCGCTGACGCGATCGCGCGGGTCGGCCTTTCCCCGATCGCCGATCGTATCGCGGGCGAACTCTCCACCAAGGAGCTGCGCTTGATGGAGCTGGCTCGCGCGCTTGCAGGCCAGCCGCGGATTCTCCTGCTTGACGAGACGCTGGCGGGTCTCGGTCACGATGAGACCGACGAAGTCGTCGCCGTGATCCAGCGCCTGGCGCGAGACAACATGAGCATCGCCATCATCGAGCACACGATGCAGGCGATGGTCCGCCTCGTCGACAATTTTCTCGTGCTCGATCATGGCGCAGTCCTGGTTGAAGGCAAACCCGACGCCGTGACCCGGGACACGCGGGTCATCGAGGCCTATCTCGGCAAAAAATGGATGGCCCATGCTGCGCATTGACGGGCTCTCGACCGGCTATTCGTCGCGACCGGTCCTGAGCGGCGTATCCATCAACGTCGAGGCGGGCCAGTTTGTTGCCATCATCGGCCCCAACGGCGCCGGCAAGACCACGCTGTTCAAGACGATATCCGGGATCCTGCGCCCCAGTGCCGGTACCATCACGTTCGAAGGCCACGACCTTCTGTCGATTGCGCCGGCACGGCGTCCGCATCTCGGCATCGCGCATGTGCCGGAGGGCCGCCAGGTGTTCCCGTCACTAACGGTGATGGAGAACCTCGAAATGGGCGCGATGACCGAGGCCGGACGTCGCGACTGGAAGAACAATATCGAACGCATCTTCGAATGGCTGCCGGTCCTTGCCGAACGCCGCGCGCAGTTTGCCGGAACCCTCTCGGGAGGCCAGCAGCAGATGCTGGCGATCGGCCGTGGTCTTGCCTCTTCTCCGAAGCTCTTGATGCTGGACGAGCCCTCGATGGGGCTTGCGCCGGCAACCGCCGACTTGATCTTCGACCGGTTGATCGATATCCGCCGTCAGACACAGTTGACGATCCTGCTGGTCGAGCAGCGCGTCGCGGAAGCGTTGGAATCGGCCGACCACGGCTATGTCCTGGAAGCCGGCCGCGTGGCGTTCGAAGGCGACAAGCAGACGCTGCGCGCCGACGACCGCGTGCGACGAGCCTATCTCGGCATGTAACAAACAAATCAACAAACGAAAATTTGGGAGGACAAGGACATGAGCAAGGACAAGAGCAAGTACAAGGGGACAGCGGTAACCGTCACACGGCGGACGGTGCTTTCGGGCGCAGCCGCCATCGGCCTGTCCGGTGTGGTACGGGCGGCGGAGCCGCAGGCCGAGGTCAAAGTCGGACTCCTGGTGCCGATTTCCGGCATGTACGCACGGCCCGGCGCCGTGATGCGCGAGGGCGCCGAAATGGCCATCGATCACATCAATTCGCAGGGCGGCGTAAAAGCGCTCGGCGGCGCCAAACTCAAGCTTGTGGTGCTCGATTGCGGCGACACCACCGAAAAAGCCAAGAGCGCCGCCCAGCGCATGGTCGCGCAAGAGCCGGACCTCGTGGCTGCCAGCGCCGCCTATTTGAGTTCGTTCACGCTCGCGGTCACCGAGGTGACCGAGCGGGCGAACCTTCCCGTGCTCACTCTCTCCTATTCGGACCTGATTACCGATCGCGGTTTCAAATACGTGTTTCAAACCTCCGCCACCGCGGCATCGCAGGCGAAACAGGCGCTGCCGCAAATCATCTCGCTCGCGCAAGGCGCCTCGGGCAAGAAGCCAAAGACCGTTGCGATCGTGACCGACAATACCGGCGCGTCAGTCGCCTCCGCTAAATCGATGCGCGAGGGCCTGCTCGCGGCCAACGGTCTGCAACTCGTCCTCGACGAGACCTTCACACCGCCGCTGGCGGATGCGACCTCCTTGGTGCAGAAGGTCCGCTCGGCCAAGCCGGATCTGTTGTTCTTCCTGCCGACCGTCATTTCCGATGCGAAACTTCTGCTGGAGAAAATGAACGAATTCGGCATGGGCCAAGGCAAGGTGCCGACCATCTCCTTCGGCATTGCGATTGCGGAGCCGGATATGTTGCAGACGGTCAGCGCCGAACTGTTGCAGGGCGTCTTGACCTGCGTCGCGAGCTGGGGCGCCAAAGGCCACGAAGCCCTGATCGCCGAACTGAAGAAGCGCTACAACGAACCATGGATGACGCAAAACGCGATTTCCACCTATGGCGACATGTGGGTGATCAAGGATGCGCTGGAGAAGGCAGGAAAGGCCGACCGGATCGCGGTTGCGGACGCGCTTCGCACCATCGACGCCGGGCCTTCGAAATATTATCCGCTCGGCGAGATCAAGTTCGATGAGAAAGGCCGGCGTATCGGTGCCGGCATGACCATCGTGCAATGGCAAACCGGCGTCCCCGTCACGGTGTTTCCGCCCGAGCTTGCCTTGGCCCAGCCGATATGGCCGAAGAGTTAGGCAGCAGGCTAGCGAGGGAAAAGCGATGGCGATGTTGTCGGGCAAATGGGCTCTCGTGACCGGAGCGACCGCGGGCCTTGGGCTTGCGGTTGCCGAAAGTCTGGCGGCCGCCGGCGCGAACCTCGTCCTGCATGATCTCGTTGCGCCGGCTGAAGCGGCCGATCGCCTCAAATCGCGCTTCGGCGTCGATGCGATCAGCATTGCGGTCGACCTGTCAAAGCGAGCCGCCATCGAAGCCATGATGAGCGATCTGCTGGCACGCCTCGGCGGCGTCGACATCCTCATCAACAACGCCGTGGTCCGGCATTTTGCGCCGGTCGAAGATTTCTCGCCGGAAAAGTGGGATGAGGCGCTGGCGGTTAATCTGTCCGCGCCGTTCCATCTCGTGCGTCTGGCGCTGCCGGCCATGAAGCGGCGCAGCTTTGGCCGCATCATCAACATGGGCTCGATCTATTCGACGCGTGCCGTCGCCGAGCGGATAGACTACGTCACAACCAAGACCGCGATCATCGGCATGACGCGCGCGATTGCTGTCGAACTGGCGGAGACGAACATCACCTGCAATGCGCTGTGTCCGGGGACGCTGCCGACGCCCGCCATTCAATCGAAGATCGCGGCTGCAGCTGCCCGGGATGGCCATTCCATGGATGCCGCCACGCGGGAATATCTGGCGTCGCGTCAGCCGAGCCGGCGGTTTGTTGCAACGGAAAGCGTCGGCGCCATGGCCGCGTTCCTTTGCGGCCCGGCCGGGCAGGATATCACCGGAGCCGCCCTGCCGATCGACGGGGGATGGTCGGTCGCATGAACAAAGCCGACTGCCAGGGGCGACGGCCTCGCATTCGAATTGCAGAAATACTGATTCTATCGGTAAATCGCTGACGAATCCGAAATGGAAGGCACCCCGCCAATGGAGCGACGCACCGAACTGAAGTCCGCGCTTCGTATCGAAGACGTCCCGACCGTCCGGGCAATCGTCGCGCAAAAACTGCGCGAAGCCATCATGTCCGGTAACCTGAAGCCGGGACAACGACTGGTCGAGCGCGAGTTGTGCGAAATGATGGGCGTCAGCCGCCCCTCGATCCGCGAGGCGCTGCGGTTGCTGGAGGCCGACGGACTCGTCAACACGGTCCCCCACCGCGGCCCCATGGTTAGCACGATCAGCCTGGACGAAGCTCGACAGCTCTATGCCGCCCGCGCCGTATTGGAAGGATTCGCGGGACGCGAATGCGCGCGTCTGCACGACCCCGCAGTCGTACGCCGGATTGGAGACGCCCTCACCCGATTGAAGACAGCGCTTGCCAAGCCTGACATGATCGCAGTCCTCGAAGCCAAAACCGACTTTTATGCTGCGCTGATCGGGGGCTGCCAGAATTCGTTTATCGAACGGATGCTGAAGCCGCTGCATGACCGGATCACCTTGCTGCGCATTACGTCGATGTCGCAACCCAAACGCATCAACAAGAGCTTGCGCGAGGTGACCGCGATCTGGCGCGCGATCCAGAGCGGCGACAAGGACCTCGCCGAGCGCTGCTGCGTCGATCATGTGAAGGCCGCTGCCGTCGCCGCGCTCGATATGATCCAGCGATCGATGGCCGAGGAGAAGGCTTAAGGCAGCGCCGGTGATTTTGCCGGGCTGCGTCAGGGAGACAAGAGTGACGAGGTATGGAGTAGCGACCGCTTTTCTTCTGATGGCATGCGAACTAAGCGGCGCGCCGACGCTTGCCCAGGATTATCCGGCAAGAACGATCACCATGATCGTTCCGTTTGCCGTGGGTGGACCTGCAGATATTACCGGCCGAATTGTCGCCGATATTTTTTCGCGTCGCCTTGGCCGAGCCGTCGTGGTGGAAAATATCAACGGCGCCGGCGGCACGATCGGCGCGCTCCGGGCTGCGCGCGCCACCGCCGATGGCTACACGATCCTGTTCGGCCACATGTCCACGAATGCGCTGGCGCCGGCGTTCTACCCCAGTTTGGGTTACGATCCGCAAAAGGACTTCGAACCGATCGGGCTCGCTGCCGAATATCCCGAACTGCTCGTGGTCCGCAAAGACTTCCCGGCCAGGAACCTCGGTGAGTTTGTCACCTATGCCAAAGCCAATGCGAACAAGCTCAACGTTGGGCACGCGGGCGTCGGCTCGATATCCTATATCGGATGCCTGCTTCTTAACGCGGCGATTGGCATCAAGCCGACCCTGGTTCCGTTCACCGGCACGGCCCCGGTCTTGAATGCCATGCTCGGTGGTGAAATCGACTATGAATGCGACCCCGTGCTCGGCACATTGTCGCAGGTGCAGGCGGGCGCGGTCAGAGCCCTGGCCGTCGCCGCAAAAAAACGCAGCCCGATGTTGCCGGATGTGCCGACTTCCTACGAGCAGGGACTTCCTGAGTTCGACTGCGCCGTCATGTATGGTGTGTTCGCGCCGGCCGGCACGCCAAAGCCGATTGTCGAAAAACTCGCGGCAGCTCTCGACGAGGGCCTCGATGAGGAGCCGGTACGGAAACGGCTGGCCGAATTGGGCGCCGATATGATCGAACCAAACCGCCGCGGGCCCAAACCGCTCGCCGACCTGGTGAAAAGCGAAGCAGCGCGGCTGATTCCGATCCTCGACGCTGCGACGCGATCCGCCAATCCCTAACGCCGACGCTCGGAGCCTCGCGAAGCCAAAAAGCCAAAGCCCGGCCAGATAATTTTATAACGTCATCTGCAGACTGAGCATGTAGGTTCGCGGCGTCCCGAGGTAGGCGGTGTTGGCGCCGGGGCTTCCCACAATATTGCCGTCAGCGATCGACGAATAATAGAACGTGTTTCCGATGTTCAACACCTGGAAGCGCGCTGTCACGATGTGTTTGTCGACGGTTTTCGTAAAGCGAATTCCCGCATCGAACGTCGCATAGGACGGCGCGAACGAGTTGTTGAAATTCGTTGCCGCGCGCTCGCCCTCCGCATGTACACCGCCGGTCAGTGCGAAGCCCTGCCAGATGGCCGGATGATAGTCGGCGAGCATATCGGTTTTGAAGAGCGGGACGCCAACGACCAGTCGGCCGTTGGTTGACGCGACGCCGGTATCCAGCAGCCTGGCATCGATGTAACTGATGCCGCCAAATACCGTGAGATCCGAGTAGATGTCGCCCTGCAGGAACAGTTCGGCGCCATTGTTGCGCTGCGTCCCGACGACCTGAAATATGTTCGTGACAGCATTAGTTTCCGCAAACGGGCGGGTCATGTGGAACAGAGCAAAGGTGGCGAGCAGCCGGGGCGTCACAGCGTATTTGACGCCGACTTCATATTCCTGATCGGTGTATGGCGCGAGAAATTGATTGACGTTGACCGTTCCGGCCGCCGCCTGATCGCTCTGTTCGACGCTGTTGGCCCACGTCGCATAAGTCGTGATCTTGTCGAACGGTTTGTAGATCAGACTTACAGTTGGAGAGACGACCCCATCAGCAGACTGTTGGCTTGTGACGGCGCCGGTCGCCGCCCAACTCTCGGAATGCAGGAAGGATGTGCTGACGACGCTTTGCACCGCCCATTGATCGTTAAAGTGGAAGGTGTCACCTGTAACGATCGTCTGGTTCTGCAGAATGGCCGACTTGAATTGACCGCCGTTGTTTGGGGTTGGCGGGTTCGCAAAGACCGTGGGATCAGCCAGGTTCGACGCACCGTAATTATTAATGGCGATCGAATTCCTATAAGAATACTGGCCGTTGAAAAATCCGTTGGTTCCGATCGTCACTTCGTTCCTGAAGCCGAACAGGTCGAATTTTCCGTTCAGCGATGCCGTGTTGCTGGCGATGGTGAAATGCGGAACGGCATTGAAGTTCTTGGTGACCGTATAGTCACCATTGTTGTCGGTCATGCTGTCGGTGATGCCGAACAGATTGCGCACAGCGTCCTGATAGAGGCCGCCAATCTCGAAATTCCAGTCGTTGTTGAACTCATGTTTGAGCTTGACGAGGCCGGTATTGGTGATGAGATCCGTGCCTGCGCCCGGCTGTCCCAGGCCCAACTTGGTCGGATCGACGGCGGCAGGAAGCAGGATGTTCGTTTTGCTAAAATAGGTGATGCTGCCAGGCAGGCCAGTTGTGTTGGTTTCATAGTGGCTCAAGTTGGTTTCGATGACGGTGCGATCGCCGAGATAGAAATCGAGGGCGCTGCTCGCCAGCGTCCGGTTGGACGCGCTCTCCGGCGCCCAGCTTTCGCCTTCGCCATGTACGACGTTGAATCGGTAGCCTACTTTTCCGTCAGGCGTGCGTCCGCCGACATCCACATTTTCGGTGAAAACCGAAGTGGAATCGAACCCCTGCGTATAGCTCGCGTACGGAGTGTCCGTCGGCCGCTTCAAGACGTAGTTGAATACGCCGGCCGGCGTAGCCGGTCCATACAGGGAGCCGGCGAGACCGTTCAGCACCTGGATGCCGGAAAGGTTTTCGGCGGGAATCGCGGTCGTGCCGATAACGCTCAATCCATCGAGCCGCGTATTCTGTACCACGGTCCCCTGGAAACCGCGGGACTGAGGACGAGATACCTCGTAACCCTGCTGATTACGGATCTCGACGTCAGGAAGATATCGCAGCGCATCGTTGACCGTCTTGGGCTGGAGGTTCTGGAGCATGTCGTTGGATATGACCGTCATCGACAACGGCGTGTCGAGCAGGCTGCGGTTTCCAAGTGGTCCCAGGTTCACGATGCCCGAGTTGTAATTGGGGTTGGTCGCCGCGTTGTGGACGCCTCCCGCGCCAGCCTGTGCGGGTCCACCGGCAGCCGGCGACGGCGGAGCCGCTCGATGCGCCGCCCGCTTCTTTTTCTTTGACGCGTTGGTTGGCTTGGCAGCGGCGGACTGGCCTTGCCGATCGGCCTGAGATTTTGCGGGTTCGATCGTGACCGGCGGGAGTGGGCCCTGCGGTGCCTGCTGAGCGTAGGCAACGTCAACAACCTCGGAACTCAAAGTCGCCAGCAAAATGCCGGCCGCCGCCACATACTTCATCCCAGCCCCCCAGGAATTCTCAATCGCTGATCGATCGAGAAATCTAATCGTTATATAAACTTAACTATAACGGTATCTTCTGGCACGGTCTATTCTGGCAATGACTTCTGTGCAACAGAAGCCGTCGTTCTGGATTGACCTTTCCAAGAAAAATGCGATCCGTAAATCCAATGAACCGATCGCGATCTTCTATGGAACTTGCTTTGGAGAATGTTATGCCGCGCAACATGACCGGCCTATTGGCGATCGTCCTAATACTTTCGACGCCTGCGCGGGCGGATACGTTGAAGGTGATGGCGGCGGGTAGTCTCCGTGCAGCCGTGACGGATCTCTTGCACCGCTTCCCGATACAATCCGACACGGTCGATACGCCGGAGTTCGGCGCCTCAGGCTTGATGCGACAAAAGATCGAAAACGGGGCGGCCGTTGATGTGTTTGCATCGGCGGACATGGAGCAGCCGCGTCAACTCGCCGCAGGTCACCCTGAGCGGCTAGTGATCCTGTTCGCGCGCAACAGCCTGTGCGCACTCGCTCGCTCCAACCTCGGGCTCGATCAAACCAACCTTCTCGATAAGCTACTTGACCCCTCGGTGCGAATTGCGGCGTCTACCCCGGGTTCCGATCCGCTGGGAACCTATAGCTGGCAGGTATTCGCGCGGGCGGAGGCGCTCAAACCGGGCTCGCGCGCGACGCTGGAAGCAAAGGCCAAAAAACTGGTCGGTGGTGGAGAGAAGACGCCCCCTCTCGTGCATGGCAAGGGAGCCGTCGAAGGCATCTTCCAGTCAGACGCGGCAGACGTCATGCTGATTTATTGCAGCGCGGTGCCCACGCTTCAAAAGGAAATGCCGTCGCTCGCATCCATCAAACTGCCCCCGGCCCTCACCGTCGATCCCGCTGATGGCATGGTCATTGTCAACGACAAGCCTGTCGCGTTGCGCTTTGTCGCTTTCGTGATGTCGGAGCAAGGTCAGGACATTCTACGCAGCCACGGTTTTGAGCCGGTCGCGTCGGTCGCACCGGCGAGACCTTGAAGCGACGCGGCCGAGTGCACCATCAACAGATTATTCCGCTGCATTCCGAATCTCGGCACGCTCGACGCGCACCGCGCAGAACTTGAACTCCGGAATCATTCCGAACGGATCGAGCGCCGGATTGGTCAGCAGGTTCGCTGCCGCTTCCGCGTAGCAGAATGGCATGAACACCATGTTTTCGGGCACGTCGCGGTCGGCGCGCACCTTGACCTCGACCGCACCGCGGCGCGTCTCGAGGCGAATGAAATCGCCGGGCGCAAGTTTCTTCTTCCGTAGCTCTTTTGGCGACATAAACGCGACCGCCTCGGGCTCGATCTGGTCGAGCACCTGTGCACGCCGTGTCATCGAACCGGTGTGCCAGTGTTCGAGCACGCGGCCGGTGGAAAGCACCATCGGATATTCGTCGTCGGGTATTTCATCCGGCGGAAGAACCTTGGCCGGCACGATCTTGCCGCGGCCGTTTTCGGTCGGGAAACCGGCGGTGAAGATGATTTCATTGCCCGGTTGGTCGGGACCATCCACGGGATAGGTCACCGCGCCCTCGCGCACCAACCGCTCCCAGGTGATGTTGTTGAGAGATGGCATCAGTTGCGCCATCTCAGTGAAAACCTCGCCCGGCCCCGCGTAATTCCAGGGCAGCCCCATTCGCTTGCCGATTTCCTGGATGATCCAAAGATCCTGCCGAGCATCGCCGGGCGGCTTGATCACCTCGCGCGCCAGCTGCACGCGGCGATCGGTGTTGGTGAAGGAGCCGGATTTTTCGGCGAACGCCGAGGCCGGCAGAATGACGTCAGCGTGGAACGCGGTCTCGGTGACGAACAGATCTTGCACCACGAGATGGTCTAGCTTGGCCAGCGCCTCGCGGGCGTGCTGCAGGTCAGGGTCCGACATCGCCGGGTTTTCGCCTTCGACATACATGCCGTTAATCGTTCCGGCATGGATCGCATTCATGATCTCGACGACGGTAAGCCCGCGCTCGGGATCGAGCTCCTGCCCCCAGAGCTTCTCGAAAGCGCCCCTCATGTCGTCGCGGCCGACGGGCTGATAATCCGGCAGGAACATCGGGATCAGGCCAGCGTCGGAAGCGCCCTGCACGTTGTTCTGGCCGCGCAGCGGATGCAGGCCGGTGCCGGGTCGGCCGACCTGGCCCGTGATCAGCGCCAACGCGATCAGGCAACGCGCGTTGTCGGTGCCGTGCACGTGCTGGCTGATGCCCATGCCCCAGAAGATGATGGAGGATTTCGCGCGAGCGTACATCCGCGCCACTTCCCGCAGAGTCTCGGCAGGGACGCCGCAGATCGGCGCCATTTTCTCCGGCGTGAACTCGACGATCTTGGCCTTCAGGTCGTCGTAGCCCTCTGTGTAACCGGCGATATATTGTTCGTCGGTGAGCCCCTCGGTAATGATGGTGTTGATCATCGCATTCAGCATCGCGACATCGCTGCCAGGCTTGAACTGCAGGTGCTTATCGGCATGGCGCGACAGCGTCTGGCGCCTTGGATCCATCACGATCAGCTTGGCGCCGCGCTTGGCCGCGTTCTTGATGAAGGTCGCGGCGACCGGATGGTTCACGGTAGGATTGGCGCCGATCACCCAAATGACTTCAGCATCGGCGGCGGCCGAAAAAGGCGCCGACACCGCGCCCGAGGCGATACCTTCGAACAAAGCCGCGACCGACGAAGCATGGCAAAGCCGGGTGCAATGGTCGACATTGTTGGACCCGAAACCGGTCCGGACGAGCTTCTGGAACAGATAGGCCTCTTCGTTCGATCCCTTGGCCGAGCCGAAGCCGGCCAGCGCCTTGGGGCCCTTCTCGTCCCGGATTTTGACGAGGCCGTTTGCCGCGATGTCGAGCGCTTCTTCCCAGGAGGCTTCGCGGAAGTGCGTAAACGGGTTTGCGGGATCGACCTGGTCGTTGGCGTCCTTCTTGACTCCCGGTAGCCGCACCAGCGGCTTGGTCAGACGATTGGGGTGATGGATGTAGTCGAAGCCGAAGCGGCCTTTGACGCAGAGGCGGTTATGATTGGCCGGGCCGTCGCGGCCCTCGGCATAGATCACCTTCTCGTCCTTGACTTCATAGGTGACCTGGCAACCGACGCCGCAATAAGGACACAGCGAGTCGACTTTGCGGTCCGCATAGGTGACGCGGGTCTGGTTCTCATCGAGCATCACCGCGGGCATCAGCGCGCCGGTCGGGCAAGCCTGCACGCATTCGCCGCAGGCCACGCAGGTTGATTCCCCCATTGGATCGTCAAAGTCGAACACGATCTTGGAGCCATGGTTGCGATAGGCCATGCCGATGACGTCGTTGACTTGTACCTCGCGGCAAGCGCGCACGCAGAGGCCGCACTGGATGCAAGCGTCAAGATTGACGCGCATGGCCGGATGGCTGGCGTCGCTTTGCCAGCGTTCCGCGGCTGGGAAGCGGCTTTCAGTGACTTCGATCTTTTCGGCCCAGTGCCAGAACTTCGAATCCGGGTCGTGCGAAGTCTCACGCGCCGGCTGATCAGCGACCAACAGTTCCATGACCATTTTCTGCGCGGCGATGGCCCGGTCGCTTGCGGATTTCACCTTCATGCCGACAGCCGGCGTCCGCTTGCACGACGCAGCCAATACCCGCTCGCCCTCGATCTCGACCATGCAGGCGCGGCAATTGCCATCCGGTCGGTAGTCCGGCGCGGGCGAGTAACACAGATGCGGAATCTCGCGGCCCTGGCGTTTGGCAACCTGCCAGATAGTTTCGCCGACACGGGCCTCGACCTGCTGACCGTCAAGCTCGAACTTGATCATCTGAGGTCCATTGCCCTTGCCGCCGACCGTCCCAGTCGGTTCGGTATGCGTAACCGTTACCCGGCCGTCCGGCACGTTCTTGCCTCCTGCCGCGCCTTTGGCGTCATGGCCGTAGCCTTGCGGCGGTGAAGACTTTTGATCGTTGCTCATACCAAACCTCGTCGGAGACCGATGGCGCCCATCGGTTACTCGGCCGCCTGCTGCGGCTGAAACTCGTCGGGAAAATATTTAATCACGGACGTCAGGGGATTCGAGGCCGCTTGCCCGAGCCCGCAGATCGACGCGTCACGCATCGCCTGGCTCAATTCACCGAGCAGTTCCTGGTTCCAAACGGGGCGTTGCATCAACAGCGCCGCCTTCTCGGTTCCCACACGACAGGGCGTGCACTGCCCGCAGCTTTCGTCCTCGAAGAACTTCATCAGGTTCAGCGCGGCATCCCGAACGCTGTCGGCTTGCGACAGGATGACGACTGCGGCCGAGCCGATGAAGCACCCGTATTTCTCCAGCGTGCCGAAATCGAGCGGAATGTCGTCCATCGTCGCCGGCAGGATACCGCCCGATGCGCCGCCGGGAAGGTACGCATGGAAAGTGTGGCCACCCGCCATGCCGCCACAAAACTCATTAATCAGCTCGCGCACCGTGATGCCCGCCGGAGCGAGCTTTACGCCGGGATTCTTCACACGTCCCGACACCGAGAAGCTGCGGAGCCCCTGACGGTCGTTCCGGCCATGGCTCTTCCACCAGTCGGCGCCCTTCTCGACGATGTCGCGCACCCACCAGAGCGTTTCGATGTTGTTGATGAGCGTCGGCAGGCCAAATAAGCCGACCTGAAATGGGTAAGGCGGCTTGTGCCGCGGCAAGCCGCGCTTGCCCTCGATGCTTTCGAGCAGCGAGGATTCCTCACCGCAGATGTAGGCGCCCGCTCCGCGTCGCAGATGCAGCTTCGGGCCGCCGGGCGGCAGTTTTGCGATCTCGCGCGTTAGAATCTCGCGGCAGGCCGGGTATTCGTCACGAATGTAGATGTAGACCTCGCGTCGCCTGCACCACATGCGCACCGATCAACATTCCTTCGAGGAAGCGGTGCGGATCGCGCTCCAGGAAGTAGCGATCCTTGAAGGTTCCGGGCTCCCCCTCGTCGCCATTGATCGCCATCAGCCGCGGACCAGGCTCGCCTAACACCGCGCGCCATTTGCGCCCCGTCGGAAAGCCCGCGCCTCCGAGGCCCCGCAACGAGGCGTCGTCGAGCGCCTTCAGCAGGTCCTCCTTCGGCAAATCGCCCGACCGGACGCGCGCCAGAAGCTTGTAGCCGCCGTCGGCGACATAAGCGTCGAACCCGACGTAAGCCGGAACATGCGTATGCGTGTCGCCACTATTGGCAGTAGCAAGGACACTGAAAACGGCCGCACAATCCACGAAGTTATGGCCAACTTCCGCGGTCGGCGCAGTATCGCAGCGGCCGACGCATGGTGCGCGCACGACACGGATACCGGGCCCCGCCTGGTTCTGCAGGTCGCGCAAAAGCTTTTCACCGCCAAGCATGGCGCACGTGAGGGAATCGCAGACGCGGATCGTCAACGGTGGGAGACTCGGCTCGCCTTCCTTTACGATGTCAAAGTGCGCGTAGAAAGTCGCCGTCTCGAACACTTCGGCGAACGATAGCTTCATTTCGTCGGCCAGTGCAGCGAGGTGCGCTGCCGAGATCTGGTGATACTTGTCCTGGATCAGGTGCAGGTACTCGATCAGCATGTCGCGTTGCTTCGGCCGGTTGCCGAGCAACGCCTCGATTTCGTCCAGAGCGCCCGGATCGACCTGACGGCCCTTGGGGGTCGATTTGGCCCGCTTTCGTCCCTGACCGGGGTGCTCGAAGGCACGGACTTTGTGAACATCCTCAATCATGGAAAGTCGCGCGCTCCTAAAGCGGAATGGCCGAAGCTGGGTCGGCAGGCAAATCCTTGGAAACGATCAGCTTTTGTTCCCGATTCCTATGTAGATACTTCTCACTTTAGTATCTGGTATGCCAGAGGCAAGTCAATTTAGAATGCGTCCAAAGGCAGCACGCCCGGTGCCTATCTCTTAGGAACCCTTGGTTAGACCTTGGTCTACTGCCGGCGCGCCGTCGGCTTTTTCGATCAGGAATACGGTTCTATTTTCATCGCGTTCGGTGATTTCGACCTTGTCGCCGGTCTCGCGGATCAAGTTCGGGATGTCGATGACTGACAACGGATCAGTGCAGTGCACTTCAAGGAAATTGCCCGGCAATACTGATTTCAGTGCCTTACGGGTCTTGAGCGCCGGCAACGGGCATCTGAGGCCGGTGAGATCGAGCTTGGTTGTGGCCATGTATTCAGACTTTACAACAAACTGGCGTAGCCAAGGAAACCGACACTGTCGCCGGGCTCGACCTTGACGATGGATTCGCCGAGTTCGACCAGTCCATCGGTCTCGACCAGGGAGGACAACAGGCCGGCGCCTTCGCGCGGAAATTTGATCGCCTCTAACGTCGCATCCGCCCTTCTTCGAAGCGTGACGCGGACATACTCGCGGCGACCGCTTTTCTTCTTGTATTTGAAGGCGGCCCGCACCGGCATCGGTATCAGCGGCGCGGGCTTTGCGCCCGAAAGAGCCAGCACCGTCGGCCGCACCACATGGACGAAGGTGACAAAGCTGGCCACCGGATTGCCTGGCAGCCCGATAAATGGCGTTCCGTCGATGATGCCCATGGCCACCGGACGGCCCGGCTTGATCGCCATCCGCCACAGAACCAGCGATCCCGCGCTTTCGACCCCGGCCTTGACGTGATCCTCCTCGCCAGTCGAGACCCCGCCGGTGGTGAGAATGAGGTCGTGTCGCCCCGCCGCCTCCTTCAGCGCGCCCGCCAGAGAGACCGGCTCATCACGCAAGATGCCGAGATCGCTGACCTCGCAGCCGAGCCTTCGCAGCATCGCCATCAGCATGAAACGGTTGGAGTCGAAGAGCTGGGCTGCCATCCTCACCGTCCCAGGCGAGGCCAATTCATCGCCGGTCGAGAACACCGCAACGCGAAGACGCCGGACTACGTCAAGCCGCGTCAGCCCAAAAGCAGCGGCAAGGGCGACATCCTGTGGGCGCAGCCGTTGCCCGGACGTCAGGGCGAGATGACCAAGCGGGATATCCTCGCCGGCAGGGCGCACATTTGCGCCGGCTTTCAAGCCAGGCGGCAGTATAACCCGCCCTGCGTCATCGACCCTTACATCTTCCTGCATGAACACGGTATCGGTGCCGTCCGGCATCGGTGCGCCGGTAAAGATCCGCACGGCATGTCCGGGCAGGCCCGCTTTTGCGGAGGCGCCGGCCTGCACCCGCCCACCCACCGGGAACGCCCGCTCCCGGTCACGTGGCAGCTCTCTGCTGCCGACGGCATAGCCGTCAACGGCGGAATTGGTAAAAGGCGGCAACGACAGAGGCGCGGTGACATCGCGCGCGAGAATCCGGCCATCGGCCTCGATGAGGGAAACGGCCTCGGTCTCGCTGACCGCTTTGACACGTGACGCGATGATCCCAACGGCTTCATCGACCGATAGCATCGGGCCGCCGAAGGCAAAACAGTCGTCAGAGAGCTGCGCCATCCTGGGCTTCAACCTTCGTCTATCGCCACGAATTCCCCAATCCCGCAGCAATGCCCTCGGGATCAACGAGCCGCCTTTCGGGAACCATGGCTAGTCAATATCCAACGTGCTTTATATCTGGGTGCGAGTGAATGTCATGCTAGGCACGGCGAAGTGATGAAAATCGCAAAAACCCCCGCCCCCCTGATTGTCCCGAATCCGGAAGACCCGCGGCTGACCGAGCAGGTCACCGGTGTCGACCAGACCGGAGCCAGGACCGAGATCAAGGTGCCGGTCGAGCGGCCGTTGACGCTGTACCTCAACGCGCAGGAAATCGTCACCATGATGACGATCAACGATTACCCCGAATACCTGGCGCTCGGCTACCTTCTGAACCAGAACATGCTTAAATACGACGATGTGGTCACGGAGGTCGAGTATGACGACGATCTGCAGGTCGTCGTTGTGCGTACGGAGCACCACACGAATTTCGAAACGAAACTGAAAAAGCGAACGCAGACGTCCGGCTGTGCGCAGGGCACGGCATTCGGCGATCTATTGGAAGCGTTTGAGAACGTTGCGCTGCCTAAAGCGGAGCTCCGCACCTCATGGCTCTATCAGATGACCTCTATGATCAACTCGATGCCGTCGCTTTACCTCGAAGCCGGTGCGATCCACGGCTGCGTGCTGTGCAAGGAAAGTACGCTCGTCTGCTACACTGAAGATGTCGGTCGTCATAATGCTGTCGACAAGATTGCAGGCTGGATCTATCGCCACGACGTCGATCCCGCCGACAAGATCCTCTACACCACGGGACGGCTCACCTCAGAGATGGTGATCAAGACGGTAAGAATGGGGATTCCCATCCTGGTCTCTCGCTCGGGATTTACCGCCTGGGGCGTTGATCTGGCGCGTCAGGTCGGATTGACATTGGTCGGGCGCACGCGCGGCAAGCGCTTCATCGCGCTGTCTGGCGAAGAGCGCATCATCTACGACCAGAACCTGGAATACGTCGAGGAAGAATCCGTGCGGCACAAGCGCAAGGGCGAAGATCGTGAAGACTGAGATTCCGCCGACGCCGGGCGTATTGCTCGCCGGCGGTCTGGCTCGGCGAATGGGCGGCGGCGACAAGCCGATGCGCCAGATTGCCGGACGCACGATCCTCGATCGCGTGATCGCACGGATCCAGCCACAATGCGATGGGCTCATCCTCAACGCCAACGGCGATCCGGCGCGGTTTGCGTCCTTCGGCCTTCCCGTCATTGCTGACACCGTCAAGGATTTTCCTGGACCGCTCGCGGGCATTCTTGCCGCGCTTGATTGGGCGGCGACCAACCGGCCGGGCGTTGAATTCATACTGAGCGCCGCGGCGGACTGCCCGTTCCTGCCGCGCGATTTGGTCGAACGTCTGCATTGCACTCGCGCCGAACAAAACGCGCAGCTTGCGGTCGCCGCTTCGGCGGGACAGTCACACCCGGTGATTGGATTGTGGAACGTTGCGTTACGTGAGGAACTTCGCCACGCGCTGGTCGTGGAAGACATGCGCAAGATTGATCGCTGGACGGCCCGCTACCGGCTCGCGACGGTGACGTGGCCGGCGGAGCCGCTCGACCCATTTTTTAACGCCAACACCATGGATGACATCGCCGCAGCCGAGCGGCTGGCGGAGTTGGATGGGAACTAAGCTGGCATTTTTCGGCAACGGCGCAGCCGGCATGGCATCCGGACACGACGTCGACCGCTACGCCGGCCTAAATCCCGCCCGTGTCAGTGCCACACGACTTTCATCCGACGCCAGCGATGCGAGAAATGCCTGCACCGCCGGACGCTGCTTGCGAGCCGTGACCAGCGCAAAATCATAATGCTCTTCCGCAAGTGGAATGAAGCCAAGGCGGGCGGCATGCGCGACCGGCGCTATCGTCATACCCCAGTCAGCACGCTTCTGCGCCACTGCCGCGGCGACCGCGTTGTGTGAACGCGGCTGGTTCCAGTAACCATCCGGCCGCGCGGCGCCGAGCAGGCGATCGATCAGGATGCGCGTGCCCGCTCCCTGATTACGGTTGACCATGATGCAGGTTGGATCGGCAAGTGCCGCTCGTACTGCCTCCTGCGCATTCAAGCCTTCGAAGCGGGTATCGTCGGCTCGAAACACGATGCCCTGCATGCGCCGCCAGCCCGGTATCAGTTCAAGGCCGTCAACAAGAAACGGGGTGTTGTAAGTTTCGGTCGCCTCGTCGAGCAGATGGATCGGCGCAAGATCGCACTCGCCGCGTCGCGCCGCCGCTAGCCCCCCGAGACTGCCGATTGAAATCGAGCGCACCATCAGACTGGCGCGCGCCAAGGGCGCGGTCACCAAATCCAGGCCCGTACAATGACTACCCACGATGACAAGATCCGGAACCCGCACATGCGGCGTGAACAATGTCACCTCCGTTTCGGTCCCGGCGGAAATCTGGTTAGCCAGCGCATCAATACGCAAAAATCCGTCCGCCTGGGCAAACGAAGTGATTGCGCCAGAGCCCTTGCCGGAGGGGTATGCAATTAAACCATCCGCGCCCTCGACCAGCGATACCATGACGAATTCTGTGCGGCCGATTTCCGATGCAATGCGTACCGGCACTTTTGCCGCGACCTTTGCATCGGCGCGAGACGGTAAGCTCGCCATGCGGCGCAGCACGGGTACGATCATGTCATGGAACGTGAACATTGCTGAGGTTGGAAAACCCGGCAGAATCACAACCGGTTTTCCGTCGCAGACCGCAAGACAAAGCGGCTTGCCCGGCTTCAACGCAATGCCATGCGCGATAATGCCGGGCTCGCCAAGCCGCGCGATAATGCGGTGCGACACATCGCCCGTGCCTTTGGAGGTACCGCCCGACAGCACCAGCATATCACAGCTATCAAGCGCTTCGCGCATGGTGGCTTCGAGTTCGGACTCAACGTCGGGAATGGCGCCGAGAAAGACCGGCTCGCCGCCATTCTCGCGAATGGCCGCAGTGACGATCGCGCCGTTGGTGTCGTAGATCGCTGCAGGACGTAAGGGCAGACCCGGCTGCACCAGCTCGTCTCCAGTAGAGATGACCGCGACGCGCGGACGACGCGCGACAGAGACTTCGGCAATGCCGCAAGCCGCGAGCATCCCGATTTCTCGCGAGCCGATCACGGTTCCCGCGCGCAACAACGTCTCGCCGCGCGCAATGTCGGAGCCGGCATAGGATACGAACTGTCCCGGCGATGCTGTTCGGCGGATCTCGATCGCGCGCTCACCGACGGGCTGGGTATGCTCGACCATCGCGATAGCATCGGCGCCACGGGGCACCGGTCCCCCGGTCGCAATCGAGGTCGCCGTTCCCGACGAGACGATCTGCACCGGCGCGGTGCCGCACGCGATGATTTCGTCGTTGAGAACAAACCGGATCGGGGTCGCCTCGCCCGCCAACGCCAGATCGGCGGAACGAAGCGCGAAGCCATCGACATTTGAGCGATCGAACGGCGGTACATCGATGAGCGAGACGATATCGGTGGCCAAGGCTTGACCAAGCGCATCGGCAAGCGACCGCCCCTCACTTGCAATGGCGCGTGGAAACAGCGCGGCTTCGAAGCGTGCCAGCGCGTCCTCACGCGACAGGATCGTCAGGAACTGATCCTGCTCGAAGCTGTCGCCCTTCTTCTGAATCCGGGTATCCGTCATGCTGGAGCCACTCCTGGTCAGACCCTTAGCATATGGGCATCCACAGGCGTTCCTGTCGCGAACCCTTCGCTGCTACCGGGCACCGCCAGCCATGCATCGGCGCGCACGATGCGCTCGAGCGAAAGATCGCCAATCGCCAACGGCATCCAGGCGCCATCAGTTCTCTCGAGTAGAGCGATCTCTGCAATTCCGACACTTGACGATATCTTGCGGGCCAGCGGTAGCGTCTTCGTATGCTGCAGGTGTCCCGATAGCCGATCCAGTACCGGCAGCACCAGCGTCCACCACGCCGCCAGCGCCTGATCCGGCGCGCCGGCCAAAGCGACGACCGGAGTATTATCGATCTTCCCGAGGGCAGTCGTGCGGCCAGGCTGGAGCGCGATCCCGTGAGCGATCAGCCTGCCGCTCGCCATCAGCGCTTCGACTGTCGCATCGGTGCGCCCGACACCGGTGCCGCCGACGGTGACAATCAAATCGTATCGCTCGCCATCGAGCGCCTTCGCGACGGCCGACGCATCGCGCCCCTCGGCCTGAGAGTAGACGACAACGGCTCCGGCCGCGCGAGCGCTTTCGACGATAAGTTGTGCCGTTGCCGTGGATCCGGCCGTCGCCGGAACATTGATCAGATGTAAGCGCGGAGCGCGAATCGCAATCTTCTTCAGCCCAGTCGCACGTGCCAGCATTAAATCGAGCGCGCCAAGCCGTCGCCCCGCACCGATGGTCAGGCCGTCTTTACCGATATCAGAGCCGGCGCGCCGGACACCCTGCCCCGGTAACGCTTCACCCGAAACCTGAAACATCGGGCCCAAAAGTTCAACCAGGTCGGAATCGACGACACAATCCGATCCACTTGGCATGGGATCGCCGGCTTCAACCCATACCGGAGGTCCCGCTAGCGGGAGCGGTGAGTAGGACGATGCACCAACGAGATCTTGGGCGCAAAATGCCCAGCCATCGGTAACGGCGAAGTCCCTTTTGGGGAACGGGCAAGGCAGCAGTCACTTCCGCAGCGACAGCGCCCAGGGTCTCGGCAATTGGCGATTCAGTGGGGGCAACAGGCTCCAATCCATCCAACAGCGCAATAAGCGCCTCATCGAGTGAAATGAGCGATGCCGTCAGACGCTGCCCCGTGGTCATTTGCGATGGTTCTCAACGATTTCGCGTTACTCAGCTTATTCTTATAACATACCCAGCTAAGCGCCGAAGATATCCTCCCAAGCGCTGCAACTCCTCGTCTGCCGTGGCTCACGTGGAGGTCTACGTCCGCGAGGCGGCAGTCGTGAATCGCATCAAGTCTCCGCCGACAGTCTCCACCAAACGGGAATATTCGCGGATATAGCCGGAGATTTTAAGCGCTTCTTAGTGAGCTTGGCCGATTGCCGGAATGCCT
>CAVZJE010000031.1:0-52177 GCA_963775545.1 uncultured Alphaproteobacteria bacterium
CCGTGCTCAATGCCATTGCCGGCCTGATTCCGGT
The DNA here is from genome assembly GCA_963775545.1 of uncultured Alphaproteobacteria bacterium. Classification (GTDB taxonomy): domain Bacteria; phylum Pseudomonadota; class Alphaproteobacteria; order Rhizobiales; family Xanthobacteraceae; genus Bradyrhizobium. Next base: position 35 of record CAVZJE010000031.1, read on the forward strand.
CCATTCGGGCGGAATTGAATTTCGCGGTCAGCCGATTGGCGGCCGGAGCGCGTTTTCGATCGTGCGTGAGGGGCTTGCGCTGTCGCCGGAAGGCTGGCGATTGTTCGTGCAGCAAAGCGTCGAGAACAACCTGAAGCTCGGCGCAACGCCGCTGCATGACAAGAAGCGCGCGGCGACGCTGCTGAACGGGTCTATGACATCTTTCCGAAACTTTCCGAGCGGCGCAACCAGCGCGCCGGCACCATGTCGGGCGGCGAACGCCAGATGCTGGCGGTCGGCCGCGCGCTGATGAGCGATCCGAAACTTCTGATGCTGGATGAGCCGTCGCTCGGCCTCGCGCCGGCCGTGGTCGAAACCATGTACGATACGTTCGGCCGGCTGCACCGAGAAGGGCTGACCATTCTGCTCGCGGAGCAATCGGTCGAGCTTGCCCTTGAAGTATCCGATTTCGCAACCGTCCTTCAGGTCGGCAAAAGCGTCTTGTCGGGCAAAGCCTCTGATCTCGCCAACAATCCGCAGGTGCAGAAGGCTTATCTCGGGATGGGCTAGCAAAGCGTTTTCGGGCGAAGCAAAACGCGCAAAAAACCAAAAAGCCGCGTCAGGCGCAATACAGCTAGACCGGCTTATTTGATCTTGTCGTAGGCCGCCGTAAAGTCGGTGAGCGTCATCGGGATCGCAATGGTTTCCTTGGCGAGATCCTGGAACAGGACCTTCAACTGCTTGCCGGATCGAAGCGCGTTCAGCATTTCCGGAGAAACCGGGATGCTCGCGTAGCAGCCTCTGTTTTCACAGGTCTGGATCGGAAGCTCGATGCTCTTGCCGTCATCGACCTGGAGTTTTGCCCCGGCTTGCAGATTGAGTCCGAGCGGCAATTGCACGAGCGCAATCGGCGCTCTGGTGTCGCCGGCTACCCGGATATTGACCAACACCACCAGCTGTCCGGTTTTGGTAAGGACCGCGTTCTGCTCTATCGCACACTCGAGCGGCGCGTCGCGGCTTCCGCTGCTGCAACGCGCGGCCCAGCCCGGTTGTGCCGGAGCGGACGTGCCGGATGGGGAGGGTGTTGGCGCCGCCTGGGCCGGAGCCTGGCTTTTGGCCTTCGGCTGGGCAGATGAAACGCCGCCGCCTGCGAAAGCGGCGACGGCAATGACCGTCGCCAGTACGACATCCGACTTTCGGAAATTGGGCATCAGTCTTGCGTGCTTCACCGATCGGTCTCCGAGGAGGGGTTTGCGCGCTGATCGACGAGCTAATTGAAAGGCATCACTCAGCGGCTTCCTTGACGGCGCCGTGCTCGGGGAGGTCGTGCTCGTCATCCTTCGAGCGCCCCCAGTTGGAGAAGGCCACCGAAAGCTTGTCAAGATAGAGATAAATGACCGGCGTTGTAAACAGCGTCAGCGCCTGGCTGACGATCAGACCGCCGACCATCGCGTAGCCGAGCGGTTGACGGATTTCCGATCCTGTTCCGGTGCCAAGCATCAAGGGAACGCCGCCGAGCATGGCCGCCATTGTCGTCATCATGATCGGGCGGAAGCGCAACAGCGCCGCTTTGCGGATCGACTGCTCCGGCGTCAGATGCTCGTCGCGCTCGGCCGCGATCGCGAAGTCGACCATCATGATGCCGTTCTTCTTGACGATGCCGATCAGCAGGATGATGCCGATCAAGGCGATCAGGCTGAAGTCGTATCCGAACGCCATCAGGATCGCGAGCGCGCCGACGCCGGCCGAAGGAAGCGTCGACAAGATCGTCAGCGGGTGGATGTAACTTTCATAGAGAATGCCGAGGATCAGGTACACCACGACCAGCGCGGCCATGATCAGGAGCGGTACCGTGCCGAGCGATTGCTGGAAGGCCTGCGCGGTGCCCTGGAAGCTTGAGTTCACCGTCGACGGCACGCCGATTTCGGCCATCGCCCGTTGCACGGCGTCGGTGGCCTGTCCGAGCGCCGCGTCCGGCCCAAGGTTGAAGCTGATGGTGATGGCCGGGAACTGGCCCTGGTGGCTGATCGAGAGCGGGCGAACCGGGACGCTGCTCCAGCTCGCAAATGCCGACAACGGCACCTGGTCGCCGGTCGTCGGCGATTTGACATAGAGCTTGTCCAGCGTGTCCAAAGAGCCCTGCAACTCCGGCAGGATTTCCAGGATCACGTGATAGCTGTTGAGCTGGGTGAAATACTGGGTGACCTGACGCTGTCCGAAGGCGTCGTAAAGCGTGTCGTCGATCAATTGCGGCTGGATGCCATAGCGTGAGGCGGTGTCGCGGTTGATCTTGAGCTGGAGCGTCGTGCCTTCCGACTGCTGGTCGGTTGCGACGTCACGTAGCTGGGGCAGGGTCTTCATCTTGGCGAGCACCTGGGGCGCCCACTCGTTCAATTCGTCGAGGTTGGCGTCCTGCAGCGTAAACTCGAACTGTGTCCGGGTCGCCCGCCCTCCCATCCGCACGTCCTGCGCCGCTTGCATATAGAGCCGCGCGCCCTGGACCTTCTCAAGCTTGGGCCGCAGGCGGGCGATAATCTGCATCGCGGAGGCGTCGCGTTCGGCGAGCGGCTTCAAGGTGATGTATACGCTGCCGTTGTTGCCGGCGCGACCGTTCCCGCCCATCGCCATCGCCACCGATGCGACCGCGGGGTCGGCCTGGACGATGGCGCCAAGCGCTTCCTGCTGCTTTACCATGGAGGCAAAGGAAATATCCTGAGAGGCTTCGGACGTCGCGGTGATCAGTCCGATGTCCTGCTGCGGGAAAAAGCCCTTCGGGATGATCACGAACAGGTAGATCGACAGTGTCAGTGTCGCGAAGAAAATGATCAACGTCGTGCGTCGCCAGCTGATGGCGAGGTCGAGCCCGCGCTCATAGGAGCGCAGCATGGCGTCGAAGCCGCGTTCGCTCCACTGATAGAACCGTCCATGTTCCTGATGGTCGCTGTGCGGGCGCAAGAAGCGCGAACACATCATCGGCGTCAGCGTCAGCGCCACGATCATCGACACGAAAATCGTCATCGCCAGCGTCACCGCGAATTCGCGGAACAGGCGCCCGATGATGCCGCCCATCAACAACAACGGGATCAGCACAGCGACCAGCGAGATACTGATCGACAAAATCGTGAAGCCGATTTCGCTGGAGCCCTTGAAAGCGGCGGTGAGCGGCTTCTCGCCTGCCTCGATGTAACGCGTGATGTTTTCCAGAACCACGATGGCGTCGTCGACCACGAACCCGACGGCGATCGTCAGCGCCATCAGGGACAGGTTGTCGAGCGTGTAACCGAACACCCACATCAGCGCGCAGGCGCCAAGCAGGCCGAGTGGAACCGTCACGGCCGGGATCACCGTGGCCCAGAAACTGCGCAGGAAAACAAAGATGACCATGATGACGAGCAAGATGGTCAGAAGCAGCGTGAATTGAACGTCCTCGACCGCGGCGCGAATGGTCTGCGTTCGATCGCTGATCACACCGATCTTGATCGCCGCCGGAATGCCGGCCACCAGCCGCGGCAACAGCGCCTTGATCTTGTCGACGGTATCGATGACGTTGGCGCCGGGCTGCTTGTAAACCACGAGGAACACGCCGCGTTGACCGTTGGCCCAGGCCGCCTGCTTGGCGTCTTCCGGTCCCGTCACGGCCTCGCCGATGTCGCGGATCCGCAACGGGCCGCCATTGCGGTAGGCAACGATGACGTCATTCCAGTCCTTGGAGTCCAGCATCTGGTCGTTGGCGTAGATCGTGTAGGCGCGTTTCACGCCGTCGATGTTGCCCTTGGGACTATCGACCGTGGCGATCGCGATCTGGTTGCGGACATCCTCGAGCGAGAGGCCCTTGGCTACCAGTTTCGCCGGGTCGACCTGAACGCGGATCGAAGGCTTTTGCTGGCCGCCAATCGTGACCTGCGCCACGCCGGAAATCTGACTGATCTGCTGGGCGAGCTGGGCGTCGACGGCATCGCTGACTGTCGTCAGCGGCAAGGAATCGGATGTCGCCGACAACAGCAGGATCGGCAAATCCGCCGGATTGACCTTTCGGTAAGTCGGAGGGGTCGGAAGGTTTTTCGGCAGCTGGCCGCCGGCGCCGTTGATGCCGGCCAGCACGTCATTGGCGGCGCCGTCGATGTTGCGGTTGAGGTCAAACTGAATGGTGATCGTGGCGGTGCCGAGATAACTCGTTGAAGTCATCTGGGCGATGCCCGGGATCTGCGCGAATTGCCGCTCCAGCGGCTGCGCTACCGACGAGGCCATGGTTTCGGGACTTGCACCGGGCAGCTGCGCGGTGATCTGGATCGTCGGGAAGTCGACCTGCGGCAGCGGCGCGACGGGAAGCAGGGGATAGGCAACGAGACCGACAAAAAGAATGCCGGCCATCATCAGCGAGGTGCCGATGGGATAACGAATAAAGGGTGCGGAAATTCCCTCGCCGTTCATTCTTCCCGGACCTTCGGATCGGAACTTGCCACCGCGGTGCTGACGAGCGTGCCGGGTGCCACCTTGAACTGGCCCGTGGTAATGACTTTTTCCCCGGGCGACAGGCCTTGCTCGATCACCGAGCGACCGTCGATCGACTGGCTGATCTTCACCGTCCGCAGCTCGGCCTTGCTATCCTGGTCAACGACAAAGGCATAAAGGCCTTGCGTGCCATGCTGGACTGCCTCGTCCGGAACCACGGTTGCGTCCTTCAGCGTGCTGACAAGAAGCCGCGTGGAGACCGACTGGCCGGGCCACAGAGCATGGTCCTTGTTATCGAAAACGGCCTTGAGGCGGATAGTGCCGCTGGTCGAGTTCGACCTGATTGTTGACCACCGCCAGCTTTCCTTCCGCCAGCGACTTCTTGCCGTCGGTCGTCAGCGCGATGGTTTTAAGCGGTGTGGCGCCCTGGGCATCCTTGATGTTCGGCAACTCGTTTTCAGGCGCGGTGAAAATGACCGCGATTGGCTCGATCTGCGTGATCGTGACGATACCGGTCTGCTGCGAGGCGTTGACGATATTGCCGATGTCGACCAGACGCAGGCCCACGACACCGGAGATCGGGGCGCTGATCTGGGTATAGTCGAGCTGGGTCTGTGCATTGGAGATGGCGGCGACGTCGGCTGCGATCTGTGCCGTCAATTGCGACACGCTGGAGCGTTGCGTATCAAGCTGCTGGCGGGTGGCGAACTCGCCCAATTTGATGAAGCGCTGCAAATCGAGATTGGTATTGGCGAGATTGGCCTCGTCCTGATCCTTCTTGGCTTTCGCCTGGTCGAGCACCGCCCGATAGGGCCGGGGGTCGATTTCGGCCAGGAGGTCGCCTTGCTTGACCAGATGGCCTTCGGTGAACGCAATCTTGTCGATCTGTCCGTCGACGCGCGAGCGGACCAGGACCGTGTTGAAGGCTTGAACGGTTCCAAGGCCCGTCAGGTAAACCGGAAAGTCCTGTTTTTCGACGGTTGCGACGCCGACCCGGACCGCACTGCGGGCTGCCTTTTGCGCTCGATTGGCCGCTGTTTCCTGGCTTTGGCCATGGAAGTGCTGCCAGCCGAAATATCCCAGCCCAGCGACTACCAAGGCCAGCAAAATCCCACGCGTTGTCCGCGATTTGTTCATGTCGGCCTTCAAATTCAAAAAAATATAACTAGCGAAGTCTTGCCTATAGTGCCTAGACGCTTCAGATATAATACGCGTGCACTTAATGTGTAAACACACTATGGCTTGAGAATCCTAAACAATTTTCAATCTAGGGGTCCCAGGGCCAATGTCGCTCGACCTAAAGAAGCAGATCGTCTCGCAACTCGTCGAAACGTCACGGCTTTTACGAAATTATATCGATCACCGCGCCAAGACCCGCGGCACCACCCGCGCGCAGTGGATTGTGCTGTTCCGCCTGCGCGACCAGGAGGGTCTGTCTCAGGTGGATTTGGCCGATGTGCTCGAATTGCAACCGATCTCGCTGGTGCGTTTGCTCGACCGGCTGGTCGAACATCGCTTGGTCGAACGCCGCAACGATCCCAGGGATCGGAGGGCCAACCGCTTGTTCCTGACGCCGTCCGGGCGCCAGCTTGCCGACGACCTCGATAGCCTGCGCGATGCCATTGCAACGGACGTGTTGCAGGGTGTGTCTGCGGCAGCACTTGAAAGCAGCCTCAAGACGTTGCGCGACGTCAAGGACCGGATCAAAGCCTTGGGCGATCCCGCCAGCAACGTCGCTGCCGAGTGATCGCGTCGGCTTTTGCGCGATAGACCTGCATCGCGCATCGTGTGCGAACATCCGGCTGACGTCTTCGCTGCGCGCAATAAGGAAAAAAGACGGCAGAGATCGCCGGCTTTAGACCGCAAATGGAATTCGTCTAACTCACGCGTTAGCTACTCGACGTCGCAAGGGAAATCCTTTTGAAGAAGTGTAGACTTGAAATACGGGATGTCGCGTGAATGTTTAGAACCGTTCTTAAAACCGTCGCTGTACTGATATTTGTCTCGATGGGAACGGTTTCGTTCGCCCAGCAGAATGCAGCGGGAACAGACCAGAAAATCTCGACTGGTACGGTAGCTCCAGGCGGAGCGACCGTCGCTCCTGCGGCTTCCGCCGAGAATGCGACAGCGGCCGACACGGTCAGGCCGTCGAAGACGATGCCGGTCATGCTGCACGAGTTGTCGCCCTGGTCCATGTTTCTTTCGGCCGACATCATCGTAAAGGCCGTCATGATCGGGCTGGCTTTTGCCTCGCTGGTGACGTGGACCATCTTCATTGCAAAGATGATCGAGCTGTCGCTCATTCGGCGCCGGCTGCGCTCAGCGCTGGGTGTGATCGCGGATTCAAGGTCGCTGGCAGAGGCGCAATTTGCGTTGGGTTCAAGCGGCACCATCTTGTCTTCGTTGTTGGCGGCAGCGATGCGCGAAGCGCGGCTGTCGGCCGGAATTTCCAGCGACGCCGGCGTCAAGGAGCGGGCGGCGTCGAGTTTTTCCGAAATCGTGCGGGCGGAAGCGCGCCGGATCCGGCTTGGCATGGGCCTGCTTGCAACCATCGGCGCGACCTCGCCCTTTGTCGGACTGTTCGGCACCGTGTGGGGCATCATGAACAGCTTCATCGGCATCTCGAAATCGCAGACGACAAATCTCGCCGTCGTCGCCCCCGGTATCGCCGAAGCGCTGCTGGCGACCGCGATCGGTCTCGTGGCTGCCATTCCCGCCGTCATCATCTACAATCATTTCTCGCGCGTGACGAAAGGCTATCTCGAACTGGTCGGCCGCTCGTCCGGCGCCGCGGGCAGGCTATTGTCGCGCGATCTCGATCGCACCCATGTCAGTTCGCCCCGGCCGGCGAATTCACGCGCCGCGGAGTAGGGCATGGCCGTCTCGATCGCCGATACGGATCTCGACGACGACGCCGATTTCGCGGAAACGCATGACATCAACGTCACGCCGTTCATCGACGTCATCCTGGTGCTCCTGATCATCTTCATGGTGGCGGCGCCGCTTTCGACGGTCGACCTTCCGATCGATCTGCCGTCCTCGACGGCAACGCCGCAGAAGAAGCCGGACAAGCCGGTCTATGTCAGCATCAAGCCGGACCTGACGCTCGCCATCGGGGAGAAGCCGGTCAAACGCACCGACCTGATCTCGACGCTGAATGCGGCCGCAGATGCCAATCCAGAACGTCTGGTTCTCCTGCGCGCCGATCGCGCGGTGCCCTATGGCGACTTGATGGATGTGCTGGAACTGCTGCGCCGGGGAAATTACCGGATGAAACTGGTGGCGCTGGAAGGCGTTGCTGAACCCGCAACCGAACCCGCCGCGCCCGTTGCGGCAAAACCTTGATGCGATGACAGAACTTGCGAACGAGCAAAAGCCGTCCTGGCGGCTCTGGACCATCGCCGCCGCGGTTGCGGTCTCGTTGCACGTTGGCGGCGCAGCGCTGGCCTTGACGCATCTTCGCTCCGGCGAGGATGGTGGCCTCGGCGCCAACGCCGTCGATATCGCCGTCGAACTAACGTCGCCGGCCGCTGAAGAAACCGATCTTCCTCCCGGCCCGGACGCCGATGCCTCCGTAGCGTCACCCGCGCTCGCCGAGCAGAAGGCCGAAGTCAAACCGACCGATGTGCCAAAGGACACGCCGACGGAAACCGAAAATCCCGATCGCGTGGTGACGCAGAACGAGCAAAAAAAGCCGACGGATGACGAACCGAAGGTCGAGACGGTGCAGACTGCGGCCTCCCAGGAGTCGGTCGCACAGGAAGCAACTGCCCGGCAGCGGCTGGCAGATGCTCGTGAGGGCGAAGTCGCGGGGGCGCCGAGTATCGGGATTGGCAAGGACAATCAGATGCTCACCGCCAAGTGGGCGAAGCGGATCAGCGCCTATTTCGAATTGCACAAGCGCTATCCGAAGGTCGAGAAGTCCAAGTCCGCATTGGTCAAGGTGAACCTCGTGCTCAACCGTCTCGGTCATGTGGTGTCGCTAGCCATTGTGGAATCATCGGGCGACCCGCGGTTCGACGAGGCCGCACTGGACATGATCCGCCGCTCGGACCCGGTGCCGCGCCCGGAGGCTGCTCTGACCGACGACACCTTCAGCTTCAGCTTGAACGTGGATTTCAAGGACAAGAAGTAAAAATTTCCGGCGATGACCCGCCGGCATTTTTATCTCGACGGAACCTTCGCTCAGCTCTTCTTCTTCACCAACGGGCAAACGCTCTTCTCGAGCGGCAGGAAGGCTTCGTCCGCCGGGATGGTTGCGATCAGCTTGTAATAGTCCCACGGATATTTCGATTCCGACGGCTTTTTCACCTCGAACAGATAGGCCGGATGGATCTTGCGGCCGTCGGCCCGAATGTACCCCTTGCCGAACAGGGGATCGTCGGTCGGCATCTCCTTCATTTTGGCGACCACCGCACGGCCGTCATGCGGGTTGCCGCCGAGCGCCTCGAGCGCCTTGAAATAATGGATCAGCGATGAATAGACGCCGGCCTGTACCATGGTCGGCGGATTCTTCTTGAAACGCTCGTTGAAGCGTTTGGTGAAGGCGCGTGTCTGGTCGTTCATATCCCAATAGAAGGTCTCGGTGAAATTGAGGCCCTGAGCGACGTTCAGTCCAAGCGAGTTGACGTCGGTGATGAACATCAGCATGCCCGCCAGCTTCTGCCCGCCTGCGACGATGCCGAATTCGGCCGCCTGCTTGATGGCGTTGGTAGTGTCGCCGCCGGCATTGGCAAGGCCGACGATTTTTGCCTTCGAGTTTTGCGCTTGCAGCAGGAACGATGAGAAGTCGGCATTGTTCAGCGGATGCTTGACGCTGCCCAATATCTTGCCGCCATTGGCCACGATCACCGCGCTGGTGTCGCGCTCGAGGGCATGTCCGAACGCGTAGTCGGCGGTCAGGAAGAACCAGGTATCGCCGCCGGATTTCACCAACGCCTTGCCGGTGCCGTTGGCAAGCATGTAGGTGTCGTAGACCCAGTGCACGGTGTTGGGCGAACATTGCGAGCCCGTGAGATCGGAAGAGGCCGAGCCCGAATTCAGATTGACGACGTTCTTCTCCTTCGCGAGGTTGGCAACGGCAAGGCCGACACCGGAGCTTGCGAGATCGACGAACACATCGACCTTCTCGACGTCGATCCATTGCTTGGCGATGTTGGTGCCGACGTCCGGTTTGTTCTGGTGATCGCCCGAAATCAGGTCAATCTTCCAGCCTTTCGCCAGAAGTCCGGAATCCTCGATCGCCATTTGTGCGGCAACGGTGGAACCGGGACCGCCGATATCCTGGTACAGTCCGGACTGGTCACCGAGGGCTCCGATCTTGACAACCTTGTCGAGTTTTTCCTGCGCGAGTGCGGCGGGCGTGAAGGCAAGACATGTAAAGACAAGACCTGCGCTCAGCGCCAGGGCTGCCATCGATCGCTGCATTTCCGGTTCCCCCGATTTGATTGCCCCGGAGGTATTATGTCCGGCCGTTGCCGCGTCGCCTAGTGCGAAGTGGAGGCCGGTCCGAGTCAAGAAAACCCGTCAAAACAAGGGAAAGGAGCCCGGTTTTGATTCAGGCTTCTCGACGGCGGCAAAATGCCAGGCGTCAGCGGAAGTAGTACCGGAAAGCCGTATAGACGACGGCCAGACAGACGAAGATCAGTGCGACGGGAAGTTTTGGCTTGGCTTGCGGCCCACTGGCCGGCTTCGGCCGTTGCGGGGGCGGGCGCTTGAAAGCCGTGATGTTGCCGCTGGCTTTAGCTGTTTCGGCCGGACGGGGTTTGACTTCGGGGGCTTGGCCCGCGCCGCCCATCTCCTCGTAATAGCTCTGATAGATGAGCTGGATAACGGCCTCGGAGGCCTCCGCTTGGCCTTCTTCCTTCAGCAGCATCTTGTACTTATCAAGGAAGACCTGGGCCGCCGGGGGCAGGGAGGAGGCACCATTCAGCTTTGCCATCATGGTCCAGGTTGCGAAATCGGCCCTTGCCCTGGTATCGGCGCGTCGCGCGATCATCATGTCGGCTGCTTTGATCAAAATGGCCTCTGCTTCTTTGCTCGGGTCTTGCGGCTGTCGGAGTCTGGAACTGGATCGGTTAGTGTGGCGGTTCAGAAGTCCGCATCATTGTAGCCCGCGAGTTCATCATGCGGACTTCTGAACCAAAGGCCACACTAGAACAATAAGTTTGCTGGCGTCCTTTCGATTCCGAAGTTCGCAAACGTGGGGCCGCAAGATGGTACGAACTTCGGAATCAGGACACTAGGTGTTGCCGGTGACGATCAGAATCAGGCGGATCACATAGCCGGTCGTGGTTCGCAATATCGCCGAAATAACATCAAGATTTAGACCGAACTGCGAACCGACGAGCGGAAGCAGGATCAGAACGCCGATCAGGATCAGCATTCCGAACGGTTCCAGCCGCGCCAGCGGCAAGGCCAGCGCCCTCGGCAACAGCCCGACCGCGACGCGCCCACCGTCCAGAGGCGGGATCGGCATCATGTTAAAAATCGCGAGGATGACATTGATCACAAGCGCATTTTTCAGGTTGTCGAACAGCCATTGCGCGGCATTGGCGGGCAGCAAACCGACGCCATGGAACGCGGCTGCGGCAATCAGTGCCAGCACAATGTTCGTCACCGGGCCCGCGATCGCCACCAGCACCATGCCGATCCGCGGATTTCGAAGCGCGCGAAAATTCACCGGCACCGGCTTGGCGTAGCCGAACAGAAACGGCGAGTGCGATATCAGAAGGATCGCAGGCAAGATCAGCGTGCCGAAGGGATCGATGTGCCGGATCGGATTGAAACTGACGCGGCCGAGTTTGTAGGCGGTATCGTCGCCGAGGCGATGCGCGACAAAGCCGTGCGCCGCCTCGTGGAACGTAATCGCGATGACGAGCGGCAAGACCCAGACCGAAAGATCGTAGAGGGTGATGTTCACGGGGGAGCGGCTCCGGTTTGATTCCGGCCGACGCTACCACGTCCCGAAGGTGTTTAAGTGGGGCCTTCCGGATATTGCGGCAGACCATCATCGAGCCTGACCCAGGCGATCTTTTCCGAAACCCAGATATGCTCGGTCGGCGCGAAGACGTTGCGGTCGTCAAAGGTCGCAAGGGCGACGCCAGCCGCCGTGCCGTTGAAGCGCCAGGAAAACAGCCGGGTGCCCCGCATTGTTTGCAGAAGACCCGCTCCAGGAAGTCTGAGGAAGCATAGCGGCCGGTATCGCCCGACACAGTGATAGCGCGCTGGTCGTAGAGTGCCCGGGCGAAAAAAGGCGAGCCCATTGCCTTCTGGCACTTGCGGCAGTGGCAGATACGCACGTTGATCGGTTCGCCTTCGCACTTATAGCGAACCGCGCCACAGAGACATCCGCCTTCTCGGGTCATGGTCTCTCCTAGTAGGTTGCCCGGCCACCGGAAATGTCGAACACCGCGCCGGTGGAGAACGAGCAGTCTTCCGAGGCAAGCCAGGCCGCGAGCGCGGCGAGTTCTTCGACCAGGACGAAGCGGTTCTTCGGAATCTTCGACAGCATGAAGTCGATGTGCTGCTGCGTCATCTGATCGAAGATCGCGGTCTTGGCCGCGGCCGGCGTCACCGCATTGACCACGATGTTGTAGGCGGCGAGCTCCTTGCCGAGCGATTTCGTCAGCGCAATCAGCCCGGCCTTCGAGGCCGAATAGTGCGCGGCATTGGGATTGCCTTCCTTGCCGGCGATGGAGGCGATGTTGATGATGCGGCCGTATTTCTGTTTCACCATCGAAGGCACGATCGCCTTGCAGCAGATAAACGGGCCGTCGAGATTGATGCGCAACACCTTGCGCCATTCGTCGAGATCGGTTTCCCATACTGTTTTGTTGACTTCGGCGATGCCGGCATTGTTGACGAAGATGTCGATCTTGCCGAAGGCTTTCAGCGTCTCGTCGCGCGTTTTCTCGACGGCTGCGAGATCGGTCACGTCAACCTTGAACGCGCTGACGCCAGCGCCGATCTCCTTCGCCGTTTTCTCGGCCAGCGGCTGATCGTGATCCCAGATCGCGACCTTGGCGCCGGAAGCGACGAAGCGCTCGGTGATCGCGCGGCCAAAGCCCTGCGCGCCGCCGGTAACGACGGCGCAACGCCCGTTCAGATCGATCTTGTTCATGGAGAGTCCTTTCAATTCAAATGCGCCCGCTTCTTCGGCGTCGGAGGTCTGCTCCCTCGCCCCGCTTTTGCGGGGAGAGGGCTGGGGTGAGGGGCCATTTCCGCGCTCTCGATTAGGTCGCGTACGCGGTACTTCCCCCTCACCCGGATCGCCAGGGCGATCCGACCTCTCCCCGCAAGCGGGGCGAGGTAAAGATTACAGCGTCCAGCCGCCATCGATGATGTGGGCCACGCCGGTGGTAAACGCGCTTTCGTCGCTGGCGAGATAGACCGCGAGCAAAGCAATTTCCTCCGCCGTGCCGAGCCGTCCCATCGGTTGCCGGGAAACGAACATTTCGCGTCCGGCGGGGCCTGCGGCGGCGGCGCGGTTAAGCATCGAGGGTGTTTCGATGGTGCCGGGGCAGATGCAATTGCAGCGAATGCCCTTGGTGATGAAATCGGCCGCGACCGCGCGGGTCAGTGCTGCGACGGCGGCCTTGGTCGCGCCATAGACGTAGCGGTTGGGCGCGGCCTTGAAGACGCCGGCGGCCGAAGAGATGTTCACGATCGAGCCGCGGCCCCGTTCCAGCATGCCGGGCAGGAAGCTGCGGATCGTCCGGTGCATCGACTTGACGTTGAGGTCGAAGGAAAAATCCCAGTCTTCATCGGAGCAATCGAGCACCGTGCCGTGATGCACGAAGCCGGCGGCGTTCAACAGAATATCGATTCCACCGACGCGCTTGGCGAGGGCCGCGACCGCCGAGGTGTCGCGCGCATCGAGCCGCGCCACTTCCTTGACGCCTTCGGCCGCGAGACTCGCCAATCCCTTTTCGTCGATGTCGGTCGCAAAGACGCTGGCGCCTTCGCGCACAAAGGCAATCGCCGAGGCACGCCCGATGCCGGCTGCGGCTGCGGTAACGAAAGCGCGTTTGCCTTTCAGGCGGTCTGACATGTTTTTCTCCCTTTATTTTTGTCATTGCGAGGAGCAAAGCGACGAAGCAATCCAGACCTTTTTCTCGATGCTGGATTGCTTCGCTCCGCTCGCAATGACGAACGGATCGATCTAATGATTATCCCTGGCCACGCCGACCTTGCCGGCGATGTCGTGGTAGCGCGTGGCGAGTTCCATACACGCGCCGGTCGCGTGCTGGCCGACCGTCGAGCGATAGAGTTCCTGCCACGGCGTCTGGTTCGCCGGATGGGGAAACCCGCCTCTGGCTTTCAACTCCGCGCGGCGCTTTTTCAACTCATCATCGGAAATCAGGATGTTGGCGCTGCCTTTGTTGAGGTCGACGCGAACCCTGTCGCCGGTCTTGAGGATCGCAAGGCCACCGTCGGCGGCAGCTTCCGGGCTGGCGTTGAGGATCGACGGCGAGCCCGATGTGCCGGACTGCCGGCCATCGCCGATGCAGGGTAACGACAGGATGCCGCGTTTGATGAGGGCTGCGGGCGGCTGCATGTTCACGACCTCGGCGCCGCCGGGATAACCGATCGGCCCGGTACCGCGCACGAACAGGACGCAACGCTCGTCGATGTCGAGCGCAGGGTCGTCGATCCGCGCGTGATAATCTTCCGGCCCCTCGAATACGATCGCGCGCCCTTCGAACGCGTTCGGGTCTTTCGGGTTCACCAGATAGCGGTCGCGGAATTCCTTCGAAATCACGCTCGTCTTCATGATCGCGGAATCGAAGAGATTGCCGCGCAGCACGAGAAAACCTGCATCCTTCACCAGCGGCTTCTCGTAACTCCAGATCACGTCGCCATCGGGTTTCGGCGCGTCGCGGCAATTATCGCCCATGGAATGGCCGTTGACGGTGAGAGCGTCTTCATGAATGCGCTTGGCGTTCATCAATTCGCGCACGACCGAGGGCACGCCGCCGGCGCGGTGGAATTCTTCGCCGAGATAGAAGCCCGCCGGCTGCATGTTAACGAGCAGCGGAACATCGTGACCGACCTTCTGCCAGTCGTCGATCGAGAGCTCGACGCCGATATGGCGGGCGAGTGCGTTGATATGGATCGGTGCGTTGGTCGAGCCGCCGATCGCCGAGTTGACGACGATGCAGTTCTCGAATGCCTCTCGCGTTAGGATGTCGGAAGGTTTGAGATCCTCCCAGACCATGCCGACGATGCGCTTGCCGGTCTCATACGCAATCTGGCCGCGCTCGCGATAAGGCGCCGGGATGGCGGCGCAGCCGGGCAGCGACATGCCGAGCGCTTCGGCGAGCGAATTCATCGTCGACGCCGTACCCATGGTGTTGCAATGGCCGACCGACGGCGCGGAAGAGGCGACGATGGTCATGAACTGTTCGTAGTCGATCTCGCCGGCCGCCAGCTCCTCGCGGGCTTTCCAGACCACGGTTCCAGATCCCGTACGCTGGCCCTTGAACCAGCCGTTCAGCATCGGGCCGCCTGAAAGTACGATGGCTGGCAGGTTGACGGTGGCCGCTGCCATCAGGCAGGCCGGCGTGGTTTTGTCGCAGCCGGTGGTCAGCACCACGCCGTCGAGGGGGTAGCCGAACAGGATTTCGACCAGGCCGAGATAGGCGAGGTTGCGGTCCAATGCCGCAGTCGGACGCTTGCCGGTTTCCTGGATCGGATGCATCGGGAATTCCATCGCGATACCGCCGGCGGCGCGAATGCCCTCGCGAACCCGGTGTGCCAGTTCGAGATGGTGGCGGTTGCAGGGCGAGAGGTCGCTTCCGGTCTGGGCGATGCCGATAATCGGCTTGCCCGACTGTAATTCTTCCCGCGTCAGGCCGTAGTTGAGGTAACGCTCAAGGTAGAGCGCGGTCATTCCAGGGTTATGGGGGTTGTTAAACCACTCGCTGGAACGAAGTTTGCGCCTCGTGACGCCGGTTAGCGGCTTGTTCATGATTTCTCCCGCAGCGCACACGCCTTATTTTGTGCGTGATCTTGGTCCGAGCGGCCAATTTCGCATGTCGAGGTGCGCTTCGCAACGGCCGGCGGCGGAGGCCGTTCGCCTACGACTTTGATCCAAGGACACCATCAAAAAAGTCTGGTATGACCCGGTAAACTATGCGCGGTTACCTGTTTACCGCGGCCGGAAATCCATTCGGGAGGAATTTTATGTCGTCTGTGCAGATCCGCGATGTGCGGAAGTCCTTTGGCGGATTTGAGATCTTGCACGGCGTCACAATACCGATCGAGGACGGTGCCTTTGTCGTGCTGGTTGGCCCCTCCGGCTGCGGCAAGTCGACCTTGCTGCGGATGCTCGCTGGCCTCGAAAACATCACCTCTGGCACGATTTCCATCGGCGATCGCGTCGTCAACAATGTCCAGCCGAAAGAGCGCGATATCGCGATGGTGTTCCAGAACTATGCGCTCTATCCGCATATGACGGTCGCCGACAATATGGGTTTCTCGCTAAAACTCCGCGGCGCCAATTCGGGTGAGATCAAGAAGGGCGTCGCGCGCGCTGCCGAAATTCTGGATCTGACCCCGCTGCTCGACCGCTATCCCCGGCAACTGTCGGGCGGCCAGCGCCAGCGCGTCGCGATGGGGCGGGCCATCGTCCGTGACCCACAGGTGTTCCTGTTCGACGAGCCGTTGTCGAACCTGGATGCCAAGCTCCGCGTCGCGATGCGCACCGAGATCAAGGAACTGCATCAGCGGCTGAAGACCACGACCGTCTATGTGACGCACGACCAGATCGAGGCCATGACCATGGCCGACAAGATCGTCGTGATGCACGATGGCATCGTGGAACAGATTGGCTCGCCGCTCGAACTCTACGACCGGCCGGAAAACCAGTTCGTCGCGAGCTTCATCGGTTCGCCAGCGATGAATTTCCTTAAAGGCAAGGTCAAGGTCAACGGCAGCGCCAGCTTCGAAGCGCCGAACGGCGTCAAACTGCCGCTTGCGACAGCGCCTGCCAATTCCGACGGCCGGCCGGCCGTCTATGGCGTGCGGCCGGAGCATTTCACGATTGCCGATGACGGCGCGGAGGCCGAGATCGTGGTGGTGGAACCTACGGGATCTGAGACCCAGGTTTTCGCCAAGCTCGGCGGTGAGCAGGTTGTTGCCGTTTTCCGCGAGCGCCACCAATTCAAACCCGGCGACAAGGTTCGGCTGAAGCCCGATCCATCGGTGGTCCATTTGTTCGACGAGGCCACCGGCAAGCGACTCTGAAAGTCGAAAGTCGGCACACGGAAATGGCCGACAAAAAGCCAATCAAAAAGGGAGAGAATAGACAATGAGCAATTTTACACTGGACCGGCGGTCTGCGCTAAAGGCGGGCGGCACGCTGTTGGCCGCCGCCGCTACCATGTCGGCCGACCAACTGCTGGGTTATGCGAAAGCCTGGGCGCAGACGTCGCAGTGGAAGCCGGAAGCGGGCGCCAAGATCAACCTGTTGCGCTGGAAGCGTTTCGTCGAATCCGAAGATGTCGCGTTCATGAAGATCGTCGACGCCTTCCAGAAGGCGACGGGTGTTACCATCACCGTTTCCAACGAGTCCTATGACGACCTTCAGCCCAAGGCCTCGGTCGCGGCTCAGACGGGCCAGGGCCTCGACATGGTGTGGGGCCTTTATTCACTGCCGTTTTTGTTCCCCAATAAATGCACCGACATGAGCGACGTCGCCGATTATCTCGGCAAGAAGGGCGGTGGCTGGTCCAAGTCGGGCGAGGCCTATGGCAAGCTGGACGGCAAGTGGATCGGCGTTCCCGTTGCCGCCACCGGCGCGCTGGTGGCTTACCGCGTCGCCGCGGCGGAAAAGGCCGGCCACAAGGAATTTCCGAAAGACCTCGCCGGCTTTGCCGACCTCGTCAAGGGTCTCAACAAGAACGGTACGCCCGCCGGCATGGCGGTCGGACACGCCTCCGGCGACGCCAACACCTGGCTGTATTGGGCACTGTGGGCGCATGGCGGCAACCTGACCGATGCCAACAACAAGGTTGTCATCAACTCACCGGAGACGGCGAAAGCGCTCGAATATGTCAAAGGCCTCTATGACAACTTCATTCCGGGCACCGCGTCCTGGAACGACAGTTCCAACAACAAGGCCTTCCTGGCCGGCCAGCTTCACCTGACGGTCAATGGCATCTCGATCTACATCACGGCGAAGAAAGAAAATCCGCAGATAGCCGCGGACATGAATCACGCCCATCTCGTCGCGGGCGTCGATGGCAAGACCAGAGAAATGAACCTTGGCTTCCCGATCCTGGTGTTCAACTTCACCAAGTTTCCGCAGGCCTGCAAGGCGTTCACCGCCTTCATGATGGATCCGGACCAGTTCAATCCCTGGGTCGAGGCTGCGCAGGGCTATCTTTCGCCGTTCCTGCTCGGCTTCACCAAGAACCCGATCTGGACCGCCGATCCCAAGAACACGCCCTATCGCAATGTCGCGGAGAACACGCTGACGCCGGCGGGCCTCGGCCAGATGGGCGAGAACGCGGCTGCCGCGATTGCCGACTTTGTCGTGGTCGACATGTTCGCGAACTACTGCACCGGTCGAGAAGATGTGAAGACCGCGATGGCTTCCGCGGAGCGTTCCGCCAAGCGCATCTTCCGGTAGGAGTGAGCGGTCGGCGCGGCTGGGACACGAGCCGCGCCGGCTAGAGCTCCGATTCCGAAGTTCGCATGATATCGCGGCAACCTCTGATGCGAACTTAGGAATCAAAGGAGCTCTAGCAACCTACTGTTTCTAGTGCGGCCTTGAATTTGAAGTTCCTATGACGAACCCGCCGCAACACTGATAGGAACTTCAAATTCGCCGCACTAATTATACCGATCCGAGCGAAGTGCGGCCTGCCACGCCAGCAACCGGACATCGCATTACGGATAGAGTTGGAACGAGATGACGACGCTTCAGACATCTGCCCCGGTACGGGCAGCCCGGATCGAAACCCCGTCGCTGTGGTCGCGGCTTAAATTCAACCGCAACTTCATGGCGGTTTGGTTCATGTTGCCGGCGGGTGCGTTCCTGATCCTGTTTCTGGCCTATCCGCTGGGCTTGGGCATCTGGATGAGCTTTACCGACGAGCGCATCGGCCGCGCCGGCGTTTTCGTCGGACTTGAGAACTACGAATGGCTGTGGGACGACGCCATCTTCTGGCTGTCGGTTTTCAACACGATCCTCTATACGGTCGTGGCGAGCACAATCAAATTTGCGATCGGACTTTATCTCGCTCTGCTGTTGAACCGGAACATGCCGTTCAAGGCGTTTATCCGCTCCATCGTTCTCATTCCCTTCATCGTGCCGACGGTGCTGTCGGCGATCGCGTTCTGGTGGATTTACGATTCCCAGTTCTCGATCATCTCCTGGTCGCTGATCAAGCTCGGCCTGATCGACCACTACATCGACTTCCTCGGCGATACGAACATGGCGCGCGGCAGTGTGATTTTCGCCAATATCTGGCGCGGCGTGCCCTTTGTCGCGATCACGCTGCTCGCCGGACTTCAAACCGTCTCGCCGTCGCTCTATGAGGCAGCGACACTGGACGGCGCCACCAGCTGGCAGCGTTTCCGCTACATCACCTATCCGCTGCTGACCCCGATCATCGCGGTCGTCATGACCTTCTCGGTGCTATTCACCTTTACCGACTTCCAGCTGATCTGGGCTCTGACCCGCGGCGGGCCTGTGAACGCCACGCATCTGATGGCAACCTTGAGCTATCAGCGCGGCATCCTCTCCGGGCGTCTGGGCGAGGGTGCTGCGATTGCAACTGCCATGATCCCGTTCCTGCTTGCGGCGATCGGGATTTCCTGGTTCGGCATGCAACGCCGAAAGTGGCAGCAAGGATCAAGCAATGACTGATTCCGTGCTTCCGAACAAAACCCCAAGCGTCATCGCGAGCGACGACAGCGAAGGCATGAGCTATCTGGAGTCGTTGCCGCGCCGCGTCTTGACGCTCTATATCCCGCTCGGGCTGATCCTGATCGTGCTGCTGTTTCCGTTCTACTGGATGGTGCTGACCTCGATCAAACCGAACGAGCAACTGATCGATATGAACACCTACAACCCGTTCTGGGTGGTTCATCCGACCTTCGAGCACATCAGCAAGCTGTTGTTCGAGACGCAATATCCACGCTGGCTCTGGAACACGATGTATGTCGCCGTCGGCGCCACCGTGCTCTCGATCATCGCGAGCGTGCTCGCCGCCTACGCCATCGTGCGCCTTCGCTTCAAGGGTGCCAATACAGTTGGCGTCCTGATCTTCTTTGCCTATCTGGTGCCGCCGTCGATCCTGTTCATTCCGCTGGCCTCGGTGATCCAGGCTTACGGCCTGTTCGATTCGCCGCTGTCGCTGATCCTGGTCTATCCGACGCTGCTCATTCCGTTCTCGACCTGGCTGTTGATGGGGTATTTCAAGACCATTCCTTTCGAGCTCGAGGAATGCGCGCTGATCGACGGCGCCTCGCGCTGGCAGATTCTCACCCGGATCGTACTGCCGCTTGCGGTACCCGGTCTGATCTCGGCCTTCATATTCTCCTTCACGCTGTGCTGGAACGAGTTCATCTACGCGCTGACGTTCCTGCAATCGACGCCGAACAAGACCGTCCCGGTGGCGATCGTGAATGAATTCGTCGACGGAGATATCTACAAATGGGGTTCGCTGATGGCGGGCGCGCTGGTCGGCTCGCTGCCGCTCGTGATCCTCTACGCGTTCTTCGTCGAGCACTACGTGTCGGCGATGACCGGCGCCGTCAAAGAGTGACAGACCGACTGTCTTCCTCGCTCTAAAACGCTTTGGAAAAATAACGGGAGTTGCCTTTTGCATATTCTGGTGTTGGGCGCGGCCGGCATGGTCGGCCGCAAATTGGTCGATCGCTTGCTGCGCGATGGTCGTCTCGGAAAGAACGACATCACCCGAATGACACTGCATGACGTGGTGGCGCCGAAACGGCCGGAGAGGGCCGGCTTTCCGGTCGAGGTCCTGGCGGGTGACTTTGCAGTCGCGGGCGTCGCCGAAAATCTGATCGCTGGTCGCCCGGACGTGATCTTTCATCTGGCGGCGATCGTCTCCGGCGAGGCCGAGCTCGATTTCGACAAGGGTTATCGCATCAACCTCGATGGTACGCGGATGCTGTTCGATGCCATTCGTTTGGTCGGTGGCGGCTACAAGCCGCGCGTCGTCTTCACCTCATCGATCGCTGTGTTCGGCGCGCCGTTCCCCGACGCCATCAGTGACGAGTTCTTCAACACGCCGCTTCTTAGCTACGGGACCCAGAAGGCCATCGGGGAACTTCTGCTCGCGGACTATTCGCGCCGCGGTTTCATGGATGGCCTTGGCATTCGCCTGCCGACCATCTGCATCCGGCCGGGTCTTCCAAACAAGGCAGCATCTGGTTTCTTCTCCGGCATTCTCCGAGAGCCGCTCGCGGGCAAGGAAGCGGTGCTGCCGGTATCTGAGGATGTCCGGCACTGGCATGCTTCGCCGCGGTCGGCTGTCGGTTTCCTGGTTCACGCTGCGACCCTGGATGCCGCAAAGGTCGGCCCGCGCCGCAACCTCACTATGCCCGGCATTTCCGCAACCGTCGGCGAGCAGATCGCGGCGTTGAAGCGGGTGGCGGGAGACAAGGTCGCTTCGCGCATCAAGCGCGAGCCGGATCCCTTTATTGTCGGGATCGTCGCCGGATGGCCGCGCAACTTCGATCCAAGACGCGCGCTTGAATTGGGATTTACGACCGCCGAAAAATCATTCGACGACATCATCCGGATTCACATCGACGACGAATTGGGTGGTAAGTTCGCCGCCTGATTTTTTCTATTCCTGAAGGAGATCGCCATGACAGCCAGTATCGTGGGATGGGCGCATACGCCTTTCGGCAAGTTTGACGCCGAAACCGTCGAGAGCCTGGTAGTCAAGGTCGCCAACGAGGCGCTGGCGGATGCAGGCATTGCTGCGGCCGATGTCGACGAGATCGTGCTTGGGCATTTTAACGCCGGCTTCTCGCCCCAGGATTTCACGGCTGCGCTCGTTCTGCAGGCCGATCCGAATTTGCGCTTCAAGCCGGCGACGCGCGTTGAGAACGCCTGCGCCACCGGGTCTGCCGCCGTGCATCAGGGGGTCCGGGCGATCGCATCCGGTGCTGCCAAAATCGTGCTGGTGGTCGGTGTCGAGCAGATGACGCGGACGCCGGGCCCAGAGATTGGCCGCAACCTGTTGCGCGCCTCCTATTTGCCGGAGGATGGCGACACACCCGGCGGCTTTGCCGGTGTGTTCGGCAAGATCGCGCAAGGATATTTCCAGAAATACGGCGACCAGTCCGATGCGCTGGCGATGATCGCGGCGAAGAACCACAAGAACGGCGTCGCCAATCCCTATGCGCAGTTGCGCAAGGATTTCGGTTACGAATTCTGCCGTTCCGAAAGCGAGAAGAATCCGTATGTCGCAGGCCCCCTCAAGCGCACCGATTGCTCGCTGGTGTCGGATGGCGCCGCTGCGCTCGTGCTTGTGGATTCCGAAACCGCAAAATCGATGGGCAAGGCCGTGAACATTCGTGCCACCGCGCATGCGCAGGATTTCCTGCCGATGTCCAAGCGCGACATCCTGCAATTCGAAGGCTGCTCGGTCGCCTGGCAGCGTGCGCTCGAGAAGGCGGGCATCGGGCTTTCCGATCTTTCGTTTGTCGAGACCCACGACTGCTTCACGGTCGCCGAATTGATCGAATATGAGGCGATGGGGCTGACGCCGCGCGGGCAGGGCGCTCGCGCCATCAAAGAGGGTTGGACGCAAAAGGACGGCAAACTGCCGGTCAATCCCTCCGGCGGATTGAAGGCCAAGGGCCATCCGATCGGCGCGACCGGCGTTTCTATGCATGTGATGACCGCGATGCAGCTCACAGGCCAGGCGCCGGAGGGCATGCAGCTCGCCAACACCAAGCTCGGCGGCATCTTCAACATGGGCGGTGCGGCGGTCGCCAATTACGTCTCGATCCTGGAGCCGGCGAAATAAGCGAGGCGTTGAGCGATGAACATCGCCGAATGGCTCGCCGCAACTGCAAAGCTTCGCCCCGAGGCGCCGGCGCTTCTGACCGGCTTTGATCTCGACGCGGACTACGGGACTTTTGCGCGCCGGGCGGCCGCGATCGGCGCGGGCCTGTCGCGCGACCACGGCATTTCGCCCGGCGATCGCGTAGCGCTGTTTGCCTCGAACTGCACCCCATATCTCGAATGTCTCTACGGCATCTGGTGGATGGGCGCCGTCGCGATCCCGATCAATGCCAAATTACACGGCCGCGAAGCTGCCTGGATTTGCCGCGACGCTGGCGCGAAGCTCGCCTTCGTCTCCGACGACACAATCGACGCGCTCACGGAGGCGAGGGGCGATCTGCCGCCGTCGATGAAATTGTTGTCGCTCGATAGCGCCACCTATCGCGCGATGCGCGAAGGCGAGGGGGCACCCGTGCCGCTGCAACGCGAGGTCGATGATCTCGCCTGGTTGTTCTACACCTCCGGCACGACGGGACGGCCGAAGGGCGTGATGCTCAGCCACGGAAATCTGGTTGCGATGTCGATGTGCTATCTCGCCGATGTCGACCCGGCGACGCCGAATGATGCCTCGCTCTATGCCGCGCCGATTTCGCACGGCGCGGGTCTCTATAACTTCCCACATGTCCGTATGGGCGGACGGCACGTCATCCCGGAATCCGGCGGCTTCGATCCCGACGAGGTGCTTAACCTTGCTCGCAATCTCGAAAATGTCGTGATGTTCGGCGCGCCGACCATGGTCCGCCGCCTGGTCGATACTGCCAGGCGCCGCGGCGAAAACGGCGAAGGCATTCGCACCATCATCTATGGCGGCGGGCCGATGTATCTGGCCGATATCCGCGACGCCATCGCGGTCATGGGGCAGCGCTTTGTGCAAATTTACGGCCAGGGTGAATCGCCGATGACGATCACGGCGCTCAGCCGCGAATGGCACATGAAGACCGGCCATCCCCGCTATCTTGAGCGCCTCGCTTCAGTTGGCACCGCGCAGAGCGTGATGTCGGTCCGTATTACGGACAAGGACGGTCAGCCGTTGCCGGCGGGCGAAACCGGCGAGGTCGAAGCCAAGGGCACGGCCGTGATGCTCGGCTACTGGAACAACCCGAAGGCCAATGCCGAAACTCTGAAAGATGGCTGGCTGCGCACCGGCGACGTCGGACGTCTGGATGAAGACGGTTTTCTCACGCTCTCGGATCGTTCCAAGGACGTGATCATCTCGGGCGGCACCAACATCTATCCGCGCGAGGTGGAAGAGGCGTTGTTGACCCACGCCGACGTGCGCGAGGTCTCCGCGATCGGCGTGCCCCACCCCGACTGGGGCGAAATCGTCGTCGCATGCGTCGTGCTGGAACAGGGGGCTGCGCCGGACGATGCCAAGCTGGACGCGCATTGTCTGGCGTCGATCGCGCGCTTCAAGCGGCCCAAGCGCTATGTCTATCTCGAGGCATTGCCGAAAAATAACTACGGCAAGGTGCTGAAGACCGAATTGCGGCAGATGATGCAGACGTAGCTTTGCCGGCCTGGGATGCCAGCATCTTGCTTCCACGCATACGGCCATACGCCGGGAAGCCTTGATCTTGCCGGTAGCCCGGCGTTACTACGCCGGGCAGTCACGCCTAATCGGAAATCGCCGGGAGAATGCCAGTTATGGGTCCGTTGGAGGGCGTCAAAGTCATCGACATGACGACCGTGCTGATGGGCCCCTATGCGACCCAGATGCTGGGTGACTACGGCGCCGATGTCATCAAGGTCGAAAACCTCGAGGGCGATGTGACGCGGCTGATTGGTCCGACGCGTCATCCCGGCATGGGACCCGTGTTCCTCAACACCAACCGCAATAAACGCAGCATCGCGCTTGACCTGAAAAAAGCGATCGGCCGCGACGCGGTCCTGCGGCTGATCCAATCCGCCGACGTGCTGATCTACAATGTGCGGCCGCAGGCGATGGTGCGCCTGCAACTGGGCTACGACGTCGTCGCAAAGATCAATCCGCGGCTGATCTATGCCGGCGTGTTCGGCTTCGGCCAGGATGGTCCCTATGCCACGAAGCCCGCCTATGACGACCTGATCCAGGGCGCAACCGCACTGCCCGCGCTGATGGCGCAAACCGGCGACGGCGTGCCGCGCTATGTTCCAAACGCGCTGGTCGACCGCATTGTCGGCCTGACGGCGGTCGGCGCGATTTGCGCGAGCCTCGTGCACCGCGACCGCACTGGCTGCGGCCAGCGCCTCGATATTCCGATGTTCGAGACCATGGCCGGCTTTGTCATGGGCGACCATATGGGCGGTCTGACCTACGAGCCGCCGCTCGACAAGGGCGGCTATGCGCGGCATTTGTCGCGCGACCGCCGGCCTTACAAGACCGCGGACGGCTATATCTGCGTGATCGTCTATAACGACAAGCAGTGGACAAGTTTCTTTGAGGCCACCGGCCGCGACGACCTGCGTGGCAATCCGGTGTTTGCAACCTTTGCGGGCCGCGCCACCAATATCGATACCGTCTATGCCGAACTCGCGCGCATCTTCGAGACGCGAACCACGGCCGAATGGATCGATCTGCTCACCAAGGCCGATATACCGGTCATGCCGATGCACGACCTCGAAAGCATCCTGCAAGACCCGCATCTGGTCTCGACCGGATTCTTTCCGGTGGTCGATCATCCGAGCGAAGGCAGGATTCGCAGCATGAAAGCGTCCGCCCGATGGTCGGAAACGCCGGTCGAGACGAAACGGCTGGCGCCGCGCCTGAACGAGCACGGCAGCGATATCCTTAAAGAGGCCGGCTTTTCGGCCGAAGAGATCGCGGGCCTGGTGCGCGAGGGCGCAACATTAGCCGCATCAAATTCCACCACGGAATAACGCCATGGATTTCGCGCTCAGCCCCAACCAGGAATCGATCCGCGACGCGGTTGCAAGGATCTGCGCGCGCTTCGACGATGCCTATTGGCTGAAGAAGGACAAGGAAGGCGGCTACCCCGCTGACTTTCATCGGGCACTGGCGGATGCCGGATGGCTGGGCATTTGTATCCCGGAGGAATATGGCGGCTCCGGGCTCGGCATCCTCGAAGCCGCGATCATGATGCGCGCGATATCGGAGTCCGGCGCTGGCATGTCGGGTGCTTCCGCCGTGCACATGAACGTGTTCGGGCTCAATCCCGTGGTCGTGTTCGGCACGAAAGAGCAATGCCAGCGGATGTTGCCGCCGATCGTGGCGGGGACGCAGCGATCATGCTTTGCGGTGACCGAACCCAACACCGGCCTCAACACCACGCAATTGAAAACGCGCGCGGTACGCAAGGGCGACAAATACATCGTCAACGGCCAGAAGGTCTGGATTTCGACGGCCCAGGTGGCCGAGAAAATCCTCCTGCTCGCGCGCACCACGCCGCTGGATGAGGTGAAGAGCCCGACCCACGGCCTCAGCCTGTTCTATACCGATTTCGATCGTCGCCGCATTACCGCGCGCGAGATCGAGAAGATGGGCCGCAAGGCGGTCAACTCCAACGAGCTCTTCATCGAGGATTTTGAAATTCCACTGCAAGATCGCCTTGGCGAAGAAGGTCGTGGCTTCGAATATATCCTGCACGGCATGAATCCGGAGCGCATCCTGATTGCCGCAGAGGCGGTGGGGCTCGGGCAGGTCGCGCTGTCGCGCGCCGCCGCCTACGCCAAGGTGCGCAACGTCTTCAACCGCCCGATCGGCAAGAATCAGGCGATCCAGCATCCGCTCGCGCAGAACTGGATGGAGTTGGAAGCCGCCTGGCTGATGACGCTAAAGGCCGCCTGGCAATACGATCAGGGCCAGCCGTGTGGCCCAGCGGCCAATGCTGCAAAGTATCTCGCGGGCGAGGCTGGCTTCCACGCCTGCGAACAGGCGGTGATGACCCATGGCGGCTTCGGCTATGCCAAGGAATTTCATGTCGAGCGTTATCTGCGGGAATCGCTGATCCCGCGCATCGCCCCGATCAGCCCGCAGCTCATCCTCAGTTTCATCGCTGAAAAGGTGCTGGGCTTGCCGAAGTCCTATTGAGGCAGGTATCTCCCCCTAGAAAATGACTGGGCACGTTAAGGAACCATCATGACTCGTCTGAAGGCCGCGCTTGATCCGCGTTCCGTCGCTGTTATCGGCGCTTCGGAAAATCCCAACAAGGTCGGCGGCCGACCTGTGCACTATCTCGACAAGTTTGGATTCAAGGGCAAGATTTTCCCGATCAATCCGTCGCGGCCGGAGGTGCAGGGCCACAAATGCTACAAGACCTTAAGCGATCTCCCGGAAGCACCAGATATGGTCATCGTGGCGGTCGCGGGCGACAACGCCATCGGAGCGGTGGAAGATTGCGCCGCGCACGGCGTCAAGGTCGCGGTCGTGATGGCGTCGGGTTTCGGTGAAGTCGACGCAGTGGCCGGCAAGGCCAAGGAACGACGGATGGTCGAGGCCGCGCACAAGGCCGGCATGCGCATCGTCGGTCCCAATTCGCAGGG
The DNA here is from genome assembly GCA_963775545.1 of uncultured Alphaproteobacteria bacterium. Lineage (GTDB taxonomy): Bacteria > Pseudomonadota > Alphaproteobacteria > Rhizobiales > Xanthobacteraceae > Bradyrhizobium. The sequence continues at coordinate 27,003 of CAVZJE010000031.1, forward strand.
GCTCGCCAATTTCGGCACCGGCGCGATCGCAAGCTTCTCCACCATGTTCATGGATATGGATCGCGCGGAAGGCCACGTCGCGATGCTCAGCCAAAGCGGCGCGTTGTCGACGGTGCCGGTCGGATTCCTGCGTCAGCGCGGCATCGGCGTGCGCCATACGCACGCCACCGGCAACGATGCCGATATCACGGTCGGCGAACTCGCGGTCGCGGTCGCCGAGGACCCCGAAGTCAAGCTGTTGCTGCTTTACCTCGAGAGCATTCCGGAAACAAAATATCTGGAAGAACTCGCTTCCGTGGCGCTCGCGCGCGACCTGCCGATCATCGCTCTGAAATCGGGCCGCTCCGAGGCCGGACGCAAGGCGGCGCAATCGCACACCGGCGCGCTCGCCAACGAAGATCGCGTGGTCGACGCCTTCTTCGAGCAACACGGCATCTGGCGCGCGCCGGACATGCGTGGGCTTGTGGAGGCGACCGAGCTTTACCTCAAGGGCTGGAAGCCTAGGGGTAGACGGCTTGTCGCGATCAGCAATTCCGGCGCGGTTTGCGTCATGACTGCGGACGCGGCGACCAATGTGGGGATGCCGATGGCCAAACTCTCGGCCGAGACCGACAGGAAGCTCAAGGGCATTTTGCCGAGCTTTGCCACCACCACCAATCCGATCGATCTGACGGCTGCGTTGTTGTCGAACAGCCGGCTGTTCGGCGACATCCTCCCCGTCATCGCCGAAGATCCCGCCGCCGACGCATTCCTGATCGGTGTTCCCGTGGCGGGACCGGGTTACGACGTGGAGGCTTTTGCCCGCGACGCAGCCGCCTTCGGCAGACAGACTGGAAAGCCGCTGGTGATTGCGGCCACTCAGAAGAGCGTCGCCGATCAATTCGTCGCCGAAGGCTCCTCTGTGTTTCCGACCGAGACCGAGGCGGTTACCGCGCTGCATCAATTTCTGGCGCACCGCGAATTGATGGCGCGCACGAAGGCACGCCACGCGCAGGGTTCCAAAGCCCGTGCGCCTTGGGTGCCGGCGGCGACGACCACGATGCTCAACGAAGCCGACAGCCTTGCCTTGCTGGCCGAGCGCGGCGTTCCTGTCGTGGCGCATCGGCTCTGCCGGTCTCGCGCCGAGGCGATCGCGGCCTTCGAGACCATCGGCGGTCCGGTCGTGGTCAAGGGCTGCTCGGCGGATATCGCGCACAAATCCGAGCTTGGGCTTGTCAAACTGGGTGTGGCGAGCCGCGAGGAGGCGGGCGAGGTCTGGGCCCAGATGGAGGCGATCATTCGCAAGCATGGTTCTCGGTTCGACGGCGTCATCGTGGCGGCGATGGCAGGCGGCCGCCGCGAGATCATGATCGGCGCGCACCGCGACCCCGTCTTCGGTCCCGTGGTCGCGGTCGGCGACGGCGGCAAATATGTCGAGATCTTTGGCGACACCGCGCTGCTGTTGCCGCCATTTTCAAAAGACGAAGCGAAGGCAGCACTTCAGAAGCTTAAAATCGCACCGCTATTTGCAGGCGTTCGCGGCGAGCCGCCGATGGATGTCGAGGCGCTTTGCGACGCCGTGATGCGGATTGGCGATTTGATGCTGGATCCCACCGCCAAGGTGGTGAGCCTCGACCTCAACCCGGTGCTGCTCGACAGCGCCGGCAAAGGCTGTGTGGTCGTGGACGCGGTTGTTTTTCAGAGATAGCGCGCTTCAGGACTGATTTAGACCGTGGTCGCGAACGCAACGAGGCAATCCCCCTAAGGCTACGCGGAACTATTGCCCCGGATTGCCTCGTCGCATTCGCTTAACCTCGCGCGCGGCTGGCGGTTAAGTGATCACCGCCAGTAGAAGACGACGCTGGCGATGACGATCATGGCCGTCACTGCCATCATCTGCGCGAGCATCTCCGAGGTCGCCCTCCTGGTGGCGTCCTTCATGCAGGTCTCCCTAAACTCGGGCCTGGGTGAACCCGGATTTTGGACGCGATTCATCGTTGCCCGCAAAGGCCCGACGATCGACTGGATTTACTCGGAACACCCCTCGACGAGTATTCGCTTTGATTGAGTCCCCACTCAGCGAATATCGACAGCTGCAATTTTGTTTAGCAATGAGGCGGCATTTTGGCCCGCCTGCAGCGGGTTTATGCGGAAGCTGAGGAATTTTGGAAGCGAATTTGGTTTCGGCCGCCCGCCACTAGCCGTTGATCTGATAGTATCAGGCGGATACGGTCGAAGTCCGGTTCGAAAACACGCCCAAGGTGAACTATGGCCCGCATTGACTATTGCGATACATCGAAATCAAACGAACGCACCAAAGAAATTCTGGGCAAGAACCGCAACGCCAATCTTTTTCGGATGATGGCGCATTCGCAGAGTTACTTTGAACAATATTGCCGGCTGGGCGGTGCGATCCGCCATCGCGGCGAGCTCGATCCGATCATTCGGGAAATCGCAATCACGCGAACCGGGATCCTTTGCGAGGCGCCGTATGAGATCGTGGCGCACAAGCGCATCGGCAAGAATGTCGGTGTCACCGACGAGCAGAACGAGGCGCTGGAGAATTGGGAGGCGGCGACCTGCTTCAACGAGGTGCAGCGGGCCGCACTGGCCTTTACCGACGAGGTCATCCGTCTTCGCCGCCCGAGCGATGCAACATTCGAGGCGATTGCCGCCAAGCTGACCCCGGTTGCGCTCATCGAATTGCAGCTCTCGGTCGGCTTCTACATCATGACCTCGAAGTTTCTCGAGACCTTCGACATCGACATGCAGCCGGTCGAGCAGGTGGTCTGAGAACATCGTTTAGGTCTCGAGGATAGCGACGAGCTGTCCTTCGCCAACGAGATCATCGACACCGACCAAAATCGATTTGACGATACCGGCTGCGGGCGACGTGGCCGGTATTTCCATTTTCATGGCTTCAACGACAACCACTTCCTCGCCTTCGCCGACGTGAGTTCCCGTCCGCACCGCAAGCTTGCAAACGCGCCCTGCTACTTCCGTCGTAATCCCGAATTCAGGCATCGCAGGTTCCACGTTTCGCTATGCGAACAAATTGCCGCGTTTTTCAAAGCACTGAAGTCGTCGACTTGCAGTTGTCGCATCAGATTGCCTGAGATAGCTTACTGCACAAAACGGAATTTAGTTCCGCTATGCGGAATAGGGAGAGATGCCATGGGGCGGCGCTCAGAGCGGCTGAGCAGGCAGGGAACGCTTGCGCATGAGGCTGCCGGCGAGGGCGATGTTATTCAAGTGGTCTCGCGCGCATTCGACATCCTGCGTTGCTTCGAAGGGCATGAGGCGAGGCTTGGCAATCTCGAAATCTCCAGCCGCTGCGGACTGCCGCGTTCGACCGTGTCGCGCCTGACGCACACGCTGACGCGTATGGGCCAGCTCGTCTACCTGCCGCGCGATCAGAAGTACCGCATCGGTCCAAGTGCTGTCGCGATGAGCACCTCAATGATGCGGGGCCTGCAGTTGCGCCATCTGATCCGGATGCGTTTGCAGGAGGTCGCCGAACAGTTGCCCGGCACGGTGGGCTTCGTCATTCCCGACCGCTTCCATCTGGTCTATCTCGAGGTCGGCCGCGCCGCCAACGCGATCGGCCTTTCATCGACATCAGGGACGCGGATCGCGATCGCAAGCACCGCTGCGGGCCACGCTTATGCGGCTGCGCTCGCGCCGGAATTCGCCGAAGCTTTGCTTGCGGACATGGAGCGCGAAATCCCCGAAAGCGCCAAGCTGCTGCGGCCGCGCCTTGATGCCGACCGCTACTCCTTGCGCGAACGCGGCTATGTGACGGTGTGCGGACTGTGGAGTCCGCATATCAACGGATTGGCGGTCCCGCTGTGGTCGCCGCAATACCAGACCTATGTCGTGGTCACGATCGGTCTTCTTTCCAATGTTTATGATGAGATGCAGCTGCACAAGGACGTTGCGCCGAGGATTCTTGAATTGAGCGCATCCATCCGGACTGTGCTAGAGGATGGCGAGAGCGCGCTGTTCAGTCCGCGCGTTCGGAGCGGGCCGCATTGAGGGGCCAGCTCGCAGTCATCTCGTCTGCCTGTCGGAGAAAATAATAAAATGAACTGGAAGCCGGAGCTCGACGAACTGGCCCGGCGCGAGGCCTTTGCCCGCCAGATGGGCGGCGCCGACAAGGTCAAGCGCCAGCGCGACCAGGGCAGGCTTACCGTCCGCGAACGCATCGATGGATTGCTCGACCGCGAAAGCTTTCACGAAATCGGCGCGGTGTCCGGCTCGGCGGAATATAACGAGAAGGGCGAGCTTGCGAACGTTACGCCGGCCAATTGCGTGTTTGGCCGCGGCAAGGTCGATGGCCGCACCGTGGTCGTGGTCGGCGATGATTTTACCGTGCGGGGCGGCTCGGCCGACGCCTCGATCTCGGCCAAGCCGCTGATGGCCGAGGAAATGGCGCATGATTTCCGGCTGCCGATCATCCGCCTGATCGAAGGATCGGGCGGCGGCGGGTCTGTCAAAACCATCGAGACCAAGGGCGCGGCCAATCTGCCGGGCGGAATCGGCGGCACGCGATGGTACGCTTATACGACCGCAAACCTCGCGCGCGTGCCGGTGGTCGGGCTTGGACTGGGTTCTGTCGCGGGCCTCGGCGCGGCGCGGCTCGCTGCCAGCCACTATTCGGTCATGACGAAAGCGTCAGCGATGTTCGTGGCGGGTCCGCCGGTCGTGAAGCGGTTGGGGCAGGACCTCGGCAAGCAGGAACTCGGAGGCGCCGATATTCAAACCCGCGCCGGTAGCGTCGATCAGGCGGTCGAAACCGAAGATGAGGCGTTCGCCTGCGCGAAGCGCTTTCTGTCGTATCTGCCGTCGTCGGTTTACGCGTTGCCGCCGACCCTTCCATGTCACGACGATCCGGAACGGCCGGAGGAATCCCTGCTGTCGGCCGTGCCGCGCAGCCGCCGCCAAGTCTACAAGATGCGGCCCATCATCAACGCTGTCGTCGACAAGGATTCGTTCTTCGAGATTGGCGCCAATTTCGGCCGCCCGGTTATCGTCGGGCTGGCGCGTCTGGAAGGAAGGACAGTGCTGGTGCTCGCCAGCGATCCCTTTCATTATGGTGGATCATGGACGGCGGACGCCTGCCAGAAGGTTGTTCGCTGGATCGACTTCGCCGAGACCTTTCACCTGCCGGTGGTCTATCTGATGGACTGTCCCGGCTTCATGATCGGGCTCGAGGCCGAGAAGGCCGCCACCATCCGTCACGGCGTGCGCGCGATGGCCGCGGTCAATCAGTCCACTGTTCCCTGGTGCACCGTCATCGTGCGCAACTCCTTTGGCGTTGCCGGTGTCGTGCATCAGCCGGCCGACCGGTTTTCGATGCGCTATGCCTGGCCCTCGGCCTATTGGGGGTCGCTGCCGCTGGAAGGCGGGATCGAGGCGGCCTATCGCGCCGACATCGACGCGGCCGACGATCCGCAGGCCAAGCTCGAAGAGATCGAGGACCGGCTCAACAAGCTGCGTTCGCCATTTCGTACCGCGGAGAAGTTCTGGGTCGAGGAAATCATCGACCCGCGCAAGACCCGGTCGCTGCTGTGCGAATTCGCACGCCTCGCCGAGCCGCTGCGCACGCCGGGTCCGCCGACAAAGATGACGACGAGGCCGTAGCGCCGGTTCAAGCCATCGCCGGCTTCGGCGCGCGCGAGATCGCCAGCACGATCAGCGCCGCGACCACACATAGTGCGCCAGCAAAGAAGAAGGCGGGCAGGTACGTTGCGAGCAACGTCCGCGACAGCCCGGCGCCGAAGGCCGCAAAGGCCGCGCCGATCTGGTGACCGGCAAACACCCAGCCGAACACGAGATTGGCCCGTTCGGCGCCAAAGCGCTGCGCCGTCAACCGTACCGTTGGCGGCACGGTCGCGATCCAGTCGAGGCCGTAAAACATCGCAAACAGCGATAGGCCGTAGAACGAGAAATCGGTGAACGGCAGCATCAGCAGCGAGAGGCCGCGCAGACCGTAATACCAGAACAGCAGCCAGCGGTTGTCGTAACGATCCGACAGCCAGCCCGACATGATGGTACCGAAGAAGTCGAAGATGCCCATGGCGGCGAGCAGGCCTGCCGCCTGCACCTGCGGGATACCGAAATCGAGACACATCGGAATCAGGTGGACCTGGACCAAGCCGTTGGTCGAGGCGCCGCAGATGAAGAAGGTCGCAAACAGAATCCAGAACGCTCGCGTTTGGGCGGCCTCGCGCAGCGTGCCGAGGGCCGCTGCCATGATCGGTGCGTTGCTCGGAGGAGGCGCCGGCAGCGGCTCGGTGCCGTTGTCGCCGAACGGGCGCAATCCGAGGTCGCTCGGCCGATCGCGCATCAGCAACAATACCGCGAAAGCGGCAACTCCCAGCATGACGCAAACCAGCGCCAGCGCGATGCGCCATCCCATCCGCTCGGTGATGCTCGCGAGCAGCGGCAGGAAAACCAGTTGTCCGGTTGCAACGCTTGCGGTCAGGATCCCGACCACAAGGCCGCGGCGCGCGTTAAACCAGCGCGCGGCAACTGTCGCCCCCAGGACCAGCGCGGTCATCCCGGTGCCGATGCCGATCACGACGCCCCACAGCAACAGCAAATGCCAGACCTTCGTCATGGCAAGCGAAGCAAAAAGCGCGGAAGCTACGATCAGAAGCGCCGACAACGTGACGTTGCGCAGGCCGTAGCGATTCATGAGCGCGGCTGCGAACGGCGCCATCAGCCCGAACAGGATGAAGCGGATCGACAGCGCGGAGGAGATTTCCGCGGTGCTCCAGCCGAACTCGTGCTGCAACGGTACGATGAAGACGCCGGGCGCTCCGACCGTACCGGCGGTGATCAGCGCGGTGAGAAAGGTGACACCGACCATCACCCAGCCGTAGTGGATGTTATGGCGGGCGAGCGCAGACGAGAGCCAGTTTGAAATCAATATGATCCCCGGGGTGAATTCGGTTGATTACACGTGCATATTGACGCAATCGTTGCGCGGCCTAAATGGCGAAGTTCCCTCATTTCCGGACATCGCCTTTCAGGATGCGATCCGCTCGACCGCAATCGCGGTTGCCTCGCCGCCGCCGATGCACAGCGCCGCCACGCCCCGTCTGAGGTTTCGAGCTTCGAGCGCGTGCAGCAGCGTGACGATGAGGCGAGCGCCGGTCGCGCCGATCGGGTGGCCGAGTGCGCAGGCGCCGCCATTGACGTTCAGCTTCTCTCTGGGAATGCCGAGGTCGCGTTGCGCGGCCATTGCGACCACCGCAAAGGCCTCATTGATCTCGAACAGGTCAACGTCGCCAACGCTCCAGCCGGCCTTGTCCAGCACCTTGCGGATCGCGGGGATCGGCGCGGTCGTGAACCATTGCGGCTCCTGGCTATGGGTCGCGTGGGCCTTGATCTCGGCCAAAGCGGGGAGACCCTCACGGTCGGCGAGCAACCGCCTGGCGATGACGAGGGCTGCCGCGCCGTCGGCGTTGGCCGAGGACGCCGCCGGCGTAATCGTCCCGTTAGGACGGAATGCCGGCTTCAATCCCGGAATTTTGGCAGGGTCGACCTTTAGCGGAATTTCGTCATTGCCGACCACGCGCGGTCCGCTCTTCTCCTTGACCGTCAGCGGCACGATTTCGGCCTTGAACGCGCCGCCTTCTACCGCCGTGCGGGCGCGTGTCAGCGTTTCCATCGCGTAAGCATCCTGGGCATCGCGCGTGAATTGATAGGCTTCTGCAGTGGCTTCGCCGAAATCACCCATCGAGCGGCCGGCCTCATAGGCATCCTCGAGGCCGTCGAGCAACATGTGATCGATGATGCGGTCATGACCGGCGCGATATCCGCCGCGAGCCTTGGCCAGCAGATAGGGCGCATTAGACATGCTCTCCATGCCGCCGGATATCACGATGTCGGCGGAGCCGGCATGGATGATGTCGTGGGCGAGCATCGTGGCTTTCATCCCGGAGCCGCAAACCTTGTTGATCGTGGTGGCGCCGGTGGCGTCCGGCAGTCCGGCGCCGCGGGCGGCCTGTCTTGCGGGAGCCTGGCCCTGTCCAGCCGGCAACACGCAACCCATGAACACCTCGTCGATGCGCTCGGGTTTGAGCTTTGCGCGTTCGAGCGCCGCCGCAATCACGTGGGAGCCGAGCTGGTGGGCGGAAAACGGCGAAAGCTCGCCCATGAAGCGTCCGAGCGGCGTGCGGGCAGCGGAGACGATGACGACGGGGTCGGAAGTGGCGGCCATGGCGATTCTCGGATGAGCGGATAGATTACATCTATCATATAATGCAGTGCAAAAATTTGCAACGGATCGCTCCGATGACAACTACACATGCATCCGATGACAAAATGTCTTGGGCACCAGCGCCAGACTCATCGCTTCCGATCAATAAACTCCTGCATTAGCCGCTTCGGCTCGTCGGTGAGGAACGAGCGGCCGAATACCCCGATGCTCAAATTGACGGATTCCGTCAGCGGTAACTCCTCCCATTGCCGAAGCAGGTCCTTTTGCGCTCGCAGCGCTTCCGCGCCGCATTTCAGAAGGGCTTCGATCGTCTTCTCCACCGCAGCATCGAGGCCACCTTCCGGCGCAACCACATCGACCAAACCCCAGGCCAATGCGGTCGCGGCGTCGATGTTCTCAGCTGTCATCACCAGCCAGCGGGCGCGGCCCCAGCCGATCAAGCGCGGCAGCAAGGCCGCGTGAATGACACTCGGAATCCCGACGCGGACCTCGGGCATGCCGAACTTCGCGTCATGTGCGGCTACGCGAAAATCACAGGCCGCGGCGACCTCGAGACCACCGCCGAGGCACCAGCCCGGCATTCGCGCGATCACCGGGGCGGGAAAGGTTCGCACGGCTTCGCAGAGATCGCGCAAGCCGGTGATGAATTTCTCGGCAGAATTCTGATCGAGACGGGCCATCTCCTTGATGTCGGCCCCGCCGATCATGCTCTTGGGGCTTTCTCCGGCGAGAACGAGAACGCGGATTTGCCGGTCAGCCGCCAGTGTCTCAAATCCCTCGCGGACGGCACGGATAACTTCCGATCCCAGAATATTGAGCGGGCCTGCGTTGCAAATAGTCAGACGCACGACGCCGCGTGAATCGCGATCGATGCCGCAATGGGAGTTGAGCACCTGCATGGGCACCTCTTTTGGCGAAGGAAGGAACCCAGTTCCCCGGTAAAAATCGCGTTTGTCAAGACCGGAAGAAGACGCGCCTGTCGCTGCCTTTTGTGCGGCGCAAGTAACGAAAGTCGGAAACCAATGAAATAAGATGCAGCATTTCACGAGGACGGATGTTAAAAGGCTGCCGCGTGATTATATGACTTTGAACATATCATGAGAACTTCATGCGGTATTCCAAGGAACACAAGTCTCAAACTCACGCAAAGATCGTGAAGCGGGCTTCAGTCAAGCTCCGCGAGAAGGGCGCCCACGGCATCGGTGTTGCCGATCTCATGAAGGACGCCGGCCTGACCCATGGCGGGTTTTATGCGCACTTCAATTCGCGCGAAGCGTTGGTGATCGAGGCCCTGACGCACGCCATGGACCGGTCGACCGAGCGTTGGCGAAAATTGTCGGACGAAACGCCGGTCGAAAAGCGCCTGTCGAGGATCGTGAATACCTATCTCGCGCCGACCCACCGCGACGACCCCGGTCACGGCTGCGCGGTGCCGGCGCTGGCCGCGGAGATTGCCCGGGAGAGCGCCAAGACAAAGCGGGTATTTGCCGGCCGGATGGAGCAGATGATCGACATGCTCGCCGACCAGTTCCATGGCGTGTCGCCGAAGGCGGCGCGGAAGCAGGCGACCGCGGCGTTGGCCACCATGATGGGAACGCTGGTGATGGCGCGGATTACCGCAAACAGCGAACTTTCCGATGAGATACTCAAGTCGGGCCGCGAGGCCATCCTCGGACAGGTGAAGCCGCAGGCCTCGAAAAAATCGGCCAAAAAGGCGGCCTCTTCGGCTTAGGCCGAAATCGCTCCATTCGACGTTCGTCTTAGAGACGCGAAATCGCCTTAGATTGCGTTTTTCGCGCATCGCTGCTGCGCTGAAAAAACCTTTCCAAACACTCTAAAGCCTGCAAGATATCAGTGGAGTGGATTTGACATTCGCTGCCCCGTGGCAGCGCATTCGCGAATAGCGAATGTCAAATCCCAAACTCCACTGCAAACCAATATTTGCTAGTGTCCCTTTGGCTCTGACATTCGTAAACGAACCCGCCGCGACCGGATACGAATGTCAGAACCGGGACACTAGACAAAATCGGCACCCGGATTTTTCTTGGAGGAACGCATGCGTACGATCGGACATTTTATCGGCGGCCGTGAGGTCAAGGGCACATCGGGCAAGTTTGCCGATGTTTTTGAGCCGATGACCGGCGAGGTTCAGGCCAAGGTCGCGCTCGCCTCCAAGGCTGAAATGCGCGCCGCCGTCGAGAATGCCAAGGCCGCTCAACCGGAATGGGCCGCAACCAACCCGCAGCGGCGGGTTCGCGTGTTGATGAAATTCCTCGAGCTCGTGGCCCGCGACAACGACAGCCTGGCCGAATTGCTGGCGCGGGAACACGGCAAGACGTTTCCCGACGCCAAGGGCGACATTCTGCGTGGCGTGGAGGTCGTGGAGTTCGCGATCGGTATTCCTCAGCTGATGAAGGGCGAATTCACGGAAGGAGCCGGCCCCGGCATCGACCTCTATTCGATGCGCCAGCCGCTCGGCGTCGTCGCGGGTATCACACCGTTCAACTTCCCGGCGATGATCCCGATGTGGAAATTCGCGCCCGCGATCGCCTGCGGCAACGCCTTCATCCTGAAGCCGTCGGAGCGCGATCCCGGCGTGCCGATGAGATTGGCCGAACTGATGCTCGAAGCCGGGCTGCCGCCGGGTATCCTCAATGTCGTCAATGGCGACAAGGAAGCGGTCGACGCCATCCTCGATGACCACGACGTCTCCGCCGTGGGCTTTGTCGGTTCGTCCTCGATCGCTCAATACATCTATGAGCGCGCGGCTGCGAACGGCAAGCGCGTGCAATGTTTCGGCGGCGCCAAGAACCACCTCATCATCATGCCCGATGCGGACATGGATCAGACCGTGGACGCACTCGTCGGCTCCGGATACGGCGCTGCGGGCGAGCGTTGCATGGCGGTCTCGGTTGCGGTCCCCGTCGGCAAGACCACCGCCGACCGGTTGATGGAAAAGCTCATTCCGCGCGTCGAGAACCTGAAGATCGGCCCCTCGCTCGATGCGACCGCCGATTTCGGGCCGCTTGTGACCCGCGAGGCCCTTGAGCGGGTTAAGAACTATGTCGAAATCGGAATCAAGGAAGGCGCCAAGCTCGCCGTCGATGGCCGCGGCTTCAAGATGCAGGGCTACGAAAACGGCTTCTACATGGGCGGTTGCCTGTTCGATCACGTCACCAAGGATATGCGTATCTACAAGGAAGAAATCTTCGGTCCGGTGCTGTCGGTGGTCCGCGCCAAGGATTATGCCGAAGCGCTGGCGCTGCCGTCCGAACATGAATACGGCAATGGCGTTGCGATCTTTACCCGCGACGGCGACGCCGCGCGCGATTTTGCCAACCGGGTCAATGTCGGCATGGTCGGCGTCAACGTGCCGATTCCGGTTCCGGTCGCTTACTATACGTTCGGCGGCTGGAAGCGGTCGGGATTCGGCGATCTTAATCAATATGGGCCGGATTCGATCCGTTTCTACACCAAGACCAAGACGGTGACCGCGCGCTGGCCCTCCGGCATCAAGGACGGGGCCGACTTCGCGATGCCGACGATGAACTGAATGTTTCTGTCATTGCGAGCGCAGCGAAGCAATCCAGCTAACCTTCCGCAATCGCCGTCTGGATTGCTTCGTCGCTTCACTCCTCGCAATGACGACGAGGAGGCGGCCACCGGCAACGCCACGAGTTGAGGAAACACAAAACAACGCATGCAATTCGCACTCACCGAGGACCAGATTGCGGTTCGCGACATGGCGCGGGATTTTGCCGCGGAGAAAATCGCGCCGCATGCGATCCGCTGGGATGAAGAGAAGCATTTCCCGGTTGACGTGATGCGGGAAGCCGCCACGCTCGGCATCGGCGGCGTCTATATCCGGGACGATGTCGGCGGCTCGGCGCTGACGCGTTTCGATGCCGCGCTGATTTTCGAGGCGCTGGCGCAGGGCTGCCCGACGGTTTCGGCCTTCATCTCGATCCACAACATGGCGTCCTGGATGATCGATGCCTTCGGCGACGAGACCCAGCGCAAGCAATGGCTGCCGAAGCTCTGTTCAATGGAGTATCTCGCAAGCTATTGCCTGACCGAGCCCGGTTCCGGGTCGGATGCGGCCGCGCTGCGCACCCGGGCGGTGCGTGATGGCGATCACTACGTCCTCAACGGCCAGAAGCAGTTCATTTCCGGCGCGGGCAGGGGCGATCTTTATGTCGTGATGGTGCGGACGGGCGAGGGCGGCCCTGGCGGCATTTCCACGCTCGTGGTCGAGGGCGATACGCCCGGGCTCTCGCTCGGCGCCAACGAGCGCAAAATGGGCTGGAACGCGCAGCCGACGCGTGCGGTGATTTTCGAGAATGCGCGCGTGCCGGTCGCCAACCGGCTTGGCGAGGAAGGCATTGGTTTCAAGATCGCGATGGCGGGCCTCGACGGCGGCCGCATCAACATCGCGGCCTGTTCGCTCGGTGGCGCGCAAAATGCGCTGGACCGCACACTTTCCTACATGAAGGAGCGCAAGGCATTCGGAAAGCGCCTCGATGAATTCCAGGCGCTGCAGTTTCGCATTGCCGATATGGCGACCGAGCTCGAGGCGGCACGGACCTTCGTCTGGCGCGCGGCGGCAGCACTCGACCGTAGGGATGCCGATGCCACCATGCTGTGCGCGATGGCGAAGCGCTTCGGCACCGATGTCGGCTTCGAAGTCGCCAATCAGGCGCTGCAACTTCATGGCGGCTACGGTTACCTCAGCGAATACGGCATCGAGAAGATCGTGCGCGATTGCGCGTGCATCAGATTCTGGAAGGCACTAACGAGATCATGCGGCTGATCGTGGCGCGCAAGATGATCGAGAGCGCGCGATGACGACGCCCGCGGCGGTCGTGGAATCCGACGGCGACCTGATCGTACGGCGCGAAGGTGCAGCCGGGATCATCCGGTTGAACCGGCCAAAAGCGCTCAACGCAATGACATATGAAATGTCGCTCGGCATCGATGCGGCGCTCGATCGCTTCGAGCAGGATCCAGCCGTGGCGGTGGTGCTGTTGGAAGGCGCCGGCGAACGCGGTCTGTGCGCGGGTGGCGACATTCGCGGGCTTTATGAAAGCTCAAAGGCCGGCGGCGATCTCGGCAAGGTGTTCTGGCGTCAGGAATACGTCATGAACGCGCGGATCGCCAAATATCCCAAGCCCTATGTCGCCTTCATGGACGGCCTGGTGATGGGCGGCGGCGTTGGGCTGTCGGCCCATGCGCGCCATCGCGTCGTCACCGAGAAGACCAAACTGGCGATGCCTGAGGTCGGGCTCGGATTCTTTCCCGATGTCGGCGGCACCTGGCTGCTGACGCGCTCGCCCGGCGAGATCGGCGCTTATTTCGGGCTGACCGGGCAGACCATGAATGGGCCGGATGCGGTTTTCGCGCATTTTGCCGACGCCGTCGTGCCGTCCGGAAAGTTGCCCGCGTTGCGCGTGGCTTTGACAGTGGTCCGGCCGGGCGCGACCTCGGCTGAGGTCGACACGATCATTGCGGGCTTTGCGACCGGCGAAAGCGCGGGCCCCGTCGCGGCCGAGCAGACATCGATCGATCGCTGGTTTGCCCATGACCGGATGGACGATATTTTTAAGGCACTCGAGCGCGACGGTTCGGAACTCGCGCAATCGACGCTCAAGTCATTGAACGAGAAATCGCCGCGCGGCATGGTTGTGACATTGAGGTTGTTGCGGCTCGCGCGCAACGCCACGTCGCTGGAAGAATGCCTGGTGCGGGAATATCGGGCGGCGCTGGAAGTCTTCCGCAGCGATGATTTTCGCGAAGGTGTGCGTGCCGCCGTGATCGACAAGGATCGTAATCCCCGATGGTCGCCACCGCGGATCGAAGATGTGACGCCGGAAATGCTGGCGCCGTATTTTGCGGAGATCGGCGCCGACGAATTGGTATTCCAGAAAGCAAATAGCAGAAGCCGAAGCTGAGGAGACAAGAGATGGCCAGCATTGCATTCATCGGTCTCGGCAATATGGGCGGCCCGATGGCGGCCAATCTCGTCAACGCCGGTCATGGAGTGATCGCGTTCGATCTCGTCGCTGCCTCGCGCGATCAGGCCAAGGCAGATGGCGCTCGTGTCGCCGAAAGCTCGGTGGCGGCCGTGAAGGGCGCCGATGTCGTCATCACCATGCTGCCGGCCGGCAAGCATGTGATCTCGGTGTGGAACGAGGTGGTGCCGGCGATGGCCAAGGGCGCGCTCATCATCGATTGCTCGACGATCGACGTCGAAAGCGCCAAGCAGGCCCATGCGCTGGCGGCCAAGCACAATACAGGTTCGATCGATGCGCCGGTTTCCGGCGGCACCGGTGGCGCGAAGGGTGCGACGCTGACCTTCATGTGCGGCGGTGATGACAAGGCCTTCGCGTCGGCCAAGCCGGTCTTGGAAAAGATGGGCAAGAAGATCGTGCATTGTGGCGGCGCGGGCGCTGGCCAAGCGGCGAAGATCTGCAACAACATGATCCTCGGCGTTTCCATGATCGCGGTGAGCGAAGCGTTTGCGCTCGCCGAAAAGCTCGGATTATCGCATCAGGCGCTGTTCGACGTCGCCTCGACTTCCTCGGGGCAATGCTGGTCGCTGACGTCCTATTGCCCGGTGCCGGGCCCGGTCCCGGCTTCGCCGGCCAATAACGACTACAAGCCCGGCTTCGCCTCGACCTTGATGGTGAAGGACCTGACCTTGGCGCAGGACGCGGCAAAGGCGGCGGGTGCGTCGACGCCGCTCGGAAAGCACGCACAGGAGATCTACAAGGCGTTCGATGCCGCCGGCAATGGCGGGGTCGATTTTTCGGGGATCATCCAGCACGTTCGCAAATTGACAGCGACATAGAGCCGTCCCATGACCACATTTCAGGAAGCGCGCGCATTTCTTCTGAAATACAGGACCGACTACGACAAGGCCGTCGCCGGCTTCCGCTGGCCCGACGCCGGTTCGTTCAACTGGGCGCTGGACTGGTTCGATGCGGATTTGGCGCGCGATCCGCAAAGCCGGGACCTTCCTGCGCTCTGGATCGTCGATGCCGCCAGTGGCCGAGAGATCAAGCCGACCTTCGCGGAGATGTCGCGGCGCTCCAATCAGGTGGCGAATTTCCTGAGGGCGCAGGGATTGAAGCGCGGCGACCACTTGTTGTTGCTGCTCGGCAATGTCGTCCCGCTCTGGGAAACCATGCTGGCGGCAATGAAGCTTGGCGTGGTGGTGATTCCCGCCACCACCTTGCTGACCCCGGACGAACTGCGCGATCGTCTCGACCGCGGTCGCGCGCGGGCGGTAGTGGCGACCCAGGACCAGATTGGCAAATTCGCTAGTCTCGGAGCCGAGAAACTGGTGCGCATTGTCGTCAATGCGACTTCGCCGCATGAGGGCTGGCTTCCTTACGAACAGACCGGCAATTTTCCTGATAGCTTCACGCCGGGTGGCCCGACCCAGTCCGACGATCCGATGCTGCTCTATTTCACCTCGGGCACGACCGCGAAGCCAAAACTCGTGCGCCATAGCCAGCGCAGCTATCCGGTCGGTCATCTTTCGACCATGTATTGGTTGGGCTTGCAGCCAGGCGACGTGCATTTGAATATTTCTTCACCCGGTTGGGCCAAGCACGCCTGGAGCTGCTTTTTCGCGCCATGGAACGCGGGGGCAACTGTCTTTTTGGTCAATCAGCCGCGTTTCGACGCCAAAGGTTTACTCGCCACAATTGCAAGGTGTGGCGTCACCACGCTGTGCGCTCCGCCGACGGTGTGGCGGCTGTTCATTCAGGAAAAGCTCGCCGACTTCAGGGTGTCACTGCGCGAAGTCTGCGGCGCGGGCGAGCCGCTCAACCCCGAAGTGATCGACCAGGTGCGTTCGGCATGGGGCCTGACAATCCGCGACGGCTACGGCCAGACCGAGACCACGGCGCTTGCCGGCAATTCGCCCGGCCAGAAGGTAACGGTCGGATCGATGGGGCGGCCGCTGCCCGGCTATCGCGTGGAAGTCACCGATAACGACGGCCATTCCGCGCAGGAAGGCGAAATCACGCTGCGGCTTGGCGCCGACCGCCCGGCGGGGTTGATGCAGGGCTATCAGGGCGAGGATGGCAAGGTTTCGGGCGCCGATGGCGCCGTCTACCGCACCGGCGACGTGGTGTTCGTCGACGAGGACGGCTATTTCACCTTCGTTGGCCGTTCCGACGACGTATTCAAGTCATCCGACTACCGCATCAGCCCATTCGAACTGGAGAGCGTCCTGCTTGAACACGAGTGGGTGGCGGAAGCTGCCGTGGTGCCGTGCCCCGATCCGATCAGGCTTGCGATCCCGAAGGCTTATGTTCTGCTGGTGCCGGGCACGGAGCGTTCCAGCGACACGGCGCGATCGATCTTCGTTCATCTCCACACGCGGCTTGCGCCGTTCAAGCGCGTCCGGCGAATTGAACTGGTGGGCGAATTGCCGAAAACGATTTCCGGGAAAATCCGGCGGGTGCATTTGCGCCGCCTCGAACACGATAACAATCGCAGCGATCCGCTGCGCGGGGAAGAATTTCGTGAAGAGGATTTTCCCGAATTGCAGAAGGTACGCTCGGCGGGATCGGAAAATCAGTAAATGAACGAAGTCTGGAAGAAACCGCCGGTTTCGCTTGAGGCCTACCAAAGCATGGTCGGGCGAGAGATCGGTGTGTCGTCCTGGCATCTGGTTGATCAGGGCCGGATCAACGTCTATGCCGACGTGATTGAGGATCATCAGTTCATCCACATCGATCCCGAGCGCGCCAAGCGCGAAACGGCGTTCGGGACCACGGTCGCCCACGGCTTCCTGACGATGTCGCTACTCAGCATCATGTCCTATGAGGTGATGCCGGTGATCGAAGGCACGACGATGGGCGTCAATTACGGCTTCGACAAGCTGCGCTTCGTCTCGCCGGTGCGATCGGGCTCGCGCGTGCGCGGGCGATTTACGCTGATGGAAGCAAAGTTGCGCAAGCCGAAGGAATTGCAATCGCGCACCAGTGTCACTGTCGAAATCGAGGGCGAGGAAAAGCCGGCTCTGGTGGCCGACTGGATCGGCCTGATTTATTTTGCCTAGTTGATACCCTCTCCCCTTGTGGGAGAGGGTGGCGAGTCGAGCGTCAGCGAGACGAGCCGGGTGAGGGGTCTTCCCTCCGCCGCGATATACCCCTCATCCGGCTCGCATCTCGCGATGCGAGCCACCTTCTCCCACAAGGGGAGAAGGAGCGAAGAAAACGGGAATTCATCCATGACAATCAGGTTTGACGGACGCGTCGCCATCGTCACCGGCGCGGGGAATGGTCTTGGCCGCGCGCATGCGCTGGGGCTCGCGAGCCGCGGCGCCAAGGTCGTGGTCAACGATTTCGGCGGCGGGCGTGACGGCACCGGCGGTTCACTGACGCCGGCGGAAGCCGTGGTCGAGGAGATCAAAAAGGCCGGCGGCGTGGCGATGGCCGACGGCGCCGACGTTTCGAATTTCGAACAGGTTCAGGCCATGGTCGATCGCGCCACCAGGGAGTGGGGTAGCGTCGATCTGTTGTGCGCCAATGCCGGTATCCTGCGCGACAAATCCTTTGCCAAGATGGAGGTCGCCGACTTCGCGAGGGTGATCGACGTGCATCTCACCGGCACCTTCTATTGCTGCAAGGCGGTTTGGAGCGGCATGCGCGAGCGCAACTACGGCCGCATCGTCGTCACGACCTCGTCGTCGGGTCTGTTCGGTAATTTCGGTCAGGCCAATTACGGTGCGGCAAAGGCCGGCATGGTCGGGCTGATGAACGTGCTGGCGGAGGAGGGCCGCAAGAACAATATCCGCATCAACACGATTTCACCGACGGCTGCGACGCGGATGACCGAGGAATTGCTGCCGCCGCAGGCGCTGGCCTTGATGAGGCCGGAAGCGATCACGCCGGCGGTGCTTTATCTGCTGGCTGAGGACGCGCCGACCCGCACCATCATGGGCGCGGGCGCCGGCTCCTTCGCTGTGATCAAGGTCGTGGAGACCGAAGGCATCAATCTTCCGCAGAGCGATTGGACGCCCGACGCGATCGCGGCGCGCTTCGCGGAGATCGGCGACATGTCGACGGCGAAAGCGCTGGAAAACGCCTTCCAGCAGACCAATAAATATGTCGGCCAGGCCGCGGCCCGGGGTGAAGTTGTAAAAGGCCCTCATGGTGAGGAGCGCGTATTCGCGCATCTCGAACCATGAGGCCCATCCTTCGAGACGGCCGCGTCGCGGCCTCCTCAGGATGAGGCCTTTCGCGCGGAGGGCGTTTGCCTGACATGAGTGTTCCACGAGCCAACGTTGCTATCATCGGCGCCGGTCCGGCGGGGCTGATGGCGGCTGAAACACTGGCGCAAGGCGGTGCTGACGTCACCGTCTATGACGCGATGCCCTCGGTGGGGCGCAAGTTCCTGATGGCGGGACGTGGCGGACTTAATCTCACGCACAGCGAACCGCTGGATGCGTTCTTGCCTCGCTACCGGGAAGCCACTCCGAAATTGGCCGGTGTCGTCGAAGCCTTTCCCCCGGAGCATCTGCGGGCGTGGTGCGAGGCGCTGGGACAGCCGACATTCGTGGGCTCCAGCGGCCGGATTTTCCCGAAGGTTCTGAAAGCCTCGCCGTTGCTGCGGGCCTGGCTGCGGCGGCTCGATGTGTCGGGCGTAAAATTCGGACTACGCCACCGCTGGACCGGCTGGGACAACGAGGGAAGGCTGCTGTTTCAAACGCTGGAGGGAGAAAGCGTCGTTGAAGCCCGCGCGACCGTATTGGCGCTCGGCGGCGCGAGCTGGCCACGGTTGGGATCGGATGGCGGGTGGGTAAGAACCGTTGAAGCCAAAGGCGTAAGGGTCGCGCCGCTCAGGCCGGCCAATTGCGGCTTCAAGGTTGCGTGGTCGGATATCTTCCGCGATCGCTTCGAAGGCCAGCCGCTCAAGGGGATCGCGTTATCATTCGGTGGGCGCAGTGTTCGCGGCGAAGCGGTCATTACGCGTGACGGCCTCGAAGGCGGTGCGGTCTATGCGTTGTCCGCGGAACTGCGCGAAGCTGTCCTCGCGTCGGGCGGAGCTACGTTGCACGTCGCGTTGCGGCCCGATCTCAACCCATGCGATCTCATCACGCGTTTGTCGTCGCCACGAGGAAAACAGACATTTACAAACTGGCTGCGCAAGGCGGCGCAATTATCTCCAGTGGCGATCGGTCTGTTGCAGGAGGCAGCCTTCGCTTCTGGCGTCGCATTGGCGTCGATGTCACCGGAAACCGTTGCCGCTGGCATCAACGCGGTGCCGGTTCGTCTCACTGGCGTCGCCTCGATCGCGCGCGCCATTTCAAGCGCGGGTGGCGTGGCGTTCGACGAACTCGATGGCGAATTCATGCTGCGCCGCTTGCCCGGCATATTTGCCGCCGGCGAAATGCTCGATTGGGAAGCGCCGACCGGCGGTTATCTGTTGCAGGCCTGTTTTGCCACGGGTGCAGCAGCGGGCAAGGGGGCGTTGAAGTGGCTCGACAAATAGCTATCTACGTCAAAAATCGTCATTGCGAGCCAACGGGTCGCGCGAATGCGCGCCCGATGACAGGCTCCGCGAAGCAATCCAGTGTTGTCAGGATGGATTGCTTCGTCGCTAACGCTCCTCGCAATGACGCTGTGGAAGCTCACCGCAACTTCCCCCGCGCCTCGACCTTCAGCGTGCCGAGGATCTCCTCGCCACGCACCATCACCACCTCGTCCATCATATTGACGACGACGCAAACGTGATTGGGCACGATCCGCACGACGTCGTCGCCGACCTCGGGCCCGGTGTTGCTGCGGGTGAGATCGAGGAAGCCATGCTCCTCGGCAAAGCGCGCGATGCGCGCGCTTTGGGATGTTCGAGGATCAGCCAGTGGCCGTCGCCGCGCCTTCGACGAATCCATCAACCTTTGCCGTTTACTTCACGTCGGCTGCATAAAGTCGGTCAATGAAGCCGTTTCGTTCGAGTTCGTCGATGAACGACGGATCAGCTACGTCGGACTCGCTCAGTGATGCGGCGGCGGGGTATCTGGCCGCGAGAAACTCGCGTAACGTCTGCATACCTGCAAAGGACGGCCGTGGAATCCTCTGAAAAACCGGCACATGATAGGCGTATAAGTCCTCCGCGGCTTTTCGGTCGTCGATCTTCACGTAGCGTTGCAGTAAGGGTACCACGACGTCTGGCTGCGTCTTGAACAGGTGAATTGTCTCAACGAAGCCTTGCATGACATTCATCACAAGCTGCCGATTGGAGGCAATCAATTTGCGAGTAGTGGCGAATATCGACGGCACATCAAAGGCATCTATCGGGAAGGCATTCCACCCATGTAGCGCTTGGCCACTAAAGCGCAAATCGATTGGAAGTGCGCCCGCATCGATCTCTCCGTCGGTCAACGCCGCGTAGATTCGATCGAATTTCACTAGCGGCAAATAGGTCGCGGTGGCACCCGCCTTTTCGATCGTGATCCGGGCCGCCGTGCTCGTCTGCCCGGTGTCGGTTAGCACTCCAACCTTCTTCCCGGCAAGCTGCGCAAGTTCCGTGATTTCCTTTCTGGTCATGACAAACGATTTGGGGAAATCCGAGGTCGGCGTCGCCAAAATCACTACATCGTGGCCTTTGAGAACTTCCTCAGCGACTGGCACCGTCCCCGTGTGCGCGAACTCCCAATCACCGCGAACGAGCCCGGCTGCAGCCTCCGGCCCGCCCACCGCAATCGCCGGCAAGGTCAAGTCGATCCCCCGCTTTGCGAAAACGCCTGCTTCGGCTCCGAGCCAAGCCGTACTCTGCCACATGGCGAGCAACCCGGTTGCGACTTCGAACGTTTTGAACAGTCGTCGCTGGAACCTTCGCCCATGCGAAATGTGGTATCGCAGATGTGGCTGCCGCGCCTGCCAGGGAATGCAAGAACTTACGGCGGTTCATTTCATCCACCAAAAAGCCCATTCGAGGATTCGCAGGCTACACCGAATTCGGAGAGGGTCCCAGTAGTGGATATCGCTGCAGAGCACTGGCAACCGGATCGAGCCCACAGCAAGTCCTGCTAAGCTCGCCGGCTGCCAAAGGAAAGCAAATTCAGAACGCTAGCGCAATTTTCCCCGCGCTGTCACCGGTAACGTGCCGAGGATCTCCTCGCCGCGTACCATCACGACCTCGTCCATCATGTTGACGACGACGCAGACGTGATTGGGAACGATCCGCACGACATCGCCGACCTCGGGCCGGGTGTTGCTGCGGGTGAGGTCGAGGAAGCCGTGCTCTTCGGCAAATTTCGCGATTCTGGCCTCGGGATGTTCGAGGATGAGCCCATGGCCGTCGAGCCCGCTGCCGGTATCGGAAGTCAGCGTTTTTGAGCCGGCGTCGAGAATGCCGCGATCGGGACCGGCGCGGCTGACCACGGTGGAATAGATGTTGAGCGCGCAATCGTCCCAGGTTGCGACGCCGGCGCCGACCTGCATCCGGTCATTATAAATGTAAGTGCCCGGCCGATGTTCGGTCGCGCCCTTAAGCTTGCCGAGATTCTTCAGGTTCGGCGAACCGCCGGTTGAGACCATGGTCGCATCGAGCCCGTGTGCGCGCACGCCGGCCAGCGCCTCGTCGTAGAATTTCTGTGCCTCGGTCCAGCCGGTCTCGGTCGGGTAAAGCATGAAGCCCGCAAACTTCAGTCCCTTGGAAGCAGCAATGGTGCGCGCCAGCGCAATCGCCTCGGCCGGAGTCTCGACGCCCGCGCGTTTGCGTCCGGTGTCGCATTCGACCACGACCGAGAGCGGGCGGCCGGACACGACGGCGGCCTGCGTCAGCGATGAAACCACGGTCGCATTATCGGCCGCGACCGTCATATGGGCCTTCGCCTGCAACGCGCCGAGACGCGCCATCTTCTCTTCGCCGAGCAGATTGTAGCTGATCAGGATGTTGTCGATGCCAGCCTCCGCCATCACTTCGGCCTCGCCGATCTTCTGGCAGGTGATACCCTTGGCGCCGGCTGCGACCTGAAGCTTCGCCAGCATCGGGCTCTTGTGGGTCTTGATATGCGGGCGGTTGGCGACGCCGGCTGCATCGCAAGCCTTTTGCACGCGCGCGATGTTGCGTTCGACCCGGTCCATGTCGATCACGGCGACGGGCGTGCCGTATTCACGGGCGATTTTGGCGGCAAGGGGCGTGGTCATGATGCGTCTCTTTTTTGGTGCGCTCAGGCCTGTTCTATCTCTTCACGTAACACTTCAAGTTCCAACCATTTGTCCTCGGCCTCGAGCAATTCTTTCTGCGCTTTGGTCAGCGCATCGGAGGCCTGGTCAAATCTCTTCCGATCCTTCTTGTAGAGGTCGGGATCGTCAAGATGCCGCTGTTGTTTGGCGATTTCGGCTTGCAGTTTGGCGATGGCTTTCGGCAGAGTTTCCAGAGCGTGCTTCTCATTGAAGTTGAGCCGGCGCTTTGGCGCGCTCGAGCGTGTGCCTACTGAAGCGGTTTTCTCGCGCTCGACCGCGGCCGCCTTTACCGCCTCGCGCTTCAAGTCGGCGCCGCGCTGGGCCAGCATGTCGGAATAGCCGCCGGCATATTCGATCCACTTGCCGTCACCCTCGGGCACGATCACGGAGGTCACGACGCGATCGAGAAAATCGCGGTCGTGGCTGATCAGGATGACCGTGCCGTCGTAATCGCCGAGCATTTCCTCGAGCACATCGAGGGTTTCGAGGTCGAGATCGTTGGTCGGCTCGTCCAGTACCAGGAGGTTGGAGGGCTTTGCCAGCGCGCGCGCCAGCATCAACCGGCCACGCTCGCCGCCGGAAAGCACCTCAAGCGGCGTGCGCATCTGCTCCTGTGCGAACAGGAAGTCCTTCATATAGCTGACGACATGTTTCGGCTTGCCGCCGACCATGACATGATCGCCGCGACCGCCGGTCAACGCTTCCGCCAGCGTCGATTTCGGATCGAGGCTTTCGCGGTGCTGGTCCAGCGTCGCCATCTCGATATTGGCGCCGAGCCCGATGGTCCCGGTATCGGGCGGGTTGGCCCCGGTGAGCATCTCGATCAGCGTCGTCTTGCCGGCGCCGTTAGGTCCGACAATTCCGATGCGGTCGCCACGCTGCACGCGGATCGAGAAGCCATCGACGATCTTGCGGTCGCCATAGTTGCGGCTGATGTTCTTGGCCTCGATCACGAGCCTGCCGGATTTTTCGGACTCTGCCGCGGTGAGGTTGGCATTGCCGGCCGTGCCGCGATAATCACGCCGTTGCTGACGCAGCGCATGGAGATTTCCGAGACGCTTGACGTTGCGCTTGCGGCGGCCAGAGACGCCGTAACGCAGCCAGTGTTCTTCATTGACGATCTTGCGATCGAGCTTGTGCTGCTCACGCTCTTCCTCGGCGAGCACCTCGTCGCGCCAGCCCTCAAACGAGGCAAAGCCGCGATCGATCTGTCGGATCTGGCCGCGATCGAGCCAGGCCGTTGCGCGCGACAGGTTGGAGAGGAAGCGGCGGTCATGACTGATGATGACCAGCGCGCTGCGGCGGCCGTCAAGTTCGCCTTCCAGCCACTCGATCGTGGTGAGATCGAGATGGTTGGTGGGTTCGTCGAGCAGCAGGATGTCCGGTGAGGGCGCGAGCACGCGTGCGAGCGCAGCGCGGCGCGCCTCGCCTCCAGACAGATGCGCAGGGTCTTCGTCGCCGTGAAGACCAAGCTGCTCCAGCACATAGCGGGCTTGATAATGGTCGTCGCCGGGCCCAAGGCCTGCCTCGACATAGGCGAGCGTGGTGGCGTGGCCCGCGAAATCCGGCTCCTGCGGCAGGTAGCGGATAGTGGCTCCCGGTTGAACAAATCTGCTGCCGTGATCGGGTTCGACAAGACCCGCGGCAATCTTCAACAGCGTCGATTTGCCGGAACCGTTGCGGCCGATCAGACAGACACGTTCTTCCGCCGATACGGACAACTCGACGCCCGACAACAGCGGCGTACCGCCGAAGGTAAGCCCAATGTCTTTCAACTGGATCAGTGGTGGCGCCATGGTTTTCCAGCTTTAGCCTTGGGATATGGGGGCGTCGGCCCGGCGGCGCTGGATGCGCCGGATGGTCTGGTCGAGCGTGGCGAGAAACGTCGAACGGTCGCGGGCTGCGAATGATTTCGGGCCGCCGGTGACCTCGCCCGATGAACGCAAGTCGGTCATGAGATTGCGGACCGCGAGCGTCATTCCGATCGATTGCTCCGTGAATGGTTTGCCGTTGGGCGCGATCACCTCGGCGCCGGCCTTCACACAGCGGCTGGCCAGCGGAATGTCTGAAGTGATGACGATGTCGCCCGGGCCCGCGCGCTCCGCGATCCAGTCATCGGCGGCGTCCATCCCCGATCCCGCGGCGATCCGCTCGATCAGAGGGTCGTGCGGCACCCGGATGAATTGGCCGGCGACCACGCTGACGGGAAGTCCGTGCCGCGCCGCGACCCGGTAAATCTCCTCCTTCACCGGGCAGGCGTCGGCGTCAACATAAATGCGGGTGGGATTTTGCGGCGTTGTCATCGATCGTGAACAGATAGGAATGGCGAGATGCGGGTGGTACCCCATTGGTTGGGGAAATGCGAGGAAAAGCCTTGCGAATGGCAGCCTTGCCATCGCGTTCCCTTCGCGTACCATTGTCAGCGAGAAGATCGATCGAAGGGAACAGGGCGATGACAGGCCTGCTCGAAACCTACCGCGTCGAGGCCTACAACACCGCGAAATTGTCCGAAAACGAGATGCACGACGATACCGTCGCGCGCCGGTTCGGCTTTAGCGGCGGTCTCGTCCCCGGCGTCGATGTCATGGCCTACATGATGCACCTGCCGGTCGCGCGATGGGGCCGTACTTTCCTCGAACGCGGCCTGATCGAGGCGCGCTTCGTCAAGCCGGTCTATGACGGCGAGATCGCCGATATCAGAGGCAGGGAAAACAACGGCGTGATTTCGATCGAGGTCGAAAGCCGTGGCGAATTGTGTG
>CAVZJE010000032.1:0-149063 GCA_963775545.1 uncultured Alphaproteobacteria bacterium
TTCAAGACCGGTGCCTTAAACCACTCGGCCACCCTTCCATGCGATGAGATCATTAGATTTTGGATACAGGCGGTGAAGAATCCGCTTGCCATCCAAGATCGCCGCGACTGTTTATGGCGGCACGCCGCACGCCGTCAACCACGGATGCAGTTTTGTGCCGCTCATCGAGGCGGTGGCATTTGAACTAATTAATGAAATCAGTATCTTATCTAGCCAGCTGTATTTGCCGGTTTACCTGGCGGTCTCCATCCAGCCGTGATCGGCGAAATTGAGCGGTATGGCGCGCCGTGCGCTACGCCCGGTTGCCTCAAAAAGTCGCCTTCAGGCCGGCATAGAACGCACGTGGGCGGGCGCGAGCGCGTGAGCGGTGAATTGCCGCGCCGCCGGTCCTTGGCGAATCCTTCAGCAACAGATTGATGATGCGTTGTTCCCTGGGAGAAAGGGCTGCATTTTTCGAAAACGCCAGATTGAGCGCAAGTTGCGGGTCGATGTAGCGGCGGCCCAATCGGGTTTTCTCGACCGCCTTCGTAAATTCGTCAGCCGGCGAATCCTTGATCGCATAACCCGTCGTGCCGGCCTCAATCGCCGAAAAGAAGCTTTTGCGATCCGACCGCATGCTGAAGACCAGAATTCTTGCATCAGGTTTGTAGGAGCGGATGCGTTTGATCAGCGAAATGCCAGCCATATCTTCTCCGTGCAGGGATAGATCGATGACGGAAACATCGGGCTCCCTCTCCACGAAGGCCTGATACCCTGCATCTGCCGTCGAAGCCGAGATGATTTCTTCGACGCCCATTGGTTCGAGCACAATGCGGCAGGCCGTTGCAATGATGGGATGGTCGTCGACCACGAGAATGTCGCTCATCTTCACGCTCCATATCGCCCCGTCACAGCACCGTCGGTTGTCTCAGAAGGTCGCCTTCACCCCGGCATAAAAGGCACGAGGAATAGCCGGACTGAGGGTGCGCGGATCGGTGAATTGGTTGCCAGTGTTGAAATTCGGCAGTGCCCCTGTATCGAAGAAGGTCCCGTACGACGCATAGCGATTGTCGAGGATATTATCGACGCGGCCAAAGATCTGGTAGGTCTTGTCGACCTGGTAGGAGGCGTGGACACTAAACACGGCATAAGACGGCAATTGCGGTTCCTGGTTGGACGCGTCACCGACGAAATACTGGCTGCTGACCCACTGCGCATCGCCGCCGACCTTGAATGCGTCCGTGACCGAATAGTCGAAGCTGGCC
Source organism: uncultured Alphaproteobacteria bacterium (assembly GCA_963775545.1). Classification (GTDB taxonomy): domain Bacteria; phylum Pseudomonadota; class Alphaproteobacteria; order Rhizobiales; family Xanthobacteraceae; genus Bradyrhizobium. The sequence goes on from CAVZJE010000032.1 coordinate 1,245, forward strand.
TTGATGCGATGGCGCGGAATCGCCGGGATGATATTGCCAGGCGAAACCTGGATGTTGCCGGTGACGGGGTCGGCGGCCGGGCTGTTCGAGCCCAGCAGCAATGAATCCAGAAAGCGTGCGTCGATGAAGGCATAGCTGGCGTGAAACTGCCACCTGGATGCTTTGAAATTGGCTTGGGCCTCGATGCCCTGCCGGCGCGTGTCACCGACGTTCTGGAAATAACCAAATCCCTGCAGCGAAGTATTCGGATCGGCAATATTGAGAATGTCGTTGGTGTTGGTGGTGCGGAACCCACCCAATTTCCAGTCAAGCGTTGCAAAGCTGAAATCGTGGGTGCCCCTGAAGCCGGCCTCATAGGTATGCGACACCACCTGCTGGAGCGGCGGATCGGCGACCAGGAAGGTCGCGATGATGCAGGGATGATTGGGATCGGCGCAGCCGAGCTCAAGCGGGGTCGGCGCGCGGTTCGCTTCCGAATAGCCGGCATAGGCGGTCAGCCCGGAGGTGATCTTGTAGGTGGCGCCGATGATCGGATTGAAACGATCATAGGTGTCGTTGCCGTTGAGCAGGCCGCCGAGCTGGTCCTGCAAGACAATGTGCGCGTCGTTGAATCGGCCGCCCGCGGTGACCGAGAGAGCCTTGGTGACATCGAACGTATCGAGCGCGTATAGCCCGGTATATTGATTGGTGGTGCGGAGCCCCACCGGCCCGTCGGAAACCGGACTGCCGGACGTCCCGAGGAAGATGCCGCTGCCGTTCACGACATAATTGTTGTCGATCGTGCCAAGCTCTGCGCTGGCGCCGAAATGCGTCACGCTGGCGTCAAAACTCGTGCCTACCACAAAGCGGTTGTCGTGACCGAACAACTGGTCGGTGTTGGTTGCCTGCAAGGAAACGCCGCCGGTGTTGGTATTGGTGAATGTTCGATCGTTTTCTCCCAGGATTGCGTTCGCCGGGAACGGATTGGAAAGCTGCTGCCCGTTGAGTTCCGTTTGCCGGCGTGCCGGGATCGCCAAAGCAGAGCAAGGTCGGGTCGGTGCACGGCTGCGCGCCCGTCGGATTGCCGTCCTGGGTCTGCTGGGTGAACGCCCGGTAGTGGGCGACGCCGTCGACCGTCCAGCTAGGCGTGACCTCGAACTTTCCCGTCAAATTCAGATAGCCGACCTGGTTCTGCGTGGTCTGCGGCGTGGTGTAGGTCGCGCCCCAGTATTGCTGGAGTAGTTCGACCGGAACCGCCGCCGTAGCCCCGAAATTGTTCTGAGCGGCCCCCACATTGAGATGAATTTCGCTGCCGTCATTCCGATAGCCGACGTCGCCGTAAAAACGGCGGACATCTGACGACGAAAAATTGCGATATCCGTTGTCGTGCACGCCTTCCAGCGCGGTATAGACAGACCAGTCGCCGACCTGCTTGCCCCATTGCAGCGAAGCCTGGGCCCGGCCGAAGGAGCCTGCCATCGTGTCGATTTCGGCGCCGTGAAAGTTGAAGCCGTCTTTCATCTGGACCGCGACCGCGCCACCGAGTGCATTGAGGCCATAGGCCGGATTGTTCGTCACGACCGCGATCGACTTGATCGCTGAAGTCGGGATCAGGTCCCAGTTGATGGTGTCGCCGAATGCTTCGTTGACGCGCACCCCGTTCTGGTAGACCGCCAATCCCTGCGGCGTGCCCGAGACGGGCGATGCGACAAAGCCACGAAACTCGATGTTCGCCTGAAAATCATTGCCCGCGACGTTGCTGATATTGACCCCAGCCACGTTCTGCTGAAGCGCGTCCATGACGTTCAGGGAATTGGTGCGTTCGATTTCCGGAGTATTCACAAAGTTGATGCTTGAGGGAACCTTGTCGACCGCCAGCGCCGTGCTTGGCGTGGCAACAGGCGTTGTTGGATAAGTCTCAAGCCTTGTCACCGTCGTCGGGCGAGCCACCGTCGTCGGGCGAGCCGCTGTTCTGGGACGCCTGGCCGCGGGTTTGGCACCGGTCTGCGGCGGAACTACTTCGACAGGCGGCAACTCCGTGGTGTAACTTCCGTTGTCTCGCGCAGCTTGCGCGCAGGCTTGCTCGCTTTCGGTCGACAACAGTTGCCGCCGCGATCGACGCAACAAGCAGGACCCGAACACTCATCTGCCTCGCCCCCCGGTGCAGATGATATTAGTGCGCTGCCGCCGCCGTGCACCGGCAAAAACGTCCCGAAGCGTTCGGGAAAATTCCCGAACGGGCATATTAGAGCACGTGAGTGGGAACCATCGCCTCGATGGTGACGCCGCCCTCGCCGGAGGCAACCGTCAGTGTTCCCCCCAATGCCAGGATCCGTTCGCGCATCCCGGTCAAACCGAAGCCGAATTTCTCGCCCGGCTTCAGGCCGCGGCCGTTGTCGCGCACCCGAACGAGAGCGTAGTCACGGTTGCCCGATACCCCGGCTGGCCGCCCGGCGGGCTCGATACTCACATTCACGGCCGTCGCCCTGGCGTGGCGGAACACGTTGGTCAGCGATTCCTGCACGATGCGATAGATCGTCAGGTCGGCGGTTTCTCCGGTTTCGCCGAGCGCGCCTGAAATCGTTGTTTCGATTTCGACCTCGGGATGGGATTCGTTCCACAGCCGCAGCAACGCGCCGAGCGCTTCGCGCAATCCGAGTTCGGCGAGCCCCACAGGCCGCAGCCTCTCCAGGATCCGGCGCGTGAATTGCTGGAGATCGTTGACCTGCTCCAGAATCGCGACACCATGTTTGCGGACCCCGTCCGGGTCAGGCGCCCCCGTCTTCGCAAGCCGCATCAAGGCGCCGGCGTTGACTCGCAGCGCAAAGAGATACGGTCCGAACTCGTCATGCAGTTCGCGCGCGATCTCCTCGCGTTCGCGGTCTTGCAGCGATACGGCGCGCTCGGCGAGCCGTCGCTTGTCCTCAACGGCTTCCCCCAACGTTTCGGCAAGGTGATTCATTTTGGTACAGATAGCGGCAAGTTCGGGTGCCCCGCCGGGCTCGACATGGACGCTGTACGAACCGGCCTCGATCCCGCTCATCGCCTGAGAGAGCGCTTCCAGCGGCGCCAGCGCGCGGCCGACGACGATCACCGTGATCAGTAACAGAGCCAGCGCGACTGCCGAACCGATTGCAAGCTGCGTTAATATCCCGTCCCAGATCTCGGCGATCTCGTCGTTCGGGATCGATGTGATGACAAGTGCGGTGCTCTTGCCGGGAATCGGAATCGGTACACTTACGGAGGTCGTTCTAGGGTGCACCAGCGTAACAAACCACTCCGGCACCGACCGCGCATCGTCGTCCTCCTCGCGAGTGTCAGCCGGAGCGCTTGCATCGCTTTGCCGGGTGATGCTGACATGACGCAGCCGCTTGAGGTCCCGAACGATCTGATCCAGGCGTGCCTCGGGATCGGGCGCTTCGCTCAAGCCCGCGACAATGGTTTCAACAAATTCGCGGGCCAGCCGCGTGACGCTTTGGTCTTCCGCCTGAACACGAGGTCCCGCTTCCAGCACCAGCCGCGCCACGTTAATGGCGAGACCCAATGTCAGCACCAGTGCCAGCAACAGGTTGATACGGGAACGCAACGATAATCTCTGCCACATGACGATCCCCATCGCGCCGATTTCAGTTCCCATCGGCAGCGTTGACAGACAGAATACGCGTCTGTCTAATTGAAACGTACCGCATTGCCGCCCCAGTTGCATGTCGAATTGAAATTTCGACGCTGGCCGTTCGTGCGGTGCGATGCAATAACGAGACTGAGTGCGGGGCTTTGGTATGCGCGTTCTGATCGCCGATGATCATCCGATCGTTGCATCCGGCTGTCGCACCGTGCTCGCAGACGAGCCTGACATCGTTTTTCTTGAAGCGCCTGATGCGGAAAGCGCGGAACGCATCTTCGTTAGCGAACACCCGGACATCTGCCTGATTGATATCAACCTGCCGACGGTATCGGGGTTCGAACTGGCGCGCCGCCTGCTGGCGCAAGACGCCGGCGCGCGCATCATCATGTTCAGCATGAACCACGACCCGGTTTTCGTGGCGCGAGCCATCGACATCGGGGCCAAGGGCTTTGTTTCCAAGACCGGCGATCCGCAAGATCTGGTCGACGCGATCCATGAGGTTGAAAAAGGTGGCGTCTATTTGCCGCCCGAGTTGGCGCGAAGCGTGGCCTTTGCCGGTCCCGCGATGACCAGTAACCCGCTGTCGAAGCTCAGCTCGCGCGAAATGGAAATCCTGCGGCTACTGTGCGCGGGAAAAAGCCTTTCCGAAATCGCCTGGCTGGTTCATTCGCCCTACAAGACCGTCGCGAATACCTCCTCGATCATTCGTCAGAAGCTCGGCGTACGAACATCCGCCGAGCTGGTGCGGCTTGCCATCGAGAACGGCGTGGCCTGAAAACAACATAGCCTGATACTGGAGGCGCGAACGCATGGCGCTGCAAACTCTGTCGCTGAACAAGTCGTATGGTGGTATCCAGGGCGTGTATCGGCACGCCAGCCGGGAAACCCAGACCGACATGACCTTTTCTGTCTACGTTCCCGCGCATCGCGAGGGCACGAAGCTTGCCGCGGTCTGGTACTTGTCGGGGCTGACCTGCACCCATGCCAACGTGACCGAGAAAGGCGAATTTCGCAGCGCGTGCGCCGAACACGGACTGATCTTCATCGCTCCCGACACCAGCCCGCGAGGTGAAGGCGTGCCGGGCGATCCCGCGAATTCATATGATTTCGGCCTGGGTGCCGGCTTCTATGTCGACGCGACGGAAGCGCCGTTCTCCCGCAATTACCGCATGTGGAGCTATGTAACCGACGAGTTGCCGAAGCTCGTCGCGGAACATTTTCCCGTCGATCCCGGCCGGCAATCCATCATGGGGCACTCCATGGGCGGTCACGGCGCGCTGACCGCCGCCTTGCGTCATCCAGGCCGCTATCGCGCAGCAAGTGCGTTTGCACCTGTTGTCGCTCCGTCGCGGGTGCCTTGGGGTATCAAGGCGCTCGGCGGCTATCTCGGCAACGACAAGGCCGCATGGCGCAAGCACGATACGGTCGCCTTGATCGAGGACGGCGCCAGGTTCCGCGAGTTCCTGGTCGATTACGGCGATGCCGACCAGTTCCTGACCGAGCAGCTTCGCCCCGAATTGCTCCAGGCCGCTTGCGAGAAGGCTGGCATTCCCCTCACCTTGCGTCGGCAGAGCGGCTATGACCACAGCTACTATTTCATTTCCTCCTTCATGAGCGATCATCTGCACTGGCACGCGCAGCGGCTGAAAGCTTGATGGCAATTTACTGCCGCGGCAAGCAATCGTTCGCGGATGATGATAACTGTGGCGCGCGACCAGGATTTATCGGTAGTGCCGCGCACATCTACGCTCGCCGCAGTTTCGAGGCGGTCGGACAGCGAGAAAACCGCAAGCGATCTCATCATCGTGACCCGCGAAACTCAGCCAACGATGTAACGAAAAAAGTAGTCTTGCAAGCCGGCTCAATCTGGTCTTGGCTCAAGACAAAAGTTCTCCGCTTGAGGAGAGCCGTAAAAGGAGACGCCGTGATCCGAGGATTGATTGGCGCAATTGGCCTCTGCGCCGTCGCAACTCACGCGCTGGCGGCCGACCCACTCGAGATCGGCATCGGCTATCTCCGCCATGCCGGAATCAAGGCAACATTGTCGCTGGTCGAGCAGCCGGCCGACAATGACGGCGTGGCCGGCGCGCTCCTTGCGATCGAGGACAACAACACCACCGGCAAGTTTCTCAACCAGCATTTCACCCTCACCGAAGTGAAGCTCAAGGAGAACGACGATGTCGCCGCGGCAGCCAACTCGCTCGCCGACCATGACGGCTTCATCATCGCGGATCTGCCGGCGGACGAATTGCTGAAGGTGGCCGATACGTTGCGCGATCGCGGTACCGTTTTGTTTGATGCCGGCTCCATCGACGACCGCCTGCGCGAGCAGGATTGTCGCGCCAATGTCATCCATGTGGCGCCGACCCGCTCGATGCTCGCGGATGGCCTTGCCCAATACCTGGTCTGGAAGCGGTGGAAGCGCTGGTTGCTGGTCGTCGGCTCACACGACAAGGACAAGCTTTATGCCGATGCCTTGCGCCGCGCCGCGGCCCGGTTTGGCGCAAAGATCGTGCAAGAGCGGACCTTCGAGGACACTGGCGGTGCCCGCCGTACCGATAGCGGTGTGACGCTGATCCAGCATCAAATGCCGGTGTTCACCCAGGAGGCGCCTGCTTATGACGTCCTCGTGGCGGCCGACGAAAGCGAGGTCTTCGCATCTTATCTGCCCTACCGGACCTGGGATCCGCGACCGGTAGCGGGATCGGCGGGCCTGGTGCCCACAAGCTGGGACGCCTCGCACGACCAGTGGGGCGCCATCCAGATCCAGAACCGGTTCGTCAAACTGAATTCGCGGCACATGACCGCAATGGACATGCAGGCGTGGACCGCTGCACGCATGATCGGCGAAGCGACCTCGCGGACCAATTCCAATGATCCCAAGACTGTGTTCAGCTTCATCAAGGGAAAGGACTTTTCCGTCGCCGCCTTCAAGGGTCAGCGGCTTACCTTGAGGGATTGGAACTTGCAGCTTCGCCAGCCGATCCTGCTCTCCGACGGCCGCATGGTTGTGTCGGTGTCGCCGCAAGAGGGTTTTCTGCACCAATACTCCGAACTTGATACGCTCGGCGTCGACAGGCCAGAGACCAAGTGCAAACTGCAATGACAACCGAGAGGGCGCGCATGCGCGGTTATTTGCCTACCCTGACCGCGCTATGTCTGGCGGCCGCGAGCCCGGCCTGGGCCTACACCGCCTATATTTCGAATGAAAAGGGCAACACCGTCTCGGTCATCGATACCGACAAATGGGTCGTTACCAATACGATCAAGGTCGGTCAGCGGCCGAGGGGCATCGAGTTTACCCGCGACGGCAAATTCGTGATGGTCGCCGTCGGTGACGACGACACCATTCAGGTGATCGACACGAAGACGATGCAAGTGGTCGACACCCTGCCCTCCGGTCCCGATCCCGAGCTGTTCACGCAGGATGCCGCCGGCAAGATTCTCTATGTCGCCAACGAGAACGACAACACCGTCACCGTTATCGATATCCAGAAGCGGACACTTCTTGGCAGCATTCAGGTCGGAGTCGAACCCGAAGGAATGACGGTCAGCCCGGATGGCAAGATCCTGATCAATACCTCCGAGACCACCAACATGGCGCATTTCATCGACACCGCAACACGCGAAGTCGTTGCCAGCGTGCTGGTCGATTCGCGGCCGCGCTTCGCCGAGTTCAAGCACGACGGTTCTGAATTGTGGGTCTCCTCCGAGATTGGCGGCACAGTTTCGATCATCGATCCCGTCAAACACGTCGTCACGGGCAAGATCACTTTCAATATTCCCGGTCTGCGGAGCGAGGCCATCCAGCCAGTAGGGATCGGGATCACCAAGGACGACAAGACCGCCTTTGTCGCACTCGGTCCGGCCAATCGCGTCGCGGTGGTCGATGCCGCAAGCCATGCCGTGACCAAATATCTTCTGGTCGGGCAGCGGGTCTGGCACATGGCGTTCACACCGGACGAGAAATATCTGCTGGTCACCAACGGTGTCTCCAACGACGTCTCGGTGATCGATGTGGCCGCGCAAAAGGTTATCAAAACAATTCAGGTGGGCGAGCTTCCATGGGGCGTGACGATATCGCCATGAAAACATCGCCATGACTACGTCCGACGCATCGACCGCGGTCGCCTCTGTACCGGACAAGCCTGTCGGACACGACACCGCTTCGATTCCAGCGCTATCGATCTCGGCCGTCAGCCATTCCTATGGCACGAGGCGGGCCTTGATCGACGTCGATTTTACCGTGGCGCCTGCGAGTTTTACCGCCCTGCTCGGCCTTAACGGCGCCGGAAAAAGCACTCTGTTCTCGCTGGTGACGCGGTTGTTCGGAATCCAGGCCGGTGGCATCCGGATTTTCGGCCACGATATCGGGCAATCGCCCAGTGAAGCCCTGCGGCTCATGGGTGTCGTGTTTCAGCCCCGAACGCTCGACCTCGACCTCTCGGTGATACAGAATTTGCTCTATCACGCCGCCCTGCACGGCATCGGCCGGCGTGATGCCCGTTTGCGCAGTGACGAGGTGCTGTCACGCGTCGAACTTGCCGACCGCGCAGGCAGCAAGGTGCGCGATCTTTCGGGCGGACAGATGCGCCGACTGGAGATTGCGCGCGCGCTGCTGCATCGGCCGCGGCTGCTTTTGCTTGACGAGGCGACCGTCGGACTCGACGTCAAGGCGCGCGCCGATATGCTCGGCCATGTCCGGCAGCTCGTCACCGAGCAGGGTATTGGCGTGTTGTGGGCTACCCATCTGTTCGATGAAATTGTCCCGAGTGACAATCTCGTCATCCTGCATCAGGGCCACGTCCTGGCGCGCGGCGAGGTGGCGCGCGTCCTTGAAGAAGCTGGCGCACGCGACGTCAACTCGGCCTTTATGCGGTTAACCGGCACCCAATCCGGGAGCCTCAGCCCATGAGTTCCGAAATGCTCGATCGGGCTCGGCGCGGCTTCTCCCTTGCCGAATATGTCACCTGCCTCAATGGCATCGTGTGGCGCGAGGCCCTGCGCTTCCTCCATCAGCGCGAACGGTTTGTCTCGGCGCTGGTAAGGCCGCTGGTTTGGCTTTTCATCTTTGCCGCTGGATTCCGTCAGGTCCTCGGGATCTCCATCATTCCCCCCTACGAGACCTACATCCTCTATGAGGTTTATATCGCCGCGGGGTTGATGGCGATGATCCAGCTATTCAACGGCATGCAATCTTCGCTCTCCATGGTCTACGATCGCGAGATGGGAAACATGCGTACGCTGCTGGTGAGCCCGCTGCCGCGCTGGTATTTGCTGTTTTGCAAACTGCTCGCCGGCACCGCAGTCTCGTTGCTGCAGGTCTATGCCTTCCTGCTGATCGCATGGTTCTGGGATATCACACCACCGCCGGTCGGTTATCTCACCGTGTTACCGGCCCTGATCCTGTCCGGCCTGATGCTGGGCGCGTTAGGCATGCTGATCTCCTCCGGGATCAAGCAGCTTGAGAATTTTGCCGGCGTGATGAACTTCGTGATCTTTCCGATGTTCTTTGCCTCATCAGCCCTTTATCCGCTGTGGCGGGTTCGTGAGGGTAGCCCGATGCTCTACTATGTCTGCCAATTCAATCCGTTCACCCATGCTGTCGAACTGATCCGCTTTGCGCTTTATGGTCAGGTGAACTGGATTTCGCTTGCAGTGGTCGGCGGATGCACTTTGGTCTTTATGGTGGGTGCCATCCTGGCCTACGATCCATCGCGAGGATTGGCTCGCCGAGGGCCCGCGGGAGGCGAGACATGATTTCGCGCGCAGGAATTGGGGCGCTGTTTGCGATTATCGCATCGACCCAGCTGTGTCTGGCCGCCGATCCGCGCTATCCGGACTGGCCCTGCGCGCAGGCCAAGGTGCCGGAAATCTCGCTCGCCGCGGTCTGGGCCGGTCCGCCGCTCGGCGATGCCGAGGAGAAATGGAAGAACGATCCCAAGGTCAGCGCGCTGGTCGAAAAAGTGGCGGCCAGGAAGACTCCGCTCGAGGACGCCCAAAAGGCGATCACGGAATTCCTTTCCGCGCCCGGGACCGACAAGGCGACGGCGGGCAAGCTGGTGTTTGCCGGCCTTTTCGAGCAGCTCAACGCCGAGCGTTCGTCCGTCATGAGCGGGCTTGAACGCGTCACACGCAAACAGCGCCAGGCGGCAGATAAGGTTCGCACGGACACGGTTGCGCTGCAGGCGCTTCAAGACGCTACGTCACCTGACCAATCCAAGATCGGCGAGCTCAGCAACACGCTGATATGGGAAACGCGGATCTTCGAAGATCGACGTCGCGTGGTTAAATTTGTGTGCGAAGTGCCGACCACGATCGATCAACGGCTGTTTGCGTTCGGTCGCACCATCCAGCAGGAGATCGAATAGGCGCCACACAGCGTTTCGCGTTCGGATTTTACTCTGCCGGCCGTGGGTCGGGCTGCGCCTCCGCTGTTGGCAGATTGGCGCGCTGCCAGCCATCTGTGCCGTCCGGATACCAGGCGACGTTGGAATAGCCATAGGACAGAGTTCGCTTGGCGGCGTTCCACGACATCCAGCAATCGGCTTGGCAATACACAACGATCAACTTGGCGCGATTGCCACCGGATGCGCGCAACAGCCCTTGTCGCAGATAGCTTTCCGTTGACGCCGCCAGCTCACCGTAACCCGTATCCGGCAACCAGATGCTGTCGGGAATATTGAAACGGGGCTTGTCACGCCAGACGGTACCTGCGGGAAGATTTGCCGGCTTTGGCGGCCGCGGCAGTACGTCGATGAAAACGCCGGTCCTGGCGCGCCAGATCGCCTCCGCCTCTGCGGTCGAGAGAACGCGTGCGCCGGCCAAGGTGTCGGGAACCGGCGCCCGGTAATCGTTCGTGCGATACCCGTCGGGTTCGGGCACCAGTTCTTCGGTGCGTGCGGCGCCGACGAGCGTGATCCACGCAAGCATCAAACTGGCCGCGTATCGGATCATGGCGACTTCGTTGCCGTCTCCGCGGTGATCGGTTGATTATTCTCGTCGAGCAGCGGAACGCCGTAGTCGAACAGAATCTTGTTGATTTCCGGCTGGCTCTCCTGGATCAGCCGATTGAGCAACCGTTTCCAGTTCTGGTCGGCGCGCCGGACACCCATGCCTATGCGATAGACAAGTTGAGGTCCCGTCTTCTCATTCACGAGCGGTGTGACATGAAGTGGCGGATTGGCCTTCTTGGCGTAGAAGCCGGCCATCGGGCCCCAGAGAATGGCGGCATCAATCGCGCCCTTGTTGAGGTCGCTGATCATGGCTTCGGCCGACGAATCCACGCGCGTGTCGATCATCAAGGGATAGGGCTTTGCATTTACCATCAGGCCGTTGGCCGCCATGTTGGTAGCAGGCGGCGTGCCGGCGACTATGCCGATGTGCTTGCCTTTGAGACGCGCGTCTTCCAACACCTTAACGTCTTCGAGACCGGAGTTCTGCTTCGAAATCAGCGCATAGGCGGTGCGGTAATAAGGATTGGTGCCCTGAACCAGGTCATCACCCTGCGGAAAGCCCATGATGACGTCGCAGCGATGCGCGCCAAGCGTCATGCGCACGAAGCCGGTCGCCTGCGGGAAATACATGTAGTCGATTTTCTTCTGCAGCTTCGCTGCGAACAGCTCAGCGAGCTTGTTCTCAAACCCCTCGCCTTTCTCGTTGGAGAACGGCAGGTTGCGCGGATCGGCGCAAACCCTCAGCACCTTGGGATCGACAAGCTCGATCGATAAATCGAGACCTTCGTTGTCCGACTGCGCTCGCACGCAATTGCGACTGACAAGAATTGCCGCCACCGTCAAAAGCGGAATGAGCAGGTAGCGTTTGAGCGTGGCATAGGTCATCGATTGCTGTCCTCAGCTAGCGCCACTCTCCCATCAAAATGCTATGCTGCTCCATTCGAGCCTGCAATAGGATAATCCACGCGAAAAATTCGCGGCGCTTCCCAGGCTTGTTGCGGCGCAAATCAGAACCAGAGATGTTGGGCTGTCGGATGCGGGGATCAGGCAAACAGACAAGCCAATACCTGGCGTTGGTGGCTTTGCTTGCCGCACTCCTCGTCTTGCCCCTGGCGCGTGGGCAACAGCGGCAACTAACTGTCACGGAAGTGGCGCCCGGTCTCTTCGTCCATGTCGGTGCGATCGCGCTGATGACGCGCGAGAACGAGGGAGCCATCGCCAATATCGGGTTTGTTGTCGGCAAAGGTGCGGTTGCCGTCATCGACACCGGCGGCAGCGTTCGTGAAGGACAAGAACTCCTCGCCGCCATTCGCGCCCGGACCGACAAACCGATCCGCTATGTCATTAATACCCACGGACATCCCGATCACGTCTTCGGCAATGCCGCCTTTTCCGGTGAGGGAACTACTTTTGTCGGACACAAGAATTTGCCGCAGGCGCTCGCCACACGCGGTCCGTTCTATCTCGATGCATTCCGCAAGATCATGGGCGGCGGCCTGATCGACGAGGTGCGCATTGTACCTCCGACGCTACTGGTCGAAGGGTCGCTCAGACTTGACCTTGGCGGGCGCATTCTCGTTCTGCAGGCATGGCCGGCCGCGCACAGCGACAGCGATCTCACTGTGCTTGACGAGACGACGAAAACCTTGTTTGCGGGCGATCTGGTCTTCCTTGACCATATTCCCGTGGTGGATGGCAGCATCCGCGGTTGGCTGCGGATGATGGACGATTTGGCCAAGCAACCGGCGGAGCGCGTGGTTCCGGGTCACGGTCCCGTGAGCCAGTGGCCGACGGCTCTCGCCGACGAACGCCGCTATCTCGAAACGCTCGCAGCCGATGTTCGAAGATTGATCAAACAAGGCACGCCGATCAGCGTTGCCGCCGAAACGGCTGCCGCTTCCGAACGGTCCCGATGGCAGTTGTTCAAGGATTACAACGCCCGCAACGCAACCGCAGCATTTTCCGAGATTGAGTGGGAATAGCGTACGCGATAGGATATATTTAATTAGTTGCCGCTTCGATCCGCACAGGGAGCGCGACCATGTTCCGTCTTCGTCTGCTCTGTCTATTGGCGCTGTCTGGCGTCGTGCTAGCGGTTGGGCTCTCAGTTTCAAGGGCGGCCGAGCCTGCCGACCCCTGGCCGGGTCTCGTGCAGGATATCTTCGACAATCGCCCGATGAATGATGGCAGCGGCGTCATCGCAATCGAGATGCCTTACCGTGCCGAGGACGCAGCGATTGTCCCGGTGACGCTGCGATCCAAGCTTTCGCCCGACGATAGCCGGCGCCTGAAGGCGATTACGCTCGTCATCGATCAAAATCCGGCGCCGATGGCGGCAAAATTCGAAGTCGGAGTCGACGCGCGCGTGTCGGAAATATCAACGCGAGTCCGCGTCAACAGCTACACCAATGTTCACGCGGTGGCTGAACTCAGCGACGGCAAGCTTTACATGGTCAAGACCTACGTGAAGGCATCCGGCGGCTGCTCGGCGCCCGCCGGCAAGAATGCCGAAGAGGCCCGCAACCGGCTCGGCCAGATGAAATACCGGCAGTTTAGCCGGGGCGATCAGGGACCGACCAGCGGCGTTCGTGAAGCTCAGGTCATGATCGGTCATCCCAACAATTCCGGCCTGCAGATGGACCAGATTACGCATCTCTACATTCCGGCCTTCTTCATCGATGAATTGCACGTGTGGCAGGACAACAGCCCGGTGTTGTCGATGGAAGGCGGCATTTCGATCTCGGAAGATCCCAACATTCGCTTCACCTACATCTCGAATGGAGCCAAGACGTTCCGCGCCGAGGCAAAGGATACGTCGGGCCACGTCTTTCAAAAGGAATGGAAGGTCGACGAGTTCGGCAGCTGAGCTGATCTTTCCGAGTATCCCGCCTCTCAACTCGCCCGTCCTAGAAGCATCGCACTTCGGCCTCGGCCTGGGCACGTCGAAGATCGTCGAGGGCGCTCTTCGCCTGTTCTGATGAACGGAACTGCGTGCCGAGATTGCCGCGAACCTGCGACATGCTCAGGACTGTTTCCGCGGTGACGTAACGGTCATACGGCAACAGCGAGGCAATGATGTCGATCGAACAGGAGCACTGATCGATCGTCTCCCGTGTTTCGCCGTTGGCCTTCATGCAGCCGAAAACGTATTCCGCCCGTGCCGACGTCGGGTAATCGTTGACCTCCTCGGCGCGCACGGATGCAGCCGTTGCCGCAAGGCCCCCCAGCGCAACGAGAATCAGTCTTGTCCATGCGGCGAATGTCATGACGTTTCTCCAGAGAGCAAAACCTATGCTATCGCTTTGGTGCTGAAAAGCCGGCATTCGCGAAAATGGCTCACGACGCCATGCTGCGATGGACGAATATCTGGGAGACGGCCATGCTGCGCACGTTGATTGCGATCTGTCTTTTTTCATTGGCGCTGCCCGGTTCAGCTCTGGCGCAGGGCAAAGGCATCCGGTTCTGGAACCTGACGACCTCGACCATCTCCAGCTTCCAGCTATCACCTGCCGGCAAGAACGACTGGGGTCCGAACCAGACCCTGAATGACAAAGACAAGGAAGTCGATCATGACGAGCGGCTGCGCATCACCGGCGTCGAGCCCGGACGCTATGACGCCAAGGTCGGCTATCGCGACTCCCGGCAATGCGTCGTCCGCGATATCGAAATCAGGGCGGACGCCGTGTTCTCGATCGCAGACAAGGATCTGAAGGACTGTAATAAATAACAGCGGCAAGTCAGCGGGCGGGCGCCCGGCTCTTCATATTTTCCGGCTCTTCATATTTTTTCGCGTGTATGCGGATATTCGCAGCGCCATTTCACGGCCGTCCACTTCGGATGCTCCCCGATCCACTGCGCGATATAGGGCGGCGCATTCATCGTGCATTGTTGCAGGGAGAACTCGGCGGAAAACGACAAATGCCGTTCCTCGCAGGTATTCGGCGACAGCACGGCACAGACCGTAATGATCAGCTCGATCGCATTCATGCCGACTTCCTCCGGTGCATTTCAATGATCGATAACACAACCAGCTACGGGGCCGGCTGGCGCATAGTTTCGCGAGCGAGTGTGAACATATCCCGTCAGAAGTTAAGCCCAAATACAACCCGCGCCTGCTGGCGCTCGAAATTGACGAGGTCCAGCGTGGCGCTGGTGCCGGCGGGCCGGCCCCACGCCTGAAAACTCCAGGTCGCGGTCAGCCGCGCGCGATCCGAGAGCTGGAAATAGGCAGTCGGTCCGACAAAGAACGCCTCCCCTGCCAGTTCGTTCAGGCCGATCCCCCCATATTGGCGGAAATAGCGCGCCTCGCCGCCGAGCAGGAAATCGGGGCGCACTTGCGCCATGACCCCAAATGCGGCCGTCAGCGTCAACTCCTGCTCGGCGGTCGGCAAGCCCGCGAAGTGCGTCCATTCCGGCTGATAGCCGAGATTAAACGTTGCCACCGCAAGCCTGGGGATCAGATCCCGCTCCAGCACGACCGTCAGTTCATTTCCGAAATTTTGGACTCGAGACGCGGTTGTCTCGTCGATGCGGTTACCGTGACTCTCAAAGTCCAGCGTCAGCCCGAACAGAGCCGTTTCACGATCGAGGAATTGGTAGCGCAAATCCAGCGCCGCGCCTTGCCAGCCTGCCTGGGTACGATCCACGAGGCCTGGAACGGATTGGATATCGTAAGCCGCAAGCGTCGTTTCGATCTCTATCCGCAAGTTCTTGATCGGTACGAATTCCAACTCGAGCTCCTGCCCGAGGGCCTGGTAGGCTCCTGCCTGCTTTGAAAATCGCCCCGTGCTCGTCGTCTGGAATTCGCGCTCGCCGGGATCGCCGACATCCGAGCCGATCATGAAGCCGTAGATATGCTCGGTGTCGATGCCCGCGGCAAAGCCACAAGCGGGCCGCAGGAGCACCCACAGCATCGCTGCCCAGATTATCCTTGAAGGAATACTCATTCCCGTTCCAGGAGCCATCGCCGCGACCCGAGATGAGAGATCCGCGGACGCGAGCCTGACGAGGCTCACTGACGACTATCGCGGATTCCGGAGGGAATGAAAGGAAAAGGAAAGCCGCAACGTCTGCCGCGGCTCTCAACAGGCGACTGCTGTGAGCCGGGCAGAACGCTTTGCAGCTACTTGCGTGCTGCGCAGGCGTACATGTTGATCTCCATGCCAACCGGCACTTCAACGATCTTTGGAGTTCTCCAAGTCATTTGGTTCTCCCACGTGATGGTGCAACACTCGCACCGCTGCAAACGTAAAACCACCGCGCGTTTGACGCAAGGGCTCGTACGTCGCACGTCGCCAATCGGTCTATCTGAGCAAACGGAGCAGCGCTCGTCCTGCCGACGTGCGCAACTCCTTCGCGTCGAGCGTTCCGTCGCCGTCGCGGTTTGCTGCATTGAAGCGTTTTTCGACGACCGCCAGATATTCGTCCAGCGTGAGGGTTCCGTCATGATCGGGATCGGCGGCCGCAAGTTCGCGCGCGCTCAATCGTCCTGCCAATTCGTGTTTGTCGAGCGTCCCGTCGTGGTCGTGGTCGAGCCGCGCAAACACGCCTGCTGCAGCTTTCTTGACCTCGCCCAGGTCGAGCGTGCCGTCCGCGTCAAGGTCGAACATCTTGATCGGATCGTGTCCGGAAGCGGCCACGGCTGCCGCCGGCTGCCCTGCCAGAATTGCCCCGGATAACAAAAGGATAGATCGGCGCGATATCATCTTTGATCTCCCGTGTAAGAAATTCGAGCCAACGTTGAACGCAGTCGTTTGAAACGGATTCTTGAATTTCAGGTTTCGGGTGGCGCTGGAAGTCCCTGACTTGCTAGCGGAAGCCGGAGAGGCATTGGTTCAAGGAGGCTCTCATGAGATTACCGCTTGGAAACGTCAGCGCGCTGGTATTCATCGGGTTCACCTCCTGCGCACAAGCTCAGGATCGGATGCACAATTCGGCAAGCGGTTCGGCAGTGGAAACGCACCGGCCGGTGCTGACCGGCAAGGAAAGACTCGGCCAGAAATGGACGGACGAGCAGCGAATCGACAATTGCCATGTTCCCATGAATAAACGCGGCAGCAAACCGAGACCTGGCGCCTGCTCGAACGACAGCCCCTCCAGCTGATCAGGCGATCAGATGACGTCGGCGGAGGCGCCGCCATGCTGTCCCTTGTGAATGGCGGAGGGAGAGACGCCGAAGCATTTCCGGAACGCGCGGCTGAAATGCGAAGAACTCGAGAATCCCCAGGAGAACGCGACGTCGGTGATCGTCTTGCCCCCATGCGTCTCGAGTTCCTGGTGGCAATGCTGCAATCGCGCCCGCCAGATGTAGTCGCTGACGGTCATGCCGCGTTCGCTGAACAGCATGTGCAGGTAGCGCTTGGTGCATCCGAGCGACGTTGAAATCTGGTCAATGCAGAGCTCCGGATCGCGCAGATGCTCGCGGATGAAGGCCTGCGCCCGCACATACATCGCTTCCGGACCGGCACGATCAAATGCCGTGTCCGCCTCCCGCAGCGGCAACAACAACAAATCGATCAGCGATTCGGCAACGCTCGCCGCACTGTTTGCGGACAGTTTGGCGGCTTCGCCGAACGCCGCATGCACAACGTCGTGCGCAATGCGGCCCGTCCCAGCCAATGCCGAGAGTTTGCAGGCCGACATCTTGCCAAAGTGGAATCCGCGTTCTCGCAACAACTCTTTCGGCACAATGACGACCTCATGCCGTGTCAGCGCCGGGCTGATGATGGTGTGCGGAGAGGAAACGTCATAGGCGAGACAATCGCCAGGTCTTATCTGGATCTGGCAGCCATTCTGCTCGAAATACGAAATTCCGTAAGTCTGGAACAGGATTTTGACGTAGGGGTGTTCGCTGGTGTGGCTCGGCGAAGCAGCATGCGCGATCCGGTGCTGGCTCGCTTCAATCTGGCACAGCTTCAATTTCGAAACGGTGGTGTAGTTGATGCGCGCATCCAGCGTGGATCCATCGAGCGGATCGACGGCGAACTGGCCGCAAAGATCGGTCAACGCATCTGACCAATATTGGACCTGCCTTTTCGGCCCCAATCCCGCAGTGCTGAGCGAATGAACCGTGTCAGCCATTTCCCGCCACCGATTTGAGGTCAACCGTGCAGCCAGTCACGGGTAAGGGACATCCAAGTTGAGGCCAAGTTGAGGCGGCCGTAAGGCATCGCTCTTGCCTTCTTCGTGCTGATCCTCTGTCTAAGTTTCCGCCCCGTCAAGAAAAACCTCGATGGGATCGGCTTGGACAGGGTTTAGATGCCCCGCAACACAAACTCGGAACTTAACCGTCGATCCGAGCCAGGAGAAAAAGTTAATCGCGTTTCGCTCACGAGCAAACGGGATTCGCTCTCGGGCAAGTCGCTACCTTCCGAAGCAGATAGGGATAAGGGTTAATAAGACCTCGAAACTGGGCCGCGCTCCGCGGAAACCCAAGGCTCTAAACTGGGAGGAACTACGATGCGAAAGGTGCTATTCGCGACCGGTCTCGGTGCTATGGCGGCGTTCGCCGCAGGAAGCGCCGGAGCCAACGATCAACTGATCCGGATGTCACAGAATCCGGCCGAGTGGGCGATGCCGACAGGCGACTACGCCAACACGCGCTACTCCAAGCTCAAGCAGATCACCGCCGCCAACGTCGGCAAATTGCAGGTCGCCTGGACGTTCTCGACCGGCGTGCTGCGTGGCCACGAAGGTGGACCGCTCATCATCGAAAACATGATGTACGTTCACACGCCCTTCCCCAACAAGGTCTATGCTCTCGACCTTTCCAACGAGAACAAGATCGTCTGGAGCTACGAGCCGAAACAGGATCCGAACGTCATTCCGGTGATGTGCTGCGATACCGTCAATCGCGGCCTCGCCTTTGCCGACGGCAAGATCTTCCTGCATCAAGCCGACGACAAGCTCGTGGCGCTGAATGCGAAGAACGGCAATGTCGAGTGGACCGCGATCAACGGCGATCCGACCAAAGGGCAAACCGGAACCTCGGCGCCGATGGTCGTCAAGGACAAGGTTCTGGTCGGCACGTCCGGCGGCGAGTTCGGCGTTCAGTGCAGCATGACCGCCTACAGCATCAAGGACGGCAAACAGGTCTGGAAAGGCTACTCCGAAGGCCCGGACGACCAGCTCCTGGTCGACGACAAGACCACCTCCCTCGGCAAGCCGATCGGCAAGGATTCGAGCCTGAAGACCTGGGAAGGCGATCAGTGGAAGATCGGCGGCGGCTGCACGTGGGGCTGGATCTCCTACGATCCGTCGCTCAACCTCGTCTATTACGGTTCGGGCAATCCTTCGACCTGGAATCCGAAGCAGCGTCCAGGCGACAACAAGTGGTCGATGACGATCTGGGCGCGCAACCCGGATACCGGCGTGGCGAAGTGGGTCTATCAGATGACGCCCCACGACGAGTGGGACTATGACGGCGTCAATGAGATGATCCTCACCGATCAGTCGATCGATGGGAAGCCCCGGAAGCTGTTGACCCATTTCGATCGCAACGGCATCGGCTATACGCTTGACCGCGCCGACGGCGAACTGCTGGTTGCCCAGAAATTTGACCCGAAGGTCAACTGGACCTCCGGCGTCGACATGAACAAAGGCTCGCCGACTTATGGCCGGCCGAAGGTTCTCGATGAATACTCGACCGACAAGCAGGGCGAGGACCACAACAACAAGGGCATCTGCCCGGCCGCGCTCGGCTCCAAGGACGAGCAGCCGGCAGCCTACTCGCCGGATACGCAGTTGTTCTACGTTCCGACCAACCACGTCTGCATGGACTATGAACCGTTCAAGGTGAGCTACACCGCAGGTCAGCCCTATGTGGGTGCGACGCTGTCGATGTATCCGCCTCCCGGCGAAACCAACATGGGCAACTTCATTGCCTGGGATGGCAAGACGGGCAAGATCGTCTGGTCGAACAAGGAACAGTTCTCGGTCTGGTCAGGCGCACTCGCGACCGCCGGCGGCGTGGTCTTCTACGGAACGCTGGAGGGTTATCTGAAGGCCGTCGATGCCAAGACGGGCAAGGAACTCTACAAGTTCAAGACTCCGTCCGGCATCATCGGCAACGTCACGACCTACGAGCATAGCGGCAGGCAATACATTGCCGTGCTGTCCGGCGTCGGCGGTTGGGCAGGTATTGGCCTTGCAGCCGGCCTGACCGACCCGAGCGCAGGTCTCGGCGCGGTCGGTGGTTACGCAGCGCTGAGCAACTACACCGCGCTTGGTGGAGTGCTTACCGTGTTCGCACTGCCGCAGTGAGCTGAAGGCTCTTCCGGTGCGCGGGGTTCACCTCGCGCACCGGAATGATGCGACACCGACAGCCGAGGACAAGCTCTTGCGTATGATCTGCCTAATGACCGCAGCGACCATGCTGTTCGCTGCCGGAGGGATGGCCTTTGCCGATGGCTCGGGCGATCCAGCTTCAGTGAAAAAAACAGAGCAAGGCGAGTATTTCGACAAGCAAGGAAATCCGACCTACAAGATCCAGCCGGATGGTACGGTCGATTGGTACACCTATTCGGGATATCGCCGCTATCACTCGACCTGCCATGTCTGCCACGGCCCCGACGGCATGGGATCGAGCTACGCGCCGGCGCTGAAGGACTCGCTGAAGACGATGAGTTACGGCGAATTTCTCTCGATCGTCGCGGCCGGCCGTAAGAACGTCAGTACGTCGCAGGACAATGTGATGCCGGCCTTTGGCAACAATCCGAACGTGACCTGCTATCTCGACGATATCTTTGTTTATCTGCGGGCGCGTTCCGATGACGCCTTGGCGCGCGTGCGCCCGTCAAAACACGAGGATAAATCCCCCGCCTATATCAAAGCTGAGGACTCCTGTATGGCCGCCAAGCACTGAAGTTGAGCAAGACAGGATAAGACCATGAAGACACGCGCCGCCGTTGCATTCGAAGCCAAGAAGCCGCTGGAAATCGTCGAGCTGGATCTCGAAGGATCCAAAAGCAGGCGAGGTCCTGGTTGAGATCAAGGCCACGGGTATTTGTCACACCGACGCCTACACACTCGACGGCTTCGACAGCGAAGGACTCTTTCCGTCCATTCTTGGCCATGAGGGTGCCGGCATCGTGCGCGAAGTCGGCGCCGGCGTGACGTCGGTGAAAGCGGGCGATCACGTCATTCCGCTCTACACGCCCGAATGCCGCCAGTGCAAAAGCTGTCTGAGCCAGAAGACCAATCTGTGCACGGCGATTCGCGCCACACAGGGCAAGGGTGTCATGCCGGATGGTACCTCGCGCTTCAGCTACAAGGGCAAGACCATCTATCACTACATGGGCTGCTCGACCTTCTCGAATTTCACCGTGCTGCCGGAAATTGCGGTCGCAAAAATCCGTAACGACGCTCCCTTCGACAAGAGCTGCTACATCGGTTGTGGCGTCACGACCGGCGTGGGCGCCGTGGTCAACACAGCCAAGGTAACGCCGGGCGCCAATGTCATCGTGTTCGGTCTCGGCGGCATTGGGCTCAATGTTATCCAGGGCGCCAAGATGGTCGGCGCCAACAAGATCATCGGCGTCGACGTCAACGACTCCAAGGAAGAATGGGGCCGCAAGTTCGGCATGACCGCCTTCGTCAACCCGAAGAAGGTCAGTGGCGACATCGTCCAGCATCTGGTCACCCTGACCGACGGCGGCGCCGATTTCACCTTCGACTGCACCGGCAATACCACCGTGATGCGCCAGGCGCTTGAAGCCTGCCACCGTGGCTGGGGCGTATCCGTGGTGATCGGCGTGGCCGAATCCGGCAAGGAAATTGCCACCCGGCCGTTCCAGCTTGTCACCGGCCGCGTCTGGAAAGGCACGGCATTCGGTGGCGCCCGCGGCCGCACCGACGTACCAAAAATCGTCGATTGGTACATGGATGGAAAGATTCAGATCGATCCGATGATCACCCACACCCTCAAGCTCGAGGAGATCAACAAAGGCTTCGATCTGATGCACGAAGGTAAATCAATCCGTTCGGTCGTCGTTTACTGACGGAATTTCAAAACGCAAGGAGGATAGGCCCATGAACGTTCATATCCATCCCTCGGTCGACAACGGTGTGAAGAAAGGCTCAGGCAGCTTTGCCGGCGGGGTGCTCGTCTGCAAATGCAGGGACAAGCCCGTCAAGGTCGGCGTCAAGGGCGATGTCGCTCATAACCATGCCTGCGGTTGCACGCAGTGCTGGAAGCCGGACGGCGTTGTTTTCTCGGTCGTTGCGGTCGTACCGCGGCAGAACGTGACCGTGCTCGAGAACGGCGACAAGCTTCACATCGTCGATGCCTCGAAGACCATCCAGCGGCACGCCTGCAAGGTGTGCGGCACGCACATGTATGGTCGCATCGAAAACAAGGGGCATCCGTTCTACGGCCTCGACTTCATTCATCCCGAATTGTTCCAGGAATCGGGATCAGCCGCTCCGGGATTTGCGGCATTCGTTTCCTCGATCATCGAGTCCGGCGTCAAACCGGAGCAGATGGATGGCATTCGGCACCGACTGAAAGAACTCGGGCTCGAACCCTATGATTGTCTATCCCCGGCGCTCATGGATGCGATCGCTACCCATGTCGCGAAGTCAAAGGCTGCTTGAGCCGACCACGAAATCGAACTCGCGCGGCATCTTCGAACTGCGCGAGTTGCACGAACGACGGAGTTTGATCTCCATCGAAACCGGTCAGCGCCTCTCATTGGCCGGGAAATAAGGACGGGTCTTGATTCCAGCCTTCTCCCGGACCCGAACTGAAGGCCTCGCTTGTCGCTTTGCGGGCGAGGCCGCCTTTCGCTGACCGGCTGAGCCTCCGTACTCGTACGGGGGGATAACTCCGCGCGCCCGCCGTTTGGCACGAACGCTGCATGGTAAAATCGACCGAATCAATTCGTTCGATGGAGAATCCATGCTCGTTACTCTCGTCGCGCTTCTGTGCAACGGCCAAATCTGCCTGGAAAAGGTTGTGACCAACAGCGATCTGTCCAGCATTTCCATGATGGATTGCCAGGTCCACGCCCAGGCGGGCATCGCCGAGTGGCTTCAGCATGGCCCGTACCGGCAGTGGCAGCTCCAAGGCTACAAGTGCGTGTTGGGCAAATACATTCCAAAAAATCAGGCCTGAGCGAAGTTCATCGCATCCCCGGAACTCACAGGTCCGCGACAGCCTCGATGGCCAGATTGACGATAGCTGCGCGCAACCGGTTGTTCGAAACCGGCTTGTGCATCAGGAGACAGCCGCTCGCCATAGCCTCCCGAATCCGGTCCGGTGCGGTATCGCCGGTGATCAGGATTGCGGGAATGTCGCTGTTGAATTCGGAGCGCAGCCGCTCGATCGCGGCGAGGCCGTCTTCGTCGTTTCGCAGGCGGTAGTCTGAGATAATCAGGTCCGGCGTCAAGGTGAAGGAGGCCGCACGGTCCAGCATTTCAGCACAGGAGCCCGTCGCGACGACCTGATGTCCCCACCCCGTCAACAAGGCGTGCATCGCTTCCTGGATTGCGACCTCGTCGTCGACAACCAGGATGAACAGTGACCGGTGAGTGGCCAGCGAAATTTCCCGAGGCTGTTCGATGACCGTCTCCCTCCCCGTCGCTAGCGCGACCGACAGCTTGAATATGGATCCTTGGCCGACACGTGACTGCATCCGCATCGGCGTATGCAGAATTCGCGTCAGACGTTGCACGATCGCAAGTCCGAGCCCCAATCCGCGCGCACGATCGCGCTCCAGATTTCCGATCTGATAGAATTCCTGGAAGATCAGATCCTGCTGATCGACCGCGATACCGCGGCCGGAATCCCACACCTCGATGCTCAGCCGAGGGCCGCGCCGGCAGCCGACCACCACGCGTCCATTGTCGGTATAGCGAACGGCGTTGGAAACGAGGTTACGCAAAACGCGCTCGAGCAATACCGGATCGGTCTGCACGGTCAGGCTGCATGGAATGAGACGTAGCGCGATGCCCTTGCGATCCACTTCGGGCATTTCGTCGCGACAGATTCGCTCCAACAGCGGCTGAATGGCGAAGGCGCGCGGATGGCTTTCGATCACCCCGGCATCCAGCCGCGAAATATCGAGGATCGCGCCAAACAGGCTGTCCAGCGCGCCGACGGAATTCTGGATCTGGCGGACCAGCCGGGCGCTGGCCTCGTCGAGCGGCCGATCGCGCAGCGCGCCGACGAACATGCCGAGCGCATGCACCGGCTGCCGGAGATCGTGGCTGGCCGATGCGAGGAACGTCGACTTGGCGCGATTGGCCGCGTCAGCCAGTTCTTTCTGGCGCAAGAGATCGTTGGCAAGATCGAGGTTGGCGAATTGCAGCTCGAGCGAGTCGACCAGCAACTGGCTGAACGAATTGGCCAGCACCGCAACAACGGCCATCCAGAGCACGGCGAGGATAGCGTAGGTCCAATGCAGCGCATCCCCATCCAGCGCCGACCAGATGCAGGTCGGGACCATGATGGTGAAGAGATTGCAGTAGTAGGACGGCAGGTAAGTGCCGAACGCGGTGATCGCCCCTGCGGCGATGGCGGCGCAAGTCAGGAGCACCATGAACTGATACTCCGGACGGGCCGGGTCCAGCAAAAACAACGCTCCCAATCCCCAGCAGGAACCGCCGACAAGTGCGGTCGTGACCGCCCAAAAAGCCCAACGGCGCCAGTCTTCCGCCGGCGGTTTGGCTCTTCTGTAGACATCGATCAAAACCAGGCGTGCCAACGTGCTCGCGGCCAGTAACAGGACGAAGATGGTTGCCACATGCCAGGAGACGGCCCTCTCATAGACCAGCATCGTCGACAGGATCAGAGCCGCGAGTATGCCGCCCACCGTCCCGGGCGTGGAGTTGCGGTAGAAGCCCGCGACCTGCTCCGCGCGCAGTTGATCAAGGCGCTGCGGGGTCATGGCTGTCTTCATCGCTGAATGGTCCCATCTTTCGCGACCGCGGCGGCCGAGCGAACATCGAGGTGCGACTATAAGGTTATCGGTGGAAATCCGTAGCGGAAAGCCGGTGCGGATCGTGGCGCTGGTTGCGCCACGGCCTCATCCGTAGGTCTTACGGTCGGTCGCAAGACCGGTCTTAGGACCTAAGATGGTCCCACCCCCGGCTTGTCGTCTGCCGAAATTTGCGGGAAACAGTGTTCGCATGAAGTTACTCATCGTCGATGATCACGCGATCCTGCGCGAAGGGCTTGTCGCCCTGCTCCAGCAATTCGAACAGGGAGCGCACGTCTTGCAGGCCTCCGACACGGCCGAGGGATTGCGACTGGCGGAGGCCCATCCCGATCTCGACGTGGTCTTTCTCGATCTCAACATGCCGCATCAAGGCGGGATGCAGGTGATTCCGAGTTTCGCCAAAAGCTGTCCGCAACTGTCGGTCATCGTATTGTCGTCGTCCGAAGATCCGAACGATGTACGTCTCGCGCTGAAGTCGGGCGCCGTCGGCTATGTGCCGAAATCAGCCAGTCCGAAAAACATCCTTTCGGCGCTGCGTCTGGTGCTGGCGGGAGAAATTTACGTCCCGCCGCTGATGCTCGATCTTGCGCCCGCCGCCGACGGTGGATTGGGACGCGCGATTCCCGAAGCGGGCGAGCGCCTGACCGAGCGGCAGACCGAGGTGCTGCGGCAACTCTGCCGCGGATTGTCCAACAAGGAGATCAGCCGCGAGCTCGAGCTCTCCGAGAAGACCACCAAGTCGCACATTACAGCGATCTTCAAGGCGCTCGGCGTGGTCAACCGCACCCAGGCTGCCGCGGCGGCGCGACGTGCCGGCATTGTGGCAGATTGAGCGTCTCTCGCTCGCCGATCTCGATTGCTTGATATGCATCGCTCGCCGGGCTTCTGACCTCGCCCAGCTTGGCCGACCCTTGAAAAGGGACTGGCGAACGTGTTGTTCTCCGCGCGGCGGAAAAAGAGCCTTAAAACCGGAGACAGCAGAATGAATTACCCGAACGTGCAGTTGTTTATCGACGGCAAATGGCGCCCCGCCGCTTCTGGAAAGACCATTCCCGTGCTCAATCCGGCGACGGAAGAGACCGTGGGTACCGTTGCCCATGCCGCAAAGGCTGACCTCGATGAGGCGCTCGCGGCGGCGGAAAAGGGCTTCAAGGCCTGGCGCGTGGTGTCGTCCTATGAGCGCTCCAAAGTCATGCGCAAGGCCGCCGAGCTGATGCGTGAGCGCGCCGACAAGATCGCGACCATCATGACGATGGAGCAAGGCAAGGTCCTGGCCGAGGCCAAGATGGAGACGATGGCAGCCGCCGATATCATTGAGTGGTTTGCCGAGGAAGGGCGTCGGGCCTATGGCCGCCTGATCCCGGCCCGGGCGCCTGGCGTCTACCAAATGGCGTTCAAGGAACCGGTCGGGCCGGTTGCCGCCTTCACGCCGTGGAATTTCCCGATCAATCAAGTCGTTCGCAAGATGAGCGCCGCGCTCGCGTCAGGCTGCTCGATCATCGTCAAGGCGCCGGAAGAAACGCCGGCTTCGCCCGCCGAATTGATCCGGGCGTTCTCCGACGCAGGCGTACCGGCCGGGGTCATCAATTTGGTCTATGGCGTGCCGTCCGAAATCTCCGAATATCTGATCCCCCACCCGACCATCCGCAAGATTTCCTTCACCGGTTCGACCAAGGTTGGCAAGGACCTCGCAGCGCTTGCGGGGCAGCACATGAAGCGGGTGACCATGGAACTCGGCGGCCATGCGCCGGTGATCGTGTTCGACGACGCCGACATCGAATCCGCGGCCAAGATCATGGTTGCTGCGAAATACCGCAACGCCGGTCAGGTCTGCATCTCGCCGACCCGCTTCCTGGTGCAGGAAGGCGTCTACGACAAGTTCATCAAGCAGTTCGTGGACGGCGCGAAGTCGATCACGGTCGGCAATGGCCTCGACGCCAACTCCAGGATGGGCGCGCTGGCCAATGACCGTCGTGTCACGGCCATCGAAACCATGGTCCAGGACGCCGTCGGCAAGGGCGCCAAGGTGGCGACCGGCGGCAACCGCGTCGGCAACAAGGGCTACTTCTTCGAGCCCACCGTCGTCACTGACGTGCCGAAGTCGGCCCGCGCGATGAGCGAAGAACCCTTCGCTCCGCTGGCGCTGATTTCGCCGTTCTCGAAATTCGAAGATGCGGCAGAGGAAGCCAACCGCCTGCCGTTCGGGCTCGCTTCTTACGCTTTCACCAAGTCTGCCAAGACCGCGAGCGCGATCGGTGCGGCCGTGGAAGCGGGCATGATGTCGATCAACAGCTTCGCCTTGGCGCTGCCCGAAGTTCCGTTCGGCGGCATCAAGGATTCCGGTTATGGATCGGAAGGCGGCTCCGAGGCGCTGGAAGCCTATCTCAACACCAAGTTCATCACGCAGACCGGCGTATAGGTCGGACAATTCCAGAAGCAAGCCACCGTCTGATCGGGCGGTGGCTTGCTCTTAGGACTAGAGCTCCGATTCCGAAGTTCGCATGATATCGCGGCAACCTCTGATGCGAACTTCGGAATCAAAGGAGCTAGTAACTTATTGATTTGAGTAGCGGCCCTGAATTTGAAGTTCCTATGACGAACCCGCCGTAACGCTGATAGGAACTTCAAATTCGCCGCACTAGTTGCGGACGTCTGTAGGGTCGACAAAGGCCAAGCCGATCCGCTTCTGCCGTATCCAGATCACCCGGCAGTCTCGGGTCGAGGAATCGTTTGCCATCACCAGGCGAAACTGCGCCGGCACGAAAGCAGGATTATCGACATCGATCGCAGCGCCCTCCTGCGAGATATTTCGCACGACACAGCGCATCACCGAGCCATCGGCCGAAACGTAGCCCGGCTCATTGATTTCAGTCCGTTGATGCTTCCGCTTTTCTTCCATGGGTGTTGTGCGCCGAGGTGCTTCAGCCGGTCACACTAGCGCCAAAGCTTAAAGAATTTGGTTGTAGCGGCGCCGGCCGAGCCTGTCCCCGTTCGCCTATGCCGCCGGGCGACATGTTGCCGGCCAACACAATCCAAGGCTACCAGTTTGATCCGCTTCCGCTCGCCGGCCGCGTGCTCAACGCGGCAAGCCTCGGCTTTGAAAAATGGCACCAGGGGAAATGCGATCGAGAGTAAACGCAATCATCGGCCCACTTGGCTTCGCCTTGATTGCAGGAAGCGGCAATTATCTCAGGCCAGACGTGCGTTTACCGGGGATTCCTCTCGCCTTCCTTTATCTCGGATGCTGGTTTTTGATGGCCGGGACGGTGTACTATTTCTTTGGCATCGAAACCCGGGGCAAGTCGATTGAAGAGATCGACAGGGAGCTTACGGCCTGAGCCTGAAGCTGCGTCGGTCCCGGTATACGAGGCCCAACATAAACTCGCATTGATCGAAGGAGAACAACCATGCCGCTTGGCGGACTACAGCATTACACGATCGAACCTGCGGATCTCGAACGTACCAAAGACTTCTATTGCGACGTGCTGGGGCTCGAGAATGGCGATCGCCCGCCGCTCGATTTCCCAGGCTACTGGCTCTATTCGGGTGGTGTCGCGACGGTACATTTGATGGGTGCCCGCAAGCCCCACGAAGGCATTGTGGTCAGGGGCACCGAGAAGAAATTCGATGACACCGGGCGCCTCGACCACATCGCCTTTGCCGCCACCGATGTGGACGGCGTGCGCAAGCGCCTTCAATCCAAAAACGTCAAGTTCCGCGAAAGCATCGTGCCTCGCACGGGAGACACGCAGTTCTTCCTCTACGACCCCGACGGCGTCGGCGTTGAGCTGAATTTCCCGAAAAGCTGACGGATCGAGGCCGGCCTCTTCGTCGGTTCCGCGAATCCAGACAAGGTCATACGGCGGCCATATCTCGGGCGCGAAGCGGTCTGCTTTTCCTCAATTTTGCATGACGATTTGGACGCTGCCGCCGCTGCGGCAGGATAGCCGGGTGCCCTTGCCTTCCACCTACCCCAGGGCCTGTGTGCCCGGCTATTCGCAGGCGGTTCAAAGTAGAACGACGGTGGATGTCCCTGCCGTCGCGTTTAGTTGCGGCCTAATCGAGCCCGCGTTCGTGGCTGAGGCGCACCATTTCCTCGATGAAGGTCGTCTTTTGCTTGTCGTCGAGGCTCGTGAACAAGGGTTCTGCCGCGTCCGCCACGGCGCGCTGATCCGCAGCGCGATCGGTGAGGAACTGGGCCTCGTTGCGCATCTGCTCCACGATGTCGTCGGGCGGATCACGCTTGGCGCGGGCGATCCGGAGATTGAGGCGCTCGGCGCCATTGTGGCCGAGGTAATGCATGGCGCTATTGAACGCCGACCAGTTCTTTTCCTGCTCGGAGGTAAGGTTCAATTCGGCCTTGATCCGGTCGATATAGGAATCGCTGTTCGCCACGATCTGCTCGGCCGTCAACTCCGGCACACCCGGCTGGGTCAGAACCTCCACCGGTTTCCCCGATGCCGCGGTCGGCGTGGCGGAGGCTTTCGCCGTTTTGGTGGCCTTGCCGGCTTTGGCGGAAGGGGTTGAGCCCGGCTTGGCAGCATTGGTGGTGGCAGGCTGTTGGCCCTGCCCCTGCTCGCCATTGACACCCAGTACGCCGGTAAAGACCCCGACCACGCCGCCAATTGCGCCGCCGAGCACGCCACCGACGGGACCGGCGGCCTTGTTGCCGGCCTGGGCTCCGTCTTGCACGCCCTTTACCAGCCCTTGGGCCCGAGCCGCCTGCGGTGCGGCCAGAAGCAGGGCAAGGATTGCCCCCAGGTACAATCCCGGTTGCAGGCGCGCGGCCGGAGTTGGGCGGATCATTTTCGGGCTCCATCTAACTTTGGTCAGCTACGATGGGACATTAAATCGCCCACCGTAAACGACATTATCGTTACCGCGTCGGACGAGTCCACGGTCGCGTCGTCGCGCTAAAGTCGGCGATTTGTTCGGCGAGCGGTTGATCGGAAGATCGCTGTGACGCGGCATAGCCCGGTTTCGCCCGCGGCGTTTGCAGCGCAATAGAGCATCTTTTGTCTGGCGGTGTTGTTGACGCCCGGGCGCCGGAAGGGTGCGACGAAACGCAACGATAGTTCTAGCGCTGTTTGAAGCCTGATTTCTCGACACCGGCGGCCAATTCTGGTCTGATCTACCGATAAAATCTTCGCGCCGACCTGCGAATGCGGGGCCTGCCAATGGCATCGGCCAGACGAAGTGCAAAAATAAAAACAAAGCAAAGCAACATATGGGAGGAGATGCGATGTCCAGGAGAAGGCTTTCTCGACGGCAGTTCGTAGCCGCCACTGCGTTGTCATCGGCTGCCTTGATTTCTGCGCCCTATCTCAGGACGGCGCGAGCGGCCGGCAAGCTCACGATCGGCCTTTGGGATCACTGGGTTCCCGGCGCCAACAAGACCTCTACCGACGTCATCAATGAATGGGCGGCGAAGGAGAAGGTCGAGGTCCAGATCGACTACATCACCAGCCAGGGCAACAAGCTGCTGCTGACCCAGACGGCGGAAGCCGAAGCCAAGTCCGGCCACGACATTCTCGCCTCCGGCGGTCCCTGGCAGCCGCAGGCTTTCGCGGACTTGCTGGAGCCCATGAACGATATCATGGAGCCGATCGTTCAGCAGAATGGAGCTGTGAACGGCACGGTTAAATATCTCGGCCAGGCCGACGGAAAGTGGCTCGCCGTTCCTGCCTCTTGCGGCAGCCAGATCAAGGGGCCGTGCTCGCGCATCGACCTGATGAAGAAATACGCCAATATCGACGTGCAGGAGATGTATCCGGCCGGTAGCCCGCCAAAGGCGGAAAACTGGACGATGGAAACGTTCCTGAAAGCGGCCGAAGCCTGCCATAAGGGTGGCTATCCCTTCGGCATCGGACTAGGAGAAACCACCGACAGTGTCGATACGGCAGGTGCGATCTTCCAGGCGTTCGGTGCAGACCTCGTCAACGTCAAGGGTGACATTACGGTCAAGACGGACGGCGTTCGTCAAGCACTCGAATTTTACAAGAAGCTGATCTCATTCCTGCCGCCCGACGTGGCCGCCTGGGATGACGCCTCGAACAACAAATGGCTGATCTCCGGCAAGGGCGCCATGATCATGAATCCGCCGAGCGCCTGGGCTGTCGCCAAGCGCGATGCGCCGAAAATCGCGGAGCAGTGCTGGACCCATGGCTTCCCTGTCGGTCCGAAGGGCCGCTTTGCGCCTTATCTCCCCTTTTTCTGGAGTGTCTGGAACTTTTCAAAGAACAAGGAAGCGGCGAAGAGCCTGCTCACGCACCTGTCGCAGCCGACATCGATCGAACGATTGGTCGAAGCCAGCGGCGGCTACGACTTGCCGGCTTATGAGAAACTCACGAAGCTGAAGGTTTGGGCGGAGCAGGAACCGCCGAAGGGCACGCTCTTCCATTATCCGGATCCCTATAATCAGGAGAAACTGTCGATTGCGGCTTCTCCGGCGCCGCCAAAGATTGCGCAGCAGATCTATACCCAGGCCACATTGACCAAGATGTGCCTCAAATACGCGCAGGGAACCAAGATGGAAGACACCCTCGCCTGGGCGGAAAGCGAGTGCGAAGGCTTCATGCGAAGCTGAAAGCCAAGCGGTCCAATTCTAACATTCGCATCCCTTCTCAGCCGGCACTTTTGCGAATGTTGGAATTAAAGGACCACTTGCAAATATAGGTTTCTGGTGGAGCTTTGGATTTGACATTCGCTGTACGAATTCGGGACCAAGTGGATAGCGAATGTCAAATCCACTGCACTAGCGTCGCCGCGACTATTTTGCGGTAGCTCGCGGCGACTTCCTCCCGAGCCGACCGTTCGAACGTCGGCTCTCTCGGTGAATGATCCCACAAGGGAAGACGTGCACCATGGTCGACGTCGTACTTCAACAGGGCAGTGTTCGGGGCGTCCGACGCATCGCCATGCGTACGAGATTACGCAATGCACTGAAGCGGAAGTCGACAGTTGCGTTTTTCATGACTTTGCCGCTGATACTGCTCATCGCAATTCTGGTGATCTACCCCGCTCTTTATTCGGTCCATCTGGCGACGCTGAACAAGTCGATGACCAGGTTTGTCGGCTTCGGAAATTTTCAATTCCTGTTCAAGCGCGATACTTTCTGGATGGTGGTTGAGCAGTCCTGCATCTTCGCCATCACGGCCGTGATCTTCAAGGTGCTGATCGGCTTTATCGTTGCCCATTTCGCCCACAACATTCCTTCCAAGAAGCAGCGTAAATGGCGGGGCATGCTGCTCGTACCATGGGTGATCCCGCCGGCCATGAGCACGCTTGCCTGGTTGTGGTTGTTCGATCCCTCCTACAGCGCTTTCAATTACACGCTCGGTCTATTCGGCATCGGACCGGTCCCATGGCTGGGTGAGGCCGGCTGGGCCCGCTTCTCGGTTATTCTGGTCAATGTCTGGTATGGCGCGCCGTTTTTCATGATCATGTATCTCGCCGCGCTGAAATCGGTGCCGGACCAGCTCTATGAAGCCGCCGCCATCGATGGCGCCAACTGGTGGCAACGCATCTGGTATGTGACGCTACCGATGATGCGCAACATCATCGCGATCACGACGCTGTTCTCGCTGATCGTGACATTTGCGAATTTCGACATCGTTCAAATCCTGACCGCCGGTGGTCCGATCGATCAAACCCACATCTTCGCGACGTGGGCGTTTCGCGTCGGTATCGAAAGCCGCGACATTCCGCTGGGAGCCAGCATCTCGCTGTTCATGGCGCCGATCCTGGCCGTGGCTGCGTTCTTCATCCTGCGCGATGTCACCAAACGCGGAAACGAAGCCTGATGAGCGCGCTCGCGATCGACAAGGCAGGCCCCCGGCGCAACGTCAAGTATCGCAGCATGAGCCGCGATCGCCGCTGGGCGCTGCGCTGGTCGTATTTCTTTCTCGCGCTGTTTGCCGTCTTTTCGTTGACGCCTCCGCTCTACATGCTGATTACCTCGCTCAAGGGCAGTGCGGAAATTTCGGCCGCGACCAATCCCTGGTGGGTATTCCATCCTACCCTCGGCAACTACGTCGAGTTGCTGGGATCTAATCAGTATCTGCGATTTTTCTGGAATTCTGCCATGGTTTCAGCGGCCGTGGTCATCGTCACCATGCTGATTAGCGTGCCGGCAGCTTTCGCGTTGGCGCGAATGAAATTTTGGGGCTCCGCAACGCTCGCTACCGGCGTGTTCCTGACCTATCTCATTCCGGACAGTCTCTTGTTCATCCCCTTGTTCAAGATGTTCGCGCAGTTCAGCAACTGGACGGGAATCCAACTGATCAACCGCTGGTACGTGCTGGTACTTATCTATCCGACGCTCACCGTGCCATTCTGCACCTGGATCATGATCGGCTATTTTGCGTCCATCCCGAAGGAGCTGGATGAGGCGGCGATCATCGATGGCGCCTCATGGTTTCAGACCCTGACCCGCATCTTCATTCCGGTCGCCCTTCCTGGCTTGATTGCGGCAACCATCTTCGCCTTCACCGTCTCGTGGGCGCAGTTTCTGTATCCGCTGGTTTTCACCACTTCCACGGATCAGCTGGTTCTGCCGGTCGGTATCATCACGACGCTGATCAAGGGCGACGTCTTCAATTGGGGACAGATCATGACCGGCGCCCTGCTTGGCGCCGCGCCGCCGCTCGTCATCTATGCCTTCCTGATGGACTACTACATTGCCGGCCTCACCGCCGGTGCGACGAAGGGTTGAAGCGCATGGCCGAAGTAAACTTGCGTAAGATCGTCAAGCGTTACGACGATGTGGAAGCTGTGCGCGGCATCGATCTCGACATTGCCGACCATGAATTCGTCGTGCTGGTGGGGCCTTCGGGCTGCGGCAAGTCGACGACCCTTCGCATGATCGCAGGGCTGGAAGATATCACTGACGGCGACGTCATGATTGGTGGGGACGTCGTCAACGATGTGCCGCCGAAGGACCGGGACATCGCGATGGTTTTCCAGAACTATGCGCTCTATCCGCACATGACGGTTGCCGA
Organism: uncultured Alphaproteobacteria bacterium; assembly: GCA_963775545.1. GTDB lineage: Bacteria > Pseudomonadota > Alphaproteobacteria > Rhizobiales > Xanthobacteraceae > Bradyrhizobium. Next base: position 34,741 of record CAVZJE010000032.1, read on the forward strand.
AAACATGTCGTTCGGGCTGCGCCTGAAGCATTTCCCGAAGGCCGAGATCAAGGCGCGCGTCGATGAAGCCGCTCGCATGCTGGATATCGTCGAGTTGATCGATCGAAAACCCAAGCAGCTATCGGGCGGCCAGCGCCAGCGTGTGGCGATGGGGCGGGCGATTGTCCGCAACCCGAAGGTTTTCCTGTTTGACGAGCCGCTTTCGAATCTCGATGCCAAGCTGCGGGTGCAGATGCGGATCGAGATCAAGAAAGTTCATCAAAAAGTTCGAACCACCACCGTCTACGTGACCCATGACCAGGTTGAAGCGATGACGCTTGCCGACCGGGTCGTGGTCATGAATAAAGGCCGTATCGAGCAAATCGGAACACCGCAGGATCTTTATCACAAGCCGGCCACCCGCTTTGTGGCAGGCTTTATTGGGTCGCCCGCGATGAATTTCCTGCCTTGCCGGCTCGAAGAGACCGCAGGGAAGCTGCATGTCCGGCTGACGGAGCAGATCGCCTTTCCGCTGCCGCCGGCCCGAGCGGCGCGCTATCAAGATGCCAAGCCGGATCAAAAGCTGCTGTTGGGGTTACGACCTGAGCACATCACGGAGGCGAAAGCCCACGCCGAACCTGGAGTTGAGGCTTTCGATGCCATGCTGGACGTGACCGAACCGATGGGGATGGAGACGCTGATTTACTTCACCCTTGCCGACAAGCTGGTCTGCGGAAGGGTCAATCCCAATGCTTGCGCCCGCGACGGCGAAGCGCTCCGCTTGGCGGTGGACCTCAACAATATGCACCTGCTAAATGAGGTCACTGGCGCCGTCATTTGACGGCGCACCAAATGCGGAGACGGGCCGGGAATGACAACCAACAAGAAGAAAATCTTCATCACCCAGACCATGGCGCAAGGCGGCCGCGCGCTCCTGAGAGAACGGGACGACATCGAACTCATCGAATTCCCCAATCTGATTTCCGCTGCCGATTTCGAGGCGTTGTTAAAAGCGCACGCGCCGGTCCACGGCGTCGCGCTCGGCGCCACCCGTTTTGGCGAAACGGAGCTTGAGGCAGCAAAGGACATGAAGGTCGTGACGCGGATTGGCGTCGGTTTTGACGCGGTCGACGTCCCTGCCCTGAGCCGCCGCCAGATTCCGCTGATGGTGGTCGGAGTAGCCAATTCGCCTTCGGTGGCTGAACAAGCCTTGTTCATGATGCTGACGCTCGCCAAGCGCGCCAACGAATTGCATGCGCTTGTCAAGGACGGCCAATGGAGCAGGCGGCTCGGCAAATTGCCTTACGATCTCTATGGCAAAACCGTCCTGATTATCGGCTTTGGCCGGATCGGCACGCGCACCGCGAAACGCTGCCTCGCGATGGAAATGAGCGTTCTAGTTTATGACCCCTACAAGTCGGCGGAGGAAATCAGGAGCGCAGGTTGCGAGGCAGTCGGCGACCTCGATGCGGCGCTGCCGCGCGCCGACTTCGTCAGCATCCACTGCCCGAAGGCACCGGAGACGGTCGGAATGTTCAATGCGGCCAGGTTGAAGCGCATGAAGCCGTCGGCCTATCTCATCAATACGGCCCGCGGCGGCATTATCGACGAGGTAGCACTCTATGACGCGCTCACCTCCGGCCAACTCGCAGGCGCCGGTCTTGACGTTTTTGCGCAGGAACCGCCGCCGGTGCCAAATGCGTTATTTGAATTGCCGAATGTGATCATCGCGCCTCACGTTGCCGGCGTCACATGGGAAGCCGTGGATCGGATGAGCGAGCAGACGGCTCGCAATATTCTGAGCGCATTGGATGGCGCACCGATACGCCAGAACGTGATCAATCAGGACGTGCTCTCCTGACCGGAGGAAGAAGATACCTCCGGTCAGAGCGCAAGCTGACAAAACTCAGCCTCAATCCGAAGAAAAGGTACTTGAGGGCAGTCGCGGGATCGATGCGCGAGACGGTTTGAGCTTTTGGAGACCAACGATTGACTGAGGGCGACCCCACCGACGACGCGCTTGCGGCCATCGCCAGCATCCTCGATCAGCCGGCTTTCCCGGCTGCGCGACCTGTTGCCGACGAAAAACCGGCAAAGCCGGCGCCGGGCACGGAAGTTGATGGCTATTCGAAAGTCGGTCCGGGGCCGATGGAGGCCATCCGCTTCAGGTGGACCGTCCGCGGCGAAAGCGACGATCGCTACTTCGTGGATGAAACCATCGGCGACAATTCCCGCTCGATCACAAGCGGACCAATGTCGGCGGACGCCGCCGTCAGGTTCGTCGATGACCAGGCGAGCGAAGCGCGGCAGCGATTTGAGGCGCTCAGGAATGAAATGGCCGGGCGCGCTGCCGCAGCCGACATCCTCAGGCGCTAGCGAAAGCTGAGACCGCCGCTTGTCGAGAAATCAGGTTCGCTTGACGGCCCGATCCGGCTTTCCCAGAAAATCCTTCTTGGCGAGTTCGACGCCGCTATGGCGCAGGATGTCGTAGGCTGTCGTGACGTGGAAGAAGAATTGCGGCACGCTGAAGGTCAACAGCAACGATTGCCCGGTGAATTGCCGCGTCACGCCGTTGCGGAATGTAAAGACGACGTCCTTTTCCTCGGTGCCGTCGATTTGCGATGACGGTATGCTCGCCATGAAATCCTTTACCGTCACGATGCGTGCTTTCAGTTCCGCGATATCGGGTTCGGATTCCGGGAAAACCGGCGGATCGATTCCGGCAAGCAGCGCGCAGGCAAGCACGGCATGCCGGTTGGCTTCGCCGACCTGACGGATAAGATTATACATGTTCGGATAGAGCCGCATGTTGAGCAAAACGGCGGGCTCAATCCTTCGCTTTTCGGCGTGCGCGGCAACGAGGTCCAGGAGATCGGACAGGCTGTTCAGAAAATGAGTGAAAACCCCGACGGAGGCCTGGTGCATTGAGATGGTCACGCTCACGATCCTTTCCACAGCTAGCCAGCCTGCTCATCATCGGGATCGCCCCGCAAGTCGATATGCTCGCTTATTTCGGCGGCGAGGTCTTATCAAGAGAAGAATGATGGTTCGAATTTTCCTTTGTCTCGCTGCCGTGGTTGCGCTGCTCGCGCCCTCGGCGCAGGGCCAGCAACCAACGCGGCTTGAGGCGATCGTCCAACGCGGGACGTTGCGCGTCGGGATGACCGGCGACTATGCGCCCTTCAGCGCATTCGACCCGGGGACATCGACCTTTCGCGGCTTCGACGTCGATATGGCAGACGGCCTCGGCAAGGCGCTCGGCGTCAGGGTCGAGTATGTGCGCACGGCGTGGCCGCAACTCACCGGCGACTTCGAGGCGGATCGTTTCGACGTCGCGATGGGAGGCATCTCGATCACACCCGAACGAGAGCGCAGGGGTAGTTTTTCAGCGCCCATCATGCAGGAAGGCAAAACGCCGATCGCGCGCTGCAAGGACCTCGGCAAATTCGAGACCTTGGTCGACATCGACAGGCCGGGCACGCGGGTGATCGTCAATCCCGGCGGCACCAACGAACGATTTGCCCGTGCTCATATCAAGCGTGCCGAGATCAGGGTCTATCCAGACAACGTCACGATCTTCGATGAGATCGTCAGAGGCCAAGCCGATCTCATGATCACCGACGCCTCAGAGACGCGATATCAGCAAAAGCTGCATCCTGGTGTGCTCTGCGCGGTCCACCCTGACCACCCCTTCGACCACGCGCAAAAGGCCTATTGGCTGCAACCGGATGCAGCGCTGAAAACCTTTGTCGATAACTGGATCAAACAGGCGCGTGACGACGGCCGTTTTGCAAAGATCTATGCCATCTGGTTCGAGTAGATCTCCGCGGCAGCGTGAGAATCTTGTCAGCCGACTTTCACCGCATATTCCTCGTCCGTGACCGGCTCCATCCAGGTGATGTGACTGCCGTCGAGCGATTCCTGCATGGCAATGTGGGTCATGGCATTGGCCGGCGATCCGCCATGCCAATGCTTCTCACCCGGCGGAATCCAGATCACGTCACCGGGGCGAATTTCCCGCACCGGGCCGCCCTTGGTCTGGAAGCGTCCGACGCCCGAAATGACGAATAGCGTTTGCCCGAGCGGATGCGTGTGCCAATTGGTTCGCGCGCCCGGTTCGAAGGACACCCTGCTGGCCCGGATCCGCGCCGGCGCTGGTGCTTCAACAATCGGATCCTGCCAGACCGTACCGGTGAAAGATTCCTTCGGTCCGCGGCGGGTTGGCCGCGAACCAGCGAGATGGAGATCCATGAGCTATCCTCCTTGCTTGTTCTTATTTCTTTGAAGCTGCGTAGCGCGCCTTGGTTTCTGCATTCATCGGATAGAGGCCGGGCAGCACCGCGCCGTTATTGACCTCATTGACGATCCAGGCCTCCATTCGCTCCTGCTCCGCGCCCTCGGCCAAAATATGATCGAGGAAGGCCTTGGGGATCACGACGGCGCCGTCCTGATCGGCGACGATCACGTCATCCGGAAAAATGGCAACGCCGCCGCAGCCGATCGGTTCGCCCCAGCCGACAAAGGTCAGACCTGCCACGGAAGGCGGCGCGGCATAGCCGTCGCACCACACCGGCAAGCCGGTGCCGAGCACGCCTTCGACGTCGCGAACCACGCCGTCGGTAATCAGCGCCGAAACCCCGCGCTTGACCATGCGAGCGCACAGGATGTCGCCGAAAATGCCGGCGTCGGTGACGCCCATCGCGTCTACCACGGCGATGCAGCCGTCCGGCATGGCTTCGATGGCCGTTCTGGTCGAGATCGGCGACGACCAGGACTCCGGCGTCGCAAGGTCTTCACGAGCGGGCACGAAGCGCAGCGTGAAGGCCGGCCCGACGAGCCGCTTCTGCCCCGGCCGCAACGGCTTCGTCCCCCGCAGCCAGACATTGCGCAGGCCCTTCTTGAGCAGGACGGTCGTGACGGTGGCGGTCGTGACGTGCGAAAGGATTTTGACGGCTTCGGCGGATAACGACATTGAAACATGCACTCCGGTGGGATGAATTGGCGCGCATCTTGCGAGACGCTAGTGGAGTAGATTTGACATTCGCTACCCATCTAGCTGCGAGTTCGTCAAGCGAATGTCAAATCCTAAACTCCACTAGAAACTTATAACCGCTAGTGGTCCTTTGATTTTAACATTCGCAAAAGTGCCCGCTGGGAAGGGATGCGAATGTTAGAATCGGACCACTAGCACCGCGTCAAGGGCTCTCGGGCATTGCTGTCCGGCGCTAGTGGGCGGGCATCGCCGCGATCATCACATCTTATCGGAGGTTGTTGCATTAGTTTATTGAAATAACAGGCATTTTTTACGTTAGCGGGTCGCACTTGCAAGGCTTCGATGATAGGCTTGTGCAGACTTTCGCCGTAGCCCGGGATATGCGAGGGCCGAGGCATCGACCGACAGACTTTCGGACTGAGTGAGGCTATGGCTACGCCAATTTCTCCACCCCGCCTTCTGCCCAGCGGTGACAGCGCCATCACCGTCGAATTCAGCCGCAAAATTGATGATGAAGCCAATCGGCGGGTGCTGGCGCTCGACCGCACCCTGGCGAGTGAGCCGATCGCCGGCGTGACGGAAACCGTGCCCACCTATCGATCGCTCCTCGTCCACTACGATCCCGTGCAGATCGGCTTTGAGACATTGGGCAAACGGCTGATCGAGCTCGCTCAGCGGCCGGTGCCTTCGTCAGAGAACAGTCGGCGCTGGCGTATTCCCGTCGCCTATGGCGGCGAGTACGGCATTGACCTCGAGGACGTTGCCAAGACGCTCGGCACCACGCCGGACGACATCGTGGCACGGCACATTGCCGGCGACTACCGCGTCGCCATGCTCGGATTCACGCCGGGCTGGTCCTATCTCAGCGGCTTGCAGGAGTCCCTGCATATGCCGCGGCGGCGGAATCCTCGCCTGTTGACACCCACAGGGACGATCTCGGTCGGCGGAGTCCAGGCCGGCATCCAATGCATTGCTGGTCCAAGCGGGTGGCATCTGTTGGGCTGCACGCCGGTCAGAACCTATCAATTGCATCGCGACCCGACCTTCCTGCTTGAGCCGGGCGATCGCGTGAAGTTCTATCGGATCGATGCCAAGACCTATGTCGAGCAGGAACGCGCCGCCGAGCATGGCGACATCATCGCCGAGTTGATCGCCGCATGACCAGTGCCCACTTTCCGAAGTTCGTGCTAACGCCTCAGCGCCTACCTTTCACGAACTTCGGAAAGTCATGGGCACTGGCAAACTTATTGGCTCTGGTGCCGCTTTTCCATTTGAAGTTCCTGAACGGAGCTAGCCGCTTGTGACGCAGGAACTTCAAATAGGCGGCACCAGGCTCATCATTTCATCGATTGGCCCGGCAAGCTCGGTGCAGGACGGCGGACGTTTCGGCGCCCAGCGTTTTGGCCTGACGCCGAGCGGCGCGATGGACCGGCTCGCGCTTGCCGCCGCCAATTGTCTTGCCGGAAATACGCTGTTGGCACCGGCGATCGAAATCGGTCCGTATGGCGCCGCGTTCAAGGCACGCGGCGGGGCGGTTCGTGTGGCGCTGGCAGGTGCGCCGCGCAGCGCCGAGATTGGCGGACGCATGGTGGCCCCGGCTACGTCCGCGACCATCGCCGATGGCGAGACGCTGAAGCTCGGCATGGCGCAAGGCGGCGCCTTCAGCTATCTCGCGATCGAGGGTGGCTTTCGGGGCGAACCGATGTTCGGAAGCTTTTCGGTGAATGCGCGCGTTGGTCTCGGTAGCCCCTTCCCGCGCCCGTTGCAGGCCGGCGACGAATTGGGCGTCGCGGCGGCAAGTGCTGCGCCTGAACGCCGGATCGATTTGCCGGCCGCGACGACGGGCCCGATCCGTGTTGCACTGGGCCCGCAGAACGACGAATTTGGCGACGATGCGATCGACCTGTTTCTCGATAGCGAATGGAAGATATCGGCGACCAGCGATCGCATGGGCTATCGGCTGGAAGGGCCCGTCATCAAACACCTGCACGGCCACAACATCGTTTCCGACGGCACCGTCAACGGGAGCATCCAGGTGCCCGGCAACGGCCAGCCGATCGTGCTGATGTCCGATCGCGGCACCAGCGGCGGATATCCCAAAATCGCAACCGTGATATCAGCCGATTTCGGACGGTTTGCGCAAGTTCCGGCCGGAACTGCTTTCCGGTTCAAGGCCATCAGCATGGAAGAGGCGCAAGCCGAGGCGCGCAAATTTGCCGAGTTGCTGCGTACCCTGCCCGATCGGCTCGGCTCCATCGAGAGCTTTGATCTCAATATCGAGGCGCTGCAGGATGCCAACGTCGCCGGCGTTGCCGTCAGCGCAGTGGACGCCCGAACGTGGCAAGTTCCAGCCGACGTGCTAACGCGGGAATAAATTCAAGACCAACCAACAAGCGGACAACAACATGAAAACGGTCGACCTGAACAGTGATCTCGGCGAGTCCTTCGGCGTGTGGCAAATGGGCAATGACGCCGCGATGATCGACGTTGCGACGTCCGTGAATGTGGCCTGCGGCTTGCACGGCGGCGACTACGACACCATGCGCAAGACAGTGGAATTGGCAAAAGCCCGTGGCGTCAGCGTCGGTGCGCATCCCGGCTACCGCGACATCCACGGCTTTGGCCGCCGGCCGTTTTACGGCATGCGCGCCTCCGAAATCGAAAACCTCGTCGCCTATCAGATCGGAGCCTTGCAGGCGGTCGCGGCGCTTTGCGGCTACAAGGTCACCCACGTCAAGGCGCATGGCGCGCTGTCGAACGTCGCCTGCGAGGAAGAAAGCACGGCGCGTGCGATCGCCTCCGCCATCAAGGCGGTTGACCGGAACCTGGTCTTTGTCGTGCTTGCCAACTCCAAGCTGGTGGCGGCCGGCGAAGCGGCAAACTTGCCGATGGCGCATGAAATCTTCGCCGACCGCGCTTATGAGGACGACGGCAACCTGGTTTCACGCAAGAAGCCGGGTTCGGTCCTCCACGACCCCAAACAGATCGCCGAGCGGGTGGTGCGGATGGTGCAGGATGGCGCTGTGGTGTCAGTCACCGGAAAGGTGATCAAGATGCGCACCGATACGATTTGCATTCACGGGGATACGCCGGGCGCCGTCGATATCGCGCGCGGCGTTCGCCAGGCGCTCAAAGACGCCGGCATTGAGGTCGCGCCGTTCAAACGTTAGCGGCGATCGCCAAGAAGCTTCAGGCGTCACTCGTCAAAAAGGATGAACTGAGAGCGTTCCGAAAACGACGCCTGCAATCAGTGCGAAGGCGCCGTAGAGCGCCGCCGCATGGAATCCTGTTCCGGTTTTGCGGGACAGCGAGCGCGCATACAGATGCAAACGAGCTTCCGCGGACAGTTCGCGCATGGCCAATCTCCAACCCATTGGCCCGACTTTCACATTCGCTTTCCGTTTCAGCATGCGTCTTTACGAATGTCGGGATCGAAGGACCACTAGCATTGGGTGCCAGCAGAGTATCGTTCCCACGGCGAGGCAAGACGGAACGCAAAAAAGCGATATCGCTACTCTCCTGGAGTCAAACGCGAGCGAAAACTTCTTCACAACCGGACTGAGCAGGAATTTTATTCGTTCGAATTTTCACGTTCCGGAACCGGTTCTGCTGGAATACCAGATACACGGCTAATACACGTCCTGCTGATAGCGGCCCTTCTTCTTGAGTTCGCCGACAAAGTTGATGGCTTCGTCGGTCGAGCGCGCACCATGCTGGGCGACGATATCGACAAGCGCGCGCTCAACGTCCTTTCCCATTCGCTTGGCATCGCCGCAGACGTAGACGTGAGCGCCTTCCGCAAGCCACGACCACAGCTCCCGGCCCACCTCGCGCATGCGGTCTTGTACATAGAATTTCTTGTCGCCGTCGCGCGACCACGCGAGCGATAGCCGCGTGAGAAGGCCCGCGGTTTTCATGGCGTTCAATTCGTCCGAATAAAAGAAGTCGCAGCTTGATCGCTGGTGGCCGAAGAACAGCCAGTTGCGACCGTTGGCGCCGGTGGCCCTGCGATCGAGCAAAAAGGCGCGGAACGGCGCAACGCCGGTACCCGGCCCGATCATGATGATCGGAATCTTCGGATCCTGCGGCAGGCCGAAACCGTGCGCCTTCTGTACATAGACTTTCACCTGATCGCCCGCCTGGACGCGCGCGGCGAGGAAGTTCGAGGCAAGACCCAGCCGCTTGCGCTTGCCGACGACATAGCGCACGCAATCCACCGTCAATGACAACTTGCCGGGGGTGGCATTGTGGGAAGAAGAAATCGAATAAAGCCGGGGCTGCAGCGGTTCGAGGGCTTCGATAAAGGCTTCCGGATGCGGCCGAACGCCCGAGAATTTCTGCAAGGCTGCCATCACGTCCAGCGTCGCGCCATCGCCATCGGGATCATCGCCCTGCGCCAACGCGCGCGCTTTCTCGCGCTGGGCGCCACCGGTGATGAAGGAGATCAGTTCGAACAGCGAATCCGGTGCGGGCGCGAGCGAGACTTCGTCGGTCAGGACCTCGCGAAGCGTCCGCCCACGCACTTCCGTCGTGTGCGAAGCCCCGAGCAGCGCGATGACCTGATCAACATGGCCGAGTTCATTACGGGCGAAAATGCCGAAGGAGTCGCCAACGACGTAATCGAGGCCGCTTCCGGCAAGATCGAACTCGATGTGCCAGGTTTCCTTTTCCGAGCCGCTCTTGTTGAGCAAGCGCCGCGACAGGAACGTCGCGGGCGTGGGATTGTCGCGCGATCGGCCAAGCTCCACGAAGGATACTGCCGCCGGCGCGACTGGCGTTGCCGCCGGGTCAGGCGTCGCGGCCGGAGCCTTGTCCAGCTCTTCATGGAGGGTTTTCAGCATCCGGGCGGTTTCCTTGCCGCCGGGGACGCAGAGGTTCAGACGAGCTTCTGCCTTGCTCGCAATGGCCTCGGAATAGTCATGGCAATTGTAGCCGCACTGGCCGCAATCCTGTTGCGCCATCGCGGCCATCATGCGCCGCCGCAGCGGGCGTCCCTCCGCAAGCTTCATGCGATCTGAGATCGGCATGGTCTGATCGTGCCAGGGCGCAGCACCATCGTCGCTGTCGCCTGCGGGGCCTTTCATGACGGCGGCGCCCTGCTCGGCTGACAGCGGCGTCACCGTTTCGGTCAGCAAGCCTGCGAAAAAGCCGTTAAGCCAGGTGCGTTGCGCCTCAGAAAACGGCGCGCTCGAGGGAATGATCTCGATCTTGGGCGGGGGCGTGATCTGATTCATGAGGAGGTCTCCGCGTCCGCCAACTTCCGCAGCGTTTCGCCGTCGTGACGGCGCGCGAAGGTCAGGAAGGTTTCCGATGGCCCCGCGCGATGTGCCAGATAGGCCCTCAGCAGCTTCTCTACCGTTTGCGGGGCGTCCTCGGCCTTGAGGTCGCGATAGACCTCCTGGCCTATGTCGGCGTTCGGGCCGAACCCGCCGCCGGCGAACAGATGATAGCCCTCGACCGTATCCTCACTGTCGCCGACGGGGACCTTGGCGGCGATCAAGCCGATGTCGCTGATGTAGTGTTGCGCGCAGGAATGATGGCAGCCGGTCAGATGGATGTTCAATGGCGTGTTGACTTCGACGCGGCCGTCGCACCAGTCGCCGATCGCGGCCGCATGGGCCTTGGTGTTGGAGGCGGCGAACTTGCAGCCGGTATTTCCGGTGCAGGCGATCAGGCCCGCACGAACTTGCGAGGTGTTGGCCGCAAGCCCGATCGCCTCGACGGCCGCGACCGCAAGTGCGACGTTCTCGTCACTCACGCCTGAAATCAGCAGGTTTTGCCAGACGGTCAATCGTATGTCGCCGTCGCCAAGATCGGACGCGATCCTGGCGAGGCCGCGCATCTGTTCGCAAGTGATCTTGCCGAGCGGCAAAGCCACTCCGATCCAGTTCAGGCTATCCTGCTTCTGTTTGTGGACGCCAATATGGGCCATCCGATCGAAGGTGGGACGCGGCGCGAGTGCGTCCGGCGGGACCCGCGTCAAGGCATGGCCGAGTTTTGCTTCGACCAGCTCGATGAATTTATCCATTCCGATTTTGTCGATGACGTATTTCAGGCGCGCCTTGAGGCGGTTGGTGCGATCGCCCGTATCGATAAAGGCGCGCACGATCGCATCGGCCACCTTCGTTGCGTCCTCCGGCTTGACGATGATACCGGTTTCCTTTGCAAAATCCTTGTGGCCGGTGATGCCGCCGATCCCGAGGCGAAACCACACGCCCGACTCGACGCCGAAACCATCTTTCAACTCAACGGCAGCGAAGGCGATGTCGTTGGTGTCTTCCAGCACCGCGATCTGGCCCGCGCCATCGAACGCGACGTTGAATTTGCGCGGCAGGCCATAGAGCGAGCGGTCGTTAAGGATGTGGTAGTGCCATTCGCGCGCATAGTCGCGGGTGTCGATCAACTCCTGCGGATCGATACCGGCGGTCGGTGTGCCCGTGACGTTGCGAATATTGTCGGCGCCCGAGCCGCGCGAGCAGAGGCCGAGATCTTGAATACCCTCGATCAGTGCGACCGCGTTCTTCGGCGCAATTTCGCGCACCTGAAGATTGGCGCGGGTCGTGACATGGCTATAGGGGCCGCACAGGCGCTCGGCGAGATCGGCAAGTCCTGCGAACTGCCAATGTTTGAGAATGCCGTTCGGTATCCGTAACCTCGACATGTAGGAGTCTTGGGCCGGCGCAACATAGAACAGGCCGTAATAGCGCCAGCGGAAATTATCCGCCGGCGATGGAGGCGCGTTGGTCAGTGCTTGCTGCCTAAGCCGCGGATAGGCGTCGAAGGGATGCTCCTCGCGCTTGAACTTCTCCTGATCGGCAAGTTTTTTCCCCGATGCGAGAACCTGATCCTGCGCCTTGATGTGCGCCGCATCCGGCCCGGCCGGCTCGGCATTGGCCTGCGCCGGCGTCGAAGCACCACCGGGAAGGCCGCGGCCGTTTCGCAATATCTGTACGCCGGCGGCAAAACCTTCGAGGTAGCGCTTTTGTTCGTCGGTGAAGTCGACCGTTAGCATTTCAAGTTTCATAGGGTCAGCGCACCGTTATTCTGCCGCCTGGACGGCAACTTGCGTGCTGGGGATCGCCTGATCTGTCGGCTTGTAGGTGGAATAGAGCGCAAGGCCCGTGCAGACGAATCCGCCAACGATATTGCCGAGCGTGACCGGGATCTGGTTCCACACCCACCAATCGTAAATGGTGACCTTGGCGCCAAGCAGCATGCCCGTCGGAATCAGGAACATATTGACGACGGCGTGTTCAAAGCCGAGGGCGAAGAACAGGAAGATGGCGATCCAGGTTGCGGCGATTTTTCCGATGGTAGAGCTGGAGGTGAGAGCGAGAACGACGCCGAGGCTGACCAGCCAGTTGCAGAGGATGCCTTTTACAAAAAGGCTCAGCATGCCCGCCGCGCCGATCGCCTCATTGGCAATGGTCTTGGCTTCGGCGGCAGCCACAATGCGCGCCGCTATGCCCGCCACTTCCAGTTTGCCCATGTTGGTCAGCGATCCCGCGATAAGAACGCCGAAGGCAATGCTGCCGATCAGATTGGCGAGGTAAACCCAGGACCAATTGGCGAAGACGGCGCCCCAAGTTGCTTTGCCCTCGAGGCGCGCCAGCGGCACCAGGGCAAAGCTCCCGGTGACGAGTTCGAGATTGAGCACCACGATAATGGCGAGGGCGACCGGAAAAATCAGGGCGCCGACGATCGGTTGGCCGGTCGTGGCCGCTCCCGTAAAGGCGAGTGTCGTTGCCGCGCCAAGCAGCGCGCCGGCCAGGATGCCGCGGATCATGAGATCGCGCGGCGCCAGCGCCAGCTTCCTCGCGCTGGCATCAATCATCGAAATAGCGACGTCGGCAGGCTTGATATAGTCCATAACAAAGCTCCGGCTGCCACGTTTCACGCGGCGCAACGAGTGAAAGAAATGGGTTGATGGTCCCTGGACTACTCCAGGCGGTCCGCTGAGCCTCGTTGCTGCGGAAATCCATCGCGATAGACGCCAACGGACGTCTGTGGCGCTGGCTGCACTGCAATATACAAGTTGCGTGCCACAGCGATTCGTCCCGTAAACTGTTATTATTTCAATCTCTTACAGAAATCCGAAGCAACGCGGCCCAAGCTGGCATCCACGAATTTTGAGCACATTGCTCAAATAATAATCATGGTTGAGGTGCTGCCTATTTTTGCGTCAGACGGTCGCGCTAGAGCTTTCCGTCCCCGATCTGGAGGGCTGCGAAATAGGCAGCGATCTGCTCGGGATCGAAGACCGGCCCTGTGAATGCGCCGATGGCTCTCGAAGCGGTTTGGCGCTGGGTGTCGCGCCCAAAGGCGGCTTCGTACAGGTCGGGCCGGAACACGCTCTGCGCGGCCGTTAGGGCCTTTGGACTGAGCGACGTCTGTCGCCACCGTACCATTTGGGCATAAAGCCAGGCCGCCTGGATCGGGTCGGGAGCCGAAGCCTCTTCCCTTGCAAGCAGCATATAGCGATCGTCTTCGCGGATGGTTCCGTCCGGGGCAATCTTCAAACGTCCCTGCAAGGTTCGTAAGATTACCTCGGCATCAACGCCGATATATTCGCCCCGCGCCAGAATCCGCGCCACGTCGTTCCGGTTGCCGGGCGTCTCAATGAACTGTGCCGCACCAAAGACCGCCCGAACCAGCGCGGCGAGCGCTTGCTGATTTTTCTCCGCCCAAGGCTGCCGGATCGCCAGCACCTTCTCTGCCGCGCGCTGCATGATGTCCGAACCGAAATGCAGAATTCGGCCGACGCCACGATCGACCGCTATCGAATTCCAGGGGGCGCCGACACAAAAGCCGTCGATTTGACCGCCCGCGATGCTGTCGACCATGAAAGGTGGCGGCAGAACGACAAGGCGGACGTCCTCGTCCGGATCGATGCCACCGGCGGCCATCCAGAAACGCAGCTGGTAGTTATGGGTCGAAAACGGAAACGTCATGCCGAAGGTCAGCGGTTCGCCGCCGTTTCGGCGTCGTGTTGCCACGACCCGCGACAGCGCTCGCGCGGTCGCCATTGGATCAAGAGCCTCGCCGTCGATTTCGGTCATGATCTCCGCATAAAGCGCCGGCGACACCGTGATGGCGTTACCGTTGAGACTCAGCGTCAACGGCACGACGATCGGGACCTTGACATGTCCGAGCCCAAGACTTGAGGCGATGGGAACGGGAGCCAGAATATGCGCGGCGTCGAACAGACCGATATTGAGTTTGTCGCGGACATTCGACCACGACACTTCCCGAACGAGGCTCACCTCAAGACCCTCGGCCTGCACGAAACCCTTCTCGACCGCAACGATCAGGGCGGCCGCGTCGATCAGGGGGATGAAGCCGATCTGGAGCGGAGTTGTCATTTCAAGAGCTCCGAGGCCGTCAGGATCGACTGGGCGATCTCACCGATTTTTTTCTTCTCGCGCATCGCGGTCGATCGCAGCAGCACATAGGCTTCGTCTTCGGTCAGGCCCTTCAGCTTCATCAAGATGCCCTTGGCCCGTTCGATCACCTTGCGGTCTTCCAGCGCCGATTTGGCGCGATCGAGTTCATCCTGGAGCTTGGCGAAAGCGTTGAAACGGGAAATGCAGAGGTCGAGGATCGGCTTGAGGCGCTCCTTCTTCAGGCCATCGACGATATAGGCCGATACTCCCGCATCGACCGATGCCTGGATCGAGGCCGCGTCGCTTTGATCGACGAACATCGCAATCGGCCGCCGTACCGCACGGCTGACCTGGAACATCTGTTCCAGAATGTCGCGGCTGGGGTTTTCCAGATCGATCACGATGACGTCGGGATCGAGCGCATAGATGCGGGAGAGCAGGCTCTGCATCTCGTCGATGCGCACGACGTCGGTGAAGCCCGCCTCCCGCATCCCCTCTTCGAGAATCGCGGCGCGGATCGGGCTTTCATCGACAATTGCGATTTTAGGAGACGACTCGGCGCCCATCGTACACTCGTTCCTAGTGGTCCAATTCTAACATTTGCATCCGGGTGCGGCAGGCTCTTTTGCAAATGTTAGAATTAAGGGACCACTAGCAAATACTGATTTTAGTGGAGTTTGGATTTGACGTTCGCTTTGCGAACGCGCGGATACGGAGTAGCGAATGTCAAATCCACTCCACTAGCAAGCGCATTGATAGCATGCTGCTGGCGGGCTCAAAGCCTTGTAATTGGGCACATTTGGGGTTAGCTCCTGCCCATCAATCGGACAGATCCGGAATGTCGCAGGCCGCCGCGCCCAAAGTCAGTTTTGTTTCACTCGGATGCCCCAAGGCGTTGGTGGATTCCGAGCGCATCATCACGCGACTGCGCGCCGAAGGCTATGAGCTGGCGCGCAAGCACGACGGCGCCGATCTCGTCATCGTCAATACCTGCGGCTTTCTCGATAGCGCCAAGCAGGAATCGCTCTCCGCGATCGGCGATGCGATGGCGGAAAACGGCAAGGTCATCGTCACCGGTTGCATGGGCGCTGAGCCCGAACAGATCGAAACTGCCTACCCCGGCGTACTTTCGATCACCGGACCGCAACAATACGAGAGCGTGCTCGAAGCCGTGCATCGCGCATTGCCGCCGGTGCACAATCCGCATCTCGACCTGGTGCCGCCGCAAGGCATCAAGCTGACGCCGCGGCATTACGCTTATTTGAAGATTTCCGAAGGCTGCAACAACCGCTGCAGTTTCTGCATCATCCCGAAATTGCGCGGCGATTTGGTGTCGCGTCCGGCTAATGACGTGCTGCGCGAGGCCGAACGTCTGGTCAATGCCGGCGTCAAGGAGCTGCTGGTCATTTCGCAGGACACTTCAGCTTATGGCGTCGACATCAAATATGCCGCCAGTCCGTGGAAGGACCGCGAAGTCCGCGCGAAGTTTTTCGATCTCGCCCAAGCGCTCGGCGAATTCGGCGTCTGGGTGCGGCTGCAATACGTCTACCCCTACCCCCATGTCGACGAGGTCATCGGCCTCATGGGTGAAGGCAAAGTGCTGCCCTATCTCGATATCCCGTTCCAGCACGCAAGCCCGGAGGTGCTCAAGGCCATGAAGCGCCCGGCCGCGCAGGAAAAGACGTTGGCGCGGATCAAGAACTGGCGCGCGCAATGTCCTGAGCTCGCACTGCGCTCGACCTTCATCGTCGGCTTTCCCGGCGAGACCGACGCCGATTTTGCCGAATTGCTCGATTGGCTCGAAGGGGCCGAGATCGACCGTCTCGGCTGTTTCAAATACGAGCCGGTTAAGGGCGCGCCCGCTAACGCGCTGGGGCCAGCCGTGCCCGACGAGATCAAGCAGGAACGCTGGAACGCCCTGATGGCGCGACAGCAGAAGATTTCGGCGCGCCGGTTGAAACGCAAGGTCGGCACCCGCCAGCAGGTGATCATCGACGAGGTCGGCCCGACCGTTGCCAAAGGTCGTTCGAAGGCCGACGCGCCGCAGATCGACGGCGCGGTTTTCATCTCGAGCCGCCGGCCGCTGAAGGTCGGCGAGATCGTCACCGCCAGGATCGAACGTTCCGACGAATACGACCTGCACGGATCTGTTGCAGGCTTCTAACACTTGACAATGCCCGCTCTTGCGCTGTAAGAGCGCGCCCCATGATCTCCAACCGGACCATCGCCCGCGCCGCCTGCCGCCGTCACCGCCGTGACGAGGATGGGGCGCGCCATGTCCGACGACTAAGCTGAACGATTAAATCAGCAACGTTTTCGAGAAGGCCGCAACCCCAAAAGTTGCGGCCTTCTTGCATTTTGGCCGACCCCTTCACCCGCAAACCGCCAGGAGAGTTCGACATGATCCATGCGACGCATTCGTTCGACGCGCTGATGGAAATCACCGCCCGTCCGCCGGTCGTCTTCGTGCGCGGCGAAGGCTCCTATCTCTGGGACGATGCCGGCAAGCGTTATCTCGACTTCATCCAGGGTTGGGCTGTGAATTGCCTCGGCCACTCGCCGCCCGCTTTGGCGGAGGCGATCTCAGTTCAGGCCCGGCAATTGATCACACCAAGTCCGGCCTATTACAACGACACCAGCCTCAGGCTTGCCAAGGCGCTCACCGACTTGAGCTGCTTCGATCGTGTGTTCTTCGCCAATTCCGGCGCGGAAGCCAACGAGGGCGCGATCAAGCTTGCGCGCAAATACGGCGCCCTCCACAGAAATGGCGCACACGAGATCATCACCTTCGAAGGGGGCTTTCACGGCCGGACGCTGGCGACGATGTCGGCTTCCGGCAAGGCGGCCTTTGAGCCTTTGTTCGAGCCCAAGGTTTCCGGCTTTCGCAAAGCGCGATGGCATGATCTGGACTCGGTCGAGCGGTTGATTAACGACTGCACGGTCGCGGTGATGCTGGAGCCGATCCAGGGCGAAGCAGGTGTGTGGCCAGCGAGCGATCAGTTCCTGCGCGATCTGCGGGAGCTGACGTCAGCACATGGCCTGTTGCTGATATCAGATGAAATCCAGACCGGAATGGGCCGCACCGGAAAGCTCTTCCACTACGAGCACACGGGGATCGCGCCGGACATCATGACACTCGGCAAGGGAATCGGCGGTGGCGTTCCGCTCGCGGCGCTGCTCGCTACCGAGGCCGTGTCCTGCTTCGAACACGGCGACCAGGGCGGCACCTTCAACGGCAACGCACTGATGTGCGCGGCGGGCTTGGCAGTGCTTGAGGAGGTCGCCGCTCCGAACTTCCTGAAAGCGGTGGCGGAGACCGGGCTTTATTTGGAGAGCGAATTGCAGCGACTCTCGGCCCGGCATGGCCTCGGCGAGGTTCGCGGGCGGGGATTGCTGCTGGCGCTCGATCTGCGGGTACCGATCGCGGCGTCGATCGTGGCCGCGGCGCTGGACGACGGTGTGCTTCTAAACGCGCCGCGTCCCGATGCGTTGCGTTTCATGCCAGCTCTCAACGTCACACGGCAGGAGATCGACCTGATGATCGGTTGTCTCGATGCGCTGCTGACGAAGGCCGGGATCGCGCGAAGGGTGGCGTAGCCTTGTGTCTTCTTATGGCTTGAGGATCGAGGCGCCCGTCGTCGCCCGGCTTTCCAGGTCGCTATGGGCCCTCGCTGCATCCTTAAGTGCGTAGGCATGGTTGATCGGCACGTGCAATTTGCCGTTGATCACGGCGGCAAACAGCGTGTCGGCGCCTTCCAGCAGTTCGGAACGCTTGCCGATATAGTCGTTGAGCTTCGGCCGGGTCGCAAACAGCGAGCCGTGATTGTTGAGTTCGGCAATAGCGAATGGCGGGACCGGCCCGGATGCGCTGCCGAAGCTGACGAATAACCCCCGCGGCTTGAGGCACGACAGCGAACCGGGAAAGGTTGACTTGCCGACGCCGTCATAGACCACGTCGCATAATTCGTTGCGGCTGATCTGTTTGACGCGCGCGACGAAATCCTCTTCGTTGTAGAGAATGACGTGATCGCAACCATTGGCGAGCGCAAGATCCGCCTTCGCCCTGGAGCCGACGGTGCCGATCACATGGGCGCCGAGCGCCCTCGCCCATTGGCAAGCGAGCAGCCCGATGCCGCCGGCGGCGGCATGGATCAGCACGCGATGATGCGGCTCGACCTTGAAAGTCTTGTGCAGGAGATACCAGACCGTCAGCCCCTTCAGCATCAGCACCGCACCTTGCTCGTAGGTGATGTGATCGGGGAGTTTGACCAGCCTTTCCCAGGGAATGTTGCGTTCGCCGGCATAGGCGCCGAGATTCACATAATAAGCAACGCGGTCGCCGGGATGGAAATTCGTCACGCCGGGGCCGACCGAAAGCACCTCGCCCGCGGCCTCATTGCCGACGATGAACGGCAGCCCCCCGGGCGCCTTGTAGAGGCCGGTGCGATAATAGGTGTCGATGAAATTCAGGCCGACCGCGTGCTGGCGGATGCGCACCTCACC
Source organism: uncultured Alphaproteobacteria bacterium (assembly GCA_963775545.1). GTDB lineage: Bacteria > Pseudomonadota > Alphaproteobacteria > Rhizobiales > Xanthobacteraceae > Bradyrhizobium. The sequence continues at coordinate 53,599 of CAVZJE010000032.1, forward strand.
AGAGCCCGGCGCGGGTAACTCGGTATCCTCATAGACGAGGACCTCCGGACCGCCAACCTTGTGCACCCGCACGGCCTTGGTCATTGCCGTTCTCCATTCGTGTTTCCGCTGCTGTGAGCGAATGACAACAGGGCCATCTTGTCAACTCAGCGCGTTTTTTTGGCTCGGCCGGCCGCTTATCTGGCCCGGCGATTATGCCGGGCCAGCACGTTGAACAATTCGACCAGCGCCGAAAACGCGATCGCAAAGTAGATATAGCCGCGCGGAATGTGGAATTTGAAACCGTCGGCGACCAGTGCAACGCCGATCAGAACCAGAAACGCTAAAGCCAGCATTTTGGTGGTCGGATGCGCTGCGACAAATCGCGCCACCGGACCCGATGCAGCGTACATGATCACGCAAGCGATCACGACGGCCGAGATCATGATCGTCAGGTCCTGCGACATGCCGATTGCGGTGATGATGGAGTCCAGTGAGAACACGATGTCGATGATGGTGATCTCGAATATCACCTTCAGGAAGGCGGCTTTGCCGGAAGCGGCCGTCGGTGCGTCTTGCTGCGCTTCAACCTCGCGATGGATTTCGTGGGTCGCCTTGGCGATCAGGAACAGCCCGCCGGCGATCAGGATGATATCGCGCCAAGAAAACGCGAAGTCATGAACCGTGACGACGGCGCGGGTCAGTCCGATCAGCCATACCAGAAGGCTGAGCAGCAGAATGCGAAACACCAGCGCGAGCGTGAGCCCGATCTGGCGTGCGCGTCTCGCCTGCTCCGCTGGAATGCCGGAGACGACGACAGAAATAAAGATGACATTGTCGATGCCGAGAACAATCTCGAGCGCAGTCAATGTCAGGAATGCAGCCCACGCTTCCGGACTCGTCAACAAGGCGATCATGCGTTGAGCGACCGCACTAGCCGGACCGCGCTATCGCTGCCAACCACATAAAGGCCGATCGCGCAGAGCGCTGATGTCACGGCGGTGCCGGGCTTAAAATCGTCGATCAGCGCAACCATGGCCAATACCGTCGCGACGCCGATCAGACACAAGGTCAGCCAACGCAGGCGGGCGACGCGGACGGGATGGACAACGTGGAACGGCATGAACGTCAGGACGATCAGGGCGGCGACCGCAAGGCTCGATGCAACCGGCGGCCAGTGCAGCAGGAACAGGTAGAAGGCGGCCATGTTCCACAATCCCGGAAAGCCGCGGAAATGATTGTCATCCGATTTCATGCGGAGATCGGCAAAATAAAGCGCGCCCGTGACCGCGATGCCGACACCCAGGATCGGAGCGGCCAATGGCGACAAAAGGCCGCTAGCGGTGATGGCGTAAGCGGGTACGAAGACGTAGGTCACGAAATCGACCACCAGATCGAGCACCTCGCCCGACCAGTTCGGCTGTAGGCGTACGACATCGAGGCGACGCGCGATCGGTCCATCCACGCCATCGATCACCAGTGCTGCTCCCAGCCACCAGAACATCGCCGTCCAGTGCTCACGAACGGCTTCCATCAGGGCAAGAAGCGCGACGCCTGCGCCCAGCGCCGTAAAGACATGCACCGAAAATGCCGCGGCCCGCTTCATGGGCGAGGCTTGGGGAAGCTGCGTTTCGGTCTGTTGATCCATTGGGAATGATACGCCGATTTGCGACAGTAGTGGTGGCAACTGCTATCAGGAATCCCTCGATTTGCACATCTAGTGTCCCGGTTCTGACATTCGTACCCTATCGCGGCGGGCACTTTTACGAATGTCAGAACCAAAGGGACACTAGCGAACTTATTGATCTAGTGTGGCTTTGACTCTGACGTTCCTTCGAAGCACTCGCGGCGACACTGAAAGGAAACGTCAGAGTCGCCACACTAGACCGCGGGCTTGAAAATGCCGCAGGGAAGGACAAATGTCAGGAGTATGAGTGATCATTCCTCGATCCATGACGTAGCCGTGGTTGGCGGCGGACCCGCCGGGCTGGCGGCGGCCATCGCCATCGCGCAGTCCGGCGCAAAGGTTGCCTTGATTGCCCGGCGATCGGCTTATGCCGATAACCGGACGACGGCGCTTCTCGGCGAGTCCATCGATTTCCTGGAAGCGCTTCAGGTCTGGCCGCATTGCATGGACAAGGCCGCCGCGCTGCGTGTCATGCGCCTGATCGACGATACCGGTCGCCTGATCCGCGCGCCGGAGGTGCGGTTTTCCTGCGATGAGATCGGCCTCGATGTGTTCGGCTACAATATAGAGAACCGCGTCCTGGTGTCCGCACTCGAAGAACGCGCGGCGGCCCTGACAAGCCTGACGCGGTTCGACGACGAGGCTGCTGCGATCGTGGCACAGGACGATATCGTCTCGGTTCAGCTGGCGAATGGGGGAGCGCTATCGGCGCGGCTCGTGGTCGGCGCTGATGGTAGACATTCGCTCTGCCGGGAGGCCGCGGCCATTACCGTTCAGCGCAGGGAGCTGCGTCAGGCGGCGCTGACGTTCAACATCAGCCATTCCCGTCCGCACCAGAACATCTCGACCGAATTTCACACCCCGCAGGGACCTTGCGTCTTTGTGCCGCTGCCCGGCAACCGTTCCAGCGTGGTGTGGGTGGCGGAGCCGAAGGAAGCCGATCGGCTGATGGCGTTGAGTGACGAAGAATTGTCGGATGCCGCAGAAGTCCGCTCGCATTCGATCCTGGGCAAGATGCAGGTCGAACCCGGACGAAATCGGTTCCTATTGGCGATCGAACAGCCCCGGCAGTTTGCCAACACGCGTATCGCGCTGGTCGGCGAAGCCGCCCATGTGCTGCCGCCGATCGGCGCGCAAGGTCTCAATATGGGGCTGCGCGATGCCGCTGATCTAGCCGAGGTCGTGCGGAACGCCTTGGCTGCGGGGGAGGATCCCGGCTCCTCTTCGGTGTTAAACCGCTATGCGTCCGCGCGACGCCCCGATGTCATGAGCCGGACCTTCGCCATCGATATCGCCAATCGCTCACTGTTGAGCGCATTTCTGCCGATGCAGTCGCTCCGAGCCGCCGGTCTGCATCTGATTGGTTCGTTCGGACCGCTGCGCCGTCTCGCCATGCGCGAGGGATTGGCTCCGTCATGGCGGCCCTCACCTTCCGCATACGCCGTCACGGCAACGCGAGACGTTCGGTCTGAATGAGCCGCGGCGGCGGGCTCTTTTGGTCTTTGTTGTCCCCGATTTGGCGTGTGAGATCAGCGGCTAACGTTAATTCGCGCGTTTGCCTCTAGCATCACGCTCCATCATGGTTTATTCGACGAGCTATGATCAAAACGCGCACCGCCAAGTTCCAGATCGGACAGATCGTCCGCCACCGGATCTTTTCTTTCCGCGGCGTCATTTTTGATATCGATCCGGAATTCAACAATACCGAAGAATGGTGGCTGTCGATCCCCGAGGAAGTCCGCCCCCACAAGGATCAGCCGTTCTACCATCTGCTCGCGGAGAATTCGGAATCCGAATACGTGGCCTATGTTTCGGAGCAGAACTTGCTGCCCGACAATTCAGGCCAGCCGATCCGGCATTCGCAGGTCGCCGAGATCTTCGTGAAGGACAAGTCCGGCGGCTACCGGCCGCGGAATCCATCGCTGAACTAGTGTCGGCGCAAAATTCAAAAGACGGACAAAAAGACAAAAAAGAAAAGGCGCTCGGTTCGAGCGCCTTTCTTTTCGATGTTGTAAGAAAACCTATTTGGCAGGCGCTGCCGCAGCAGGCTGGTTTGCCTCCAGCTTCTTGCGCGCTTCCTCGGCGCGCTTCTGCAGTTCCTCTTGCAGCTTCTTCTGGTTTTCCTCGAACTGCTTCGGGTCGGTCGGCGGGCCGTCGTAGGCCTTGGCGAAATCGCCGAGCGGCAGCGGCAGCGTGATCGGCTGATTGTTGGAAGAGATCGCCTGAACGACGAGGTTCTGGCCCTTCTTCATGTTGGCGAGCAACTCGGGTGTCACGTCGTAATCGGACATGCAGCCGTTCTGGAAGCAGATCACGAAGGGGCTCTGCGCCGGCGGATTGTTGTCGACGATGATGCGGGTGCCGTGAACGAGCAACATACCAAGCGGCAGCGTGACACGGAGAATCTTCTTCGTCTCGCCTTCCGGCTCGATCACGACTGCTGCGACCACCGGCTGACCGGATTCGATGCGGCCGTCCTTGCCGGTAAAGCAGACCTGCTTGGCGTTGGCGTCCTGCCCCTTGAGACAGAATTTGGTCCAGGGCGCGTAAATCAATTGAACCTGCTGATCCGCAGGCGGGGCGCCAGGAGCGGCTGCGGCGGGTGGGGGCGCCGGCTGTGCCTGCGCTGGGGCGCCGGGCGCGGCCTTCTGCGCGGCTTTCGGAGCGGCCCTCTTCGGAGCCGCAGGAGCCGGCGTCTGGGCCCAGGCGTCAGACGCGAGGAACGCGGCGCTCAGGGCGGTGATCGCCATCAAGGCAAAAACGCGCCCACGCGGCCATACTGGCGCGGCCAACTTGCGGAAATTCATTGCGGAAAACCCTTTCTGAACGGTCGCGCCGAAAGCCGCCGTAGACGCCGAAATCCGGCCATTTTGGCGGTTGTCTCCTTGCCAATTGAGGCGGATGCGTGACAGGCCCTGCCCGATTGGTCAATTGGACGTCTTCATACAGGCGCGTACGAAAAGATCAATGCCGACCGTCCAACCTTACGGCGTGTCACCGCGAGCGCCAGGCGCTGTGATAGACGTCAATAGTGAGCCGAGGCGAATCACATCGACGCGCCGAATGGTGGGTTCCGGCGGGCTGCGTCGCGGCCATGCTGTGCGGCCTCGTCGCCTTCTGCCTCCCGGTTTTAACCGGCCGTGACAGGGCTCTTGCCGCCGAAAGCTACGCAATCGCCATGCACGGCGCGCCGGCACTGCCCGCGACCTTCACCCACATGCCCTACGCGAACCCCGATGCGCCAAAGGGCGGACGGCTGGTGCAGGGCATTCTCGGCACCTTCGATAGCCTCAATCCCCTGATCGTGCGGGGGCTCGCCGTCCAGCAGATGCGGGGCTTCGTGGTCGAGAGCCTGATGGAGCGGGGCAATGACGAGCCCTTCACGCTCTATGGCCTACTCGCGCGAACCGTCGAAACCGATGACGCCAGGAGTTATGTCACCTTCCGCCTGGACCCGCGGGCGCGTTTTTCCGACGGGCAACCGGTCACCGCCGATGACGTGCTGTTTTCCTGGGCCTTGCTGCGGGACAAGGGACGTCCCAATCATCGCCAGTATTATTCGAAAGTCGCAAAAGCCGAGGCGCTGGACCCGCTGACAGTGCGGTTCGATTTCGGCGGCGTCGGGGATCGCGAACTGCCTTTGATCCTCGGCCTGATGCCGGTCCTGCCCCGCCGTGCCGTCGATCCCGCAACCTTCGAGGAAACCTCGATGACCACCCCGATCGGCTCGGGGCCTTACCGGGTCACCCATGTAAATCCCGGCGTGAGCGTCACGTTGACGCGTAACCCCGACTATTGGGGGCGCGATCTTCCGGTGAACCGGGGCTTATGGAATTTCAATGAGATCAGGCTCGATTTCTATCGCGAGGCCAACGGTTATTTCGAGGCGTTCAAAAGAGGCCTCTACGATTTCAGGGTGGAGAGCGAACCGCTGCGCTGGCACGACGGATATGACTTTCCGGCTGTGCGTAGTGGCGAGGTGATCCGCGACACCATCAAGACCGGGATGCCGCAGCCTTCGGAGTTTCTGGTTTTCAACACCCGGCGGCCGGTATTTTCCGACATCCGGGTCCGTCAGGCGCTAACGCTCCTGTTCGACTTCGAATGGATCAACCGTAACTACTTCTTCGGGCTTTATGGTCGCTCGGCGAGCTTCTTCGCCGGTTCCGAACTTTCCGCCTATGGCCGCCCGACCGATGAGCAAGAGCTGGCGTTCCTGAAGCCGTTCGCGGCCCGTATCCCGCCCAACATCCTGGACGGGAGTTACCGCTTGCCGGTGACGGATGGCTCTGGCCGCGATCGCGCCAACTTGCGCGCGGCGCTGAATTTGCTGTCGCAGGCAGGTTACGAGCTCGACGGCGCGGTGCTGCGGCAGCGTGATAGCAAAACGCCGCTCACATTCGAAATTCTGGTGACGACGCGCGACCAGGAACGCATTGCGCTCGCCTTTTCACGCGACCTGAAACGCGCGGGAATCGTGGCAACGGTTCGTGCCGTAGATGCCGTTCAATTCGATCAACGCCGTCTCGGCTTCGATTTCGACATGATCCAGAACCGCTGGGATCAGTCGCTGTCGCCCGGCAATGAGCAGTTCTTCTATTGGGGCCGCGAGGCGGCCGACAGCCCGGGAACGCGAAACTATATGGGCGCCAAGGACCCGGCCATAGACGCCATGATCGCCGACATGCTGGCGGCGCGGGATCGCGGCGTTTTCGTCTCCGCGGTACGCGCGCTCGACCGGGTGCTGATGTCAGGTTTTTACGCAATCCCGGTTTTTAACGTCCGGGAGCAATGGATCGCGCGCTGGAATCGGATAGAACGTCCACAAGCCACCGCTTTGACGGGTTATCTTCCGGAAACCTGGTGGTATCGGCCGCCGCAATCGAAGTAGACTCCACAAGCCCGATTCACACCCCAAAGTCGATCCCGTGATCCAGACCAACGTATCGCCGACGCTCGACGGACTGTTTCAGAGGATTTTGGCGCGTCAGCCCGACGCGCCGGCGTTGCTCGATCCGATCAACAAGGCCCGCATCACCGGACAGGCGCCGCGGCGAATGACCTTTGCCCAAGCCGACCGGGCGATTGCCTCGCTTGCGGCCCATTTCGTAGAAGCGGGCCTGCCGATCAATTCCGTGATCGGCGTGCAATTGCCCAACACGGTAGAGTTCATGCTCACGGTGCTGGCGGCGCATCGCGCCGGCTTGATCGTGGCCCTGCTGCCGCAGCTCTGGAGGCAGGCGGAACTGACGATGGCGCTCAATCGCACCGGCGCGCGGGCGATCGTGACAACGGCGAAGATTGATGGCGTCAGTCATGCCGATCTCGCCATGAACGCGGCGGCAGAGGCATTTTCCATCCGTCACGTCTGCGGCTTCGGCGACGACCTGCCGGAAGGGATGGCCTCGCTCGACCTTGCCTTGAAGGTCGGGTCGACAACCGAACGTACCGTGGTCCAGGACGGGCGCAAGGCGGCGCTGATCTCCTTCGATGTGACATCCGATGGACTTCGCGCGGTGCCGCGAACCCATCTCAATCTGATCGCCGGCGGGCTTGCAGTTTTCCTCGAAAGTCGCGTGCCCCAAGGCACAAGGCTGATGTCGGCGTTTGCGCCTTCGTCCTTCGCAGGGCTGACCTCATCGCTCCTGCTCTGGCTGTTGTCGGGCGGCACGCTCTCCTTGCACCACCCGTTCGATGGTGAGGCGCTGGAAAGCCAGATCAGTGATAACGCGTGCGATACGCTGGTGGCCCCTGCGCCGATGGCGCTCCGGCTCGCCGACATCGATATGGCCTCGCGCCTGCCAACGCTGCGTCACGTGATCGGTCTGTGGCGCATGCCGGAACAGATCGCCTCCAGCGCGCAATGGACCGCCGAACAGGCGAAGTTCACCGACGTTTACTTGTTTGGCGAGATCGGCCTGTTCGGTGCGCGGCGAACCGCCGACGGCGTGCCGGCACCGATCAAGCCGGGACCGCATGGCGCGCCGCGCGACATCCCCGGCACCTCGATCGCCGGAGAAAGCTTGCTGACGCCCAAGGGCACGCTGGCGCTGCGGGGACCGATGGTGACGGCAGCCGCCTATGCACCTCCGCCGCCTCCTGCGGATTCAATGATCGCAGCCTCCCCTCCCGATTACGCCGATACGGGCTATGCGGCACGGCTCGACCGTTCCTCCGGCGCGATCTGCATTACATCGCCTCCTTCCGGTATTGTTTCCGTGGGTGGCTACCGCTTCCTGTCACAGGATCTCCAGGAGTGGGCGAAGCGGCTCGGACAGGGAGCGCTTTTGACGGCGTTGCCCGATCGTCTCTGCGGATTTCGTCTCGCAGGGCGAGCCCAGGACAATGCGCGTGGCCGCGAGGCGCTGAACGAACTCGGGCTTAACCCGCTGATGGCGGAAGCTTTTCGGGATCGCTCGATCCCCGGCTGAGCCCAGACTAAATGGCCCCGTTGACACGGCATTAAGACCGCCAACCTAGGATCGCAGCTTCGAAACGAACCGCGTGATCCAGTTTCCGATGTCCCAGCAGCAAGGTCCGATCATCGTCGTGTCTGACGACAAGCAGCCGGCGCTGCTGGCCGTGCTTGGCGAAGCGACGTTTCCGGTCATCGAAACGAGCTGGGCCGAGGCCGCGCGCGCGGTCGTGCAACTACACCCGGCTATAGTTCTTGCCGCGGCGCCCAAAGGCGACGGGTTTGCCTTGCGCGCGCTCGCCAGGCAAATCGGCGACCTTCAGCCCTATCTTCCGTTGCTCGCGATCGATCCGAAGGGCGCATTGCCGGAAAATGCTATTCCGTTTTCGCGAGCGAACGGCAGCTGGGACCGCCTGCCCCTGCGCCTGCGCGCGGCGCTTCGGGTTCGGACATTGCACGCCACGCTCCTGCGCCGGTTGAACGATCAAGCGGTGAAAGCAGCGATCGCCGAGTTCGATCCGGTTCGCGATGCGACGGTGCTTCTGGTCGGACGCGGTGGCGCCTATCCGGCGCTTTCCGTCGTGCTGGGCGAGCGCATGGGCGTCGTGGGCGCGCTAAGCATCGAAGCCGCGGCCAAACATCTCAATACGCGCGACATCGACGGGATCATCCTTGGCGAAGGTTTTACGGGACGCGTGGTCGACGCGTTCCTCACCGTGCTCAGTGAAGATTCGCGCTTTCGTCATTTGCCGGTGGTGGCGACGCTTGCGGGATTGGCACCCGCCTTCGACCTGCCGAATCTGGAGGTTGTCACCGGCGATCCTGCGCACGTGGCGGCGAACGCCCTGCCCCTGATCCGACAGCACGCGTTTGCAGCCCATCTCAGCCGGACGCTGCGGTCGATCGATGCCGGCGGACTACTGGATCCCTCGACGGGGTTACTTACGGCCGCGGCTTTCGAGCGCGATTTCGCCACCACGGTCCGCCAGACACTTGCGAATGGCGGCGGATTGTCTGTGGCGCGCTTTGGCTTTAATCCCGGGAGTTCACGCGCAAGGCTCGACGGCGCGCGGCTTCTCAGCCGGCTGATGCGGCAGATGGATTTTGGCGCGCTTTACGACGACGGATCGGCGCTGGTTGTGTTCGCCGAGACCGATTTGCGCACGGCGCATGTTATCGCGCGGCGTCTCTCCAGCGTTATCAAGCACACCGCTCACGACAACCGGGGGACGCGGCGGAACGATCCGACCGTCGCGGTTGCGACACTTCTGCCGTCAGACACTGCGCAATCGCTGCTTGCGCGGCTCGACGACGAAGGCCGCCGCGCGGCGTCGTAAAGGTTCCGCAATAATATCAAGGAACGTTCGTTCCAGCCCCCGCATTGTAGAGCATCAATTCTACAATGGAGGAGGACACGATGAAGAAAATTGCACTGATCGCGGCGTCGCTGGCGATTCTCGCAACCCCCGTATTGGCTCAAGAAGCCAAGACCACCGGCACCGCGCCGGCTGAGGCGAAGTTCTCGACGGTGTCGAAGGACGAAATGTTCAGTTCCAAGCTGAAGGGCCTAAGCGTTACCAATCAAAAGGATGAAACGGTCGGCGAGATCTCGGACCTTGCGATCAAGAACCATGAAGTCGATGCGCTGATCCTCTCGGTCGGTGGTTTCCTCGGCATGGGCGAGCGTTATGTCGCGGTGTCGCCTTCCTCGGTCAGCGTCCGTTATGACAGCAAGAACAACAAGTGGCTGGCGTCGATGAACACCACCAAGGACGCGCTGAAGTCTGCTCCGGAATTCAAATATCCGAAGTAAACTTCTGCGGCTGACGATTGAATAGCAGCCGCCGCCGGCAATTTGCCGACGGCGGTCCTTAGGCGGCTTTTCTGTCTTCGGCGAGGTTGGCGAGCTGGCGCAGGATTTCGGTCGTGCCCAAAAGACGCTCCTCGGCCGTTTCCCATTCCTGGAAGAAAACCACTTTCATATCGGGGCGCACACGCGCGGCCTGGCCATGTTGGCGGATGAAGAACACCAGCCGGTCGGGTTGAGCGAATTTATTCTCGCGGAACGTGATCACCGCACCCTTCGGCCCGGCGTCCACCTTCTCGACATTAGCCCTTCGGCAATAACTCTTGATCGCCGCAACCTTGAAGAGATAGCGGACCTCATCCGGCAGCACGCCGAAGCGATCGCGGAGTTCCGCCGCAAAATTGTCGATCTCCTCGTCGGTGTCGAGATCGGCCAGCCGACGGTACAGCGACAGACGAACCGAGAGGTCGGCGACATAATTCTCCGGAATGAGCACGGGCATACCGACGGTGATTTGCGGCGACCACCGATCGGCCGCGGGCTCGACCACGCCGGCCTTGAGGTTGACGATCGCCTCCTCCAGCATCGACTGGTAAAGCTCGAAGCCGACCTCCTTGATGTGGCCGGATTGTTCTTCGCCAAGCAGATTGCCGGCGCCTCTGATGTCGAGATCGTGCGACGCAAGCTGGAAACCCGCACCCAACGTTTCCAGCGATTGCAGCACTTTCAGCCGGCGCTCGGCCTGCGCCGTGATCTTTTGCTGCGCCGGCAGCGTAAACAGCGCATAGGCGCGCAGCTTCGAGCGCCCCACCCGTCCGCGCAACTGATAGAGCTGCGCCAGGCCAAACATGTCGGCGCGGTGCACGATCAACGTGTTGGCGTTCGGAATATCGAGGCCGGACTCGATGATCGTCGTCGAGAGCAGGATGTCGTATTTGCCGTCATAGAATGCCGACATGATGTCCTCGATCACGGTCGGCGCCATCTGGCCGTGCGCGACCGCGACCTTCATTTCCGGCACGCTCTTTTCGAGGAAATCCTTGACGCCTGCGAGGTCTTCGATCCGCGGCACCACATAGAACGCCTGTCCGCCACGATAGCGCTCGCGCAGCAACGCCTCGCGGATCATCAGGGGATCGTGCGGCGCGACGAAAGTCCGCACGGCCAGACGGTCGACCGGAGGTGAGGCAATGATGGACAATTCGCGCACGCCTGTGAGCGCCAATTGCAGCGTGCGTGGGATTGGCGTTGCGCTCAGCGTAAGCACATGCACTTCGGTGCGCAGTTGTTTCAGCCGCTCCTTGTGGCTGACGCCGAAATGCTGCTCTTCGTCGACGATCAGAAGGCCGAGGTCTCTGAACTTGATCGATTTGCCGAGCAGCGCGTGAGTGCCGACCACGATGTCGATCGAGCCGTCCGTCAGCCCCGTCTTGACCTTCGTAAGTTCTTTGGGCGCGATCAGGCGCGAGGCTTGCGCCACGTGCACAGGAAAGCCCCGGAACCGCTCGGTAAAGGTCTTGGCGTGCTGGCGCGCTAGCAGCGTCGTTGGTACGACGACGGCAACCTGCTTGCCGTCGAGCGCGGTGGCGAAGGCCGCGCGCAACGCGACCTCGGTCTTGCCGAAGCCGACGTCGCCGCAGATCAGGCGGTCCATCGGCCGGCCGGTTTCGAGGTCCTTCAAGGTCGCCTGGATGGCGCCGAGCTGGTCCTCGGTCTCCTCGTAAGGGAACCGCGCGCAGAATTCGTCATAGACATGCTGCTGAACCGGGAGTTTCGGTGCGTCGTGCAGATGGCGTTCGGCCGCGATCTTGATTAGTTCGCCCGCGATCTCGCGGATTCGGCTCTTGAGCTTGGCTTTGCGGGCCTGCCAGCCGCTACCTCCCAGACGATCCAGTTCAACGTTGGCGCTGTCGGAACCGTAACGCGACAGCAGCTCGATATTCTCGACCGGTAGAAACAGTTTTGTTTCGGCCGCGTAGCGCAATTCGAGGCAATCATGCGGTGCGCCAGCGACGTCAAGCGTTTGCAGACCGACAAAGCGCCCGATGCCGTGCTCGACATGCACAACGAGATCGCCGGCGGAAAGGCTCGTTACTTCCGAGATGAAGGCATCGAGCTTGCGGCTTGCCTTGCGCGGCCGCACCAGCCGGTCGCCGAGGATGTCCTGTTCAGTGATGACGGCGACCTGATCGGTCTCGAACCCGGTTTCCATGCCGACCACCGCCAGCATGGTTTCGTTGCGCGGCGTCGCCTGCACGGTGCGCCAGGCATTGACGCTGGTCAGGTTCAGTAGCTTGTGGTCGCGCAGCATGCTTTCCATGCGGTCGCGCGAGCCCTCGCTCCACAGCGCGATCACGACTTTCTTGCGCGCCGATTGCAGTGCCTGAACGTGACCGACCAGCGATTCGAACACATTGACCGCGCTGTCGTTGCGCTCCGGCGCGAAGCTGCGCCCCTGTCGCGCACCGGCATCGACCGAGTCGGCGCTTTCTTCGGGCACCGCGAATGGCGTGAGCCGTGCCAGCGCCGCCTCCTGCAGCCGCCTGCTCCATTCGTCCTCGGTCAAATAAAGCCGCTCGGGCAGCAGCGGTTTGTAAATCGCACCGCTGCCAGGATGTTCGAGCGCCTCGCGACGGGCCTCGTAATAATCGGCAACCTGTTTGAAGCGTTCGCGTGCGGCGTCCTCGCTTTGCGGTTCGATCGCAATCGGGGCGTCGCCGAGATAATCGAACAGCGTGTCCATGCGCTCCTGGAACAACGGCAACCAGTGTTCCATGCCGGGATGACGGCGGCCTTCGCTGACAGCTTCATAGAGCTGATCGTCGCGCTCGGGCGCGCCGAAGGTTGACACATAACCCATGCGGAAGCGCCGGATCGTCTCGGTGGTCAGTTGGAATTCCGAAATCGGCACCAGATCGAGCGAGCGCATGTCGAGCAGCGTACGCTGGGTCTCGGCGTCGAAGCTGCGGATCGATTCCAGGCTGTCGCCGAAAAAATCGAATCTGACCGGTAGGTCGAGCCCGGCCGGGAACAGATCGAGGATGCCGCCGCGCACGGCGTATTCGCCGGCTTCGCGAACGGTGGACGAGCGGTTGTAACCGTTGTGCTCCAGCCACGCGACGATGGAATCCATCGGCACCACATGGCCGGGCGCCACCGACAGCGCTTGCGCAGCCATGATGTCACGGGCCGGCACCCGCTGCACGATGGCGTTCACGGTCGTCAGCACGATCAGTGGCTTCTCGCTGCCCGCAAGCCGCGACAGTTGCGCGAGTGTCGTCAGCCGCTGGGCAAGGACGCCGCCATGGGGCGATACCCGGTCATAGGGCTGGCAATCCCAGGCCGGAAAGTGCAGCACCGAAAGATCAGGCGCGAAAAACGAAAGCGATCGTGCCAATTGCTGGAGGCGCGGCCCGTCGCGACAGACCACCGCGAGGCTGACGGCCGGTGGCTTCGGCTTTGCCGCCACGGCGCGCGCAAGATCCGCAATGATCAGGCCCTCGGCGCCCTCGGCGACATTTGCAAACGTGAGCGCGCGGCCGGGGGTGAGCGCTTGTGCGGGCGACTGGCCTGGCTGCTTCATTCGCCCTGATCCCTGGGACGGAACGATTTGATGCGGTCGAACAACGGACCGGCATAAAGAGCGGCCAACGGCGCGTTGCCGGTGAGCGCGGCATAGAGGTCGGGATCGGGAACCTCTATCAGATGCTCGAGCTGGCTGAGTTCGTCGTCGGTGAGACTGACTATGGTGGTGTCGGCAAACCGTCCGAGGATAAGGTCCATTTCGCGGGTGCCGCGATGCCAGCAGCGAAATAAAAGCCGCTTGCGTCGGTCATCGAGGCCGCCGCTCGATCGTGTCGTTCCCGTCATTCTTCAACTTCCAATCGAACGCCAAAAGCCCGGACGTGCCGGGCCGGGGTGATATAGCGACCGCGTCACCGAAAGTCAGCCCTTTCATGAGCGAGAATTATCAACTGTTCGGTCATTGCCGGGCTTGACCCGGCAATCCATCGCCCGTTGAAAAGGATGGATGCGCGGGTCGAAGCCCGCGCATGACGAGTTATTGCTGTGAAACGGCCCTCGATGCGCCCTGTTCTGCTCAATCCCTTGTTTGCACCGGTCACGAGCCTTCCCGGCGTCGGACCGAAGCAGGACCAGCTGTTTCGCTACCTGCTCGGCCGCGAGGAAACGCCGCGGCTCGTCGATTTGCTGTTGCATTTGCCCTCAAGCGTAATCGATCGGCGCGCCCGGCCGAAAATCCGCGATGCGGTGCCTGGAACCGTCGTCACCTTGGAGGTGACGGTGGATCGCCATCGGCCGTCGCCGCCCCGCAACGCCCGCGCGCCCTATCTGGTCTATGCCAGCGACGACACGGGCGACGTCGTTCTGACCTATTTCCGCGCCAAGGCCGATTATATCGGGAAGCTGCTGCCGGTCGGCTCGAAGCGCTACGTGTCCGGCACATTGCAGATGTTCGACGGCGTGCCGCAAATTGTGCATCCCGATCGCGTCGTCGATGAGGCGGGCTTCGCCAAGTTATCCGGGATCGATCCGGTTTATCCCCTCACGGAAGGATTGGCACTGGGCTCGCTGCGGCGGGCGGTTACGCAGGCGCTGCAGAAGCTGCCTGATCTCCCCGAATGGATCAGCCCCGAGGTGATCCGCCGCTGCAATTTCCCGCCAATCAAGGAGGCGCTGAACCGCGTCCATATCCCCCTCGAACTGACCGATATCCTGCCCAATGGGCCTTATTGGTCGCGGTTGGCCTTCGACGAACTGCTTGCCGGGCAATTGGCGCTCGCTCTGGTGCGTTCGCAGTTGCGCCGTCCGGCCGGCGATCGCCACGCGGGCGACGGTCATTTGCGCAAAAAAATCATCGACGCCCTGCCCTATGCGCTGACTTCCTCGCAACGCGAGGCGGCAGCGGCCATCGCCGACGACCTGCGGCAACCGTTACGCATGCTGCGGCTACTACAAGGCGACGTCGGCTCCGGCAAAACCGTGGTCGCGTTGCTGGCGGCCGCCGCCGTCACCGAGGTCGGCAAACAGGCGGCCTTGATGGCGCCGACCGAAATCCTGGCGCGGCAGCATATCAAGACCATCACGCCGCTCGCCGAACGCGCCGGTTTGAGGGGTGCGATCCTCACCGGCCGCGAAAAGGGCAAGGAGCGTCGGGATATTCTGGCGGGTCTCGAAGCCGGCGAAATCAATTTTCTGGTCGGCACCCATGCGATTATTCAGGACGACGTGATTTTCAAATCACTGGCGCTCGCTGTCGTCGACGAACAGCATCGGTTTGGCGTACGCGAACGCCTGGCGCTCACCGACAAGGGAGATGCCGTCGATGTGTTGGTGTTGAGTGCAACGCCCATCCCGCGCACGCTGGTGCTGACTTATTTCGGCGACATGGACGTCTCTGAGTTGCGCGAGAAGCCGGCCGGCCGGCAACCGATCGACACACGGGCGGTGCCGATGAGCCGTCTTGATGAGGTGACGGACGCGGTAGGCCGTGCCTTGAGCGCGGGCAAGCTGGTCTACTGGATTTGTCCGCTGGTCGAGGAATCCGAGGCCGAGGGCACCGGCCATCTCACTAATGCGACCGAACGCTTTGAAAGCCTGCAAAAGCGCTTCGGCGACGAAGTCGGTCTCGTCCACGGTCAGATGAAGGGGACTGAGAAGGATCGCGTGATGGCGCAGTTCGCCGCGCACGAAATCGGCCTGTTGGTCGCGACCACGGTCGTCGAGGTCGGCGTCGATGTGCCCGCGGCCAGCATCATGGTGATCGAGAACGCCGAGCGCTTCGGGCTCGCCCAGTTGCATCAATTGCGCGGCCGGATCGGACGTGGCTCCGAGGCCTCGACGTGCCTGCTGCTTTACCGGGAGCCGCTCGGTGAAATGTCGAAGGCGCGGCTGAAGGTGATCCGGGAGACCACCGATGGCTTCCGGATCGCGGAGGAAGATCTGAAGCTGCGGGGCGAAGGCGATGTGTTAGGGGTGCGGCAAAGCGGCTTGCCCGGATATCGGATTGTGCGCCCCGAGGCTCACGGCCAACTCATCGCGCAGGCCCGCGATGAGGCGCTGCGGATCATGAAGGAAAACCCGAAGTTGACGGGATCGCGTGGCGAAGCCTTGCGCTGCCTGCTCTATTTGTACGAACGCGGCGAAGCCATACCGTTGATGGGGGCGGGGTAACGGAATTCCTCTTACTCGGCGCCGTTGAGCTTCAGTTCGGCTTTCGCACCGGCGAATTCGGTAAAGTCCCGAGGGCATTCGGCCACGGCCTTTTTCAGGAGCGGCAGTGCGATGTCCTTGGTTCCGTTCTGCAGGGCCAATTCGCCGCTATAGAAGTTCGCTTCGCACATCGTCCCCCGACGAATCTCCGCGCTGAGACTAGCGTGCTGGGCCGCCGTCATCGCAGCTTCCGGTGTGATCTGCCCAGCATAAAGCCTGATGAGCGGCCCGGGCCAAGCCTTGACGTCCACGGCGCCAAGGGCATCCGCGATCCGGCTCGCTTGATGGTCGCGCTGCGCAGCGATTTCGCGCCACAGCGGCGCGTAAGAATTCTTCGGATCGAGAGTGGTTGCCTGGTCGAAATCGGTCACCGCCTTCGCGGCGCTCCCGCCATAAAGATTGGCGATGCCACGAGAGAAATAAGCTGCGGGATCCTTCGGATCGAGGCTCAGCGCCTGGTCGTAATCGGCGATGCCGCGCGCGAAGTTGCCGGTGCTGGCATAGGTGGCGCCGCGGTGAATCCAATAACCGGCGGTATCGGGTTTGAGCTTGATCGCCACATCGTAGTCGGCGATGGCGTGGTCGAAATCGCCGCTCTGGACGTAGGATTCGGCGCGGCTCTCAAAGGCCAGGACAAACTTCGGATTGGCCGCGATCGCCTCGCCGAAGGCTGTGATGGCGGCCGAGCGGTCGCCCTTTTTGGCATAAACGAGGCCACGGTTGCGCATCGCGTCGACTATGCCGGGTTCGATCCGGATGGCGTCGTTGTAATCGGCAAGCGCGCGATCGTAGTCACCTTTGGCGTAATAATGATTGCCGCGAGCGTTGTAGGCATAGCCATATTTCGGATTGATCCGGATCGACTCCGAGAAGTCGGCTATCGCATGATCCCGATCACCTTTTGCCGTATAGATGTTGGCCCGCAGGACATAGGCCCGCGCGTAGTTGGGATCGAGCCGGATCGCCTCATTGTAATCGGCAAGCGCGTGATCGCGGTCACCTTTGCCTTCAAGGGCCCGCGCTCGGTCGGCATAGACGACCGCTAAGGGCCGCCAACGCCAGAGGCCCGAATATTTCGGCGCAAGCGCGATCGCCGTCGTGTCGTCGATGACGGCAAGATCAAAGTCCCCTTTCGCCCTATAGATGTCGGCGCGGGCTGAATAGCCGCCGGGATAGGTCGGTGCACCGTGGATGGTGGCATTGGCGTCCATCATCGCGTTGTTGGTGTCGCCCTTGCCGAGATAGGCGTTGGCGCGATTGGCATAGGCGAGCACGTAGTCGGGATAAATGCGGATCGATTCGACCGCATCGCTGATGGCACGATCGTAATCGCCATGGAGTCGATAGGCGTTGGAGCGGTTGGTGAGCGCGACGGCGCGATCGATCTGGGTGATCTGCAACTCCAGCATGCGGGTGCAGCCGGCAACGACGCGGTCGAAATCATCGGAGCGGCAATCTTCCCAATCGGCCGGGAGGTAGGTGGCCCACGCCGGGGTCACGGCCAGGAAGGCTGCGGCGGCAAGCAGCGCAATGTGGATGGCGCGGCAGCGGCGCGGATGCGTTGACGGGCGCGCCCCGGTTAGAGATGTCTGCATGACGTTCCCCTGTCACCGGCCAACCGTAACGGCCGAGCCGGCGTTCTACAGGCGCCGAGCTAATCCGGTTTTGCGAGAGGGTTCAACGGGCGTCGGCCGCGAAGGAAGACAGATTCACTCCACCTTCGCGGGCTCGGGCAGCAACGCCGACGAATTCGCGGCCCGCGCCGCATTCGCCATTCCCGCGAGTGCCGCCATCTTCTTCTGCGGGTCGGAGCCGGTGCCGGGCTGTACCACACCACAAGACATGATCAGCGTGGCGGCATCTTCGGTGCTCATCTCGACCTCGATGACCTTGCTCTTGGGCACGTAGAAGAAGAACCCCGTGGTCGGGTTCGGCGCACAGGGCAGGAACACGGAGATATGCTCTTCCTGGCCGGGAATACTTTCGGCGATCTCTTCGCTCGGCGCTTGCGAGATCAACACGATTGACCACATGCCGGGCGAAGGAAATTCGACAAGACCGACGCGGCGAAAGCTCGATCCCTTACCCGAAAACAACGTCTCGAATACCTGCTTGAGGCTGCGGTAGATCGCGCGCACCACCGGCATGCGCCCCAGAAGCCGCTCGCCGAGATCAACGAGCGTGCGTCCGATCAGGTTGGCGGTCAGAAAGCCGAGCAGCGTCAGCGCAATCACGGCGACGATCAGCCCGGAGCCCGGCAGACCGAACGGCAAATAAGTCTCCGGCCGGTAGGCGATCGGAACGAACGGCCGCACCAGTCCATCGACCCAGGTCACAAACCACCAGGTCAGATAGAAGGTAATCGCGATTGGGCCAGCGACGATAAGGCCCGTGAGGAAATAGTTGCGGAAACGGGCCACAAAGCCGCTATGGACTTCCGGCGCGGTTTCGGCCGGCGGTACAGGCGGGGGCAAGTCGTCGCGGTTCATCGGGGTTCCGGGGTGGTCGAAGCGGCATTTATATATGCCAGCTAAGCCATCCTAACAGACTTTTGAAGACCCCTGACGTCCCGACATTCGCCAAACGGACCACGGTGCCACCGAAGCAAATGTCAAATCCGGTGCACTAAGGTTAACCTGGGCACGGCCTTATTCGACGGTGACCGATTTGGCGAGATTTCGCGGCTGATCGACGTCGGTGCCCATGACCACGGCGGTATGGTAGGCCAACAACTGCACCGGAATGGCATAAACCATCGGCGCGAAAATCGCCCCCATGTCCGGCAGCACGATCGTCACCAGCGACTCGATGGTCGCTTCCGCAGCGCCCTTGGCGTCCGTCATCAGGATGATCTGTCCGCCGCGCGCCGCCACTTCCTGCATGTTGGAAACAGTCTTCTCGAATACCTGGTCGTAAGGCGCGATCACCACGACCGGCATCTTCTCGTCGATCAGGGCAATCGGGCCGTGCTTGAGTTCGCCGGCCGCGTAGCCTTCCGCATGAATGTAGGAAATTTCCTTGAGCTTGAGCGCGCCCTCCAGCGCCAACGGATAGCTGGTACCGCGGCCGAGGTAGAGCACGTCGGTTGATTTCGAAATATCGCGCGCGAGCTTTTCGAGCTGCGGCTCCGTCGCCAATGCCGCCGCCATCAGCCGCGGAATTTCAACGAGACCGTGGACGAGCTTGGTTTCGTCGGCGTCGGACAACGTACCGCGCGCCTTGCCGGCAGCAACCGCAAGCGCGGCCAGCACCATCAACTGACAGGTGAAAGCTTTGGTCGAGGCGACGCCGATCTCGGGACCGGCGAGCGTCGGCAGCACGGTTTCGCTTTCGCGCGCAATGGTCGAGGTCGGTACGTTGACAACGGAGAGCGTGTGCAGGCCTTGCGATTTCGCATAACGCAGCGCCGCCAGCGTATCGGCGGTCTCGCCCGACTGCGAGATGAAGATCGCAAGATCGCTCTTGTGCAGCGGCGGTTCGCGGTAACGGAATTCGGACGCGACATCAAGCTCGACCGGGACGCGCGCCAGCCGCTCGAACCAGTATTTGGCGATATAACCGGCGTAGCTTGCCGTGCCGCAGGCGGTGATCGAAATCCGCTGAATATCCTTGAAATCGAACGGCAGCTTTAGCGGCAGTGCCACCCGGTCGGTCGCCATATCGACGTAGCGGGCGAGCGTATGGCCGACGACCTCCGGCTGCTCGTGAATTTCCTTGGCCATGAAGTGGCGATAATTGGCCTTGTCGACGAGGGAGGTCGCCGCACTGTGCTTGTGAGCTTCACGATGGGCTGGATTGTCTTCCTTGTCGTAAATCGTGGCGCCGGCCCGCGTCAAAACAACCCAGTCACCGTCCTCCAGATAGGCAACGGTGTCGGTAAAAGGCCCAAGCGCGATCGCATCCGAGCCCAAAAACATTTCGCCATCGCCGTAGCCGATCGCCAGCGGCGGCCCATTGCGGGCACCGATCATCAAGTTTTGGTCGCCAACAAAAATGAATGCCAGCGCGAACGCTCCGCGGAGTTGCTTCAGCGTCGCTCTCACCGCCTCGATCGGTTTGACGCCTTTTTTGAGTTGGTCGTCAACCAAATGAAGAACAATTTCGGTGTCGGTCTCGGTGTTGAAGATCGTGCCTTTCTTCTCCAGCGTCTCGCGCAGCCCGCGGAAATTTTCGATGATTCCGTTATGCACGACAGCGACGCGGTCGGTAGCATGCGGATGGGCGTTGTTTTCGGTCGGCTTGCCGTGGGTAGCCCAGCGCGTATGCCCGATGCCGGTATGGCCCTTGAGCGGCGCGTCCTTCAGTCGGGCTTCAAGATTTTTGAGCTTGCCTTCGGCACGGCGGCGTTCGAGCTTGCCGCCTTCAAGCGTCGCAACGCCCGCGGAATCATAGCCGCGATATTCGAGGCGCTTGAGCGAGTCCACCAATTGCTCGGCGACCGGCGCGCGCCCGAGAATGCCGATGATGCCGCACATGCGGTCTATATTCCCCCGATGAAAAAGCCCGGCCTCTCTTAACTAAGTTCGACCGCGCCATGATACTCAATAATTATTGCCGATTGAGACAGCGTTAAGTGGAAGCCTTAACAGATCGCACTAATCAGCTTTTGGCGCCTTGGCGCGGGTCTTGATCTCGCGGTAACGCTTGGCTCCGTCCTCACGGTTGGTTTGCTGACTGCGCTCCACCGCCATGGCGTCGTCGGGCACATCGCGGGTGATCACCGAGCCCGAGCCGATATAGGCGCCTTTGCCGATTTTAACAGGCGCCACCAGCGACGAATTGGTGCCGATGAAGGCGCCTTCACCGATCTCGGTCTTGTGCTTGCTGAAGCCGTCATAGTTACAGGTGATGGTGCCCGCGCCGAGATTGGCGTTGGCACCGACATGAGAGTCGCCGATATAGCTCAGATGATTGACCTTGACGCCGCCTTCAAGCGTTGAGGCTTTGGTCTCGACGAAGTTGCCAATTCGCACGCCCTCGCCGAGCGACGTCCCCGGACGCAGCCGCGCATAGGGTCCGACCGAAGCCTTCTTCCCGATCGAAGACTGAACGATGTGAGAAAACGAATGGATGACGGCGCCGTCGGCGATTGAAACGCCGGGACCGATGACCACGAACGGCTCGATGGTGACGTCCTTGCCGAAGGTGGTATCGGCGGCCAGATAAACCGTCTCCGGTGCGACCAGGGTCACGCCGGCGTCGAGCGCCGCCTTGCGCAGGCGCGCCTGCATCACGCTTTCCGCTTCGGCGAGCTGCGCCTTGGTGTTGATGCCGCGCACTTCATCCTCACTGGTTTCGATCACGACAGCCTCCAATCCCAGGTCCCGAACGATGGCAACCGCGTCGGTCAGATAATACTCGCTCTTGCTGTTGGCATTACCGATCTTCTCGAGAATCGAAAGCGCCTTGCGGCCATCAAAAGCCATGATGCCGGCATTGCAGAGCGTGACTTCGCGCTCGGCCGCACTTGCATCAGCCTGCTCGCGGATGGCGATCAAGCGGTCGCCCTCGACCAGCAACCGGCCATAGCCGGTCGGGTCAGCGGCGCGAAAGCCGAGCACGGCAAGCGCCGCGCCCTGCTTCAAGGCCGCGCGTAGTCGCGTAAACGTTGCGGCCGAAATCAGTGGCGTGTCGCCAAAGGCGACGATCAAATCGTCCGTCCCCCGCGCCAAGGCTTCACGCGCCGAAAGCACGGCATGCGCGGTTCCCTGGCGGTCGCGCTGAACGAACGTTTCGGCGTCTCCCCGATATCGCCGGACTTCGCCGGCAACCGCCTGATGATCGGGCCCGACCACCACGGCGAGCGAGTTGCCCGCGCCCGCGGGCGCGGCAGACAGGACGTGCGCCAGCAGCGATTGGCCGGCGACCGGGTGCAAGACCTTCGGCATGGATGAACGCATCCGCGTTCCCTCGCCGGCCGCTAGCACGATGGTCAGGCTGGTCCTGCCGCTCACGAGAATCCCTTGGATGTTCTCTGGTCGCCGCCCTCATAGAGCGTTTTTGCCCCCGATGGAAACCGGATTCGCCGGGACTGACAGTGGGGGGACCGGAGATGGCGGCCGATTTCCTGTTAATGTTTACCGATTGATTCGGTTGGGGCCTGAAGGGGGGCCGAAGACATCTCATGGCGAAGGATTCCGACAGGTTGCGCGGCGGCTTCCAGGCTGACGAGAGCGGCGGGCTATCCGGCCTGCTCGCCGAGGAGGACGAGTTTGACCGCCGCACCCTCTGGCGGCTTGGAACCTGGGCGGCGCTCTCGGTCGGCGCGGTCATTCTAGCTGTTGTGACCAATCAGTCTACGATCGGTCAGCGGCGTGAACAGAGCGCATCGGCCGGCCTCATCAAGCAGGCGCAGCAGATTCAACTCTCCGCCAGGGAAAGCCAGAACGAGACCCGACGATTGGCCTCAGCCGTCGATACGCTCAACAGCGATCGCGACCGGCTTTACTCCAGGGTTGCCGTCCTCGAGCAGGGGCTCAATTCCGTAACCGGGGCCATCGCGCGGCAAGCTCCTGCGTCGCCGTCGCCGCAAGCGAGCACAGGCCCCACCGGTACAAGTCAGCAAGCCAGTGCAAGCGCGGCTCCGCCCGCCAGCCCTTCCGCCCCATCGCAGGCGTCGGCTCCCTCCCCAGCGCCGGCTTCGACGGCGTTAACGGCCCCGGCCGTCACCGCATCGGTTGAACCGCCACCCGCAGCCGCCAAACCCACGCCGGCGGCTCCCGCGGTGGCGCCGGTAGCTGCAACTGCCCCAGCCAGCGCGGACAAACAGGAAAAAGCTGCCGATAAGCAGGACAAGGTCGCGGACAAAAAGGACAAAGTCGCAGACAAAAAGGACAAGCAAGCCTCTCAAGCCTCGATGGCCGCCCTGTCCGAACCGAGCCCTGCCCCCGCAGCAAAATTGGTAGCCGCGCTGCCATCCGCGCCGGCGCAGCCGTCCGCACCGGCCGAGCCGTCGGGCTCGCTGATGGCCGCGAAATCGATGATGGCTCCGCCCGATCCCGCTGCAGGAAAGCTGATCGAACCGGTCAAGCCGCCAAAGACGGTGACGTCAGCTCCAATGCCCGAAATCGCTGCGGTCGCTCCAAAGGCCTCCGAGGAGACCGAATCCGATCTCGCCCCGGCAGTCCCCGCACCTACGATCCAACGCACCGAATTCGGCGTCGATGTCGGCGGCGCCAATTCGGTCCCCGGCTTGCGTGCACTTTGGCGCGGGCTTCTCAGGTTAAAGTCGAACGCCGCCCTGACCAAGCTGCGCCCCATCATTGTGATCAAGGAAAACAACAACGGCTTGGGCATGCAGTTGCGAGTGGTGGCCGGGCCGATCAACGATGCGGCGGCGGCGGCGAAAATCTGCGCCTCTTTGAGAGTGAACGATCGGGGCTGCAGCACCACGGTGTTCGAAGGCCAGCGGCTGGTCGTGAGTGCCGACGAGCAGGCGAAAGCCGACACTAAAACGGCCTCTGAGACCAGACCTGAACCTGACTCCAAAGTTGATTCTGCTCCAAAGCAGTCTTTCCACCGGCGCTACGCCGCAAAGCATCCGCCCAAGGAGGAAGACCCCCCTCCGAAACCGGAGCCCTCGACGCTGTCCCTGATCTTTGGCAAGCACTAGCTTCGATCGAGCCGAAAAATCTTATTATTAGAGCTAGTTAACGCCTCCTCTTGATGCTCTTTCAAGAAGGTCGTCCAACGCGTGCCAGATTGACCTTGCGCGGTCGAACCAAAAGCGGCAAACCCGCCTTTCGCCTATCCAGGGATTTGTCCGTGAAGAAAACCCCGTTCCGCCTCACTCCCTATCAGGTGCAGTGGCTGCTGATCGTGGGTTTCCTCGCCGTCGGCTATGCAATCTACGTTCGCTACATGGCGATCGAGCTTTCGAGCACGTCGCTCGCCTGCGATGCCGGCCTTCAAACCTTGCTCTGTAAGTCCCGCGTGCTGGCAACGACCCTGTTTCGCAATTCGGTTTTTGGGATTGTCGCTGTCGTCATCGCGGCGCTCCACGTGATCCGGCCGTCGATCGTGTTGCTCACGCTCGGCCTGATCGCCGCCGGTCTCGGCATCGTGCTTTACAACGTTGTCCTGTCGGGACTGGCGATCGGCCTGCTTATTCTGGGATTTGCGCGGCCCGCGCCCGCCACAGCGTAGCGGCCAACAGGACATAAATCCCGCAGGTCCACAGCGACTGCCAGTTGTCCGAACCTTCGTTACAGCCGGTATAGATGGCCGCCATCACCAGCAACCCAGCAAACACCGCCTCAGCGATGGGACGATAGCCCACCTTCGGCCGATTGATCAGGGACAGAGCGGCGAACGGCACGACGGCCATGGTCAGCGCCGCAAAGGGGAAGTCCCTGTAGCGAGGGTCGAACACCAAGCCGATTGCAGTGCCGGCGCCAATCACGGTAGCCACGACCAGAACCAGGCCCAGGATCACCGCAATCCACGACCGGTCGCGATAGTCGGACGGACCAAGCAGTTCCAAAAAGGTCGGCAAGCTACGGCCGGACATCAAAGCGTGGGCGCCGAATAAAGGCGAAGCGATGCCGGCGGCGAGCAAAAAACCCCAAAGCAGCCAGCCGCCCAAGCCATAGCTTTCGTAAAGCATCTTGTCGACCGCGATCCCCAGCAACGCTCCGGCCGTGGTGGCCGAAATGCCGACCGCAATCCATGAGGCGATCCGAGGTGTCCAGGGCCTGCGCCGCAATGCGAGCCAGGCCACCACAAACACCAGGAATGCGAGCGCCATGCCGCCGGCCATTTGCAGCTTCCAACGGGGATAGTTGCCGATGGCTATCCCCGGCGGATATTTCAGCGCCCTGTGCACGGAATCAAATAGACCCCAATAGCCGCCAACGGTCCCTTCGAGTTGGCGCTTCCACGGCTGGTCATAGGCTTCGATCAGGTTGACGCGAAAGTTCTCGCGCTTGGCGAGATCGAGAATTTCCGAAACCACCCGCGCCTGGTTGGTGCGTGATGGCAAGGCGGCAGCGCGCATGCGCCCGGCACTCGGCCAGCCGGTTTCGCCGACCAGGATTTCCTTCCCCGGAAAGGCCACTTCCATCCGATGCCGGATGGCCGAGACATGGGCGGCGGCATATTTCGCGCGGATCGGAAAATCCTCCCAATATGGAAGGATGTGAATGGTGATGAAATCGACCGCGTCATAAATCTCACGGTACCGCAGCCAGAATTCCCAGACGTCAGCGTAGGTGACGGGAACGGTGACTTGCGCCTTGACCGAGCGGATCGTGGCCGCCAGATCGGATTGTGTCATTTCCCCGCGCAGCAGCACTTCGTTTCCGACCACGAGCGCCGTGATGGTTGAGGGATATTCCTTGGCAAGCCGTATGCCGGTCGCGACCTGAACCGAATTCTTCCGGCGATTGCTGCTCAGCCAAATTCCCTGGATGACCTTCAGCCCTGCCTTGGTGGCAAGTTCGGGTACCTGGTCGAGTCCGTTGTCGATCGAATAGGTGCGGACGCAGTTTGAGATTTTGGCCAACTGGGCGAGGTCTGCTGAAATCTGTTCGGCCGAAACGTAGGTCGTCGGCGAAAATGGCGTCTGGTCGCCGCGAAAAGGCGCGTACGAAACGCACATCAATTTGGCGTTGGGGTCGATCGGCGCACGCGTCAGCGAGATAGGCGTGGCGAGCCACCACCACACCGCAGCGATCGAACCAAGGGATAATAAAAGGAGCGCTAGCGGCGTTCGAAAAGTAATCGGTTCCATCCTTTCGGGCAGGATCGTCGATTAACCGGTCGCAGGCCGTCTGCCAAGAGCGGGACCGGGCAAGTCCGGGCCCTTTCCCCGGCGGGGCTTTACCAAGCTGCGATAAAGTTGTGGGTTTGCTGGACAAAATCCAAAATCTCCGTCATGGGATTCTGGCGCAGCCGCTCGCCGCATTGGAGACCCATTTCGGCGGCAAGCATTTGCGGGCCGGATCGTATCCGACGGGACTTGAAACGGTACTTGGGCTGGAACCAATTCGGGGAATTTATGCGTCAACGGGTGCTTCAGGGTCGGTTTGCGGTTTTGCGCTATTTCGTTGTTCCCGGATTGGCCTTGATGCTCGGCTTGGGCAGCGCGCTGGGCCAGAGCGGGGCGCCGCCGAGCCCGGAGCAGGCTGGCAAGGCCGCCGCAGGAGCGGCTGAGGCGGCCAAGGAAAACCAACGCAAGACCGACGAATTCGCGGAAGCCGCCCAGGCCATTAACGGCCCGGCCGGCAACCCGGAATGTGTCTGGCTCGGTCGCCGCGTCGTCCGCCTGATGTGGCGCGATGACCTCGATACCGCTTTTCGTCACCTCGACCTGTACGACCGTTTCGGCTGTCCGGGCGGCCATGTGCAGGCGGCCTTCCGCTGCCTGACCCGATTTGGCGCCCAGATCGACGACAAGGTGCAAAAGAGCCTGGATGACCGTGTCCACGCCTGCTGGGTCAATCCAAATGCCCAGCCCCAGGTAGCTGCGGCTCCGGCTCCCGCCCCCACCACGGCCGGCAGCGCTGCATCGGCTCCCGCCGCCACTCCGGCTGCGGCAGCGACGCCCGCTACGAAATAGCATCCCGCGCGTAGGACTGAATTTGGCAGCGCCAAGCCTTCTTTGAGGCGTTGCGCCCTTAAAACGCCATTCATACCAGTTGTTAAATGGCGTGGCAGGATTATCCTCAGAATCGCTCCCGTGTCGGCCGAACCTTGGGGACGGGTTCGCGTTCTTCTGTTGCAGGCCCCGTATGGTTAGTTGCGATGCGCGCCGTCGTCGCCGTTTTGTTGTTGGTTGCTGCCGCCCATGCGGGGTTTTGGGGCCTCCTCGAGGAAAAACAGCAGGCCCCTGACTTCCGGGGCATCTTGCCGAGCATTTCCTACACGCCCTTCGAGCCCGGTCATACCGAGGCCGACCCCGCGGCCGATTCCGAAAAGATCCGCTCTGACCTGAAGAAGTTCTCCACGATCGCGCGGGCGGTTCGCCTCTATACTTCTACGGAAGGTAGTGAGCTGGTGCCCCCGATCGCAGCCGAGTTCGGCATGAAGGTCATGGTCGGCGCCTGGATCGGCAAGGACGAAAGCCGCAATAGCCGGGAGATCGAAGCCACCATCAATCTCGCCCGCCGTAACAGCAATGTCATCGGCGTTATCGTCGGCAACGAAACCATTTTTCGCGGCGAGCAAAAAGTCGAAGACCTCATCAAGCTGATCAAGCAGGTGAAGTCGGCCGTCAACGTGCCGGTCAGCACCGGAGAAATCTACAGCATCTGGAGCGAAAATCCGGAGCTCGCCTACTCCGCCGACTTCATCGCCGCGCACGTGCTGCCTTACTGGGAACGGCACTCCTCGGCCGAAGCGGTCGACCAGGCCATCGACCGCTACCAGTTTCTCCGCAACCAGTTTCCAGGCAAGCGTATCATGGTCGCGGAGTTTGGCTGGCCGAGCTCCGGGTACAATCTGGGCAAGGCCTTCCCCGGCCGCGTTGCGCAGGCAACCGTGCTACGCAACTTCGTCACGCGCGCTGAAGCCATCGGCATCGATTACAACATCGTCGAGGCGGTCGATCAGCCCTGGAAATTCTTCGAAGGCGGCGTCGGGCCCTACTGGGGAATCCTCAACGCCGCGCGGGAGCCGAAATTCAACTGGACCGGCCCGATCGTCGACCCCGACTACTGGAAGCTTGCCACCATTGCGGTACTCGTCGGCATCCTGATGTCGCTGCCGATCCTGCGGCTGGCGCAGCCGACCGTTTTGCAAACGCTGACGCTGTCGGCCGCGGCCAATGGCGTTGGCGCCTGGTTTGCGACCATATTCGCCTATTGGGCCGAGCATTATTTCGTTTTCGGCTCGGCCTTTGCCCTGACGCTCGGACTGACCCTGCTGGTGCCGCTGGTGCTGATCGCGATGGCACGGGTCCAGGAAATCGCAGCCGTTGCCTTCGGCCGGAAGCCGCTCCGCCTCATCGTCAAGGGCGCGCCGACCGTGCCTGCGACCATTGGCGACAGCGTGAGCTTTCCCAAGGTCTCGATCCATATCCCCGCTTATTTCGAGCCGCCGGAGATGCTGAAAGCAACGCTCGATGCGGTTGCCCGGCTCGACTATCCGAATTTCGAATGCGTTGTTATCATCAACAACACGTCCGATCCGGCGTTCTGGCAGCCGATCCAGGACCACTGCCGCGCGCTCGGCGAACGCTTCAAGTTTATCAACGCCGAGAACGTTCAGGGATTCAAGGCGGGCGCCTTGCGCATTGCCATGGAGCGCACGGCAGCGGACGCCGAGATCATCGGTGTCATCGATGCGGACTATGTCGTCGGTCCGGACTGGCTGAAGGATCTGGTGCCCGTGTTCGCAGATCCGCGCGTTGGCCTCGTGCAGGCGCCGCAGGATCATCGCGACGGCGACCGTTCGTTGATGCACTACATCATGAACGGCGAGTATGCGGGCTTCTTCGATATCGGCATGGTTCAGCGCAACGAGGAGAACGCCATCATCGTGCATGGCACGATGTGCCTGATCCGCCGTACGGCGATGGACATGGCGGGCGGCTGGGCCGGCGACACCATTTGCGAGGATACCGATCTAGGTTTGAACATCATCGAGCATGGCTGGCTCACCCACTACACCAACCATCGCTATGGCCACGGCTTGTTGCCGGACACCTATGAGGCGTTCAGGAAGCAGCGCCATCGCTGGGCCTATGGCGGCTTCCAGATCGTCAAGAAGCACTGGCGGCGCTTCCTGCCCGGCGCGAGCCGGTTGACGCCCGACCAGAAGCGCGAATTTTCGCTGGGCTGGCTGAACTGGCTTGGTGCGGAAACCCTCGGCGTCGTGGTCGCCATCCTCAATCTGATCTGGGTGCCGATCGTTGCCTTTGCCGACATTGCCATTCCCGACAAGATTTTGACGTTGCCGATCATCGCCGCCTTCGTCGTCACGCTGCTGCATTTCCTCATTCTCTACCGCCTGCGGGTGCCGGTGAAATGGGGACAGATGCTGGGCGCCATGATCGCCGCGATGTCGGTGCAGTGGACGGTGTCGCGCGCGGTCGCCAACGGGTTGATCACCGAGCATCTTCCGTTCGCCCGCACCTCCAAGGGCGGCTTGTCGCGGATGTCGATCGAGTTCCAGGCGTTCTGGGAGGCCGTGATCGGCGTCCTTCTGCTGGTGGGCGCGGCCGTGCTCGTGGTCACCAACAATTCCAAGCAGATCCGCGAAATCTATATCTTTGCCGGCGTGCTGGTGCTCGAAAGCCTGCCGTTCCTCTCGGCGGTCGCGATCGCCGTTCTCGAGAGCTCCCGGATCAACTCGTTCAAGTTCTGGCACGACGCCGGTGTCCGCTCCGCCGAACTGATCGGCCTGCGGCCGGAGGCGATGCCGACGGTTGCGGTGCCCTCCCAGCCGGTCGCGAGTGAAATCCGTCCCGAGGCCAGTTGATGGCAAGCACCTATCACGTGAGCGACGCTCGCTAATCCTGACCATCCCGTGGGAATTCAGCGATTGGTCCGGTCGGCCTGGCGCAAGCCATGCTATTGACCCGCACCCGCCTGCCCCCTACACAGCGGCCTTGAGCGAGCGCGTAGCTCAGATGGTAGAGCACGTGACTTTTAATCACGGGGTCCTGGGTTCGATCCCCAGCGCGCTCACCAAGCAAATAGCTTAAGATCAAATCTGAAAACTAGACCAAAGCCTTGTGTGGGCACTGTGTTGGCAAATCGATTGCTGGCAGCTTGACGTCGTACCGCCGTTCGAACCGGTGTTGCATCAAAGCATCAACTCGGATCGAAATGAGGTTTATTGGAGAGAAATCTTTGACTGTGCAAGGGCACGGTCGTTCCATTTGCGCAGGGGCACGTGACAGGCGGTGTACCATGCGTGAAGAATTCGCTTCTTACAGCTTCCTCGCTGTGACCATTGCCGGCATTGTCATGCTTGGCACTGGCTTGGTCGCTCTCGTAATTGCCTAATCCTGGTTTTGGACAGTAGCGACCGATAGCGCGATCTACCGGATAGCCCTCCATGACTTTAGGAAGCCCGCTGGTAAGTCCGGGATACGCGGGCAGTTGGGGCTCGTCAGCAAATCTTTGCGAGCTAGTGGAATCCCGAGGGCGTTTGGGGTTGGTCTGTCATTCGGATTCCGTAGCTGGACAGGCAATGAACCGATATCGAGGAACCCAAGCCGAGTTCCAATTCTCGATGATTTTGCCACACACGGCACATTCAAAGCTGCTGATCTCGCGCGCCTCGACGATATGCTCGCTGCGGTCATAAACCGCGCCGCATTTACAGGATCGATGATGACCCAACTGGGATTCTGACATGTCCCCAAGATGCGCTTCGGCCTGTCCGCTTTCCAGTGAACAATCCTGCCATAATCAAACCGACCATCACGCGGACCTTTCGGGCGCGGTGAACGTTGAGGCCTTAGACCGGGGGCAACCGCGAACCCGGAGCTTTTGCGTTATGAGCAGTATTCCTGTGGAATTTGAAAGAAGGTGCGAACAGCGGTGGGCTGCCAGATTTTCGGCTGCGCGCGCACTCCGAGAGCAGCATCGCCTTGAAGGGCAGCAGCAGCAACTCAACGCGCCCGACAACAGCAAAAGAAAAACCCGCCGAGTTGAGTCGGCGAGCTTGAGGCCTGCACCGGCTGTGTGAGCGCGGGACCAAAGCCCCGCCGCGGTCCGCATTTCAGCCGCGATGTTCAGGCCAGAATTGCAGATACGTTCCGATTTGCGTGGGAGGCCGTCGATGAAAGTCTTTGCGGCCGCATTAATCGCTGCGGTCATCCTCTATGCTGCCGATTCTGCATACAATGATGCTCGCTACACTCAAGTAGTGGCTGATGCGGTGAGCAGCGTAATTTCCCATTAAAAGATGCTCCACCATCGCCGCATGAAAAGCCGCCGCTGAGGTTGAGGTCAGCGACGGCTCTACTTAACGCTCGTGACCACCAGAAGGTCACAAGCGATGATGTGCTTGGCCGGTTAAGCTTCGAGTTACCGCCTCAGCCTTCTGGCGTGTGCTGCAATCCGCTGCCGGTTGCGCTTGTGGTGTGATCGGCGCCGGCGAATCGGCCCCTCCGCAGCCTGCATTAGTGCGGCTTCCAGGTATCGGGCGCGACTTCCTCGCCCTCCTGATCTGGCTCCAGGTTGCGGGCTAGCTCAAAGGCGCCGCGCATGGCGTCCTCCATCAGTTCCGGATCGGCAACCAACCGTTCCCCGTAGCGCTTCATTATCTGCTTCTCGGTTTCGAAGGGATGCTCTAGCCGCAATTGGTCCATCAAGCCGAACGTGGCTGCTTTCGCTTTCTCGTCCATCGGTGTTGCCCTCTCTGGTAATGAGCGCGGACCGAAGCCCGCCCCTACGTTCACGCGCGCTTGATGTTTGGAACTGTCGAACTCATCGAACCTTTCGGCTTTCAATGGCGACCCACCCTCGGGCTGAACTTCTGGAGGGTGAAATGGCCGCTATCGTGAGAGCTCTATCCCGTACGTTTCCCGATACCGAGGTCAATACCGATGTGCTGAAGACCATCGCGATGTTTTTCGCAGCCGGCCTGACCGCCTGTTTGCTCGTTGCGTCCTACGGTTTGGATTTGAGCGCGGGGTTTTTCTGAGCGTTGTGAACCAGCTCACATCTGATCGGCCTGGCACCTGCTATTCAATTTGCGCTGAGGATTAGAGGGCTCAGTCACAGGCGCCGCCGGGACACGGTATTTCGAGCCCGACGGCGTAGCTTTTTGTGCCTCGGCTGCTTCCTCAGCCGCGCTGACGGTTACGCTTGCGAACGCGATCGGAGCGTGAACGGCCTAGGCCGCGCGTTCCAAAACTTGGTCGCATTGTTGAACGCGGCCTTTTCCCAATCTTGCAGTTCGCCAAACTGTGTGAGGCTTTGACGAACGACCTTGAGGATCGGCTGCCGCATCGGCGGTGGATTCCGGGACGACGGTGGTCAGCGCTTCTTCTGCAGCATTCAATTCGGATCGGGCTTGCTCAAGCGACGTGCAGAGATCTTCCAACCCAGCCCGCTTTTCCCAATCCTTTACTGCCTTAACCTGCGCTCGGTATCGCTTTTTCGCGTCGCGATATTCGTTCTCGATCGTCGCCGGATCAATTTCGCCGAGTGTGAGAAAATCCTGACGGACCATGAGCTGCTTTTATTGGGTGCTCGCGGCCGGCGTGGCTTTCGTCGCTTGGCACATCATCGCGATTGCCTGCCACTATTACGGTGGGAAGAAGCCGCCGTCAGTTTAACAGGTACTGACCTGTTTCGACCCTTGGTGGCCTACTTTGCCGCAGTGGGTATCCAAAGAAACGGCCTCAGCTTTGGGCAGGTGGGTGCTGAGGCCGTCTTGGGGTGGTGCCGTGGGGGGACGGCACGCCGGGATAATTCGGCAATCGATCAACGGTTCCTAAGAAGGTTCATGGAACATCTCGCGATATGCAGTTTGTGCCAGTGGCTTGTTTTGATTCCGCGCGGGACCGAAGCCCCGATTTCCTGAATAGGGAACGAACCCGCCACCGCCGCTTTATTGCACGGCACAATATACGCGCATCGGGTGGATCATGTTCGACGTACTGCTCGTACTATTCAGCATCTTTGCCGGAGGCTTTGGCGTCGGGTACGGCGTGAGAGAGATAGTCTCACGCCGTAGGCGTCGCATTTACTTACCGCCAGCAGTTCATTTTGCCGCTGCAAAGCGCGAACCGACTTGAAGGCCCTCAGTGGCTTTGTTTATCGGGCGTCACCTTATTCTTTTTCGCTGTCTTAGCCATTGGACAAACCCCTCGTCATCAGTTCCCGCGCAGGCAGCCAAGCGCGACGTTCTGCATGCGCGGGGAAAGAGAACAATATAGCTGAGGACTTCTTTGCGCTCGGCTGCCACTGGCAAGGGCGAGCCCGTGGTTGTTCGCATGCATCCGCCGATGTTGGCTGGGCTAGACGAATGGATTGCCAAACAGAAACAGCCCTTTCCCTCGCGGCCTGAAGCGGTTCGTCGCCTGCTCGAAGTGGGGCTGAAGGCAAAACGGACATGATCAGTCAAACTGCAGACCGACGGGTCCGGGCGGGCGAGCGGCAAGTGATGCAGTATCTAAGATCGTGCGACTGGAATATCGTAGCCGAGCTACCCGTTGCGGCGACCGCTGGCACTCTTCGCCGGCTCACCGACTATGGTTGGATCGAACGGCAGGGCGGTGGCCAGAGATCTGAGATTAAACTCACGCCGGCAGGGCTGGCGGCGCTACAGGCGCCCATCTGATTTGGGCGGATTACCAAAGCCCCACGAGGGCTGAAGGTAAAAAGCAAATGATCAAACCGAAGCGATCCGCCGAGCAACAGGTCGAGGTCGATGTCGATCGAAGGGCCGCCCTCAATCCGTTGGCGTCGAGGCAGACGATATCGGACAGTCAAGTGGAGCCAGAGTTCCAGGCAAATCACAAACGCCTCAGAGCGGAGCGGCTGGCGCGTGAGGCTGGGCTCAATGCGAAGAAATGAGCGAGACGCCCAAAGAAAATGAAATCAGGCGCCTGCTAAGCAGAGCTTGGAGCCGGCGTCGCCGGAAGGCGGACGTTCCAAATGTTCGCAACGCTCTGCACCTGGATCGTATCCATTCGGCGAATACCGCGGGATAGCTGACCGCAGCGTTCAAACAGGATGGAGCAACCCTTCGGACCTAAGCGTATCAATTGCTTCGGCGAGGGTAAGGCCGCGATGCAGGCAGAACCATTCTCCGGTGTGGCGGTGCCACTGGAGATCGAAGCGATTGCGGCTGATCCAGTCGAGGCGGGCGAAGGGCGCGTCGAACTCTTCGCCTAGATTCTCCGGGAAGCCGGAGCGGTAGCGTTGAATGAAACGATACTTGGTGCCGTGCCACTTGCCGAGTATATCGACGGGATAGTTGAACTGCGTCGGCCGGATGGTAGGCAGGAAGCGGGGCTTCAGGAAGTCGTCGATCAGGTGCTGGCAGGCTGCCGTCACCGCCGATTTTTCTGCTGGGGAAAAACCGCTCGATCTCATGTGTCCTCGGCTCACGCCGCTTCGGCACGGTTTGGCAGGGCCTTTCGCCAGTTCCAGGGCAGAAGCTCATCCAGCCTGTGGATAGCGTGGTCGTTGATGCGCGCAAGCACATCGGCAAGCCAGGCCTGCGGGTCGATGTCGTTGAGCTTGGCCGTCATGATCAGGGTCGCCATGGCTGCAGCACGCTCGGCACCACGATCGGAGCCGGCGAACAGCCAGGATTTGCGGCCCAGGGCAAAGCCGCGCAAGGCCCGTTCGGCTGCGTTATTGGTCAGGCAGACCCTGCCGTCATTGATGAAGCGAGCGAATCGATCCCATCGCTTGAGCATATAGTCGATCGGCTCGGCAACCGAGGCCGAGCGCGACAGGCGGCCACGCTGCTCGCGCAGCCAGGCTTCCAGAGCCTCCAGGAGCGGCGCGCTTTGCTCCTTACGGATGCGCACCGCTCAGCAGCAGCAACACCGTTGATGCTGCGCTCGATCTCGAACAGGACGTCAATGCGTTTGACTGCCTCCAGCGCGATCGGCGAGATCGCTCCTGCATTCTTGCCTCGTCTTGCATTGGCGGCGATGTCTGCCAGTTCGAAGAACTGCCTCCTGGCATGGGCCCAGCATAGTGCCGACGTGATCGGTCCCTCCGCGCGCGAGGGATCGTACAACTCGTTGTAGCCGTTATAGGCATCCGCCTGCAGGATGCCGCTGAAGGCCTTCAGATGCAGCACCGGATGTTCGTGCCGCCGATCGCGTGAGGCATAGTATAGCGCCGCCGGCGGTGCGTGGCCGCCAAAGGGACGGTCGTCGCGGACATAGGTCCAGATGTGTCCCTTGATCGTCTTGCCCTTCGCCAGGATCGGCACATTTGTGTCGTCGCCGTGCAGGCGCTCGGCACCGAGCACATGCGCCTCGATCAGCGCGTGCAGCGGCTGCAGCACGGTCGTGCAGGCGCCGACAAGGTCGGCCAGCGTCGACAGGCTCAGATCGACGCCTTCTCGGGCATAGCGCTCGCTCTGCCGGTTCAAGGGCTGATGCTGGCCGTACTTCTCGAACAGGATCATCGCCAGCAGGCTCGGCCCGGCGAAGCCGCGCGGCGTCACGTGGAACGGCGCCGGCGGCTGGGTGATCGTCTCGCAGGCCCGGCAGGAGAACTTCTCGCGCACGGTCTGGATCACCTTCCACTGCCGCGGAACCACCTCCAGCGTCTCGGTGATGTCTTCGCCAAGCTTCGACAGCCGGTTCGAGCCGCAGCAGGGACAGCTGGCTGGCGCCGGGATCACGACGCGCTCGCGCGGCAGGTGGTCGGGGAACGGCTTGCGCGATGGCCGCTTGCGCTGGAACGACTGGATGGTCTGAGATCTCGCCGCCACCTGCTCGGCCGCCAGTTCATCCTCGGTGGCGGTTGCTTCCAGTTCCTCGAGCTGAAGCTCCATCTGCTCCAGCAGGCGTGCCGTGCGTTCGGAACGGGTGCCATAAAGCTGGCGCCGCAGCTTCTCGATCTCGAGCTTGTAGTGGCTGATCAGCGCTTCCGTGCTCGACAGGTCCGCTCTCGCATTGGCGGCGTCGGCCTCGGCATTCACCGCTGCCGCCTGCGCCCTTGCCGCCAGCGCTTCCGCCTCAACCCGCGCAGCGCGCTCGGCGATGATCATCGCATGCGCAGCAGCAAGATCGGTGGGGAGCGATTTAGATGTGTCGGTCACAATCTGATGGAATCACATCCATCGGCCGCCGCAAGCAAAATCCTCATCCCATCGAGGTCGGACGCCAGCTCTCCTGCGGATGACGCCAGTCGATCCCGGACAAGAGATAACCGAGTTGAGCCGGTGAGATCGTCACGACGCCGTCGGCCACGCTCGGCCACAGGAACCGGCCGCGTTCCAGACGCTTGGTGAACAGACAGGCGCCCTGGCCGTCATGCCAGATCACCTTCAACAGATCGCCGCGCCGGCCCCGGAAGCAGAACAGATGACCGCTCAGCGGATCGCGCTTCAGCACCTCCTGCACCAGAAGCGCAAGGCTGGCGAAGCCCTTCCGCATATCGGTATGGCCGGTGGCAAGCCACACCCGCACCCCGCTCGGCAACGGGATCATCGGGCTCGTCCACCCGACAGCGCAGCCACCGCCGCCGTCAACGTCGCGGGATCGACCGCGCCCGTGATACGAAGTTGCACTCCGCTGGAAAAAACGATCTCGATCGTCCCGCCAGTTCCAGCACGAGCCGCCCATGCCGACGGCTCAGGCGCAACCGACACTGCCGCAAATTGCACCTCGCTCTCCTGCTGCGGCGCCCTCACGGCTCCCGATGCACCTGTTCGCGCCTGCCGCCGCCAAACCGTCAGCAGATTGGGATGCAGATCATTCCGGCGTGCCACATCGACGACACTCGCCGAAGCTTGGCTTTCCTCGACGATCCGAAGCTTCTCGATCGTCGACCATCGTCGCCGTCGCTCCGGACCCAACAGAACCGAAACCTTGCTCACGTTTGCTCATTTGCTTGCAAATTAATCAGCAAACTATCGCAGGCAAAGTTGCGCCCGGAAGGCGGCCCTAACTTCGATCGAAAAGCTTCGAAAGGATGCGGCTGCGGCCGCGTTAATCCGCGACCAAGCTACAGATGAGACCAAACGTGAAATGTTCGGCAGATTGCAAGAGCATCTCAACCGGCTCGCCGACGAAGTTGAGAAAGCAATGAACTCCGGCGCCATGAAGTAGGTCGCCTTAGAGGTTGCCATGCGCGCCCAACCCTTGATGAAGGTTCTGGCGGCGTATTTCCGAATTCCCCAACTTAACGGAAAGTGGCATCTTGCCCTCGGGGTAAGTCAAAGCGAGGAATTCGCGATGACTCATAAAACCGCTACTTTCAAATTCGTCATTTGGACGACCATTGCCGTTGCGCTGGGAATAATAACTTGGTCCAGCGCCGCCAAGCATACTCAATCCATCGATCCCGCGAGAGCAAAGCAGGCTGTTGCCACCAGCCCCGAAATTGCTGAGTTGCCAAATCCCGCGCTTTCGCGGGTTCGCCTGCTGGTTTCTAACCTGAACTGAGCACCGCACACTTTGCCCGCGATTGTGTGAATTGGGGCACACCATCCAGCGAGCGAATTGGCCTAATTTCGCCGTTGCGTCGTTACACGGCGCCTTCTCCCTAGACTTGGTGCCCGTCGCGAATGGCGGGCTCTTTTTTGAAATGCCCCTTGGGCCGCCTTCGCGCGTGCAGTATTGCCTTCGACCTCCGGTTGCGAAACAATTGCGGCGTGTCTGCAAACCGGTTGCTGCACCCTCAGACGCGCGTCGCTGGGTATGTTTTCAGGATAGACCCGCGGTGACTTTCGCAAGGCCGCTGGTTGCGCGAAGAATTTGTCCGCGCATTCGGCCGGCCAATCGGCGCCGGCGCGTGGCAAGCCGTCCCAAGGTGTCCAAATCTGTCTTCCCGAGTGGCCGAGGTCCTACTCGTTCACTTCTGCCGGACGTCCTGATCGGCCTTGAGGCCGCCCTGCTTGGTCAACGGGTCCTCCAGATTTGGAGGGTCGACAAGCCGATCAACCGCAAAGATCACCCCAAGAATGACAAGTGCGGCGGCCAGCAACATGCCGCCGATCCAAGCCAGCATTTCCTTGATTGAGGAGCCCCAGAACATCAGGCCTTTCAGCCAACCCTCAGATTTTCCGCCGACGTTTTGCCGCGGTTTTCCGTCTCTTCATAGCTCACCTTGGCACCCTCGTTCAGGCTGCTCAGGCCAGCCTTCTCGACGGCCGATATATGCACAAACACATCTTTGCCGCCGCCGTCGGGTTGAATAAATCCGTAACCCTTGGCCGCGTTAAACCACTTCACCGTTCCTGTCGCCACGTCCCGTACTCCCGTTTTGAAACACGGTGATAACCTAGATCGACGGTGGGGACCACGGCAACAGAAAAAGCCCGCGGCAGTTGCTGGTGTACTGATTGAGGCGGGAAGCGCGGCCCTACCAATGACCGCGACGACGACCCCAGTATCCGCCACCACCAAACAAGAGCACTAGAACAATGATAATGAGGATCAATTCCATTCGAAGTCTCCTTTGACGTAACGACTTCAGTCGGAAGGAACACCCCGTTGTGAGTTAAGTTCCGCAGCGCGTGGGCCGGCGCCCTCGCCAGCGTGAGAGCCTCGGCGACTCCGAGCCGGTTAAGCGGCCTATTTTGAACCTTCCGTCCGCCGTGATGACCCAAGTCTGGGGCGAGTTAAGCCCCAACCGAGAGGGAGACCATCATGAAAACCCACTACACCGTTGCATTTGCAATGCTCGCAGGGTTCGGCCTTGGCACGGTCGCGGTCCAGGGACTTCATGCTCAGGCTAAAGCGCCCGTTTACTCGGTCGCTGAAATCGATATCGCGGATCAGGCAGCGTATTCGACCTATGTCCCGAAGGCTCAGGCTGCGATCAAGGCTGCTGGAGGGAAGATCCTTGCCGCCGGGGGCAAAATCACAACGGTGGAAGGTGAGCCGCCGAAATCGCGCGTTGTCATTCAACAGTGGGATAGTCTCGAAAAATTCCAGGCCTATCGCGATTTAACGGCCTTCAAGGATCTCCTGCCCCTCCGTGCGAAGGTGGCAAAATTTCGCAGCTTCGTCGTCGAGGGCGTACAGTAGCCTGACGGATTTGCTTTGAGAGAGGTCGCTAGCCGAGGCGGCCTCTTTCAATTTGGAGGTTTGCCCTGGAAGGTTGGGCCGGAATTGAAAGGGGCCGCATTAGCGGCGACCCCGACGGCCGGTCTAAATTTGTTCGGGACGAAATCCTGCCCGGGCCTCGGTTCGCCCCACCCTCTTTTGCAGCCAAGGTTCCCCACGAAACAACCGCGAAACCGTTTTTCCAACTTCAAGACATTTGCCCGAAACGAACCGCGGCCATGATGCCGTGTGGTTGGAAGCAGGTTGTGAACCATCTCACACGTGCTCGGCATAGCGCTTGCTAAAGTGCAAGCTGCCTAGTCCGGTTGGAGGAGAGTTGCCATGAACGCTGTCACCGACGCGGTGCCTGTGAACTCGCCGGTCAGCAGAACGACACCATCGCAGCGGTTTTTCGAGATTTGCTATTATACCGCAATTATCGTTGCGACCATTGGTTGGGTATCCGCGTTTGGCTGGATCACCGTCAGGGTAGCCGAGTGGCTGTTCGCATAGGCCCATCAAGCACTATGCCTGCAGATTATTGCCCGGGCCGTTTGTTGTAGGATAGTACCATGTTTGAGTTCGTCATTGTGGTTATTGCGTTATCGAGTGTCAGTATTTTCTTTGCGCATGTTGTTGAATCTTACCTGACTCAATAGAAAACGGGGCGCGAGGCCCCCGCAACTCTTTTATCACCGACGCTCCAGCTTCCTGGCATGTGACGCCAAGCGGCGCCAGTTACGTTTGCGAAAATCGGCCACGGCGCTTCAAGATTGGTCCGCCGCTGCATTGGCACTTCGGCTAGTCTTAGCGACATCTCACGGCGTTGCTCCAACGGCCGCCATACAGCTCGGAAGAGGATCTTCTTATGCCTCGGATTTTAGCATTTTTTGCCGTACTAAGCCTGCTCGGAACGACCGGAACCGCTTTGGCAGCGAAGGACAAAAGAAACGCGTACCCGTACTGCCATTCTCAAAATTGCGTTTCGGAATGCCTTGCCGTATCGGCCTATAAAGGTTGCGAAATAAGCTGCCAGCGGTTGGCGAGTACCAGGCCAGCTTGCAAGTAGTTGGCAGCCTTGCGTCGTCGGGCTCGAGCGCGCGGCAAATCTCCAGGAAGCCGGTTCAGATCCGCTCCCTGATCGGCGGTCCCAATAGTGAAACGGCTCTGACTCTTGGGGGCTGGGTGAAAGAGCCAGAGCCGTCTCGTGCAACGCCGTGACGACGTGCTCGCGCCAACCTGGCTCGTCTGCTTTGGTTCCTATTTCAGCGACGTGACGTAGCCGCCCTTGGCCCGGTCAGCGCGAGGGCGCCGCAACGCGCCGCGTCGCCAGGCTGACCACGATCAGGACCATGAAATTCACCGCCAGCGCGACGATACCGATGTTGAGGTCCTGGATCTGCGCCGGCAGCCACCGCAGCGTGTGAAGGTTCGCTCCGGTCAGACTGACAACGGCGACCGTGGCGACCCCGGCGATGATACCCGCCGCGGCGCCCTCGCGCGTGGCGATGTTGCGGGAGGCGAGGCTAAGCACCAGGGAAGGAAACAGCTGGGTCACCAGGCTGTAGCCCATGAGCAGGAGAGCCACGATGGTCTCCCCGCCCTTCAGGGTGAAGAACACCGCAACCAGCGCCACCAGCGGCACTAGGACCTTCGCGATCCTGGATACCTGCCGGTCGTCGGCCGATGGGTTGACGGCGCGGTAGAGATTGTTGGCGATCAATGTCGCGGCGGCCATCAGGATCATCGAGCCCGGCACCAGCGCCGTGAGCACCCCGGTCGCGCCTATCACGCCGACGAACCAGGGATCGAATGTCTTCACCGATAGCTTGAACAGCGCGAGGTCGATGTTCGAGCCGGTAAGGCCGGGAACCTGCAAGGTGGCCGCGAAGCCGACCAGAAACACGAACAGCAGGATCAGCTGGTAGAGAGGCAGCAGGATCGCGTTCTTGCGGATCACCGTGGCGTTTTTGGCGGTGTAGATCGAGCCGAACGTGTGCGGCCACATGTAGAAGCCGAGCGCGGTGAGCAGCACGGTCGAGGAGAACCACCACAGGCTCTCGCCATGCGCCGGCAGCACGGTGAATCCCGGCTTGGCCTTTTCGATCGCCTCGAACATCGGCCCCAGCCCGCCGTAATAATGATACGGCAGATAGATGCCGAGGAAGATCACGATGCCAAGGATCAGGCCGTCCTTGGCGACCGAGGTCCAGGCCGAACCGTGCACGCCCGACACCATCACATAGGCGGCGACGACGACGGCGCCTGTCCAGATCGCAACCGTCGAGGAGATCGCGCCGTAACCGGCGACTTCGACGATGATGCCAAGCCCCTTGAACTGGAGCACGAGGTAGGGGATCAGCGCCACGATGTCGACCAGCGCGACGAGGACGCCGAGCGACGGGCTGTCGTATTTCCGCACGAAAAAGTCCGACTGAGAGTAGAGCCGGTTCTCCTTGGCATAGCGCCAGATCGGCGGCAGCATGAAGTACGAGAGCACATAGGCGAGCGTGCCGTAGCAGAGAATGTAATAGGCCGGCGCGCCCTTGCCGTAGGCGAAGCCGCTGCCGCCGAGGAAAGTAAAGGTGGTGTAGATTTCGCCGGCGAGCAGCAGGAACACGAAGAGCGCGCCGAAACCGCGCCCGCCCACCGTCCACTGCTCGAGATTCATGTCCTTGCCGCGGCTGGCGAGAAAGCCAAGGGCGAGCGCCAGCAGCGCGGCCGCGGCGATGAAAGGCAACGCGCCGTTCATGGCTCGCTCTCGCGGTTGGCCGGATCGGCGGCGTAGATTACGGCCATGATGAGCGAGGTGATCAGGATCCACGCGACGATCCAGGCGAGCAAGAACGGCAGGCCGAAGATGAGCGGGGTCGCCCGGTTGACGAAGAACGGGCCGACGATGAGAGCGAGGAACGGGACAACGGCGAGCCAGCGGATGCTGCGCATGACGAGAACCTTGTACCCAGCGGATGGCGAACGGAGTGCGACACCACGAATGGCTATTTAACGTCCGTCATTGCGAGACGTTCGCTATTGCAGGCAGAACCTACGTTTCAGGGCGCAAAAATCAAGTCAGACGGGAGTCCGCCACGGGCCTGTCCACGTGATTTTAGTCACGGGTCCTCTATCCGATCCCTGGCGTGCGCCAAGCCTGGCGTGGCCCCACCCCAGGCGCCGCACGAAACCATTTTCCCTGACCGACGAAACAAGCCTGAAATAAAGATGCGCTCAAATGGGCCAGGTCAAAAGCGGGGTTCGGTCATGTGGGACGTCATCAACTTTTTCTATCGTCGGTCCTGCCGGAGATTTCTTTTGAACGTGGTGCTGCACGGTCACCGCTGGATTTGAGGGCTTGCAAATGGCTGCTATCGCCAGAGCCCTGTCATACAGATTTCCGATACGAGGTTGATACCGATATCCTGAAGACCATCGCGATATTTAGCGCGGTGGTCCTGACGGTCTTCTCGTTCGCTGCATCTTATGGCCTGGAGTTGGGCGTGGGCTTTTTCTAGCGCGGTAGCCTTTTAAAAAAGGGAGTTCGGGACCGAAACCCTGCAAGCCGTCAGGGCTTGGCAGGGCCTGCACCAGAAGATTTGCCCTTGGGCGCCTGGCGGTCGCGCACGGCGCCCAGCTCTTTTCTGAGCTTAAGCTGTTCCTCGGCCGTCATCGCAGGCTTCTCGGGCCGCTGCGGCACGTCTCCGACCGCCGGGTAATCGGTTGCTTTCGGGCGCCCCGATGCCTGGGCGCGCGCATCGGAAGTCGCGCAAGCGGCAAAAGAGAGGACGCACAACGCCGCAGCAAGCGTTGTGAGCTTTCGATCCTGCGACATCCATAAACCCATGGACGCGACGGAAAGCCCGCTTGGTGTCCTCATTGTGGCACAAGACCGCTACACCGGCTCCCCCACTCAGCCAACCGATCGCGAGGGAGAATGCCGCGACGGAGCCCGCTGGGCGTCGTGCTCTCTTATGCGAGAAGGATTCTTATTCCCCACCCAACGACGACGAGTGCAACGACGATGCTGGTCGCAGTCAAGGCGTTTTCCAAGGCAGATGAAGCCATAGCGCTGCTCTCATTTGCCTACCCCGACGAAACTTCTATGCGATTCCGTCGCGGCCCTGCAACACCACGAAAGCCGAAGTAAACAGCTTTTGCGCACAACCGCCCACGCCCGGCGCAGCAACTCTATGGCCGGTGAAACACAGGCATACGCAGCTCGATGCTCCCTCGCAGCGCGGCATCCTCGGCCTTGTAGCGTGATCTCGGATGGGCACGGTCGGCCCTGCTGACGGGGGAAGGTCGCGGCCGACCGTGCAGGCCGTGACGGGCGGCCGTCAACGACCCGG
This sequence comes from uncultured Alphaproteobacteria bacterium, assembly GCA_963775545.1. Taxonomy (GTDB): domain Bacteria; phylum Pseudomonadota; class Alphaproteobacteria; order Rhizobiales; family Xanthobacteraceae; genus Bradyrhizobium. The sequence continues at coordinate 96,709 of CAVZJE010000032.1, forward strand.
GAAACAAGCGTGTGGCTCGAGGCCCGTTCCTAACAGAGAACCGGTTCCTAACAGCAAGGTACATACCTGCGCGATCGGCGCCGCCGCGTGATGACAACGGCCCTCCCTTGCGAGCTTTATGGTCGGTGAAACACCAGCGTCCGCAGTTCGATGCTCTCCCGTGGCGGAGCATCCTTGGGCGTCGTCGGATCGACGAAGGCCGTATGCGGGGCAAACCGGGCACGGCCGTCGGTCGCCAAGTCGTAGCATTTCAAAAGCAGGGCTTGGTCCGCCGTCATCTCCGGGAAATAAAACCAGCGATGGTCCGAATTGAATTTCACCGAATAGGTCTCGCCCCGACGGTTTGGGTAAATCAGGTCAGAGGCGACGAGATCGTCCGCAGCAACGCTGGCGGCGTCGCAAAGCGCCAGCGGCGAGTCGCGCAACGGCCCGCGGATCGGACGCCACAGGTTGACCACTTGCACGCGCCCCTTCAGGAGTTCATCTGCTTCCGCAGGCAGATGCTCGCGCACGCGATTGGCGCCGGATGCGTCGGTCTGATCGACATGGATTCGGGTCGCAGGCTGGCGCGGGCCAGCGCCGCGGATGTCGGCTGCGCCGTCAACTCGCCGGCGCACCGTGTGATCAAAGATGACGACGCGGTCCGCGCGTAACGTCGCCCTGATGAAGGATTCCGCCGCCGGGTAGTAGACCTTGCGTATCTCTTCATCGTTGTAGAAGTCGCGCACTGCCGTTGGATGCCGGACAAGCGCAAAGCCCTCGCGGTCGAGCGAAAAGCTATCAGAGATCGAGCGGCCGTCGAATACCGGCACCTGGTGCGGTTCGGGCAACGCGGTTGATTTCGGTTCCCCGGGCGGCGGGTCGAACGCGTAGGTTCGCGGCTTTCCGTCTGTTGGCGCGAGGTAATTCAGCTCTGCAAGGACGAAGGGCAGCGATTCGATCTTTCTCTCGAGCAGGCTCATGTGGTTCTCCGGCAATTTTGCATTTGCTGAAAATCTGGCCCGCTCCCCGCGAGGCCACAAGCGCGCCTGTAAAATAGCAATGCAACAACTCTTGCCGGCAGCGCTGGGAGAAGATCTTTTTGCGGAAGCGCGCGCCCTCAGACAAGCTATTCCGCCGGGATGCCGACGTCGTCAAGCAAAGGTCCCGGGATGACAAAATTCGGGGACTTTCAGCCCCAGCCCCAGAATCGAACTTGGCAGCGTCACGGTTTCGCCAGCGCGGACCCCGGCTCGGGACAGTCATCGTTAACAAATAAAGAACGAGTGATTGCTAGCTTTGGGTGCCAGGAGGTCATGATGGCCGTCAGCAGTTCAACCAGCACTCCGACTACGCTGGCGCAGGCGTTGACGAAGCTTGCGGCCGACGAAGCTGCCAAGGCTTCAGCGAAGGTCATCACGACAGACGAGTCTGAAGTGTCCCAGTTGGAGAAGACCCAGACCTCGTCAACCCTGAGCACGTCGAGCCAGAGCACCGGCGTCAACGTCATCGCTTAAGGCGAGACGCGGAACCGAACGGAGCCTGCGGCGCGCGCGGCCGCTTGCCGCATGTCCTCGCGATCATGTGAATCGCAACCCGAAGGGAATGAAACCCTTATCGGAGGTGTCTAATTGAGTTAGAGAAACCGCGAGAGGACATCCCCCATGAAAAAAACGATTCTTCTAGCCACAATGACGGCAATAGTAGCCACGGGATCTGCGATGGCGAGGCCAGCAGGCCCCGCCTCTTACAGCCAAAGCATCTATTGCGCGACCCGGGAAGCCGGAAATCCCTACAGCAAATATTGTGATTATATCGCCTGGAGCGGCTGGCGTCGGCGCGGCGGCTGGGACGCTACGCTGGACAATGCCTGCCTGATGAACCCGCGTTTCGTGCCTTACGGCTGCAACGCCCGCTTCTAGCGGTCCGAGTCTAACATTCGCATCCCCGCTCAGGCTTTTCTTGCGGCGTAGTCCATCTGGCGCATGGCGCTCCGGCCGGCGGCCGGTTATCTAGCCTTGCATGCAACCCAACTATGTGGCCCTTGCGATCGTCGTCGCCTACATGGCCGGTCTTGGACTGCTGACAAGCATTGTCCAGCGGTCCGTGGCATCTGCGGCGACCTTCACGTCGGGCACGACCGGCTCGGGCGTTCCTGCCATCCTCGTCGGGTTGATGCTGATGTCCGAATTCATCGGTACATCGGCGAGCGTTGGGACCGCGCAGGAAGCCTATGTTTTCGGAATTTCGTCGGCTTGGAATATTATCGCGCTCAGCGCGGGCTTTCTGTTCTACGCCTTTCTCCTCGCCGGGAAATACAAGGACTCCGGACACAACACGATCTCGGCCGTGTTCGCCGAGGTCTACGGTCCATCCACCAAGATCGCCACGTCGCTGGTGATGATCTTTGCACTTCAGATCGTGGCGGTGGCGCTTTACGCCGGCGGCGGGGCGATCCTGAGCGTATTGCTCGCCGTTAACCGGACGCTCGCGACGATCATTTGCGGCATTGTCGCGGTCCTCTATGTCTTCGTAGGCGGCATGAGGACGGTGGTTTACACCAACGTCATTCATTCGCTGATGAAGTATGCCGGTATCGCCGTCGCCCTGTATTTCGGGCTCTCCAAGGTCGGCGGTCTCGGACAATTGCAGGGCCGCCTGCCGGCTCAGATGTTTTCCTGGACCAATGTCGGTTTCGGTCAGATCTTTGCCTGGTTCATTGCCGGCATCGGCGCCACCTTTTCTACCCAATACGTCATTCAAGCCGTCAATACGGTTGAAACCCGGCAGAAGGCGCGAACTGCAAGCCTCAGCGCGGCGTTCTTGCTGGTGCCGTTCGGGATCGCGACCGCGCTGATCGGAATGTGCGCACTCGTCCTCTTTCCCGGCATCAAGTCCATCAACGCCTTTTCTGCCCTCATCGCCGACATGAACGGTTTGATGGCAGGCGTCGTTGCCGCTGGACTGGCGGCGTCGCTGTTCGGCACCATTGCCGCCATCAGCGTTTCGACCGCCACGCTGCTCTACAAGGACTTCTATGTGAAGTTCGTGAAGGAGGACAACGACGAGAGCCGCGCGCTGAGCTTCGTGCGCGTGACGACGGTGATTGTCGGCCTGCTTCCGATTGTGCTTGCGATCTACACGCCGAACGTTCTGCAGATCACCTTCCTTGCGAAAGCGATTCGTGCGTCGCTGTCGGTGCTGGTGCTGCTGGTTTTCTACGCGCCATGGTTTGGTACCAAGAGCGCCGCGTTGATCAGCATCGTCGGTTCGATGGTGGCCACCATCGCCTGGTTTCTGATGGGCAATCCTTTCGGCATCGACAACGCCTACGTGGCACTGGCGTTTCCGCTGGTCGTGATGGCCGTAAGTTCGACGATGGCGTGGATGCAGAACGGCACGGCGTTGCCAGCGAAGTCCAAGCAAGAGCTGCGATAGTGCATTTCTGGCGGGCCAATACCTTTTGTCCGTAGTTCTCCGGCTAAGAACAAAGTTCCGAGGCGAGTGCTGCGGCAGCGGGACTAGTGTCCCGATTCCGAAGTTCGTACCCAACTTGCGGCCCCACGCTTACGAACTTCGGAATCGAAGGACACGAGCAAACTTATTGATCTGGTGTGGCTTTTGGTTCAGAAGTCCGCACGACGAACTCGCGGCAGTAATGATGCGGACTTCTGAACCGCCACACCAGCAAAGCCAAACGAAGTAGCCGAGCGCTATCGCTCTCTGGGGTAGGTGAAAAGGGCGGCGCCCGGCTACTCGGCCGCGCGGCGGTGCGGCCTTTTTATAACATCATCAATGGTTTAAAATTTCGTCTTCATTCGAGGTGGCAAGAGTCGAATTAGGCCCATTCTTCAGGCCTCATTTGGCACTGGAAGCGCAAAAGAAAACTGCCCAGAACCGGTTCGGTCCTGGGCAGTCCTTCAAGCGCAAACGTTTGGGTCGCGAACGTTCGTTAGATCTTGATGCGGAAACCGGTCATGAACGTGGCCGTGTTGACGCTGGTGTTGGTTCCGGCGAATCCGAACTTGGCGCCGGGCGTACCCGGGTAGCCGGAAGCCAGGCCGTTGGTTACCTGCGCCCACATCGCACCGGCATAGACGTCGAGGTGCTTGTTCAAGGCGTAGTCGGTCAGGAACGAGACCTCGTCGTAGGCACCGGCGCAGTCGCCCTTGCTTGCTCCTCCGGCGATACATGCAGCGCTGTCGGCGACGTAGGAGTTCTGGTTGACGTGGTAATACGCTCCCGTGAAGCTCAGGCCCCACGCCAGTTCGTACTTCGCACCGACCCAGAAGAATTGCAGGACTTTGTCGGTCGTGAAGGCGTTGTTGTCCGGCAAGACTGCGGTCGATGTGAGCGTATAACCGCCGGCGGCGCCGCCGAAGAGGACCGGCTGATCCGGGTTGGACTGGCTCAGATTGGTATAGCCAGCAAAGACGGTGAACTTGTCATGCTGGGGCTCAGCCTTGGCAGCCTTGGTGTAGTAAGGCGCGGGCGCGGCCCATCCCGATCCGAGGTTCCACGTATACTTGGCCATCACGGACCAGGCGGTATTGTCGGAGATGTTGGCCGCCAGCGTCGTGGCGCCGACCGGATTGTTCACCGCCGACTGCAGGTTCACCGCGCCATGCTCCTTGGTATAGATGGCGTCGATCGAAAAGCCCTGGTAAACGGCGCCGACGTCGAAGCCATACGCGTTTCCAAAGAAGCCGGTGTTCGAACCGCCGCTGGAATACATCGCGCCGGCGTGGACGATACCGAAGTCATAGACATACTTGGCCGAGTTGTCCCAGCGCGCTGCTTGCGTGCTGCCCATACCACCGTCCGTACCGGAATAGCCGAGCAGCGAGAACGCGTAGGAGAGCTCCATCGGATCGTACCTGGCGATGTTGTCGAGCTCGAACGAGTTCTGGCGACCGATCGTCAGCGTGCCGTACTGCTTGTTGCTGATTCCGCCCCAGAGCTGGCCGTTGAAAGCCTGGCCGCAGCGGCCGCTGTCCGCGTTCGAGTTTTGCTGGTTATAGGCGATGCCAGCGTTCTGAAGGAAGGAAACACAACCGTTGGAAAGCGTGCCTTGCAACGGATCGACGCCGGTGTCGGCGCGCGCGATCGCTGCCCATCCGAGACCGAGCGGTTCATCGACCCGCACACCGATAAACGATTGTTGGAGGCCGCTATGGGCAATCGTCGAAATCGCCTGGCCGGTGTAGTTCCTTGTGGTCGTGAACGGCGAGAACTCAAGACCGGAAACGACGCTGCCGAGCGGGCGGCCGTTGGTCTGATAGGCATAACCGAGATCGAGCGCGCCGATGGGCGTGATTCCGTACCAGGTCAGGTTGTCGGGAATTGGATCCGGTACTTTCGGCGGGACCCAGTCCGCGGCGTATGCGTCGACCGCAAAGCCCGTCATTACGAGCGCAAGTGCAAGCGCTTTTTTCATTTTCAAATACCCCCAAAAAGATCGGCTGCCCCTGTGACCAGTCATCTGGCCGTTTTTCGCTATGTCCAGCCAAACACAGCGTTCGATATATCTAGCGGAACATAACGGGGGCGACATCGGCCACAAGTGCAACCGGGCAACAGTGGACGACTAAAGCGATTGGCTTTCGCTATCGCAGCATGGGCTCCTCCAAACAGGAGCCTCACAGGACCGCAGGGGCAATCGACAAGGGCCTTCGAAAAGGCTGGCAATCCAACATCGAATTTGAGAGCGAAAGTGCTGGGGAAATCGACCGGGCGGCCTTGCGGCTCAGTCCTTTCGGCCAATGCCGATGTCAGCCCGCAAGGCCTCAAGCTCCTTGCGCGCCGCGCTCTCCGCTGAGCGCTCGATTTTCCGGTAACGCGCCACCAGCGAGAGGCCGAACGGCGTCAGCATCGCGCCGCCGCCATTCTTGCCGCCGGTCTGACGCTCGACCGCGGCCTGCCGGCAGATGCGGTTGATTTCGTCGACCAGGTCCCATGCCCGCTTATAGGACATGCTCATGGCACGCCCGGCCGCCGAGATCGAGCCGCAGCTATTGATATTCTCAAGCAGCAGGATTTTGCCCGGACCGATCCGCCCTTTGGCGTCCAGATCAATCCGGACACTCAGAGATGGCGAAGGTGTCGGCAATGACTTGCGCATCGATGGCTCGTTGATCTTGCTGGAGATCGCGCGGGAGCGTCGCCGCCGCCCGCGCGATCCGCAACTTCAATAGCAGCTGCGCGGATCGACCTGAACGTATTGTCCGGACGGGTATTTATAATAGCAACTGCCCTGCGCCAGATAATAGCCGGGACGCGCGGCCGCCTGAGCACCCGCGATCGCACCGATGGTGCCTCCGGTTATGGCGCCTACGGCAGCGCCGACCGGCCGGCCGCTGATCAGGCCGCCCAGAAGCCCGCCGACAATCGCACCACCGACGGCGCTTGCTGCAGGATCCGGTGCGGGCGGCGGCGGCGGAGCGTAAGCCACGGGCGGTGGCGGATAGCCTGCGCCGACCGGCGGGCCATCTGGACCGTCCGGACCGCCGGCATAGGCATCATCCATGACTTCGACGTCGGAGACGTAGGCCGGCGGACCCTCCATCGGCTGCGGGTAGAAATACCAGGCGCCGCCGACATCCCACCACCAACCAAGGCGGCCATTGTGCATCTCGTGACGCCAGCGTCCGCCCTCCCACGCCAGATGACCGTGATAGGCATGACCTCCAAAATTGCGCGCCGGAAAATTGCCGTGAGCAAAGTGCGCACCCTGCCCCTGCGGTCCGCGCACTTGTCCCTGACGAGGGGCCATCGCCGGACGTGCAGCAGGCGCTGCGGCCTTGCCCTGCCCTTGCGGCGGTTTGTGTTGTTGTTCTTGCGCCTGCGCTGACAACGCGAAGCTGGCCACGATCGAAATTACGGGAACGGCGATCTGTAAGCGCCTGAAGGCACGCATGGTCTTTTTTCTCCACTGCCACGAGAGGCAGCATTATGGATCAGCTGCACGTCGAAATCTACGTTAGCGGCTGCTTCCGAAACGAACGCAAATCTATTGCCGCCGTCCTGCCACAAACACCAAAACACCCCGCCAACGTCGGCAGAGGCGGCGCACAGGGGGCGGATTTGCGTGCATCCTGCCTTTCTTCGTGTTGCAACGGCCATCGGTAGCTCTATAGAGGGCATGAATCCGACGTTCCCCGGTCGCGCCGCAGGGCGCACTTCCCCGATGCGAACTTCTGAATCGAACCATCAGCGGTTCGAGACCAAAGAGGACTGGATATGAAGAAACTGCTCGCGTTGATCGTCGTCCTGAACGCAACGGCTGCCTTCTCGTTGCAAGCCCTGGCGCAGCAGGACGATGCGGCGCCGCCTGCCGCCCCGAAGCCGGCGGCGCATGCCAAGGCGAAGGCGCCGAAGAGCGCCCCGGCGAAATCGCTCGCCGAGAAGCTTCTGGCTTGCCTCGACATCGATGACGAAACCAAGGATCGGCTCGACTGTTACGATGCTGCTGTTCCACCCAAGCCGAAACCGAAAGCATCGCCCGCAAACGGCGTCATGGATTGCCGATTTGTCAAGGAAGAGGACGAACGCCTGAAGTGTTTCAACGGCTTTGCGGAAAAAATTCCGAAATTTTCATCGCGGTAGCGACCGCTACCTGCAAGACGCTGCGGCCGGTTCCGGACCGGCCTCGTCCAGTCTGTTGATAAGCCCGCCCTCGCCGCTTTCGGGCCTGCTGGCTGGAGCCTGCAGCATGTTATCGACGTGACGGCCTTACACCTGCATCTGACGGAAGAAAACTTATGAGGATCACCCTCGCCGGCTCCCGCCATTTCGGCGTGACGACCCTGCAAATGCTGCGTCAGCATGGCGTGGATGTGGTGAGAGTGGTCGTTGCCGATGCCGAAGACCGGCTTGCCGAGGCGGCGCGCACGGCGGGTATCGAGGTAGCCGTGCAGGCCAATCCAAAACTTGTCGTGGCTTCGGAAATCGCCCCGGCGACTGACCTGATCGTGACCGCGCATAGCCACGCGCGGATCAGCAAGGAAGCCCTCGCCGCCGCGCGCCTCGGTGGCATCGGCTATCATCCCTCGCTGCTGCCGCGGCATCGCGGAATAGCCGCGGTTGAATGGACCATCCGCGCGAAGGATCCGATTGCCGGCGGTACCGTGTATCATTTGGCCGATCGCATGGACGCCGGCGCCATCGCTGCGCAGGACTGGTGTTTTGTCGGAAAGGATGAAACAGCCCGGCAGCTCTGGGAACGGGCGTTGGCGCCGATGGGTCAGAGATTGCTGGCGCAAGTCATCGATTATGCCAAAACGCATGGTGCCCTGCCCGCACGGCCGCAGGACGAGCAATTCGCGACGAAGGCGCCCGCGCTGGCGGATTAGCTGCGGACGGCCTTCACTTCCCGGGCCCGGTTGCCGATATAAGCGTCTGTTTCAGCTCAATTTTAAGATCATAGTGCAGCGCATCAAAGTTTGACCATAATTGTCGCGAAATAGCTGTCCCCGTCACGCCCGTCGGGGACCCGATTCATGCCTATTCATCGCATTACAAAAGCCTGTCCTGGTTCGCTGGTTACCGCATTTGCGGTACTCGGCAGTGTGCTGCTTGGCGCTCATTCAGCGGCGGCCCAGACTCCTTATGACGGAACTTGGAATGTCACGATTGTGACCAAGGCCGGATCGTGCGAACCGGCCGTGCGCTCGACCCTCACCGTGGCCGACGGTAAAATTTCAGCGCCCGGCTCCGATGTCGCGGGCACGATCGGCCACGAGGGACTTGTGCGGGCGTCGATCAATGGTGCATATGCGAACGGCCAGCTGAGTGGCAATGCCGGATGGGGGAAGTGGAATGGAGCATCTGCGGGAGTACCATGCAGTGGCCGATGGGAAGCTTCACGACAATAACGGCAACAAGAAATCCCTCGTTATCGCTTTCACGCGGCGCCTGATTTTTGCAGCCGCAGCGATGCTGGTTGCAGCCACCTGGAGCAGCAGCAGCTACGCGCAATCCGGCGGTCCATTTGCGGGCTTGGCGGGCGTGTGGAGCGGCGCGGGCACCGTGACGCTGGACGACGGCTCGACCGAGCGCATCCGTTGCCGCGCCACTTATGCCGTCGGCGCCAGCGGCAATGGTTTGCAGCAGACGCTGACCTGCGCAAGCGACAGCTACAAATTCAATCTGTCGAGCAATGTTATGGCGCAGGGTTCTGCGATTGTTGGGACCTGGACCGAGAGCAGCCGCAACATCAACGGCAACATCGAGGGGCGTACGGGCGGCGGTGTGGTTCAGGTCATCGCCAGCGCGCCGGGATTCTCCGCTAACATTTCCCTGACAACGCGCGGCAACAAGCAATCGGTGGTCATCAGGTCGGAGAGCCAGTTCAAGGGCGCAACCATTACGCTGACGCGAAGCTAATTCCCGGTCGAGACAAAATCGCCGGCGGCTCGCCATCTCGGGCCGCCGGCGATTTCGTTTTTATGGCACGAAGGCCGTCACTTCGATCTCAACCTTGGCTCTGATGTCGACGAGCCCATCGATGTAAAGCAAGGTCGAGGGCGGAAAATTCTTGCCGAGGGTTTCACGCCAGGCCGCGCCAATTCCGCTGCCTGCTGCTTCATATTCGCTCCGGCTTGTCAGATACCAGGTCAGCCGGACGATGTGCTCGGGGCCAGCGCCGGCCTCCGCGAGCAGGCGGATGATGCGCTTTAGCGCCGTACCAACCTGGCCGGCCATGTCGGGCGGATAGTCGCCCTTTTCATCGCCGCCGGTCTGGCCGGCCAATACGATCCAGCGCCCGGGAGCCTCGACCACTACCCCGTGGGAAAAGCCGCGCGGTTTCGACCAGTCGGTTGGTTGCAAGATGCGCATGGGGATCCTCCTGGATATCGCGCGAGTTCGCCTCGTCGCGCATTATAGCACTGGCACATTTGCCCGTTGCAAACGGCGGCGCGCTCGACGATACCGGCTTGCTTCGCTGACGTCTCCCGCGTCGCGTCGCCATGGGCTGGGTTATTTGCTCCAATGAACCGAACGCCGTCAAAACCGAGGGCCGCGCTGTGGATGGCCGGCTGGCTCAGCCTGATGCTGGTGGTGGCCGTCACCGGCCGCGAGGCGACGCGCGAGCTCAGTGTCTTCCAGATCATGGAAATACGATCGGGGCTCGGCCTTGTGATGCTGTATCCCCTGATCCGCCTCGCCGGCGGTTTTCGAGCATTGCGGACGTCGCGGCTGCGCCTGCATGCCGGCCGCGGCCTGCTGCACTATGCCGCCCAGCTCGGCTGGTTCTACGCGCTGACGCTAATTCCCCTCGGACAAGTGGTGTCGCTCGAGTTCACGATGCCGATCTGGACGGCAATCCTGGCCGCAAGCTTTCTCGGCGAGCGCATGACGATCTGGAAAATTTCCGCGATCGCGCTGGGCCTCATCGGCGTCTTCGTGATCGTGCGTCCCGCCGCCGGGGAGATCAATCCGGGTCAATTAATTGCGCTTGCGGCCGCGGTCGGCTTCGGCACGTCGGTCGCCATCATGAAGTCGTTGACGCGCACCGAGACCACGGTGGCGATCGTATTCTGGATGCTGGCGGTCCAGGTCGTGGCGGGCGCACTGCCCACTTTCTATCTCTGGGTATGGCCGTCGCCCTATGTCTGGGGCTGCGCGATCGCGATTGCCATCGGCGGCACCTTCTCGCACTTCTGCATGGCACGGGCGATGCTGTATGCAGACGCCACGATCGTATTGCCGATGGACTTTCTTCGCGTTCCCTTGACCGCCGCGGCCGGCTGGATGATTTACGGCGAACGGATGGACGTCTTCACCGTCCTGGGGGCGATGCTGATTCTGACCGGCAATCTCCTGAACCTGAAGTCGCCGGCGCCGCGGCCCGCGCCGGTTGAAGCGTGAGGCGGTTTGGTTGCTGACGTTATTTCCCGGCCGCCTTGCGCAAGGCGTCGTTGATCCGGTCCTGCCAGCCGAGGCCGCCTTCCCGGAAATGATCGAGGACGTCTTGATCGATCCGTAACGAGACTTGTTCCTTTACGCCGGGAAGCCCGAGCTTTTTCGGCGGCGGCGCTTCCGGTTCCTTCTTGGTCACCTTCTTGAACGCGGCTTCCGCTTCGGAGCGGGCATCGTTCTGGGTTCGCGGTCGCCTCGGTTGGTCTGGCACGTTTAGATTCCCTCGAACAAAACGGTTGAGAGATAACGCTCTGAGAACGACGGCACAATCGCAAGGATGACCTTGCCCGCGTTTTCCGGACGTTGTCCCAGCTTAAGGGCAGCCGCAATCGCAGCGCCTGAGGAGATGCCGCCGGCGATCCCCTCGTTGCGCGCCAATGCGCGCGTGGTCTCGATCGCATCGGCGCTGTTGATCGTGATGATTTCGTCGATGACGGAGCGATCGAGGATCTCGGGAACGAAGCCGGCGCCAAGCCCCTGGATTTTGTGCGGCGAATGCTGACCGCCAGACAGCACCGGGCTTTCCTCCGGTTCCACGGCGACGATCCGCACCGAAGGCTTGCGGGCCTTCAGCACCTGGCCGACCCCGGTAATGGTGCCGCCGGTTCCAACGCCCGCGACAAAGATGTCGATGTTGCCGCCGGTATCGTTCCAGATTTCCTCCGCCGTGGTCTGGCGGTGAATTTCCGGGTTGGCGAGGTTCTTGAACTGCTGCGGCATCACGGCTTTCGGCGTCGTTCGCACCAGTTCCTCGGCGGTAGCGATCGACCCCTTCATGCCCGCGGACGCCGGGGTGAGGATAATTTCTGCGCCAAGGAACGCCAGCATCTTGCGGCGCTCGATCGACATCAACTCCGGCATCACCAGCTTCAACCGATATCCGCGGGAGGCCGCCGCGAAGGCCAGCGCAATCCCGGTATTTCCCGACGTCGGTTCAATCAACACGCTATCGGCATCGATGAGACCGGCCTTTTCCATCGCCACGATCATGGCAACGCCGATGCGATCCTTCACGCTCCCCGCAGGATTGAGATATTCGAGTTTGGCTAAAATCGTCGCTTTCGCCCCGCGCTGCTGCGGCAACCGTAGCAATCTTACGATCGGCGTATCGCCGATCGCTTCCACAATGCTGTCGAACACCCGGCCCCGACCGCGATGCTGCACAGCATGCGGCGCTAACAATTCCTCCATGGCGCATTTCTCCGATCCGTGTCGATGTTTGGATGTGAAACGCTCGCTTTTTATAGCGGTGAAAGCGTGTCGCAGTTCAAGCATTCCTGCGCCACTGTTCGCTGCATCGCAAAATAGACCCCGCGCCAGATAACGTAAAACCAACGCATTTGTGTTGCGATATCTTCAAACAAGCTGTTGTATGTTCTTGGTGGCGACGACCTTCCGAAGTACGTGCTGGCAACAGGCGCACTTCAAACAGGCGGCGCCAGGCTCAGATCGCAAAGGAGGCCACGATGTCAGCAGCTGCTGAAGTCCTGTCCACCCTATCGCATAATCCCCGTGGGAGTGATCTGCCGACGTGCCCTGTGTGCGCGGACTCCATGGTGGCTGCCGAAGCGTCAGCCTATCTGGCTGACAACATCATCAGCTATCTCTGGACCTGCGATACCTGCGGTTATGGCTTTGTAACCAAGCATTCGTTCAACCGTTTGGTCTGCAACTAGAGCCCCGATTCCGAAGTTCGCAAGCAATCTCAGCACTGCCAAACGGCGGGAACCTTGAGCTCGCCGCACTGAGTTCCAATCATTCTCAAGCTTTTGGCGGGGCGGAACCCTGGCGCGCCGCAATGTCGCCTTTTTCCCAGCCGCTGCGCGTCTGCTCGCGAAAATCCGCAAACGTGCCTTGGGAGATCGCCTGCCGGATCCCGTTCATTAAATGTTGATAGTAGGCGATGTTGATTTCGGACAGCAGCATCGCGCCCAGCGTCTCGCCGGACCTGACGAGGTGATGCAGGTAGGCGCGCGAACAGTTGCGCGTGGAGGGCCAGGAACTGGTTTCGTCGAGCGGCCGCGGGTCGTCCGCGTGGCGCGCGTTGCGCAGATTGATCTGGCCATAGCGCGTGAACGCCATGCCGTGACGGCCGTTACGGGTCGGCATCACGCAATCGAACATGTCGACCCCCCGCGCCACCGCTTCGAGGATATCGTCCGGCGTTCCCACGCCCATCAGGTAACGCGGTCGCGCTTCGGGGAGAAAAGGCTCGACCTCCTCGATCATTGCCAGCATGACCGATTGCGGTTCGCCGACCGCAAGCCCGCCGATCGCATAGCCGTGAAAGCCGATGTCGACGAGGCCGCGCGCGCTTGCGCGCCGCAACTCCGGAACATCGCCGCCCTGGACGATGCCGAACAACATGTAGCCGGCAGGCGCGGTCTCGAACGCCCGCAGGCTGCGCTCCGCCCAACGCAGCGACAATTGCATCGCGCGCTCGATATCGCCGTGCTCGGCCGGCAACCGGACGCACTCGTCCATCTGCATCGCGATGTCGGAACCGAGCAGCCGCTGGACTTCGATGGAGCGCTCCGGCGACAATTCCACCATCGCGCCGTCGATGTGGGAGCGAAAGGTGACGGCCGCTTCCTTCACCTTGCGCAGCTCCGACAACGACATCACCTGAAAGCCGCCGGAATCGGTCAGCATCGGGCCATTCCAGCCGGTGAAGTGCTGCAAGCCGCCGAGCGCTGCGATCCGCTCTGCGCCGGGCCGCAACATTAGATGATAGGTGTTGCCGAGCACGATATCGGCGCCGGCGTCGCGAACCTCGCGCCAGTGCATGCCTTTCATGGCCCCGGCGGTGCCGACCGGCATGAAGGCCGGCGTTCGCACCTGGCCATGCGGCGTCGTCAACCGGCCGGTTCGCGCCTGGCCCTCCGTTGCCAGCAGCTCAAAATGATTGGGTACGCTCATGTGAGCTGCTTATTGCGTGACAACGGCGCCCTGTTCAACCCGGAGTTAACGGATTTTCAGCCAGAAGCGGTTGACGATACGCTGAGCCTCGCCCATAAGTTCGGCCCCATGATGTCAGCGACCAGCAAAACCACGACCAAAACCAAGCCCTCCGGGGGCTCGGGAGGCGTGCGCGCGTAGTCGAACGATCGCATCATCTGATCCGAAGCCCCGTACCAAAATGGTCCGGGGCTTTTTTATTGCTTGAAACACCATGGAGACGAACGTGAACAGAGACCCTGTAGTTGCCATTGCCGGCGTGACCGGCGCCGTAGGCCGCGAGTTCATCGCGACGCTGAACAAGCGCGGATTTCCGGTCAGGAAGCTCAAGGCGCTGGCCAGCGTGCGTTCTGCCGGCAAGACGGTCGACTTTCGCGGTGAAACTGTCGCGATCGAGGAGTTGCGCGAAGACTCCTTCGATGGCGTCGACATCGCGCTGTTTTCGGTCGGAAGCGGCGTCTCGCGAAGATTCTCGCCGATCGCGGTGAAGGCCGGCGCTGTCGTGATCGACAACTCATCGGCATTCCGCATGGATCCCAACGTGCCGCTGGCGATTCCCGAGATCAATGGACGCCGCATCCGCGAGCACAAGGGCATCATCGCCGTTCCCAATTGCTCGGCGATCACGGCGCTGATGCCGCTGTGGCCGATCCACCGACGGTACCGCATCAAGCGGATGATCATTTCGACCTACCAGGCGGCCTCCGGCGCGGGTGCGGCTGCGATGGCGGAACTGGTGGAGTCAACTCGGGCCAGCCTTGCCGGCGAGAGCTATGTGCCGAGGGTTTTGCCGCATCCTTACGCCTTCAACGTCTTCAACCACGACACCACGATCGATCCCGAGACCGGCTACAACGAAGAGGAGACCAAGGTCATCAAGGAAACGCGAAAGATTTTCGAGGACGATCGGATCGCGATCGGCATCACCTGCGTACGCGTGCCGGTGCTGCGCGCCCATAGCCAGTCGATCACCTTCGAATGCGAAAGACCTATTTCGGAAGGCGACGTTCGCAAGATCCTGGCGAATGCACCGGGCGTCAGGCTGGTCGACGATCGCGTCAGGAATTATTTCCCAATGCCGATCGAGGCCTCAGGGCAGGATGATGTCCTGGTCGGCCGCATCCGCCGGGATCTCAGCGACCCCAGCGGCCATTCGATCTCGCTGTTCGTTGCCGCCGATCAACTGCTGAAGGGCGCGGCACTCAATGCCATCCAGATCGCCGAGCTGTTGCAGTAGGCTTGCCTGAGCGGATAATCACAAAGAGAGATGCCCGCTTCTCGGGCAAAGCGGACATAGCGGGATCACGTCGCCATGTCGGCCTTTGACCCAGGCTGTGTGAAAACCCCACCGATGGTATGATTTCCGTGCTGAATTGCGGGGGGACTGATGAAGGGTTTCGTTCAAGGGGTGGATCGCCGGCAGGCGACGCTGTTGCCGGAATGCCTTGATGATTGGGTCGACGAGAGCAATCCTGTTCGAGCGGTCGATGTATTCGTCGATGCGTTGGCACTGCGCGACCTGGGGTTCGATGGCGTCCACCCGGCGGCGACCGGCCGGCCCGGGTATCATCCTTCGGCGATGCTCAAGCTGTAGATTTACGGCTATCTCAACCGGGTCCAATCGAGTTGGCGGCTGGAGCGTGAGGCTTGCCGCAATCTTGAGGTTATGTGGCTGACCGGACGGCTCGCGCCGGATCACAAAACCATCGCCGACTTCCGCAAGGACAATGGTTCCGCGATCAAGAAGGTTTGCGCGCGCTTCGTCGAGTTGTGCCGCGAGATGGGCCTGCTGGCGAAGGCCAGCGTTGCCATCGACGGCAGCAAGTTCAAGGCCGTGAACAGTCGCGACAACAACTTCACGCAGGGCAAGATCCAGCGCCGGCGGAAGCAGATCGAAGAGAGCGTGGCGCGCTACATGAGCCAACTCGATACCGCCGACCGCCAGACTGCCGCAGGCGAAGAGCCGTCGGAAACGGTGCTGCTGACCAAGACGCGGCTTAAGGAGAAGCTGGCGAAGCTCGAAGAAGAAGTGAAACGGCTGGCCGCGATTGAAAAGGCAGTGCTCGCCTCGCCCGACAAGCAGATATCGCTGACCGATCCCGATTGCCGCTCGATGGCAACGAGCGGGCGCGGCTCAGGCATGGTCGCCTACAATGTGCAAAGTGCGGTCGACACCACGAACCATCTGATTGTCGCGCACGAGGTCACCAACATCGGCACCGATAGATCGCAACTGGCGACGATGGCGCAGGCGGCGAAAGCTGCGCTGCGCAGTGATAGCTTGGACGTCGTTGCGGATCGAGGTTACTTCAAGGGTGAGGAAATACTGGCCTGCGAACAGGCCGGCGTCGCGGTCACACTGCCCAAGCCGCAAACCTCGGGCGCCAAGTCGGCAGGCCGTTTTGGGAAACCTGATTTTGTTTATTTGGCCAAGGACGATGTCTATCGCTGCCCGGCCGGCGAGAAGCTAGCGCACCACTTCACCGCTGATGAAGATGGCCAGAAAATGCGGATTTACCTGACGAAGGCGTGCCGCACATGCCCGCTCAAGGATCGCTGCACGACGGCCAACGAGCGCCGCATCAAACGATGGGAACACGAACACGTCGCCGAAGCCGCGCAGGCGCGGCTCGATCAGAACCCGCAAGCCATGCGTGTGCGCCGCGAAACCGTCGAGCATCCGTTCGCCACGCTGAAGATGCGGATGGGGGCGACGCACTTTCTGATGAAGACGCTGCCGAAGGTAGCGACCGAGATGGCGCTGCACGTGCTCGCCTACAACCTCACGCGCGTGATGAACATCTTCGGTATCAAACCGTTCCTCGCGGCGATCCGGGCCTGAGGAGCGTGTCATGTTGTGCCGGCCTCGTGACCGTTCAGGTCGCTCAGCATGGCTTAAAGTTGTGCCCGGATTGACTCCAGACTCGATACAGCAAAAATAGGCTCAGAAGGTCGCCTCGAGGCCCAACGCGCCCGGTTGCGGGGCAGATGTTGGGAGACGAAAAACGTTTCCACACGGCCTGGACCCGGAACGGACTTGGAACTTAAGAGCGGAGGGCGACTACCGTTGCCAGTGAGTTCGCGGTTCCTGAACCGATATGGCTGCCTTCAACGCGGTGAGTGCACGAAGTGGGAAGCCACACGGGCCACCCCAAACCCTGTCGTAACCGTCGGCTCCGTACTCATCCCAAACCGCCTCTGCGACTCTTAGGACAGCATCGACAAAGCTCTCCGCCGAGCATTCGGCTTCGAACAATTTGTGTCCCTCCGCCTCCGGAAGCGGAAGACCGCCCGCATCCGGAAACGTCAAGACGCGCAAGCTAAAATCAGCCCAGCCTGACAGAGCGGGATAGGGACCAACGATCAGACGCCATTCCATTGGCTCAGCGTCGAAGGAGACTTCTGATCGCAATCCCGAAGTGGCAATCATCAATGCTGCACGCACGAGATCACCTAGTGCATCTGTGCAGTAGCCAAACGGACCAACAACGACCGAAGCCTTTCCGACACTCAGCTGAAAGCGTGACCATCCGTTCTTTCCAAGCTGATAGTCGATGCAGACGGCGTCAGTCACGAGGTCACTAATTCCTTTATTGTAGGTTGGATGATGCCCGGTTCGAGACGGTCGTCAACCCTCACGTCGCCTCTGACCCTGAGCTGACAATGATCCCACTGCTTACATTGGGCGGGTATCGTAATTGTCTCATCAGAGTTTGGAGACGCTCCCTTGTGGGTATGCCGTCCAATCATTTGGGCCGATTACCACGCGCAGGCGACGCGATCCGCCGCCGTGCATCCCATCCTGTTGATACGTCAAGTTCGAGTACTCTCCAGTTTCCTTGTGGCGATAGAGAACGGCCCAATTATCTTTTCGAACTTCGACCATCTCGTTTTTGAGTAGATAGTCAATCAACCGAGCGTCGCCCACCGCACGCATGCGGCCGTCGTCGAGTTCCCAGACATCGTTCAATTCGCGAAGCATCAGGATGATCCAAATCGTCGGGCCTACTTTACGCGATACCACCAGTTTCCGTTGTAATCGCGATCAACGGTTTGCTGAGCCTCAAATTCAAAGCCAATGTCAGGGACTGCGGTTGCAGGATAGCCTGCGTCCAAGAGTACTTGCCGAAACTCAGAAACCAACTCAGGGGCTGAGCGCATCAAATCGCGCTCTGCGTCTGTCTGCGTTGTTATCCAAAAAGCGAGATTGTGTGACTTAACCGGACGGCTCCCAATGTGAAAACTTCGCGCGGAGACAGTATTTGGGGGTGAAGCAGACATTTCGGCCACGTACGCCGATGTTTGGAAATGATCCAAGGCGGATATGGCGTCGAAAGCCGGCATCGACTAGCGTGCAATTGCTATTGCATCGTGGTGAGTTGATGCCGTCAGGCATCACAGGGGAGACGATGATGAGGTCAGTGATCGCCGCAATCGCGGCTGTTCTTTTGTCCGCGCATGCCGCCGCGGCCGAGAGCTTCCCGAACCGGTCGGTCACACTCGTCGTCGCGGCAGCGGCCGGGGGCACGACGGACGTGCTGGCCCGGATCGTAGCAAGGCGCATGGGCGAAGACCTCGGCCAGTCTGTCGTCGTCGAGAACGTCACCGGCGGCGGCGCCACGGTCGGAACCCGACGCGTGGTCCGCTCGGATGCCGACGGCTACACGCTGATCTTCGGCAATATGGGCTCGCTGGCCGCGAATTTCTGGCTGTTTCCGAACATCGGCTTCGATCCGCGCCAGGACCTCGCGCCGGTCGGCCTTGTCGCGATCGTGCCCATGGTTCTGTCCGTGAGCAAGAAGAGCGGCATACGCGACATGGCAGGCCTAATCGCAACGCTTCGGGCGAAGCCCGGGGCGCTCAATTTCGGCCATGCGGGCCCGGGCACGACCAGCCATCTTGCCGCTATCACCTTCCTGCATGTGACGGGCACGCAGGCCCACGACATCCCCTACCGGGGCTCCGGTCCCGCGATCAACGATCTTGTCGCCGGCACGATCGACGCCGTGATCGACCAGACAGTCACGATGATTCCGATGCATACCGGCGGCAACGTCACGGCGATTGCGACCTCAAGCTCCAGCCGTCTCGCCCAAATTCCGGACGTGCCGACCTTCGCCGAAGCCGGCGTGCCCGCTTTCGACCTGACGGTCTGGAACGCGATCGCCGCGCCCGCTGCCACCCCGCAGGCAGTCCTCGAACGCCTTGAATCTTCGCTCAAGACCGCGCTGGCCGATCCGGACCTTCGGCGTCGCTTCGCCGAACTCGCGGCGGATATCCCCCAACCCGACCAGATCGGAGCAGAGCCGCTGCGGCGGCTCATCGCGTCCGATATCGAACGCTTCGGCCCAATCATCCACGCCGTCGGCGTGAAGGTAGAGTAGCGGCTTACGCCTCACGCAAGATCGCCTTGCGGCAATCGACGCAAGCGCCGTTTTCGCAGCTGATCGGATTTATGAGAACACGCCTTAGTCAGGCGAGCGAACCAGCAGGCAAGCATCGCCGTAGGAGTAGAATCGGTAGCCGCTTTCGATGGCGTGGCTGTAAACGCGCTTCATGGTCTCAAGTCCTGAGAAGGCCGAGACCAGCATGAACAGCGTTGAGCGCGGCAGATGGAAATTAGTCAGGAGAATATCGACTGCACGGAAGCGATAGCCGGGCGTGATGAAGATCGCCGTCTCGTCATCGAACGGCCGGATCTCGCCATTCTCAGTGGCTGCGCTCTCCAATACCCTCAGCGACGTGGTGCCGACAGCCACCACGCGACCACCCCTTGCGCGCGCCGCATTCAGCGCCTCGGCCGTGGCAGGCGAGATCGCGCCCCACTCGGAATGCATCTTGTGCTCCGAGGTGTCGTCCGCCTTGACCGGCAGGAACGTGCCCGCGCCGACATGAAGGGTGATGCGATGCAGACCGACCCCATGCTCACGCAGCGCCGCCTCAAGCGCCGGCGTAAAATGCAGGCCGGCGGTGGGCGCGGCGACCGCGCCTTCGTTGACGGCGAACATGGTCTGGTAG
Source organism: uncultured Alphaproteobacteria bacterium (assembly GCA_963775545.1). Classification (GTDB taxonomy): domain Bacteria; phylum Pseudomonadota; class Alphaproteobacteria; order Rhizobiales; family Xanthobacteraceae; genus Bradyrhizobium. Next base: position 116,584 of record CAVZJE010000032.1, read on the forward strand.
TCGTCCGCGTCGTGTTCGTCAGGGGCTCGCTTGGAGGCGATATAGGGCGGCAGCGGTGGGCTGCCGAGGTCTGAAATCGCAGAATCGAGTGTCGGTCCGTGAAAAGAAAACGACAACGTGACTGCGCCGTCTTCGCCCTTGTCCTCGACTTCGGCATCGAGATGGCCGAGCAGGCAAACCCTGCCCTCGTTTCCGAAACGAACCACGTCGCCGCGCGAGAGCTTTTTTGCCGGCTTGACCAGCGCCTGCCAGCGCGAGCCGTCGAGCCGCTTGATCAGCGTCGCCTCGATTTTCGGTTCGGTCTCGCGGCCAAGACGCCGTCCCCTGAGCTGGGCCGAGATCACCTTGGTGTCGTTGACGACGAGCTGATCGCCAGCCTTGAGCCATTGCGGCAGATCGGAGATGCCGCGGTCGTGCAAGGATGCGCCGGGCTCGACGACCAGCATCCGTGCGGAGTCGCGCGGATGCGCGGGGCGCAGTGCAATCCGCTCAGTGGGTAGTTCGAAGTCGAAGAGATCGGTGCGCATTGGATATTTCAAATTCGTGGGCCTGTCGCGACACGCCTTTCACCTCTCCCGTGGGGAGAGGTCGGAGGCCGAGCACAGCGAGGGCTCCGGGTGAGGGCGTACGGAATATGTGAGAGCAAAAGGCCCCTCACCCGCTCGGTTCGCTCGCGACCTCTCCCCGCCGGGGAGAGGTGAAGAAATTCAGCAATCGACGCCTACGCTGCATCCAGCGCCATATGCGCCTTGACGATCTTGTCGGGATCCCTCACCGGCTCGCCGCGCTTGATCTTGTCGACGTTCTCCATTCCCGACGTCACCTTGCCCCATACGGTGTACTGCTTGTTCAGGAACGACGCATCGTCGAAGCAGATGAAGAACTGGCTATCGCCGGAATCCGGACTGCCAGCACGCGCCATCGATGTGGTTCCGCGCACGTGCGGCTCGGCATTGAACTCGGCCTTGAGCTTCTTGCCGGACCCGCCGGTCCCGGTGCCCTCGGGGCACCCCGTCTGCGCCATGAAACCATCGATCACGCGATGGAACACGATGCCGTCGTAAAACCCTTCCCGCACCAGTTCCTTGATCCGCGCGACGTGGTTCGGCGCTAGATCGGGGCGCATTTCGATGGTGACGGGTCCCTGAGTGGTCTCGAGGATCAAAGTATTCTCTGTATCAGCCATGCTCGCTTCTCTGCTGGTGGAGGTTTGCGGTTGTGAAATCGAATGGCGAAGGGGCGGCCGGCAACGGCGCCGGCCATTCCTTCTGTAAATGGCATGGGAACGCAGCGCTGCAACGTCGCCATGACCGCGATCCGGTACAATAAACGATCGTTGTCGTCAGCCTGTTCCGATTCATAGGTCACGCGAGGACGTCCCAGGATCTCCCCCGCCCGGTTAAAGCTGACAATGACCGTTATGTCGATGTCGGGATGAACGCGCGAGGGTTCCGGCGGTTTCCAGCAAGACCTCAGCCTCGCAAAAACGTCCGCAATGGTGTTCACCTGCGCCGGTTGCGCCGTCGCAGGGTTCGCCGCTGCGAGAAGAAGCGCCGCAACGCTAAGCCAGCGCAAACGGCGAGGCAGGCTCGCCACCGATCACTTCATGTCTGAGGCGACCTGAACCTTCACCATTTTGTCGGGGTCGGTGACCGAGCCGCCCGCCGATCCCGGGGACGCTTTTTTCAGTTTGTCTACGACGTCCATGCCCTGCACAACTTCGCCGATCACCGTGTACTGGCCGTCCAGCGGCGCGCCGTCGCCGAACATGATGAAGAACTGCGAATTGGCGGAATCCACGCTGTCGCCCCTCCGCGCCATTCCGACGATGCCCCGCTGGAAATGAACCTTGGAAAATTCCTGCTTCAGGTTCGGATATTTCGATCCGCCGGTGCCGTTGAAGTTCTGACCGTCGCCGGTCTGCGCCATGAAGCCGTCCATCACCCGATGGAAGGGAACGTTGTTGTAAAAACCTTCACGGGCGAGCTGCTTGATACGATCGGCGTGCTTCGGAGCGATATCTGTGCGCAGCTTGATGACGATCCGGCCCTTGGTGGTGTCGATGACGATCGCATTCTGCTTGTCGAGACCGGCAGGAAGCGGTTGAGCGATGGCGGGAGCGGCACATACCAGCGCAACGAGTACGGCGATAATTCGGATCATGGAAGCTCCAGCGTGAGAGAACGATATTAGCGGCCGAATTTGGCCTTGAGGCGCTTGGCCACGGCCTTGGGCACGAAGTTCGAGACGTCGCCACCCATACCGGCGATCTGTCGCACCAGTGTGGCAGTGATCGGGCGGACGGTCGGTGAGGCCGGCAGGAAAACGGTGTGGACCCCCGGCGCCATGGTTTCGTTCATGCCGGCGATCTGCATTTCGTAATCGAGATCGGTGCCGTCGCGCAGGCCCCGGATCAAAATGGTGGCCTTGGCGCGCTTGGCTGCCGTGACCGTAAGATCGTCGAACGTGATGCAGTCGAACTCGCATCCCGCGTGGCTTGCCACCGGCTCAAACACCTCGCGGAGCATCGACAGCCGCTCTTCCACCGAAAATAACGGCGCCCTGCTCGGATGGACGCCGATGGCGACCACCAGGCGGTCGCACAGACCGACGGCATGCCGGACGACGTCCAGATGGCCGTTGGTGACGGGATCGAATGAGCCGGGATATAGCGCGATACGGGGCATGAAACCGTCCTACCCCGCCACGGCTGTACCCGCAAGCCAGTCCGTTCCATCTCAGCAAAACCTATATTTTGGGTCGGCCATTGAACCCCTTGCGGGTCCGGCGCGTCTTTAGGGTATGGACCGCCTTTGTTTCGTCCCAGGCCGGCGACGAAACAAAATGGCGGTTGGATGAAACCATTTTGGGCCTTTGGCAGACCTCGGCGAAGAACTCTGGAAACGCCCGGTTTGTATTAACGCGCCACATAACGAGGGCCACCAAGGCCCGGTGACAGGGGACCGTCATGATCAAGACTCTTTCAGCGATTGCTATCGCCGCGTGCGTTGCTGCTGCCCTGGCCATCCTGCCGGGTTTCGCGCCGAAAGTTGAAGCGAGCGTGCCGCGTCCGCTCGCCAAGGCTGACCGTCTCGATGTCCGCCCGATCGGCCGCGACTGCTCCGAGCAGGCCTGGCCCCGCTTCGAAGCTTCCTGCCTGCGCAACGCCGGCTCAAAAACGGCTGTCCGGCAGGCCCGTCTGGTCACTGCCGACCGCACGCCATAAGGCACGCGAATTATCCAAAGCAGTTTGGTGGAGGCTGGGTCCAAAGCCCTTGCCTCCACTTTGACTTCAAACGCTGAGCAGCGGCACGCTCTGGGCGTGACGAAAAATGTTCTTCGGATCGAACGCCGATTTGATCTTCATCAGCCGCGCGAGGTTTTCGCCCCAATACGCCTTGGCGTAGCCCTCGCCGAGATCGAGATCGCAGTAGTTTGCGTAAGACGCGCCGGAAACATAGGGCCGCATCGATGCATAGAGCACTTGCATCGTCGCGATATTGGTCTCGGTGGCGCCGGGACTTTCCCACTGCATGAAATATTGAATGAGATATCTGGTGTTGCCACGGTGGACGAAGGCCGTCGTGTCCGAAACAACCTTTGTTGAAGCATGCACCTGAACGGGATTCTTCAGCGCCGATGTCGCGGGCGCGACCAGCGACAGCTCGCAGGCGGGTGCGTCTGAAGCGGCTAATAAAACTGCAAGAACAAGGAGAGATTTCATCGGCGCGACCTGGATCGCGCCGAGTGTGCCGCACATCCGGTTGCAGTCAATCGCTGCGTGATATTCCGGTCGTGGATACCGCAAAAAAGCGGGAGGCGGCCTTAGTTGCCGTCCCCGTTGCCATTGCCGTTGCCGTTGCCGTTTTCGGCTTCCTCGCCAATGTGCTCGACCGACACCACATGCTCGTCATCGGCGGTATTGAACACGATGACGCCCTGCGTCGAGCGGCCGGCGATGCGGATGTCCTCGACCGGACAACGGATCAACTGGCCCTTGTCGGTCACCAGCATGATCTGGTCGGACTCTTCCACGGGGAAGGAGGCGACCAACTTGCCGTTGCGGTTGTTAACCGACATCGCCACGATGCCTTTGCCGCCGCGCCCCGTCGTGCGGTATTCGTAGGACGAGGTGCGCTTGCCGAAGCCGTTGACGGAAACCGTCAGCACCACCTGCTCATGCGCCGACATTTCGACATAGCGATCGGAGGAAAGCTGAATGGCGTTGGAAGCCTCTTCGGTATCGGCTTCCGCGGTCTCGTCGGTGCCGCCCTCGCCGGCCACGGCGCGGCGCATCTTCAGGTAAGCCGAGCGTTCGTCCGAGGTCGCCTCGACGTGGCGCAGGATGGCGAGCGAAATCAGCCGGTCACCTTCGGGCAAAGCGATGCCGCGCACGCCCATCGAGGTACGGCCCGAGAACACCCGCACGTCGGTGACGGCGAAGCGAATGCATTGACCGCCGGCGGCGGTGAGCAGCACATCGTCGCGTTCGGTGCAGATTTGAACGTCCACGATCGCCTCATCCTCATCGAGCTTCATGGCGATGATGCCGGAGCGCCGGACGTCGACGAAATCGGAGAGCTTGTTGCGGCGGACGGTGCCGCCGGTGGTGGCAAACATCACGTCGAGATTGCCCCAGGAGGATTCATCCTCCGGCAGCGGCATGATGGTGGTGATGCGCTCGCCCTGCTCGAGCGGCAGGATGTTGATCATCGCCTTGCCGCGGGCATTGGGAGCCGCCATCGGCAACCGCCAGACCTTCTCCTTGTAGACCTGTCCGCGCGAGGAGAAGAACAACACCGGCGTATGCGTCGAAGCCACAAACAGACGGCTGACGAAATCCTCGTCGCGGGTCTGCATGCCCGCCCGGCCCTTGCCGCCGCGCCGCTGCGCGCGATAGGTCGATAGCGGCACGCGCTTGACGTAGCCGGCATGCGAGACCGTGACCACCATGTCCTCGCGCTGGATCAGGTCCTCGTCTTCGACCTCGCCTTCCTGCTCGACGATGACGGTTCTGCGCGGCGTGGCGAATTCCGCCTTCACGTCGGCGAGTTCGGTCTTGACGATCGCCTGAACCCGGGCGCGCGAACGCAGGATGTCGAGATAGTCGTTGATCTCCACCGCGAGCTTGTCGAGCTCCTCGGAAATTTCCTCGCGGCCGAGCGCGGTGAGCCGCTGCAAACGGAGATCGAGAATGGCTTTGGCTTGCTCCAGCGATAGCCGGGCGGTGCCGTCTTCCGCAAGCCGGTGGCGCGGATCGTCGATCAACGTGATCATCGCCGCAACGTCCTTGGCGGGCCAGTCGCGGGACATCAACGTATCGCGCGCGGTGTTCGGGTCGGGCGAAGTGCGGATCACGCGGATGATTTCGTCGATATTGGCGACCGCAATGGCAAGGCCGACCAGGATGTGCGCGCGGTCGCGCGCCTTGTTGAGCAGGAATTTTGTTCGCCGTGTCACCACCTGTTCGCGGAAAGCGACGAAGATCGTCAGCAAGTCCTTCAGGTTCATCAGCTGCGGACGGCCGGCATCGAGCGCGACCATGTTGGCGCCGAAATTGGATTGCAGCGGCGTGAACCGATAGAGCTGATTGAGCACCACGTCCGGCACCGCGTCGCGCTTGAGTTCGACGACGACGCTGAGACCCTTGCGATCGGATTCATCGCGCAGGTCGGCAATGCCCTCGATCTTCTTTTCGCGCACCAGTTCGGCGATGCGCTCGACCATGTTGGCCTTGTTCACCTGGTACGGAATTTCGGTGATGACGATCGCTTCGCGATCCTTGCGGATGGTTTCGATCGACACCTTGCCGCGCATTACGATCGAGCCGCGGCCTAAGTGATAGGCCGAGCGGATGCCCTGCCGGCCGAGGATGATGCCTGCGGTCGGGAAATCCGGTCCCGGGATGATCTCCATCAACTGATCGATCGAAAGCCCGGGATTGTCGATCAGCGCCACGCAGGCATCGATGACCTCGCCGAGATTGTGCGGCGGGATATTGGTGGCCATGCCGACCGCGATACCGCCGGCGCCATTGACCAGCAAATTGGGGAATTTGGCCGGAAGAACCCGCGGCTCGCGATCCTTGTCGTCATAGTTGGCCTGGAAATCGACGGTGTCCTTGTCGATGTCGTCAAGCAGCGAATGTGCAATCTTGGTCAGGCGGGATTCGGTGTAGCGCATGGCGGCCGGCATATCGCCGTCCACCGAGCCGAAATTGCCCTGCCCGTCGATCAGGCGCACGCGCATGGAGAAATCCTGCGCCATGCGGACCAGCGCGTCGTAGACCGACTGGTCGCCGTGAGGATGGTATTTGCCGATCACGTCGCCGACCGTGCGCGCCGACTTGTTCGGCTGCTTGTTCCAGTCGAAACCGTTCTCATGCATCGCATAGAGGATGCGGCGGTGCACCGGCTTGAGACCGTCGCGCGCATCCGGCAGCGCACGCGCCACGATCACGCTCATGGCGTAATCGAGGTAGGAGCGCTTCATCTCGTCGAGGATGGAAACGGGACGAATATCGGACGGCGCCGGAGGTTCTCCGGGCTTCGTATCTTCAGGCTCAGACAAGGGAAAATCCGGTCAATTCAGAATCAGTTTCATATAGCGCATCGAGGGGGGTAAAACCACCCCGCAAGCCTCTGAGGAAGCCGATTTTCCCCTCGTTTTTCCAGTTACTTAGCTGCCCACCCCGCGGGGAGCTTCCCGACCCCAAGCGGGAGCGATGAAGCCGCGCCCAACGCGCGTTTTCAATGGCCGAAAACCACCGTATGCATGATCCGTCCCGGCAACAGCGTGAACAGCCCGGCGATCACCAGCGCGCCGGAGAAAACCCCGATCATGATGCGGCGGTGATCGACCACCCGATGGCGATGCGCGCGCCATACGCCGAGCGGAACCATGATCAGCGTGAAGATCGACAGCAGATGGATCGGGCTCCACGGTCCCCAGAGCCTGATCTTGTGGATCCAGAACGAGCTGCCGGCCACTGCCAGCATCAAGAGCACCCAGATCCAGCCGATGGTGCGATGAGGCAGCGTGCCCTTTGGCGCGGCGAACTGGATGACGCCGAGCACAAAGGCCGCCATCGCCGCGAAAGCGTGGACGGGGATTTCCGGTGCTGCGTCCAGCAATGGGGCGAGACTCATGCGAGGCTTCTCACCCCCTGCGGATTCCGGCCTCAAAGGCCAGATGAGAGGCTACTTAGAACGGGATATCGTCATCCATGTCGCTGTTGCGGCTGCCTGCCGCTACCGCCCGGCGAGGCGCACTTGACGGCCCGCTGCCGCCAAAGTCGCCGCCGCTTTGATCGTCGGAGCCGAAGCTGCCGCCTCCACCGCTGCGGCCGTCCAGCATGGTCAGGCTCGAATTGAAGCCTTGCAGCACCACCTCGGTGGAATACTTCTCGACGCCGGCCTGATCGGTCCATTTGCGAGTCTGCAACTGGCCCTCAAGGTAAACCTTGGCGCCCTTCTTCAAATACTGCTCGGCGATCTTGCACAGGCCTTCATTGAAGATCACGACGCGATGCCATTCGGTCTTTTCCTTGCGCTCGCCGGTGGCCTTGTCGCGCCAGTTCTCCGAAGTAGCGACGCTGAGATTGGCGATCGGCCGCCCGTCCTGGGTACGCCGGATTTCGGGATCCTTGCCGAGATTTCCGACCAGAATCACCTTGTTTACGCTTCCTGCCATTGCCGCTCTCCACTCCACCTCGTCGCTGGCGCGACCCTATACGCTCGCCCGCGGGCTGCGCCGGATGATCCGCACGTTATCCACATATAGCATCGCCGGCCGGAATGTTCCAGTTTTGTTCCAGGTCAAATTCCGCAAGGAAAGCAGCAGAGTCAGGTTCATGGCACGGTTTCCTCAGATACCGTCGGAGGCGTCGTGTTCCCGAGCATCACATGGCCTCGGAAAGCTTACGAAAACCATGACAAATCATCGGCTTCCCGGCCGCGCACTTCATTTCCGACTGTGGCTTTTGGGAGACGGCCTTTGGGGCCAAATTGGGATAGCGTCGATTCCGAGCAGGGGTAGATGGGCGCTCCTTCGATCGAGTCGGGACACAACGCTTCTTTCAAAAAATGAAGCGGACGAAGAAGCCGGAGTTGTTGAAATGAAAAGGATGTTGCTGGGCGCTGTCGCTCTCCTCACGTTGGGAGCTTTGGCACCGGCAGTGGCGGCTGATCTGCCCGCCCGCACGTACACCAAGGCGCCGGATATGATCCCGGTCGCTTACGATTGGAGTGGCGTCTACGTCGGCATCAACGGCGGTTGGGGCACGGCAAGCCGTTGCTTCGATCAGACTGCTCCTTTGATTGGGACCGACGGCTGCCACAACACTTCGGGGGCTTTCGCTGGCGGCCAGGCCGGATATCGCTGGCAAGCTGCGTCCTGGGTATTCGGTTTCGAAGCGTTGGGCGACTGGGCGAGCCTCAAGGGCAGCAGCGTCAGCCTTCTTGCGCCCGCAAATATCGATCGTTCCCGCATCGATGCGTTCGGCTTGTTCACGGGCCAGGTTGGTTACGCCTGGAACACCGCGCTGTTGTACTTCAAGGGCGGCGCGGCCGTGGTCGCTGATCGCAACGACATCCTGTCCGGCGGCGCGATCCTTGCTACCTCCTCGGGCGACAACCGCTGGGGCGGCACCGTCGGTGGCGGCATCGAATTCTCCTTCGCACCGAACTGGTCGGCCGCGTTTGAATACAACCACCTGTTCATTGCCACCAACAACACGAACTTCACCAACCCCGTCGGTGGCGCCGTCGTTAGTTCGGACCGCATTCACGGCGATGCCGATCTGGTGTCGGTCCACGTCAACTACCGCTGGGGCGGCCCGGTCGTCGCAAAATACTGATCGCGTCTGAAGCGCATCAATTTCGAAAGGCCGGCCTCGTGCCGGCTTTTTGTTGCCTGCTGCTGACCGCTGCTGCCATTTTTGTCATTTTAGACGCGTTTTCTTCACGCGAACCGGTATCCACTTCGCTTGAAAACGGTCCGTTCCAACTATCCGTTGATGGTTTTCACGCGGCACTGGAAATTGATTCCCGTTCTTCCTATGTTCCGAGATTGATCCTTGGCGTCTGATCGCTCCCCGGCGACGCGCCCGAACGCGGCGCGCCATTGGCGTGCCTGGAAATGCCGACATGGATGAAATTATCAAGGCGAAGCGCCAGCAATCCGCGAGCAGCCTGCGCGCGATCACCATTCGCGGCGCGCGCGAACACAATCTGAAGAACGTCGACGTCGAAATTCCCCGCGACAAGCTCGTGGTGTTCACGGGACTGTCCGGCTCCGGCAAATCCTCGCTCGCCTTCGATACCATCTATGCCGAAGGCCAGCGGCGTTATGTCGAGTCGCTGTCGGCCTATGCGCGCCAGTTCCTGGAGATGATGCAGAAGCCCGATGTGGACCAGATCGACGGGCTGTCGCCGGCGATCTCGATCGAACAGAAGACCACGTCGAAAAATCCGCGCTCCACCGTCGGCACCGTCACCGAGATCTACGACTACATGCGACTGTTGTGGGCGCGCGTCGGCGTGCCCTATTCGCCGGCCACGGGCCTGCCGATCGAAAGCCAGATCGTGTCGCAGATGGTTGATCGCGTGCTGGCGCTCCCCGAGGGCACGCGGCTTTATCTGCTGGCGCCGGTCGTGCGCGGCCGCAAGGGCGAGTACAGGAAAGAACTCGCCGAATACCTCAAGAAGGGTTTCCAGCGCGTCAAGATCGACGGCACCTTCCATGAACTCGCCGAAGCGCCGACACTCGACAAGAAATTCCCGCACGACATCGACGTCGTGGTCGACCGCATCGTGGTGCGCAGCGATATCGGCCAGCAACTCGCCGAAAGTTTCGAGACCGCGCTGAAGCTCGCCGAGGGGTTGGCGGTGATCGAATATGCCGATGCGCCGGCCGCCCAGCCATCATCCTTCGAGACGCGCCCTGCGGGCGCTCCTCAGGATGAGGACGGAGCACGACGATCGAAGGCAGCTAAGCGCAGCGGTTCCCCTCATCCTGAGGAGGCGCAAAGCGCCGTCTCGAAGGATGAGGCCCCGACAAGGAAAGTCGCCAAAATCCACGACAAGAGCGGACCGGAGCGGATTCTGTTCTCGGAAAAATTCGCCTGCCCCGTCTCCGGCTTCACGATTCCGGAAATCGAGCCCAAACTCTTTTCCTTCAACAACCCCTATGGCGCCTGCCCTGCCTGCGGCGGCCTTGGCATCGAGCAGCATATCGACGAGGATCTCGTCATTCCCGACAAGGAAATGACGCTGCGCAAGGGCGCGATCGCGCCCTGGGCGAAATCCTCCTCGCCTTATTACATCCAGACGCTGACAGCGTTGGCTAAGTTCTACAAGTTCACGCTGGACACCAAGTGGAAGGACCTGCCGAAGAAAACACAAGCGGCGATCCTGCACGGCTCGGGCGAGGACGAAATCAAGTTTTCCTACGAAGACGGCGTGCGCTCCTACGACACCAAGAAACCGTTCGAGGGCGTCATCACCAATCTCAACCGCCGCTTCCGCGAGACCGAAAGCGAGTGGGCGCGCGAGGAACTGGCGAAATATTTCTCCGACGTGCCCTGCGAGGCCTGTCAGGGCTACCGGCTCAAGCCGGAGGCGCTGTGCGTCAAAATCGGCGGCAAGCACATCGGCGAAATCTCGGAGATGTCGGTGCGCCGCGCCGGCGAATGGTTCGAGACCGTGCCGAAGGCGCTCAACGCCCAGCAGAACGAGATTGCGGCCCGCGTGCTCAAGGAAATCCGCGAGCGCCTTTCCTTCCTGCTCGACGTCGGCCTGAACTATCTGACGTTGGCCCGCGCCTCCGGCACGCTGTCCGGCGGCGAAAGCCAGCGCATTCGGCTGGCCTCGCAGATCGGATCGGGGCTGACCGGCGTGCTCTATGTGCTCGACGAGCCCTCGATCGGCCTGCACCAGCGCGACAATGCGCGGCTGCTCGACACGCTGAAGCGGCTGCGCGACCTCGGCAATACCGTGATCGTGGTCGAGCATGACGAGGACGCCATTCGCGTGGCCGATCATGTGCTCGACATCGGCCCCGGCGCCGGCATGCATGGCGGCCATATCGTGGCCCAGGGCACGCCCGCCGACATCATGAACAATCCGGACTCGCTGACCGGAAAATATCTCACCGGCGAATTGTCAGTCGAGATTCCGGAGCGCCGGCCGCCGAACCATCGCCGCACCATCAAGGTGGTGAATGCGCGCGGCAATAACCTGAAGAACGTCTCGGCGGAAATTCCGCTCGGCCTGTTCACCTGCGTCACCGGCGTTTCCGGCGGCGGCAAGTCGACGCTGCTGATCGACACGCTTTACAAGGCGATTGCGCGCAAGCTCAACAACGCCAGCGAAGGCGCCGCGCCCCACGACCGCATCGAGGGGCTGGAGCATATCGACAAGATCATCGACATCGACCAGTCGCCGATCGGCCGCACCCCGCGCTCGAACCCCGCGACCTATACCGGCGCGTTCACGCCGATCCGCGAATGGTTCGCAGGCTTGCCCGAGGCAAAAGCGCGCGGCTACGAGCCCGGGCGGTTTTCGTTCAACGTCAAGGGCGGCCGCTGCGAGGCCTGCGAGGGCGACGGCGTCATCAAGATCGAGATGCACTTTTTGCCCGACGTCTACGTCACCTGCGACGTCTGCAAGGGCAAGCGCTACAACCGCGAAACGCTGGAAGTGCTGTTCAAGGGCAAGTCGATCGCGGACGTGCTCGACATGACGGTCGAGGAAGCCGCCGAATTCTTCAAGGCGGTGCCGCGCGTGCGCGAAACTTTCAAGACGCTACACCGCGTTGGGCTGGACTACATCCATGTCGGCCAGCAGGCGACGACGCTGTCGGGCGGCGAAGCCCAGCGCGTCAAGCTCGCCAAGGAACTATCCAAGCGCGCCACCGGCCGCACGCTCTATATCCTGGACGAGCCGACCACGGGATTGCATTTCCACGACGTGAAGAAATTGCTCGAAGTGCTGCATGAGCTGGTGTCGCAGGGAAACACGGTAGTCGTGATCGAGCACAATCTCGAAGTCATCAAGACCGCCGATTGGGTGATCGACCTTGGTCCGGAGGGCGGCGACGGCGGCGGCGAAATCGTCGCCTGGGGTCCGCCGGAAGATATCGTGAAAGCGCCGCGCAGCTATACCGGCAAATTCCTGGCGCCGGTGCTGAAGAAGGCGGGCAAGTCGCGCAAGAGCGGGGCGAGCGAGGCGGCGGAGTAGCCTGTGGGCCTTTATGAGCGACCAACCCAAAAGTAATCTGGACGCCAAACTCGCTTCAATGCAGGAGCCTTCTTCCGATCCTGACTGCTTGTATCACGCGATCACGTTAACAGCCGACGACGATCTCAGGGTCACCTTCGGAACGCAGAGTCAATGGGTAGGCTGGACCGAGGATGGCCGACACGAAATCCGGAAAAGCCGACTTGTCTATGCGAAATTTGCCGATCTCTGGAAGAATCTAAACTTCCCGTACTGCTTCGTCCACACGCCCGATGAACTGACAGTATTTCTCTTGGCTGGAGGCAATGCTCTTGTAGACGCAAGCTCGGAGAGGAAATTTTTCCGGAGGCCTCCGCCAAGGGTGCGCTCGCCGTCATTCAACAACCCGTCACGGGCGCTCAAATATCCGCTCGACAAACATCTCTATGCCCAACGCCATCTCGTGGAGTGCTGCTTCTCAAAGCTCAAGCAGTTCAGGCGCGTCGCAACGCGCTTCGAAAAAACCGCTAGGAACTATCAGGCCAGTGGTCACCCTTGCCGCCATCATCCTATGGATGCGATAAGTGTCCACAGGACTAGGGCCTCATCCTTCTGTTGCACACGGTATAGTCGGCTATCAAAGCCGTGCATGGAACATAACAGGAACAGTATTCGGTGGGAAGCGGGATTCCCATGCTTGTCGTCCCTGCGGAAGCAGGGACCCATAACTAGCGATGTAAGTTGCTGGAAAGCCGTCTAGCGTCAGTGTCTTACAAGACAGGCCGCGGCGTATGGATCCCGGCTCGCGCTTGGCTTGGCCGGGACGACGGCGGGATGTGGGTTTAAAGGCGCAACGCCCAGGACGGACGGCGAACGCCCGTCTTCCCGCCTCACGCGACGGCCGACAATCGTTCGGCTGAATTGGACACCTCGATATCGATTTCGAGCATCGACACGTCGTTGCCCCGTTCCATCCTGATATTGAGTTTTTCCGGGTCGAACGTGACATGGCGCGAGACGACCGCCAGGATCTCGGATCGAAGCAGGTCCAGCAAATCAGGCTGGCCACGCAGACCGCGCTCATGCGCCAGCAGAATTTGCAGCCGCTCCCGGGCTACGGGTGCGGATGCGGGTGCGGGTGCGGAAGCCGGGCGGCCGCCGAACAGCCACGGCAAGTTCATCATGCGGCCCTCCGTCCAAGCAACCGGTCCATCAGGCCCTTCCGCGCCGCCGGCACCATCATCGGGATTGTCGCGCCCATCAGGCGGCGCGCGGCATCGACATAGGCCCGGGCCGGCGCGCTGTTGGCGTCGTTCAGCGTGACGGGAGAGCCGACATTGGAGGCGCGCAACACGTCCTGGCTCTCGGGAATGATGCCGAGCAACGGGGTCGCCAGGATATCCAGGACGTCCTCGATCGTCAGCATTTCGCCTCTCGCCGCGCGCGCGGTATCGAACCGGGTAATCAGGAGATGCTTCTGCACCGCTTCACCCTTTTCGGCCTTCACGGTCTTGGAATCGAGCATGCCGATGATGCGGTCGGAGTCGCGCACCGACGATACTTCGGGATTGCTGACGACGACGGCCTCGTCGGCGTGGCGCATCGCCAGCATCGCGCCGCGCTCAATGCCGGCCGGGCTGTCACAGATAATCCAGTCGAACTTCGTTCGTAGCTCCGTGATGATCTTGCCGACGCCTTCCTCCGTCAGCGCATCCTTGTCCCTGGTTTGTGAAGCCGGCAGCAGCCACAGGTTTTCCAGGCGCTTGTCGCGAATGAGGGCTTGCGAGAGGTTCGCGATCCCCTGCACGACATTGATGAAGTCGAAAACCACCCGCCGCTCGGCGCCGAGCACCAAGTCAAGGTTGCGCAAACCAACGTCGAAATCGACGACAACGACTTTTTCTCCCATTTGCGCGAGCGCAGCCCCAAGGGCGGCGGTCGAAGTGGTCTTGCCGACGCCGCCTTTACCTGACGTCACAACCACGACTTTGGACATTCTTGTTCTCCCCTAAACCAATCAATTGAGTGGTGTAATTTGCACGACGTCCCCTGCGAGCCAGACCTGCGTCGGCCCGACATACAAAGTGGCGTCGATCTGTTCCGCGGTGAGGTAGTAACCGTCGATGGCCAGAAGCTCAGCCTCGATTTTCTGGCTGTAGATCCGCGCGGTCACATTGCCGTTGATGCCCGCCATGGCACGGCCGCGCAGCGTTCCATAGACGTGGATCGAGCCGCCGGCGACAATTTCGGCGCCGGAGCTGACCGATCCTACGACCGTGATGTCGCCCTCGGGAAAGACGACCGATTGGCCGGACCGCACTTGCGTGTCGAGCAACAGTGACGCCGCTTTGGGTTTCGCTTCGGGCTTTTTCGGTGCGTTATTCGGAATGGCGCAATGGCGACCGCCCATCATCAACGGCGGCATGCTCGCGGTGAGACGTGCCGCGTCCACGCCCTCGATGCCGAGGATACGAAGGTCGCGTTGTTCGAGGCTCGTGACGAGTTGCGCAATCGCATTCTGGCTCAGATCGACGGCAGAGAGATCAAGCACCACCGGCTTGCCGACAAAGAAGCCAGGCGACTGGCGCAGCGTTGCGTCAATCTCATCAAGCCAATCCACGATCGGAACGACAGGGTAGAACACGAACGCAACATAAGATCGCCCCCGCATGCGGATGGGCTTGGCTTTTGTCCCCACGACGGCATCCATGACGACGGCTACACCTTTGATTGGCCGGACGCGCAAATGGCCGGACGAGACTGCCACGCGCGAGCAAATTGCCCCTGCCCGCGACTGGCTGTTCGCGCAGACTGGAGGTGAGTCGGCGGGCGAAATTGAGTCGAAAAGTAGAAACGGTTGGGGCGCTGCAATGGCCTTAACTGGTGCGCCCCGACCACCGTCATTCCGGGATGCGCGAAGCGCAGGCCCGGAATCCATGGCGCCGCAGCGCTGGTGGAGAGATGGATTCCGGGTTCGCTCTTACGAGCACCCCGGAATGACAATAATCCCTTGACACATCGCCAAAGCGCATCCGTGGGTGATTTGCCCGTCGTGCCAACGTGTCGCAGGCACTTTCGCTTGTGGCGTCGGGCAAATCACAGGCAACGTTTCGCCCGTCTCGCGCCCGATAAGAGGGGCGTATCGCGATCGTCACGAACGTTGGGCGCGGGATGCGATGGACGCTCACCTGTCGACTGACGAGTGATGGGGAGGCGGACGGCGAAGTCGTGTGGTCCTGATGCCTCGACGCTGGCGTCACGTTGGCGATGATGCATACGCATCGTGGCCTGCAACGGTGACAAGAAAGCCCGATCACCGGGGAGAGCTCGAAGGAAGCCGTTAAAACCGTTGCGCAGGAAACGTCGGATGATCCGGCCTTGCCTGTGGTGACTACGCTTGTGTGCTTTTTTTATTCGCACACAAGGCTGCGGGTGCGGCCAGCATCCGGCGTTTCCTGCGCCCTCCTGTTCGGAGGGATTTTGCAAGGCTCGGGCATTTAGTGCCGCGAGATCGCGCCGTCATGTCACAAGCCCGTTGCAGAGCGTGAGCGGCCCTCACTCCGCTGGTTAAGCAAGGGCCGCCAGCAGCGATGACCTGGGGATAGGCCAGGCCCGCTACCGCGGTGAGCTACGGGCCGATCGAGTTCTGGTTTCAAAAAAATACGCCGGAGCCCTGAATGCGAAGTTACCTGCGCCCGACCCACCAGCCCGTGGCCAGCAGCACGATGCCTGCGGCGGCGGCAATAATGCCATGCTTGGCGTGAATGCGCGCGACACCGGCCTCATGACCGGGAAAGAAGCTTGGCAACTGGTCTGCTGGGACGATGAAATAGAAGCCGGCCACAACAAGGAGCAAAAGGCCGAGAAGCGTGAGGATGATTTTCATGGAATAATCCTTATGATGGAACAATTCGGCAGCGCGAGCATGAACCAGATTCACGCGCGTTTGTTAAGCCGCCACAGTTTGGAAAACCCGAGAAAAGATTCGATGATCGATGTCGTCAACAACAAAGCGCAAAATCGCTACGAACTCACGCTCGACGGCCATCTCGCCGCGACCTATTACAAAGTCGCGGACGGCGTCATCACCTTCATCCATACCGAAGTCCCGCCGGAACTCGGCGGCCAGGGTATCGGCTCAAGACTGGTGAAGGGCGCGCTCGACCAAGTGCGGGCCGACGGCTTGAAGGTCGTTGCGGAGTGCCCCTTCGTTAAAGCCTATATTGAAAAGCACGGCGAGTATGCCGATCTTCTGAAGACGTGAGCGACGCAGCCTCCATGGTACGCGACAACAAGGCGCAAAGCCGCTTCGAACTCGATGTGGACGGCGGCGTGGCTTTTGCAAATTACCGCCTCACGCCAGCGGCCGTGATCATCACCCACACCGAGACGCCGCGCGTCTTGCGCGGCCAGGGCATCGCTTCAAAGCTCGTCGAGGGCGCGCTCGCCTTGATCCGCGCCGACTGTCGCAAGGTGGTCGGTGCTTGCGGCTTCTCGTCGATTACCTGGGCAAGCACCCGGAATACGCAGACATGGTGGGATGACGAACAGCTTTCGTCATTCCGGGGCGCGAGTGAAACGAGCGAACTATGGTGCGTAATTGCGCACCTGAGAATCCATGGCGCCACGCCAAATGTCAGAAGAAATAAATTCCGGGCTCAGCCCTGCGGGCTGCCCCGGAATGACGGGCTCTCACTCACACGATCCGGATCGACATGTCCGGCAGGCCATCGAGTTTGCAGAGCAGCACATCGCCCTTGACGACGGGGCCGACATTCTCCGGCGTTCCGGAATAGATGATGTCGCCGGCCTTCAGTTCGAACGCTTCCGACAGTTTGGCGATCTGCTCGGCGACGCTCCAGATCATCTTGCTGAGGTCGGAGGACTGGCGGACATTGCCGTTGACCGCGAGCGAGATCGCGCCCTTGGTGAAGTGCCCGGTCTTGGTTGCGGGATGAATCGGCCCGAGCACGGCGGCATGATCAAAGCTCTTGCCGATTTCCCACGGCTTCTTCTCCGCCGCCATCGCGTTCTGGAGATCGCGGCGCGTCATGTCGAGACCGAGCGCGTAGCCGTAGACGTGGTCGAGCGCCTTGTCGGGGGCGATATTGGTGCCGCCCGATTTCAACGCGGCCACGAGTTCAACCTCGTGATGATAGTTCTTGGTGAGCGAGGGATAGGGATGATCCGCCACCGTGCCGGGCGGGACATTCTGGATCGCATCGGTCGGCTTCTGAAAAAAGAACGGCGGCTCGCGCGTCGGGTCCGAACCGCGCTCCAGCGCATGCGCGGCGTAATTGCGCCCGATGCAGTAGATGCGGCGAACCGGAAACACGTCTTTCTCGCCGGCAATCGGGATGGTCACAGCGGGCACCTCGAAGATCGGCTTTGCGCCCGATTGAGCATTGGCCGAACGGGCGGCTGCGGCTGTGCCCGCCAGCGCCAACGCGCCCGTTGCCAGAAGGGCTCTACGATCGACGGTTTCCATACGCGTGCTCCGAATTTGTTGTTGATCTTGAGGAGCTGTCTACCGCCCGCCTCTCGGCCCGGCAAGGCATCGCGACTACGACGAAGGCATGAAAAAGGCCCGCGATTTCGCGGGCCTTCACCATATGAAAAGACCTTATGAAAATCAGATCACCACTTCACGTCAGCGGGCAACTTCCCGCCGTTCGCGGCCAGTTTGGCCATCACCTGCTTGTGCAGCCAGATGTTCATGGTCGCGGAATCGTTGGTATCGCCGGTGTAACCAAGTTCGTGGGCGAGTTCCTTGCGCGCGGAGAGGCTTGAATCGATGTCGAGCGCTTTCATGAGGTCGACGATCGAAGTCCGCCATTCCAGCTTCTCTTTCTTCGCCGCCACCGCCTTGTCCAGGATCGGCGCAACGTCGACGGTTTGCGCGGACGCAGCCGGCGCCGCAGATGCGCTGCCCGATGACGCGGCTCCGCCGGATGAGGGCGCGGCGGCGCCGCCGCTTGCCGGGGTTGCGTTTGCCGAGGTGCCGAAGATCGCGCTCATGATTTTTCCGAAAATACTCATCGCTCGCTCCTGATGAACCAGAGGTCGGGTGAAGATGTGGATCGCCTGAAAACTCGAACAGATTTTTCTCAATTGCCGGCAGCACCCCAGCCGGACGGCGCAAAGCTTAGTCCGCCCGGCACACCTTGCCAATGCAGAACGACCGCGCGATCGGACTGAACTACGCGGCAATGACGGCGGAATGACAACGAATGATCGCAACAATGCGCGACGAAACCGCGCACTCTGTTGCGCCGCCACAGCGATGGTAAAATTAAAGACGAATGTTTACGACCGACTTTCGCGCGTCGGCGTCACTCAAGCGTGAGAGACAACGCAGGCAAATCGGCGTACGATCGTGGTTCAGTTCGCGACACGGCCAGTTCTGGTTTCCTTAGTCTTCGCGTCTGGCCTGATCGTGATCGCTTCTGCGGACGGCCCCGTGCGTCCTCTTTCGACGTCAAGGCGGACCGCCACGTCAAGGGAGATAGCGACCATGGCCAATCCATATTCCGGCGATGCCCCGCCGCTGGCTCAGCCAGCGCAACAAGATGCCGCAGGTCCCATCATCCGCCGGATTGGTCTGTCCGATCTGCACGACGCGCTGCGGCTCGGCTGGGAAGATTTCAAGCAGGTTCCGAGCCACGCGATCATTCTGTGCGTGATTTACCCCGTGCTCGGCCTTGTGCTGGCCCGCGCTGTATTCGGCTACTCTGTCCTGCCGCTGTTGTTTCCGTTGGCCGCGGGCTTTGCCCTGCTCGGCCCGTTTGCCGCGCTGGGCCTCTACGAACTCAGCCGCCGCCGCGAACTCGGCCAAGAGCCCTCGGCGTGGGACGCCCTCGACGTGTTCTCTTCGCCGTCGTTCGGCGCCATGCTCGGCCTCGGCACGCTGCTGTTCGCCTTGTTCGTCGTCTGGATCGCAACCGCGCAGGCGATCTATGTCGCCACCTTCGGTTATGAGGCCGCCGCCGAAATCCCGGATTTCGCCCGGCGGGTGCTGACTACCCCGCAAGGCTGGTGGTTGATCGTGGTTGGATGCGGCGTCGGATTCCTGTTCGCCCTCGTTGCGCTGTGCATCAGCGTGGTCTCTTTCCCGCTGATGCTCGATCGTCACGCCAGCGCCGCGGAAGCGATGGTGACATCGCTTCGCGTCGTTGCAGCCAACCCGGTTGCCATGGCGGCCTGGGGTCTGATCGTCGCCGCGCTGTTGGTGGTGGGATCGATCCCGCTGTTCCTCGGTCTTGCCGTCGTGGTCCCGCTGCTCGGTCACGCGACCTGGCATCTCTACCGCAAGGTGATCGCGCCGGATCCCCTCCAACGGCCGACCCCGCCGCGTCCGCCGCGCGAAAAGCGTCCGGCTGCAGATTTTCCCGCGAACCTGTTTCCCTGGCGGCGGAAGGACGGCGCATAAATAAAAGAACGGACTGCCGGTGACCATCAACCGGCAGTCCGTCACCATGACCCGACGGTTCCGGCAGACGGCCTAAGCCTTGTTTTGGCCGCGGTTGCGCCCGACATATCCCGCACCCGATCTTCAGCGCGGAAGGCTATTCGATTGCAACGTCGGCAAATTGTAACTTCCACCCTTCTTGCAGCGGGCGTGGCCTTGGCGATATCGGCAACGGTGGCCCAGGCGGCCGTGCCGTGCGGCTCGGGCAGCTTTCAGACCTGGCTTGATAATTTCAAGACCGAGGCGGCATCGAAGGGCATTTCGCAGGCGACCATTACGTCCAGCCTCAATGGCGTGACGCCGGACCAAAGCGTCCTCTCCCGCGATCACTCGCAAAAGGTTTTCGATCAAAGCTTTGAGCAGTTCTCAGGCCGCATGGTTCCACCGCGGCTCGCGCGCGGCGCCAATATGATGAAGCAATACGGATCGGTCTTGTCGCGGATCGAGGAAACCTACGGCGTGCCCGGCGAGGTGCTGGTTGCGATCTGGGGGCTCGAGACCGACTTCGGCGTCAATATCGGAAAGTTTCCGACATTGAGGTCGTTGGCGACGCTGGCCTATGATTGCCGCCGCGCCGAGATGTTCCGTGGCGAATTGCTGGATGCGCTTCGCATCATCGACCGCGGCGACCTGACGCCTGCCGAAATGCGTGGTGCTTGGGCCGGCGAAATCGGTCAGACCCAGTTCATGCCGTCGAACTACATCAAGTATGCGGTCGACTTCGACGCCAATGGTCGCCGCGACCTGCTGCGCAGTCCCCCTGATGTTTTGGCCTCTACGGCCAACTTCCTGCAGAGTTCCGGTTGGCAGAAGGGCAAAGACTGGCAGCCCGGGAGTCCCAACTTCCCTGTGCTCCAACAGTGGAACAAGAGCGACGTCTATGCCCGAACCGTGGCGTACTTCGCCACGCAGCTGGCCCACGCGCCATAGGTGTCATTCGCCGACATGAACATAAATTCATTAGTTGGTTTGGTCGAGAGACATGCTTAAATGCGTTGTATATCGAGGCAGAAAAGCCGGACCATCTCGAAAAATAGCATCCCGTATAGACCATTTAGGCAAAAATGCTGAGAAAGGACGCCTACTCAAGTCGGTTCTAGGCTAGAGCCATTGCCATGAAATCCGAATAGTTAATCAATCCTTGTTGAGTTATGCGTGCAGAGATTAGCTGCAACGCAGCATTTAAGCTTCTGCAGTGCGAGACATGGACCTATCTTCGCTTTGAGGATTCAGTGCCCAGTTAAAGACTGAATTATGAAGTCAAGGAGACTACCATGCTGCTCTCGCTCATTCGAATGATCCAGGCGTTCCGTGACTATCAGCGCAATGTCGCCGAATTGTCCCAGCTCAACGACCGGGAACTGGCCGACATCGGGCTCGATCGTTCGGACATTCCGCGCGTTGCGGCCGGCAACTATAACGGCTGATCGAAATTCTGACGGAAGACGGATAGCGCCCGCCATCGGCGGGCGTTGTCGTATGTAACGGACGCTTTGCATTCCACTGTCTGACGAAACGCGCTACCTCTGTGCCGCATGACAGGCACCCTTTCATCGGAACCCATCCACATCATCGGCGGCGGTCTCGCCGGTTCGGAAGCGGCGTGGCAGGCCGCTAATGCCGGCGTTCGCGTTATCCTCCATGAGATGCGGCCCCACCGGATGACGGACGCCCACCGAACAGATGGGTTGGCCGAGTTGGTCTGTTCGAATTCGTTTCGCTCCGACGATGCCGCCAACAATGCGGTGGGACTGCTCCACGGCGAAATGCGCCGGCTCGGGTCGCTGATGATGCGCGCCGCCGACGCTAACCAGGTCCCGGCGGGTGGCGCCTTGGCGGTTGACCGCGACGGCTTTTCGGCAGCCGTCACCAAGGCATTGGAAGACCACCCCCTGATCGAGCTCAAGCGCGGCGAAATTGAAGGCCTGCCGCCGGCGGACTGGCGCAACGTCATTGTCGCAACCGGCCCCCTCACCTCAGCGCCATTGGCTGACGCGATCCGCGAACTCACGGATGAGAACGCGCTGGCATTTTTCGACGCGATCGCGCCGATCGTGCATCGCGACACCATCGATATGTCGAAGGCCTGGTTTCAGTCGCGCTACGACAAGGTCGGTCCCGGCGGCACGGGCGCCGACTACATCAACTGCCCCCTGGACAAGCCCCAATATGAAGTCTTCGTCGCCGCGCTGATCTCGGGTGAAAAGACCGATTTCAAGGACTGGGAAACCAGCACGCCCTATTTCGACGGTTGCCTGCCAATTGAAGTCATGGCGGAGCGCGGCCCGGAGACGCTTCGCCACGGCCCGATGAAGCCGGTGGGATTGACGAACCCGCACGACCCTACCGTGAAAGCCTACGCCATCGTGCAACTACGCCAGGACAACAAGCTCGGCACGCTCTACAATATTGTGGGTTTCCAGACCAAGCTGAAGTACGGCGCGCAGCAGCACATCTTTCGCACGATCCCCGGGCTGGAGAACGCGGAATTCGCCCGCCTCGGCGGTCTGCATCGCAACACCTTCCTGAATTCTCCGAAACTACTCGACCAGCAATTGCGCCTGCGGGCAGCACCGCGGCTGCGCTTCGCCGGGCAAATGACCGGCTGCGAGGGTTACGTCGAGTCCGCCAGCATCGGCCTGATCGCCGGCCTCTATGCCGCAGCGGACGCGCACGGTCGTGCGCTGCCCTCGCCGCCTCCGACGACGGCGCTCGGATCGTTGCTTGGGCACATCACCGGCGGTCATCTCGAAACCATCGACAACGGTCCCCGCTCGTTCCAGCCGATGAACGTGAATTTTGGACTGTTTCCGCCGCTTGCCAATCCGCCGACAAGAAAGCCGGACGGAACGCGCCTGCGCGGCAACGAAAAAGCGATTGCCAAACGCCAGGCTCTCAGCGCACGTGCGCTCTCAGATATCGACCGCTGGATTGCCGATCACTTGCGGCTAGCCGCAGCCGCGTGAGCATCTCATGAGTTTGCCAAGAGACGACGCTGAAATTCTGTCAGCGCAATGGACCGAAGGCGTTCTGCTCAAGCGCGACGTGTTCTCGTCCGTGGAGCGCGGCCGCTTCCGCATGCCAAATGGCGAAGTCGACGCTATCCTGCGCCGGATCGATCAGGTGCCGTGGTGGTCGTATGTTTTGGCGCGCCATCTGTTCCAACGCGAGCGACGCGCTCTGGCGGTGGCACACGGGCTCAATGTCGGGCCGGAATTGCTGTGGGCCGGCAAACAGGCGCTGATGCGCGGTTTTATCGACGGGGTGGCGCTGCATCTGGTCAAGCCGGCTGGCGACGTCGCTTATTTTCGTTCGGCCAAACAGGCGCTGCGGCGATTGCATCGCGCCGGCATCTGCCACAACGATCTTGCCAAGGAACAGAACTGGCTGGTCGGGCGTGACGGCTGCGCCTATTTGACGGACTTCCAACTCGCTGCGTGCTTTCGAAAGCGCAACCGGCTATTCCGTATCGCTGCCTATGAAGACCTCCGGCATCTGTTGAAGCACAAGCGCAGTTACGCGCCCTCGGCCTTGACGCCGAAAGAGCGCAAGATTCTCGCCCGGAAATCGATGGTTGCCAGTCTGTGGCTCGCAACAGGGAAGAAGGTCTATCAGGCCGTCACCCGCGGACTCTTCAATTTCACCGACCGCGAGGGCGGCGGCCGGCGCCTCGTCAATGATGCGCCCGTGCTGATGGAAGAGATCCGGAAAAATCCGGCCGTGCGCGATGCGGCCATCGTCGCTTTTCCCGACCGTCGCGTCGGCGTCGGACTTTATGCTTTTGTCGAATCCGACCGGACGGCGCTCGAGACGGAGCTAAAGGGCGAGCTTGCAGCCGCCGGAGGTCCAAAACCGCCGGAGCACATTCAGATCGTCAAAGCGTTGCCGCGCGATGCCAGTGGCAAGCCGCGAATTGAGCTTCTGCAATTGGTGGCCACCAATCAGCTCGATCTGATCGAGACCATGGTGACGAGCGAGCCCGACCGCGCTTTTTTGAAAAACATTCTCGAGGCCCGGAAGAATTTGCGCGACCGCTTCAACTTCGAGACGGCGGATATGAATTGATTGTCAGCCCGAGAAGGCGCGCGAGCGTGATGCGCGCCAAAGTGTCCACAACGTCCCAAATCTTGACGGCGACCGCGCCACAAACGGGTCGTTGTCGGCCCGCGCCAGCAAGTCCAGATCGCGCCTGACCTGCGCCAGGGGAAGAAAAGCGGGTCGAATGTCCGGCGTCACGGACAGAAGCAGCGTTTCGGCGGTACCGAGATGCGCGCGCGCCTCACCGAACAGATCATCCAGCGCCTCGCGCAGGCCAGGTGTTTGCTTGCCTGCGAATATGTCTTCGAGACCACAGCCATGCTTCGCCAACACTTGCTGCGGCACGAACAACCGACGTTGCGAGGCGTCAAGCGGCAACGAAGCCATCACCTGCACAACTCCCTGCGCCAGCCCGGCATGACGAGCCAGGTGCTGAACATCGCCGGATGACGGTCCCATCACGGCCGCTGCCAATGAAAACAGGGCCGACGAGGTGTCGTTGATATAGCCCTCCAGTGCCGCCATGGTCGGCATCGGGTCGTTGTAGAGATCGAACTGGTGCTCCTCGATCAGGCGTGAGAGCCGCTCGACCGGCAGTCGATAGCTGTGGATCGCAAGCAGCAATTCAGCGGCAATCGGATTACCCTCGACGCCACCATGGCCGCCGCCGGAAAGCATGTCCCGCCACCATTGTAGCCGTATCTCGCCAGGAAGAGGCTGGCTGACCTGAGAGCGGACGCGGCAAATCTCCACATTGAACGCATACAGTGCCAAGAGCGCTCGACGTACCGAGACCGGCACGAACAGAGTAGACGCGTAGCGCGTAAAATCGTGTGCACGCACAAGCTCAGCGCAATGGCCGGCCGCGCTCTTGTCATCTGCGGAAGCGTTCATGGTACCGCGATCAGCGCCGCTGCAACCCGTCGCCGCTCACCGATCATGATATTGTAGGTACGGATCGCCGGCCCCGTCTGCATGGCGTCGAGGCCGATGTGAACAGCGCGTAGCGCCTCCCGTAGCCGCGCCGGCACAATCCAGACGTCCGTGCCCGTGCCGACAATCAAGCTATCGATCCTGTTTGCAGCAGCGAATACGCGCGAAAGCGAATACTCGTCGATTTCGGTCGTCTTTGTCACCGGCCAGGCCCAGATGGCATCCGGCAGGCACAGGAGAGATCCGCGATGCGACATGTCGGCAAAGGCGAAGCCGCCATTCCCGTAAGCGTCGATCGGCGCTGACCTCGGAAGATGCGGCGCATCCGAGCCGTCTGTTGCTTGTTTGGGCATGATCTTGTCCGAAAACTGGTTCCCACTTTGCGGGATCATGCGCGTGTTATTTCTTCGCTGGCGTGTCCGACTTCTTCGCTGGCGTGTCCGGCGTATCGGCGCGGTGGATGCCGACGCCAAGGTAGATCAAGATCGGCGCGGCAATGAAGATCGACGTATAGGTGCCGACCAGCACGACACCGAACATCATTACGGCGGTGAAGCTGTGGATCGCGTTGCCGCCGAACACCAACAGCGCCAGCAGCGCCAGCGTCACCGTGACGTGGGTGATGATGGAGCGCGACAGCGTTGAGTTGATGGATTCGTTGAGCAGTTCCGGCATCGGCATCTTCTTGTAGCGGCGAAGCATTTCGCGGATGCGGTCATAGATGACGACCGTATCGTTCAGCGAGTAGCCCAGAATGGTCAAAAGCGCCGCGATGCTGGTGAGGTCGAAGTCGACTTGCGTGATCGACATAAAGCCGATCGTGAGCACGATGTCGTGCACGTTGGCGATCATGGCGCCGAGTGCGAACTGCCATTCGAAGCGGAACCAGAGGTAGATCAGGATTCCGACAATCGCGAGCATCAGCCCAAGCATGCCGTAAGCCAACAGTTCGCCCGAAACGCGCGGCCCGACCACCTCGACACGCCGGTAGTCGACCGAATCGCCCAGCGCCCCGCGTACCTTCTGAACGGCCACCTGTTGGGCCGCATCGCCGCCGGGCTGTTCGGCGACCCTGATCAAGACTTCTTCGGGGCCGCCGAACGTCTGCAATTGAACGTCGCCGAGGCCCAACCCCGCAAGCGTAGCGCGCATCGATGCGATGTCGGCGTTACCGGTTTTGGCCTTCACCTCCATGAGCGTACCGCCCTTGAAGTCGATGCCGAAATTCAGGCCATGGGTGAAAAACAGCGTGATCGCGACGATCGAAAGTAATGCCGAGATCGGAAAGCTGATGCGGCGAAAGCGCGTAAAGTCAAAATGGGTATTGTCCGGAACGATCCGTAACGGCGGCAAAAGTCCGAAAATGGCGACCACCGTCAGCACGACGATCAGAATGCCCAGCCCAATCAGAATGTAGTGAGTCACGGCCGCATTCCCTTCAGATCGGCACGCTTTGCGGCCGCTTCCATCGTACCCATCCAGCGACAATCAGGCGGGTGAGCGTGAACGCGGTGAAAACCGTGGTAAGGATGCCGACGCCAAGCGTCACCGCAAATCCGCGAACCGGCCCCGTGCCGATATAGAACAAAACCGCGGCAGCAATGAATGTGGTGATGTTGGAATCGAGAATGGTTGCCAGCGCACGCTTGAAGCCGGCGTCGATCGCGGAAATCGCGGTGCGTCCGCCGCGGATCTCCTCACGAATGCGCTCGTAAATCAGCACGTTGGAATCGACCGCGATGCCGACCGTCAACACGATGCCGGCAATACCCGGCAACGTCAGCGTGGCGTTGAGAAGCGACAGCACGCCGAAAATCATGGCAACGTTGATCGCGACTGCGATGTTGGCGAACAAACCAAACAGGCGGTAGGTCACAAGCATGAAAACGACGACCATGATCGAGCCGACGTAGGCGGCGAGTTCGCCCTTCTCGATCGAGTCCTGGCCTAGTCCCGGGCCGACGGTGCGTTCCTCAATAACGGTCAAGGGCGCCGGCAGGGCGCCGGCGCGCAACAGGATCGCCAGTTCGTTTGCCGATTGCACGGTAAAGCTGCCGGAAATCTGGCCCGAGCCGGCGGTGATAGGTTCGCGGATGACCGGCGCTGAAATCACTTCGTTGTCGAGCACAATGGCAAACGGCTGCCCGACATTCTCTGAGGTTGCCTGAGCGAATTTGCGCGAGCCGGTCGAGTTGAAGCGGAAAGACACGATCGCCTCGCCCGAACGCTGATCGAATCCGGGCTGCGCGTCCTGGAGTTCACCGCCGGAGACAAGGACCTGCTTCTTGACGACGTAGGGAATCTTTGGCGCTTGCGCGCTCATCAGGATTTCATCGTCCGCAGGCACATTGCCCTTTGCGGCCTGGTCCGGCGGCACGGCCGTGTCGACCATGCGGAATTCCATCTTGGCGGTCTTGCCGAGGATACGCTTGAGCTCGGTCGGATCCTGCAGGCCTGGAACCTGAACGAGAATGCGGTCCGTACCCTGACGCTGAATCACGGGCTCGACGGTGCCGAGCTGGTTGACGCGGCGCTCGACGATCTGGATCGACTGGTCGATGGTTTGCCGGATGCGTTCTGTGATTGCAGCCTGAGGCACCGTCAGACGAATCAGCCCCCCGCCAGCATCCGTAACTACCAGGCTGCGCTGGCCGTTCGAGCCGAGCAATCCGCCCAGCGGCTGAGACAAATCACGCAGTTTCGACAGCGCCGTTTGCAGCTCGTTATCGCGGGAAATGCGCACTTCGACGGCGTCGTTTCGCGCGTTGAGGCCGGTGTAGCCAATCTTGGCTTCACGCAGGACCCGGCGCGCATCGTCGCGCACCTGGTCGAGCTTCTCTTTCTTGACGTAATTGGAATCGACCTCAAGCAGCAGATACGAGCCGCCTTGCAGATCGAGGCCCAGCACCAGATGACGTTGCGCCCAGAGCGGCCAGGTCTTTACCCGGGCCTCGGGAAAGAAATTCGGTACGGCGCAAAGACACACAACCAGCGCCGTCAGGATAATCGCCAGCGCCTTCCACCGTGTGAAATACAGCATTGAATTGACTCGTCAGATCCAGGGAGAAGCGGTGCCCGATATCAGCCGGCGGCTGTCTCGTCCTTGCTGAGGTCGCCCTTCTCCTTCGCCGGCTCTCCCTTGGCGCGAACACCGGAGATCATCTGCCGCATCTGCCGAACGCGAACGCCGTCGGAGATTTCGAATTCGATCTGGTCGTCGTCCACGACCTTGGTGACCTTGCCGACCAAGCCGCCGGTCGTCACCACGGTATCGCCGCGGCGGACGTTCTTTACCAGTTCCGCGTGGTCCTTCACCTTCTTCTGCTGCGGCCGCAGAATCAGGAAATACATGATCACGAAGATCAGGGCGAACGGCAGCAGCGACATCAACATACTGTTGGTATCGCCGCCGGCTGCGGCCTGGGCATACGCAGGGGTAATCAGCATTCGTTCAAATCCTCGTGGAACGGGTGACCGCAAAGCGCGCTTTTGGCGCCTAGCCGATCGGGGGTCAAATTTCGCGCGGACTATAGCGGCCAGCGCCCCAATTGCAACGCCGCCATCCCGCTCACGGACCCCTTCATTTGGGCCGCTTGCAGGCCCCTGCAAGGCCCGTTAAGGGTTCGCCGTCAGAAAGGCCTGCAATGTCAAAAACGCCTGCAAAAAGCACTCCGCGCCCCGCCCAAAAGCCCAAGCGGAAAACGTCGCCGCGATTGGCCGCCCAACGTGCCGCCCCATCCTCTGGGCAGGACACGGCGGAGCGAATTGCGCAGGCGCTTGAGACCATCGCGGTCCACCTGGCGGCGGCCGCGCCTGCATCCGGTGGCGGCGACGCCCTGCACCACGCCGATGCCTTTATATGGCATCCCGAAGGAAGACTTGCGCCCGTTCCGCACGTCAGCCGCGTGGATATCGGCCTGCTCAAGGGCATCGACCGGATGCGCGATATCCTGATCGAGAATACCGAACGTTTCGCCAACGGCTTTCCGGCCAACAATGCGCTGTTATGGGGCGCGCGCGGCATGGGAAAATCCTCGCTGGTGAAAGCAGGGCATGCCAGCATCAACCGCAATCGCGCGCCGGCCGAGCGGCTGAAGCTGATCGAGATTCATCGCGAGGATATCGAGAGCCTGCCAGCGCTGATGGAGCTGCTGCGCAATGCGCCGTTCCATATCATCGTGTTCTGCGACGATCTGTCGTTCGACGGCAACGATGCTTCCTACAAGTCGCTGAAGGCCGTGCTTGAGGGTGGCATTGAGGGGCGCCCCGACAACGTGATCCTCTACGCGACCTCAAACCGCAGGCATCTTCTGGCGCGCGAGATGATCGAGAACGAACGCTCGACCGCGATCAATCCCGGCGAAGCGGTCGAAGAAAAGGTCTCGCTCTCGGATCGTTTCGGATTGTGGCTCGGCTTTCACCGCTGCAGCCAGGATGAATATCTGGCGATGGTGAAAGGCTATTGCGGCCATTTCGACATCAAGCTCCCCGAGGAGGAGCTTGAGCGCGAGGCCCTGGAATGGTCGACCACCCGCGGCTCCCGTTCAGGCCGCGTGGCCTGGCAGTTCACGCAGGAACTGGCAGGCCGAATGGGGGTGCGGATCAAGCTCCGTTGAGGAATTGCAACGGATCAACCGGGGTCGATCCCTTGCGAATTTCGAAATGCAACTGGGGCGAAGCGACCTCGCCTGACTGCCCCGATTTGGCAATGACCTGACCGCGCTTGATGGTGTCGCCGCGCTTGACCAGAAGCTCGCTGGCATGGGCGTAGGCCGTCACATAGCCATTGGCGTGACGCACCAGAACAAGGTTGCCATATCCCTTCAGTTCATTTCCGGAGTAAGCGACCACGCCGTCCTCTGCCGCCTTGATTGGCGTGCCTTCCGGCACCGCCACGTTGATACCGTCATTGGCCTTGCCGTTGGTCTTGGCGCCGTAACTCGTGATCACCTTGCCGCGAACCGGCCAACGGAAAGTCGGCAGGGCGCCGGTTGCCTCGGAGGCCTTCACGGCCGTTTCGGCGGCTGGGGCTTCTTCGACACTCGTCGTTTGCGCGAGCCGTGCCTTTTGCTGAGGATCGGGTGCAATCGCAGCCACTCTGGTCGCGAACGGGACCGATGCCGGCGCTGCTTGTGCCAGTACCGGCTGCGTTGCAGGGATGGCTGCCGCCGCTCCCTTCACGGGCACGTTGAGCTTCATGCCGAGCTGGAGCTTTGCACCCGGCTCAAGGCCATTGGCTCTCGCGAGTTCGCCAGCGGAAATGTGGCTGCGCCGCGCGATGCCCATCAACGTCTCGCCGCGATTGACGACATGGACCGACGACGCGGCAGATGCAACCGCAACGGGCCTGCTGGCGACCGCCGGCATGACCGGGGCCGCAGCGACTGCTCCTGAGTGCGGAATGATCAGTTGCTGTCCCGGCGAAAGGACGCGTGGTCCCCTGTAACCGTTGGCCTGAAGGATGGCGGCTGGGGTTACGTTGTAGCGACGGGCCAGGATCTCGAGCGTGTCGCTGGTGCCAACAATGATCCTCGTGCCCTGGGCCGGGGCATGCACAGCCGCGACCGAGCGCGGAACGCTACCGGTAGCCTCGATCGGATGGGCCGGAGGCGCATAGGACGCCATTCCACGGCCTCCGCCGGATACGCCTGAACCTGAAGAAGGATAGGACTGCGGAGTGGAAATCGCCGGCGGCAAATTCTGTGACTGAACCTGCTGGGGCCGTGCATATTGCGGAAGGTCGCGGCGCTCGACGCGGGACGACGGCACGGAGGCGGTAGAGTCAGGTTGGGAGGCAAAGGGATTTTCAGAAAGGCGTGTCTGCATGTCGGCGCTGCAGCCAGCAAAACCGATCGACATCAGCGCCAGTACCGCCAAATGCGGCACGCGACGCGAGCAACGCAACTCGACGGCACGGGACATGGTTACTCACTCGTACGCAACAAAATACTGTTTTGAGTAAACACGTCCCGAGTAAACAACCGCTTAAGGCTAGGGATTAAGACGTTGGCGGGAAAGCCGATCCGCCCGTTTAGAGCTCGCGCGCAATACCGGGTAATGCCGGCACAAAGCGGACATCGACAAGCTGTTTGCGCTCGAACCCGGTCTCCGTCCTGACCAAGCGGACAAGAGTCTGGACGCTGTGAAGTGGACCGACCGGGGCGATCAGGACTCCCTCCGGTCCGAGCCTTTGTGCAAGTGCGTCCGGAATCTGCTCCATCGCTGCGGTCACGATGATACGGTCGAAAGCGCCGGCGCCGGCGGGAACGTCAAAGCCGTCCCCCAGCATCACCTCGACGTTGTCATAGCCAAGCTGGGCCAGCCGCGACCGGGCGCGGTCCGCCAGGGTTCGGTATCGTTCGATCGTCACTACATGGCTGCACAGCCTGGACAGGACGGCCGCCTGGTAACCTGAGCCGGTGCCGATCTCGAGCACCCGATGGGACTTCTGCAAACCCAGCTGCTCGGTCATATAGGCCACCACAAAGGGTTGGCTGATGGTCTGCCCGCAGGCGATGCCGAGCGCAATGTCCCGATAGGCATCGGCTCGGTCTGCCGGCTCAACGAACATGTCGCGCGGCACATCCTCCATGGCGCGCAGCACAGCCTGATCGCTGATCCCGCGCCGCCGCAGGCTGAGCTGAAACATCATCTTCTGGGGCGGGTTTTGGAGGCTGGGCATTTGGGTCCGAGAGCTGGCTTGGCGGCGAAGAGCTGGTTTCCCTAGTGCGGCGACTCTGACGTTCCTTTCAGTGTTTCCGCGAGATCGTCGAAGGAACGTCAGAGTCAAAGCCACACTAAAATCATATGGTTGCTAGTGTCCCTTTGGTTCCGACATTCGCAAAAGTGGCCGCCGCGACAGGGTACGAATGTCAGAACCGGGACACTAGCGTTTGATGCCACAAACGCTCCGATTCTAAGAAGCATATCATCCCAAATCCGGGTTCCCGGGATATCAGGGCAGGCAGGTCGAGATTGCGCCCGGTGTCGATATTTGCGATCCTTTGTGTCCGGATTTGCAGGAATTCCATGGATGGGTGTGGCACGTACATCAGGCGGATCGGTATTCCTCGTTGAAGACGAGGTCATGATCAGGATGATGGTAGCCGACATGCTGGAAGAGCTGGGCTACAGCGTCGTCGCTGAGGCCGGTGAAATCAACGACGCTCTCAAGCTCGCGCAATCGGCTGAATTCGATCTGGCTATCCTCGACGTCAACGTCAACGGCAAGGTCATTTCGCCGGTGGCCGATCTCCTTGCCGCGCGCCATCGCCCCTTCATCTTCGCGACCGGCTATGGATCGTCGGGACTTCCCGCCGAATACCGCAACCGGCCTGCGCTGCAAAAGCCTTTCCAGATCGAAACGCTGGCGCGCATGATCGATCATGCTCTCGCCACGCCGGTTTAGCAGCGCCGCGACTGGCGCATTATCTCTGGAAAACCCGCGTTACTTCAACGTCGAGGTCAGTGCCGCGGAAAAGGCTTCGTCAGTACGGTCCAGCCGCAGCGGCGTCACCGAAACATAGCGCGAGGCCAGTGCCCAGAGGTCCGTTCCCTCGGCCGGAACGTCGACCTTGGCCAGCCGCTCGAACCCGATCCAGAAATACGGATTGCCGCGGCCGTCGCGCCGCTCATCGACCTTCAGGAATCCGAGGTTGCGCTTGCCCTGCCGCGTCACGCGCACGCCGGCCACCTGATCCGGCGCACAAGCTGGAAAATTGACGTTGATCACGGTTTCTTTCGGCACGCCGGCATCGATTACCTTGCGCAGGATCGACGGGCCGAACCGCAAGGCGGTATCCCACAGCGGCTTCTCGCGTGTC
>CAVZJE010000033.1:0-22497 GCA_963775545.1 uncultured Alphaproteobacteria bacterium
GACGAATTCGGGTTTGGACATCACGGCTACTCCTCGTCCTTTAGCTGGTGCGCTTCCAGGGCTGACGCGTCATCGGCATCGACGCGCCCGTCTCGAGCAGGGTCTTCAGGCTGGACAGGATCGGTGGCCAGCCGCCGCTGACGGCGCGCAGCATCTCGTCATCGAGGTCGCTATGGATCACTGTGAGCTTGCTCGACCCGAATTGCTGTTCGATCGTGAATGTCACCTTCGATACCTGGTCGGGGTCGTCGAGGTGCTCCGGCCGCGCCCATGACAGCACGAGCCGGTGTGGGCGGTTGCTTTCGATCACCGTGCCGGCAATCCTGACCTGCGTTCGGTCGTCATAATCCGCGTGCTGCCAGCGCGAGCCGACTTTCCAGTCCGAGACGTTGCAATGTCGGCCCCAGTACTCCTTGTTCATTTCGGGATCGATCAATGCGTCCCACACTTTCTCGCAAGGCGCCTGGATGTAGACGACGTAGATGTAGTCGGGCTTACTCATCGCGCTTCTCCAGCTGTCGTTTCAACTCGCTGAGTGCGGCGAGCTTGCCGCGTTCGAATTTCCTGATCCACCGCTCGCCGATCTGATGAATCGGCATCGGGTTGAGGTAGTGCAGCTTCTCGCGGCCCTGCTTGTACGTCGTGACAAGATTGGCTTCCTCGAGAATGACAAGGTGCTTGGTGACGGCCTGCCGCGTCATGGCAAGGCCATCGCAGAGTTCGTTCAGCGTCTGTCCATTCTTGGCGTGAAGCCTGTCGAGCAGCGACCGTCGCGATGCATCGGCAAGGGCCTTGAACACGTCGTCCATGGGGAAGGAGAATAGGCAACCAAATGGTTGCATGTCAAGGGGGTGTTTTGGCGACGCGGTTTGGCTGTGCTAGGGGAGGGACGAGCCAGCGAGAGATTGGCTTTAAAAGCCTGGGTGGAAAAACATGAACCGTTACGTCAAACCGGCAATCTGCTTCACAACCTTGTTCGTTCTCTGCGGCGCCGCACAGGCTCAGAGCCAAGCCGTTCAGCCAGAACAAAAGATCGATGCCCAAAAGATCGGGGCGCCGCCCGAAGCATCCAATATGAGGCTTGTGGGCTATAACGATCTGCAAGGCCGAAGCGCCTATCAGCCAACCGTTCATCATCAGGGCAACCGCTGGATCGCCTATATCGGTCATCACGGCGGCATCGACGAAATTCCCGATCCCGTCAATCCATTGACCGGCAAGGCCGAACCGAACGGCACATCGATCGTCGACGTCACCGATCCCGCGCACCCGAAATACCTGCATCACATTCCAGGCCAGGAAGGAAAATATGAAAGCGGCGGCGCGCAGATGGCGCGGGTGTGCGACGGCAAGCAATTGCCGAAGGGCGATCCGAACGCGGTCTATCTGCTGCGCACCGTCGGCAGTCAGGGGCATGAGATATGGAACGTCGCCGATCCCTCCAATCCCGTTCTCGTCTCCCATATTGGCGAGGGCCTGAAGGACACGCATAAGAACTGGTGGGAATGCAATACCGGCGTTGCCTATCTCGTCTCCGGCAAGCCCGACTGGCGCACCCGCCGCATGACCATGATCTACGATCTCTCCGATCCCGCCCATCCCGTGAAGATCAGGGATTTCGGGCTTCCCGGCCAGGAGCCGGGCTCGACCGGCGCGGTGCCGACCGAACTGCATGGACCGATCTCGGCTGGTCCCGAAGGCAACCGCGTCTATTTCGGTTACGGCACCGACAAGGGCGGCTTCTTGCAAATCGTCGATCGCGACAAGCTCTTGAACGGGCCGAAGGAGCCGACGCCGGACAACCTGCGCTATCCCGAGATCTCGCGGATGTCGATGTCGGCCTTCAACGGCGCGCACACGACCTTTCCGATGCTGAAAATGCCGATTGCCGAATTCGCACATGACAAGGATCCGACGCGCGACATCGTCATGATCGTCGACGAGGAGATCGTCAACGAATGCGCCGAGCCGCGGCAGATGGTGTGGTTCGTCGACGTCACGATCGAAGCGACCCCGATGGTGATTTCGAGCTATACGGCCAACGAAGCGAGCGGCAATTTCTGCGAACGGGG
The DNA here is from genome assembly GCA_963775545.1 of uncultured Alphaproteobacteria bacterium. Classification (GTDB taxonomy): domain Bacteria; phylum Pseudomonadota; class Alphaproteobacteria; order Rhizobiales; family Xanthobacteraceae; genus Bradyrhizobium. The sequence goes on from CAVZJE010000033.1 coordinate 2,073, forward strand.
AGGGCGGTTCGGTTCGCATTCCTCCAACGAGAGCATGGCGCCGGTCTACTACAAGAAGATGGCGTTCATCTCCTTCTTCAACGCCGGCGTCCGCGCGCTCGACATCCGCGATCCCTATCACCCGACCGAAGTCGGCTACTTCATCCCGTCGATTACGGCGGCGACGGACAAACGCTGCGTGAAGATCGACGGCAAGGATCGCTGCAAGGTCGCGATCCAGACCAACAATGTCGAGACCGACGATCGCGGCTACGTCTATATCGTCGATCGCGCCAATACCGGCCTTCACATTCTGGAATTGACCGGCGATGCGCGGAAGATCGCAGGGCTGCCGTAAGGAGGACTTCGATGGCGCGGGCTGGTAAGTTTGCGTCATTGCGAGGAGCGTTAGCGACGAAGCAATCCAGTTTTTAACTATTGCTGGATTGCTTCGCTTCGCTCGCAATGACGATTGGCAGGAACCCATGTCCCTTCAGCTCTATCTCGCCTACATCGCCGCCTGCGTGGGCTTAGCGCTACTGCCCGGGCCGATTGTGACGCTCGTAATCGCCAACGGCCTGCGCCACGGCACCCGCGCGGCGCTGACCAATATCGCGGGCGTGCAGGCGGCGCTGACGATCGTGATCGGCGTCGTTGCGATCGGATTGACTTCGCTGATGGCGACGATGGGCTATTGGTTCGACTGGGTGAGGTTTGCGGGTGCTGCCTATCTGGTCTGGCTCGGCATCAAGCTGATCCGTAACCCCGTCGAGGGCGTAGAGGCCGAGGCGCCGCCGCCGCCGCGCGGCGGGTTTTTCCTGCAAGGCTTTCTGGTCGCGCTCAGTAACCCGAAGCTTCTGGTATTTTTCGGCGCCTTCATTCCGCAGTTCGTGGATATGAACCGGGATCACTTCTCGCAGGTGGCGCTGCTCGGCGTCACCTTCATGTTTTTCGCTGGGTTGACGGACGCAACTTACGCCTTGCTCGCCGGCCGCGTGCGGTCGTTCTTCTCGGCGCGGCGGACGCGGCTTCTGTCGCGCGTTTCCGGCGGCGCCATGATCGGCGGCGGCATCTGGCTCGCGCTGACGCGGGCAAGATAGCAGACAAGAGATACCCGCGTGCGGCATACACAATGCGGCTCTCTCCCCCCTTGTGGGGGAGAGGTGGAGAGGGGGGTATTGCGAACTCCGGCGGCTATGTTCACCCCCCTCCCTGACCCTCCCCCTGCGGGCAGGGCTATCGCATGTTCAGGAGCATATCGACGAGGAAACTGTCGTCCCAGGCGGCGCGTTTGAGTTTGCCTCGCAACGAGGTCTTTGTATCGGGATGAGCGCGAGCGATATTGAGGGCAAGTCGGCGCAGAACGGCGAGGTTGGCGGGAGCGTGGTCTTTTCGGCTTCGCGTCTGATCCTCGTCGAGAACGACGTCGAGTGTCCAGTGCAGGACGTTTTCGATGCCCCAATGTTCGCGGACAACGCGCAGCAGTTCTGCGGGCGTGTAGTACTGGGTCAGAAGGAAGTAGCGCTCGACGGTTTTGTCGCGTCCACGTTTGCTGGTGATCCTCGCGACGGCCTTGAGACCCGGAAAGTCGTGCTCTTCGGCCATATCCCTGACCGGCGCCACGATCGCGGTTCGGGTTTCCTTGCGGCCGTGACCGGTGTCCCTGGTGGTGGCTTGTTTGGCCTTCTTGCGCTCTGCCGCGGAGATCGCGGCCTTGGCATCGCGCAGCAAACCGGGCTGGTTGTTCTTTACCGCCAAGACGTAATCTCCACCGCGCTCCACGATGGCTTTCGCCATCCCGCGATGACAATGCAGCGCATCCGCCGTGACGACGCAGCCTTTCAGCTGAAGAAGCTCGACGAGATGCAAAGCGCCGGCCGCTTCGTTGTTTCCAGGCGCCAGCACATTGACGAGCGCCATGCGGGTCGTTGCGCTCCACGCCGTCACCATCACTGGCGGCATGTGACTTTGGCCGCGTTCGTAGGCTCTTCTCAGTGCCTTGCCATCGAGAGCTACCACGCCCTTGATTTTGGCCGCCGTCGCAAACGCCTTGGTGAAGCGCCGAAAAACCTCTTCGAAGCTGCGCGGATCGAGGATGCGAAAGACACGGCTGAAGGTGTCGTGGCTCGGTATCCCGTGTTCCAGCACCAGAATCGTGCGCAACAGCGCTTCTTTCGAGCGGCCAAACAGCGCGATGTCGCAACAGGTCGTGGCGCCGCACAGCGTGGCGAGCAACGCAATGAACAGCATCTCGGTCAGATCGTGCTGCGCTTGGTTCTTCCGAGGATCGACCAACGGCGAAAAGCATTCTGCAAAGCGGTCCACGACAGTCCCCTCTTGAATCAGGAGACACTGTCAGAATCAATTTTTCCTTCCAGCGCAATAGCTTGGCCCCTCGGACGTGCGATTCCCCTGCCCACAAGGGGGGAGGGAACGGATACAGTGCGTGGACGGTGAGATTGTTTGCGTCTTCCGCTAGGCTGGTAGCAATCTCTGGGCGCGCAAGGTCGCTTCGATCTCGCCAAAAGCATCCGCTAGCCGCTGCGCCCATTGCAACTCGCCTGATCGATCCGAGATCAGATCCTGGCGGATTTCGATCCCGGTGTTCATCAGCCCGCGCGCCTCGCCGTGAACAGGAATCGTGTAATCGGTCTCGTTACTCACGGCATAAGGCTCGTTGTCGCCTACCACGAGATCGCCTTGCGCGCGCAGGCCTTTCAATAATAGCGGCGGAAGACGGGTATCGCTCTGATAGAGCGTGCCGACATGCCAGGGCCGCTTGATGCCGGCATAGACCGGCGTGAAGCTGTGCAGCGACACCAGCACGGTCGGAATTCCATCGCGCAAGCGGCGCTCGATGGTCTCGCTGATCCGCCGATGATAGGGATCGAATATCTCGCACCGCCGCGCCTCCGTCACCTCGCGCGTAAGACCTTCATTGCCGGGAATGACGGTGGCTTCGCTGATGCGCGGAATTGAGCTTGGCGCATCCGGCGGACGATTGCAGTCGATGACGAGCCGCGAGTAGGCTTGCGCGATCAGGTGCGCGTCAAGATGCACAGCAATCGCGCGCGCCACGCCGGCAATGCCGATGTCCCAGGCGATATGCCGCGTCAGTTCACTTTCAGCCAGACCGAGATCGCCGAGTGCGCGTGGAATGGCGCGGCCAAAATGATCTGACGTCAGCAGGAACGGCGAGCGGCCCTGCGGGTTCACCTCCACGATCGGCGCCGGATCGCCTTCGCCGAGGAGTAACGATGTGCTGCCAGCGCCGCCCAAGACCATCTTTTCTTGCCTGTTTTGCCTATTCAAGCGGCATCGCCGATCTCGAAATGTGCAACGACCGGCGATCGATCGGTATAGATTACATCTTACAAAGTCATAATAATTGCAATCAACGATGCCGCGGCTGACCATTCATCACAAGACCGAATACCGCTATGCGCGCCCCGTCGCATTCGGCGAGCACCGGATCATGCTGCGTCCGTGCGATGGACACGATTTGCGCGTGCTGTCGGGCGATCTCAGGATCGAGCCTGAGCCGACGTCGTTGCGCTGGATCAGCGACGTGTTCGGCAACAGCGTGGCGATCGCAACCTTCGACGAGCGCTCCGATCGCCTGACCTTCAACTTCACCGCGACCGTTGAGCACAAGCCGGCGGAAGAATTCGCGCTGACGCCGGACGATCCCGCCTATTTCTACCCCTTCCTCTACGATGAGGAGGAGTTTCCGGACCTGTTGCAATTCATCACGCCTCAGTATGGCGATCCGAACGGCGCGTTGTCGGCCTGGGCGCGGAAATTCCTCGACGCCGAAGCGCCGACGCCGACCTTCAACGTGCTGAGCCAGATGACCCATCGCATCTGCGAGACTTTCGCCTATCGCAAACGGTATGAGCAGGGTACCCAGCACCCGCTCGATACGCTGCAAACGGGCTCGGGCACCTGCCGCGACTATGCGCTCTTGATGATCGAGGCGTTGCGGCGGCTCGGCATCGCCGCGCGTTTCGTGTCGGGCTATTTGTTCGTGCCTTCCGAAGAGGGGCCGGGCCATCGCGGCGGCGGCTCGACCCATGCCTGGGTCCAGGTCTATCTGCCGAGCGCGGGGTGGATCGAGTTCGATCCGACCAACGGCATCGTCGGCTCCCGCGATCTCATTCGTGTGGCGGTCGCCCGCGATCCGCGCCAGGCCATCCCCTTGCACGGCACTTATGTCGGGCCGGCCGACGCCTTCATCGGCATGGAGGTCAGCATCCGCGTCGTCTCCGTGGAACAGGCGGTGGAGGCGTGAGCGTGGAAATCAAGGTCGGTTTCGAGATCGCCTACGCCGCGCCGCAGCCGACGCCGATGGTGATCATGCTGGCGATCCATCCCTCGCGCCGCCGCGATATCATCGGCGCCGAGACCATCGTCGCCGATCCCGATGTCCCCATCCACTATTATCGCGACTCCTTCGGCAATATTTGCGGCCGGCTGGTCGCGCCTGCCGGCGGCGTCACGCTGCGCGGCCATGCGCTGGTGCGCGATTCCGGCTTGCCCGATGTGGTCACGGAAAATGCCGGACAACTGCCGATCGAACGATTGCCCGACGACGTGCTGATCTACCTGATGCCGAGCCGTTACTGCGAAACCGATAAGCTCGCCGACCTCGCCTGGTCGCTGTTCGGCAATACCAAACCCGGCTGGGCGCGGGTGATGGCGATCTGCCAATATGTGCACGACCGCATCACCTTCGGCTATGCGCATGCCCACCACATGAAGTCCGCCTTCGATGCCCACGAGCAGCGCGCCGGCGTGTGCCGCGATTTCGCACATCTGGCGCTGACGCTCTGCCGCTGCATGGGCATCCCGGCGCGCTATTGCACCGGCTATTTGGGCGACATCGGCATTCCGCCCGAGCCGATGCCGATGGATTTCTCCGGCTGGTTCGAGGCGTATCTCTCAGGCGAATGGTATACCTTCGACGCCCGTCATGTCGCGCCGCGGATCGGCCGCATCCTGATGGCGACCGGGCGCGATGCGGCCGACGTCGCGCTGTCCACGAGTTTCGGACGGATGAACCTCGCCAAGTTTTTCGTCATCAGCGATGAAGTGAAGGCGGCTTGAATCTTTCCGCAAGCTCGGTCATTCCGGGATGGTGCGTGTTCTCTCTTTGTCATGGCCGGGCTTAGCCGTTCGAAGAACGGCGTCGCTTCCGCTCGCCTGCTTCCGCCTACGCGTAGAGTGCTCCGGCGGACTCCAAGCGCGCCATAGCTTGCGGAGCAAGCGACGGCGGGTCGTCGCTTACGCTCCTCGCAATGACGGTGTAAGAGACGCCGATGACCTCCGACCTTCTCTTCGTCTACGGCACCTTGATGCGCAGCTATGCGCATCCGATGGCCCGGCTGTTGTCGGCGAACGCCGATTTCCTGGGCGAAGTGAGTTGCCTCGGAAGGCTTTACCGGGTGAAGCATTATCCCGGCCTCGTGCTGTCGGACGCCGCCGCCGATGTCGTCTTTGGCGAGCTCTATCGCCTGCGCGCGGTCGAAGACCTGCTGCGCGAGTTCGACATGTATGAGGCCTGCGGCGAAGGTTTTGCCGAGCCGACCCAATATGTGCGCCGGATACTTCCCGTCACACTTGCCGACGGCAGCATCAGCGAGGCCTGGACCTACATTTACAATTGGCCGGTGGCGGATCTCGTCCGCATTGAAACGGGGCGATTTTTGTAGAGGCCTGTGAATAGCGGCAAGAAGGCCGATATTCTTCGTAATTCCGTCCCCGCACCCTATATCGGTGGTCGGTTAGCCCCAACTCACCGCAAACTTGAAAAGCCATGCGCTTTACGCCCGAATTCCTTGAAGAGCTGCGCGCCCGGCTTCCGGTCTCGGAAGTCGTCGGCCGGCGCGTGAAGCTGAAGAAAGCGGGGCGCGAGTGGAAGGGGCTGTCGCCGTTTCAGCAGGAGAAGACGCCGTCCTTCACGGTCAACGACCAGAAGCAGTTTTATCACGACTTCTCGACCGGCAAACACGGCAACATCTTCGACTTCCTGATGGAAACCGAAGGCGTCGCGTTCCCGGAAGCTGTCGAGCGGCTCGCCGCCATGGCGGGTCTGCCGCTACCAGCGGCGACGCCCGACGCCGCACGCCACGAAGCGCGGCGCCGGACGTTGCACGATGTGATGGAACTCGCCGCCAAATTCTTTGCCGATACGCTCGCCTCGCGCTTTGGCGCGAAAGCGCGCGGCTATCTCGCCGATCGCGCGATCTCGCCTTCGACGCAACTGCAATTCCGTCTCGGCTATGCGAGCGGCGAACGTTTTGCGCTGAAGGAGCACTTGGGATCGCAAGGTATCTCGGTCGAGGACATGGTCGAGACCGGTCTTCTGATCGGCGGCGACGATATTCCCGTGCCCTATGATCGCTTCCGCGACCGCGTGATGTTTCCGATCACCGATGCGCGCGGGCGCGTGATTGCGTTCGGCGGCCGCGCGCTCGAAAAGGACGTGCCGGCCAAATATCTGAACTCGCCGGAGACCCCGCTGTTTCACAAAGGCGACAATCTCTACAACCTCAGCCCCGCGCGTCAGGCCGCGCATAACGGCAGTCCGATTGTGGTGGTCGAAGGCTATGTCGACGTGATCGCGATGGTCGGCGCCGGCTATCCCGCAAGCGTCGCCCCGCTCGGCACTGCGCTCACCGAAAACCAACTCACCCTGCTCTGGAAGATGGCGGATGAGCCGATCCTGTGTTTTGACGGCGACCGCGCCGGACAGAAGGCGGCGTGGCGCGCCGCCGATCTGGCGTTGCCGCATCTTGTGGCTGGCAAGAGCCTGCGCTTTGCGCTGCTTCCCGAAGGACAAGACCCCGACGATCTTGCGCGGGCCGGTGGCCGCGCCGCTATCGAGGACGTGATTTCCGCCTCGCGTGGCCTCGTCGACATGATCTGGTCGCGTGAGATCGAGGGCGGCAACTTTGCGACGCCGGAGCGGCGCGCGGCGCTGGAGAAGCGCGTCGGTGAAATCGCCAACGCCATTCGCGACGAAGTGGTGCGGCGCTATTATCGCCAGGATCTTAGCCAGCGTTTGCAGCGGATGTTCGCGCCTGAGGTCGCGCGCGGTTCTTCAGGTGGTTATCGCTATGGCGCAGCAGGGTCGTATGGGGCCGAATCACCCCGGCGTTTTGCCCCCCGAAACGCCCCCGGCGGCGGCCGATTCGATGGGCGGGGGGGCCGTCCCGCCGGTCCCGGTGCCTCCTTGCCTAGCGGCCCCTACCAGGCGGTGAGTTCGCAACTGGCGGCAAGCCCGCTGGTGCGCGGCCAGCGCAGCGCGATGTCGCGCCGGGAGGCCCTGATCCTGCAATGCCTGCTCAACCACCCCTGGCTGCTGCATGATCATCTGGAGGAGGTGGCCGCGCTCGACCTGCCGCATGGCGAGGCGCACAAGCTCCGCGCTGCCATCATCGCAGCCTTCGCCGCCGACCATCACCAATCGCCCGAGCCTGCCGAGCAGAGCGAGAAGCTGCGGGCGGATCTTGAAAGAGGTGGATTTTCACAAGTACTTCAAAGGGTTGATGGCGCGATCACGACCGCAGCGGTATGGGGCGCAAAAGCCGGCGCGGCGCGGGAGGATGTTCTTTCCACCTGGCATCAACTGGTCTCCTTGCATCGTCAAGTGCACTCCTTACTTAGGGAATTGAAGGATGCCGAGCTTGCCCTTGGCGAGGACGCGAGCGAGGCCAACATGGCATGGCTGCGCGACATCAAGGCGAGGTTGTCCGAAGTGGACGGCACCGAGGCCATCATCGAGGGATTTGGCGAATTATCCGGCCGGTTTCGTAGCGGCATGTGAGAGCAAAATTTGTGCGGACGACACCCTCGGGAACCGCAAAAAGACTCGCCAACCCCGGGGTTTGGCGGCAAAAACAGGGTTAAGCAAAGCTTAATGGCTTTGAGGCATTTTCTGATCTAGCGGGCCGCCGGTTCTTTATCGAAAAAAGAGGCGTTCGGAATAAACGGCAACGGATTCTGTTCGAGGTTACGGCACCCGCCATTTCCGCAATATGCTCTCAAAGCCATTTGTGAGAAATCCAGCGAGAGAGATGGGGGTGGCGAACTTTTTACGCCGCCCTTTCGCGTCATGAGTGAGTTGAAGCGTTTCGAAATGGGCGAAGCCCCGCAATCGAAGCGCGGTTGGGAGCTAATGAATGGCCAGCAAGGCGAAGACGGTTCAGGTCAAGGAAAAGGAAAAGGACGAGAAGGTCGCGGACACCCCTGAAAAGGATTCGCCCGACGCACCTTCGCCGTTGCTTGACCTGTCGGACGCCGCCGTCAAGAAGATGATCAAGCAGGCCAAGAAGCGCGGCTTCGTGACCTTCGATCAGCTTAACGAAGTGCTGCCTTCCGACACCACCTCGCCCGAGCAGATCGAGGACATCATGTCGATGCTCTCGGACATGGGCATCAACGTCACCGAGGCCGAGGAAGACGCCGAGGAAGACAAGCAGGAAGAAGCCGAGGACGATACCGACAACGAACTCGTCGAGGTCACGCAGAAGGCCGTCACCGAAGTCAAGAAGTCCGAGCCGGGCGAGCGCACCGACGATCCCGTGCGCATGTACCTGCGCGAAATGGGCACGGTGGAATTGCTGTCGCGCGAGGGCGAAATCGCGATCGCCAAGCGCATCGAGGCCGGCCGCGAGGCGATGATCGCGGGCCTCTGCGAAAGCCCGCTCACCTTCCAGGCCATCATCATCTGGCGCGACGAACTCAACGAAGGAAAGATCTTCCTTCGCGACATCATCGACCTTGAGGCCACCTATGCCGGCCCCGACGCCAAGAACAACATGAACCCCGCGATGCTAGGTGCTGCCGTCGGTCCCGACGGCCAGCCGGTTGCACCCGGTGCCGCCGCCAATGCTGCTAACGGTCACGGCAATGGTGGCGCCATGCCGGCTGCTGTAGCACCTCCCGCAGCGCCGCCGTCGCCGACCCCGTTCCGTCCCGCACCCGCCACCGGCGATACCGATGGCGAGGAGAAGGACCCCGCGGAAGCCGCCGCCGAGTCCGACATGGACGACGACGAGTTCGAAAACCAGATGTCGCTCGCCGCGATCGAGGCCGAGCTGAAGCCGAAGGTGGTGGAAACCTTCGACAAGATCGCCGACAACTACAAGAAGCTGCGACGCCTGCAGGAGCAGGACATTTCCAACCAGCTCCAGAACGAGTCGCTGTCGCCGGCGCAGGAGCGCAAGTACAAGAAGCTGAAGGACGAGATCATCGTCGAGGTGAAGTCGCTGCGGCTCAACCAGGCCCGTATCGATTCGCTGGTCGAGCAGCTCTACGACATCAACAAGAAGCTCGTCTCCTCCGAAGGGCGTTTGCTTCGCCTCGGCGATAGCCATGGCGTCGCGCGCGAGGATTTCCTGCGCAACTATCAGGGCTCGGAGCTTGATCCGCGCTGGCTCAACCGTGTCTCGAAACTCTCCGCCAAGGGCTGGAAGAACTTCGTCCATCACGAGAAGGACCGCATCAAGGAACTGCGCGGCGAAATCCAGCAGCTCGCGGCGCTCACCGGGCTGGAGATCGGCGAATTCCGCAAGATCGTGCACGGCGTGCAGAAGGGCGAGCGCGAGGCGCGCCAGGCCAAGAAGGAAATGGTGGAAGCCAACCTTCGTCTCGTGATCTCGATTGCCAAGAAATACACCAACCGCGGTTTGCAGTTCCTCGACCTTATCCAGGAAGGCAACATCGGGCTGATGAAGGCGGTCGATAAATTCGAATATCGCCGCGGCTACAAGTTCTCGACCTATGCGACGTGGTGGATCCGGCAGGCGATCACGCGCTCGATCGCCGACCAGGCCCGCACCATCCGCATTCCCGTGCACATGATCGAGACCATCAACAAGATCGTGCGTACCTCGCGCCAGATGCTCAACGAAATCGGCCGCGAGCCGACGCCGGAGGAGCTCGCCGAAAAGCTCGGCATGCCACTTGAAAAGGTGCGCAAGGTTCTCAAGATTGCCAAGGAGCCGTTGTCTCTCGAAACGCCGGTCGGCGACGAAGAGGATTCGCACCTCGGCGATTTCATCGAGGACAAGAACGCGATCCTGCCCATCGATGCCGCGATCCAGTCCAACCTGCGCGAGACCACGACGCGGGTATTGGCCTCGCTCACGCCGCGTGAGGAGCGCGTGCTGCGCATGCGCTTTGGCATCGGCATGAACACCGACCACACGCTGGAAGAGGTCGGTCAGCAGTTCTCGGTGACGAGAGAGCGCATCCGCCAGATCGAGGCCAAGGCGCTGCGCAAGCTGAAGCATCCGTCGAGGTCGAGGAAGCTGCGGAGCTTCTTGGACAACTGAGGGAGCCGTGCCCTCAGCCTCGGGGGTGCGGTAGCCGATAGTGCCGGAAGGGTGTTTTTCGCGTTCCTTTGATAGCCGTGCAAAAGTCCGTTGAGCTGTTAGCGTAAGCTCAGTTATTGGCTTAAAAAGTCGCTGAACGGGTTGCGTCTGGGCTTAACTCCGGCTTGGGTATGTTCCTATTTTGTTCTCGTGGGATGGCCCGATGAACGACCCTCGAATCGTCGCGAACTATTGCCGTGACGACATGCAACGCTAGAATACGCCTTCGCTAAAGGACCCCGGCCATCTATCGAGATAGTGCGGCGAGCCAAAACCCGCCGCTTTGTGGGGGTCGTCAGGGGTGAATACCTCAGCCAATTCATACCTATTGTCTCGAATATGCCTTACTTTTGAGCCTGATTAGCGTATTCTCGATGCTCGACTGATCCGTGGGGGATTCTGGTTGCCGCCTCGTCGAGGTAAAATTGGGGACTCGATGGCTACTCACGCTGCGACGGCACGAAGGCCGTCGGTAGCGCGCAAGCCGATGCCTGCGCATAAGCAGGCTGCTCACAAGCCCTTGCCTCCTCATAAGCCCGCAGCTCCTCATAAGGCGACGCCTGCTCATAAGCCGGCGGCTGCTGTTCAAAAGCCGTTGCCTCCCCATAAGCCGACACCTGCCCGCAAGCCGGCGCGGCGGCGTTCGGGGCTCAGTACCGTCCTGTTGGCGCTGGCCGCGGTCGGCCTGTCCCTGATGATTGCCGCCTGGATCACCAATGCCGAGTTTCCGACGCTCGCTTCCGCAGCGCTGCCGCCAAACGCCGATCGCGCCTCTTTCGAGGATCGTTTCGTTCGAGGGCTGGCTGACCGCGCCTCCTTGCAGCCGTTGAAGCGTTCCATCCTGGCCAAGGCGGCGTCTGAGTTTTCAACCGCCCGGGAGGCGCTGGCGTCGCGCTGGCCGCAGGAGGACCTTCGCCCGGCCATTGTTGCGGACAACGAGCCGGAGGCGCCGGCCGTCGACCCGACCCCGCCGACGCCGGCTTCACCCGCAATTCCACTGCCGCGATCCCGCCCCGTTGCGGCGGACCAGCCGGCGCTCACGAGCCAGGCCCTGGCCTTGGCAACGACAATGCCTGTGACAACACCCACCGAGAGCCTGCCAGCCCGGCCGCCCGAGCGCTCGCTGATGCAGAAGTTTTCGGACATGGTGAAGACTCGCGTGACGCTGACCTCGCTGGCGGTTGGCAAGGCGCCGGATCTCGTTGCGCTCGGCTATGACAACGAGACCGCCGTCTATGACATCACGGCGCATTCCGTTTACCTGCCGAACGGGACGGTGTTTGAGGCGCATTCGGGCATGGGCAGCCTGCGCGACGATCCGGACCATGTTTCAGTGCCCAACACCGGCGCAACGCCGCCCGCCACCTATTCGCTGAAGCCGCGCGAAAGCATATTTCACGGGGTTGCCGCGCTGCGCATGACCCCTGCCGAGGGCAGCGATATCTCCGGCCGTTCGGGGCTGCTCGTGCACAGCTACATGCTCGGCCCCAACGGCGATTCCAACGGCTGCATCTCGGTCCGGGACTTTGATCGCTTCCGCAAGGCCTACGACGACGGCCAGTTCACCCACATCGCCGTCGTTCCCAGCGTGAAGGCCATCATACTGGCCCAGCAGAACGCCGAGTGATCCGGGCCGTGAGCTTCAATTGAAGCCGCGCTGAAGGTGCGCTCCCTCTCCCACGCAACCGGGGTTTACCCCGGTTGCGCATTTTAAATTTGCGCAAGTCGGGCAGGCCCGACTTGCGACGGGAGAGGACTGGGGTCAGGGGTTACGGTCCCTCGTTGAAGCGGCCTCTTCTTCCAATCTCAATTCGGCTGAGCTGACGGCGCCGGCGGACGCTTGCCGGCCTTCTGTTTGGCCTGTTTGGCCGATCGCGATCGGGCCGGCGGCGCATCGACCGACGCCAGATAGGAAGCGAGCGTCCAAGCCTCGCCCACACCGGTCGTGTAATGGTCCTGGAGGAACGCGAACAGGGTGGGGCGGAAACGGCCCTTGGCAAGAACCCGCGGATTGCTGTGGCAAGTCGCGCAGCTATTCGCAAACAACTGCTGCGCCGATTTTCCTTCATCGATGTTCTGGGCAAAAGCCGCCGGGCCGCTCCACGACGTGAGGGCTCCGAGGACGAGCAGGCCGCGGCCCAGTGCCGGCCAAGCCAAAAGCTTCGATGATGGCTTCATGTCGCAGTCGTCCCCCGCCGTCAAAAAAAGCGCCTCGCTCTGTTGGACTGAAGCGCGCCTTCCCTTGAGCCCTTGCCTCAACCGCTTATGGTGGAAGAACGTCAAAAACGCGGCAACAGCTCTCCATCGCACAGCGCTACTTCTTCTTCGCCCCGACCCGGCTGATGCTCTTGATCTCGAGGACCGCCCGCCCGGACTTCTCGGCGATTTCGCGATCCTGCTCGCGAATGAAGGCGCGCGCCGGTTCGTCGCCATCCAGCCCACCGAGAAGCTCGGAAGGCACGCGGCGGTTGGAGCGCTGGGTGTCGTCTTCATAGACGACGTTGAAAAAGGCGAATTCGCCTTTGGGATTGGTCCCGGGCTTCTTGGGCATGGGCGGCTTGTTATCGATACGGGCGTAACTGTCAAACGAAAATGGCGGGAATTCGCCGCATTTGGCCTGCTTTGCCCGCACGTCGGACAAGGTCGGCAAGCCGGGCGATGACTGCGGAGAAGATTCGCGGTCAACCCGCCTTGTGCCGCGCGATCAGTTGATTGGCGACATCATCGAGGCTGTTGCCGACAATGTTCGGCTGCGGGCCGACGCCAAGCACGTCGTTGCCGACGCGCTTGATCAGCGCGGCTTCCCATCCCGCCGCGACCGCGCCCAGCGTGTCCCAGGTGTGGCAGGCGATCAGGCACATGTCGGACGGTTTGGTGCCGAGTTCTTTCTCGACATGACCGTAAGCCTCGCGCGACGGCTTATGGTGTTTGACGCCGTCGGCGCTGAAGCGCCGCTCGAACAAGTCGACGATGTCGCCATGCGTCAGCTGGCGCGTCTGCACCTCCAGCAGGTTGTCGGTCAGCGTGAACAGGCGGAATCCGGCATTGCGCAATTTGCGAAGCGCTGCCGGCACTTCCTTGTGCGGCGGCATGGTCGAGAACTTGTCCGTCAATTCCTTCTTGTCCGCGTCGGTGATCTTGATGCCACTGACATCCGCCATCATCTTCATCACGGCGCCGCCGATATCGGTGAACGGCACGTAGCTGCCGGCGACGGTGAGCGCCGCGGAATACAGGATGAGGTTGGCGAACCACAACCGCATCGCGCCTCTGTCGCCGAAGATGCGCTGAAAGATCGGGTCCATCGTTTCCAGATCGAGCAGGGTTTCATTCACGTCGAAAACGATCAGGGGTAGTTTGGCCATCGGGATAGACTCCCTTTCTTTTTGGTGGAGGTAGACGGGTTTTGTCCTCAGCCCTTGTTTCTCAGCCTTTCACGGTGAGCCGCCTGCTTGGCGCGATTGCCGCAGATCGCCATGCTGCACCAGCGGCGCGCGCGCCTTCGCGTGTGGTCGGCGAACATCAGCGTGCAGCTGCTTCCTTCGCATGCTTTCACATCGGAAAAATTTTCCTCGCAGATGAATTTTGCGAGAGCTTCGCCGATCGGCAGCAATAGCGTTCCCGCCGATCGCCAGTGGCGCGTCATGTACAATTCCAGGTGATCGCCGCTGTCATCATGATGACAATGGATCTGGCTAAACACCTCGTCGCGTGCGAGCAGCTTGTTCAAGGGATCGAGTTCGGCGAGCGCCTCCGGTTTCAGGGATTTTCCCATGTGCTTGCGAACGAAACCGCGGCACCACTCCCGCAACTCCCTGGCCTCGCCGGCCACACGGTCGAGCTCACCCGGCTTGGTCCGCGCCTTGATTTCGTTCAACTCCTTTACGGGGACGAACTTCGCCTGCGCCAGCCAGTCCACCAGCCCTTCGCCATCCGAAATCCAGTCGACCTCTGCATCCACCGGCGTCGCCACGGAGTTGAGAAAATCGAGGCCGCGGGAGTCCGCGATGAAAATGGCGGGCGGGTGATGACTCATTGTTGAAACGCTTTCCTCAAGGTCGGCGGTTCCGGAACCGTAACCTGGAAAAGCTATTTGACCAGTTATTATTCGTTCGATAGTAACCTGTTAAATAGTATTTTATAGGTTATTATCCGCGAGCGAGGAAGCACGAAAATGGCAGCTAACAATGTGAACGTGGTGCTGGCGCATGGAGCCTGGGCGGATGGATCGAGCTGGGCGCGGGTGATCACGGCGCTCAAATCGGAAGGCGTGAATGTCGTGGCGGCGCCACTGCCGCTGACGTCGCTGGCAGACGATGTCGCCGCCCTCGATCGCTCGCTCGCGCGCGTCGAAGGGCCGACTGTCCTGGTTGGACATGCCTATGCCGGCGCAGTGATTGCCGAGACGAGGTCAAAGCAGGTGAAGGCGCTGGTCTATGTCACCGCGCTCGCGCCCGACGAAGGCGAGAAGGTCGCTGATGTGTTCTACCGCGTCGCGCCGCATCCCAACGCGCCGAAACTCGCGCCCGACAATCACGGCCTGATCTGGCTGCCCGATGACGCTTTCAAAAACGCGTTCGCGCCGCACGCCAGCGCGGAAGACCTCGCGGTGCTGTCAGCCGTGCAGCGGCCGATCTCGCCGGCCTGCATCACGGTCCCGGTGAAGCGCCCGCTCTGGAAGGACGTGCCGAGCTGGTTCCTGGTCGCCGAAGACGACCGGATGATCCTGCCGGAGACGCAGCGCTTCATGGCGGAGCGGATGAAGGCGAAGGTGAGGGCGCATGCGGTTGATCACACGCCCATCGTCACCGCGCCCGCTGTCGTCGTCGACATCATCCGTGAAGCGATCCGCAGCGTCGCCGGCTAAGTGCCTCGTCCATCAACCCAAAAACCATCAACTGAAAAACAAGGAGAACTCCGATGTCAGCCGTGCAATACAAATCCGCCGAAGTCGACGGCTTCAAGGTGTTTTATCGGGAGGCGGGGCGCAAGGGCGCGCCGAAATTGCTGCTCCTGCACGGCTTTCCGAGCGCCGGCCACATGTTCCGCGATTTGATTCCTGATCTCGCCGATGATTTCCACATCGTCGCGCCGGATCTTCCGGGCTTCGGCCAGTCCGACATGCCGTCGCGCGAAACATTCAAATATACCTTCGATCACATCGCCGATGTCATCGAGCGCTTCACCGAGGTGATCGGCTTCGATCGTTTCGCCGTCTATGTGTTCGACTATGGCGCGCCGACCGGTTTCCGGCTCGCGATGCGGCAACCGACGCGGATCACTGCGATCATTTCGCAGAACGGCAATGCTTACGAGGAAGGCCTGAGCGAAGGCTGGAATCCGATCCGTGCCTATTGGCAGGACCCGTCTGCCGAAAATCGCAAGGCGTTGCGCGCTTTCCTCGCGCCGGAAACGACGCGCTGGCAATATACCCACGGCGTCACCGACGAGGCGGCGGTATCGCCCGACGGCTACAGCCTCGACAACTTCTATCTCGCGCGCCCGGGTGCCGATGAAATCCAGCTTGATCTGTTTGGCGACTACAAGAGCAACATCGCGCTTTACCCGGCCTTCCAGGACTATTTCCGCAAATACAAGCCGCCGTTCCTCGCGGTATGGGGCAAGAACGATCCGTTCTTCCTGCCGCCGGGCGCGGAAGCGTTCAAGCGCGATATCCCGAACGCGATCGTGCGCTTCTTCGACACCGGCCATTTCGCGCTGGAAACCCATGCGCGCGAGATCGGCCGAGCCATCCGTGAGTTTCTGAAGCGCTGAGTTCAAACAATGGGCTGGGAAGTTGACCCCCACCCCAGCGCTTCGCGCTGACCCCCGCAAGGGGGAGGGATAAGAACACGGCGAGAAAATGTGATCGGCCCTCGCGAACAAGGTCTTTCTTATCCCTCCCCCGCGAAGCGTGGGGAGGGTGGCCGGCCGAAGGCCGGTCGGGTGGGGGCCTAATTCTGTTCGAATTCATACCTCAATGACGTATGGTGCACCGCGTCCATGTGAGGAACTTTCTGATGAAGAAGAACAGGGTATTTTCATCCGCCGCGTTTGCGATTGTCACACTTCTCTTCGGTTCGAACTCGCAAGCCAATGCCGCACAATGCGGCAACGGGCCCGGCGGTTTCGAAGCCTGGAAACAGCAATTCGCAGGCGAGGCGCGGGCCAAGGGCGTTGGCGGCGCCGGCATCGCGGCCCTGCAGCAAACGAATTATGCGAGCGCGACGATCAACGCCGATCGCAGCCTGCACAGTTTCAAGCTCTCGCTCGATCAGTTTCTCGCCAAGCGCGGGGCGCCGGCCATCGTATCGCGCGGCCGCTCCATGAAGCAGCGGAATGCGGCGCTGTTCGCCTCGATCCAGCAGCGCTACGGCGTGCCGCCAGGGCCGCTGATTGCGATCTGGGGCATGGAGACCGGATTCGGCAGCCAGCGTGGCAACCAGAACATGCTGTCGTCGATCGCAACGCTTGCCTACGATTGCCGGCGGCCGGAATATTTCACCGACCAGCTCTATGCTGCACTGAAGCTGATCGATCGCGGCACGCTGTCGGGAAGCCAGCGCGGTTCCATGCACGGCGAGATCGGCCAGACCCAGTTTTTGCCCAAGACGATGCTGGAATACGGCGTCGGCAATCTCGAAAGCGCCTCCGGCGCGCTGACCTCGACCGCGAATTTCCTCAAAGCCCATGGCTGGCGCGCGGGCGCAGGCTATCAGCCGGGCGAGCCGAATTTCGCGGCGATCGAGGAATGGAACGCCGCGCAAGTCTATCAGAAGGCAATCGCGCTGATGGGCCGCCAGATCGACGGCGGGGAGTGAGGGCGCCGTCATCCCTCTCCCGCGGAACGCGCGGGGAGGGTGGCCGGCCGAAGGCCGGTCGGGTGGGGGTATCCAATTCGGAGATCGTCTTTGGCGAACGAGAGGGCCCGCACGCTTCGAAAACGTCTCACAGCGCAAGAAGCAAAATTGTGGGTGAAGCTGCGTGAACTGAAAGCCCTCGGCTTTCATTTTCGGTGGCGTAATGGAAGATATTTTACGTCAATTGAATACCCCCACCCCGACCGGCTAACGCCGGTCGACCCTCCCCGAAAGGGCAGGGGAATCGCACGTCCGAGGGGCCAAGCTATTGCGCTGGAAGGAAAAATTGATTTGCTGACAGTGTCTCCTGATTTAAGAGGGGACTGTCGTGGACCGCTTTGCAGAATGCTTTTCGCCGTTGGTCGATCCTCGGAAGAACCAAGCGCAGCACGATCTGACCGAGATGCTGTTCATTGCGTTGCTCGCCACGCTGTGCGGCGCCACGACCTGTTGCGACATCGCGCTGTTTGGCCGCTCGAAAGAAGCGCTGTTGCGCACGATTTTGCGTGCTGGAACACGGGATACCGAGCCACGACACCTTCAGCCGTGTCTTTCGCATCCTCGATCCGCGCAGCTTCGAAGAGGTTTTTCGGCGCTTCACCAAGGCGTTTGCGACGGCGGCCAAAATCAAGGGCGTGGTAGCTCTCGATGGCAAGGCACTGAGAAGAGCCTACGAACGCGGCCAAAGTCACATGCCGCCAGTGATGGTGACGGCGTGGAGCGCAACGACCCGCATGGCGCTCGTCAATGTGCTGGCGCCTGGAAACAACGAAGCGGCCGGCGCTTTGCATCTCGTCGAGCTTCTTCAGCTGAAAGGCTGCGTCGTCACGGCGGATGCGCTGCATTGTCATCGCGGGATGGCGAAAGCCATCGTGGAGCGCGGTGGAGATTACGTCTTGGCGGTAAAGAACAACCAGCCCGGTTTGCTGCGCGATGCCAAGGCCGCGATCTCCGCGGCAGAGCGCAAGAAGGCCAAACAAGCCACCGACCAGGGACACCGGTCACGGCCGCAAGGAAACCCGAACCGCGATCGTGGCGCCGGTCAGGGATATGGCCGAAGAGCACGACTTTCCGGGTCTCAAGGCCGTCGCGAGGATCACCAGCAAACGTGGACGCGACAAAACCGTCGAGCGCTACTTCCTTCTGACGCCAGTACTACACGCCCGCAGAACTGCTGCGCGTTGTCCGCGAACATTGGGCGGCATCGAAGAACGCATCCTGCACTGGACACTCGACGTCGTTCTCGACGAGGATCAGACGCGAAGCGCGAAAAGACATTCTGCCAATGCCGTTTGCGCCGACAGTGCCCTCAATATGCTCGCGCTCATCCCGATACAACTGTTGCGAGGAAATCAAATGCTCCTGCCTGGGACGATAGTTTCCTTCGATATGCTCCTGAACATGCGATAGCCCTGCCCGCAAGGGGGAGGGATAAAGGAATCCCATGCACCGACTTCGCTTGGCCGTTTGCCTGAGTGCCTTCATTGCCGCCACCCCCGCTTTCGCCGCCCGCTGCGGCGGCGATTTCAACACCTTCGTGCAGAACATGTCGGCGGAAGCAGCCAACGCAGGCATCTCGCAGGCCACGATCGCGCAGGCGCTTGGCGGCGTGCAGCAAGATTATGGCGTGCTCGCCTTCAATCGCCGCCAGCGTGGCACTTTCACGAAAACCTTCGAGCAATATGTCGCGACCCGCGTCGGTCCCGGCCGCATCAATGGCGGGCGTGCGATGCTGCGGCGCTATGCACCTCTCTTTTCAAGCATCGAAGCCAAATACGGCGTGCCGCGGCAGATCCTGGTCGCGATCTGGGGGCTGGAGAGCGATTTCGGCAAGGGCGACATGGGGAAATTGCCGGTGTTTCGCGTCCTCGCGACCATGTCGCATGATTGCCGCCGTACCGAACTGTTCCAGGGCGAGTTGCTGGCGGCGCTGCAAATCCTGCAGCGCGGCGATCTGCCTTACCACGAAATGATCGGCGCCTATGCCGGCGAAATCGGGCAGACGCAATTCCTGCCGTCGTCCTACATCAAATACGGCGTCGATTTCGACGGCGACGGCCGCGTCGATCTGCGCCACAGCGTCGCCGACGTGCTCGCCTCGACCGCCAATCTCCTGCACACCAACGGCTTCAAGATGGGCGCGCCTTACGGCGAGGGTTCGGCGAATTTCGAGGCGATGCGCGAGTGGAATCACGCCGTGATCTATCGCAAGACCATTGCCTATTTCGCCGACCAACTAGTGGCCCGATTCTAACATTCGCATCCCTTCTCGGCGGCCACTTTTGCGAATGTCAGAATCACAGGGCCACTAGCAAATATATGTTTCTAGTGGAGTTTGGGATTTGACATTCGCTTTCTGAACTCGCTGCTAGGTGGGCAGCGAATGTCAAATCCACTCCACTAGTGAGGTAACGATGTCCTTTGCATTCCTGTTAACCTCGCTGATCGTGGTCGCTTCACCCGGTACCGGCGTGCTCTATACGCTGGCGACCGCGCTGACGGGTGGCGCGCGTGCCGCGGTCGCAGCCAGCGTCGGCTGCACGCTCGGCATCCTGCCGGCGATGCTCGCCGCGATGATTGGGCTCGCCGCGGTCCTGCACACCAGTGCGCTGGCTTTTGCAGCGCTGAAATGGCTCGGCGTCGGTTATCTCCTGTACATGGCCTGGCAGCAGCTCGGAGAGCATGGCGCACTGTCGGTCGAGGCGCGCAAGGACGGCGCCACGGCTGTTCGGGTCATCGTGAGGGGATTTCTGATCAACATCCTCAATCCGAAGCTTTCGATCTTCTTCCTCGCCTTCCTGCCGCAGTTCATCGCGGGCGACGACGCCCATCCGCTGGCGCGCATGCTGGAACTCTCCGCCACCTTCATGCTGATGACCTTCGTCGTGTTTGTGCTGTATGGCCTGTTTGCGGCGAGCGTCCGCGACCATGTCGTGAGCCGGCCGAAGGTCATGGCGTGGCTTCGCCGCGCCTTTGCCGGCGGCTTTGCGCTGTTCGGCGCCAAGCTCGCATTCGCGGAGAGGTGACGCGCGAAGCGTGTCATTCCGGGGAGTACCCAATTGCTGTCATTCCGGGGCAGCCCGCAGGGCTGAGCCCGGAATCCATTTCTCCTGGTGTTCCCGGCGGCAAGATGGATTCCGGGTTCTCGCTTCGCGAGCCCCGGAATGACGGACGGATAGAAGCTACTTATTCCCCGCGTTGATCAAC
>CAVZJE010000034.1:0-23288 GCA_963775545.1 uncultured Alphaproteobacteria bacterium
TTTCCCGTTAACTTAACTCGGCCTGGACTCTGTGCTATTCACGACCGGAGTATCGCTCTATTTTGTTCTAATTGGTGCTATTTTCGATGAGCTCACATCCGCGGCGATTGATAGTCGGCATCACCGGCGCTTCCGGAGCGATTTACGGCGTCCGGTTGCTGCGGCTGTTGCAAAATACCGGCGTCGAAACCCATCTCGTGATGAGCCGGTCGGCGAAGATCACCTTGACCCAGGAGATGGACATCGGCCTCGCCGAAGTTTCAGCGCTGGCCAATGTCGTTCATCAGATCGACAATATCGGTGCCTCGATATCAAGCGGATCGTTCAAGACGATGGGCATGGTGATTGCGCCCTGCTCGATGCGAAGCCTCGCCGAGATCACCTCGGGCGCGACTTCCTCCCTGGTCACGCGCGCCGCAGACGTCGTGCTCAAGGAACGGCGACGTCTGGTTTTGCTCGTTCGCGAAGCCCCGCTCCATCTCGGCCATCTGCGCTCGATGACCGCGGCCACCGAAATGGGCGCGATCGTCTATCCGCCCGTGCCAGCCTTTTATGCGCGGCCCGCAGGCCTCGAGCAGATGGTCGACCACACGCTCGGACGAGTGCTTGACCTCTTTGATATCGAGAACGCCGCCGTCAGCCGCTGGGGCGGACTGAACTCGATCAAGAATGACAACTGATGGCGTCAACGCAGTCCGAACTTGAGGCAGACAGCTGGGCCTTTGCGCTGGCCATCTACGCCAAGCCCGGCGTTGCGGAAGCCTGCCTCACTTTGCAGAACGAGGCTGGCGTCGATGTGATGCTGCTGCTGATGGCGACCTTCGCTGCCGCTAAACATCGCCTTTTATTGACGGCAGATGAGATCCGAGCGCTGGACGAGGCCTGCCTTCCTTGGCGCGAACAGATCGTGTGGCCATTACGAGCCATCCGCTCGGAACTGAAGACAGGGCCGCGGCCCGCGCCAAACGAGGCCACCGAACCATTCCGTTCGCAGGTCAAGGCGCTCGAATTGGCAGCCGAAAAGCTTGAAAACAGGCTACTGGCTGAATGCCTGCCGCTCAGACCGGCGGAAAAAGAGACCGTGACGCTGGAACAGCTTCGCACTGTTCTGGAATGCGTCGTCGCGCACTTTGTTAAAAGGCAGCGCGTCCAGCTTTCCTCGTCGATCGACAAGATCGTCGAAGCTGCGATCCAGGATGCAGGCTGAACTCCGTCATCTCGTGGAAAGCTATTGCGCTTTGACCTGCCGAAATGCGAAATCCTTCCCCGAATGGGTGGGTTGCGAGGAATTCGGCTTGATATTGCGGCGTCCCTCAGCAAACTGCCCGCGAAATCTGAAATTCCTGCGCCTGACGCACGCGCCGGATCGAATTTAACGGGATAACGAAATGTCAGAGACGATGAAGGCGCTGCTTCTGCGCGAGCACGGCGGATTGGAAAATCTGAAGATCGTGACAGACTATCCGAAGCCGAAAGCGAAAGCCGGCAGCGTGGTGATCCGCGTGCGCGCTTCGTCGTTCAATTATCACGACGTTTTCACGGTGAAAGGCATGCCCGGCATCAAGGTGCCGCTGCCGGTGGTGATCGGTCTCGATATGGCCGGCGAAATCGTCGAGATCGGTGAAGGCGTCGCGGGCTGGAAGGTCGGCAGCCGCGTCCTCGTCAACCCGCTCAACAAGAAAAAGGGCTTGATGGGCGAGATGCTCGACGGCGGCATGGCGGAATATTGCCTCGTCGAAGCCGACCAGTTGATCGCCATGCCCGATGGCGTCAGCTTCGAGGAGGCGGCCTCGCTGCCGGTCGCGTATGGCACCGCGCACCGCATGCTGATCACCCACAACACGATCAAGAAGGGCGATCGCGTCCTGATCCTCGGCGCCAGCGGCGGCGTCGGCACCGGTTGTGTCATTCTCTCCAAACTGCTCGGCGCCGAAGTCATTGCCTGCGCGAGCAGCGCGGAGAAGATGGACAAGCTCAAGGCGATGGGCGCCGACGAGACCATCAACTACAAGGAAGTCGATTTCTCGAAATGGGCGATCGAGAAATACGGCAAGCCGCAACGCCGCACCTATGACGGCGGCGTCGACGTCGTGATCAACTTCACCGGCGGCGACACCTGGGTGCCGTCGCTGCGTTGCCTCAAGCGCGGCGGCAGTCTTCTGGTCTGCGGTGCAACCGCCGGACATGATCCGAAGGAAGACCTGCGCTATATCTGGAGCTTCGAGCTGAAAGTGATCGGCTCCAACAGCTTCTATGAGGACAATCTGACCGATCTGATGAAAATGATCGCGGAGAAGAAGATTGCCCCCGTGATCGACGCCGTGCTGCCGTTGGAGGAGGCAGCTGAGGGGTTGCGCCTGATCAGGGATCGTGAAGTCATCGGCAAAGTCGTGGTCGTGCCTTGAGAGGCATTGCATTCGGCGAACCGAAGATAAAGGGCTTTTGTACAATGAGTGAAATTCCGAGCGTCGAGGACGTCCAGAAGCTGCTGTCCCGCGGCCCCTACCATCAATGGCTCGGCCTGAAAGTGGTGTCGGTTGGCGAAGGCATGATCGAGTTGACCGCAAACTGGCGTGAGGAATGGGTCGTCAATCCCGACCGCGGCTACACCCATGGCGGCATTCTGGCGGCGCTGGTAGACCTCACCGCCGACTGGGCCATGGTTTCCAAGACCGGGCGCGGAGTTCCGACCATCGATCTGCGCGTCGATTATCACCGCGCCGCAATGCCCGGCGTATTGACGATCCGCGGCGAGATCGTGAATTTCGGGAAGCAGTTCTCGGTGGCCGAAGCAAAAGTCTTCGACAAGGAAGGCCGCCTGCTCGCGAGCGGCCGCGGTACCTATCTGACCGCACCGCCGGCCTGACGGAACATCGTGGTGCCCGGTATCCCTTCGTTTTCGAATCTGGGAGCCCTGACGTCAGAGGATGGCGATCCCGACAAGGCCGCGATCATCGACCTTGGCACGGGTGAGGCGCGCCGCTTCAGCTACCGCGATTTCGAAACGCAAGCCGATGCGGTCGCACGCGCGCTCGCAGGCCGCGGCCTGGCGCGCGGCGAGCGCGTTGCCATCCTCTCGGCCAATCGCTTCGAGTACCTCACGACCATCGACGGCATCATGCGCGCCGGCTTCGTTGCCGTGCCGGTCAATTTCAAATTCCCGCCGGCGACGATTGACTACATCGTTCACAACTCCGACGCCAAGCTCGTCTTTTGCGATGCGCAGCGCCTTGACCGCGCGCCGAAGGATTTGCCGCGTATCTGCTTCGACAGTGGCAGAAGCGACGCAGTCTTCGCGAGCTTTCTCAAACCCGGCCCGTTTGAACCGATCACACCATCTGATCGTGAGCCGGCGATGTTTCTCTACACATCAGGCTCGACAGGGCGCCCCAAGGGCGTCGTACTCTCGCACCAGAGCCATATCTGGGTGGTCGAGCAGCGCATGGCCGCGCAGGACATGACCCGCCACCGCTTTCTGGTCGCAGCACCTCTTTATCATATGAACGCGCTCGCCATGAGCCAGTTGGCACATGCGGCCCACGCAACTGTGATTTTGCTTCCCCAATTCACTACGCAACTCTACCTCAAGGCCATCGAGGACTGTCGCTGCACATGGCTCACAGCCGTTCCTCCGATGATCGCCATGATGCTGAACGATAAAGAGAGGTTCGCAGCGACCGATCTTTCCAGCGTGGAATACTTGCGAATGGGATCGGCGCCGGTCAGCCAAAGCCTGATGAAAGCGATCCACGAAGCGCTTCCAAAGGCGGCCGTGACCAACGCCTATGGCACCACCGAAGGCGGCCCCGTCGTTTTCGGACCGCATCCGAAAGGCCTAGCCCAACCCGAAATGTCGGTCGGCTATCCGCATCCGAAAGTGCAGGTGCGATTGATCGGGGAAAACGGCGCGCCTTCTGATCCCGGCGTGCTGGAGATGAAGAGCCCGGCGATCATGAACGGCTACCACAATCGTCCGGATGTCGCCTCGCCCATCACGGCGGACGGCTTCTATTTCACCAGCGACGTGTTTCGCTGCGACGAAAACGGCTTCTATTTCTTCGTCGGCCGTACCGACGATATGTTCGTCAGCGGCGGCGAAAATATCTTTCCCGGCGAAGTCGAAAAGATGCTGGAGAGCCATCCGGACGTGATCCAGGCCTGCGTCGTGCCTGTCGATGACGATATCAAGGGCACCAAGCCGGTCGCGTTCGTGGTCAAGCGCGAGGGAAGCGATCTGAATGAGGCAAAGCTGAAATCCTTTGCGCTGGCGAACGCGCCGGCCTACCAGCATCCGCGTTCGATCTGGTTTGTCGGCAGCCTCCCTCTGGCTTCGACCAACAAGCTCGACCGTAAGGCGATGCACGACATGGCAGCCGAACGGCTTCGGCAGCGCGACACCGGATTAGGGAGTTAGAGCGGATGGACGAAACGTTTCGCGGATTCCTCGATCGCCTGCGTCAAGCCGGCGAGTTGATCGACTTCCGCCAGCCAATCGATATCCGCCATATCGCAACCCTGGTCGATCAGTCGGACAAGGCGATCTTCTTTCACAAGGTCATCGGCTACGACATCCCGGTCGTCTCCGGCATCATCCGCACGCGCGAGCGAGCCATGATGGCGATGGGAGCGAGCGAATATCTCGAGATCGAGGAGCGGCTGAAGAACGGCATCGCCAAGCCGATCCCGCCGCAACGCATTGCGACGTCGCCGGCGCGCGAAGTGGTGATGAAAGGCGATGACGTCGATCTCTACAAGCTGCCGATCCCGATGTCGTCGATCTATGACGGCGGCCCGATGATCACGGCGGGTGTCGTCATCGCAAAAGATCCCGAATTCGGGATCAACACCGGCATCTACCGTTTCATGGTCAAGGAAAAAAACCTGACCGGCATCGATATCGTGACGCCGAACAATATGCGGCTGTTCGTGCAGCGCGCCTATGAAGCGAAGCGACCGCTGCCGATCTCGATCAGCATCGGTACGCATCCGATCGAACTGCTCGGCGCTGGCTTCAAGGCGCCGCTCGGCACCGATGAGATGGCGATTGCCGGTGGCATCCGTGGTCAGGCGGTGAAACTTGCGGCCGGCGATACCGTCGATGTTCCCTATATCGCCGACGCCGAAATCGTTCTGGAGGGCGAGGTGCTGCCGACCGGCTGGACCCACCCGGAAGGGCGTTTCGGCGAATTCACCTGGCTGATGGGCGGGCTGCACTGGAATCCAATCGTCCGCATCACGTCGGTGTCGATGCGCCGCGACGCCATATATTACGCGCTGCATATGCCCTGGGAAAACACCTGGCTGATGGCGCCGACGCGTTATGCGGCGATTCGTCAGGCGTTGCGTACCGCGAGCGTCGTCGTCAAGGAAATCAACATGACGATGGGCGGCGTGACTTTCTGGCACGCGGTGATTTCGATCAAGAAGCAGGCTGGCGACGGCAAGAACGCTTTGCTTGCCGCGCTCTCGGTCATGGATATCAAGCATGTCGTCGTGGTCGACGACGACATCGACGTGTTCAATCCGGTCGAGGTCGAATGGGCGATCGCAACCCGCGTGCAGGGCGACCGAGATATTCTGATCGTCAGCAATGCCCGCGGCAAGCCGCTCGATCCCTCGCTGGCGCCGACGCCGCATGGCATTGTGCCGACCACCGCCAAGGTCGGCATTGACGCCACGATTTCGGAAGGAATTCCGAAAGAGCGCTACGAGCGCATCACTTACGCTTACGCCGACACGGCCAAAATATCGGATTACCTCGGCGGCAAGGCCGACCGCGAAGCCAAGAAGGCTTCGCCAGAGGTTATCAGCCAACTCGCCGAAGAGATTGCAGCCGTCCTTGAAAAGACGCCGCTCTACTTCACCGACGTGGCCGAGCGTTTTTCAGGTCATGAGTTCAACGCAGTCGCCCGCGCGATCGGCCTTTTGCACGAGAAAGAACGGCTATGGCAGGATCCGAAGGGCTGCCTCTGTCTTCGCAACTCGGCCTACGCGGCCAAGTTGCCGAATTGAGGCGGAGACATCCGATGAACGGAATCGCAAAAATCGTCTCGCGCCCACACGCAATCTCTTCTGTTCTCGGCGCCGTTGCCGCGCTGGTCCTGACTGTCGGCCACCTGCAAGCGGCGACCGCGCTTCGCATCGGCTCAGCCCAGCAATCGATCGCCTCGATCCCGGTCGTGGTCGCGATCCAGCAAAAGCTGTTCGAGGCCGAAGGCATCAAGGCCGAGATCGTCGATTTCGACGGCGGCGGGCCGGCGGTGCAGGCGCTCGCCGGCGGAGGCATCGATCTCTGCGTTTGCGCCGGCGACCACGCGCTGCGGCTCGCGAGCCGCGGACTCGGCGGCGCGGTGCTGGTGGCGCTGCTCGACAAGCATCCTTATTCCCTGCTGGCGCCGGCCGCCTCCCCCGCCAGCGATCTGGCGAGCCTGCGCGGCAAGGCGGTCGGCATCACCTCGCCCGGCAGCCTCACCGATAATACGCTGCGTTTCATGATCCGGAAGCTCGGCCTCAATCCGGACACCGATTTCGAGATCATCGCTGCCGGCACCGGCGCCTCGATGCGCGCGGCGATCGAGCGCGGATCGGTAGTGGCTGGCATGTTCACGACGCCCGACGTGCAGGCCGATATGGCCACCGGCAAATACAAGTTCGTCGCCGACTTTCGCGATCTCGACTACATGGCGCTCGACCTGATCGCGGTCGGAAGCTGGTTGAAAGCCAATGACGCCACGGCTCACGCGGTCGCGCGCGCGATCGTCAAAGCCGAAAAACTCATTCAGACCGATCCCAAGGTGGTCGAAGCCGCGGTGCATGAGCGCTTTCCGGCGCTAACGCCGGAGCTTGTCGTAAGCGTCGCGCACGATGCTGCGGAAAAAAGCATCTCCCATGATGGACGCGCCGAAGAGAGCGGATTCAAGACCGCGCTTGAAATGCTGCGGGTCGCCGATCCCTCGGTGAAGGAGCTTTCCTATTCGGATGTCGTCGCCGTCCGCTATCTGCCGTGAATAAATCACGCCGATGACCGATCCCCTCGCTTCCGATGAAATGATCCCGCCACGCGGTTCGGGGCGCGAGAAGACAACCACCTCTGTAAGCGGCATTTCGATCTGGCTCTGGCGTCTCGGCCTGATCGTCGGACTATTGCTGATCTGGGAATTTTCCGCCGGCCGCTTGTTCAACGAATTCTGGAGCAGCCGGCCGAGCCTGATCGGCCAGAGGCTTCTGGCGTTATCTATGAGCGGCGAGATCTGGCGGCATCTCGACGCCACGGTCTCGGAAGCATTCCTCGGCTTGCTGCTCGGCGCAGTCGTCGGCACACCGATTGGCATTGCCTTGGCGAAATATCGCCGCGCCGCCGAGATCGTCGATCCCTTTGTGATGGGCCTCTATGGCCTTCCGCGCGTGGCGCTCGCTCCGATGTTCATCCTGTGGTTCGGCATCAGCCTTCTCGCCAAGGTCATGATGTCATTTTCGATGGTCGTATTCGTTTTCATCCTCAACGTCACCGAGGGCATTCGCACCGTCGATCCCGACATGATCGATCTGATGCGCACGATGCGCGCACCAAAATCCTACATCCTGCGCAAGGTGACGATCCCTTCTATCGTCCCCTGGCTACTGGCTTCCTTCCGGATCGGCATCGGACTGTCGCTGGTCGGCGCGGTCGTGGGCGAACTGATCGGATCCAACCGTGGCCTCGGTTGGTACATCCTGCGCGCCGGTGGCCAGCTCGACACCACCGGCGTCTTCACCGGATTGTTCATCCTGATGCTGGTGGCGATGATTGCCAACCAGATCATTTTCGTCATCGAACGCAAGGTATTGCATTGGCGACCCGCTACGAAATGAAGGTCGCCGCCGAAGCGCCGCGGATCCTTCTCGATGAGGTCTCGATTTCCTACGCGACGCCGCGCGGGCGCCTGCCTGTCGTCGACCGGGTCAGTCTCGCGGTGGATCGCGCCGAATTCGTGGTTCTGGTCGGGCCGAGCGGCTGCGGCAAGTCGACCATCCTGCGCGCCATCGCCGGCCTCCATGCGGCCGAAAGCGGCATCATTTCCGTCGATGGCAAGATGGTCGACGGGCCGCCGGAACATATCGGCTTCATGTTCCAGCGCGACACGCTGCTGCCGTGGCTGACGGTGCACGGCAACATCGAGGTCGGCCTTGAGCTTGCCGGCGTCGCGTCCGCGCAGCGGGCATCGCGTCTGACCGATTTGCTGGCGCTGTTACAACTTTCCGAATTTAGGGATGCTTACCCGGCGCAGCTCTCCGGCGGCATGCGGCATCGCGTTTCGCTCGGCCGGATGCTGGCCTATCAGCCCGCGGTGATGCTGATGGATGAGCCGTTCGGCGCGCTCGACTTTCAGACCAAGGCGGTGATGGGCCGTGAACTGCTGCGCATCTGGGAAACCGAGCGGCGCAGTATCCTGTTTGTCACCCACGACATCGAGGAAGCGGTGGCGCTCGCCGATCGTGTGCTGGTGTTCTCGCCGCGCCCTGCGCGCACCATCGCCGAACACCGGATCGACCTGCCGCGACCGCGCCACCTGCGCACACTACGGGCCAGCCCGGAATTTGCCGCCTATACCAGCGCGATATGGCAGGCGCTTGGCGATGGCGATCCGGCGATGGCCTGATTAGCGCGACACCCGGAATTCGAGCAGCGTATCGAGGAACGGAACCAGCACCGCCAGCGACGCCTCGTCTGCTCTAACGCGCAGATCCGGAATGGAGGAAGCAAGATCACGGATGCGAGCCAGCTCCGGTGCATCGAACACGATCGCGCCGAAAAAGCTATGACGGCCGTTGGCCTCAACACCCTGCTCGCCGTAACGCTGGCGATAGCGCGCAGGCGAAATCAGGCTGAGGCGAAAATTACCGGGCAGCGCAATCGCCCAGTCGTCTCCCCGCCTTTCCGCCGAGGATTGAGCCGCCTTGGCATAGCGCGGCGCGTCAGTTTCGATATCTGAACTGACGATCACCAGTTCGCTCAACGCCCGAACGCCATTGAGATGCGACGTCCACGGACGATGCCAGACCAGTTCCGGCGTATAATGCTGGCAGTAATAGACGCGTCCCGCCTCGAACAATTCCGGCGCGGTACGAACGGTGCGAAAGCGCGCCAGATGTTCGACGCCATCGATGGTGACCGGCCGTGAAAAACTCTGCGGCTCCAGCATCGCAAGGCCCCTGTCGCGCAGCACACGTTGGCATGTATCGATATCCCTGGCCTGAAACACCAATCCGTTCAGTCCACGCGGGCTTTCGAGGACGTCCTTGCGCAACACGTCTGTGCCCGACGGCAGCCCGATCAGCTCCAGATAATCATGTTCGAACATGACGAGATGATTGATCGAGCCGAGCGAATGGTAGCCGCGCGGCGTCAGCGTGAAGCCGAGCTGAGACATCAGCGCCGCGGCACGGTCCATGTCGAACAGCGTGTTAATCACGACATGATCGAGCGCGAAGGTCATCTTCTTATTCTTCCGGCGGCGGAATGGCGCCGACCCGGCTGGTGATCAGACCGTAATGCTCGACGCGGCGATGGCTGGCGAAGTCAAAGATCGTCTGTTTGCCAAAGACGGTCGCATCGAGATCGCAAGGATGGACGAGTAGCTCATCCCCCTCGGTCTTGGCTTCCGCGACAATCTCGCCATCGGGGTCGACGATGAGACTGCCGCCGATCAGCGGAAAGCCATCCTCGACGCCGGCCTTGGCGACCGCAATGACCCAGGTCGCATTCTGGTACGCGCCGGACTGGACGGACAGGCGGTTGTGGAATAACCGCCTCGAAGGTCCCTCCTCGGCTTTCTGCGAATTGATCGAGGGCGTGTTGTATCCGAGCACGACCATCTCGACGCCTTGCAGTCCCATTACGCGGTAGGTCTCGGGCCAGCGCCGGTCATTGCAGATCGCCATGCCGAAAATCCCGCCCATCGTGCGCCACACCGGAAAGCCGGTGTCGCCGGGCTCGAAATAGCGCTTCTCCAGGTGCTGAAACGCGCGCTCGGGATCGAGTTCCGAATGACCGGGCAGATGCGTCTTGCGATACTTACCGACGATCCCGGCCGACTTGTCGGTGAGGATGCAGGTGTTGAAGTGATGTCCGTCCGGCGTCAGTTCGGCATAGCCAAAACTCATCGCGATTCCGTGCTCGGCGGCGCGGGCAAACAGCGGCAGCGTCGCTGCGTTCGGCATCTCCCGTTCGAACCAGGCGTCGACCTCGGCTTGATCCTCCATGTACCAGCGCGGGAAAAACGTGGTGAGCGCCAGCTCCGGGTAGACAATCAGATCCGCCCCAAGCGCCTTGGCTTCGTCCATCAGGGCGATCATGCGCGGGATGACGGTTTGGCGGCTTTCGGCGCGCTGAATGGGACCCATCTGGGCGGCGGCGACATTGATGATACGCATGGACGGGCTCGGTTGTTCCATCTCGCGCTGCAATGAACAAAAATCGAGCACGTTTTGCAGTGCAGATTATGACCCAAGTCATAGGATCGTTTCGGTGGGAGTCAATTCGGTTCGAGATGCAAACACCTGCCGTCATGGCAGGTCTGACATGGCAGCAATATCCGCTCGGCATCATCATCTTGTGACCCGGCGCGGGCCTATGGCCAGTGTTGCTTTCAGCGGTAAATTCTGGTCAATGCAACGTAGTTGCACGGGAAGGCCATTTGGTCTCCTCTTCGGTAATGGCGAAAGCCAAAAGTAAAAAAGTAACAAGCCAAGAAGCTAAAAAGAAACGAGAGGAAACGACATGACCGCGCCAGCTCGGGCGAAGCTAAATTCGCATATCTCGGATTCCCCGCGCGGCCTGGCGCTATTGCGCGACCCGTTGCTCAATAAAGGAACGGCTTTCACCGACGCCGAGCGGGACGAGCTTGGTTTACGCGGCTTTCTCCCGGCGCATGTGCTCTCGATGGAGGAGCAGGTCGCGCGCGTTCTGACCAATCTGCGCAGCCTTCCCAACGACCTGGAAAAATACATCGCGCTCAATTCGCTCCACGACCGCAATGAGGAACTGTTCTTTCGCGTCGTTTGCGACAACATCGATGAAATCCAGCCGCTGATCTACACGCCGACCGTGGGCCTTGCCTGCCAGCGCTTTGGACTTATTTTTCAGCGTCCGCGCGGCATGTTCATCAGCGCGACCGATCGAGGGCGGATCGCCGACCTGCTCCGCAACTGGCCCTATCCGGCCAAACTGATCGTCGTTACCGACGGCGAGCGCATCCTGGGGCTAGGCGATCTCGGGGCGCATGGCATGGGCATCCCGGTCGGCAAGCTTTCGCTCTACTCGGCATGCGCCGGCGTTCACCCCGAGCATTGCCTGCCGATCATGCTGGATGTCGGCACCAACAACCAGGATCTCCTGAACGATCGCTATTATATCGGCTTGCGACAGAAGCGGCTGACCGGCAAGGCCTATGACGAATTCGTCGATGAATTCATCACGGCGGCCCGCGCCGCCTTCCCCGGCGTGCTGATCCAGTTCGAGGACTTTGCCAATCACTCGGCATTCCGCCTTTTGCACAAATACCGGGAAGACATTCCGGTCTTCAATGACGACATTCAGGGAACGGCCGCGGTCGCGCTGGCCGGGCTGTTCTCCGCCTTGCGCGTGAGCGGTGGCAAATTGGCTGATCAGCAGATCCTGTTCCTTGGCGCCGGCGAGGCGGCGACCGGCATCGCCGATCTCATCGTCTCGGCGATGATGGCCGAGGGACTTTCGGAATCTGAGGCGATCAATCGCAACTGGCTGGTGGATTCGCGCGGCCTTGTCGTGAAGAATCGCGCAGGCCTGACCGAGCATAAGCTGCGCTACGCGCATGACCATGCGCCGGTCGACGACTTCCTGACCGCGATCCGCACGCTGAAGCCCACCGCGATCATCGGCGTCGCCGCCGTCGGCGGGGCCTTTACGCCGGAAGTGCTTAAGGCGATGGCCGAGATCAATCACCGGCCGATCGTGTTCGCGCTCTCCAATCCGACCTCGAAGGCGGAATGTTCGGCCGAAGAAGCCTATCGTCACACCGGCGGCCGGGCGCTGTTTGCCTGCGGCAGCCCCTACGATCCGGTGAAGCTCGACGACAAGACCTTCGTGCCGCGCCAGGGCAACAATTCCTACATCTTTCCCGGCGTCGGCCTGGGCGCGATCGCGAGCGGATCGAAGCTCGTGACCGACGAGATGTTCATGGCCGCCGCCCACACGCTGGCCTATCTCGTCACCCACGATGATATCGAGCAGGGCAGCCTTTATCCGTCGCTGCCGCGAATCCGCGAGGTCTCGGCCCATATCGCCGCGGCCGTCGCCGACGTTGCTTACAAGCATGGCCTCGCGACGGCGCCAAAGCCGAACGACATGATGGCGTATATCGAGCGGCAGATGTACGACCCGCATTACTGACGAAGTCGTACTGGAGACGGAGCGGGCAGCCCGAAGTCCGGACGGCGGGGAAGCCCGCGCTCACGGCTTTTGGGGGCCGCCGCATCTCCTGACCTTGCAAAAACGGACGGAACCCCCGTCCGTTTCCCGTTTTGTGACGTCCCCGGGCAAAAGTCCCCGCGCCGCTACTCGGGTTCACCATTTTCCAGAAAGGCCTCGGGTCGGAACCACGATCCGTATTTGCGCGTCGGATGGCGTTTGGTGCTGTTTTTTCTTGGTTTTTTCGAAGCCCAGGCCTTAGAAAGCCGCCATGAAATCCTCGTCACTTCCCGCCATCGGCTTTAGCCCCGGCGGTTTTGTCCGGTGCGTTGAACGCTGCTATGACCAGCGATAACCCATTGCGCTATTCCGCTGAAGGATCATCGTATTGACGAGCGATTTCTCGGAAATCGAAGTCGTAGCCACGAATTTCAACTGGCGCCAATCCGGCGGCACGACGGCCGTCGTGCAGCTGGTGCCGGAGCAGGCGAAGACATTGAAAATCGCGGCCCTCGGCTTCGATCTGCCCGAGCGCGTACCGCGCATGCGCTGGCGCGACATTCCGAAGCTATTTCGCCGACCGGCCAATCGACCGTTCCGAATCTATCATTGCCGCCGCAACAACGAGATGATGGTGGGCCTTCTGCTCAGGGATGTCTTGCGCGCCCCGCTCCGGCTGATCTTCAATTCCGCCGGCCAGCGCCGGCACAAGCCGTTGACCCGCTGGATGTTGAGACGGATGGATGCCGTCATCACGACCAGCGAGCGTTCGGGCAGTTTCCTCGATGTCCCTCATACCGTCGTGCCGCACGGGACGGATTTTGAACATTTCCACCCCGCCCACGAAAGCGAGGACGACTACGCCGCGAGCGGATTGCCTGGCAAATACGCCGTCGGTTGCACCGGACGGATCCGGCACCAAAAGGGCACCGATCTGTTCGTCGACGCAATGCTGCTGCTTCTGCCGCGCCATCCCGACTGGACGGCGGTCATCACCGGTCGCACCACATCCGACAATCTTGGCTTCGAGCGCAAATTGAAGTCGAAGATCGATGATGCGGGCCTTACACAGCGCATGCTCTTCCTCGGCGATGTCAAAGACATCTCGGTATGGTATCGGCGCTTTACCTTGTTCGTCGCGCCGTCGCGCCAGGAAGGCTTTGGCCTTACGCCTTTGGAGGCGATGGCCTCGGAGACGGCCGTGGTCGCCTCGGACGCCGGCTCCTTTCCCTCGATGATCAGGCCCGGGATCAATGGAGCGATCGTGCCAGCCGGCGATCTGAACGCCCTTGTCGCGGCCATCGAACCCTATTTTCGGACGCCGCTTCTTGCTAAGGAACAGGGCCGGGCGGCGCTGGAATTCGTGCATGCCAATTTCTCGCTTGAAGCCGAGGCACGCAGCATCCGGGCGGTCTATGATCGGTTATGGACTGAAGGGCGACAAAACGGGGCTGGGACCCAACTCGCAGCAAGTCAGGACCCGGCATCAGCGCGCCAGGAGGAAATATGTTGAGACTTGACGCGCTCCGCGCCACCCAAGTTGAACGCGATCCCTTCGAATATCTGATCGTGAAGAACTTCGTCGATCACGAGAAGCTCAAAGGGGTCCTAGCCGATTATCCCGCCGTCCCGGGCCCCGGGTCACACCCGCCGGCGGGCCTCAATATTTCCGGACATTTCAAAGAGCTCATCGACGAACTGCTGGGACCGTCATTTCAGAATATCGTCGAGGAAAAGTTTGACGTCGATCTGACGGACCGGCCGACCATGTATACAGTCCGTGGTTTCTGCCGCGCGCGCGACGGAAAGATCCACACCGATTCAAAAACCAAGATCATCACCGTTCTGCTCTACATGAATGACAACTCCTGGGAGAGTTCAACCGGCCGCCTGCGCTTGCTTCGCAACGACTCCGATCTCGAAAATTATGTCGCCGAGGTCGAGCCCGCCGGCGGAACGCTCCTGATCTTCAAGCGCTCCGACAATTCATGGCACGGCCATCATCCCTTCGAAGGCAAGCGCCGTGCAGTCCAGCTCAACTGGGTGACGGACCAGTCTGTTGTCGACCAGGAGCAAGGCCGCCACGGTTTCTCGTCGGCGATCAAGCGGCTGTTTCAGCCGGCCTTGTCGTGGCGGCAGTAAGCGTGAAATTTTACGGGCTGCCCTGCGTTATGGGACCGCGGTACCGTTTTCCTGATCATGCCTTCACCACGCCGGGAATATCAGCTTGACGCCTGATAACGATGTCACTACCGCGCCGTTTGGTGCGTTTGCGCCGAACGCTGCACAGGCGGCGGTCATCCGGCTTACGCATCGTTCAGGTCTCAAGCGCGGCGCGTTTCGGCCATGGATGTCGCGGCTGGTCAACCTGCTGCGGTCGGGGCCGGTCGACGCGCAATATCAGGGCGCCTCGTTTCGTTTCTATCACCAGGCGAGCGCAACCGAACGCGGCGCGTTGTTCAATCCCGATTACAATCTGGAAGAGCTCGCCTTTCTGCGTGCGCATACGACCGACGGCGGCGTATTCATCGATGTCGGCGCCAATGTTGGTACCTACGCGCTCACGCTGGCGAAAAGCGTCGGCAAAAATGGCACGGTGATTGCGGTCGAACCGCACCCGGTAGCGCGGACTCGCCTCACCTTCAACCGCGACGCTTCCAATCTTGTCCAGGTGAAATTGATCGCGGCCGCCGCCGGGCCATCCGACGGCGAACTCCTGATCGAAACGGATGGCGACAATCTCGGCGCCAGCCATGTTGTGACGGGCAAAACCTACACAGGCGCCATCCGCGTGCCCGCGCTGACGCTACAGCGGATTCTCAGTGACGCCGGCATCACTCGGGTCGATGCGCTGAAAATCGATGTCGAAGGCTTCGAGGACCGGGTGCTCACAGGCTTCTTTGCACAGGCGCCGCAAACACTCTGGCCACGCGCCGTCGTCATCGAGCACCTGTCGCGCAAGGAATGGCAGCAGGACTGTATCGACGACATGGTCGCGCGCGGCTATCACGAAAAAGGCAAGACGCGCAGCAATACGCTTCTAGCGCTGCCGTAAAAGCGCAAAGCCGCTTGACATCGATCGGCGCAACTTGACCGTTCCCTGGTTTACCAGTCAGGCCGGTTACGCATAGACAGCGCGGTAGCGCTGCCGCCCGACCAGTACGCTGACCACAAGCAGATTGAGAATGTTGGCGACGATGCCGGCGGTGAATGCGGGCGCATAATATCCGAAATGGTCGTAGAGAAGGCCTGCGATCCAGCTGCCGGCGCCCATGCCTCCGCCGCTGAAGAGTAACAGGGTCGGGATCCGCCAGGAGGCTTCCGATGCCGGGAACAGCTCACGCACCGCGAGAACATAGGCCGGAATGATGCCGGAAAAGCCGAGCCCAAAAGCGGCGCTCACCGTGAAGAGGCCGACTTCATTCTGTGTCAACAGCAGCGCGGTCATCGACGTAGCCTGCCAGGCGGATCCGATCAGCACGGTGGTGAGACCGCCGATACGATCGGAGATCACGCCCCAGACCTGCCGGCTCAGGAATGCCGTACCCAGCAACACCGACAGCATCAATGCGCCCACGGACCGGCTGATACCGAGGTCGCTGCAAAAGGCGACCAGATGGCCCTGCGGCATTGCCATCGGAATGCAACATAGCACAGCGGCGGCGCACAGCATCGCGAACACCCCATTGGGCGCCCAGCCGAGCACGCGCGTCTGGCTCAATCCGGTGCCGGCCGACGCCGCCGGACGGATCACTTCGGGTGGCTCGCGAAAGTAGATTACTGCCAGCGGCACCACGACGACGATCTCGGCGAGCGCATACCACAGCATCGCTTGCCGCCAGCCGAAGCTTGCGATCGCGCGCTCGAATATCGGCGGCCAGATCGTGCCGGCGAGATAGGTGCCGCTCGAAATCAGTGCCAGCGCCGAGCCGCGCCGACGATCGAACCAGCGGCTGACATAAATGTACAAGGGCGCATTGATACTACCAATCCCGATCAGACCGATGAACACGCCGTGACCGATCCACAATGGCCAGGGTGGTCCAAATGTCGAGATGAAAAGACCAAGACCGATCATCAACGATCCGAAGATGACGGTCGAGCGCGTACCGACCCGTTCGGCGATGCGGGACATGACGATGCCGCCGAAGCCGGAGCCAAACCACGCCAGCGAACTGGCGAGCGCTGGAACCGAGCGCGTCCCGTCCACCTCGTTGGCAATGTCCTTCAGCGCGACCGCCGTGATCCAGGCGGCGCCAAATGACATTCCAAGGACAAAGAGCGCGGCTGTAGCAACAGCCCAAGAGGTCTGGGTTTCGACGGAAACTGAGGGGGAATGCGACATCTGAAGAGGGGCTCGGCTTGCAAGGCCCTTTTACCGTTTGCACAAAATTTCACCACCCTCATCCACGAGGGGCTGGTCTTCATGCGGCAATGCAGCAAGAACAGCGCGATATGGCCGCGCCGCCTTTAAGTAGAGGCGACTTGCGGCTCCCAAGGCCAATTGCCAGTCCTATGAAGCGTGAAGTTGAGGCAGGCGGCGATTCTCGGAATCCGCCGCTACCGCCTGCCTACGTGACCGATAAGCTTCCAAAACGCCTTTTGACATTTCAGCGCTGAGTTCGGCAAATTTCTGTTTCATGGCCTCAAGGTCGTGCGCCATGATGCGGTGTACCGGCGCACCCAGGAACAAGAGCGCCATCGTCGTCTCCCACGAAAAGGCGAGTGCCTTGGCCAGAAGCAGGACAATGTCGCGGTTCTTGTCAAGAAGCGCCCGCTCGACCACGTCGACGGGCAGCGAGCACAACAAGGCAAGACCGACCGTTGTTTCCTCGAACTCGTGCGACTGAGCGTATTCGGCGATCTGCTTCTCGTTCAGATTGCCGCGATGATGCTGCTTTGCCACGGCCCTCTTTGCGTGGAAATAGTCTTTCGACGCCGGGCCAAATTTTGCGTGTAACGCGCCGGTGACGTCGGTCACCAGGTTTCGGATCTGGCCGGCTGCCTCCGGGCGCTCACTCTCAAGCCGCTTCTTCGCGTTGTCAGATGCTTTGGCAATCAGCTGCTGGAAGGTATGCCTAGGGATATCCTTGCGATGACCCAATTGCTCGAACAGGATGGAATCGCTTTCGGAGCGCTTGATCATGTGCAAGATACCAAAATCGGAAAACTGTGCGCCGTGGTTCTCGGCGACCGAACGCACGACTTCCGAATTTCCTCGTGACACAAGCTCGTCCGTTAGTCCTTCGCATAGTGACTTTCGTTTCGAGATCGCGAGCAGGTGATTCTGGCTTTTCGATCTGGCGTTCGCAATCAAGGTCCGGGTATCGATCCGCTGTGACTGACGAAGGACGGGACCCGCGACCTCAATCGAATCGTCAAAGGCGAGTTTGTCGATTACCTTGAAAGGCGCATTGTCGGTCCGTGCCAGACGTTTTGCGAGTTTGGCGCGGGTCGCAGTTTCAATGTCCCGCTCAAGCCGGCCAATTATCTCGCCAAACATCCAGATCTCGTCTTCGGTATAGCGGCCCACGATCAATAGGTCGGTCGCATACCATAGCGCCCGCTCGCGGCTTTCGCCCGAACCCTGCGAGACCACAACGTCAAATTCCTGCAGAAAAGACACTGTTCTCTCACTTTAAAATTTGCGCCATTTTCGCCACCCATGCGCAAGCACGAGCGACAAGCAAAATTTACATCAGCTAACCTGCGATAATTTCCCTTGCCCGGGGTTCGAAATACCCGAGACACCTATCCCCAAACGGAATAGTCAAAAAACCCTGCAATCCAATTCTTCGACCTTACTCTAATTTCGTTATCAAATCGCACATAACGTCAGTCGTGCCGGTTGCATAAAAAATAGTCAGCTCAGCAAATTGTCGACTACCGCCGGCTCTAAATACCGTTCCGCGAGCCGTCGGCTAAGCGGCTCGATCGGCTGCGATTTCGCTCAAAGTCATTTCGGAAGGTAACCGCTCGGAAGGTAACCGCACCGACAAATCCGACAGCGAGGCCGCCAGTTGACCTAACGTTGTCCAGTCGATCGTCTCGCCGTAACGTACTTCAATGTCGTCGAACAGACGATCAAGATAGTTCATGTAGAGATCATCGACCCCGTCGAGGTGCGTGTATCCCGGAACATTCTTGGTGATATGCGCTTTGATCGACAAGACTCCGCCTGCGTCAAGAATGCCGAACGCCCGCTCCGCGGCGGACGTGGCCTGGAAATTAGTGCTGATGTGCATGAGGCCCGGCGCAATCCGCTCCGGAAACAACATGCTGACGCCGTTCAATCCCGACATCGCTGTTTTGGCGTCCTTGGAAACTGGCACCTCGATATCTCGTGCGGACGCCAACCAATCAATTCCGACATCCCGGCACGCTTGCTGGAGCGCCAGGCTGCAATTCCATCCAGGCGGTTGGAGTCCTCGCACGTAGCGCAAGCCGGATTCGTCGAAAATCTGGATTGCTTCGGCCAGCATGGCAGCGCACGTGGAACGATCTCGGTTCTCGAATTCGACGGAAACCGAATGACCTTGATTGATGTGATGCAGGCCATGCAACGCGACCTCGGTGCGCGGCATCATGTTGAGAAAGGAAACGAATTTCGGATGGTATCGGAGGTCCATCGTCCCCTTCGGCAATACGCTTGCGAGATACACGCGATCGCGGATCCAAGGCACGTGTCGCCAGAAACGATGCGCGATCGGAGAGATCCGTCGCCAATCCGGTGTGACGAAGAGGGTGAGCCTGAGTTTTGGATGTCGTTCCAGCAGCCACAGTAGCCGACCCAACGCGCCCTTTTCCAGGTCACCGCCGCTTTCATAAGCACTTTGCGATGTTCCAGGGAATACGTCGTCGACGGACATTACAACTGCAGCGGACTTGCCGGGACTGTGCCAGGGAATCGGGCCCAGCCTGGTTTCATCAAGGAGAAACGCTCGGCGAAGTTCTTGCCCAGGTGGGAAATGCCAACCGTCCATAACCAATTCCTTAAGTATTGCTTCGCCAATGGCCGACTGAAAACGCGCAGTATTGCCTGTCCTTTCTAACTGCGAGCTTTCAGCAGCAATCGGGTTTGGGACAAATTGTGTCTTGATGAATCAGGGGTGAAGCCCTCAGCCAGCCGTGGGTGACGAGCCTGCGCGCGATCCAGGCGATTACGCTTGCTTAACCAAACATCGGAACTGGCCCAGCAAGCGCGCTCTCGTAAATGAAAAAGCAGAATTTTCGCTCTACTGCTGTCTAAAGAAGCAACGAAAAATTAAAGACCTGTTTTCCTGAAGACCAGATTCCGCCATCGCCCTAAGGCGATGCATTGAAATTAAGTTTTTCTCAAACCGAAATTGGCGGCCGCCAAGGCCGGGGATTTTTATACGATGGCTGCCGAACAAAAGAAGGCGTTCAGCACCGAAATAGATCCGCCCAAATCGTCAGCATCCGGCGTTTCGGCTCTTGACGCTCCGTCGGTCAACGAAGCCTCGACAGGGCGGCCGTCGAGCCTGGATGTACGGGCGCAGTCGGCGCTTCTGCACGAGGCTTTCAAAACACCCGACCCGCTCGAACTCGATAGACCGGCGTTTTCTCCGTCGCCCCAAGGTGCCGGCTTTGTGGCGCGTTATGGTCGACGCGCCGTTAAGTCGGCGCTCGGCCTTTGCGTGGTTGTCATCGCCGGCGTGGGCCCCGTGCAGCGCCTTCTCGAATTTTCAAGCGTCGAAGCGGTCGTTAACGCTCGCCTCGTCTCGCTCCGCGCGCCGATCGACGGACGGATCGAGGATTTTGCACCGACCATCGGCGCAACGATGCCCCGAGGGCGGATCATGCTGCACATTTCCAACAGCAGGGCCGACCGAACCAGGCTCGATGATCTGCAGAGAATGGTCGAGCAGACTGAGAGTGAGCGCCCAGCCGTCATTACGCGTCTGGGGCGACTAAAAGAACTTCACGAACAGGTCTCGCAGCAAGCGCGCGCGTTTCAGTCCGGACGAATCCGCGAACTCGAAGAGCGCGCGATGGACCTTAGGGCGCAGCTCTCGGCCACTGAAGCCTCCGAATCCGAAGCCGCATCGAACCTTGCGCGGACAAAATCGCTGGCGGCTACCGGATACCAGACCGCGGTGGCTGTGGAACGGGCGGAGCGAGACGCGAAGGTCGCAACCCAGAACCAAAAGTCCCTCAATCACCGGCTGTTCGCAAGCGAGGTCGAGCTCGAGGCCGCTCGTCGCGGCGAATATGTCGGAGATTCCTACAACGATCGCCCGAGTTCGCTCCAGCATGCCGACGAGCTCTCCGTCCGCGTGGTCGAGGCAGAAGCCGAGCTCGCCTCTCGCGACCAGCAAATCAACGGGCTTCGCGCGGCGCTCGACACCGAATCTGCACGATATTCCGAGCTTTCCAATGCCGTCCTGTCGTCTCCGATCGACGCGCAGGTCTGGGAGGTTCTGGTGTCTCCTGGCGAGGAGGTGAGGAAAGGTCAAGATCTTCTGCGCCTGCTTGATTGTTCCGGCGCGCTGGTCACCGTCACCGTGCGGGAGTCTGTCTTCAATAAATTGCGCATCGGGGACAAGGCGCAATTCCGCTTTGCTAGCGAGCCAGGTGGATACGACGGCACGATCGTTCGGATGTCGGGAAGTTCGGCGCCTACGGATAACCTTGCAATTCAACCGACGGGTCTTTCGTCAGGAGGATATCGAATAGCG
This sequence comes from uncultured Alphaproteobacteria bacterium, assembly GCA_963775545.1. GTDB lineage: Bacteria > Pseudomonadota > Alphaproteobacteria > Rhizobiales > Xanthobacteraceae > Bradyrhizobium. The sequence continues at coordinate 21,127 of CAVZJE010000034.1, forward strand.
GTGTCAGTACCTGACCTCGCCGCGTCGGCACAGTGCGGAGTTGGACGTACCGGAATGGTCGTTTTCAACGCTTCCACGGCCTCTGGCGGCCTCCTGCAGTCGCTTCGAGGCGCGGTCTCCTTCCTCCTGCCGGGTTAATCCCGATGCTTGCTGGCTGGTCAGACCCCATCGCGCCGGCCTTGATGTCGGCAGGCGTTCTGTGTCTGGTTCTTCCCTGGGCCAACCGCGAAAACCCCTGGGCTCGTTGTGGGCTGATCGCGAGCTCGCTGATCCTGATGTGGAACTACTTGTTCTGGCGGATCACCCAGACCCTTCCGCCTTTCGGCTCCACCAATTGGCTATTTGGAATTGTATTCCTGGCCGTTGAACTCCTCGTCGGAGTTGGTACCACCATCACATGGACGTTCCTGTCGCGAAGCTCCTCGCGATCGGCGGCTGTGACAGCCAATCTGCCGTGGCTTATGCAGACGCAGCCACTCGTGGACGTCCTGATCTGCACGTACAACGAAGACCGCGCCATTCTCGAACGCACCATTATTGGCGCGATGGGGATGAAATATCCCAATTTCAGGGTCTGGGTGCTCGACGACGGCAAGCGCTCGTGGTTGAGCGATCTTTGCGCTCAAAAAGGCTGTCACTATCTCACCCGGCCTGACAATTCTCACGCCAAGGCTGGCAACATCAATCATGCAATTGGGCATCTGGCCCAGTTACCGTCGCCGCCGGATTTCATTGCCGTGCTTGACGCTGATTTCGTGCCGTTTTTCAACTTCGTTTCGCGCGCGCTGAGTTTGTTCAAGGAACCTTCCGTCGGTATTGTGCAGACACCGCAACATTTCTTCAATCCAGACCCGATCCAGAGCAATCTTGCAATTTCCGAGGTCTTTCCGGACGAGCAGCGGTTCTTCTTCGACATCATCATGCCCTCCAAGGACGCATGGGAGCTGGCCTTCTGCTGCGGCACCTCGTCCATCATCCGCTTCGCGGCACTGCGTGAGATCGGCGGCTTCCCAACGGATTCTGTCACCGAAGACTTCCTGCTCACCGTTCGCCTTCGGGAACGCGGCTACACTACGGTCTATCTGAATGAAAAGCTGTCAGTTGGCCTTGCCCCCGAGGGCATCAACGAGTACGCGACCCAACGCACCCGCTGGTGTCTGGGGCTTGTGCAAATCTGCAGGGGACCGTCGGGTCCCTTTCGCCTGGGCAACGGCCTTCCGTTTGCGTTCCGGATCAGTCTGATAGAAACGTTTCTCTACTGGGGAACGAGTTTTTTGTTTCGCTTGTTCTGCCTGTCTGCGCCCGCACTCTACTTTCTGTTCAACATTCGCATGGTGCAGGCGGATCTTTCGGATGCGGTCGCGCACTTCGCGCCCATGGTGCTTGTACAAATGGCCGTTACCACCTGGCTCGGCGGCGGTCGCATGTTGCCGCTGATTTCGGACGTCTACCAAATGCTGATCGCGCCCGAGATCATAACGGTGGTGGCCGTTGCACTGGTACGCCCGAAGGGGCACAAGTTCAAAGTCACCGCGAAGGGGATTCACCACACCGGTTTGACTATCCAGTGGCAGCTGCTCTTTCGCTTCCTCGCCTTCGCCTTGATCACTATCCTGGGCGTTGCCAAGGTTTTCGTGTTCGACCACTCAGACCTTGTCGAGGATGGCGGCGCGCTCAACCTGTTTTGGGCCTGGTACAATCTCATGGTTCTGACGATTTGTTGTCTTGTCTGCGTCGAGCAGCCTCGACGCCGAGTTGACGAACGCTTCTCGACCAAGGAGAAGGTAACCATCAGAATCGGAGGACATACGCGCGCCTACGATGTAACCGACATTTCTGCCGGCGGAATGCGACTGGCGGGCGAGATCTCAGACGCGGTCGGATCACCGGCGACGCTAATCATGGGAGAGGTCGAGAGCTCTGCCATCATTGCCCGCAAAGGTAGCAACGAGTTTGCGGTCAGCTTGATTGGCGATGAAGCTCGGGAGGCAATGACCCGGCGGGTCTATTCCGAGCGGTACGGCAAGCCGCTCGACGAAGTCCGTCCAAGCCAGGTCCTTACGGGGATTCTTCAGCGCCTCGCTCGCTAAAATTCCGCGGCTGCGGGATTTTGGCGACATCCGTGACCCCACGGCACGGCGGCCTTAATTTGATTGGCGGAG
>CAVZJE010000035.1:0-24708 GCA_963775545.1 uncultured Alphaproteobacteria bacterium
ACCAGATGCGTGAACACCTTGCGTTCGTGCCGTCCCGGCAGATAGGGGCAGGGCGAGGGCGCCGTCAGATAGAATTGCGGGGTATCACGCGAATGCTGGGTCACGGGATCTCGTCTGGCTCCGAAAGGCGAGGCACACGGGCGCTGGACGCAGCATCGCGCCGCCAAGCTTAACGGTCAATTGGTTTGCAAACCGTTTGCTTGCCGAACCGGTTTCCTGTGCTTGCCCGTTATTTCCAGCCAGTTGGCCGCTGAATCTCAGAAAGTCCGCGCCGGCTGGCCCACGGGGGCACGAACCGAGGTGTTGATGACCACTGTTCCCAACACGATATCGTGCAATAGCCGCCGGCGGCCGTTAAAAAGACCGACCAGCACGACGAACGGCGACAAAAACGATATGGACACCCAGAACAGCACCGCGTGCATCGCACCCAGCACGAAATAGCCGGGCGCGCCGTAAAAGGTCCGCAGTTCCAGATCCATCACCCGCATGCCGACCGTCGCCGAATGCGGACCGCCGAGGGAGGCGCCGTAGTAGACGATCGCCCAGATCACCGAGGCCGGCCATGCCAGCCAGAACAGGACCCAGCCAAGTCCGAGCGTGATCACTCCGAACACGGCGATGAAGAGGTAGCCGAGGATGACCGGCACCGACAGCACGAGCAAGTCGATCAGGAACGCGAACACCCGCCGCGTCAGCACGCCGCGAAACAGCTCCGGCTCCAGGTCCGGATCGAACGCATGCGGCGGAACGCCGCCGTCGTTACGCCAGCCGCCGCCCGCATTGTAAGCGCCGCCGGTATTTCCAGAACCGCTGTTAGGACCAGAACCGCTGTAGGACATTCAGCTCTCCGAGGGGACGATTGACCCGATCGAAACATGGGAACCTGCCATCCGGCCGCAAGGCCCTCCGAACATTATCTATTGGGATATTCCGGCAAGAACGCGGCCAAACGCGGCCATCGGCCCACTTGCCGGCTCGCGCAGCCTTTGCGAACATTTGGGCACATTACCGGGGGATCCGCACATGACAACCGAGGCGAGGTTGAGCTGCCGCTGCGGCGAAGTGCGGGGCGTGGTGACGAATGCGTCGCCGCAAAACGTCAACCGCGTGGTCTGCTATTGCGACGACTGTCAGGCCTTTTTGCACCAGCTTGGGCGTGCCGATTTGCTCAATGCCGAGGGTGGCACCGACATCGTTCAGCTTGCGCCTGCCTCGCTGACCTTCACCCATGGGCAAAATCGCATTGCGGGATTACGCCTGACGCCCAAGGGGCTGCTCCGCTGGCATACGACTTGTTGCAACACCCCGGTTGGCAACACGCTCGGCCCGGCGCTTCCTTTCGTCGGGATCGTTGCACAAACCTTCGATGCCGGTGCGCAGCGCGCGGACGACGCATTCGGCACGCCGATCGGCGCGATCCTTGGCAAATACGCCATCGGGAAGGCGCCGGCGGGATCGACCGGCATCAATCTGGGCCTCCTGTTCCGCGCTATCGCCAAAGTGCTCGGCTGGCGCCTGGGCGGCCGGACATGGCCGCATCCGTTCTTCAATCGGCAGACCCGCGAACCGATCTATCCGCTGACCGTGCTGTCGAACGAACAGCGCGAGGCACTGCGGCCCTATTGCGGTCCGTTGCCGACGGCGCGGTAAGCTCGCCCGGCGTTCACGTTATCTGCTGCGTTCGGGAGCGGATCTCGTCCGCTTGCGTCCCGAGCCCGCTGAGGGATTTCGACGGGCGGGCGTTTCAAGACCCGCTAACGGCTCCCGGGCGGCGGCAAGGATCCAGCTTCGGAATGCCTTGATCGCGGGATCACGCAGGCGGTCGTCACGAATGACGAGCTGATAGTCGTCATCCCGCAATTCGGGAGCGGCAAGCGGGCAGACGAGGCGGCCTGCCGCGATATCGGCCTCGATCAAGGGGAGCGATCCCAACGCGATGCCGAGGCCATCGACGGCGGCTTGAAGCTGCAGATAAGTGTGGTCGAGTTCAAGATGTCGAACCGGCACGAGGCCCGGTACGCCCGCCGCCGAAAACCATTGTACCCACGCCGAGCGCGTCGTCGTGGAGTGCAGCAGGGTATGCCGCCGCAGATCGTGCGCGGTCTCTACCGGACGGTCGCGCAGAATCCGCGGGGCGCACACCGGAAGACGCCGGTCCGGCATCAAGGTCTCGCATTGAATTCCGGGTCCGTGCTCGACGCCTGAACGTATGCCGATGTCGAACGCGGTTCCGACGTAGCGAAGCTTGCGCGAGGTTGTGGAAACCTTGACCTCGACGTTCGAAAAGGATTCCTGGAATTTCGAGAGTCGCGGCAGCAACCAGCGCAGTGCGATGCTCGGCAACACATTGACGCGAACCACGCCCGATACGCGGCGTGCCGATTGCGGTCCTCTCAATCGGCCGGTCGCCGATGTCAGACGCGAGAGCGCCGAACTGACGTCAGTCAGGAGGTCGGCGCCCTGATCGGTCAGCGCGACGCCGCGGGTGCGCCGTTCGAACAGCGGCACGCCGAGCCAGTCTTCCAGAAGCCTGATCTGCTTGCCGATCGCCCAATGGGTGACGTGCAGATCCTTCGCAGCCCCGACAAAGCTGCCGCGCCGCGCGGCGGCCTCGAAGGCGCGGATCGCATTTAGTGGGGGTAATTCCTGATCGCCGGCCATAGGTGACTTTTTCTCTCCTCCGAGGGGAAAATAGCTCAGTTGAAGGCCCGCCGCCACCGGGCTATGCCAGCCTTGATAGTACCAGAAATGGCAGACTTAGGGGTTTGCCTTGGGAGGAATTCTCCCCATGACGACGTTAAGCACGAACAGCGGCAACGAACCCACGCAAACCGTTTCGTCGCGCGCGCGGACGCTGTGGACCGCTTGCGCCGCGCACGCTCTGCATGACGGCTACACCGATCTGATCTATTTGCTGCTGCCGATCTGGCAGGCCGAGTTTGCGCTCGGCTATGGCGCGCTGGCGTTTCTGCGCGGGCTCGCGGCGGCTTCCATGGCGGGGCTGCAAGTGCCGATGGGCCACCTCGCCGAGCGCATTGGTGGACGCGCGACGCTGGCGCTCGGAACCGCCTTGGCCGCGATCGGCTACGTGATCGCTGGCTATTCAGGCGGGCTTGTCGGGCTGTGCGTCGCGCTGGTCGTAGTTGGATGCGGGCTGAGCACGCAGCATCCGATCGCATCGGCGGCGGTCTCGCGCGCCTATCAGGGCGATGCGCGCGGCCCTCTTGGCACCTACAATTTCTCGGGCGACATCGGCAAGGCCGCCATTCCGAGCGGAGCTTCGCTGCTGCTGGCGTTCATGTCCTGGCATCACATGCTCTGGGCGCTGGCCGTGCTCGGCGCGATCGTTGCGGTAGCGGTCGCGATCTTTCTGCCGGCGAACCTGCGGCCGGTCGCCGCTGAACCGAAGACCGCGCATGGTTCCTCCGGTGCGCGCGGTGGCTTCGCGCTGCTGTTGTCGATCGGGATCATGGACTCCAGCGTCCGCATGGGCTTCCTGACCTTCCTGCCGTTCTTGCTGAAGGAGCAAGGCGCGTCGCTCTCGACGATCGGCCAGGCGCTTGCCCTTGTGTTCATTGGCGGGGCCGCCGGAAAGTTTGCCTGCGGCTGGCTGGGCGCACGATTCGGTGTGCTGGCCACGGTGCTCTTGACCGAGGCGGGCACGGCCGCCGCGATCCTGGCTGTATTGGCGCTGCCGCTTGCTGGAATCCTCGTGCTGCTACCCGTCGTCGGAGTGCTGCTCAACGGCACGTCCTCGGTGCTCTACGGCACCGTTCCTGAACTGGTGCCGCCGGGCCGCACCGAGAAGGCGTTCGCCGTCTTCTATACCGGCACGATCGGTGCCGGCGCGACGGCGCCTATTCTGTTCGGCTTTTTGGGGGACGCCGTGGGCTCCCATGGCGCCATCATGGCGACGGCACTCACCGCGGCTGTCATTTTGCCGCTTGCCATTGCGCTGGCGCCGCGATTGCCGACCGCAGAGGCGGGCGGCTAGGGTTGAGGCTGGCGGCTAGCCGCCCTTTTTCAGCTTCTCGGCCACGCGAGGGGCAAAATAGGTGAGAACGCCGTCAGCGCCTGCGCGCTTGAACGCGGTCAAGCTTTCCATCATCGCCCGCTCGCCGTCGATCCAGCCGTTGTTATGAGCGGCCATGATCATCGCGTATTCGCCGGACACCTGGTAGGCGAAGGTCGGCATGCCGAAGGCGTCTTTGACCCGCCGCAGAACGTCGAGATAGGGCATGCCGGGCTTGACCATCACCATGTCGGCGCCTTCGGCGATATCGAGTTCGACCTCGCGCAGCGCCTCGTTCGAATTGCAACTGTCCATCTGGTAGGTGCGCTTGTCGCCGGTCAGCGTTTTCGCCGAACCCACCGCGTCACGGAACGGGCCGTAGAAGGCGGAGGCATATTTCGCGGCATAAGCCATGATCTGCACGTCGAGGTGCCCTGCCGCATCCAGCCCTTCGCGAATGGCGCCGACGCGCCCGTCCATCATGTCCGACGGCGCGATAATGTCGCAGCCGGCTTCCGCCTGCACCAGCGCCTGCCGCACCAAAACCGCAACGGTGGCATCGTTGAGGATCTTGCCGTCCTCCAGCAACCCGTCGTGACCATGGCTGGTGAAGGGATCGAGCGCGACGTCGCAGAGTACGCCGAGATCGGGAAACTCCTTCTTGATCGCGCGCACCGATTGGCACACGAGGTTGTCGGGGTTGACGGCTTCGGAGCCCTGGTCGTCGCGCAAGGTTGGGTCGGTATAAGGAAACAGCGCGATGCAGGGGATGTCGAGTTTCATCGCGCGCTCGGCCTCGCGCACCGCCTGATCGACGCTGAGCCGCTCGACGCCGGGCATCGAGGCGACGGCGGTGCGCTGGTTGTTACCGCCGGAGACAAACAGCGGCCAGATCAGATCGTCGGCGGTCAGAACATTTTCGCGAACCATGCGGCGCGCCCATTCCGCCTTGCGGTTGCGGCGGGGCCGGATCGCAAGATCAAGGGACGGGGCGGAGAGGGTGGCGTCGCGGCGCGGCGTGTCGCGCATTTCGATCGGACGCCCGAATTTGATCGCCATTTGCTGTTCTTTCTTGAGGTGGCTGGATGCCAAGGCGGCGCCTGGCGGGAATATAGCATTCCATGGCCGCCTCGCCAGCCATCGGCCAACAAGCCTGATTGATTTTATCGCTCCGAGAGGTCAAGAGTGACCTCAAATATCCATGATTTGGTAACCAGCCCGCCTTTGATGTCAGATCCGCGCAACTCCTCAAGAGACCATGCAATATCGGTTGATGCGATATCGTCGGAACGCATCAATTCCGGCGATAACGTGTGGACGCGCCGGCTGGTTCTGTTTCTGCGCATCATGGCCGTCGTTTCCGTCGCCAAGGGTCTCTATCACTGGGCGCAGGTCACGGGTTTCGTCGGCGGCGAAGATCAAGCCTTTGAAAACCAGACGCTCGCCTGGCAGGCCTCGACTGTCTATTTCGCCGTGATAGAGCTCGTCGCCGCGGTCGGGCTTTGGCTCGCGACGCCGTGGGGCGCGGTGGTGTGGCTGATCACGGTCGTGTCAATGACGGTGATCGAACTGATGTTTCCGGCCATCTATGGTGGCAGCCTCACGGTCGTGGTGGCGGAAGCCTTGATGCTGACGGCCTATCTCGTGCTGGCGTGGATGGCGGCCCGCGAGCGGCCACCGTAGCTTTCAATAATCGCGGTAACCATTCGCTCACCCTGCAACCCTCTCGCCACACCTGTTACGCAAGCGTTTCCGTTTTCATCCCGCCTGTTTCCATATGTGACAGGGGGTGCAGACGAAGCGTGAACAGCGGACGCGCACCGTCAATGAAATCTTGCAAAAAGCCCTTGTATTGCAGGCTTAATCCGCAATTCACTGTCTTAAATTCATGATCTCTTTATTCTCTTATTTAAGCTGATCTTCAAACGCACCCCTTAAGTTGCGGCTATCAGGCGGGACAAAAGTTTCGTCGAATAAGTCGCTAAAACGACAACAAGGGAAGTGTCATGATGAAAGCCGTTGCAACGGCGGTGGAAACCGTCGAGCGGGCTCCGGGCCAGGCCCAGGTTCAGCCGCTCTATCTTGAAGCGTTGACGTTGGTCGAGCGGCTGCATCGCCGCCTGCTCGATGTCATCAAGGATGAATTCGATCGTCGCGGTCGCGCCGATATCAATTCGGTGCAGGCGCTCTTGCTCTATAACATCGGCGACAAGGAGTTGACCGCCGGCGAGCTGCGCACCCGCGGCTACTATCTCGGCTCCAACGTTTCCTACAATCTGAAGAAGCTGGTTGAACTCGGCTTCCTCGACCATCAGCGTTCGCGCGTCGATCGCCGTTCGGTTCGCATTCGCCTGACCCCGCAGGGCCAGGAAATCCGCCGCATCGTCGATGCGCTCTATCAGAAGCACGTCAAGACCGTGGAACAGGTCGGCGGCATCTCGAACGAGGAATTTGCGACGCTGAACAAATCGCTGCATCGCCTCGAGCGGTTCTGGACCGACCAGATCCTCTATCGGCTCTGAGTTCTGCTTCGGCCAAGCCGGCCATGTGAAAAGACCGGCAGCCGCAACGATCTAACAGAGACTTCCCCCATCAGCGCACAGGTTCGGATTTTTCCGGACCGGTGCGCTTTTTCTTTATGTGGCGGTTTCAGGGGCGCCGAAATTGGAACTTTTGCGCGCCGACGGGCTTATCGGTCGGTATCGGAGAACGATGATGCTCGTCGAGCGCGGATTACGCGTCATGAATGTCGGAGTGGTGAGCGACGCCTACGCGATCGCCGCCGACTATCTGTGCCGCACCGGCGCCATTGTCGACGTTTTTGCGACCAACGAACAATTGCTGACGATCATCGTGCAACTGTTCGAGCGCGGCGAGTACAACAAGATCAGGCTCGCCAACAAGGCGATCGCGAAATTCGAAGCGCTAGTGGAGTAGATTTGACATTCGCTGCTCACCAGGCGGCAAGTTCGCATAGCGAATGTCAAATCTCAAACTCCACCAGGAACATATATTTACTTGGCGGTCCTTTGATTCTGACGTTCGCAAAGGTGTCCGCCGAGAAGGAAGCCGAATGTCAAAATCGGACCACCAGAAAGCGCCTGACGGATCAAATCCAAATTCACCCAAACGCGAGGAATTCATGGAAGCCGCCATCGACCGTATCATGATGACTTACGATCTTCTGTTAAATCGCTCAGCCTCCGCCAGCGCCGAAGCGCGCGTCAAGGTGACCGAATATGTCACGACCCTGTTCGATGGCGGCGAAAAGGACATGAACCGGCTGACCGTGTGCGGGCTCACCTATCTGCGCGAGCTCGATGGCTCAAACAATCCGGTGAAGGCCGGCTTTACCGGGTTGTAGGATCGAGCCAATCCATTGATCTCACGGGACCTTTGCGAATGAGCCCGGGCGAGCTTGTCGCCCAGGGCCGACTGCCTTTTTCCCAACAGCTCTGATAAAGCACCTCTGGCAGTATCTCCGGAGGCCTTTGCCATGCTCACCCTTCATCATCTCAACAATTCCCGTTCGCAGCGGATCTTGTGGCTATTGGAGGAGCTTGGGGCGCCCTACGAGATGAAGTTCTACCAGCGCGACGCCAAGACGCGGCTCTCGCCGCCGGAGCTGGAGGCGATCCACCCGCTCGGCAAGTCGCCGGTCATATCGGATGGTGATCTTAAAATCGCCAAATCCGGCGCTATCGTCGATTATCTCATTCGTACCTACGGCAACGGCGAGATGATGCCCAAGGCCGGAACGCAGCAATACGAGACCTACAATGAATGGCTGCACTATGCCGAAGGCTCCGCCATGCTGCCGCTGATGCTCAATCTCTATGTTTCGAGGTTGAAGGAAGCAGGCGGCCCGTTGCATCCGCGCATCGACAGCGAGATCGCCAATCATCTCGGCTATGCCGACGGCGCGCTCGAGGGCAAAGCGTTCTTCGTAGGCCAATCGCTGACGGGCGCGGACATCCAGATGAGTTTTGTCGGCGAGATGGCTGACGTGTTCAACAGGCTCGGACCGTTTTCCAATCTGCGCGCATGGCTTGCGCGCATGCATGCACGGCCGGCCTTTCAGCGCTCGGTCGAGAAGGGCGGCGCCTACCGCTTTGCGAAGTGAAGTAATGCCGAAACTGAAAACGATAAATCATTGGCGTCTGCTGGGTTTGCTGCCGCTGTTTGCCGTTGCCGCCTGCTCGCAACCGAGTTTTCTTACCTCGATCGCCGATCGAAACGCGGCAGCGCCTGTGGAGCGGCTAAATCCCGGAACCGCGCCGCCTGACAAGTGGTCGCCGGCGCCCGATCCGGTCGATGATGAGGACTTGCCGAACACCGAGCGCATCTCGAAGATGCCGCGCAAGGTCGGTGAATGCGACGACACCACCATCACCTCGATTACCGACCGCTATGGCGAGGACCTGACCCCTCGCGCCAAGAAGGGCTCCGATCCCGGCACCATCGTCAGGTTCTCCAATTCGGGCGTTCAGGTTTCGATGCGCCGGGAGAACTCCATTGTGCACTCCCAGGTCTTCGACAAGGTCAATATGTGCCTGGTCGAGGTTCCCAAAGAATGCCCCGACGACATCCGCGGCCGGGTCTACCGGACGACCAATCTGAGGACCAAGGAGAGCTGGAGCCTCGCCAACGACGTCAAGAATTGCGGTGGCCCGGCCGGGTAGTCCGCCCGAGCAGGCGGAGCGATAGCGAGGCCGTTAGCGAATGGCGGCACTAAATGGCGCGTCGCGGCGGAAACCATTGGAAACCTTGGGCGCCCTTCACGTGTTTGCGATGGCGCCATTTGCGGGTTATGCCCGCCGCGTTGCTTTGCTATGAAATGCCTTGTGGTTATTGACGCGATCCGCCAATCGATGAGCGCGACGACCCGCCGATCATTTCTCGCTTCTGCCGCCGGCCTTGCAGCCGGCGCGGTCGCGCAACGCGTTGTTGCCGCCGAGGGACAAACGTTCGATCAGATGCTCGATGAGCTGATGCGGGAAAATCAGCAAAACGGCATCGGCAGCGGTTTTGACAACGCCTCGCGCAACGTCCATCTGCCGAAGAAGTCGTTGCCGACGCTATCGCCCTCGACCGCGGAAACCACACAGACTTCGATCGCCCAGTACGAGGCCATCGTCGCCAAGGGCGGATGGCCCGAAGTGCCAACGTCGGCCGATGGCTTGCGAGTCGGCGTGAAGAATCCGGCGGTACCAGCGTTGCGCCAGCGGCTGTCGATCGCAGGTGATCTCGATCTGAATTCCGGCGAGGCCCAGGTCTTCGATTCCTATGTCGATGCCGCGTTGCGCCGCTTCCAGGTGCGTCACGGCTTGCATCCCGATGGCATCGTGCATGAGGCTACCTTGCACGCGCTCAATGTTTCGGCCGAACGCCGGCTGGCGCAGTTGCGCACCAATGCTGTCAGGCTGAAGACGCTGACCGGCAACCTCGGCAATCGCATCGTGGTTGCCAATATTCCAGCCGCTCAAATCGAGGCGATCGAGAACGGCGTGGCGGTGACGCGTCACACGGCAGTTGCCGGCAAGCCGGATCGGCCGTCGCCGGATGTCCACAGCAAGATCACTCAGATCAACTTCAATCCGTTCTGGACCGTGCCGGTATCGATCATCCGCAAGGATCTGATTCCGAAGATGCAGGCGGAGCCTGATTATCTCACCAGGAATCACATCCGCATCTTCGATCCCAGGAACAACGAACTGCCGCCATCGCAGATCGACTGGTATTCGACCGAGGCGGTCAATTACAAGTTCAAGCAGGATGCCGGCGATTTCAATTCGCTCGGTTCGATCAAGATCAATTTCCCCAGTCCGGACGGCGTCTATATGCACGACACGCCGTCGAAGAATCTGTTCGGCGAGGATTTCCGCTTCGCTTCATCAGGTTGCATGCGCGTGCAGAATGTACGCGAACTCGTCTACTGGATTCTGGCGGAAACGCCGGGCTGGTCGAAGGCCGAGATCGACGAGGTGATCAAGTCGGGCGAACGCAAGGACGCCAAGGTCGCAAAGCCCTTGCCGCTCTACTGGGTCTATATCACGGCGTGGGCGACGCCGGACGGTGTCGTGCAATTCCGCGACGACATCTATAATCGCGACGGCGTCAGTTAGAACCCACGGGCGGGTCAGCGGCTGCGACCTTCGAGGGCGAGTTCTCGAATGTCACGAGCAGCTACGCCGGCAAGGGCATCGTCCGCTATCAGTGGTGAGCATTGTTCCCCGGACGCAGCGCAGCGTGAAACGATGCGCTGCTGATCCGGGGTCCACTATTTCTTGCACCGATGGGTCCCGGCTCTGCGGCGCATCGCTGCGCGTTGCGTCGCGTCCGGGGCAAGGGAAAGTTTCTATTGACGCTAACTTCCGCGTCTCGACTGATTTGCCCGTCGTGCCAATGTGCCGCAGGCAATTTTGCTTGTGGCGACGGGCAAATCGCGGGCAGGTTTCTGCCCGTCCCGCGCTCCTCAAGAGGGGCGCTTCGCGGTCGTCACGAACGTTGGGCGCGGGATGCGATGGACGCATGGATGGGCGAAGACGACGCGCATCGATGCGGACGGCGAAGTCGTGTGGTCCTGATGCCTCGACGCTGGCATCAAGTCGGCGGGATAATCCGCTGGCGATGGTGGCAAGAAAACCCGATCACCAGGGAGAGCGCGAAGAAAGCCGTAAAACCATCGCGAAGGGAATGTCGGTTGATACGACGTACCTGTAGTGACTACTCTTGTGTGCTTTTTTCATTGCACACAAGGCTGCGGGTGCGGCCGCGCATCCGGCATTCCAGGCGCCCTCCGTTTTTTGGGGCCCCTCGGTCGGACAACCCGGGCAGTTGATGCCGCGGAAAGGCAGGGCCGTGGGCGGGTGAGTTCCATGGAAATTCGTCTATCCCCACCATATCTTGCATAAATATCAGGGAGCTACCGCAAGCGCTTGGCCCTGGCCGGGCAATGTGGTATCCCGCGAGACCCTTTTCGACCGCCATAATGGACCGTCCGCGACACCTCTAACTGGTTGCGGCGGTGGAGATATTTCACCCATGAGCTCTTCGCCCTCAAGCGCCAAGACCACTGCCGCACCCAACTCGTTCTTCACGGCCACCCTGAGCGAGGCCGATCCGGACGTCGCCGCTGCTATCAGCGGCGAACTGGGCCGTCAGCGCCACGAGATCGAACTGATCGCGTCGGAAAACATCGTCAGCCGCGCGGTGTTGGAAGCGCAGGGCTCGGTGCTCACCAACAAATATGCCGAAGGCTATCCCGGTAACCGCTACTACGGTGGCTGCGAATGGGTGGATGTGGTGGAAACGCTGGCGATCGAGCGCGCGAAGAAGTTGTTCGGCGCCGCATTCGCCAACGTGCAAGCCAATTCCGGCAGCCAGATGAACCAGGCGGTGTTTCTGGCGCTGCTTCAGCCGGGCGACACCTTCATGGGGCTCGATCTTGCCGCGGGCGGCCATCTCACCCACGGATCGCCGGTCAACATGTCTGGCAAGTGGTTCAAGGCTTCGCATTACACCGTGCGCCGCGAAGACCAGATCATCGACATGGATGCGGTCGCCAAACAGGCCGAGCAGGTGCGGCCCAAGCTGATCATTGCCGGCGGCTCGGCCTATTCGCGGCCCTGGGACTTCAAGCGCTTTCGCGAGATTGCCGACAGCATCGGGGCCTATCTGATGGTCGACATGGCGCATTTCGCAGGTCTTGTGGCCGGCGGCGTTCATGCTTCGCCCGTGCCGCATGCGCATGTCACGACCACTACCACGCACAAATCGCTGCGCGGCCCGCGCGGCGGCCTGATCCTCTGCAATGACGAGGCGCTCGCCAAGAAATTCAATTCGGCGATTTTCCCCGGCCTCCAGGGCGGCCCCTTGATGCACGTAATCGCGGCCAAGGCAGTCGCCTTTGCCGAAGCCTTGCGGCCGGACTTCAAGATCTACGCCAGGAACGTGGTCGAGAACGCCAAGGCGCTGGCCGAGAGCCTGCGCGCCGAAGGGCTCGATATCGTCTCGGGCGGCACCGACAACCACCTGATGCTGGTCGATCTCCGGCCGAAGGGATTGAAGGGCAACGTCTCGGAAAAGGCGCTGGTGCGGGCCGCCATCACCTGCAACAAGAACGGCATTCCCTTCGATCCGGAAAAACCGTTCGTCACTTCGGGCCTGCGTCTCGGCACGCCGGCGGCGACCACGCGGGGCTTCGGGGTTGCCGAATTCAAGCAGGTCGGCGGCATGATCGCCGAGGTGCTGAACGCGGTCGCGCAGTCAAAGGACGGCGCCGCGCCGCTGGTGGAATCCGCGATGAAGGAACGCGTGAAAGCGCTCACCGGCCGCTTTCCGATTTATCAGTAAGAGTAAATCAGCATGCGTTGTCCAAGCTGCAACAGTCTCGATACGCAGGTGAAGGACTCCCGGCCCACGGAAGATTCCGCCGTGATCCGGCGCCGCCGCGTATGTGTCGCCTGCAACTTCCGCTTCACGACGTTCGAGCGCGTGCAGCTTCGCGAATTGACGGTCATCAAGCGCAACGGCCGCAGGGTACCGTTCGACCGCGACAAGCTGATGCGCTCGGTGCAAATCTCCTTGCGCAAGCGGCCGGTGGATACGGAGCGGGTCGAGAAAATGGTCTCCGCCATCGTGCGCGAACTCGAGAGCGGTGGCGAAGCGGAGATATCATCGGAGGCGATCGGCGAGATCGTGATGGAGCATCTGCGCCAGCTCGACGACGTCGCCTATGTGCGCTTTGCGTCGGTCTACCGCAATTTCCGCGAGGCCAAGGACTTTGAAACGGTGCTCGGCGAACTCTCCGGCGATGACGACGCGCGGATCGCCTTGTTACGAAAATGATCTTCCGCATTCTGGAAGAGCAGTGGAAGCAAAAAACGACGGATTCGAAAGCGGCTGACTGGCGCTTGATGCAGCTCGCGCTCGCGCTCGGCCGGCGAGGTTTGGGACGCACCCATCCCAACCCCGCGGTGGGCGCCGTGGTGGTCAAGGACGGCGTCATTGTCGGCCGCGGCTGGACACAGCCAGGTGGCCGTCCCCACGCCGAACCCGTTGCGCTGGCGCAGGCTGGTGAGGCGGCGCACGGGGCCACGCTCTATGTGACGCTCGAGCCCTGTTCGCATGTCGGCAAGTCGCCGCCTTGCGCAGACGCCGTCATCGCGGCCGGCATCAAACGCGTGGTGTCGGCGATCGAGGACCCCAATCCGGAAGTCGCCGGGCAGGGTCACGCCAGATTGCGGGCTGCCGGGATCGCGGTCGATATCGGGCTTGGCGCGGCGGAGGCGGCGTACGATCACGCCGGACATTTCAGGCGTGTCCGCGACAACCGTCCGCAGGTGATCCTGAAACTCGCGGTCTCCACCGACGACAAGATCGCAAGCTCCGGCCACAAGCCTGTCGCGATTTCGAGCGAAGCCGCCAAAGCGCGCATGCATCTGTTACGCGCGCAATGCGATGCCATTCTGGTCGGGACCGGGACCGTCCTTTCCGACGATCCGCTACTGACTTGCCGTCTGCCGGGCATGGAAGCCCGCTCGCCGGTGCGGGTCGTGCTGGATCGCGCGTTGCGGATACCGGCCACCAGCCGCCTGGTTCATTCGGCGCGCAGCACGCCGCTCTGGGTGGTGACATCGAACCTGGCCGAGGCGCCGGCGGTGGCGATGCTGGGCGCGGCCGGGGCACAGGTGATCCGTGTCGCATCGACTCCGGCCGGGTTGGACCTGTCGGAGGTGCTGCACGCTCTGGCCGAACGTGGCATCACCCGGCTTCTGGTCGAGGGCGGGGCGCGCGTGGCGTCCTCCGTTGTTGCGGCTGATCTCGTCGATGAATTCTGGCTGCTCCGCGGCAGGGACACGATCGGAACCGATGGTGTGGCGGCCCTTGATGCATTGCCGCTCACCGCAATCACCCAGTCGTCGGCCTTTCGCGTTCGTGCTAGCGAAAGCCTGGGTACCGACACTCTTACCGTTTACGAGCGTTCCTGATGTTTACCGGCATCGTCACCGATATCGGCGAAATCGAAAGCCTCAAAGCTGTGGCGCAGGGGCAATTGCACCGGCTGCGCATCGTCTGCCGCTACGATCGTGCGACCATTGCGGACGGCGCCTCGATCGCCTGCAACGGCGTGTGCCTGACGGTGGTCGCTTCCGGCGTCGAAGGGGGCAAAACCTGGTTCGATGTGGACGCCGCCGCCGAGACGCTTGGCATGACCACGGCGAAGCACTGGGACATCGGCACCAAACTCAATCTGGAACGGGCGCTTAAGATCGGCGACGAACTCGGCGGGCATATTGTTGCGGGCCACGCAGACGGCATTGCCACCATCCGCTCGCGCGAGGATCTGCCCGATATGGCGCGGTTCGAGCTCGACACGACACGGGAACTCGCGCGCTTCATTGCGCCGAAGGGGTCGATCACGCTCGACGGTGTTTCGCTCACCGTCAACACGGTCAAGGACACGTCCTTTTCGGTACTAATCATCCCGCATACGCTCGGTGTCACGACCTTGTCGTCGTGGCGGGCGAGCAGTGAGGTTAATATCGAGGTCGATCTGATGGCCCGATATGCGGCGAGATTGACGGAAATGAAGTGACGGCGTAGCCGTCATGACGAAACCCGATGGATTGAAGAATGGCAGACGCGCGGCGCGCATCGTTAAAAGACGAGACCGACATTGCCGGCGCACGGGCGCTGATTGTCGAGGCGCGTTTCTATGACGACATTCAGGATGCGCTGCTGGAAGGCGCGGTCGCCGAGCTGAAGGCGGCCGGCGTCAGCCACGAGGTCTTGACGGTACCCGGCGCGCTGGAAATTCCGGCCGCCATTGCGATTGCGATCGAGGCCGCGGAGAAGACCGGCAAGCCCTATGATGCCGCGATTGCGCTTGGTTGTGTCATCCGCGGCGATACCATCCATTTCGAGATTGTTTCAATGGAGTCCTCGCGGGCGCTGATGGACCTTGCCGTGGAAAAGAGGTTTCCGCTCGGCAATGGCATCATCACCGTCAACACCGAAGCGCAAGCGTGGGCGAGGGCGCGGGCCTCCGAACTCAACAAGGGCGGCGATGCCGCGCGCGCGGCGCTCGCGATGCTGCGGATCAAGCGGCGGCTCGCTGAGCGGCGATCATGAGCGCCGACAAGAAAACCCAGGCTGCAAAGCCCGCAAAGGGCTCGGAGCGGAAAGCCAACCGGCGTGGCGCCGCGCGTTTGGCTGCCGTGCAGGCGCTCTATCAGATGGACATCGCGGGTGCAGGCATTAACGACATCTTTGCGGAATTCGAGAGCCATTGGCTCGGCAACGAAGTCGAGGGCGACAAGTACCTGCCGGCGGAAGCCGCGTTTTTCCGCGACGTGGTATCCGGCGTGGTGCGCGATCAGGCCAAGCTCGATCCCCTGATTGACGAGGCGCTTTCGAAAGGCTGGCCGCTGAAGCGGATCGATGCCATCCTGCGTGCGGTATTGCGCGCCGGCGCCTACGAGTTGGAACATCGCAAGGACGTTCCTGGCCGTGTCGTCGTGTCGGAATATGTCGATGTCGCGCACGCCTTTGTCGAGGCGGAGGAGACCGGCATGGTGAATGCGGTGCTCGATCAGATCGCCCGTCAGTTCCGCGCCGGCGAATTCGCGCGGGCAGGCGGCTGATATGCCGACGTCCGGTGCAAAAGCATCCGGTGAGGATTCCGTGATCGCGCGCCACTTCAAGCCGCTCGTGACCGATCCCGGCGCGTTTGGCCTGACCGATGATGCGGCTGTTCTCAAGGCGTTTGGCGAAGACATCGTCGTCACGACCGACGCCATCGTCGAGGGCGTCCATTTCCTGTCCGACGATCCACCCGATACCATCGCGAAGAAAGCCTTGCGGGTAAACCTGTCCGATCTCGCAGCCAAGGGCGCGAGCCCAGCGGGTTTCGTGTTGACCCTGGCGCTGCGCGAGATTGACGAGACCTGGCTTGCAGCCTTCGCGCGCGGATTGGGAGAGGATACGGGCGCGTTCAATTGCCCGCTTCTGGGCGGCGATACGGTCTCCACGCCCGGTCCGCTGATGATCTCGATCACCGCGTTCGGCCGCGTACCACAAGGCAAGATGGTCCGTCGAAGCGGCGCGGAGCCCGGCGATCAAGTAGTGGTCACGGGGACGATCGGCGACGCCGCGCTTGGTCTCGACATTCTCCGAAACGGCAGGGTGGCGGCTGCGCTCGCCACTGATGCCGCATCACGGAATATGCTGATCGGCCGCTATCGCGTGCCCGAACCACGGAACGCGCTCGCGCTGGCCATCCGCGCGCATGCAAGTGCGGCCATGGACGTATCAGATGGATTGGCAGGCGACCTCGCGAAGCTCTGTGCGGCCTCCGGCGCATCGGCCGTGATCGACCTTCCGTCCATCCCGGTGTCGCCCGCCGCCACAGCGGTGCTTGCTGCCTCGGCCGCCGGCATTGAGATCCTCATTTCCGGCGGCGATGACTACGAGATGCTCTGCGCGATTCCCTCCGACGCCTTCGAAGAGTTCATGCGGGAGGCTCGAACCGCAGGGGTCGCCGCAAGCCCGATCGGGACCATCGTTGCGGGCGGAGCTGCCCCCAAATTTCTGGGCGCAAAGGGTGAGGAACTGACGCTGACGCGCACCTCCTACAGCCATTTCTAGGAATTTCGTGTAAATGGCCGGTTTCGGCGCAAATACCTTTCGAAATCTACCATTTTTGCGATTCGCGGCGTTGCGCCGGGGGTGCGATTTTGGCATGGTCCCGGCCGATTTCAGGCCCCCCTTTTGGGCAAGGCGGGCCTGCTTTTTGAGCGCCGGCCGCGATCGCGGCCGTGGCGTGGGGCCATTCCTAGAGATCTGAGGCAAGTTCAATGACAGCATTATGGTTGATCGTGCTCTGCGGCGCGCTATCCATCGTCTACGCCATCTGGGCGACCATGTCGGTTATGAAAGCCGATGCCGGCAATCCGCGCATGCAGGAGATTGCGGCTGCGGTGCGCGAAGGTGCGCAGGCCTATCTGCGGCGCCAGTACGCCACGATCGCTCTCGTCGGCATTGTGATCTTTGCGCTGCTCGCTTATTTCCTCGGCCTCCTCGTTGCGGTCGGCTTTGCGGTTGGCGCGATATTGTCGGGTTCGGCCGGTTTCATTGGCATGAACGTGTCGGTCCGCGCCAACGTGCGCACCGCACAGGCCGCCACTACCTCGCTCGCGGGCGGTCTCGAACTCGCCTTCAAGGCTGGCGCCATCACGGGCATGTTGGTCGCGGGTCTCGCGCTGCTCGGCGTCACGCTTTACTTCGGTTTCCTGACGTTTTCGCTGCATCTGGCACCTGACAGCCGCACTGTCATCGACGCTATGGTCGCGCTCGGCTTTGGCGCCTCGCTGATCTCGATCTTTGCCCGTCTCGGCGGCGGCATCTTCACCAAGGGTGCGGACGTTGGCGGCGACCTCGTCGGCAAGGTCGAAGCCGGCATTCCCGAGGACGATCCGCGCAACCCGGCCACCATCGCCGATAACGTCGGTGACAACGTCGGCGACTGCGCCGGCATGGCGGCCGACCTGTTCGAAACCTATGCGGTGACGGCGGTCGCCACCATGGTGCTGGCGGCGATCTTCTTTGCGAAGACGCCGATCCTCGCCAACATGATGACGCTGCCGCTCGCCATCGGCGGCATCTGCATCATCACCTCGATCATCGGCACCTTTTTCGTCAAGCTCGGCGCGAGCCAGTCGATCATGGGCGCGCTGTACAAGGGCCTGATCGCCACCGGCATCCTGTCGCTGGTGGGCGTTGCAGGCGTGATCCACACGCTGATCGGTTTCGACAAGCTCCCCGGTGTCGATTACACCGGCATGGCGCTGTTCGAATGCGGTATCGTCGGTCTTGCCGTGACGGGTCTGATCATCTGGATCACCGAGTACTACACCGGCACCGACTACCGTCCGGTAAAGTCGATCGCGGCGGCCTCGGTCACGGGCCACGGCACCAACGTGATCCAGGGCCTCGCGATCTCGATGGAGGCGACCGCGTTGCCCGCCCTCGTCATTATCGCCGGCATTCTCATCACCTACAGCCTCGCCGGCCTGTTCGGCATTGCGATTGCCACCACCACCATGCTGTCGCTCGCGGGCATGATCGTCGCGCTCGACGCCTTCGGTCCGGTCACGGACAATGCGGGCGGCATCGCGGAAATGGCTGGCCTGCCGAAGGAAGTGCGCAAATCCACCGACGCGCTCGATGCGGTCGGCAACACCACCAAGGCTGTCACCAAGGGTTACGCGATCGGCTCTGCCGGTCTCGGCGCGCTGGTGCTGTTTGCAGCCTATAACCAGGACCTGAAGTTCTTCATCGCCGACGCGGCCCACCACGCCTACTTCAAAGGCGTCGCCCCGGACTTCTCGCTGAACAACCCCTATGTGGTCGTCGGCTTGCTGTTCGGCGGTCTGTTGCCCTACCTGTTCGGCGCCATGGGCTTGACCGCGGTCGGACGCGCGGCGGGCGCGATCGTCGAAGAGGTGCGCCGTCAGTTCCGCGAAAAGCCCGGCATCATGCAGGGCACCGACAAGCCGGACTACGGCAAGGCCGTTGACCTCCTGACCAAGGCTGCGATCAAGGAGATGATCATTCCCTCGCTGCTGCCGGTGTTGTCGCCGATCGTGGTCTACTTCCTGATCTATGCGATCGCGGGCGGCGGCGTGGCCGGCAAGTCGGCAGCGTTCTCCGCAGTCGGCGCGATGCTGCTGGGCGTGATCGTCACCGGCCTGTTTGTGGCGATCTCGATGACCTCGGGCGGCGGCGCTTGGGATAACGCCAAGAAGTACATCGAGGACGGCCACTATGGCGGCAAGGGCTCGGATGCCCACAAGTCCGCGGTAACCGGCGACACCGTCGGCGATCCCTACAAGGATACGGCTGGCCCGGCGGTGAACCCGATGATCAAGATCACGAACATCGTGGCATTGCTGTTGCTCGCCGTCCTCGCGCACTGAGACGCGCGACCCAAACCAAAGCCCCCGCAGGTTCGGCCCGCGGGGGTTTTTGATTCGGAAGATGAGACCGATCTGACCTAAACGCCCGGCGACAGATTAGTTGTTGCTGCCTTGGCCGATATTGAGCGCCTTGAACAGCGGGGCGACGTAATTGATTTCCTGGCCTGAGGTTGGCGTGGTGCGGCTGATGAAGTCGAAAATCATGCCGTCCTTCAGTCCGTAGTTGGCAAGGCGCCGCACCTGGCGGTTCTTGTCAAAATAGATCGCGATCACGCGCTGGTCGACGATGCGGTCATTCATGAATGCGATCGGACGCTGGGAGCGCTGCGAAATGTAATAGAAGACTTCGCCGTTCAGCGTGGCGACGGTGGAGGGGGTTCCCATCACGATCAGGACCTGGTCCTGGCTCGCCCCGATCGGAATTTGCTCAAGTGCACCGGGCGGCAGGATATAGCCCTTCTGGAATTGCTCGCCGCAACCGGCCACGACCGCACACAGCAAAACGACCGCCGCCGTGGTGCGCAACCCGCGCCACCGCGCCGCGAAATTGCGCGCTGGGTTTGTCAGACTGGATTTGATCATCCCGGAACGGGTCCCATCCCCTTGCATCGTGCGAGGCCTTGACGTACCCGGCAGGGCGCTTGTTTGTAACGAAAGCGGGTCCGCCGGGCTCGGAGGCGGAACCCACAATGCTTTGGCCATTCAATCACTTCAGCAAGCCCCGGGCACCGCTGCGCGGCACCATCGATGCCATCTATGGCATGATCGTGACGCAGGCGCGAGAACCGTCGTTCTACCGGGCATTTGGGGTATCCGATACGGTTAATGGCCGTTTCGACCTGTTGCTACTGCATTTGTGGATGGTTCTGTGGCGATTTCGATCGGCGCCGGGAGCGGCCGACATATCTCAGGCTCTTTTTGACCGGTTTTGCGCGGATATGGACGCCAACTTGCGGGAAATGGGCGTGGGCGATCTCACTGTTCCCAAGCGGATGCAAGCCTTTGGAGAAGCCTTTTACGGCCGTGCCGCAGCCTACGATGCCGCTCTTGCCGCAGGTGACGAGGCGCTGGCCCAGGCGCTTTGCAAGAATGTCCTGAACGGGGAGGGCATGGAAAACGCGCAGCGGCTTGCTACCTATGCGAAGACCGCGTTGGCCCGTCTCGGCGGCATTGACGATGCCGCGCTACTGGCTTCCGCATGGACTTTTCCTGCCCCGGCCGAAGCGGGCGGGTCCCATTCCCCGAGGGTGATGGCCAATGAATCCCGCTGATCCCTGGCGCGTCCCGGTTGTCGTGGCGCAGATACCGGATACCGGGCTGCATCGCGCGTTCGAAGCCGGCGAAGCAACCCGCGCGGCGATGGCCGATCTCGCCGGTTTGCGCGAAATAATGTCGGCGAGTGCCTCGTTCGATCTGAAGCTCAAAAGCGGCGGGCGCGTTCATCTCACCGGCGAAGTGCGTGCACGCGTCGGACAGACCTGCGTCGTGACGCTCGACGCAATCGAGAATGAGATCGACGAAGTGATTGACCTGATGTTTGCACCTCCCGAGCAAATTCCGAGTCTGTCGGCTTTGACCGAAGAGGCGGCCAATGACGATGAGGAAATTCCTGATCCGCCGGAGCCGATCGTCAACGGTGTCATCGATCTTGGCCGGCTTGCCACCGACGTCTTGTTTCTCGCGATCGATCCATACCCGCGGCGGCATGATGCCGTGTTCGAACCGCCTGTCGAAGCCATCGATCCCTCCGATCATCCGTTTGCGGCGTTGAAGGCGCTGCAGGCGGACGATGCGCCCGCCTCCGCGAAGAAGGACCCCAAGAACCCCGGGGACGGCAAGGGCCGGTGAGCTGGAACAAGATCCTCGGTATTCAGACTTAAAGGTTTGAAGTAATTGAAATAATTTCCGCGTCTTGATTCTGCGGCCAAAGGCGTGAGAGAGGTTGTGTCGGAACGGGGAAGCGCTATTGTCGCGGCCCGGCTTGGTACGATGTTGTGTCTTGCCGATCGCCGCAATCGTGGCGGCCTCCACGGCCGGCATTTCAAGTGCGGCGAATTAGGAGTTCCTATCGGTGTTGCGGCAAGTTCGTTATAGGAACTCCAAATTTAAGGCCGCACTTGACTTAATAAGTTGCTAGAGCTCCTTCGCTTCCGAAGTTCGCATCAGAGGTTGCCGCGATATCATGCGAACTTCGGAATCGGAGCACTAGTGTGGCGACACTGACGTTCCTTTCAGTGTTTCCGCGAGATCTTCGAAGGAACGTCAAAGTCAAAGCCACACTAAAATCATATGGTTGCTAGTGTCCCTTTGGTTCTGACATTCGTAAAAGTGCCCGCCGCGACAGGGTACGAATGTCAGAACCGGGACACTAGTCCGAAAAGAGATCGGGTTTCCGGGACGTTCATGCCTCAAAAGGTTCGAATAGCGCTTGACGCCATGGGGGGCGACGTCGGCGCCTCCGTTGTTATTCCCGGCGCCGCGATTTCGTTGACCCGGCATCCCGATGCTGAGTTTCTGCTGTTTGGCGATCGTGGCGCCATCGATGCGCAACTCGCGAAACATCCGGCTCTGAAGGCGGTCTCCTCTGTCATCCATACGGACGTTGCCGTCAGCATGCACGACAAGCCGAGCCAGGCTTTGCGCCGTGGCCGCAAGAACTCCTCGATGTGGCTTGCTATCGAGGCGGTGAAGAAGGGCGAGGCAGACGTGGCAGTATCTGCCGGCAATACCGGCGCGCTGGCAGCGATGGCACGGTTTTGCCTGCGCATGCTGCCCGGGATCGACCGGCCGGCGCTTGCGGCGATATGGCCGACCACGCGCGGTGATTCCGTGGTGCTCGATCTCGGCGCCACCATCGGCGGCGACGCGCAGCATCTCGTGACACTGGCGGTGATGGGCAGCGCTATGGCGAGCGTGCTGTTCGATCTGGACCGGCCGACCGTCGGCCTGCTCAACATTGGGGTCGAGGAAATCAAGGGTCATGAGGAGATCCGCGAGGCCGCTGAATTGTTACGCTCAATGAACCTGTCCCAGCTAAATTACATCGGCTTCGTCGAGGGCGACGGCATCGGCAAGGGGCTGGCGGACGTGATCGTTTCCGAAGGTTTCAGCGGCAATATCGCCCTGAAGGCCGCCGAGGGCACCGCGCGCCAGATCAGCGAGTTTCTGCGTGAGGCGCTGTCGAGCCGCTGGCTTTCCAGGATCGGCTATCTATTAGCGAGGCCTGCGTTCAGGGCGCTGCGTGACAAGCTCGACCCCTCGAAATCCAACGGCAGTGTGGTGCTTGGACTGAACGAAATCGTCGTCAAAAGCCATGGTGGAACCGACGCCGACGGCTTTGCCTATGCGGTCGATGTTGGCTATGAGATGGCGAGATGCGATCTCCTCAACAAGATCAATCAAATGCTTAAACGCGACGGTGGCAGTTTGGCCCAGGCGTCTGCCACTCAGGAGGCTGTCTCGTGACTGCAATACGCTCGGTCGTGCTCGGCTGCGGCTCGTATCTGCCGCAGCGGATCCTGACCAATGCCGAATTGGCGGCACGGATCGACACGTCAGACGAATGGATCGTCCAGCGCACCGGCATCCGTCAGCGCCATATCGCAGCCGACGGCGAGTTCACCTCGCACCTGGCGACCAATGCCGCGCGGTCGGCGTTGGCCCATGCCGGCATCGACGCGCAATCGATCGACCTGATCGTGCTGGCGACCTCGACGCCCGACAACACCTTCCCGGCCACAGCGGTGGCGGTTCAGAACGGGCTCGGCATCCACCATGGTGCGGCCTTCGATTTGCAGGCGGTGTGCTCGGGCTTTGTCTTTGCGCTCGCCACCGCTGACAATTTCCTGCGCAGCGGGGCCTTCAGGCGCGCGCTCGTGATCGGCGCGGAGACATTCTCGCGAATTCTCGACTGGAACGATCGCGGCACCTGCGTGCTGTTCGGCGACGGCGCCGGTGCGGTGGTGCTGGAAGCCCAGGAGCAGCCGGGTCGACCCTCGGACCGCGGCATGTTGACCACTCATTTGCGCTCGGACGGGCGGCATAAATCGAAGTTATATGTCGATGGCGGCCCGTCTTCGACCCAGACGGTGGGTCATCTCAGGATGGAAGGGCGCGAAGTCTTCAAGCACGCGGTCGGCATGATTACCGACGTGATTGTCGATGCTTTTGAAGCAACCGGCATGACCGCCGACGATATCAACTGGTTTGTCCCGCACCAGGCCAACAAGAGAATCATCGATGCGTCGGCGCACAAGCTGCATATTGCGCCGCAGAAAGTGGTGCTCACCGTCGACCAGCACGGCAACACTTCGGCGGCATCGATCCCGCTGGCGCTGGCGGTAGCTGTGGCCGATGGCCGGATCAAAAACGGCGATCTGGTCCTGCTGGAAGCCATGGGGGGAGGGTTCACCTGGGGGTCGGCACTGATCCGTTGGTGAGCGACGGGTAAATAAAACCCGATGTTTTGCCGATTTCTTTCATGCTAAGAGGGCAGGACGGCTGTTGACCATCAGCACGTAAGCTCATAATTTCAGAAGCGAATATTTGTTCGCCGAGAGTGGGGCAGGCGATGACCGGAAGCGGAAAAACCGTCACGCGGGTTGATCTGTGCGAGGCCGTCTACCAGAAGGTAGGGCTATCGCGCACGGAATCATCCGCATTTGTCGAATTGGTATTGAAAGAGATTACCGACTGCCTCGAGAAGGGCGAGACGGTAAAGCTTTCTTCGTTTGGCTCATTCATGGTGCGCAAGAAGGGCCAGCGGATCGGCCGTAATCCGAAGACCGGAACCGAAGTGCCGATCTCGCCGCGCCGCGTGATGGTGTTCAAGCCTTCAGCTATCTTGAAGCAGCGTATCAACGGTCACGGTGCCGGAAACAACGGCAAGGCCGACTAGGCTAGCGGTCACTCCACAGGCGCGAGGATAGAGGAGCGAGCATTTGGACAAGGCGCCGGATGCCTTCCGAACCATCAGCGAGGTCGCCGACGACCTCGACATTCCGCAGCACGTCTTGCGGTTCTGGGAGACGCGATTCTCCCAGATCAAGCCGATGAAGCGAAGCGGGGGCCGCAGATACTATCGGCCCGACGATGTCGACCTGTTGCGGGGGATCCGCCGCCTGCTCTACGGCGAAGGCTACACCATCCGCGGCGTGCAGCGCATTTTGAAGGAACACGGCATCGGGTCCGTGCAGCGGCTCGCGGACGCATCCGCTGTTGCCTCGTTCGGTGCGATCGAGGAGGTGGTTGGCCAAAGCATCCTCGAAAACGACGATGACCTTGCTCCACCGATTGACGTCGATGACGACGATTATGACAGCTCCCGAGAAAGCGGAATTCCGCGCTTTGCCGAACGTGGCCGCCGGGGCGACGTCGAAAGTTTCGACGACGAGGACGAGGAAGCGATTGCGGGCGTTGCCGATCTCGTTCCGGTGTTCGATGTAGGGCGCCTGAGGGGGGTGCTGGAGGACCTGATCGCCTGCCGGCGATTGCTTGATACCGCACTCAAGGACGGCTGAAGCCGGTTGCGGCAGGATCCAGGGCGATCGGCTTAAGTAATTGACCATCGGCCACGGGCTCGGTCGCCGGATTGCCCTCCTTGCGCGCCAGTCTGATCGAAGCTAAGGGAACGGCATCGGAGCGTGGCGCAGCCCGGTTAGCGCACTAGTCTGGGAGACTAGGGGTCGGAGGTTCAAATCCTCTCGCTCCGAC
>CAVZJE010000036.1:0-75151 GCA_963775545.1 uncultured Alphaproteobacteria bacterium
CGATCCTGCTCGGTCTCTCGTTTTGTGGTCTCGCAGCCGCACAAGAACCGCGCCGCGGCTTTTACACACCGCTTTCGGCCGACGCCATCCATTCCGTCGTGGCCGAACACGGCATGGTGGTGGCGCAGGAAAAGACGGCGGCGCGCATCGGCACCGACATCTTGAAGCGCGGCGGCAACGCGGTCGACGCGGCGGTCGCCACCGGCTTTGCCATGGCGGTGACCTATCCGCGTGCAGGAAATATCGGCGGCGGCGGCTTCATGGTCATCCATTCGGTGGACCGGCATGAAGATGTCGCGATCGATTATCGCGAGACGGCGCCGGCTGCGACCACGTCAGGCATCTTCCTTGGGGCGGACGGCAAACCCGACAACGCCAAGTCGCGCGATTCGGCACTCGGCATCGGCATTCCCGGCACGCCGGCGGGCCTCGCGCTGGCGCTCGAGAAATACGGCTCCGGAAAATTCACGCTCGCGGAATTATTGCAACCGGCGATCGATCTGGCGCGCAACGGCGTCGTTGTCAGCGACGACGGCGCCGACACCCTGCCCGAATGGCACCGGCGGCTGGCGGGCTGGCCTTCGTCGGCAAAAATCTTTTCTCGTCCCGACGGATCGTCGTTGCGCGAGGGTGACACGCTGGTCCAGGCCGACCTCGCCACCACGCTGTCGGCGATCGCCGCGCAGGGGCCACGCGGCTTCTACGAAGGACCGGTTGCCGAAAAACTCGCAAATGCGATTCGTGACGCCGGCGGCATCATGACCACGGATGATCTCAAGGCGTATCAGCCGGCCATTCGCACGCCGGTGCGCGGGAGCTATCGCGGTTACGATATCGTTTCGATGCCGCTGCCTTCTTCCGGCGGGATCGGGCTCGTGGAGACACTCAATATCCTTGAGGGATTCCCCATGAGCGACATGAAGCAGGGCTCGGCGGCTTCGCTGCATATTCTGATCGAGGCGATGAAACGCGCTTATGCAGATCGCGCGCATTATCTCGGCGATCCCGCTTTCGTCAGCGCGCCGGTCGCAACCCTTATCACCAAGGACTATGCCACCAGACAGCGCGCCAGCATCGATCTCGACCATGCAACGCCGTGGAGCGACGTGCTCGCGGCAACCCCGCCGCGCGAAGGCAGCAACACCACGCATTTTTCGGTCGTAGACAGTTTTGGCAATGCGGTCAGCAACACCTATACGCTGAATTTCAGCTATGGCGTCGGTCTCGTCGCCGAAGGCACCGGCGTCCTGCTCAACAACGAACTGGACGATTTCACCGCCGCGCCAGGGGCCGCCAACGCCTATGGCCTCGTCGGCTACGAGGCCAATTTGCCCGGCCCCGGAAAGCGGCCGCTGTCATCGATGTCGCCGACCATCGTTTTGAAGGACGGCAAGCCGATATTGGTGACGGGTTCTCCCGGCGGCAGCCGTATCATTTCCACCGTGCTGCAAGTCATCGTCAACGTGCTCGACTATCACATGGACGTCGCCGCTGCAGTGGCCGCACCGCGGCTGCACCATCAATGGCTTCCCGACGAGGTACGGATCGAGCACGGCTTCGCTGAAACCACGCTTGATGCGCTTCGGGCCAAAGGTCATCGCATTGTCGAGCCGATGGGACAGACGTCGGCGAATTCGATCGCTGTGACGCCGAACGGGCTGCTCGGCGCCCCCGATCCGCGCACCCGCGGCGCCGAGGCGGCGGGCGAATAGAAAGTCAGGAGGCTGGTTTCAGCGGCCGACCGCGTATGGCCCGCCTCTTTCCAACGCGCGCTGGTAAGCGGGGCGCGCATGAATGCGCTCCAGAAACGCCATCGCCTTGGGATGACCCTGTTCGAGGCCGCCGCGCGCCGCCGCTGCCTCCAGCGGAAAACTCATCTGGATGTCGGCAGCGGTGAAGGCATCGCCTGCAAACCACTCGGTCTTTGACAATTCGCTCTCCCAGAACGCCATGTGCAGCTTGAGTTGCGGATTGACCAGCGCCGTCATCGCCTGATTGGAGACCTTGCGCACCAAGGGGCGGAGCAACGCCGGTGCGCGCTTTGGCATCAGCGTGAATAGCAGTTTGAGCAAGAGCGGCGGCATCGCGGAGCCTTCGGCGTAATGCAGCCAATAAGTGTAACGCAAACGCTCCGGCGTATCGGGCGAAGGGATCAGGCGCCCATCACCGTAGGTGCCGACGAGGTATTCGGCGATCGCGCCGGATTCGGCGATCGTTTTGCCGCCATCGGTGATGACGGGCGATTTTCCGAGCGGGTGGATGGCCCGAAGCTCAGGCGGAGCCAGCATGTTCGACTGACGCTGATACCGCACGATGTCATAAGCAACGCCGAGTTCTTCCAGAAGCCACAGCACGCGTTGCGATCGGGAATTGTTGAGATGATGAACGGTGAGCATCGCGCGATCCCCGGTTGATGGTTCCTAGGCGCGGCCTTCCGTAGCAGCGGGGACCCGAAATAGCGATTAGCGGCTAAAATTATACCCGGGTAATATTGACGCACTATTTTCTTCCGGGTATAAATACCAGCATGAAATCCGGAGCTAACTGATGACACTCGCCAATTGCTTCACCGCCTTCGTGGGTCACCGCCGATTGACCTCCGGACCGCTGGCCGAGGTGGCACTTGCGATCAAAAGAAAGGCGAAGGCGGCTGGCTCTGAGCCGGTCTTGATTTTCGACGACGCCAGCGGACGATCGATTGATCTCGACTTGCGCGGAACGGATCGGGAGATCCTCGCCCGCCTGCCGCATTCAAGCCCGCCCTCGGAAGCGGCCGAGCTGCCGGCATCGGAGCCGCGCGGTCGCGGTCGACCTCGGCTTGGCGTGGTTGCCCGCGAGGTGACGCTATTACCGCGGCACTGGGACTGGCTCGCCAGCGAGTCTGGTGGGGCGTCGGTCGCCTTGAGAAAACTCGTCGAGGAGGCTCGCCGTGCCGGCGGCGACCGGAATCGTCATCGTGCCGCAAGGGACGCGGCCTATCACTTCATGTCGGCGATGGCCGGCAATTTCAAGGGATTCGAGGAAGCCTCCCGCGCGCTGTTCGCGGATGATCGCCGACGGTTTGGTGAACTGATCGCCGCATGGCCGGACGATATTCGCGATCACATTATCAATCTCGCCTTCAGCGATCGCGACGACCCGCAACAGGCGTGACCAGCCGATTTTCGATCGATCAAAATATGACGACCATCATCAAATCCGGTGGACGTAATGCTGGCGTTGCGCCACAATAGCCGTATAGAGGAACTGACAGGGAGGCCGTCATGAGCGCACCAGCTCCGCAATTCATGTTCGATTTCGGCAGCCCCAACGCCTTCCTCAGCCACAAGGCTATCCCGGCGATCGAGAAGCGGATCGGGATCAAGTTCGAGTACGTACCGGTTTTGCTCGGAGGCATTTTCAAGGCCACCAACAACCGGTCTCCGGCCGAGACGCTCGCCGGCATCAAGAACAAGCGCGAATTCCAGTCGATCGAAACCGACCGATTCCTGAAGCGCTTCCACGTCGAGCCCTACACCTGGAATCCGTTCTTTCCGGTCAATACCCTCAATTTGATGCGCGCGGCGGTCGCAGCGCAATTTGAGGGCGTGTTTGAAAAATATATCGACTCCGCTTTCCACCACATGTGGGTTGAACCGAAGAAGATGGACGACCCGGCGATTGCGCTTGCCGCGCTGACGACGTCCGGACTTGATGCGAAGCGATTGTTCGAACGCGCGGGCGAAGCCGAAGTGAAGGCAAAACTGATCGAGAATACGCAATCCGCGGTCGATCGTGGCGCGTTCGGTTCGCCTACATTTTTCGTCGGCAACGAAATATTCTTCGGCAAGGAGCAGTTGCGCGACGTCGAGGAGATGGTATTGGGGAAATAATTTTCCGTCATTGCGAGGAGCGAAGCGACGAAGCAATCCAGCTTCGCCCCGTCCGAACAGTCTGGATTGCTTCGCTTCGCTCGCAATGACGAAGTTGACCTGAGTGGAGTACGAGACAATGCAAAAACGCAACGCCACCGTGGCCGTGATCGGCGCCGGCGATTACATCGGCGCCGAGATCGCCAAGAAATTTGCCGCGGAAGGCTTCACCGTCTTCGCCGGCCGGCGCGACGGCGCCAAGCTTGAACCGCTGGTGAAAGAAATCGAAGCCGCGGGTGGATCGATCGTCGCGCGTGCGCTGGACGCTCGAAAGGAAGACGAAGTCGCGGCATTCCTTGATGATGCCGACAAGCACGCGCCGCTGGAAGTGACCATTTTCAACGTCGGCGCCAATGTCAATTTCCCGATCCTTGAAACCACCGATCGCGTGTTTCGCAAAGTGTGGGAGATGGCGTGCTGGGCGGGTTTTCTGGCGGGCCGGGAGTCGGCACGGCTGATGGTACCCCGTGGTCAAGGCAACATCTTCTTTACTGGCGCCACGGCTTCGTTACGCGGCGGCAGCGGCTTTGCCGCCTTTGCCAGCGCCAAATTCGGGCTTCGGGCCGTGGCGCAATCGATGGCGCGTGAGTTGGGTCCGAAGAACATCCATGTCGCCCATCTGATCATCGATTCCGGCGTCGATACCGCCTGGGTGCGCCAGCGCCGCGAAGATCTCTGGGGCAAGGAAGCGCTCAACAATCCGGATCTGCTGATGCCGCCTGCTTCCGTCGCTGCGTCCTATTGGCAGCTTTACCAGCAGCCGCGCAGCGCCTGGACCTTCGAACTTGAAATACGTCCGTTTGGCGAAAAGTGGTAAAGAGCTAAAAGCATCGGGCGTCATCGCGCTGGCAATGACCCCCAACAAAAAGAAGGAAACCATTCATGCGCATCCTCGTGGTCGGAGCCGGAGCCATCGGCGGATATTTCGGCGGCCGAATGCTGCAGGCCGGACGTGATGTAACATTTCTGGTCCGGCCGCGCCGCGCGACTGAGCTCGCCTCCGCCGGTCTCGTCATCAAAAGCCCGAACGGCGACGTGACGCTGACGGCGCCGCCGACCGTGCAGGCGAACAAGCTCGATAAGACCTTCGATCTCGTGCTGTTGAGCTGCAAGGCGTTCGATCTCGAAGACGCGATCGCCTCGTTCGCGCCGGCGGTGGGGCCGAAGACGGCGATCTTGCCGCTGCTCAACGGCATGCGTCACCTCGACGTGCTCGATCAACGGTTCGGATCAAGCGCAGTGCTCGGCGGACTGTGCGCGATCGCAGTCACCCTCAACGAGCACCGCGAGATCGTCCAGCTCGCGCCGATGCAGTCGCTCGGATTCGGCGAGCGCGACGGCAAAATCTCGGACCGGGTGCGGGCCATTGCGGATGCCATGTCGAGCGGCAAGTTCGGCGCCGCCGCAAGCGCGCAGGTGATCCAGGACATGTGGGAGAAATGGGTTTTTCTCGCCTCGCTTGCCGCCTCGACCTGTTCGATGCGGGCTGCCGTCGGCCATATTCTGGCAGCGCCAGGAGGCAAGGATTTCATCCTCGGCATCCTTGAGGAATGCAGCGCGGTCGCCGCAGCCGAAGGCCATAGTCCCACTGGCCCGTTCTTCGAGCGCGCGCGGGGAATGTTGACCGCGGAAGGTTCGCAACTCACCGCCTCGATGTTCCGGGATATCAAGGCAGGCGCCCGGGTCGAGGCTGATCACATTATTGGTGACTTAATTGCGCGCGGCGAAGCCGCGAAGGTCCCGGTGCTGAAGCTCCGGATCGTCTACACGCATCTGAAGACGTATGAGAACCAGCGCGGTTGAATTCCTCATGGTGAGGAGGCGCGGCAGCGCCGTCTCGAACGATGAGGTCAACACGTGATCTCATCCTTCGAGACGCGGCGAATACGCCGCTCCTCAGGATGAGGCCGTTACAAATGCGAAAGATAATGCGCCAGCGCGGTGATTTCTTCTTCGCTCAAGGGGTAGGCGACATCGGCCATCGCTGCCATGCCGCCGCCGGAGCGCACGCCCGTTTTGTAGTCGTGCAACGCCTTCAGAAGATATTCCTCGCGCTGGCCGGCGATGCGCGCCACCGCGTTGGTGCCTGCGAAGCTGTCGCCATGGCAGTTGGCGCAGCGCCGGCCGACGGCGGCTTGGGCGCCCTTCTTCGACAGATCGGGGTTGTCGTCCGGCGGTGCTTTCGGCGGCGTGAGTGAGGCGAAATAGGCGCCGAGGTTGCGGATATCCTCATTGTCGATCTGTTCGACGATCGGCTGCATCTGTTCGTTCTTGCGCGACCCGGCGCGGAAAAACACCAGTTGCCATTGAAGGAACTGGTCCGGCTGTCCCGCCAGCGAGGGGACATTCTCCATTTGCGAGATGCCGTTCTCGCCGTGACAGCCGGCGCAGATCTCGGCCTTCTTCTTCGCGGCCTCAAGGTCTGCGGCGGGCGATGCGGCTGTGAAGGCCACAGACATTGCAGTTGCGCACAAGGCGCTGAGAAAAAATTGGCGTCGCATGACCGGCATCACACTTTACTCCTGGCCCAAAAAACAAAATCTGCGGCCGCCCGTCACCGGGCGGCCGCAGCTTCTTGAGATTTCAGCCTCTACTTGCTGTAGCTGATGCGATAAATCGCACCGGCCCAATCGTCGGCAACGAGGATCGATCCATCCTTGTCGAGGAGAATGTCGGCAGGACGGCCAGTAAAGCTTTGATCGCCGTCGAGCCAGCCTTCCGCGAACACCGTTTGCTTGGCGTTCTTGCCGTCTGGATCGGCAGTGACGCGAACGATGCGCGCGCCCTGATACTTATGCCTATTCCATGAGCCGTGTTCGGCGATCAGGATGGAGTTCTTGTAGTCGGCCGGGAACTGGCTGCCGGTATAGAACTTCATGCCGAGCGGAGCCACGTGCGCGCCGAGCTTGAGCACCGGCGGGGTGAACTCCGAACACTTGTGGCCCATCGCGAACTTCGGATCCGGGATATCTCCCTCGTGGCAATAGGGATACCCGAAGTGCTCGCCGAGTTTCGCGATCATGTTGAGCTTGTCGCTTGGCGTATCGTCGCTCATCCAGTCGCGCGCGTTCTCGGTGAACCAGTACTTGCCGGTGCGCGGATCGACGTCGCCACCGACGCTATTGCGAACGCCGAGCGCCACGAGTTCGGCATTGCCGGTCTTGGGATCGACGCGCCGGATCTGCGATACGCTGGTCGGCGGAATACCGATGTTGAAGGGAGGTCCGAACGGAATATAGAACCAGCCATCCTTGTCGGCCGCGAGATACTTCCAGCCATGCGCGGCGTAGGAAGGCATGTCGTCATAAACGACCTTGCCGTCGCCGAGCTTGTCGAGATTGGCTTCGGCGTTGTCATAGCGGATCAACTTGTTGACATTGATGACGTAGAGCGCGCCATCCTTGAAAGCGATTCCGGTGGGCATCGGCGGATTGAGACCCTTGAGGATGGTCTTGACCTGTTTCTTGCCGCCATTGTCGGTGATGGCATAGACGTTGCCGAGCCCGAACGAGCCGACGAAGAGCGTACCCTTGTCGCCCCACGCCATCTGCCGCGCGGACAGAACGCCCGAGGCATAGACTTCAATCTTGAAGCCCGGCGGCAGCTTGATCTTCTTGAGCGCCGAAGCCAGCTCGGCATCCGAGGAGCCGGTCGGCGGACCCGCCTTCGGGGTCAGACCCTTCTGTGCCTCGGTCTCATCGCCGAGGAACCAGTCATCCGGTGGATGAGTCCAGAACTCCTTGTTGCCGGACTCATATTTTTTCAGAGGCTTGTCTTGCGCGCCGGCATAACCGGCCGCCCCCACGGCGAGGATCGTTGTAAACGCAAGAATATATCGATTGAAAGCCGATTTCATCGCGTCTCTCTCCCTGTACAGCCAACACGGCTGCGATCTTGTTTTTTCAAACACCTCTGCGGCGGAATTCGGATCCGCGCGCAGGGCCGAAGAAATCCTAGCACATCCTTTGCGGGAGAGAAGCGCGCAAAGGTCTGAGGAAAGGTCATCGCAACGCCGTGCGTCGAAGCGCCGTAACGCGGCTCGCGTCAATTGCGGGAAAATAAAATTTCGCCGAACGGCAGTCCGATGTGGCGGACCTGCATGTTCGCGAAAACCTGGAGCGGGCGAAGGGATTCGAACCCTCGACCCCGACCTTGGCAAGGTCGTGCTCTACCCCTGAGCTACACCCGCATCCTTAGGGAGCGTCGCTTGATTGTAACAAGCGACGGCAGAGCTATGCCAAATGCAGGCTGCGAATGCAACAGCCAGCAACGGATCATCGAAAACAGCTTAACAGCCCGATATCGCTGTCATTTTGGCGAAATTGGCCCAAAATGGGCGCTACACGGCCGCTGACCCGGCAAGCGCCGGCAACTTCGCCGAATCGGACCCCATCGATTCACGCAAAGACTGGAGCCAATTTCCGAACCGAATCCGAAGCGTTTCGGTGAGCTCGGCGCGTTGGAGGGGTTCGCAATCGAAAGTCGCCCACCATTCGACAAAAGCGCGGTCGCCATCGACGACCGGCGTAACCCGCAGCGTGGCGCGAAAGCCTGTCACGGGCAGCGTCGGCGCATCACAGAATTCGTAAGTCTGCGACCGCTCGACATCGGATTGGGCCAATAGCCGCTGACGTGTCCGCTGTCCCTGATAGAGCGCATTTCGGATCGCGCCAACCGTGCTCCCGGATTTTCCGCCTTCAATTTCGCTTTCTGCAGCGCCTCTGACCCAGACTGGGTAATTGTTGAAATCGCGAATGATTTCCCAGACATCCTGGGCGGGCCACTCTAACACCGTGCTGTAATAGGCTGTTGCCACCAAACTAGCTCCTCAAGGACTGGACTGCCGGGTCCTTATGGAGCGGCCGAAGTTGGGCATCCACCCGATCTCCGAAAGCCGTGGGGCCTGGGTCCCCAAGGGCCCAGATCCCGGATACCGCCCGAACCAATTGAAATTTCCCGGCCAGCCGCCATTTGGGGGAGAGAACTTCTGAACGACGACGCCGGACCGTGCTAGAGAGGCTCGGCCCAAAACTGGCAAAATTCAGACGAGGATTCCCGTGACGATAGTAGAGCAGGGCAATGGAGCCGCACCGCCGGCAGCGCCCGATCTGATCAAGGAGACGACCACCCAGACCTTCGTCAAGGACGTCATCGAGGAGTCCAAGCAGCAGCCGGTGCTGATCGACTTCTGGGCGCCGTGGTGCGGCCCTTGCCGCCAGCTCACGCCAATTCTCGAAAAGGTCGTCCACGCCGCCAAGGGCAAGGTCAAGCTGGTCAAGATGAACATTGACGAGCATCCGGCAATTCCGGGCCAGATGGGCATCCAGTCCATTCCGGCCGTGATCGCCTTCGTCAATGGTCAGCCCGCCGACGGCTTCATGGGCGCGGTGCCGGAAAGCCAGGTCACGGCCTTCGTCGACAAGCTGACCGCGGGCATGCCCGGCGAGCCGAATATCGCCGAGGTCCTTAAAGAAGCCGAGACTTTGCTTGCCGAGGGCGACGCGGCCACCGCTGCCTCGGTCTATGCCGAAGTGCTCTCGGTCGACGCCACCAACATCCCTGCTCTGGCGGGACTGGCGAAATGTTACGCCACATCAGGCGCCATCGATCAGGCCAAGCAGACGCTGGCGATGGTACCGGAATCCAGGCGCGGCGACGCCGCGGTCAAGGCCGTGCAGGCCACGATCGATCTCGCCGAACAGGCAAGCTCTCTCGGCCCGCTGGCCGAACTCGAACAGAAAGTCGCCGCAAACCCGCTTGATCATCAGGCGCGATTTGACCTGGCGACCGCGCTCAACGCCGCCGGCAAGCGCACGGAGGCGACCCAGCAGTTGCTCGAAATCGTCAAGCGTGACCGCAAGTGGAACGAGGACGGCGCCCGCAAGCAACTGGTGCAGTTCTTCGACGCGTGGGGCGCGACCGATGAAGCGACCGTTGAAGGAAGAAAGCGGCTGTCGACGATCTTGTTTTCGTAATCCCGATTTTGCCAGGACGGCGGCAGGCCGATGCCTGCACGATCGGGATAACGCGAATGGCGTGGGCTGACTAGAGCTCCGATTCCGAAGTTCGCATGATATTGTGGCGACCTCTGATGCGAACTTCGGAATCAAAGGAGCTCTAGCAACTTAATGAATTCTAGTGCGGCTTTGAATTTGAAGTTCCTATGATGGACTCGCGGCGAAACTGATAGGAACTTCAAATTCGCCGCACTAGTGGAGTGGATTTGACATTCGCTAACCCGTAGCCGGGAATGCGCAAAGCGAATGTCAAATCCAAAACTCCACTAGAAACTTATATTTGCTAGTGGTCCTTTGATTCTAACATTTGCAAAAGTGCCTGCCATATCGGGATGCAAATGTTAGAATCGGACCACTAGAGGCACGATATGCGCTGGTGACCGCAATGCCGATCAATGCCCAATATCGCGGACCCGGAGACCTTCCCGAGATCATTCCGGTATTCCCGCTGCCTGGCGCGTTGCTGTTGCCGCGCGGGCAGATGCCGCTCAATATATTCGAGCTACGCTATCTGGCGATGGTCGACGATGCGTTTCGGGACGGCCATCGCCTGATCGGAATGATCCAGCCCGACGTCGCCCATTCTCCCGATGAAGCTCATCCGAAACTGTTTCATGTCGGCTGTGTCGGACGCATCACCCAGCTCGCCGAGTCCGGCGACGGCCGCTATATCCTCGAACTCACGGGCATCAGCCGCTTCAAGGTGGTCGAGGAAAAAACCGCGCTGACGCCGTATCGGCAATGCCAGGTCGACTACTTCCCCTATCTCGACGATTTCACCGCGCGAAAAGGCGAACAAGCCGTCGATCGCGAATCTCTCCTCAAGGCGCTGACGGAATTTTTGAAGGCCAATAACCTCAAGGTCGACTGGGAGGGAATCGAAAACGCGCCGAATGAAGCCCTGGTCAATGCGCTGGCGATGATGTCGCCCTATGGGGCGCCGGAAAAACAGGCGATGCTGGAAGCGCCCGATCTCAAGACCCGCGCCGAAATCCTGATTGCGATCACCGAGATGGATCTCGCCAAGAAGCGCACCAGCAACGATACGGGATTGCAGTAGCCCTCCAGACAGCGTCGGCCGAGGAAGTTTTGGTGCGCGGCTACCCGGCGCCGAGCGCTACCGCAATGTTGTAGGTCACAAGGCTCGCCAGATAGGCCAGCACAAACATATAGGCAAAGGTGAGGGCCATCCATTTCGTGCTTCCGGTCTCGCGCCGGATGACGGCAAGCGTCGAGGCGCATTGCGGGGCGAAGATGTACCAGGCCAGCAGCGACAGCGCCGTCGCCAGGCTCCATTTGGTGGCCAGCACTTGCCCGATCTGGTCGGCCGCTTCCTTCCCGCCTTCGATGGCGTAGACCGTGCCCAGCGCTGCGACCGCGACTTCCCGCGCCGCCATGCCCGGAATCAGCGCGACCACGATTTGCCAGTTGAATCCCAGCGGCGCGAACAGCGGCGCCAGCGCATGGCCGACGATGGCGGCCAGGCTGTAATTGATGGCAGGCCCATCGGCGCCCACCGGCGGCGTTGGAAACGACGCGAGAAACCAGATCAGCACCATCATCGAAAAAATCGTGGTGCCGGCCCGCTGCAGGAACATCTTCGCCCGGGTATAGATGCCAATCGCAATGCTCTTGAGGCGAGGCAGTTTGTAGTCCGGCAATTCAAGCATGAACGGCGCGGGTGCGTAATCGCGCAACATGAAGAACTTGATCAGGAACGACACGCCAAGCGCGCTGCCGATGCCGGCCGCATAGAGGCCGAACATCACAAGACCGCGGAGGTTGATCCAGCCCCAAACCTGCTCGTCGGGAATGAAAGCCGAGATGATCAGGGTGTACACGGGAATCCGCGCCGAGCAGGTCATCAGCGGCGCGATCAGGATCGTCGTCAGGCGGTCGCGGCGGTTATCGATGACGCGGGTTGCCATGATCCCGGGAATGGCGCAGGCAAAACTTGAAAGCAGCGGAATGAAAGCCCGGCCGTGCAATCCGGCGCCGCCCATGATGCGGTCCATCAGGAACGCCGCGCGCGCCATGTAGCCGAAGTCTTCCAGCAGCAGGATAAACAGGAAGATGATGATGATCTGGGGCAGGAAGACGATGACACTGCCGACACCGGAGATGACGCCGTTCTGAAGGAAGCTTTGCAACAGCCCGCCGGGCAGGGTGTTGTGCACGAATTGACCGAGCGCCGTAAACGAATCGGACAAAAGGTTCATCACCGGCTGCGCCCAAGCGAACACCGCCTGGAACATGACGAACAGAATCAGGCCGAGGATCGCAAGCCCGGCCACCGGATGCAGCACCACGGCATCGATCCGGGCCGTCCATGTATCGGGCCTCGTCGGCAGACTGACGGTCGCGGCGATAATCCGGTCGGCTTCGCGCTGGGTGGCGCGCAACTCGGCCACCGAGAGCGGCTGCCAAAGATTTTGCTGGGGCGCCGACGGTGCCTGCACCGCGATTTCATCGGTCTTGCGCAACAGCTCGGCGATCCCGGTCTTGCGGACGGCAATCGACGTCACCACCGGCACGCCCAACATCTCGGACATTTGCGGGGCATCGACGGTCACGCCGCGCCTGGTCGCGATGTCGAACATGTTGAGCACCAGCATCAAGGGCCGGCCGGTCTGCTTGAGCTCGAGCAGCAGGCGGATCGTCAGCCGCAGATTGGTGGAATCGGCCACGCACAGCACGAGATCGGGAAGCGTTTCGCCGGCGGCGCGACCGAGCACGAAATCGCGGGTGATTTCCTCGTCAGGGCTGCGGCCGCGCAACGAATAGGTGCCGGGCAAATCGACCAGCGACGCCTGCCGTCCAAGCGGGGTGACGAAAAAACCTTCTTTGCGTTCGACGGTCACCCCCGGATAATTCGCGACCTTCTGCCGGCTGCCGGTCAGCGCATTGAACAGCGAGGTCTTGCCGCTATTGGGCGTACCCACCAAAGCAAGATGCATTAACGGTGCTTCCATGACGCCGTACAGTCCAAAGCTCTGATTCCGAAGTTCGCAAGCTATCGCGGCAACCTCTGATACGAACTTCGGAATCAAAGGAGCTTCGAAAATTTATTGTTTCTGGTGCGGCTTTCGAATTTGAAGTTCCTGTGGCGAGATCACGGCCCCATCGATAGGAACTTCAAATTCGCCGCACCAGTCAGACGACGACGACGGCCATCGCCTCGCGCCGGCGCACCGCAACCGTGACGTTCTCGATACGAATGGCAATCGGGTCACGACCGACGATACCTTCGTGGAGCACTTTGACCCTGGCTCCCTCGACGAAACCGAGCTCGATCAGGCGGCTTTCGAGTTCGAGTGCGGAAAGCGAAGAATCCACCTCCTCAGCGTCAAGATGGTGGATCACGCCGGAATAGCCGCGTTTGGCCAGGCCAAGTCGCATCTGCGGCGGCGCGTCGTTTTGATCAATGGCGGTCATGATGTTGTATTTTCAACCGCAGGGGCGCAGGTCAAGCTTGGCGGGCTAAAAGCCATTGATCTTAGAGCGATTTTAAACTGGCGCGGATTTGCGACGACCGGGAATGGAGAGATCGCATAGCAGACCTGGCTGTGACAGGCCGACGCGGAGCCTCACGGCCCGGTGATCTGATGTTCGCCGATCACCCCCGCTAGTGCCGCCCATTTGAAGTTCGTGAACGGCGCGCGCGGAGGGGGAGCACGAACTTCGGAAAGTCCGCACTAGTAACCGATGATCGCCATAGTGATGACCGCGCCGAGCGCGGCCCAGCCGAAATGCCGGCCGCGCAGCACCCAGAAATTGCCGATCATTCCGAAGCCGTACATCAAGGACGTCGTGACGATGATCCAGTGACGGGCGGGAGCCGAAGCGACGGAGGGCGTCGCGATCAGAAGCACGCCGCCGCAGATCCACGCAACGGTGCCGATTTGCCAGCAGACCCGGATCAAGGTGCGCAGTCGCGCTGGCTCGATGGTCGCGCGGGCAAAGACCCTGACTTCGCCGAGGATGCCGTGAATCAGGGCCACCGCGATCGCAGCAATCCCGGCCGCTTGGAGGAACAGGTCGCGCATGCTAACCTCCATACACTTGTGTATGGCGACAATGCGCCAACTCTCTGGCACTGTCAATACAGTGGTGTATGGTGGTGCTGCCGCAGAACGATGACAAATGGTTGATCAACTCTCCGCCACGGACTGGCTGAACCACGGGCTGAAGACCCTCGCCCAGGAGGGTTTTACGGCGCTCAAGGCGGTGCCTCTGGCAAAGTCCATGGGGGTGTCGCGCGGCAGCTTTTACTGGCACTTCGCCGACATCGAAGCCTTTCATGCCGAGTTGCTCAAGCTTTGGCGCGACATTGCCGCCGAGAGGATTATCGCCGACGTCGACGCCGCGGCCGAAAAGGACAACGCGGTGGAGCGCTTGCTGCGCCGGGTCTTCGGCGAGCGGCTGGCGCTTGAAAACGCGGTCCGCCGCTGGGCCGTAGTCGATCCGACGGCGCGGGCCGCGGTGCAGGCGATCGACAAGCGGCGGGTAACTTATGTCGAAGGCCTGCTCCGAGCCGCCGGCGTTGCCGACGACGATGCCCGTACGCGGGCCCAAATTCTCTATTGGGCCTATCTCGGCTTCGCGCTTTCGGACCGGGCGCTGCCTCCGGCACAGCTGCGCGCCGTGGTGCAGGAAATGCTTCGGATCGCCTCATCCTGATGCAGCCTAGTACCGCCGATCTGAAGTCCCTGCACCACGAGCCGCAATTCCTTCCAGAGACTTCAGATCGATAAGCGGTACTAGAATCAATAAGTTTGCTAGTGCCCATAACTTTCCGAAGTTCGTGAAGGTGGGCGCTGCGACGGAGCACGAACTTCGGAAGGTGGGCACTTGCGAAAAGCGTTGCGGTCGGGGCTTTTGTCCGCATGGTAAATCAATTGCCTCAAGCGCCATCGCCGTTGCCGGCACATTTCCGCCCCGGTGCGCGGACGCGCCGGCCGCTGCTTTTATCCCGTAAATCGAACGGCTGAGCGGATATCGAAGCTCGCGACGCGCAAGCTTAGCGAAGACGATAACCTTGCGTTCACCATGCGGACAAATCAGCAAGCGGTCTTGCGCAAACGCTTTGGCTTTCAAGCTCGCTTATACCTTTACGGCTTAGTCATCGCTAGAGACGAGCTTCTCCCGAAGACCGTCCAGTAAACCTGCGTAACAGTAGATCGCGTATGAACATTGCCCGCATTGTCGTCCTGACCATCGCTCTCAGCGCCGGCGGCGTCGCGGCGTATCTTGCCAGCGGCGCCGACACCAAGACGCCGGCTCCGGTCACGCCCAGCGCCCAGCTTCAGACCGCCGACGTTCTGGTGGCCAAGGCCGACATCAACCTCGGCCAGACGCTGACACCCAACGACATGATCTGGCAAAGCTGGCCGGCGTCGACGACGAGCGGCAGCTTCATTCGCCGCAGCGATCGCCCGGATGCCACCAACCAGATCGCAGGC
Organism: uncultured Alphaproteobacteria bacterium; assembly: GCA_963775545.1. Lineage (GTDB taxonomy): Bacteria > Pseudomonadota > Alphaproteobacteria > Rhizobiales > Xanthobacteraceae > Bradyrhizobium. The sequence goes on from CAVZJE010000036.1 coordinate 15,391, forward strand.
TCGATCGCGCGCGCCCCCTTCGTGGCCGGCGAACCGATCCGGGAAGCAAAACTGGTGAAGGCCGACGGCTCCGGCTTCATGGCCGCGATCCTGCAGAGCGGATATCGCGCGGTATCGACTGAAATTTCCGCAGAAACCGGCGCCGGCGGATTCATTCTGCCCAACGATCACGTCGACGTTCTCATGACGCGACGCCTGAAGGATCAGGCCAATCCAACCGGCCCCGAGCTCGTTATTACCAACATTGTCCTGGCCAATATTCGCGTTCTCGCGATCGATCAGGCGCCGAAGGAAAAAGACGGCACCAACAACGTCGTCGGCCGGACGGTCACCCTCGAATTGAAGCCTGAGCAGACCGCCACGCTCGCCTCGTCGCGACAGGCGGGAACGCTGTCGCTCGCGCTGCGCAGCATCGCCGACGTCAACCAGGTTGAGGTCAGCGCCAACGCCACAACTCAGCGCCCCGGTATCAACGTCGTCCGCTACGGCGTCACCCATCCAAGCACCGCTGCCAAGTGACCAGAAGGCCATGATCAGAAGGACGAAGAATATGTCTTGCAGGGGGAGCCGGACGTCTATCCGCGCCTTACTCATCAGCGCCTTGTCGTTTTCAGCGGCTGCGCTCGCGCTGGTTTCCGGCTTTGCTCCGGCCGCGGCAGGCGAGAGCGACACTGCGCCGGCGACCACGTCGAGCATCCCGAGCGTCGCGCCGAAGACCCGCTTTCTTTCGCTTGGCGTCGGCAAATCGGCCGTTATCGACCTGCCCCGCGACGTCAAGGACGTGCTAGTGGCTGATCCGAAGGTCGCCAACGCGGTCATCCGCTCGCCGCAACGCGCTTACATCATCGGCTCGGCCGTCGGTCAGACCAATGTCGTGTTCTTCGATGCGGATGGTCAGCAGATCGCGGCCTATGACATTGCGATCAAACGCGACCTCAATGGCGTCCGTGCGGCGTTGAAGCAATTGCTGCCGGCAGCGACGATCCAGGCCGAGGGCGTTGGCGAGGGCGTGATGCTGACCGGATCGGTAGCCACCCCGATCGAAGCGCAGCAAGCCGGCGATGTCGTTGCACGCCTGGTGGGCGGCGCGGACAAGGTCGTCAATTCCATCGTGGTTCGCGGCCGCGACGAGGTGATGCTGAAGGTCAGCGTTGCGGAAGTCCAACGCAGCATCATCAAGCAATTGGGCATCGATCTCAGCGCCAACATGAATTACGGCACCGCGGTGGTGAACTTCAACAACACCAACCCGTTCACCGCGAACGGAGGGCCGCTGACGAGCGGTTCGCTGGTCGCGTCCGCCCTCAACAAAGCCGGCGTCCCGACGGTTACTGCAACCCTTCGCGCTTTGGAAAGCGCGGGCGTCGTTCGCACGCTTGCCGAACCCAATCTGACAGCGATTTCCGGGGAGTCCGCGACCTTCGTTGTTGGCGGCGAATTCCCCTTCCCAACCGGTGTGACCTGTCAGACCAATCCGGCGGGCGCCGTGGGGCAGTGCGCGCCGTCGATCGCCTTCAAGAAGTTCGGCATCTCGCTCAACTTCACGCCGGTTGTGCTCACCGAGGGCAAGATCAGCCTCCGCGTGATGACGGAAGTCTCCGAAGTCTCGACCGATAACTCGATCAGTATCAGCGGGATTAATGTCCCCTCGGTCAAAACCCGCCGCGCCGAAACGACACTCGAAATTCCCTCTGGCGGCTCGCTCGCGATGGCCGGGCTCATTCAGGAGCAGACCAAGCAGGCCGTCAACGGAATGCCCGGTGTCGATCAGATCCCGGTGCTCGGTCAGCTGTTCCGAAGCCAGGACTTCGTCAACAACCAGACCGAACTGATGGTCATCGTCACCCCTTACGTGGTGCGCGCGGTCGCGCAGAAGGATCTGTCGCGGCCGGATGATGGATTTGCGCCGGCGTCGGATTCGCAATCGGCCCTGTTCGCACAGATCAACCGGATCTACGGCGTGCCGGCGCGGGTGCAACAGGTCGGAAGTTACCAGCCCAATTTCGGCTTCATCATCGACTGAGACGACGTAAGCGGGGGAAGCACGATGACAAACGAAACGTCGCTCAATCGCACCAGAGCGCTATGCCTGATCGGTGCGCTGTTCGGCCTTTCGGTCGTCTTGGGCGCCTGTTCCGAGACCACCGGCAGCGTCGCAACGACCGCGCACGTTCCGGAGGATTATCGCCTGCGGCATCCGATCACCGTCCAGGAAGCCAACCGCTCCATCGTTCTATTCGTTGGCCATGCTCGCGGCGGACTGTCGGCCGCCCAGCGCGCCGACATCGCCGGACTGGCGCGGACCTGGGTCGCCGAAGGAACCGGCGCCATCGTCGTCGATGTGCCGGTCGATACGTCCAATGCGCGCGCGGCGGAAAGTGCATTCCACGAAGCGAGGGCGCTGCTCGAAGCGGGCGGCGTGCCGTCAAATGGAATCAAGCTGCACCGCTATACGCCCGACGATCCCAGGACCCTTGCCACCGTCCGTTTTACCTATCCAAGGATGGCAGCCGTGGCCGGACCTTGCGGGCTCTGGCCCGAGGATCTCGGACCTTCGATCAAGGATCCCGGCTATTTCGACAACAAGTCCTATCACAATTTCGGCTGCGCCTATCAGCGTAACATGGCGGCGATGGTCGAAAATCCGGCGGATCTCGTGCAGCCGCGCCCGGAAACCCCGGCCTATACCGCACGGCGCAGCGAAGCCTTTGAGAAATATCGCAAGGGCACACCCACCACGACCGATTATCCCGAAGCCGACAAGGCCAAACTCAGCGATACAGGCAAATGATCCATTCGCGTGACGATTCCGATGAGCTGGATGTTCTGCCGCCGCTAAGCGACGATTACATCGCGCCGGCGCCACGGGTGTCCGTGCAAGCCTTCTGCGAAAGCACGACGACCGCCGATGCGGTGCAATCGGCCGGTCTCGACCGGCGCCTGGCCAAGGCGCATCTCACGATGAAGATGGGCGGCATGGAAGCGGCCATCGAGACCTATCACAGCGTGCCGACGCCGAACGTCATCATTCTCGAGACCAAGGACGGCCACGATATCCTCGCCGGCCTCGATCAACTCGCGACCGTCTGCGACGCCGGAACGCGCGTGGTCGTGATCGGCAGCGATGACGATGTCGCGCCTTATCGCGAACTGGTCCGTCGCGGCGTCAGCGATTATGTGATCGGTCCCGTCGAGACGCTCGATGTCGTCCGCGCGATCTGCGGTTTGTTCTCGGCGTCCGAAGCCGTTGCCGTCGGGCGCATCATCGCCGTTGTCGGCGCCAAGGGCGGCGTCGGCGCCTCCACCGTCGCCCACAATCTGGCATGGGCGATTGCGCGGGACCTGACTCTGGATTCGGTCGTCATCGACCTCGACCTTGCATTCGGCACCGCCAGCCTCGATTACAACAAGGATCCGTTGCAGGGCATCGCCAACGCGGTGTTCGCTAACGAACGGCCCGACAGCGCGTTCATCGAGCGTCTGATGGCGAAGTGTCACGACCATCTGAACCTGTTGGCCGCACCGGCAGCGCTTGACCGAGTCTATGATTTCGGCGCGGATGCCTTTGATGCGATTTTCGACACCTTGCGCCTGACGACACCGGTGATCGTCCTCGATATCCCCCACCAGTGGTCGGGATGGACGCGGCGCGCGCTGGTCGGAGCTGACGACATCCTGATCGTCGCCGAACCCGACCTCGCCAACCTGCGCAACGCCAAGAACCTGCTGAGCATGCTCAAGGCGGCGCGCCCCAATGACCGGCCCCCGATTTATTGTCTCAGCCAGGTCGGCATGTCGAAGCGGCCGGAAATTTCCCCGCGTGAATTCGCCAAGGCCATCGAAGGGCCGCCGATCGCCTCGATTCCGTTCGACCCGAAGATGTTCGGCGCCGCTGCGAATAACGGCCAGATGATCGCCGAGATCTCCGCCAGCCACCGCATCAGCAAGATATTCGTGCAGATGGCGCAACAACTCACCGGCCGTGGCGAAGCCAAGAAGCCGCGCGGCTCACTGTTCGCGCCAATTATCAGGAAGCTTCGCGCCAAAGGCTAGTGCGGCGAATTCAGAATTCCCGGAAGTTCAGAGGTCGCTGCAATGGCTTGCGAGCTTCGAAAAAAGGAACTCTAAGCCGCCTCAAGCCGAATTGCGCTCAGTCCGTACGTGCGGTAGCGCCAGACGCGGTTTTCGTGGTGGCCTGTTTTGCCATTATTCGCCTCAAGTAAGCGACATTGGCTGCCGCCTCCTCTGGCGGCCGGCCTTCTTTCGCCAGGCTTTCGGCCTCGGCCATGTGCCCGCGCAAGCCAACCACGAGTGCGAGGTTCAGCCGCACGCGCGGATCGGCATCGGCGCGGCTATTGGCGCGGCGCAGGGTTTCCTCGGCTTTGGCGAGATCCTTTGAAAGAACGTAAGAGAGCGCAAGGTTGGACAGGACCGACGGCTCGTCCGGCACGATGCGCAACGCGCTCGCATAATATTGCCGGGCCTCCTCCCCGCGTCCGAGTTGGTCAAGGACCGCTCCTTGGGCGGAGAGAATTCGCCAATCGGGGTCTTCAGGGGAATGGGCACGGCCCAGAACCTCAAAGGCCTGCTGGAAATTGCCGTTGTCCGCCAGCGCACGACCGAAACCGGCCAACAAAGCCTTGTCGCTGGGATGAGCAATGGTGGCCTGCTCCAGGACGGCGACCGCCTGAGACCGCTGCCCCGCCGCGCGCAGCGCCTTTCCATAACTCAACGCCGCCTCGGCATCGTCGGGATGGGCGTGATAGCGATCGTGGTAGAAGTCCAGGCTGTGGGCGGGAGCCGTTTTTTCGGCTTTGTCGCCGAGCGACCCCGTAATGTCCGACAACCCGTCGGTCTGGCAGCCGCAAAGCCCCAGAAGCAGGACAGCCGACAACACCGGCACGGCACGGAATCTCGCAAGGCCGAGCGGCCGGGGCAATCGCGGGTACATTTCTGGAGCCTGACGTGACAGTACTGTCCAGAAATGCTCACAGCTTAACCCTAAATTCCGGTTAAGCCGGCACGAACCGCGTCAACGAATACGCCGGCCGTGAGCAGCGTCTAATCGACGAATTGGGCGCCGAACTCGTAGCCGATCCGCCATGCCAGCCGGCACTGGCGCGGCCGGCCCTGCGACATGATGATCGTGAACTCGGGAGGAACATCAAGATGCTCGGCGATGACTTTCAGGCCACCGGCCGAAACATCCGTGATCGTGCAGTCGCGCGGCAACGAGCCCGTCCCGAATTGAATTTTGGCGAAACTCCGGCATACCCGTCGTTCGCTCTGACGTCGATTTACAAACATGTCGATCCTTGCCCGCCCGGATTGTGGACCACTTGGTACCTACCGGTCTTACCGAAGAAATATTGGAATTCGCCTAGCAGTTCTGGTTGCAATTGATCGGATCTGTTCGAATTTCCTTTACCGCAACCCTGCCCGGAACCGCCGCCTTCAAAAGGCTTCAGCACGGCTACACGTTTCGGCCGAATATGGTACAGGGGTCGCCATGCGGGTGCTCTGATTCCAGCACCAGCATACGACCTGGAGATTGCAGCATGACTGCCTTGCCCGAACGCCCCGAAGGCACCGTCGACCCCAAACTGCTGGAAATCCTGGTTTGCCCGATGACCAAGGGCCCGCTCGAATACGATGCGGCGCGGCAGGAGCTCATCTCGCGCGCGGCAAAGCTTGCTTATCCCATACGTGACGGCATTCCGATCATGCTGCCCGAAGAGGCCAGAAAGATAGAATAGCCATGCGCAGGCGCGCGCTCCTCCTTGCGCTGGCTGTCATCGGCCTTTGCGGCGGGATCACCAATGCATCCGCCAACGAAACCCAGATTCGCGTCGGCAATATCGATGCGTTTCTGACAACGCCGCCGGGCGTCGAACGGCCGCCGGTGGTGCTGTTGATCGCTGGCTCCGGATCGACCGATCACGACGGCAACGGGCCGCAGGCCAAACCCGCCACCCTGAAGAAACTCGCCGAGCAGTTGGCGGAGCGGAAAATAGCGACACTTCGCTACGACAAACGCGGCGCTGGCGGATGGAAGCCGGAATTCGGAAAGCCGGAAGATTTTCGATTTAAAGACTATGTCGATGATGCCGTCTCGCTGGTGAATTATCTGAAGAGCAGCGGAAAGTTCGCCCGCGTGGTCGTGGTCGGGCACAGCGAAGGGGGCCTGGTTGCGATCCTGACTGCACGGCAGGTGCAGATCGACCGGCTGGTGTTGCTCGTTACCGCAGCGCGGCGTCAGGGCGACCTCGTGAAGGCGCAACTCGAGAAAAAGCAGATTCCGCCCGAGATTCTTGATCCGATCTTGAGGGCTATCGACAGCATCATGGCCGGACAGATCGTCGATCCGCCGCCGCGGGGCCTCTCGATTGCACCCGCGATGCAGCCGAGCCTTGCTTCGGCCTTCACCGTCGATCCAATCGATCCCTTGAAGTCGATTGACCGGCCAACGCTGATCGTCGGCGGCGGCCGTGACTTGCAAGTGGCGCGATTGGATTTTATCGCGCTTTCAGCGGCCTCACCGTTGGCGAAAATGCTTTGGCTACCGGACATGAACCATGTCCTGGTCGACGTTACCGACGAAAACGACAATCTGGCCGCTTACAATCAGCCGGAGCGCGCGATCGATACGGCCATGGTTGATGCGGTCGCTGCTTTCATTCAGGCCGACGATACGCGCTGAAAAATTTTAAAGCGCCTCGCCCTTCAGAAGCCGCGGAACCTCGCCGGCGAGTCCGGCGGCCTGGCGAATGAACAGTCCCTTCAGCGGCGGAGCGCGGTCGACCAAACCGAGCCCGATATCGCGCACCGTGCGCAGCAGCGTCGATTCGTTGGAGAACAGGAAGTTGAGCGAGTTGGTCGCCAGCCCCATGGCCATGGTGTCGAACCGCCGCCAGCGTTGATAGCGCTCAAGCACGTCGGCCTGACCGGGATCAATACCCAGCCGGGCCGCATCGACGATGACTTCGGCCAGCGCCGCGACATCTTTCAGGCCCATATTGAGCCCCTGCCCGGCAATCGGGTGAATCACATGCGCGGCATCGCCCACCAGCGCCAGACGCTCGCCGATAAAGGACCGCGCCACGAAGTAGCCAAGCGGAAACGCGCGCGGCTTGTCGAGCGCCCTCACCTCTCCGAGGTGCAAACCAAATCGCCGCTCGAGTTCGCCGTGAAACTCCTCTTCACTGAGCGCCACGATGCGCGCCGCCTCAGTGCGCTTTTCGGTCCAGACCAGCGACGAGCGTTTTCCGGACAAGGGGAGGATCGCAAAGGGGCCGGCGGGAAGGAAATGCTCTTCGGCGCGGCCCTGGTGATCGCGGTCGTGGCCCACCGTGACCACGATTCCGGATTGATCGTAGTCCCACCCGTGCGTGGCGATGCCGGCGCGCCCGCGCAATTTCGACCGCGCGCCGTCGGCGGCGACCAGAAGACTTGCTTCGATGACGTTGCCGTCCGAAAGCGTCACGTCGATTCCGCCGCTGTGGGTGACAAAATCGGAAACCGCCAATCCGCGCAGATCGATCCCTTCGGCGGTCGCATGCTGAACCAGCGCGTCGATCAAATAGCGGTTCTCGACCATATGCGCGAAAGGCTCGCCCGGCTCGACATCTCCGGAAAATGTCAGGAACACCGGTCGCGTCGCGTCTTGCAGTTTCGAATCGGTGACGACCATATCCAGAATCGGCTGCGCGCCGTCTGCAACATCGTTCCATACGCCGACGACCTCGAAGAGACGGCGGCAGGCCGCGACGATGGCGGTCGCGCGCGGATCGCGGCTCGGCCTGGTGTCAAGCGCGGGATCGGCGACGGTGATGGCAAAATCGGGCCCAAGGCCCTGACGCAGCGCCAATGCGAGCGCCAGTCCCGCAAATGCGCCGCCGCCGATGACAATGCCTCGCTGAACCGACATGCTGGACCTACTCGAAACTATATAAAACTCGGCTTGCTACCTTATTATAGCTGGGCGAAACAGGCTCGATAAGCAAGGGGCCGAGCGTGATTCCGGGATCACGGCGGGCCAGCGAACCCGGAACATGACAAAGCCGCCAATTTCGGCTTGACGTCGCAGGTCACCGCGGATTGACGAGAGAGAACGCTTCCGATGTCTAAAAGTTTGATCGACCTGATTTCCATCCTCGATCTCGAACCGATCGAGGTGAACATGTTCCGCGGCAACAGTCCTAAAACGAGCTGGCAGCGGGTTTTCGGCGGCCAGGTGATCGGACAGGCCATGGTCGCGGCATGCCGCACGGTTGAGGGCCGGCTGCCGCATTCCCTGCATTGCTATTTCATTTTGCCCGGCGATCCGCAGATCCCGATCATCTATGAGGTCGAGCGATTGCGCGACGGCAAGAGCTATTCGACCCGGCGGGTGACCGCGATCCAGCATGGTCATGCGATCTTCTCGATCATGGTGTCGTTTCACGTCGAGGAACCGAGCGCATTCGACCATCAGGACAAGATGCCGGACGTGCCGCCGCCGGAGAAGCTCACCGCCGAGGAAATGGCCAAGCAGCCGATGTTCCGCGACATGCCGGAGTTCATCCGCCGCTATTACGAATCGGACCGGCCGATCGAATTGCGCCCGGTCGAACTCGGTCGTTATTTCGGCCAGAAGATCGACGATGGCCGCATCCATGTCTGGATCAAGACGGCCGCAAAACTGCCCGACGATCCGGCGCTTCATATGTGCGCGCTCGCCTATGCCTCGGATTTCTCGCTGCTCGATGCGGTCATGGCGCGCTATGGCCGCACGCTGTTCGACAAGCGCATGATGCCGGCGAGCCTCGACCACGCGATGTGGTTTCATCGGCCGTTTCGCGCCGACGAATGGCTGCTTTATTCTCAGGATTCGCCGAGCGCGCAGGGCGGCCGAGGCCTGACCCGTGGCCTGATCTTCAAGCCGGACGGCACGCTGGTGGCCTCCGTCGCCCAGGAAGGCTCGGTGCGCGAGCGCAGATGAACCGCGTCACGCCCTCGGCTCGACCAGCACGGTCTGCGAGGCCTGCCACTGCATGAACCAGCGCATCACCCACGGAATCGGGATGATGAGAACACATCCGACGAAGACAACAATTCCGCGCCAGAGATATTCGAGGCCGGTGGCCTTGTAGACGATCTCGCGATGCGTGCCATCGATGTGGCGACAGATCCAGCGTATCTGCGCCGTGTGCACCCATGCCCAGCCCACGATGGTGATGACCGACAGGCCGCTCAAAATGCCCCAGCCTAGGTAGCCCCAGAACGAACCCGAGAAGCTGAGCCCCAGCGGCTCATCGCCGGACGCCAGATTGGCGACAAACCATTGGATGCCGAGCCAGGCCAATCCGATCTCAACCAGGACCGAGATCCTGTTGCCGAGCGGGATGAAGTAGTTGAGCACGATCACAAGGACGACCACGCCGAAATACCAAGGCAGGATCGTCGCCGCCTGGCCGGTGAAAGAAAGACCGAGTCTTCCCGGAACATGGGTCACGGAAGCGAGCCATCTGAGATTGCGGATCAGGACCCACGGCAGGGGGATGATGAGGATCGCGCCGACAAAAAACATGAGCGCCTGTTTGACAAAGTCCAGAATCTCGAACTCGATCGACAGCGATCCGCTGCCCATCGCCTGCGGCACCCCCGGCGTTCCACCCGGCATGGCGGGCGGCCTGCCAACCGGCGATATCAGGCCCGGAATGTCGCCGGCCTTTTGCCAGCTCCCCATGCCATCGGTCCAGACCAGCGTATCGGCGCTAATCCTGCCAGTGGCGATGAATTGACGGAACTGAGCGTCCGGATAAGGTCCGAGCTGCTGGCCCTGGTAGGCGCAGTACCATGATCGATCTGGCATTCTTCCCCCCTGAGAAGAGCGTGCTGACCGCTGGTGCCCACACGCCTCGACCGCACGATGCCCGGCAAAAAGACCGGGTCAAAGCAAAAGTTCAGACGCCAGCCTGCAAGGGGACCCGGCGTTCCCGTTGCCGGCGCGGGTCCGGCCTTGGCAGATGATGCCTGTGCCGCTACAGGGGACTATCGGCCGAAGCGACAATTTCGCAATTGTTTTTCGGTCAGGCGGCCACTTATTGTGGGACGGGGTGCAGGAGATGCCGAGCGACTGTCGCATTTCCCTCACGGTTTGACCGACCTTCGAAATCCGGGAAAGAAGGCCTGAACATGAAGCTTGTTGTCGCCATTATCAAACCATTCAAACTGGACGAAGTCCGGCAGGCGTTGACCGCGATCGGTGTGCACGGAATGACCGTCACCGAGGTCAAGGGTTACGGCCGGCAGAAGGGCCACACCGAAATCTATCGCGGCGCGGAATATGTCGTGAACTTCCTGCCCAAGCTGCGGATCGAGATCGCGGTAACATCTGATATCGCCGACAAGGCGGTCGAGGTGATTACCTCCAGCGCCCGCACCGGACAGATCGGCGACGGCAAGATATTCGTGACGCCGATCGATCATGCGTTGCGGATACGAACCGGCGAAACCGACAGCGACGCGCTCTAGTGGTTCAATTCCGACATGCGCGCCCTGGCAATGGCGCCAGGGCCAACGAACAGTAACTTATCGGGGTGGGGAAATATCAATGGGGGCACTCTCTTGTCGTGCAGCGAAGCTGGCTGCGCCGGTTCTGCTGGCCGTCTTTTCGTTCGTAACGCCGGCTTTCGCTGCAAACCCCGCCATTAGCCCCGCCGATACCGCGTGGATGATCGTTGCGACCGCGCTGGTGCTGATGATGACCATCCCGGGACTTGCCCTGTTTTATTCCGGCATGGTGCGGAAGAAGAACGTGCTTGCCACGATGGCGCAAAGCCTCGCCGCCGTAGCCTTGATCTCGATCCTCTGGGTAGCCTTCGGATATTCGCTGGTTTTCGTCGGCAATGGGCCCCTGCTCGGCAGCCTCGATCGCTGGTTTCTCGCCGGCATGACCATGGACAGCGTCAATCCGGCGGCAAAGACGATTCCGGAAGGCCTGTTCATGCTCTACCAGATGACGTTCGCGATCATCACGGTGGCGCTGGTCGCCGGCTCCGTCGCGGACCGGATGCGGTTCTCGGCCTACCTGCTGTTTTCCATTGGCTGGTTCATATTCGTCTATGTGCCGCTGGCCCACTGGGTGTGGGGCGGAGGCTTTCTGGGAGCCGCAGGCGTTCTCGATTTTGCCGGCGGCCTCGTGGTGCATCTGAGCGCCGGCGCCGGTGGCTTGGTGGCGGCGATGGTGGTCGGACGGCGGCGCGGTTATGGCACGGAAAATCTGTCGCCATTCGACCTGTCGCTGGCCGTGATGGGCACCGGCCTGCTGTGGGTCGGCTGGTTCGGCTTCAACGGCGGATCGGCATTGGCCGCCAACTCGCGCGCGGTGATGGCGATCACGGCCACGCATCTGGCCGCCTGCGCCGGCGCGCTCACATGGGGCGCGATCGAATGGTCAGTTCAACGCAAGCCATCTGTGCTCGGCATGATCTCCGGCGCGGTCGCGGGGCTCGGCACCATTACGCCCGCATCGGGGTTCGTTGAGCCTTGGCACGGCATCCTGATTGGCGTGATCGCCGGCTGTGTGTGCTTCTGGGCCTGCACCTGGCTCAAGCGCCGCATCAACTACGACAATTCATTGGACGTGTTCGGCGTCCACGGCATCGGGGGAATGACCGGCATTCTCTCCACGGGGGTGTTTGCGACCGCCTCGATCGGCGGGACCTCCGGGCTTCTGGAAGGCAATCCACATTTGCTGCTGACCCAGCTTTACGGCATCGCCGTCACGCTGGGCTGGTCGGCGGTGGTGACCTACATCCTGCTCAAGCTGGTTGGCCTGTTCGTTCCGATCCGGGTTTCGATGCAGCAGGAGCTGGAAGGCCTCGATATCTCGCAGCACGGCGAGGCGCTTCAGTAACCAACCTACCTGAATACCCTCGCGCTGCCCTTACGCTGGGCAAGGGTCGGCGCGTGATTCCGCCATGCACAATCGGTGAGCTATTCTGCCTAGGGTTTGGGCGGCATTCCGAGGCATGTCCCCGCCGAGGCGCTATCAGCGCCAAAAACCTCCGCGTTCAAAGATCTTTTCATAAGCAGCGGAACTGGCACGGCATTTGATTCTACCGCCTTTGGCTGTGCCCGCGTCGTGACCTCCCTCTGCGTGGTGAACTCAGTCGAGATCGCTCGGTCGCCTCTTGGCCGGGTCCAAGCGGGGATCAAGACCCATGAAAATCGTTATGGCGATCATCAAGCCATTCAAGCTCGAAGAAGTCCGTGATGCCCTAACCGCCATCGGCGTTCACGGTCTGACGGTCACCGAAGTCAAGGGATATGGCCGTCAGAAGGGGCATACGGAGATCTATCGCGGCGCCGAATACGCGGTCAGCTTCCTGCCCAAGATCAAGATCGAAGTCGCGATCGCGACCGATCAAGTCGACAAGACGATCGAGGCCATCACGACGGCGGCCAAGACCGGCCAGATCGGCGACGGCAAGATCTTCGTCATCAATCTCGAAAACGCGGTCCGTATCCGGACCGGCGAAGCCGACGCTGCGGCGCTCTGATCCTGCGCGCTCAACCTTTTCCAATCAGGAGTAAATCGAAATGACGTTCAAGCGTCCCTATAGCGCGGGATTGGCGGCTCTCGCCGTCGGCGTGTTCGCCACAACCGCTGCTTATGCGGAACCGACCATCAACAAGGGCGACAATGCCTGGATGCTGACATCGACAGTACTGGTACTGTTGATGACCATCCCGGGCCTTGCGCTGTTCTATGGCGGTCTTGTCCGCTCCAAAAACATGCTCTCGGTGCTGATGCAGGTGTTCTACACGGTCTGTGTCGTCATCGTGATCTGGGCGCTTTACGGCTACAGCCTCGCCTTTACCGGCGGCTCCGACTTCATCGGCGGTTTCTCGAAGGCCTTCCTGATGGGCGTGACGCCCGACTCCAAGGCCGCCACCTTCAGCGTCGACGCCAACATCTCCGAGCTCGTCTACGTCTGCTTCCAGATGACCTTTGCGGCCATTACGCCTGCGCTCATTGTCGGCGCCTTCGCCGAACGCATGAAATTTGCGGCGGTGGCGCTGTTCATTCCGCTATGGGTCACGCTGATCTATTTCCCGATCGCTCACATGGTCTGGTATTGGGCCGGCCCGGACGCGATCTCGGATGCGGTCAAGGCGATTGCGGCGGCAGGCGGCGATACCGCTGCCAAGGCCGCCGCCGAAGCCAAGCTGGCTGCGGTCAACGCCGACGCCGGCTGGGTCTTCAAGAAGGGCGCGATCGACTTCGCCGGCGGCACCGTCGTGCATATCAACGCCGGCATCGCGGGCCTCGTCGGCGCGCTGATCGTCGGCAAGCGCATCGGCTACGGCAAGGACCTGATGGCGCCGCACTCGCTGACCATGTCCATGATCGGCGCTTCGCTGCTCTGGGTCGGCTGGTTCGGCTTCAACGCCGGCTCAAACCTCGAGGCCAGCGGCGGCGCCGCGCTCGCCATGACCAACTCGTTCGTCGCGACCGCAGCGGCGGCCCTGTCGTGGATGTTCGCCGAGTGGATGCTCAAGGGCCATCCTTCGGTGCTCGGCGTGATTTCAGGCGCGGTCGCGGGACTCGTCGCGGTCACTCCGGCGGCTGGATATGCCGGCCCAATGGGAGCCATCGTGCTTGGCCTTGTGGTCGGCGTGGTCTGCCTGTTCTTCGTCACCACGGTGAAGAACGCGCTCGGCTACGACGACTCGCTTGACGTCTTCGGCGTTCACTGCATCGGCGGAATCATCGGCGCCATCGGCACCGGCATTCTGGTCAACCCGGCGCTCGGTGGCACCGGCATCATGGATTACACCACCGGCAAGATCGCCGACTACGAGTTCGGCGCGCAGCTGGTTTCCCAGACCTGGGGCGTCTGCACCACGCTGGTGTGGTCCGGCGTCGGCTCGGCGATTCTTTACAAGGTCGTCGATGTCATTGTCGGCCTGCGCATCAATGTCGAAAGCGAACGTGAGGGCCTCGACCTCACCGAGCACACCGAACGCGCCTACAACATGTGAGTTCTCCCGGGGCACTCTCTCCCTGGAGAGGGCGCCCAGAACTACGGTTTGGGGCACATACCCGGCAATGCTCCGACCGTTGAGGGGCTTCAGCGCAAGCTGGAGCCCCTTCTTTTCTTCGGAATCCGGAAGACGGATTTCGATGCCAGGTCCGATGGTTAATCGCGTCTTAACCTCGCCGTATCTATGGTGGTCTGATCCACACCCACCGGTCTCGAAACGTGATCGGCGGCATCACCCGTGTTGGCGCGACAAGTATGGCCATGACCGCATCATCCCGCGCCCCGCTGGGCGACGGAAACCAGGAGGGCGAGCGCTCGCCCTTCTTGCGGGTCACCGAATTGCTGGCGCCGTATCAACCGTCCAAGCCATTGATAACGTTATCGTTAGGAGAACCCCAGCACCCGGTTCCGGGTTTCGTGGGTCCGGTTCTGGCCCAACACATCGCTGAATTTGGGCGCTATCCGATCGCCAAGGGTATCGAGCCGTTCCGGCGCGCCGCATCAGGCTGGCTCTCCCGGCGTTTCGATCTGCCGCGCCCCGTCGATCCCGAAACCGAACTGATGGTGCTCTCAGGCAGCCGCGAAGGGCTTTTTTTCGCAGCACTGGCCGCCGTCCGGTTTGTCGGCGAACGCAAGGGGCGGCCGGCCATCCTGATGCCCAATCCGTTCTATCCGGCCTATGGCGCCGGCGCTCGTGCCGCAGGCTGCGAGCCGGTCTATCTGCCGGCCACGGTCGCCAACGGATTCCTGCCTGATCTCGACACGCTCGATGAAGCCACGCTGGCAAGGACGGTGGCGATGTACATCGCTTCACCGGCCAATCCGCAAGGCGCGGTCGCTTCCAGGGATTATTTCCGCCGCCTGAAACAACTCGCCGACCGCTTCGGCTTCATGATTTTCAGCGACGAATGTTATTCGGAAATCTACACGCAGAAAGCGCCGGGCAGCATGCTCGAATGCGCGGGCGGCGATTACGCCAATGTGGTCGCCTTCCAGTCGCTGTCGAAGCGTTCGAATCTGCCCGGAATGCGCGTCGGCTTTGCCGCCGGCGACAAGAAATTTCTGAGCGCCTTTCACGAACTGCGTAACGTGGCCGCGCCTCAGGTGCCGGTTCCGGTCCAGCATGTCGCGGTCGCAGCCTACAATGACGAGACCCATGTCGAGGAAAACCGCAGGCTCTACCGGATCAAATTCGATCTGGCAGACCAGATTCTCGGCAATCGCTACGGCTATCGGCGTCCCGCCGGTGGCTTCTGTGTCTGGCTCGATGTCTCGGCCATAGGCGGCGACGAGGCTGCGACCGTCAAGCTTTACAGGGACGCTGGCGTCCGCGTGATCCCGGGCAGCTACCTGGCCCGGCAGCAGCCGGACAGCAGCAATCCCGGCGCGGGCTTCATTCGCCTCGCGCTGGTCGCGGACAGCGAAACAACGGCCGAGGCGTTGCACCGGCTGGTTCAGATTCTGGACTGAAGCATGACCCGAAGAAACGAATCGATCTTTCCGAAGGCTTGAAGCGCATGCCGGCGATTGAACGTGTCATTCCCCTGGTGAACCAGTTGCCGACCGCGATCCGCGAGGCGCTGGTCCGCCGCCTGCGTGAACTCGCAGGCCTTGGCTTGCTGACGCTGGCCGCCGGCGCTGCCGCGGCTCTCATGACCTGGTCGGTGCAGGACCCTAGCCTGAGCCACGCCACGTCGCGCCCGATCCACAACATTGTCGGCTATCCCGGCGCGATCGGCGCCGATTTTCTGATGCAGATTCTCGGCCTCGGCGCGATCATGCTGATCCTGCCGATCGCCGTGTGGGGCTGGCGCATACTGACCCATCGCAGCTTCGACCGAGAAGCGCTGCGGCTCGGCTGCTGGCTCTTGTGCACGGGGTTTGCCGCCGGATTTGCCAGTTGTTGGCCGCATGGCGGCGCATGGCCGCTGCCGACCGGGCTCGGCGGTGTCGTCGGCGATGCGCTGGTGCGTGCGCCGGCGGTTATCTTCGGACCGCCGGGCCTGCTTTACAAGCTCGGCCTTGGAACACTTCTGGGTGCGGCCACCCTTGCAACATTCTTCGTTGCAAGCGGCATCGGTTCACTTCAGCAGGAGGAGGATTCCACGCCAGTCGAGGAAGAAGACGACGTCCTCGACGAGGAGGACGGCGGCTCGATCTCGCTCGGCTGGATCGTGCACGCTCTGATGAGCACCAAGGCAAGGCTGTCCTGGTTGCTGGGCGCGGCCTATCGCTGGCTCGTCTCGAGCGCACCGGCTCAGCGCGCCTCTTCGTTCGATCGCCATGAGCCAACTCTCGGCGGCCGCATCGCGCCTTCCCTCGCTCCGCAGGATGAAGACGAGCAAGACGACGAGGAAGAAGAGGACGAAGAGGCCCCGGCAGCGCGTGCGCCGCGCAAGAAGGCCGCGCCGAAATCGCCCGCAAGGAGATCCGAGAAATGGGATTTCCCGGCGGTGTCGATGCTCGCTGCGCCCAAGGCGTCCGATCGCCAGCCGCTCTCCAAGGCGGAGCTGGAATCCAATTCACGCCGGCTTGAAGTCGTGCTGCAGGACTTCGGCGTCCGCGGCGAAATCGTCAAGGCCAATCCCGGTCCAGTCGTCACGCTGTACGAGCTCGAGCCCGCGCCCGGCATCAAGTCCTCGCGCGTGATCGGCCTGGCCGACGACATTGCCCGCTCGATGAGCGCGCTCTCGGCACGCGTCGCAGTCGTGCCCGGCCGCAACGCCATCGGTATCGAATTGCCGAACGCCCACCGCGAGAAAGTTTACCTGCGCGAAATGCTCATCGCGAGGGAAACCCACGAGTCCGTCGCAAAGCTCCCGCTCTGTCTCGGCAAGACCATCGGTGGCGATCCCGTTATCATCGATCTCGCCCGCACGCCGCATATGCTGATTGCCGGCACCACCGGCTCCGGCAAATCGGTCGCCATCAACACCATGATCCTCAGCCTCGTGTACCGGCTGCGACCGGACCAGTGCCGGCTGATCATGGTCGATCCCAAGATGCTCGAACTCTCGGTCTATGACGGCATTCCGCATCTGCTGACACCAGTCGTGACCGACCCCAAGAAAGCCGTGGTCGCGCTCAAATGGGCCGTGCGCGAGATGGAAGAACGCTACAAGCGGATGTCCAAGCTCGGCGTGCGCAACATCGACGGCTACAATGCACGCCTCGTCGAAGCCAAGGCCAGGGGCGAAGAACTCACGCGCACCGTGCACACCGGTTTCGACAAGGAGACCGGCAAGGCGATCTACGAGGAAGAGAAGCTCGACCTCGAGCCGCTGCCCTATATCGTCATCATTGTCGACGAAATGGCCGACCTGATGATGGTCGCCGGCAAGGACATCGAAGGCGCGGTCCAGCGCCTCGCACAGATGGCGCGCGCGGCGGGCCTGCATGTGATCCTCGCCACGCAACGTCCGTCGGTCGACGTCATTACCGGCACAATCAAGGCAAACTTCCCGACCCGTATCGCATTCCAGGTTACCTCGAAGATCGACAGCCGTACCATTCTCGGCGAAATGGGCGCCGAACAGCTGCTCGGGCAGGGCGACATGCTCTACATGGCGGGCGGCGGACGCATCAGCCGCGTGCACGGCCCGTTCGCCTCGGACGAAGAGGTCGAGAAGGTGGTGCGTCATCTGAAGACGCAAGGATCCCCGGAATACCTCGAGGCGGTGACAGCCGAGGAGCCCACCGACGAAGACGGCGCGGTATTCGATTCCACGGGCATGGGCAGCGACGGTGCCGGCGACCTGTTCTCGCAGGCAGTGGCCATCGTCAAGCGCGACCGCAAGGCCTCGACCAGCTATATTCAGCGCCGGCTACAAATTGGCTACAATCGTGCGGCATCGCTCATGGAACGAATGGAACTTGAGGGCATCGTCGGACAGGCCAACCATGCCGGCAAACGCGAAATTCTCGTCGAAGAAGAGGAAGGCGGCTTTTGATGAGCCGCTGCGTGCGCCTCTAAAGTCCCACCAATTGCTGTTCTTTTTCACGGAAAAACGATAGCCGCCTTGGCGCGAAGCACGATAAAAGGGCGGCGGACCATTGGGAATATGCGTTGACTGAAAATCGGAAAAATCGAATCGCCGCACGATTCGCGCTGTCCTTCAGGCGCGTGACCTTGAAGCGAGCCGCTGCGGCGTTTGCGCTCACGGCAGCCTTCGTCATGGTCTCGATATCGGCCCATGCACAGCCAATCCCGCCGCAGAGCATTCCGGTTCCCAAGGCCGCTCCGAAGGGCCGCGACGCCGCCCCTGACGGACAAAGAGGAGCGATGACGACCGGCGCGACGCAAGTGCCTAACCCCGTCATCCCCGATCCTCATCGCAACGTCCCCTTGAGTATTTTTGCGACCTTCGACGACAAGCAAAAGGCGCAGGCCGCCAAAATCAGCACCTATCTGTCGTCATTGCAGACGCTTATCGGAAACTTTGTCCAGGTCGGGCCCGACGGCACCAAGACCAAGGGCCAGTTCTTCATTCAAAAGCCCGGCAAAGTGCGTTTCGAATATGAAGCACCGAATCCGATCGCGATCGTCGCGGACGGATCGATGGTGGCGGTGCGTGACCGCAACCTTGCGACCCAGGATCTCTACCCGCTGTCGCAAACGCCGTTGCGATATCTGCTGTCGGACCGCATCGACCTGATGAAAGATACCAACGTCGTCAGCGTGACTGCCGACGATCTCTTTATCAGCGTCACCATCGAGGAACACCAGTTGCTGACGGGCACCAGCCGCCTGATGCTGATGGTGGGCGCCAAGGACGGTCAGCTCAAGCAATGGACCGTGACCGATCCGCAAGGCTACGACACGACGGTCGCGGTCTATAATCTGGACACGTCCAGGAAGATCGATCCGGGCATGTTCAAGATCGACATGACGGAGCACACCTTTCCGCCGGGCTGATCTTCGCATCGGACGATTGCGAACAATTCACTATTCCGTGCCCGATCTGGAAATTCATACTTGATTGCGCGGCAGAGACATGCGCCATCTTTGGGCGTACTTTGTCTTGCCGGTCCTCATGCGCCTTTCCCTGACAACCTGGAATATCAATTCGGTGCGCTTGCGCATCAACCTCGTTGCCAAATTCATCAAGTCGGTGAGGCCCGATGTCCTGTGCCTGCAGGAAACCAAATGCATCGACGATGCATTTCCTTTGAAGCGCTTCAAACGTCTTGGCTACGAACACATCGCCTTGAACGGCCAGAAGGGCTATCACGGCGTCGCCGTGATCTCGCGACTGCCGTTCGAGAAGACCGAGATCCGTACCTTCTGCGACAAGCTCGATTCACGCCATATCTCGGTGGAGTTCGGCGAACGCGCCCAGCTCACCAAGCCGCTGGTGTTGCATAATTTCTATGTGCCGGCCGGCGGCGACATTCCGGATCCCGCGCTCAATCCGAAATTCGAGCACAAGCTTCGTTTTCTCGACGAAATGAAATCGTGCGAGCCGCTGCATCCGCGCGGCGACGACCGCCACATCCTGGTTGGCGATCTCAATGTGGCGCCGCATGAGAACGACGTCTGGTCCCACCGGCAGCTCCTGAAGATCGTTTCCCATACCCCGATCGAATGCGAGAAGCTGCTGGCGGCGCAGAGTCACGGCGAGTGGATCGACGTGGCGCGCGACCGCATTCCGTTGTCGGAGAAGGTCTATACCTGGTGGAGCTATCGCGCCGCCGACTGGACGGTGGGCGACCGCGGCCGAAGGCTCGACCACATCTGGGTCTCACGCGCGCTCAAGGAGCGGGTGAGCGACTTTCGGATCGCGCGCGACGCCCGCGGCTGGGAGCGGCCGTCCGACCACGTTCCCGTGACGGTCACGCTCGAAGTTTAAAGCGTCGAGGAGAGAGGATTGCTAGGTGCTGAGCTTGGCGCCCGCGATCAGGATGTCGCTGGCAATCTGGCTTGTGCGCCTGGCGAATTCGTCGCGTAGCCGGCGCGCCGCCGCGGGATCGCTTTCCAGCACGCGCTGAAACAGGCTGCGCGCCACCCTGATCACCGACAAATCTTCCAGAGCGATCGCGGTCGAAGGCCGCCGCGCGGCGTTAATCAGCGCAAGCTCGCCGATCAATGCGCCAGGACCTGCCACCAGCGCGGCGCTGCCATCCTCGATGCGAAATGAGCCGCGTTGAACGACGAAACCGGCATCCGCCTCATCGCCAGCACGGAAGAGCACGGTATTGCGCGCGACACCGCGTTGTTCAGAACCGATCGCCAACATGCGCAAAGCCGTCGTCCCCAGCACGCGAAGGGTCGGGACACGCTCCAGCAGAGCAACATCATCCTCGATCGACATGAAAAACCAGTTGCGCGACGACGAATCGTTGACCGAATCGTATCACGGCACCAGCTTGTAGCCACCGGCTTCGGTTACCAATATCTCCGGATTGGCCGCGTCCTTTTCGATCTTCTGGCGCAGACGATAGATATGGGTTTCCAGCGTGTGCGTGGTGACGCCGGAGTTGTAACCCCATACTTCCTGCAACAGCGTTTCGCGCGACACCGGAAGCTGGCCAGCGCGATACAGGAAGCGGAGAATGGCGGTCTCTTTTTCCGTCAACCGCACCTTCCTCGCGTTGGCGCCCGTCAGCATCTTGGAGCCGGGACGGAAGCTGTAGGGGCCGACCGAAAACACGGCATCTTCGCTGGCTTCATGCTGACGAAGCTGCGCGCGGATCCGCGCCAGCAGCACCGCAAAGCGGAATGGTTTGGCGACATAGTCATTGGCGCCGGATTCGAGACCCAGGATCGTGTCCGAATCGGTGTCATGACCGGTCAACATGATGATGGGAGCCTTGAAGCCGCCCTTGCGCAACGAGCGCACGACTTCGCGGCCATCGGTGTCGGGCAGCCCCACATCCATCAGCACCAGATCGGGAGCATCGGTTTTGGCTGCGGTCGCACCCTTGGCACCGGTGTCGACGGCGGAAGCTTCGAATTCGTCGTGTAGCGATAATTGCTCGACCAGCGTATCGCGCAGATCGGTATCGTCATCTACGATCAGGATCTTGCGAGCATTGGCCATGGGTACAATCCTTTGGAGGCAGCGCGCGCGGCCGGGGGGTCGGGACGCGTCATATTGATCAAATGGGGTTCTTCAGGACTTTCGTCATGAGGTATGCGGCTGTTACGAATTCACAAGCCAAAACGCAATCTACCCCAGGATTCGCGTGCATATAGATGAATGTCCTGTAATGCGGCGGTCCAATTGTCCCATGGCAGCCACTCTGGAGACTCCCCGTACGCATGGATAATTCCCATTTTTCAGATACTTACCGAAAAATGAAGCGTGCCCAGCCACTTGCGTCGCTATCGGTCCGTGCCGCGGCCGGTAACCCTCGCCGGGGCTGGCTCATCGCCGGCCCGCACACGATCCCGGTTGCCTTGGGTCGGGGTGGCATCATCGCCAACAAACGCGAGGGCGATGGTGGGACCCCAAAGGGGACTTTTTTGCCAAAGCGCTTGTGGTGGCGCGCCGACCGCCACCCTAGGCCGCAAACCTTTCTGCCTGTTCGCGCCATCCGTCCTGACGACGCCTGGTGTGAAGACCCAGCCAGCCGGCATTACAATCGACCGCTGAAACTCCGTCGCGGCGACGATGGTGATCGACTGAGGCGCGATGACCATCTCTACGATTTCATCATCGAAATCGATCACAACACCTCCCCGCGGATCGCCGGCCTTGGCAGTGCGGTATTTCTCCATCTGGCGCGACCGAATTTTTCGCCGACAGCGGGGTGCGTATCGATGACAAAATCAGCCATGCTGCATCTCTTGCGGCAGTGTAGGGCCGGACACGAAGATCATCATCGGCTAAATCGCGAGGAAGCACGATGCTCGACAAGGACAAAATTGCCGCCGCCGCGAAGACGCTCAACGATCACTGGCGCGCCGGCACCAAGCTTGAGAGTCTCGATACGTCGATGCGGCCTGAAGATCGGGCCGAGGGCTACGCAATCCAGGCCGCGCTCGCCGGGCATTCAACCGGCAAATTGTTTGGCTGGAAGATCGCGGCGACGAGCGAGGCCGGACAGAAACACATCAATGTCGGCGGACCGCTTGCCGGACGTATCTTCGCTGAAAAGGTCCTTGCCGACGGTGGCACCGCCTCGATGAAGGGCAACGAGATGCGGGTCGGCGAGGCTGAATTCGCCTTTCGTTTTGCGCGTGACCTGCCGCCGCGGCCTAATTCTTACACGTTGCAGGAAGTGCTCGACGCCGTCGGCACGCTTCATCCCGCGATCGAAATTCCGGATTCGCGCTTTGCCGATTTCGTCAAGTCAGGCGAGGCCCAGCTCATTGCAGATAACGCCTGCGCACATCTCTTTGTGCTGGGCGAACCGACCAGCGCCGATTGGCGCGCTTGCGATCTCATCGAGGAGCGGCCGGTCGTCACGCTGCGCGGCGAGCAGCATATCGGCCATGGCAAGAATGTGCTGGGCGATCCCCGCACAGCGCTCGTCTGGTGCGCCAATGAGCTGCGCGCGCTCGGAATCACATTGCGAGCCGGCGAGATCGTGACCACGGGAACCTGCTGCACGCCGTTGCCGATCCAGGCCGGTGACTTGTTCGCCGCCGACTTCGGCGCGTTCGGCAAGGTATCGGTCGGGTTTAGCTAGGGCGCAATACAAACGCGCGCTTGGTGCAGGCGACAAGTTAGTCCCTGTGTCCGAAAATCGCCGAACCAACCCTGATGTGGGTCGCGCCCATCTGGATCGCGGTGGCGAAATCCGCGCTCATGCCCATCGATAAATTTTCCAAACCGTTTCGCGCAGCGATCTTGGCCGTCAGCGCAAAATGCGGTGCCGGGGCGTCATCGACCGGCGGAATGCACATCAAGCCCGAAATCGGCAGGCCATATTTCTCACGACAGCCTGCAATGAAGCTGTCGGCATCGGAGGGCGCAATGCCGGCCTTTTGCGGCTCCTCTCCGGTATTGAGCTGAACGAACAATTGCGGCCGCCGCGCCTGGGAACGGAATTCCTTGGCCAGCGCCTCGCAGAGGCTCGGGCGGTCGACCGAATGGATCGCATCGAACAGCGCCACCGCCTCCTTGGTCTTGTTGGACTGCAGCGGCCCGATCAGATGCAAGGAGAGGCCGGGGTAAGCCGACATTAACCCTGGCCACTTGGCCTTGGCTTCCTGAACACGATTTTCTCCGAAGACGCATTGGCCAGCCTTGATGACTGGCTCGATCGCGTCTGCATCGAATGTTTTGGACACCGCAACCAGCGTCACCGACGCCCGATCCCGGCGTGCCTCCCTGCATGCCCGCGCAACGGCCTCTTCGACGGCGGCAAGTCCGGTTGGTAAATGTTCGGTTAGCTGCGAAGGGTCTTCGTTGGTCATGTGCGTCTGATCTGCGCGTGTTCGATCTGCCGATTTTGGGATTTTAGCGATAGTTCCATTTTTATGGAATCCGAGCAGGGCTTCTTGAATCCTTCCCGATACCGTGCGCCTCGGGTGGGGACTAGCATGTCTGGCTTCGGCTTCAAGCGCAAAACAACCGAACTAAGCAAGCTGTTTGGAATCCGCGCGCGGCTCGCGCTGCTGGCGCTGATCCTGGTGGCGCCATTGATGCTGGAGCGCACCCGCTCGCTTGAGGAGACGCGCAACAAGCAGATTGCGCTCGCCTATTCGGAATTCTCGCGGATCGCGCAACAAAGCGCCGACAGCCAGCGCGACGCTATTTCGTCGGTCGAAACCGTGCTGAAGTCGGCCGCGCATATCCAGGCTTCCAAGAGCGCTTCCGACCTCGATTGTGAAACGCTCCAGGCAAGCCTTCCGGTCAAGCTGCCGTGGATCCGCAATCTGACGATCGTGGGCGGCGACGGCCGGATCAAATGTGCGACGCTTGATGAGCTGATCGGCCTTGACCTCAGCGATCGGACTTATTTGAAGCGCGCGCGGCTGGCCCGCGACCTCATCTTCAGCGATTTTCTGTCGTCCAAGTACGACAGTGAGCCCATCGTGATAGCGGCCTATCCAGTCTCCGCGGTCAATCCCGAATCCGATCTTGTCATCGTGGCCAGCGTCAATCTGGACTGGATGTCAAAGGTCATGCGCGACCTCAGTAGTCGTCACGGCGTCATGGCCTTTCTTGTCGATAGCGCTGGGACCGTGCTGGCGGCGCCGGCGGACCTCGCCCGCATGGTCGGCCGCCCCCTCGATAGCGTGCCGGCTCTCACGACCGCCGTCACGCGGGCGATTAATCCGGATCAGCCATCCGGACAGTTTTCGTTCCCGTCTCCGGTTGGCGCCAAGCTGACATTGAGTTTTTCGCGCATTACCGGCACGGAATCGCGCCTGATCCTGATTGTCGACGAAGCCAGGGTGGCCGCCGACATCAACCACGACATTCGCAACGCCTATTTGCAGCTTGGATTCGTCTGCGTCTTGGTGCTGCTCGGCGCGCTGTTCGCGGCGGAAAAGCTGATCATCCGCCCCATCCATACGCTGGTGGCAGTCGCACGGCGCTTCGGAGACGGCGATTGGTCGGTGCGTGCGGCCGGTAGCCGATTGCCGACCGAGTTCGCGCCGCTCGCCCGCGCGTTCGACAAGATGGCCAATCAGCTTTTCGAGCGAGAACGCGAACTGATCGCGTCCAACGATCGTCTGACCGTCATGGCTTCGATCGACATGCTGTCTGGCCTTGCCAATCGCCGCGGATTTCAGAGCCGGCTCGACTTTGAATGGGCGAAGGCTCAGCAGTGCAACGGCGAATTGGCGCTCCTGATGATCGACGTCGACCACTTCAAGCTGTTCAACGACACCTATGGCCATCCCGAGGGCGATGCCTGCCTCTCGCGGATCGGCGAGACGCTTGCCGGGCTGGCCACGGCAACCGCAGGGTTTGCCGCCCGTTATGGTGGCGAGGAATTCAGCCTGTTGCTGCCGGGTACCGACACCAGCCACGCGCTTGGGATTGGCGAGATGGTACGGGCCGCGGTGCAAAGTCTGATGATACCCCACGCCACCTCCGACCATCAGGCTGTCACGGTCAGTGTGGGGGTTGCCGGCGTCAGGCCGAGCGAAGCGCTCAACCCGAGCGATCTCCTGGAAGCTGCGGATGCGAGCCTCTACGTGGCCAAACGCAACGGCCGCAACACCGTCGCCGAGCACAGCCTTGGCCAAACGGCTGAGAATGGCAGCGCCGCCGCGCTGGCGAGCTAGCCGGCCTCGTTACAATCGAGCAGCTTGGTTACAATCCAACCGGCGACTGTCCTGCCGCGCCCGTTGACCGGAAAGCTGATTTTGTGGCCTAGTCCGCCGTCATTTGATGACGGCCCGAATCCACAAAAAGCCAAACGATTCCATGAGCTCCGAACGCTATAACGCCCGCGAAACCGAGCCCTATTGGCAGCGCCAATGGGATGAAAAGGCGATTTTCGCCGCCAAGAACAATAATCCGCGGCCGAAATATTACGTGCTCGAGATGTTCCCCTACCCTTCGGGGCGGATTCATATCGGGCACGTCCGGAACTACACGCTTGGCGACGTGCTGGCGCGTTTCATGCGCGCCAAGGGCTTCAACGTATTGCATCCGATGGGATGGGATGCGTTCGGGCTGCCCGCGGAAAACGCAGCGATCGAACGCAAGGTGGCGCCGAAGGCGTGGACCTACGACAACATCGCCGCGATGAAGAAGCAGTTGCGCTCGATCGGCCTGTCGCTCGACTGGAGCCGCGAGTTCGCCACCTGCGATCCGTCCTACTACAAGCACCAGCAGAAGATGTTCAACGACTTCCTGCGTGCCGGATTGGCTGAGCGCGAAAAGCGCAAGGTCAATTGGGACCCGGTGGACATGACGGTGCTCGCCAACGAGCAAGTGATCGACGGCCGCGGCTGGCGTTCGGGCGCCGTGGTCGAACAGCGCGAGATGAACCAGTGGGTCTTCAAGATCACGAGGTACTCGCAGGAACTGTTGGATGCGCTCGACACGCTGGACCGCTGGCCCGACAAGGTCCGGCTGATGCAGCGCAACTGGATCGGGCGCAGCGAAGGCCTCTTGATCCGCTTCGCGCTCGACGCGGCGACGACGCCGGCGGGTGAAACGGAGCTGAAGATCTTCACGACTCGGCCCGACACGTTGTTCGGTGCCAAGTTCATGGCGATTTCGGCCGATCATCCACTGGCGCAGGCCGCTGCCACGAAAAATCCAAAGCTCGCCGAGTTCATCGCCGAGATCAAACGCATCGGCACCGCGCAGGAAGTCATCGACACCGCCGAAAAGCAGGGTTTTGACACCGGCATTCGTGCGGTTCACCCGTTCGATCCGAACTGGAAGCTGCCGGTCTATGTCGCCAATTTCGTGCTGATGGAATATGGCACCGGCGCGATCTTCGGCTGTCCCGCCCATGACCAGCGCGACCTCGACTTCGTCAATAAATATGCGCTCGGCAACACGCCGGTGGTCTGTCCTGAAGGCCAGGACCCCAAGAGTTTCATCATCACCGACACCGCCTATGACGGCGACGGCCGCATGATCAATTCGCGCTTCCTCGACGGCATGACGATCGAGCAAGCCAAGGAAGAAGTCGCAAAACGGCTGGAGACCGAGCTCCGCGGCAATGCCCCCGTCGGCGAGCGGCAGGTGAATTTCCGCCTGCGCGATTGGGGGATCTCGCGCCAGCGCTATTGGGGCTGTCCGATCCCGGTCATTCATTGCCCGAAATGCGACGTCGTGCCGGTGCCCGACAAGGACCTGCCGGTGGTGCTGCCGGAAGATGTGACCTTCGACAGGCCGGGCAACGCGCTCGACCATCATCCGACCTGGAAGCACGTCAATTGCCCGCAATGCGGAGCCAAGGCGCTGCGCGAAACCGACACCATGGACACCTTCGTCGATTCGTCCTGGTATTTCGCGCGCTTCACCGATCCCTGGAACGAGAATTCACCGACCACGCCTGAGGTCGCGAACCGCCTGATGCCGGTCGATCAATATATCGGCGGCGTCGAGCATGCGATTCTGCACCTGCTGTACAGCCGCTTCTTCACCCGCGCCATGATGGCGACGGGCCACATCGACATGAAAGAACCGTTCGCCGGCATGTTTACCCAGGGCATGGTGGTTCACGAGACCTATCAGAAGGCCGACGGCGGCTATGTCACGCCGGCCGAGGTGAAGGTCGAGAGCGCCGGCAGCGATCGCCGCGCCACACTGTTGTCAACGGGCGAGCAGGTTGCGATCGGCGCGATCGAGAAGATGTCGAAGTCGAAGAAAAATACGGTCGACCCTGACGACATCATCGCGACCTACGGCGCCGACGTGGCGCGCTGGTTCATGCTGTCGGATTCGCCACCCGACCGCGATGTAATCTGGAGCGAGGAGCGTGTTCAGGGCGCGTCCCGCTTTGTCCAGCGGCTATGGAGGCTGATCCATGAAGCGGCCGGAATCAGCGCCATCGCGCCCGCGATGAAGCCCGCGGCATTAGGCGCCGATGCACTGGCGCTACGAAAGGCGAGCCACGGCGCCCTGGACAAGGTGTCGACCGGCATCGAACGGCTGCATTTCAATGTCTGCCTTGCCTATATCCGGGAATTTTCCAACGCGCTGGGCGACGTCCTGGCCCGCGCCGGTCAGCCTGCGCCGGACCTGACCTGGGCCGTCCGGGAAGCCGCCGTCATTCTCGTGCAGCTGTTCGCACCCATGATGCCCCATCTGGCAGAGGCATGCTGGGGGGTGCTCGGTCAGCCCGGCTTGGTTTCAGAAGCAAATTGGCCCAAAATCGAACGAGATTTGCTGGTTGAAGAGACGGTAACACTGGTGGTTCAGGTCAACGGCAAGAAACGGGGCGAGGTCACCGTGGCGCGCACCGCCCAGAACCCGGAAATAGAGGCTGCCGTTTTGGCCCTCGATGCGGTAAAACAGACCCTGGGGGACAAACCCGTGCGTAAAATAATTGTCGTTCCCATGAGGATCGTGAATGTCGTTGGCTAGCATCCGGCTCGGGATCGCCGTTCGGTTTCTCGTCGTGGCTGCCTTGGCAGCCCTGACGGCGGGCTGCTTTCAGCCCATGTATGCCGAGCATGCTGACGGCACGCCGGCCCTGCGCGAAAAATTGATGGGAGTAGAACTCCCGCCGCTCGACGTCCCAAATTCGTCGCACGAGGCCCGGCTTGGAGTCGAAATCCGCAACGCCTTGGCATTCAAGCTTTACGGCAACGCCACGGGAACATCGCCGACCCATCGTCTGGTGATCAGAATTCAGCCCGCCCGATCCACGCTGATGACGGATGCGAATACGGGGCTGCCGACCAGCGAAAATTACGGCATCAACGCCCAGTTCAATCTGATCGACAACGCCACCGGCAAATCGGTGATGACCGGAACCACGGCCTCGCGGGTCTCCTACGATATCCCCGGCAGCTATCAGCGATATGCCCGCGCTCGCGCCTTCCGCGACGCCGAGGATCGCGCCTGTCAGGAAATTGCCGAACGGATCCAGACGCGGGTCGCCTCGTTCTTCTTTGCCGGGGCTTGAGGCGCCCCTTACCGTACCCGCATAGGTGCTTGTCCGGCCATGGTGGCGCTGCGCGGAAAAGAAATCGATGCCTTTCTGGCCCGGCCGGATCAAGGGCGTCCCATCATCCTGCTTTACGGGCCGGACGCAGGCCTCGTGCGCGAGCGCGCCGAGGCGTTGTTGGCGTCGGCAGTTGACGATCCCAGCGACCCATTTTCACTCGTGCGGCTGGACGGCGATGAGCTCTCAGCCGAACCGTCCCGGCTGGTCGATGAGGCGCTGACGATCCCGCTGTTCGGCGGCCGCCGCGCCATTCGCGTTCGCGCCGGCTCGCGGAATTTTGCCGGCGGCATCGACGCGCTGGCGGAAACGCCATTGAAGGATTGCCGCATCGTGATCGAGGCCGGAGAGCTGCGGGCTGAATCACCGCTGCGCAAGTCCTGCGAGCGCGCCAAAACCGCGGTCGCCATCGCCTGCTACCCCGACACCGAACGCGACCTGGCAAAGCTGATCGACGATGAGCTCAAGCTCTCGAGCTTGCGCATCGCCCAGGACGCCCGCGCCGTGTTGATGACCTTGCTTGGCGGCGACCGGCAAGCCTCGCGCAACGAATTGCGCAAGCTTACGCTCTACGCGCACGGCAAAGGCGAAGTGACGCTCGACGACGTGATGGCGGTCGTCGCCGATGCATCCGAGTTGAAGATTGACCCGATTGTCGATGGCGCCTTTGCCGGAAATCCATCCGTGGTCGAGACCGAGTTTGCCAAAGCCATGGTAGCCGGCCTCTATCCCGGCGTGATTATCTCCGCTGCCCAGCGCCAGGCGGCGTGGCTGCATAAATCCGCGGTCGCGATCGCGGAGGGAACACCAAGCTCCGCCGTGCTCGATGGCGGATTTCCAAGACTGCATTTTTCAAGAAAGACAAACGTCGAGACTGCGTTGCGCAACTTCGATGCGGCACGGTTGATGCTGGTGATCGATCAGCTCGCGACCGCAGCGCTCGAGATGCGCAAGCAGGCGGCGCTGGCCGCCGTCATTGCACAGCGCGCGCTGCTTTCGATCGCCGTCAACGCGAAGCGGCGGGGATGAACAGCGGCCGCATAAAAGCGGTAGTAAGCCGCAATACGCTTTAGGTCTTGGAACCCAGCCTTCGCACGATGTCGTCGAGTTGATCGAGGTCGCGGTAGCGGATGTGGACTATACCGCCGGAATCGCGGTGATCGATGCTGACCGCAAGACCGAGCGCATCGCTGACGGTCTTCTCCAACGACACGGTGTTGGGATCTTTGGTCTTGCCGCCGCCCCTCGCCTTTTGCGGTTTGCGCTCCGGCACGCCTTCGACATGGGCCAGCGCCTCAGCCTGGCGCACATTGAGGCCCTCTTCAACGATCCGCTTGGCGGCACCGACGGGATCGGGAACGCCGATGAGTGCGCGGGCATGACCGGCCGATAACTGGCCGAGCGCAATAAAGGCCTGAACCTCGGCCGGCAGTTTCGTCAGCCGCATCATGTTGGCGACGTGACTGCGGCTCTTGCCGACGATCTTGGCGATGTCTTCCTGGCTGCGTTTGAACTCGCTGGCGAGCGCATGATAGCCCTGCGCCTCTTCCATCGCATTGAGATCCTCGCGCTGCACGTTTTCGATAATCGCGATTTCGAGTGCATCGGAATCAGTGGCATCGACCGGCGCGATCGGAACCTCGTGCAGTCCCGCGATTTGTGACGCCCGCCAGCGGCGTTCGCCGGCGATGATCTCATAGCGATCCTGCGCGCCGCGCACCGGCCGCACCACGATCGGTTGAATCACGCCGTGCTGCTTGATCGAATCGGCCAGCTCCTTGAGCTCGGCCTCGGCGAATTCGCGGCGCGGATTGCGTGGATTCGGCTTGAGGAATTCGATCGGGACCTTGCGCTGCGCGCGCGGCCGCTCGTGATGCGCGGCTTCTCCGCCAACATCTCCGATCAGACTTGCAAGACCGCGCCCCAGTCGCGAACGCGCTTCGTCGGCCATCGCCAGCTCCCTTGGATTCAACTCAACCGCTCCCGTTGCTTGCCGTCATTCCGGGGCGCACGAAGTGCGAACCCTGAATCTCGAATGACCTTCTCGCTTTCATCTCCTCGGGATTCCGGATCGATCCGCTGCCGCGCATCGTCCGGAATGACAAGGCCGCCGGTTCAATGCGGGCGCAGCTCGCGTTCGCGCTGGATCACTTCTGTGGCGAGCTTGAGATAGGCCTCGCTGCCGACGCATTTGAGATCGTAGACCAGTACCGGCTTGCCGTAGGACGGCGCCTCGGAGATGCGCACGTTGCGCGGAATCATGGTGTTGTAGACCTTGCTGCCCATGAACTGCTTGACGTCGGCGACGACCTGGTTCGAGAGATTATTGCGGGAGTCGAACATCGTGAGCACGATGCCGTGGATGGAAAGATTTGGATTAAGCGTGGAGCGAACTTGCTCCACCGTTTGCAAAAGCTGCGACAAGCCTTCGAGCGCGAAGAACTCACACTGTAACGGCACGAGGATCGCATCCGAGGCCGCCATCGCGTTGACGGTCAGAAGATTGAGCGACGGCGGGCAGTCGATCAGAACGTAGGTGTAGTCGGCATCGGCCGAGACATTGTGGTTCAGCGCCGCGATGGCGTCGCGCAGGCGAAAGGCGCGGCCCGGGGTCGTCCCCAACTCGAGCTCAAGGCCCGACAGGTCCATTGTCGATGGAGCAATGTGCAAGCGTGGCACCGCAGTCGGCACCACCAATTCGCGCAAAGCGGCTTCGCCGATCAGTACGTCATAGGTCGAACAATTGCGGTTGCGACGGTCGATCCCGAGCCCGGTCGAGGCATTGCCCTGTGGGTCGAGGTCGACAATCAGCACGCGCTCACCGATCGCCGCGAGCGCGGTACCCAGATTGATCGCCGTGGTGGTTTTGCCGACGCCGCCCTTTTGGTTGGCCAGCGACAAGATGCGCGGGTGGCCGGACTGGGTCGTAGATCTATCTTCTTGTAATGTTTGATCTATTTCGTTCATATGGGACTACCATCGGTGGGCGGAGTGGATCGCTCGATGCTGTCGAGCTCGACGATCCAGCCATGTCCGCCGGTGCGGCTGGAATGCAATTGTGGCTCAATTTTCCAATATTTAGTGGCTTCGGTCAATTCCACTTCTACATCTTGACCTTTGAGAAACAGCGCTTTCGCACCCTTTCTTACCAGGGGCTCAGCGAAACCGATCAGTTGGTGTAGCGGAGCCACGGCGCGCGCGGTGACGCAATTGACCGGTCCCTGGAGCCTATCCACACTATCCTCGATATCAGCGAGGTGGATGACTGCGGCCGCCCCGGTTACGCGCAGCGCCTCGCGAAGGAAGCCCGCCTTCTTGCCGTTCCGTTCGATCAAGTGGACGAGCGCAGCCGGGCGTATCGGCCAGCGCACAGGCGAGAACCATTCCGGGAAAGCCGCCGCCGCTGCCGAAGTCGACCCAGATCCTGGCTGCCGGGGCGAGGGCAAGAAGCTGAAGCGAATCGGAGACGTGCCGGCTCCACAGGGTCGGCAGGGTCGAAAGCGACACCAGATTGGTTTTGGCCTGCCATGTCAGAAGAAGATCGATGAAGCGATCGAGCCTGGCTTCCGTTTCACGTGAAACAGGGGTGATTGCCAGCGCGGCCGCGCGGTCGGCAGCCAGCTGCTGCTCCAACGGACTTCCGGCCAAAGGTTTCGAGCGTGGGGTAGCCGTGTTCATGGCGAATCGCTCTGTTTCACGTGAAACACCGTATGCGCTTACGCGCCCGTGGCCGAGACCCCTGTCGGCGCTTTTCGCCGGGCTTCTCGCCGCAAGTAAGCCGCCAGGATGCCAAGTGCGGCCGGCGTCACCCCATCCAGCCGACCTGCCTGCCCCACCGTGCGCGGTCGAGCTGCCTCAAGCTTGCCGCGGGCTTCATTGGATAGGCCGGGGACTTGGCCGAAATCCACTTCGGTCAGAACCAGGCCTTCGTCGCGCCGGAAGGCTTCGACGTCGGCCATCTGGCGCTTTAGATAGACATCGTATTTAGCATCGATCTCAAGATGGACGGCGATCCCTGGGTCAACGGCCGACAACTCCGGCCAAATGGATCGGACCTGCTCCCAGCCGATCTCGGGATAGGCCAGAAGCTCGAAGGCTGAGCGGCGCTGCCCGTCCTTGTTGAGCGTAAGTCCGTATCGGGCCGCCTCGTTCGGCGTCAAACTCAGCGATTGCGCGCGGGCCTTAGCGGCATTCAACGCAGCCATCTTGGCGCGGTGGTGCAGAGATCGCGCCTGCCCCACACAGCCAAGCGCGATCCCCTTGTCGGTCAGGCGCTGGTCGGCATTGTCGGCCCGCAGCGTCAGACGATATTCGGCCCGCGAGGTGAACATCCGATAGGGCTCGGTGATCCCACGCGTGACCAGGTCGTCGATCATCACCCCCAGATAGCCGTCGGCACGATCGAACACGATGGGCTGAGAACCGCTGGCTGAAAGCGCCGCATTGAGCCCCGCCACCAGTCCCTGGGCCGCGGCTTCTTCATAGCCGGTCGTGCCGTTGATCTGTCCGGCCAGGAATAATCCCGGAAGCCGCTTAGCCCCAAGGGTCGGCTCAAGCTCACGCGGATCGACATGGTCGTATTCGATGGCGTAGCCCGGACGAACCATCCGGACCCGTTCGAGCCCGGGGATCGAAGCCAGAATACCGAGCTGGACCTCCTCCGGTAGCGAGGTCGAGATGCCGTTCGGGTAGACCGTGGTGTCGTCGAGTCCCTCCGGCTCCAGGAAGACCTGGTGCCCGTCGCGGTCGCCAAAGCGGACGATCTTGTCCTCGATCGATGGGCAATAGCGCGGCCCGCTGCTCTTGATCTGCCCCGAATACATCGGCGAGCGGTGCACGTTGGCGCGGATCACCTCATGGGTCGCGGCCGTGGTCCGGGTGATGCCGCACTGGATCTGAGGCGTCGTGATCCGATCGGTCATGACGGAAAACGGCTCGGGCGGATCGTCGCCCGGTTGCATCTCGACGGCCGACCAGTCGATCGTGGTGCCGTCGAGGCGCGGCGGCGTCCCGGTCTTCAGCCGCCCCAAGGTGAAGCCGATCCGCTCGAACGATGACGAGAGGCCGATCGCAGGCGCCTCGCCAACTCGGCCAGCGGGC
This sequence comes from uncultured Alphaproteobacteria bacterium, assembly GCA_963775545.1. Taxonomy (GTDB): domain Bacteria; phylum Pseudomonadota; class Alphaproteobacteria; order Rhizobiales; family Xanthobacteraceae; genus Bradyrhizobium. The sequence goes on from CAVZJE010000036.1 coordinate 49,062, forward strand.
CAGTTCTTTTCGCCCAGATGGATCAAGCCGCGCAGAAAGGTCCCGGTCGTGACGACGACCGCTGCCGCGGTAAGCTCGCGGCCGTCGGCAAGCCTGATGCCTCGCAGCCGGCCCTCGACAACCAGGAGCTCGTCCGCCTCGCCTTCGACCACGGCCAGATTGGCAGTCTCACGGATCGCGGTCTGCATCGCGGCGGCATAAAGCCTGCGATCCGCCTGGGCGCGCGGCCCCCGAACGGCCGGACCCTTGCGACGATTGAGCACCCGAAACTGGATACCCCCGGCATCGGCAACACGGCCCATGAGTCCGTCGAGCGCGTCGACCTCTCGGACCAGATGGCCCTTGCCCAAACCACCGATGGCTGGATTGCAGGACATCGCGCCGACGGTCGAAAAACGGTGCGTCACCAGCGCCGTTCTCGCACCCATCCGCGCGGCGCTACTCGCAGCCTCACAGCCGGCATGGCCGCCGCCAATAACGATCACGTCGTATGAATTGGGGTGGAAGGTCATGCGGCATCTTCTATACCGCAGCGGTCAAACTCGAAAGTGATAAGGCTGTTTCACGTGAAACGCTGGACGCATGACGATTTAGGTTAATGAATTATTATTCACTACTTGCCAATGCAGAATTCCCGGAAGATCTTGTCCAGGATGTCCTCGACATCGACCCGACCGAGCAGGCGACCCAACGAATGCGAAGCTGCTCTCAGTTCTTCTGCAACGAGTTCGTCCCCGATTCCCGCCACCGCTATGCAGCGCTGCAGCGCCTCGGCCGTTTCACCCAATAATTTCCGCTGCCGCTCCCGGCCGATCAGACCGTCCTCGCTCGACCCAAAATAATTCCGCGCAAATGCAGTGAGTGCGACAACCAATTCCGCAATCCCGTTGCCACGTCCTGCGGAAATCCTGAAGGCCGTCTCGTCCTTCGTCGCTCGCGAAATCGTCGTCCCCGCCCCTGCCCGCTCGTCGACCGAATCCAGATCGATCTTGTTGCGGATCACCCACCGCGTTGCTTCCATTTGAACATCGAACTGGCTCTCGTTCCGTTCGTGTTCGCCGTCGGTGATCCACAACACGAGATCGGACTCCGCCGCGCGCAAGCGCGCACGACGCACGCCTTCCTGCTCCACGGGATCGTCGGTGTCGCGAATGCCGGCAGTGTCGATCACCGTCACCGGATAGCCATCCAGATCAAGCTGAACCTCAATGACGTCGCGCGTGGTGCCAGCGTGCGGCGAGACGATGGCCACCTCACGCCGGGCCAGGAGATTGATCAGGGTCGATTTCCCGACATTCGGCGGACCCGAGATCGCCACCGTCAAGCCATCGCGCAGGCGTTCACTTCGTCCCTGCGTCGCCAGCGTTTCCTGGATTTCGCGAAGCAAGGACTTGATCGTCGCCAACGCCGGCGCCATCAGCTCCGCTGACACGTCGCCTTCGTCGGAAAAATCGATGCCGGCTTCGATCAAGGCCAACGCATTGATCAGGCGCGCGCGCCAATCTCTCACTCTGTCGCCCAGCAATCCCTTGAGCTGACGCAACGCCTGGCGCCGCTGCCGATCGGTGTCGGCGTGAATCAGATCGTCGAGCGCTTCGGCTTCGGTGAGATCGAGCTTGCCGTTTTCAAATGCGCGGCGGGTGAATTCGCCGGGCTCCGCGGCACGGACATTTTCGAGGGCTGAGAGTGCTGCGAACAGCGCCGCCAGCACCGCGCGCCCGCCATGAATGTGAAACTCGGCGACGTCTTCTCCGGTCGCACTCGCCGGTCCCGGAAACCAGAGCACGACCGCATCGTCGATTCCCTGCCCCCGACTGTCACGCAGCAGGATGCGCGTAGCGATTCGGGGCTGCGGCACCCTGCCCGCCAGGGTCTCCAGCGTCGCCCTCGCCCGCGCGCCCGACACCCGCACGATCGAAATCGCGCTCGGGGGCCTGCCCGATGACAACGCAAAAATGGTTTGCTCGCGTGGGTGCATGCCCTATTTGGTCGCGAGCCATTGAAAATGCAACGAAATTTGAACCAGGCCCGCTTCAACCGCAACAAGCCGTGAAAATGCTGCGGTCCCTGCTGCAATATACGATGCAGCAAAACTCGGGGCACGGCAGCTTTAGCATCAAATAAAAAGGCGCCCCCGCTCGCACAGGGACGCCTGGTCCTAAGCCAATGGCCTAGTTTTACGTATTCATCAATTCGAAGAATTCCGCGTTGTTCTTGGTGTTGCGGAGCTTGTCGAGCAGGAAGTCGATGGCATCCATCGTTCCCATCGGATTGAGGATCCGCCGCAGCACGTACATCTTCTTGAGTACCTGCGGATCGGTGATCAGCTCTTCCTTGCGGGTGCCGGAACGAGAAATGTCGATCGCCGGGAAGGTGCGCTTGTCGGAGACCTTGCGATCGAGAATCAGTTCGGAGTTACCGGTGCCCTTGAATTCTTCGAAGATCACTTCGTCCATGCGGCTGCCGGTATCGACCAGGGCGGTCGCAATAATCGTGAGCGAACCACCCTCCTCGATGTTACGCGCAGCGCCGAAGAATCGCTTCGGACGTTGCAGCGCGTTGGCATCGACACCACCGGTCAACACCTTGCCGGATGACGGCACCACCGTGTTGTAGGCGCGTCCAAGCCGGGTGATGGAATCCAGCAGAATAACGACATCCCGGCCATGCTCGACCAGCCGCTTGGCTTTTTCGATCACCATCTCGGCGACCTGAACGTGACGTACGGCAGGCTCGTCGAAAGTCGAGGATACCACCTCGCCCTTTACCGAGCGCTGCATGTCCGTGACTTCTTCCGGCCGCTCGTCGATCAGAAGCACGATCAGATAGCATTCGGGGTGATTGGCCGTGATCGAGTGCGCGATGTTCTGCATCAGCACGGTTTTGCCGGTGCGAGGCGGCGCCACAATCAAGGCGCGCTGGCCCTTGCCGATCGGGGCGACGATGTCGATCACCCTTGCAGAAAGGTCTTTTCTGGTGGGGTCTTCAAGCTCGAGGCGGAAACGCTCGTCCGGAAACAGCGGCGTCAGGTTGTCGAAATTGACCTTGTGCTTGGATTTTTCTGGATCTTCGAAGTTCAGCGTGTTGACTTTCAACAGCGCAAAATAGCGTTCGCCTTCTTTCGGGCTGCGGATGTGGCCTTCGATGGTGTCACCGGTGCGAAGTCCGAACCTTCGAATCTGCGACGGCGAAACATAGATATCGTCGGGGCCGGGCAGATAGTTCGCGTCTGGCGATCGCAAAAATCCGAAGCCGTCGGAGAGAACCTCGACAACGCCTTCGCCGATGATGTCGGTTTCCTGGATCGCGAGTTGTTTGAGAATGGCAAACATCAGCTCCTGCTTGCGCATCGTGCTGGCGTTTTCGACCCCTTTTTCCTCCGCAAACGAAACGAGTTCCGCCGCTGTCTGGGCTTTGAGGTCTTGAAGTTTTATTTCCCGCATTGGGATGGTCCTGTGGAGTGCTTAGGGGGGAGGGAATGCAAGCTGGCTTCGTGGAAATGCGGACGTGAAATCGAGGAAGTCCGCAGGTCTGAGCAAGGAAAGCGCCGGAAAGGCTTCAAACCTGATGCGGCGGCCGGTCCGACAAGGAAACCGGGACGCGACTACATCCGCCTGCGTAGGGTGGGATGAGCGCAATATAGAAAATCAGCCAACCTTTCGCAAGATGGCGTCCGCGCGCGCCGGCATCGGCAATGTTGCCTAAAGCGGCTTGACCACTACCAGAATAACGATACCGATCATGAGGACGGTCGGTACCTCGTTGATTACACGATAAAATTTCTGTGACCGCTGATTTCGGTCGGCTGCGAAATCCTTCACGCAGCGGGCGAAAAAGCCGTGGACGCCCGATAGCACCAGCACCAGAAAAAGTTTTCCGTGCAACCAGCCGGCGGAAAACCAATGACCGGCCCATGCGAGATAAAGCCCAGCTAACCAGGTCACGATCATTGCCGGATTGATGATCGCTTTCAGCAGCCGGCGTTCCATCACCTTGAACGTCTCGGACTGCTTGGAACGCGCTTCGGCCTCACAGTGATAGACGAATAGCCGCGGCAGATAGAGCATGCCGGCCATCCACGAGATAACCGCGATGATATGCAGCGCCTTGATCCATTCATACATCGCGTCTTATGCCATCCGAATTGAGTTCTTGCCCTGCCAAGTTTCTTCTCTTTGCTTGCCAGTGAACGAGACATATCCGCAAGCGGCTCTTATCTAAACCAATAATTTTAGAATCTTAGGTTTGAGTCTGTGTAGCGGTGGATTTGACTCACACAAAGAAGCCGAACTGTTCTCCAGCGTTCCTCACATTTATCGACAATCGCGCCACGGTTTTCATTGGCTACCATTACGCCAGAGGTTTCAGCCATTTGGCAGGTCAGCCCGACAGTTTATAAAGAGACAAATCCACAAAACCTCACTAACGTCGGTGAGGCGGAATAGACTTATCCTCGTCGAGAGCGGTGTGAAGAAAACGGCAGGTTATCCCGGCAGGGGCGACCCGGCCGAAAATTTCTCGGATAGGCTCCACAAGGATTCACAGATCACACAGGGTTTTACGTGCCCACGACCAGCAATTATTTCCACCTGCACTTGATCTCTGATTCGACCGGCGAGACGCTGATCACCGTGGCGCGAGCGGTGGCCGCGCAATATGCCAATGTGACGCCAGTCGAGCATGTCTATCCGCTGGTGCGTAGCCAGAAGCAGCTTGATCGGGTGCTGACTGAAATCGAGGAATCGCCCGGCATCGTGCTGTTCACGCTGCTGGAAAAGGATCTGGTTTCAAAGCTTCAGTCCAAGTGCCAGGAAATCAACATTCCGAGCCTGTCGATCATTGGTCCGGTGATGCAATTGTTCCAGGCCTATCTCGGGGCGCCGACTACAGGCCGGGTAGGGGCCCAGCACACACTGAATGCCGAATATTTCAAGCGGATCGATGCGCTGAACTACACCATGCTGCATGACGACGGTCAGCACGTTGAAGGACTCGACGAGGCCGACGTGATCCTGGTTGGCGTGTCCCGCACCTCGAAAACGCCGACTTCGATCTATCTCGCCAACCGCGGCATCCGCACCGCCAACGTGCCCCTGGTGCCAGGCATTCCGCTTCCGCATCAGTTCGAAGTCCTGACCAAGCCGCTGGTTGTCAGTTTGCACGCCACGCCGGAACGCCTGATTCAAGTCAGGCAAAACCGGCTGTTGAGCATGGGCGACCGCGATAACGACACCTATATCGACCGCCAGTCCGTGGCGGACGAGGTTGCCTTTGCACGCCGGTTGAGCGCCAAGTTCAATTGGGCGCAACTGGATGTCACCCGCCGCTCGATCGAGGAGACCGCGGCGGCGGTCATGAAACTCTTCAGCGACCGGCAAAGGCAGCGGCTGTCCGAATGACGCTGTGGCGCGGCAAAGAGCCATTGGTGCTGGCATCGCAGAGCAAAGCGCGGCAGAGCCTGCTTGCCAACGCCGGCATCAGATTTGAGAGCGACCCGGCTGAACTCGATGAGCGGACGATCCAGGCCACATCAGGTCTTTCAGCGCCGGGTGAAATCGCGAGCCTCTTGGCCCGCGAGAAAGCCTGCGCCGTGTCGGTCCGGCGGCAAGGCCGCTATGTTGTCGGTGCCGATCAAACGCTGGCGCTGGGAACGCGGATTTTCAACAAGCCCTCCGGCAGGGCACAAGCCGCCGACCAGTTGCGCGCGCTTGCGGGCCATTGTCACGAGCTTCACGCCGCGGTTGCCGTCGCGCGCGATGGAAAGCTGCTCTTCGAGCACGTTTCGATCGCGCGCATGACCATGCGGCGGCTGGATGATGCCGAGATCGAGAGCTATCTTGAGGAGGCTGGTGATGCCGTGACTTCCAGCGTCGGCGCCTACCAGCTTGAAGCGCTCGGTGTTCATCTGTTCGAATGGATCGAGGGCGATCACTTCACCATTCTTGGTTTGCCGCTGCTGCCGCTACTGGCATTTATGCGCGGCGAGCATTTGCTAGGCGTTTGACATGATCGTCCTTGGACTGACCGGTTCGATCGGGATGGGAAAGTCGACCACCGCAACATTGTTTGCGGAAGTCGGCGTTCCCGTTTATGACGCGGATGCCGCCGTCCACCGGCTCTATGAAAGCGAGGCCGCTCCCGCGATCGAAGCGGCGTTTCCGGGTACGACAGCCCAAGGCAAGGTCGACCGCAACAAGCTTTCAGCCCGCGTGGTGCATGATTCCGCCGCCATGAGAAAGCTTGAGGAAATCGTCCACCCGATGCTGGGCGCCTCGCGGCAGAAGTTTCTCAATGACGCCGAACAGTCCGGCGCGCCGGTTGCGGTGGTTGACGTTCCCTTGTTGTTCGAAACCGGGGGCGAAAAGCGCGTCGATGCGGTGGTCGTGGTCACGACGACCGCGGAACTTCAGCGCGAGCGAATTCTCACCCGCTCCAACATGACCGAGGAAAAGCTCGCAGCCCTCTTGGCGCGGCAAATGCCCGACGCCGAAAAACGAAAGCGCGCGCATTTCGTGGTGGATACCTCGCACGGTCTTGATCCCGTGCGGGCGCGAATCAAGGACATTCTGGCCGAGGCTGTTAAACTAAAGCCCGGACAATTCTGATTCGGGTTTTCTCGGCGGTTCATTTTCATGCGCGAAATCATTCTCGATACCGAAACTACCGGCCTTGATCCGCTGCGCGGCGATAGGCTGGTCGAAATCGGCTGCGTCGAGATATTCAACCGCATGCCGACCGGGCAGACCTTTCACCGCCATTTCAATCCCGAACGGGACATGCCGGCAGAAGCCTTCGCCGTGCATGGATTATCCAGCGAATTTCTTTCCACCAAGCCGTTGTTTGCAGAGGAGGTCGAGGATTTCCTGGCGTTCATCGGCGATGCGCCGCTTGTGATCCACAACGCGTCGTTCGACATCGGCTTCATCAATATGGAACTCGACCGGATCAAGAGGCCGGCGATCCTGAGGGAGCGGCTGGTCGATACCCTGCTGCTGGCGCGGCGCAAGCACCCCGGCGTTTCCAATCGCCTCGACGATCTTTGCTCGCGTTATTCGATCGACAATTCCCGACGCACCAAGCACGGCGCGCTGCTGGACGCCGAACTTCTCGCCGAGGTGTATATCGATCTGATCGGAGCGCGGCAGTCGCAGCTCGTTCTCGCGTCCGAATCCCGCGATGCGCGGGCTGCCGGATATGGCGAGATGCCGCGGCGGCAGCGCGAGATACCGCTCGCGCTGCGGATCACCGAGGCCGACCGCGCCGCGCATCGGGATTTTGTCAAAACCCTCGGCGATAGGCCGATCTGGAACGATTTCCTGCCGGCGGCCTAGCCCCAAGTAGCTCAGCTCGGCTTGACCTGGGAGGCCTGCATCTGCGCCGCCTGGCGCTCCATGTTCTGTCGGTACAGGCCGACGAAATCGACGGGATCCAGCATCAAGGGCGGGAAGCCGCCGTCGCGAACGGCGGTCGCGATGATCTCGCGCGCGAACGGGAACAGCAGACGCGGGCATTCGATCATGACCAGCGGATGCAGATTTTCCTTCGGCACGTTGGCGATCCGGAATACACCGGCATAGGCGAGCTCGAAACTGAACATCAGCTTGCCGAGGCTTTCGGCCTTGCCTTCGACCGATAGCGTTACTTCGTAATCGGTTTCGGCGACGTTGTTGGCGCTGACGTTGATCTGGATATTGATCGCGGGCTGCTGCTGTTGCGGCGCCAATGAGCCCGGCGCATTCGGGTTTTCAAACGAAAAGTCCTTGGTGTATTGCGCCAACACGTTCAACTGCGGAGGAGGGGCCGCCTCGGGAGGCGTGCCATTACCGTTGGTCATACGAATTTCTCCTGGAACGGTTGGGCGAGTGGAGCCATTTTACGCATCCGAATTCGCCCAAAAGGGAAGCAAAAGCCTTGTCGGGGCGAGTGGCTAACATAGCCCTGCCTCTTTCCACAAGGATGACATCGAAGCGGATCGTCAAGAGGCCCAATTCAATCAATTGCGCCCGGCCGGGAACGGAAGGCCTCTCTAAACAATTGAATGTACGTGATTTATAGCCATCGCGGGGTTTCCCCCCGCGATCAAAACGCGCTAGAACTCGATTCCTGACAAACGGGCGGAAGCCCGGGATTAGCTTGTTCGTACCTATCCGCCATTTCTTGTCGGCGGATGCCATTGGCCGGCCAAGGTTTCGTGCTTACATGCCGCTGGCCCGTCCGTGATGTAATGTCCGCAAGCCCTAAAAGGGGCGCTCTACCGCCGGGTCCACTACCGGCGCCTAGAATCAGAAAGCGAATTTGACGTGGATATTTATACCATCATCTTCCTGGCGCTGGCCGTGTTCATCTTTCTCCGCTTGCGCAACGTCCTTGGACAGCGCACCGGAAACGAGCGGCCGCCTTACGATCGCGCGGCGCGCAACGTTGTGCAGGGCGCGCCAGACAGCAACGTCGTTCCGATACCCGGAACCGTGATCGACCAGACGCCGCTGGCGCCGACGGCTGACGTGACGCCGCCCGCGGATCGCTGGAAGGGATTAGCCGAACCCGGAACTGCGCTTGCCCAGGGTCTCGACGCGATCGTCGCCCAGGACTCCTCGTTCGATCCTCGTCATTTCCTGAGCGGCGCACGCAGCGCCTATGAAATGATCGTTCTGGCGTTTGCGAATGGCGATCGCCGCGCGCTGAAGGACCTGCTCTCGAGCGAGGTCTATGAAAGCTTTGAGGCCGCGATCAAGGATCGGGAACGGCAAGAGCGCAAGACCGAGACGCGCTTTGTGTCGATCGACAAGGCTGAAATCGTCAGCGCCGAAGCGCGCGACCGCACCGCACAGCTCACCGTTCGCTTTGTCTCACAGATGATCTCGGTCACCCGGGACAAGGCCGGCGCCATTGTTGACGGTAATCCGGACAAGGTTGCCGATATCACCGATGTCTGGACATTCGCCCGCGACCCGACTTCGCGCGATCCGAATTGGAAGCTGGTTGGTACCGGAAGCGTCCACTGATCGAGTGCGGCGCTATGCCGCCGTGTTCGGTGTGATGGTTCTGGCGCTGACGGTGATCCCGCTTGGGGCGATGGCCGCGCGCAAAATGCGTTCGTCGTTCGCTGCGCGCAGCGAGCATCCAACCCCGCGCCAGATTCCCTATCCCAGGCTTGAATGGCCGATCATGATCAATGGCGGCCAGTATATGCCTTTGTCATGGAACGACATCGCCGGCTGGGCCGCGGACGATCATGTGCAGGCTTACAAGGCCTTTCGCATCAGTTGCGCCTCGATCGCCGCGCAACGAAGTCCGCCGGACAATTCGAAGGCGCTCGGAGCCTCATTGCGCGAACCTTGCCGCGCCGCCAAGGCGCGCGAGATTACCGACGACGTCAAGGCGCGTGCCTTCTTCGAAGAGAATTTCGTCCCCTTGCAGATATCGCGTCTCGGCGAGGATGCAGGCTTTGTGACTGGCTACTACGAGCCGATCGTCGAGGGATCACGAACCCGGACCGATGTTTACAACGTGCCGGTCTATCGCCGCCCCTCCAATTTGTTTGTCCGGGGATTCAACCAGGCTTCCTCCAGCCTGCCCAACAAGGGCCAGGTGTTTCGCAAGATTGGACGCCGCAAGCTCGTGCCCTATTACGATCGAGCCGAGATCGAAGACGGCGCGATCGCAGGGCGCGGTCTCGAAATCTGCTGGCTCAAGGATCAGACCGATCTTCTGTTTGCACAAATCCAGGGATCGGCGCGGATTCGTCTTCAGGACGGCTCGACCGTCCGCATCAATTACGATTCGCACAACGGCTATCCCTATACGGCCGTTGGCCGCATCCTGATCGACCGCGGCATCATTCCGAAGGAACAGATGTCGATGCAGAAGATCAGGGAATGGATGGAGCAAAATCCCGATGGGGCCAACGAGTTGCGGCGGCAAAATCGAGCCTATGTGTTCTTTCACGAAGTACCGCTCTCCGACAAGGATGAAGCGGTGGGCGCGCAAGGCGTACCGCTGACGCCAGGGCGATCGATCGCGGTCGACAGCTCTCTTCACGTCTACGGCACGCTATTTTTCATCGAGGGCGAGCTGCCGATCGAATCGGCGCAAGCGAAAACGCCGTTTCGACGACTGATGGTGGCACAGGATACCGGCTCGGCGATTACCGGTCCGGCACGCGCCGACATCTATTACGGCGCTGGTCCTGAGGCGGGTCGCATATCCGGCCGTTTCCGCCACAGCATGCGCTTTGTCATGCTGGTGCCGAAGAGCCTTGATCCGGTCGCGCGCGGCCGCAAGATGCCGCTGCCGGACCCGCGGCCCTCCGAGAAGATCGCCAAGCTGTTTCCACCGACGGATTCCACGAAGGAGAAGCCAAGCGGACCGGTGGATGTTGCAAAGCCAACGTCGGCTTTGACCGTCACGCGGCCAGCCGCCGAAGCCAAGGTACCGCTACCGCAGGCACGACCAATGATCGAAGCCGAGAGCACGCGCCGCCGTCATCGTCGAATCTATCGTTACCCCCGATAGAATATGAAGCGACCGCCCACGATACTGGACCCGCCGCGCCGCAAGCGAATCCTTAGCGAGGAGGAACGCGCGTTGTGGGAGAGCGTCATCAGGCAGGCCAAGCCGCTGCGAAAGAAGCACCGGGTAGCGACTTCGCCGGCTGCTTCCCCAACAACGGAAACTCCCGCTGCCAGAGCCGTGGTTCAGCCGAAAGTGGCTATCCCTGTCGGCGCTCCGTCGCCGAAAAAGCCGATGGCACCGCCGCTCGTGCCGCTCGGCCGGCGTGAGCGGTCGCAATTGTCGAAAGGTACGAAGGAGATCGAGGCCCGTCTTGATCTCCACGGCATGACGCAGGCGCGGGCGCATCGCGCGTTATCGGGTTTCCTGCACCGGGCGCATGGCGATGGCCTGACTTTTGTGCTCGTCATCACCGGCAAGGGGAAAATCGGCGCTGAAACCGAGCGCGGCGTGCTGCGCCGACAGGTACCGCAATGGCTGAGCCAGCCGGAATTTCGTAATGTCGTGGTCGGTTTCGAAGAAGCTCATATCGGCCATGGCGGCACGGGCGCGCTCTATGTTCGTATCCGGCGGGTGCGGATTTAGAACGGCCTGATCACACCGACGCGCGGGATCAACGTCACGATCCAGCCGAAGATACCTGTCTTGCGGTCATCGCCTGCGATTAACGGAACGACTTGCGTTGATGGCAAGGTCTTGACGGCGTGCAGGATCAAAAACAGGCACACCGCCCAGTTCGAGATCCACCGCGAATAATCGAACACCATTGCAAACATGATCAGGTAGGCCGCGGTCACGCCGATGATGCCAGCGATGACAACGTGTCGATGGAGATCACTGGCGAGCGATCGAATCAGGTTGGAAAAATATCGCCAGAGCGGCGAGTGTAGCCAGATAAGTAGCGCGAAAACCGGCACGCCCAGGATGTTCGAGGGCAGGCGCGCCCAGGTATCGCTGACTTCCTTCGCAAGCGGTTGGTACCAGATGTAACTGAAGCCCAGGAGGTCGGTGCGAGCGGGATCGGCCATCCGGGTTTTGAGGTAGGCGACGAATTCGGCTTCGGGAATCGGCATCGTTCCCCAGAACTGCAGGGCCAGAAACAGCACGCCCAGCGCAAGAACGGAAATCACCGCGACCGCGAAATTCAACCGGCCGACTCCCACAGTCAGATAATGCCTGACCAAAACGATAAGGGCGATAGTTGGCACATACATCAGAAGATGGATGTGATGGATCAGGATCAAGACGATCGAAAACAACGCCGCCAGCAGCACAAAGCCGATCAATTCCGCGGGCAACAACAGAAGGATGATCGCAAACAGGCAGCCGTAGATATCGAAATGCCCGAGCGTGTGCATGAAGTTCTTCAGGAAGAACGGCGAGCCCGAGGTAAAAACGAACAGCGGCATATGGGCGTCGTCAAATCCGAACGTGCGCCGGAACAGTTTGACAAACAACAGCGCGGTCACAAGCCAGACTGCGCCGCCGAACGCGAACACCAGCCACACCGGCACCTTCTGTGTAAACAGCGAAACAATCGCGCCGATAAGTGCGCGTTTGACGAAGCCGAAGCGATAGTCAACGAGCAGATGGATGTAGGGGACATAAGGCGGCAGCGTAATCTTATGAATGAATACCGCGCCGATCATGGCGATGTTGACGGCGACCATCACGCGCCAGGGATCCCGCCACCAGTTTTGCCACGCACGAAGGCTCATGCGTGTCTCTCAATGTCGTCCCGGCGATGTTGGTATTGCACCAAGGCTGGAGCCGCTTTTCGTTCTGCAACTGACGTTTGTGGCTATGGGTCCCGCTTGCCGCCTACGCTAAAGCTTCGGCGGCCAAGGCGCCAGCCTCGGCGAAGCCTTGGCGGAGCCGGCAACCATAATGACTCTACCTACAAAATGAACCGGCTCAAGTCGGCATTCTTGGCGAGATCTCCGACGTGCTTCTGAACATACTCGGCATCGATCCGGATGGTTTCGCCGGGGCGATCGGGTGCGGCAAAGGAAATTTCATCCAGCACGCGCTCCATCACGGTTTGCAGGCGCCGGGCGCCGATATTTTCGACCGTTGAGTTAACGGCCACCGCAATGTCGGCGAGCGCGTCGATGGCGCTGTCGGTGATGTCCAAGGTGACGCCTTCGGTCTGCATCAGCGCAATATACTGCTTGATCAGCGAAGCCTCGGGCTCGGTCAGGATCCGGCGCATATCATCGCGGGTGAGCGCTGCCAGTTCGACGCGGATCGGCAAACGTCCCTGCAACTCCGGCAACAGGTCCGAGGGCTTGGCGATATGGAACGCGCCGGAGGCGATGAAGAGGATATGGTCGGTCTTGACCGCGCCGTGCTTGGTCGAGACTGTCGTGCCTTCGATCAGCGGCAACAGGTCGCGCTGCACGCCTTCGCGCGACACATCGCCGCCGACGCGGCCGTCGCGCACGCAGATCTTGTCGATCTCGTCGAGGAACACGATGCCGTTGTTCTCGACCGTCGCAATCGCTTCGAGCACCAGCTGGTCGGTGTCGAGCAGCTTGTCCAACTCTTCGTTGACGAGAATTTCGTGGGAGCCTTCAACCGTCAGCCGGCGCGTCTTGGTGCGGCCGCCCAGCTTGCCGAAGATGTCGCCGATCGAAATCGCGCCCATCTGTGCACCGGGCATGCCGGGAATTTCGAACATCGGCGTTCCACCGGAGGACTGCGTCTCGATCTCGATTTCCTTGTCGTTGAGTTCGCCGGCGCGCAGCTTCTTGCGAAACGAATCGCGCGTCGCCGCGCTCGAATTGGCGCCGACCAGCGCATCGAGCACGCGATCCTCGGCGGCCAGTTGGGCTCGCGCCTGAACGTCCTTCCGCTTTCGTTCACGGGTTTGCGAGATCGCGACCTCGACGAGATCGCGAACGATCTGCTCGACGTCGCGGCCGACATAACCGACCTCGGTGAATTTCGTGGCTTCGACCTTGATGAACGGCGCGCCGGCGAGTTTGGCCAGCCGCCGCGCGATCTCTGTCTTGCCGACGCCGGTCGGCCCAATCATCAGGATATTTTTCGGAAGCACTTCCTCGCGCAAGCCGTCGGCGAGTTGCAGGCGTCGCCACCGATTGCGCAGGGCGATGGAAACCGCACGTTTGGCGTCGGTCTGGCCGACGATAAAGCGGTCGAGTTCGGAGACGATTTCGCGGGGAGAAAAGTCGGTCATGGGTCCTAGGTAAGCTCGATTGTGGACGGCACAAGTTGCGTCAGATGATCGGTGGTCCGGCCTGCCAGTGTTTGATCGCCTCGAATGGATGGATCAGCATGATGATGTTCAAGGTGAGATTGTCGCGAATGTGAAGTCCGACCAAAATCTCGAATGCAAGCCCGAGCGCGATCGTTAGCGCGACCGGCAGCTTTCGCGCCAGCAGAAATCCTACAATCATCGAGAGCGTATCCGAAACCGAATTGACGATGCTGTCGCCAAAATAATCCAGCGATAACGTGGCGCTCCGATAGCGCTCGATGATCCAGGTTGAGTTTTCGACGACTTCCCAACCGCCTTCGACCAGCATCGCCAGAATGAGGCGGGCCGGCCAGGCAAGGCGCGGCAATGCTAGCCAGGTCGCACCGTAGAACAAAAACCCATGGATGATATGCGAGAAAGTGTACCAGTCGGTCAGGTGCTGCGAATTCTCCGAACTCTGCACCACGCCGTGCCAGAATTTCACGTAACCGCAGGCACAGATCGGGCGCCGCCCCATCGCCAGCAGGATCGATGCCTGAAGTGCGAGCAGTAGCAGGGCAATCAGCGTCCACTGCCACGCCGAAAGGCCTGATGCCGTGCCGCGCGCGTCAGACGTCGTCATTGGTCACGCATCATCAGTAGGGCCGGACCATCCGGTGTTTCGACGACGCGGTCACGGCGAAACCCGGCCCTCTCATAGGCCTTGATCGCCCGTGTGTTGGCGGGATCGGGATCGGTCACGACACGGGGCGTTCCGGAAACCAACAATCCGTCGGCAAACGCACGCACGAACGCCGAGCCATGACCACATCCGAGCATGCTGGCTTCTCCGATGAATTGATCGAGCCCACGGGTGCCGTCGGGTTGTGATCCAAAGCCGGAATCCCAGGCGCTCAAATTATAGCACTGCAGATAGGCGAATTCCTGTCCGTCCGCGGCAACAATGAACTGCGCCATATCAGGATGATCAAGATCGCCGCTCACGATTTCGAACTGCTCGGCCGGATCATGCCACCACTCACTGACGTGAGGCGCCTCCAGCCAGCGCCTGATTGTCGGCAGGTCATCGGCTGACATCGGGCGGAATGCATAGGCTGTCATGCCTAACCGCCTTGCAGCGTCTCGATCGTCACGTTGCGGTTGGTGTAGACACAAATATCAGCTGCAATATCGAGCGACCGGCGGACAATCGTCTCGGCGTCCTTGTCGGTTTCGATCAGCGCGCGCGCCGCGGCCAAGGCATAATTGCCGCCGGAGCCTATGGCCATCACGCCGGCCTCCGGCTCCAGAACGTCGCCGGTGCCGGTCAGAACCAGGGAAACCTCCTTGTCGGCGACAATCATCATCGCTTCCAGCCGCCGCAGATAGCGGTCGGTTCGCCAGTCCTTCGCGAGTTCGACCGCAGCGCGAGTCAATTGGCCGGGATATTGCTCGAGCTTGCTTTCCAGCCGCTCAAACAGCGTAAACGCATCCGCCGTCGCGCCCGCGAAACCGCCGATGACGTCGCCCTTGCCCAGTTTACGGACCTTTTTGGCATTGGATTTGATGACGGTCTGTCCGATCGAGACCTGGCCGTCGCCGCCAATCACGACCTTGCCGCCTTTGCGGACCGTTAAAATGGTGGTGCCGTGCCAAACCGGCGTCTCGGGGGCTGAAGAATGCATGGGATACCTCGTGCTACGCCAGATTTAGGGGCAGGCGCCGACGGTTACAACACGGCGCATTCAACCAGGTAACCTCTGGCTTCTCCGACGGGCCGCATTTCGGTCACCATAGGCTGAAGTTGGGCCTCCAAAGCGGTATCCCGCAGTGGCGAAGCCGGGAGCGGCCTGTTAAAAGAACCGCGTTTTCGGCCAGTGGGTTGGTCGTCAAGGGAAAGATCTTCATGCGCAGCGCCACCATCAAGCGCAAGACCAAGGAAACCGACATCGAGGTAACGGTCAATCTCGATGGCACGGGTGTGTCCAACGTCGCCACCGGAATCGGCTTCTTCGACCATATGCTGGACCTGCTGGCCCGCCATTCGCGCATCGACATCACCGTGAAGGCCGCCGGCGATCTGCACGTCGATCACCACCACACGACCGAAGACGTCGGCATTGCGTTGGGACAAGCGGTGAAACAAGCGCTGGGCACCATGGCCGGCATCACGCGCTACGCCAGCGTCCATATGCCGATGGACGAGACCTTGTCACGGGTCGTGATCGATATTTCCGGCCGGCCGGTGCTGGTGTTCAAGGTCGAGTTCCCGCGCGACAAGGTCGGCCAGTTCGACACCGAGCTGGTCCGCGAGTGGTTCAACGCCTTCGCCATCAATGCCGGCGTGACTTTGCATGTCGAAACCCTATATGGCGAGAATAGCCATCATATCGCCGAGTCCTGTTTCAAGGGCCTGGCGAGAGCGCTGCGGACGGCAGTTGCCATCGACCCGCGTGCGGCAGGCGAGGTGCCGTCCACCAAGGGTCAGCTCGGCGGCTGATCCGGGTTTTTGGCGGCGAGCGACGAACTTCGGAAACGAGGGCACTACATGCCGGTCTATACAGTTCATGCGCCCGTGATCAGCAATCTGGATTTTCGCGCGACCGATCGCTTTGCCTTCGTTCGTGACGGCTTTCATCTGTGGGCCGCCATCTTCGGCGTGATCTGGCTCGCCTGGCATCGGCTTTGGCTGGCCTTGATCGGCTGGATCGTGCTGATGATTGTCATCGATGTCGCGATGGTCCGGCTTGGTGTGGACGGTGGGACCGTCTTTCTTGTCGACGCCTTGCTGGCACTGTTGCTGGGCTTTGAGGCGGCGAGCCTGAAGCGCTGGACGCTGTCGCGGCGCAAATGGCGGCAGCTTGACATTGTCGTGGCTGACGATGAGGAGGCTGCCGAGCGCCGGTTCTTCGATCGCTGGGCCGCGAGGCAACGCGTGCCAAGCAACGACCAGCCGGCGGTTGATCGCGGTGGGCCGCCGCCGACACGGGACGTGCCTGGGCAACCATTTTCACGCCCGCCGTCGCCGCCGCGTGACGACATTATCGGCCTGTTTCCCGAACCGGGAGCGCCGCGGTGAGCGTTGCGATCATCGATTACGGCTCGGGCAACCTGCACTCGGCGGCGAAAGCGTTCGAGCGCGCTAGCCGCAGCATGGAGACGCCGGACAAGATCGTCGTCACGCGCGATCCTGACGTGGTGTTCCGGGCCGATCGGATCGTGCTGCCCGGCGTCGGCGCCTTTGCCGATTGTCGGGCCGGCCTCGACGCGCTTGACGGTATGGTCGATGCCCTGACCGAAGCCGTGCGGCAGAAGGCGCGGCCGTTTTTCGGCATTTGCGTCGGCATGCAGCTGATGGCGACGCGCGGCAAGGAGCACGTCACGACCGACGGATTCAACTGGGTCGCCGGCGACGTCGAAAAGATTTCGCCGCGCGACGAGGGCTTGAAGATTCCGCATATGGGGTGGAATACGCTCGATCTCGTGCGCGAACACACCGTGCTGGAACGCTTGCCGCTCGGTCCCAAGGGCCGCCACGCTTATTTCGTGCACTCCTATCATCTCAACGCCGCCAATGAGGCGGATGTGCTGGCGCGCGCCGACTATGGCGGCCCGGTGACCGCGATTGTCGGCCGCGACACCGCCATTGGCACGCAATTCCACCCGGAAAAGAGCCAACGCTTCGGGCTCGCTCTGATCTCGAATTTCTTGAAGTGGAAGCCGTGATTCTCTTTCCTGCCATTGACCTGAAGAACGGGCAGTGCGTGCGCCTCGAACAGGGCGACATGGCGCGCGCCACTGTGTTCAATCTTGATCCCTCGGCGCAAGCGGCCAGCTTCGCCGCGCAAGGGTTCGAATATCTGCACGTGGTCGATCTCGATGGCGCCTTTGCCGGAAAGCCGGTCAACGCGCAGGCGGTCGAGGCGATGCTCACCAAGGTCACCATGCCGGTGCAGCTCGGCGGTGGCATCCGCGATTTGAAGACCGTCGAAGCCTGGCTCGAAAAGGGCATTGCGCGCGTCATCATCGGCACGGCCGCCGTGCGCGATCCCGATCTGGTCAAGAACGCGGCGAAGAAATTCCCCGGCCGCGTCGCTGTAGGTCTCGATGCGCGCGACGGCAAGGTCGCGGTTGAGGGCTGGGCCGCGACCTCGGAAGTTACCGCGCTCGATATCGCGCAGCGGTTCGAGGATGCGGGTGTCTCTGCGATCATCTTTACCGACATCGCGCGCGATGGCCTGCTGAAGGGCCTCAATCTTGATGCGACCATTGCATTGGCCGATCGCATCTCTATTCCCGTCATCGCCTCCGGCGGATTTGCGTCGATTGACGACGTAAAAGCGCTGCTCGCGCCCGCGGCTCGAAAACTGGCCGGCGCCATCGTCGGCCGCGCGCTCTATGACGGCCGCCTCGATCCCGCTGCTGCGCTGGCGTTGATCCGCCGCGCGCGCGCGGCTGCTTAGGAGAGCTTATGTTCAAGGTCCGCGTGATTCCCTGTCTGGACGTCAAAGACGGACGCGTGGTCAAAGGCGTCAACTTCGTCGATTTGCGCGATGCCGGCGATCCCGTCGAGGCGGCGATCGCATATGATGCCGCCGGCGCCGACGAGCTTTGTTTTCTCGATATCACCGCTACCCATGAAAACCGCGGCACCATGATGGATGTCGTGCGGCGCACCGCGGAGGCCTGCTTCATGCCGCTCACGGTCGGCGGTGGCGTGCGCACGGTCGACGACATCAAGACGTTGTTGAGATCCGGCGCCGACAAGGTCTCGATCAATTCGGCTGCCGTCAGCCGGCGCGAATTCGTCAAGGAAGCCGCCGAAAAGTTCGGTGACCAGTGCATCGTGGTCGCCATCGACGCCAAGCGGGTAAAACGCGGCGGCGGCTCGGACCGCTGGGAAATCTTCACCCATGGCGGGCGCAATTCCACCGGGATCGACGCCATCGAATATGCGCAAGAAGTGGTTTCGCTGGGTGCCGGCGAAATCCTTTTGACCTCCATGGATCGGGACGGCACCCGCCAGGGATTCGACCTGCCACTGACCCGCGCGATCGCCGATAGCGTCGCCGTTCCGGTCATCGCTTCCGGCGGCGTCGGCAATCTCGACCATCTGGTCGATGGCGTCCGCGAAGGACGCGCGACCGGCGTGTTGGCCGCCTCGATCTTCCATTTCGGCGAATTTACCATACGACAGGCCAAGGACTACATGGCCCGTGCCGGGCTGCCGATGCGGCTCGATCCCTGACGACTTTTTGTGACAGAAGTGCTACGTTTTGAGGCGTGATTGGTGTCCGCCCGCGGACCGTGTGTGTGTTTGAAGTAGAGTTTACAGTGATGTCGCGTTTTTCGCTTCCCGACCTCGTCAATATCATCGACGCCCGTGCGGCTGCGGGCGGCGAGGCCTCGTATACCCGCAAACTTCTGGACAAGGGACCGGAGCATTGCGCCAAGAAGTTCGGCGAGGAAGCGGTAGAAACCGTGATCGCTGCGGTTGGCGATAACCGTGACCATCTCATCGCGGAGAGCGCGGATGTGTTGTTTCACCTGCTCGTGCTGTTGAAGTCGCGTGGCGTCAGGCTCGACGAAGTCGAGGCCGTGCTGGCGCAGCGCACCAGCATGTCCGGCCTTGAAGAGAAGGCCGCGCGCAAGCGCGACTAACGAAATACCCCGCGGAGCGAGATAGGCGGCGTCATGGATATTCGGGCACCGGAACAGCAGTACAACCCCTACCGGATATTTTCTCGGGAGCAGTGGGCGCATCTGCGCGACGATACGCCGATGACGCTGGAGCCGGGTGAGTTCGACCGCCTGCGCTCGCTGCACGACCGCCTTGACCTCAGAGAGGTCGAGGAAATCTATCTGCCGCTGTCGCGGTTGCTGTCGATTTATGTCGATGCCGCGCAGCGGCTTTATTATTCGCAGCGCCAGTTCCTGGGCATCCGCGACCGCAAGATGCCCTACATCATCGGCATCGCGGGCTCGGTTGCGGGCGGCAAGTCGACTACGGCGCGCGTGCTCCAGGCGTTGCTGGCGCGCTGGTCGCCGCGACCCAAGGTCGATCTGGTGACGACGGACGGCTTCCTCCATCCCAACGCGGTGCTCGAACGGTTGGGTTTGATACAGAAGAAGGGTTTTCCGGCGAGCTACGATCAGTCGTTGTTGCTGTCGTTCCTGAGCGACATCAAGGCTGGCCGGCGTCATGTGCGCGCGCCGGTCTATTCGCATTTGAGCTGGGACATCGTTCCGAGCCAGTGGCAAGAGGTCGACCAGCCCGACATTCTGATCGTCGAGGGCGTCAACGTGCTTCAGACCGGCCGGCTGCCGCGCGACGGCAAGGCGGTGCCGGTGGTTTCCGACTTCTTCGACTTCTCGGTCTATATCGACGCCGAAGAGCTGGTGCTTCGCGACTGGTATGTCCGCCGCTTTCTGGCCCTTCGCGACACCGCCTTCGTCGATCCCAAGTCGTATTTCCACCGTTACGCGCTGCTCTCCGACGAGGAAGCCACCGCCACCGCGCTCGCGATCTGGGAGCGCACCAACCTCGCCAATCTCGAAGACAATATCCTGCCTACGCGGCCGCGCGCGACGCTGATCCTCAAGAAGGGCGCCGACCACGTCGTCGAAACCGTGGCGCTGCGCCGGCTTTAATCTTGTTTTCTGAAGCATGATCTTTTTCGGAAAACCGGTTCCCACTTTTCCGGATCATGCTTGTTACTTCAGCGCCAGCGGCCTTTCCTCGTCGAGGAATCCCATCAGTTCGTGGAAGAACTGCATGCGATTCTTTTCCATCATCACGGTATGCGTTCCCTCGCTCAGCTCGATCAGCCGCTTGTACGGCGTATTCTTGAGCTGCGCGAAATAGGCTTGCGCCTGATAGCTCGGCAGGTCCGCATCCCACTCGGCATGGAGCAGCAGCGTCGGCACCGTGATCTTGCCGGGATCGTAGAGCGCCTTGCCGGCGCCATAGGTGTTCGCGCTGTCCTCCATCACGCCGTTCGGTGCGCGCAGCATCGGCGGATTGTGTTTTGAGGCTTCTGGATCGGTCGCCCA
This sequence comes from uncultured Alphaproteobacteria bacterium, assembly GCA_963775545.1. Lineage (GTDB taxonomy): Bacteria > Pseudomonadota > Alphaproteobacteria > Rhizobiales > Xanthobacteraceae > Bradyrhizobium. Next base: position 69,826 of record CAVZJE010000036.1, read on the forward strand.
GGTCGCGGTTGCCCAGGCCTCGAACACGCCGGGCGGAATCAAATCGGCCTGCTTGTCCTGCGCGACACCCTTCAGCCATCGCGCCTTGGCGGAATCCTTCGATACCAGCCGGTAAGCGCCGAGCGGCGTCGCCGAAGGCGGGGCCGGCTCGTTGCGAATCCATTGCGGCGCGTACAGCACGAGCTTCTCGATCTTGTCGTTGTGCTCGGTGGTGTAGGAGCCGGCGATCGAGGTGCCCCACGACCAGCCCATCAGGTTGATTTTTGTCACCTTGCGCTTGTGCAGGATGTAATCAACGGCCGCGCCGAGATCATGGGCGGCGACCTTGGTCGAGACGATCGGCTTGTTGGCTTCCGGCGGCTGGCTCATCTCGGGAGGCCGGGTGGAGTGACCATAACCCCTGACGTCGACGAGATAGACGTCGTAGCCACGCATCGCGATCAGGTCCATCATCGACACGCCCTCGATCGGCAGGTCGAAGGCGGTTTCCGCCGGGTAGGTCGCGCCATGCACGAACAATAAAATCTTGTCGGGCGACGTCTCGCGGCCGGCGAGATGCTTGTTGCGCACAAACAACTCGATGCCGGCGTCCCCCGACGGGATCATGGTGTCGGAGCTCTCGAGTTTTGGCTCTTTGGCGTTCGCCTGGGGAGGAGCGGGGAGGCCTGCCGCTACAAATGTTGACATCATTAAAAAAGAAAGCCGCAAAAATCTGCCGCGCATCGAGTCCTCCCATGACGTTCTTATTGACGTCAATGCTCGATGGAATCGCCGGCCGCTGTCAAGGCACGCGGAAGCAATCGTGCTTTGTCTCAGGCAACGAGCTGACGTCCCGCGAGCGCCTCGGCCAGTTTCTCCCGATCGAGCGGCTTGACCAGGAAACCGTCCATGCCGGCTTCAAAGCAGGCATAGCGATCTTCCACCAGCGTATTCGCGGTCAAAGCGAGGATCGGGGTCCGTCGTCCGGCGCCTGCCGCTTCGTGGACACGGATGCGTTTGGTGGCCTCAATACCGTCGAGACCGGGCATCTGGATATCCATCAGCACCAGATCATAGGGCGTGCCGGCGGATTTTGCGGCGAGCCAGGATTCCAGCGCTTCCTCGCCGCTGGTGGCGATGACCGCCTGGTGCCCGAGCCGGGTCAGCAGCGAGCGCATCAAGAGCGCGTTGATCTCATTGTCTTCGGCAACCAGCACCGAAAGGCCGCGCGATGTCACCGCCGGCGCCATCGCCGCTTCGGTCAACGTCTCCTCTGCGAGGCTTTGTTCAGCAAGACTTTGTTCAGCAAGGCTCTGTTCAACAAGGCTTGGCGCGGTCACTTCCGGGGGGCCGGCAAGCCGGGCGGCGAGCGAAGCCGCGCGCAACGGCTTGACCAGATAGGCGGTGAGCGCCGAGGCCGTACCCGACTGCAATTCCTGCCGCGTCGCCGGGGTCACCAGCACGATCCGCTGCGGCGCGAACGGCTTTGCGGCCTCCGCCAGCGCCTCGACTTCCTCCGCGCCGAGCGCGTGGTCGAGCAGAACCGCGTGCCAGCTGCGCTCGGGCAACAGCGCCCGCGCCACTTCGGAATCGGAAACCACGCAGGTCTGGCCGCCCCAGCGTTCCAGCCGCCGCTCGATCAGCGACGCCTCGATGCTCTGCGGCGCCACCAGCATCACTGAACGGCCGCTGAGATCCGGCGCAACGAACGGCGGAGACTTGTTGTGGCTGGCGGCCAAGGGAAGGCTGACCTCGAAGGTCGAGCCCTCGCCGGGTGTGCTTTCGAGCGTGATGCGGCCGCCCATGCGCTTGATGATGCGCTCGGAAATGCTCAGGCCCAATCCGGTGCCGCCATAGCTTCGCGCAATGCGTTCGTCGGCCTGTTCGAATTCGCGGAATATGCGCTGTTGGGCTTCGGGCGCGATGCCGATGCCGGTATCGCGCACCAGGAACGAGATTTCATTGGGCCAGATGCCGGGTTCGACGATCAACGCCACCCCGCCGGTCGTGGTGAACTTGATCGCGTTGCCGGCGAGATTGAGCAACACCTGGCGCAGCCGCGCGGCATCGCCGATCACCTGTGCCGGCAGCCGCTCGTCGATGAAGGCCGCGATCTCCAGTTTTCGCGCCTGCGCCCGCGGCGCCAGCAGTTCGGTGATGCCCTCGATCAGGGCGGCGAGCGCGAAAGGCCGCGATTCCAGGTCGATCTTGCCGGCCTCGATCTTCGAATAGTCGAGCAGCTCCTCGATCAGTGCGATCAGCGCATCGCCGGAGGTCTTCACCGCCTTGGCATAGGTCATCTGCTCTGGCGTCAGCACGGTGTCGAGCAGCAGGCCGCTCATGCCGATGATGCCGTTCAACGGCGTGCGGATTTCGTGGCTCGCCATCGCGAGGAAACGCGACTTGGCGCGGTTGGCGGCATCCGCCTGATCGCGGGCCTCGGAAAGCGCGCGCTCGGATTCGGTGCGGTCGGTGACGTCGCGACCGACACATTGCATCTCGGCGGGCGCGCCGGCGTCGAAGCGAACCAGCGCTTCGCGCCAGGCGATCCAGCGCGCGCCGAGCGCGGTTTCGATTCGCTGATCGTGAATCCGCGTGCCGCTGGATTCAATCGCGCTTTCGCCCTGTTCGAGCACGGTGAACTGAAAGCGGCTGCCGATCAGCTCAAGCCGCTGCTTGCGGGCCAGTTCGCAATAGGTGTCGTTGACGAAGGTGATCTTGCCTTCAGCGTCGCGCAGCACGATCAGGTCGCTTTGCGATTCGAACAGGCTGCGCGCGCGGTCTTCGGCTTCCTGCAATTCCCAATTGCGGTCGGCCAACGCTTCGTTATGCAGCGCGATCTTGCGCATTTTCCGGCGCAGGAAACGCAACCGCATGCTGACAGTCGCCAGCGCCAGGCACGCGACCGCAAACAGGAAGCTCGCGCCGATCGCAAAATTGTTGGGATTGTAACCCGAATGCTCCGACCGGCTGCCGGCAATGAAGCCGTAGGCGCCGCCGAAGGTCGCCGAGAAGATCACAAACGAACGAACGGCCAGCATGATCCACTGATGACGCCGCGAGAAGCGGCGCAGGTGCAATTTGATCCGGACCATCCACCCCATTGCCGATTACCTGGTGATTTTGCGCATTGTTGATTTGGCGATGAAGATGCGATCGCGACCTTGCGAAGTGCTTGAGAGCACTCCGGTTCCCTCAGTGGCGTGCGAACATGGTTGATAAAGTGTTAAGCGAGCGCGGGAGGGCTCAGAGCGAGGCGGCTTTTAGCGGATGTCTGGCGAAGTCGGCGCCGACGACGAGGGCTGCGGCATCGCGCTGCGAGAAGGTCTTCGAGCGGACGAAGATTCGATAATCCGCGGGGCCTTCACGCGAGAGATAGATGACGGGCATGCCGCTTGCGGCAGTATCCGAAATCGAGACGGCATGCGTGGCGGAGTTGGCCTCGCAGGCGCCGGCCTCGGCGCTGTCGGCGTCGTCGACCAGCGCGAAGTCGGCCGTATCAGCGCTTTCGGAAATCTGCACCCGCACCGTGGCGGCTTTCGGATCGTCGGTGAAGGCGACATGGAGGTCGGCTTGCCAGGGCAGGCCGGCGATCTCCACGGACGCGTTGGCGATTGCAATGCAGGGGTGCGGACCCGGCAGGAGCTCGCCGCGTGCGAAGAACGCGGCAATGAGGAGAGGAACAGTCGAGGCCAGGATCTTGAAACGCAACATGGAACCGCCCGCACATTCCCAAGCCCTCGAACAGAAGGCTTTATGGTTGGCGGAGTGTAAATAAAACAGGTTACCGGCGGGTTGACGGGGGGTAAGCAATTACTGTCGTCCCTGCGAACGCAGGGACCCATAACCACAGACCTCCATTGTTGCGCGAAAGCCGTCGAACAGTATTTCTCACTACGACGGACACGGCGTATGGGTCCCTGCGTTCGCAGGGACGACGAACGAGCGATGCTTTTGCGCTGATCCAAATTGTCAAACAGCGGACACCGTCATCGCGAGCGCTAGCGAAGCGATCCAGAAGAACTGGATTGCTTCGTCGCTTCACTCCTCGCAATGACGAGCATCTACATTCCCGCGAAGCAATTTGCTTCCGAGTCATTGTAAATGCCGTCCTCCGGGATCAGAGGGCGCAGGGAATGCCGGGCGCTCGGCGCGCCCGCAGCCTCGGGTGCAAATGAAAAAAGCACACCGAGTAAGTCCACCACGGTCACACCGGAGACACCCGGCATTCCCCGCGCAATGGTTTTAACGGTTTCCTTCGTGGTCTCCCCGGAGAGCCGGGCTTGTTGCCTCCGTCGCAGGTCACAATGCGAAAGCATCGTCGCCTGCTTGATACCAGCGTCGGGGTATCAGGACGCCACGACTTCGCCGTCCGCGACACGCGCATTCGTCTCGTGCGCTTGTTGCGTCCACCGCATCCCCTGCCCCACGTTTTGTGACGATCGCGAAACGCCCCTCAGGCGGGCAGAAGACGCGCGGAAAAATGCCCGTGATTTGCCCGACATCACAAGCGAAAAGGTCTGCGGCGAATTAACGCGACGGGCAAATCAGGTGATGCACTTGCCGCGCTTCGGCGAATGTCAAGTGTCATCGTCATTCCGGGGCAGCCCGCAGGGCTGAACCCGGAATCCATTTCTCCAGTGTTGGTGGGGCTCGATGGATTCCGGGCTCGCCACTATCGTGGCGCCCCGGAATGACGGCGAACTCCTACGCCCCGCGTTGCAAATCGCCGGCGAGCGTTAGTTGCACACCGTCTCGAGCATCATCCCGAACCGCGCCGTCTGACAGTGGGGCTGTCGAGTTGTCGTGTTTTGAAGCTGTGGCGTACCGGGTTGAACGGCAGGAGCAGGCTGGCCGATCGCACCCGTAATGCTGACGTCCGGTGCAACCGGCCGCGTCGCAACCGCCGTCTTGGCAAGCTGGCGGCGCTGAAACTCCGTCACGACCTGCGAATGAAGCTGCGCCTTCATGGCTTTCATCTCGATCAGCGTCATCTTGCCCCGCTGGAGCTTCTCGGCCAGCATCAAATTATTGGCGAGCTCCTGGTCCATGAGATCCGGATACACCATGGACGGTCTCAGCAATTCCATGCTCCGGTTTTCACACGTGGTGTAGGCGATGGCCTGCCTGATCGGTTCCGGATACTTGCGCTTGCATTCCTCGTTCGCGGCCTGAATTCGGTTCAGGAGCGGTGCGGGAGGATTCTGTTGGGCCTGGGCCTGGGCTTGACGATTTCCTACCGAAACTGCGGCGGCCAGCAGCATGAGAGAAACGCTGATTTTTCCGGCTGAATTCATGACGCCGCCCTGCCCCATCTAACGACTCATTCGAACGAGCAGGATTGCGC
>CAVZJE010000037.1:0-94493 GCA_963775545.1 uncultured Alphaproteobacteria bacterium
ACGGCAAGTGGAAGATCGTGGATACCACGCGTACGCTGGCAAAGGATTTCGAGCAGCAGTACAACGACGGCCTGATCACCCATGGCGAGAAGTACAACAAGGTCGTCGACGCCTGGTCGAAGGCGACCGAAGAAATCGCCAAGGAGATGATGAAGGAAATCTCCTCGACCAAGAAGAATTCCAAGGGCGTCGAGGCCGACATCAACTCGATCTACATGATGGCCCATTCCGGTGCGCGCGGTTCGCCGGCGCAGATGCGTCAGCTCGCCGGCATGCGCGGACTGATGGCCAAGCCGTCTGGCGAAATCATCGAGACGCCGATCATTTCCAACTTCAAGGAAGGCCTGTCGGTGCTCGAATACTTCAACTCGACCCACGGCGCCCGCAAGGGCCTTGCGGACACCGCGTTGAAGACCGCTAACTCCGGCTACCTGACCCGTCGTCTCGTCGACGTGGCGCAGGATTGCATCATCACGCAGGACGACTGCGGCACCAAGCTCGGCATCAAGATGCGCGCCATCATCGATGCCGGCACCGTGGTGGCCTCGCTGGCGTCGCGCATTCTCGGCCGCACCGCGGGTGAGGATCTGCGCGATCCCGCGACCAACAAGGTCGTGGTCAAGCGCGGCACGCTGATGGAGGAGACTCACGTCGACGCCATCCAGCAGGCCGGCATCCAGGAAGTGAAGATCCGCTCGGCACTGACCTGCGAACTCGTCAACGGCATCTGCGGCAAGTGCTACGGTCGGGATCTCGCCCGCGGCACGCCGGTCAACCATGGTGAAGCCGTCGGCGTCATTGCGGCGCAGTCGATCGGCGAGCCTGGCACGCAGTTGACGATGCGCACCTTCCACATCGGAGGCGCGGCGCAGATCAACGAACAGTCGTTCGTGGAGTCGAACTTCGACGGCAAGGTGACGATCAAGAACAAGGCGATCGCCAAGAACAGCGAAGGCCACCTTGTCGCGATGGTCCGCAACATGGTTGTTGCGATCTCGGACGCCGACGGCACGGAGCGTGCGACCCACCGTATTCAGTACGGTGCCCGCATGCATGTCGACCAGGGCGACACGGTCAAGCGCGGCCAGCGTATCGCCGAGTGGGATCCTTATAGCCGCCCGGTTCTGACCGAAGTCGAAGGCACCATCGGATTCGAGGATCTGGTCGAGGGTCAGTCGATCTCGGAGACGCTCGACAAATCCACCGGTATCGCCAAGCGCGTCGTCATCGATTGGCGCACGACGCGGGGCGGGGCGGATCTGCGCCCGGCCATCGTCGTGAAGGGCAAGGACGGCAAGGTCCTCAAGCTCGCGCGTGGCGGCGATGCCCGCTACATGCTGTCGGTCGACGCCATTCTGTCGGTCGACGTCGGCGCCAAGGTCAAGCCCGGCGACATCCTGGCGCGTATCTCGACCGAGAGCGCCAAGACCCGTGACATCACGGGCGGTCTGCCGCGGGTTGCCGAACTGTTCGAGGCGCGCAAGCCGAAGGATGCGGCGATCATCGCCGAGATCGCCGGCACCATCCGCTTCGGCCGGGACTACAAGAACAAGCGCCGTATCTCGATCGAGCCGATGGACAAGAGCGAGGAGACGCGCGAGTACCTGATCCCGAAGGGCAAGCACATCCACCTTCAGGACGGCGATATCGTCGAAAAGGGCGATTTCATCGTCGAGGGCAATCCTGCTCCGCACGACATCCTGGCGATCAAGGGCATCGAGGAACTCGCGGCCTATCTGGTCAACGAAATCCAGGAGGTCTACCGGCTGCAAGGCGTGCTCATCAACGACAAGCACATCGAGGTGATTGTCCGTCAGATGCTCCAGAAGGTGGAAATCACCGACCAGGGCGATACCGACATGATCTCGGGTGAGCAGATCGACAAGATCGAGTTCGATCAGATCAACGCCAAGGCCAAGGAAGAGGGCAAGAAGATCGCCACGGGAACGCCGGTTCTGCTCGGTATCACCAAGGCGAGCTTGCAGACCCGCTCGTTCTTCTCGGCCGCCTCGTTCCAGGAGACCACCCGCGTGCTCACCGAAGCCGCCGTCAACGGCAAGGTGGACCCGCTGGAAGGCCTCAAGGAGAACGTCATTGTTGGCCGCCTGATCCCGGCCGGCACCGGCGCCTCGATGGCGAAGATTCGCGAAGTCGCGGTGAAGCGCGACAAGCTGATCCTCGACGAGCGCGAGAAACAGGCGGCAATCGTACCGGCGGCGCCGGAAGTCGAGCCGCTGGCCCTGCCGCCGGCCGAATAGGCCGGTAAAGCAGTCCGCAAGATTACGGAAAGACCGGCGAAAGCCGGTCTTTTTTTGCTATTTTTCGGCTATTCTGCTTCATTGGGCGAGCTTGTTCATCTTCCCTTCAGGGAAAAAAGCGCTTCTTCTCAAACAACTTAGTTCGGCGTCTATGGGGTAGGCGACCGACGACGGCGGGGGCCGGAAACAACCGGAAACATATGTTGGATCTAGCGATTGTAGGCGGCGGGCCTGGCGGCCTGATGAGTGCGTGGTACCTCAAAAGGAAGCTGGGCGACCTGTGCCGCGTCACCATTTTTGAAGCGTCGGATCGGCTGGGGGGCAAGGTCCTCACCGGCCGCTTCAATTCTGCACCCGCGATCTACGAAGCCGGCGTTGCCGAAATCTACGACTACTCGATGACCGGCCCGGATCCCTTGCGCGAGCTGATCCAGCATTTCGGCCTGCAGACGATTCAGATGGATGCCGAACAGGTCCAACTCGACGGCGAGCTTCTGAATGACGTGCCGGGCATGCGCCGCAAATACGGGGCAAAGACGGCCGACGCCATCGAAGCGTTCCGCAAGCGTTGCAGCCAGATGGTGTCGCCGATCGAATATTACGAAGGCGTCGGCGCCCACGACAACGAACACCCCTGGGCCTACATCACGGCGGAAGAGCTGCTCGACCGCGAGGTCGATGACGCCACCGCCAAACGTTTCTTCAAGGTGATGGCGCGCTCGGACATTGCGACCGAGTGCCACAATACCAACGGCCTCAATGCGCTGAAGAACTTCGTGATGGATGTCGACGGCTATATCGGCCTTTATTCGATCCAGAACGGCAACGAGCAGTTGATCGAGTGCCTTCAGTCGGAGGTCGATGCCGATATCCAGCTCAACCACCGCGTCCTCAAGGTCGGCAAGACCGCGAGCGGCCGCTACCAGCTCAACATGATGAACGGCAAGGGGCCGGAGACCCGGGATTTCGATCTGGTTCTGATGTGCCTGCCGCACTCCTGGCTCGCCACCATGGGCTGGGACGGCGAGGACCTGCGCCGGTCGATGGTCAAGCACGTCGCCTATTTCGACCGGCCCGCGCACTACCTGCGGGTTTCGATCCTGTTCGATTCGCCGTTCTGGGGCGACAGGATCCCGGGCTCCTGGTTCATGTCGGAAGCCTTCGGCGGCTGCTGCGTCTACAATGAAGGCTCTCGCCATGATGTCGGCCGTCACGGCGTCCTGAACTGGCTGATCGCGGGCTCCGACGCGCTCGCTTTTGCCAATCTGGACGACAAGGCGCTGATCGATGCCGCGCTCAAGTCCTTGCCGGCTTCGCTCGGCGATGCGCGCGCCCATTTTATCGAGGGCAAGACCCATCGCTGGCTGTCGTCAGTCAACGCATTGCCCGGCGGCATGCCGGCGCGCGACGTGATGACCAATCACCGGCCGGAGCCCAAGGAGCATCCCGGTCTCGTTCTGGTCGGCGACTATCTGTTCAATTCGACGCTGAACGGGCTGCTCAATTCCTCCGATGCTGCCACCGACATCGTCGTCACCGAAATGATGCGGCTGCGCCGCGCGCGCGCCGAGGGCGGTACGCTTTCAGACAAGATCGATCGCGACTATTTCGAGAATTACCGCGGGCTTGGACCGTATCGCGAGGTCTGGAGCGAGTTCACCGATCCCTCCTATCTCACGAATCTTATCAAGATCGTCTGGAACCGGGCGAACGGCTACAAGCTGCTTGTCGCGGGATCCGCCAGCGGCGAGCTTGTCGGCGGACTGCGCGCGCTCGGGGTAGATGCCTGGGGCATCGAGAACAATCGCGCGATTCACGCCAAGACGCCGAAAGAGCTGAAGAAGTTCAACAAGCTCGGATCGATCGCCGACATGCCTTTCAAGGATGGCGAGTTCGATTTCGTGTTCGAGACCAGCCTTTGCCATGTCGGCGAAAAGCGCGTGATCAAGGCCATTCGCGAGCTCAACCGCGTCGTCAAGACGGGCCTCGTATTCGGCTCGGTGACGTCGGACATGTCGGCTGCCCTGATCGACCGCTATGATCTCTTGCGCGCGGTCAAGAAGCTCGGCACCTGGTGGGAATGGTCGGAGTTGTTCTTCAGCAACGGTTTCGATCTGTCGATGCATCGCCACGACTGCACCGATGCGCTGTGGGCGGCGACGCTTGCGGCCAACAAGGGCCCCGATCAGTGGTATGCCAACTCCGAATCCTTGCGTTATTCTTTCTTCGACAAGGTCGAAGCCGACGACTAGCGCCGCCGAACTGAAGTCCCTGCACGGCAAGCCGCGACTTCGACCGGGGATTTTCAGATCGAGAGAGCCGCAGTAGCGGTAAGGTTACCAGCGCCAATTATTTTTTGTTGAATGCGTGCCGATCGAATAGAATGAACAAGGCGGCGCGATCTGCCTGTTGGTTTTAATTCGCGGTCCAAGCCGACCGTGCAGCATCGGTTGGTTTTATGGCTCCCAGGCCCTCTTTGTCAGGCAAACCTGTCGCAGCGTCCGCGGATGATCCGCAGGCGTTGGAGGCCGAGAAGAAGCTGGCCGCAGCCGGCGGCCGGGTAGCCGGCGACAAGACGCTGCCGGCGGACGAAGAAGACGAGGACAGCGACGACGAGCTTGAGCTCGAGGATGACGAGGACGATGAAGAACTCGTTGTCTATACCGCCAAGGAAGCGGCCGGCGCGCTGGCGACGATCTATGGCTTCGTCAAACCCTTCCTGAAGAACTACAAAAAGATCCTCGCATTCGTCTGCCTCGGCGTCCTGGTCGAGACGCTGTTCAATGTGATCATGCCGCTTAGCCTGAAATTCCTGATCGACGATGCGCTCGGCGAAGAGGATTTCGACGCCCTGATCAAGATTCTCTCGGTGCTGGCGGTGGCCGGCATCATCACCTCGATCGTCGCGGTCTGGTACGAGCGGTGGGACGCCAAGCTTGCGGCTTCGCTGATTTCGGACGTACGGACGCGGCTGTTTGAACACGTCCAGGATTTGCCCGCCGCCTTCTTCGCGCGCACCAAGCGCGGCGAAATCCTGTCGCGATTTTCGGTCGACATGTCGGCGATCGAGGGGACGATCAAGGGCTTTGCCAACGCCGCTGCGCTGCCGTTCTTCGAATTGATCGCTGGCATCATCCTGATGCTGTTCCTGAACTGGCAGCTCGCTGCGATTTCGCTCCTGGTGTTTCCGATCACGCTGATCGGGCCACGCATTCTGACGCCCAAAGCCGTGCAGTCCAATTACGAGCAGAAGCTCAACGAGGCCACGCTGCTCGGCATGGTGCAGGAAAACATCGCGACCCAAGCGGTCGTCAAGGCCTTCATGCTCCAGCGCAAGACGCTGGGCTGGTTCACCATGCGCAACGATGAGGCGCGGCGGAAAATCGCCTCCGCCGCATTCTTGTCGACCATGGTCGAGCGCACCGTGACGATTTCGGTGTTGTTGCTGCATCTCGTCGTGCTTGCGATCGGCGCTTACCTCGCCACCAAGGGCCAGATCACGATCGGAACCTTCGTGACGTTCGAGAGCGCGTTCTGGGAGGTGTCCTACAACATCGCTCACATCATGCATTTCATTCCCGTGTCGATATCGTCGGCGGCCGCCGTGCGCCATATCCAGGAACTGCTGGACGAACCCAGCCGCGGCGGGGATCGCCCCGGCGCGCCCGACCTGCCGCGCATCACCCACGACATCTCCTTTGAGGGCGTGACTTTTCAATATGAGGGCAGCCAAACCCCGATTCTCGACGATTTCAGCCTCAAGCTCGACGTCGGCAAGACCATCGCTGTCGTCGGCCCAAGCGGCTCGGGCAAGAGCACGCTGCTCAACCTGATCCTGCGTCTCTACGTTCCGGACGAGGGGCGCATCACCATCGACGGCGTTGATATCCGCAAGGTTACCCACAACTCCCTGCGGCAGAGCATGGCGGTCGTGTTCCAGGAGAACATGCTCTTCAATATGTCGATCCGCGAGAATATTCGCCTCGGCAAGCAAGGGGCGACCGACAAGGAAGTGGAGGGGGCAGCGCGGAAAGCCGAGATCCACCGCTACATCATGAGCCTTCCCAAGAAATACGACACGCCGGTAGGTGAGCGCGGCGATACCTTGTCGGGCGGCCAGCGCCAGCGCATCGCGATTGCGCGCGCCATCGTGCGCGACCCGTCGGTCCTTCTGCTGGACGAGGCGACCTCGGCGCTCGACCAGACGACGGAGGCGGCCATCAACAAGACCCTGATGAAGCTGGCGAGGGGCCGAACCATGATTTTCTCAACTCACCGCCTGACTTCGGTGGTCGACATGGACGAAATCATCGTCGTCTCCGGCGGCAAGGCCATCGAACGCGGTTCGCACGCCCAGTTGCTCGCAGCCAACGGGATGTACCGCCAACTGTGGGACGATCAGAGCCTCAAACCGCACGGAGCTGCGGATCGCGATGACGGCGAGGACGAAGATTAGGGGTGTCCGGCGCGCCGAAGGCCGGCCAGGTGCTGCTCGGGCGCGCTGGCAGATCGAAATAGGTAATTAGGCACCTAAATCGAAGGCCGATTTCCCGATATTCACGCGGCTTCCGAAGCCGGGCAGGCGGCTGGTGTCGGACTTGATGAGTTGCGTGTGACGAGCCGCAGAAGTGCTTCATCTGCTGTCGTTTTGCCTTGACTTGGCCAGTCACCGCCGATAGAAACCGCGCACTCAACGACAGGCGGTGAGCTTCGCTTGCGTCGGAACGGACCACCCTTTCGAGCCCGCCTATTTTAGGGGTTCGGGACGGGCACCAACCTCGACGAATGTCGCTCAAACGCTGTCCGATATAGCTAGGCAATGCCGTAACGATCTCAGGTTTCGTGGGCAAGTTCCCTCGGAACCGATCGGGTGCACGACCTCAGTGGTTGATCGATCGGCTCGCGCTGATCGGACATAGCGGAGGTCCTCTGTGGCGTCGAAGCGCTTTCTGCTCAGGGATGAGCGGTTGGCGCGATTTCGCTTTGCGCGGATGTTTTTCGCGTTAGGCAACAGGGTGGGACTTTTACGGTCCCGAACGAATTTGGCGAAGCCGTTTCGGTTTCGCATGAACTAAAGGGTGAAGGCTGACATGCCGACGATCAACCAGCTGATCGCAAGTCCGCGCGTCGTTCAGAAGTCGCGCAAGAAGGTGCCGGCGCTCCAGCAGTCGCCGCAGAAGCGCGGTGTTTGCACGCGCGTCTACACCACGACGCCGAAGAAGCCGAACTCTGCGCTCCGCAAGGTCGCCAAGGTGCGCCTGACCAACGGTTTTGAGGTCATCGGCTACATCCCCGGCGAGGGCCACAATCTTCAGGAGCACTCGGTGGTCATGATCCGCGGCGGCCGCGTCAAGGATTTGCCCGGTGTGCGCTACCACATTCTCCGCGGCGTCCTCGATACGCAGGGCGTCAAGAACCGTAAGCAGCGCCGTTCGAAGTACGGCGCCAAGCGTCCGAAATAATCGGGAACAGATTAGATGTCGCGCCGCCATTCCGCTGAAAAACGTGAAGTGAACCCGGATCCGAAGTTCGGGAACATCGTCATTACGAAGTTCATGAACTCGGTGATGTATGCCGGGAAGAAGTCGGTCGCCGAAGGTATCGTTTACGGCGCACTCGGCATGATCGAAGCCAAGACCAAGCAGAGCCCGCTGACGGTTTTCGAGCAGGCGCTGGAAAACGTGATGCCGACGATCGAGGTTCGCTCGCGGCGCGTCGGCGGCGCCACCTACCAGGTGCCGGTCGAAGTCCGCACGGTGCGCCGACAGGCGCTTGGGATTCGCTGGATCATCACGGCAGCGCGCGAGCGCAATGAAAAAACCATGACGGAGCGGCTCTCGGCCGAGCTGCTCGACGCGTCGAACGGCAGGGGGAACGCCGTCAAGAAGCGTGAAGACGTGCACCGGATGGCGGAAGCCAACCGTGCCTTCTCGCACTATCGCTGGTAACGGCGAAACGTCAGGATTTTAAGGAAAAGCCCATGCCCCGCCTACATGCCATCGAGGACTACCGTAACTTCGGTATCATGGCGCACATCGACGCCGGCAAGACCACGACCACCGAGCGCATCCTCTATTACACGGGCAAGAGCCACAAGATCGGCGAAGTGCACGAAGGTGCCGCGACGATGGACTGGATGGAGCAGGAGCAGGAGCGCGGCATCACCATCACGTCGGCCGCGACCACCGCGTTCTGGAACGGCAAGCGTCTGAACATCATCGATACCCCCGGCCACGTCGACTTCACTATCGAGGTTGAGCGTTCGCTGCGCGTGCTGGACGGTGCGGTATGCGTGCTCGATTCGAACCAGGGCGTGGAGCCGCAGACCGAGACGGTGTGGCGCCAGGGCGACAAGTACAAGGTTCCGCGCATCGTCTTCGCCAACAAGATGGACAAGACCGGCGCCGACTTCTTCAAGTGCCTGGACGATATCGTCGACCGTCTCGGCGCCAAGCCGATTGCGATCCAGTTGCCGATTGGTGCTGAGAATAACTTCAAGGGTCTGGTCGATCTCGTCCGCATGAAGGGCGTGGTCTGGGAAGACGAGGCGCTCGGCGCCAATTTCAAGGACATCGATATTCCCGCCGATCTCATCGACAAGGCCAAGGAATATCGCGAGAAGATGCTGGAAGCCGCCGTCGAACTCGACGACGACGCGCTCGCTGCTTACCTCGATGGCAAGGAGCCTGACGAGGCGACGCTGAAGCGGCTGATCCGCAAGGCCGTGCTGACCGGCGCATTCTTTCCCGTGCTGTGCGGCTCGGCCTTCAAGAACAAGGGCGTGCAGCCGTTGCTCGATGCTGTCGTCGACTATCTGCCGTCGCCGATCGACGTGCCCGCCATCAAGGGCGTCGATGAAGACGGCAACGAGGTCGTTCGCCTTCCGAACGACAAGGAGCCTCTCGCGCTGCTCGCGTTCAAGATCATGGACGACCCGTTCGTCGGCACCATCACCTTCTGCCGCATTTATTCCGGCACGCTGTCGTCGGGCACCGGCGTCGTCAATTCGACGCGAGACCGCAAGGAACGTATCGGCCGCATGCTGCTGATGCATGCCAACAACCGCGAAGACATCAAGGAAGCCTATGCCGGCGACATCGTCGCGCTGGCCGGCCTCAAAGAGGCGCGCACCGGTGACACGCTGTGCGATGCGAACAAGCCGGTGATTCTGGAAAAGATGGAATTCCCCGAGCCCGTCATCGAGATCGCGATCGAACCGAAGTCGAAGGCTGACCAGGAAAAGCTCGGCGTGGCGCTGGCGAAGCTTGCCGCGGAAGATCCGTCGTTCCGGGTGTCGACCGATCAGGAGTCGGGCCAGACCATTCTCAAGGGCATGGGCGAACTCCATCTCGACATCAAGGTCGATATCCTCAGGCGCACCTACAAGGTCGATGCCAACATCGGCGCGCCGCAGGTGGCGTTCCGTGAGCGCGTCACCCAGCGCGTCGAGCACAGCTACACCCACAAGAAACAGACCGGCGGTACCGGCCAGTTCGCGGCGATCACGATCGTGGTCGAGCCCAACGAACCCGGCAAGGGCTACGAATTCGAATCCAAGGTCGTTGGTGGCGCGGTGCCGAAGGAATATATCCCCGGCGTCGAAAAGGGCATCGAGAGCGTTCTGTCCTCCGGCGTGGTCGCGGGCTTCCCGGTGGTGGACGTCAAGGTCCAGCTCATCGACGGCAAGTATCACGACGTCAACTCGTCGGCGCTGGCATTCGAAATCGCGACCCGCGCCTGCTTCCGCGAAGCGCTGCAAAAGGGCAAGTCGGTCCTGCTCGAACCGATCATGAAGGTCGAAGTGGTGACGCCGGAAGACTACACCGGCTCCGTCATCGGCGACCTGAATTCGCGGCGCGGCCAGATCCAGGGTCAAGACATGCGCGGCAACGCCAACGTCATCAACGCGATGGTGCCGCTCATGAACATGTTCGGTTACGTGAATAACCTGCGCTCGATGAGCCAGGGTCGTGCCACCTTTACGATGCAGTTCGACCACTACGCGGAAGCGCCGGCGAACGTGTCGGCAGAAGTCCAGAAGAAGTTTGCCTGATTGTCGTTGGCGGAAGCTAACGATTGAACGGAGAGTCAAATGGCCAAAGCAAAATTTGAACGTACCAAACCGCACTGCAATATCGGAACCATCGGTCACGTCGACCATGGCAAGACGTCGCTGACGGCGGCGATCACCAAGGTCCTGGCCGAAACAGGTGGTGCGACGTTCACGGCGTACGACCAGATCGACAAGGCGCCGGAAGAGAAGGCGCGCGGCATCACGATTTCGACCGCTCACGTCGAATACGAAACGAAGAACCGCCACTACGCCCACGTCGACTGCCCCGGCCACGCCGACTATGTGAAGAACATGATCACGGGCGCCGCGCAGATGGATGGCGCGATCCTGGTCGTGTCGGCCGCCGACGGCCCGATGCCGCAGACCCGCGAGCATATCCTGCTCGCCAAGCAGGTCGGCGTGCCCGCGATGGTCGTGTTCCTCAACAAGTGCGACATGGTCGACGATCCGGAACTGCTCGAACTCGTCGAGCTCGAAGTCCGCGAGCTGCTCTCGAAGTACGATTTCCCGGGCGACAAGATCCCGATCATCAAGGGCTCGGCGCTCGCCGCCCTTGAAGACAAGGACAAGAAGCTCGGCCACGACGCGATCCTCGAACTGATGAAGAATGTCGATGAGTACATTCCGCAGCCGGAGCGTCCGATCGACCAGCCGTTCCTGATGCCGGTGGAAGACGTGTTCTCGATCTCCGGTCGCGGCACCGTGGTCACCGGCCGTGTCGAACGCGGCGTGATCAAGGTCGGCGAGGAAATCGAGATCGTCGGTCTGCGCGCCACGCAGAAGACCATCGTCACCGGTGTTGAAATGTTCCGCAAACTGCTCGATCAGGGCCAGGCGGGCGACAACATCGGTGCGCTGCTCCGCGGCACCAAGCGCGAGGAAGTCGAGCGCGGCCAGGTGCTGTGCAAGCCGGGTTCGGTCAAGCCGCACACCAAGTTCAAGGCCTCTGCCTACATCCTCACCAAGGAAGAGGGCGGACGTCATACCCCGTTCTTCACCAACTATCGGCCGCAGTTCTACTTCCGCACCACCGACGTGACCGGTGTCGTGCATCTGCCCGAAGGCACCGAAATGGTGATGCCGGGCGACAACATCTCGATGGAAGTGCACCTGATCGTGCCGATCGCGATGGAAGAGCAACTGCGCTTCGCGATCCGTGAAGGTGGCCGCACCGTCGGCGCCGGCGTGGTCGCAAGCATTATCGAGTGATTTTAACCTCTCCCCGCACGCGGGGAGAGGTCGACCGCCAAGCGGTCGGGTGAGGGGCTTTCGTAGGGTTGCCCATCACCCCGACCCTCTCCCCGCAAGAGCGGGGCGAGGGAGCAGAAACGAAAGAAAGAGACAACGGCAATGAACGGCCAGAATATCCGCATCCGCCTCAAGGCGTTCGACCATCGAATTCTCAATTCGTCGACGCGTGAGATCGTGAATACGGCGAAACGGACCGGCGCCCAGGTTCGCGGACCCATTCCGCTGCCGACCCGCCTGGAGAAGTTCACCGTCAACCGTTCGCCGCACGTTGACAAGAAGAGCCGCGAGCAATTCGAGATGCGCACGCACAAGCGTCTTCTCGACATTGTCGACCCGACACCGCAGACCGTGGACGCGCTGATGAAGCTCGATCTGGCGGCCGGCGTCGACGTCGAAATCAAGCTCTAACCCTTTAAGCCGTCCGCTCGTTCGGCGGACAGAAAGAACAGGAAGCACGCCGATGCGCTCCGGAGTGATCGCACAAAAGGTCGGGATGACGCGGGTCTTTACGGAGGCCGGCGAACATATCCCTGTGACCGTGCTGAAGCTGGGCAATTGCCAGGTGGTCGGTCATCGTACGACCGAGAAGAACGGTTATGTTGCGCTTCAGCTCGGCTCGGGCTCGCGTAAGACCGTCTATTTGCCGAAGGCCGAACGCGGCCAGTTCGCGGTCGCCAAGGTCGAGCCCAAGCGCAAGGTCACCGAATTCCGCGTGTCGCAAGACGCGCTGATCCCGGTCGGCGCGGAAATCCAGGCAGATCATTTCGTCGTCGGCCAGTTCGTCGACGTCACCGGCACCTCGGTCGGCAAGGGTTTTGCCGGCGGCATGAAGCGCTGGAATTTCGGCGGTCTGCGCGCCACCCACGGTGTGTCGGTCTCGCATCGTTCGATCGGTTCGACCGGCGGCCGTCAGGACCCCGGCAAGACCTTCAAGAACAAGAAGATGCCCGGTCACATGGGCGTCGATCGCATCACCACGCTTAACCTGCGCGTCGTTCAGACCGATGTCGAGCGTGGCCTGATCCTGGTCGAAGGCGCCGTTCCCGGCTCCAAGGGCGGATGGATCGCGGTGCGCGATGCCGTCAAGAAGCCGCTGCCGAAGGAAGCCCCGAAGCCCGGCAAGTTCAAGGTCGCCAACGGCGGCGAGCAGGCAGCTGAGGCTCCGGCCCAGCAGGAGGGCGCGTGAGATGGAACTGAAAGTCACGACCCTTGAAGGCAAGGCGGCCGGTTCGGTCCAGCTTTCCGACGGCATCTTCGGTCTTGAGCCGCGCAAGGACATCATCCAGCGCTGCGTGCAGTGGCAGCTCAACAAGCGCCAGGCCGGTACCCACAAGACCAAGGACCGCGCCGAGATCTGGCGCACCGGCAAGAAGATGTACAAGCAGAAGGGCACCGGCGGCGCCCGTCACGGCTCGGCCCGCGTGCCGCAGTTCCGCGGCGGTGGCCGTGCGTTCGGTCCCGTGGTGCGCTCGCATGCGACCGGTCTGCCCAAGAAGGTCCGCGCGCTCGCGCTTCGTCACGCGCTCTCGGCCAAGGTCAAGGACGGCAGCCTGATCGTCATTGACAAGGCAGCCCTCGAAGCCGCCAAGACCAAGGCACTGATCGGGCATTTCTCCGGCCTCGGCCTTACCAACGCGCTGATCATCGACGGCGCCGAGCTCCACGGCGGTTTTGCGACCGCCGCGCGCAACATTCCCAATATCGACGTGCTGCCGATCCAGGGCATCAACGTCTACGACATTCTCCGCCGCGAGAAGCTGGTGCTGACCAAGGCGGCGCTTGATGCGTTGGAGGCGCGCTTCAAATGAAGACCATCGATCCGCGCTATTACGACGTCATCGTTGCTCCCGTCGTCACCGAAAAGGCGACGATGGCCTCCGAACACAACAAGGTCGTGTTCAAGGTCGCGAGCAAGGCTACCAAGCCGCAGATCAAGGAAGCCGTCGAGAAGCTGTTTGACGTCAAGGTCAAGAGCGTCAACACGCTGGTGCGCAAGGGCAAGACCAAGGTCTTCCGCGGCAGTTTCGGTTCGCAGTCGAATGTGAAGCGGGCGGTCGTGACCCTCGAAGAGGGCCACCGCATCGACGTCACCACCGGGCTATAGGGCGACACAGCGATGGCACTGAAAACATTCAACCCCACGACACCGGGCCAGCGTCAGCTGGTGATGGTCGATCGTTCGACGCTCTACAAAGGCAAGCCGGTCAAGGCTCTGACCGAGGGCAAACATTCCACGGGCGGGCGCAACGCGACCGGCCGCATCACCGTGCGCTTCCGGGGCGGCGGCCACAAGAAGGCTTACCGCGTCGTCGACTTCAAGCGCACCAAGGTCGATATGCCCGCGACCGTCGAGCGGCTGGAATACGATCCGAACCGCACCGCCTTCATCGCGCTGGTGAAGTATACCGACGGCACCGAAGCCTACATCCTGGCGCCGCAGCGTTTGGCCGTTGGCGATACCGTGGTCGCCGGCAACTATGTCGACGTCAAGCCAGGCAATGTCATGCCGCTCGGCAACATGCCGGTCGGCACCATCGTCCACAATGTCGAACTGAAGATCGGCAAGGGCGGTCAGCTCGCGCGTTCTGCCGGCACCTACGCCCAGGTCGTCGGCCGCGACCAGGATTACGTGATCGTCCGCCTGAACTCCGGCGAACAGCGTCTGGTTCATGGCCGCTGTACCGGCACCATCGGTGCTGTATCGAATCCCGATCACATGAACATCTCGATCGGCAAGGCCGGCCGCATGCGCTGGCTCGGCCGCCGGCCGCATAACCGCGGCGTCTCGATGAACCCGATCGATCACCCGCACGGCGGCGGCGAAGGCCGCACCTCGGGCGGCCGCCACCCGGTGACGCCGTGGGGCAAGCCGACCAAGGGCAAGAAGACCCGGTCGAACAAGTCGACCAACCAATTCATTCTCATCAGCCGCCACAAGCGGAAGAAGTAAGGAACGCCGGACAATGGTTCGTTCAGTCTGGAAAGGCCCGTTTGTTGAGGGATCGCTGCTCAAGAAGGCAGACGCCGCGCGTGCGTCCGGCCGTCATGACGTGATCAAGATCTGGAGCCGTCGCTCGACCATCCTGCCGCAATTCGTCGGCCTGGTGTTCGGCGTCTACAACGGCCAGAAGCACGTGCCGGTCTCGGTGAACGAGGAAATGGTCGGTCACAAGTTCGGCGAGTTCTCGCCGACGCGGACCTTCCACGGCCATTCGGGCGACAAGAAAGCCAAGAAGGCTTGAGGATTAAGCGATGAGCAAACCAAAGCGCCAACGCGCCCTTGCGGACAATGAGGCCAAGGCGGTCGCCCGGATGCTGCGGGTGAGCCCGCAGAAGCTCAATCTTGTCGCGCAACTGATCCGCGGCCGAAAGGCATCGGCGGCGCTTGCGGACCTGCAGTTTTCGCGCAAGCGGATCGCGGTCGACGTCAAGAAGTGCCTGGAATCGGCGATTGCCAACGCCGAGAACAACCATGATCTCGACGTCGACGATCTCGTGGTCTCTGAGGCGCATGTCGGCAACGGTATCGTGATGAAGCGTTTTGCCCCGCGCGGCCGTGGCCGTTCGGGTCGGGTTTTCAAACCGTTCTCGCAACTGACGATCGTGGTTCGTCAGGTCGAGGCGAGCGCTTAAGGCGCGGGAGAATACGATGGGTCAGAAGATCAATCCAATTGGGCTCCGCCTCGGTATCAACCGTACCTGGGATTCCCGTTGGTTCGCCGGCAAGAACGAGTACGGCAAGCTGCTGCACGAGGACGTCAAGATCCGCGAGATCCTGCACAAGGAGCTCAAGCAGGCGGCGGTCGCCAAGATCGTGATCGAACGGCCGCACAAGAAGTGCCGCGTCACCATTCACTCGGCGCGTCCGGGCGTGGTGATCGGCAAGAAGGGCGCCGACATCGACAAGCTGCGCAAGCGCGTTGCCGATATCACCGCTTCCGACGTCGTCATCAACATCGTCGAAATTCGCAAGCCCGAACTCGATGCGACGCTGGTCGCCGAATCGATCGCGCAGCAGCTCGAGCGCCGCGTCGCGTTCCGCCGCGCGATGAAGCGCGCCGTGCAGTCGGCAATGCGTCTGGGCGCCGAAGGCATCCGCATCAACTGCTCGGGCCGCCTGGGCGGCGCCGAAATCGCGCGCATGGAGTGGTACCGCGAAGGCCGCGTGCCGTTGCACACGCTGCGCGCTGACATCGACTATGGCGTCGCGACCGCATTCACGACGTTCGGCACCTGCGGCGTTAAGGTCTGGATCTTCAAGGGTGAGATCCTCGAGCACGACCCGATGGCCCAGGACAAGAAGATGGCCGAGGGTGACAGCGGTCGGCCGCCCCGCCGCAATTCGGCTGCGGCCTGAGAAGATAGAGAAGGTTTGAGGGCTTAACGCCATGATGCAACCAAAGAAAACGAAGTTCCGGAAGGCGCATAAGGGCCGTATCCACGGCACCGCGACTTCGGGCGCGACGTTGTCGTTCGGTCAATACGGCCTGAAGGCGATGGAGCCTGAGCGCGTCACCGCGCGTCAGATCGAGGCCGCGCGCCGCGCGCTGACCCGTCATATGAAGCGCGCCGGCCGGGTCTGGATCCGTGTATTCCCGGACGTTCCAGTGTCGAAGAAGCCCGCCGAAGTACGCATGGGCTCCGGCAAGGGTACGCCCGAATTGTGGGTGGCGCGGGTCAAGCCGGGCCGCGTCCTGTTCGAAATCGACGGCGTGACGGTGCAGACTGCGAAGGAAGCGCTTTCGCTCGCCGCCGCCAAACTGCCGATCAAGACGCGCTTCGTTGCGCGCATTGCGGAGTAGGGAAGACGGCCATGGCCCAGATGAAAACTGCCGATATCCGCGCGATGAGCCCCGATCAGATGGACGACGCCGTCGTCAATCTGAAGAAGGAACGCTTCAACCTGCGCTTTCAGCGCGCCACCGGTCAGCTCGAGAACACCTCGCGGCTGCGTGAGGCGCGCCGCGACATCGCCCGCATCAAGACGGTAGCCGCGCAAGTTCGCGCGAAGAAGAAGTAAAGGGTAGACCAATGCCGAAACGTACGCTTCAAGGCGTGGTCGTCAGCGACAAGCAGACCAAGACGGTGGTGGTGCGCGTCGATCGCCGCTTCACCCATCCGATCTACAAGAAGACGATCCGCCGTTCGAAGAATTATCACGCGCACGATGAGAACAGCCAGTTCAAGCCGGGCGATACCGTGTGGATCGAGGAAAGCAAGCCGATCTCGAAGTTGAAGCGCTGGACCGTGGTCCGGGGCGAACATCAGAAGACGGCCTAAGGTCGGTTCGGCTTCGGCCGATCCGGTCAACTTGAAATTTTTAAGCGCAACTTTGCGCAAGCTAGATGAGAGGACGAGGTGCATCAATGATTCAGATGCAGACCAACCTCGACGTGGCCGACAATTCAGGCGCACGCCGTGTCATGTGTATCAAGGTGCTCGGGGGCTCCAAGCGCCGTTACGCCACCGTGGGCGACATCATTGTCGTGTCGATCAAGGAAGCGATCCCGCGCGGCAAGGTGAAGAAGGGCGACGTGATGAAGGCCGTGGTGGTGCGGGTCCGCAAGGACATCCGCCGTCCCGATGGCTCGGTCATCCGTTTCGACCGCAACGCGGCCGTGCTGATCAACAACCAGGCCGAGCCGGTCGGCACCCGTATCTTCGGGCCGGTGCCGCGCGAGCTGCGCGCCAAGAACCACATGAAAATCATCTCGCTCGCGCCGGAGGTGCTGTGATGGCTGCCAAGATCCGGAAAGGCGACAAGGTCGTCGTGCTGTCGGGCCGCGACAAGGGTCGCACCGGCGAGGTGTTCGAGGTGCGCCCCGACGACAGCAAGGCGCTGGTGCGCGGCGTCAATCTCGTCAAGCGCCACCAGAAGCAGACCCAGAACCAGGAGGGCGGCATCATCTCGAAAGAGGCGCCGATCCACCTGTCCAACATTGCGATCGTCGGCAAGGACGGCAAGCCGACCCGCGTAGGTTTCAAGATTCAGGCGGATGGCACCAAGATACGTGTCGCCAAACGCTCGGGAGCAGAGATCGATGGCTGAGACCGCATACACTCCGCGCCTGCGCACGGAATACGACAAGAGCATTCGCGGCAAGCTGACCGAACAGTTCGGCTATGCCAACGTGATGCAGGTGCCGCGGCTGGACAAGGTCGTGCTCAACATGGGCATCGGCGAGGCCGTCAACGACCGCAAGAAGGCGGAGTTGGCCGCGGCCGACCTGTCGCTGATCGCCGGCCAGAAGGCGATCGTGACCTATTCGCGTATCGCCATTGCGACCTACAAGCTTCGTGAAAACCAGCCAATCGGCTGCAAGGTCACGCTGCGCAAGGTGAAGATGTACGAGTTCATCGACCGTCTGGTGACCGTGGCGCTGCCCCGCGTGCGCGACTTTCGCGGTCTCAATCCGAAGAGCTTCGATGGCCGCGGCAACTATTCGCTCGGCATCAAGGAGCACATCATTTTCCCGGAAATCGACTTCGACAAGGCAGGCAAGTCGTGGGGCATGGACATTACGGTGTGCACCACCGCGAGCACCGATGAAGAAGCTAGGGCATTGTTGACCGCATTCAATTTCCCGTTCCGGCAGTGAGACGCTTTTAAGAACAGCATCTCAAACGCGGAAACCCAGGAGCCAAGCATGGCAAAGAAGAGTTCAATCGAGAAGAACAACCGGCGCAAGCGGATGGCGAAGAACGCCGCGCCTCAGCGCGCGAAGCTGAAGGCGATCATCGCCGACAAGACCAAGCCGATGGAAGAACGGTTCGCGGCAACGCTGAAGCTTGCCGAGATGCCGCGTAACTCGTCGCCGACGCGGATTCGCAACCGCTGCGAGCTGACGGGGCGTCCGCGCTCGGTCTATCGCAAGAACAAGCTTTCCCGTATCGCGCTGCGCGAACTCGGCTCCAAGGGCCTGGTTCCCGGGCTCGTGAAGTCGAGCTGGTAAGGAGGGGTCGGCATGTCCACACACGATCCGATCAGCGATCTCATCACCCGTATCCGCAACGCGCAGATGCGCGCCAAGCCCAAGGTTTCAACCCCTGGCTCGAAGATGCGCGCCAATGTGCTCGAAGTGCTCAAGGCGGAAGGCTATATCCGTGGCTACGCCAGCGTCGAGCATTCGTCCGGACGCAGCGAGCTCGAGATCGAGCTGAAATATTTCGACGGCGAGCCCGTGATCCGCGAGATCGAGCGGGTGTCGAAGCCCGGGCGCCGCGTTTACGCCTCGGTGAAGAACCTGCCGCGCGTCAATAACGGGCTCGGCATTTCCGTATTGTCGACGCCGAAGGGAATCATGGCTGACCACGAAGCGCGCGACGCGAACGTGGGCGGCGAAGTTCTCTTTACGGTGTTCTAAGGAGCAACCCATGTCACGTATCGGCAAAAGGCCTGTGACGATCCCTTCGGGCGTTACCGCGACCGTTGAGGGACAGACTGTGAAGATGAAGGGGCCGAAGGGCCAGTTGTCCTTTGTCGCGCACGGCGACGTCGAGGTGAAGTTCGAAAACGGCCAGGTGAAGGTAGCGCCACGCCACGAGACCAACCGCGCGCAGGCCATGTACGGCACGGCGAGGGCGCAGGTCGCTAATCTCGTGCTGGGCGTCACCAAGGGTTTCGAGAAGAAGCTCGAGATCAACGGCGTCGGCTATCGTGCCGCCTTGCAGGGCAAGAATCTGCAGCTCGCGCTCGGTTACAGCCATGACGTGGTCTATCCGATTCCGGAAGGCATCGCGATCACCGTGCCGAAGCCGACCGAGATCGTGATCGTCGGCAACGACAGCCAGCGCGTTGGCCAGGTCGCCGCCGAAATCCGCAGCTACCGTCCGCCGGAGCCCTATAAAGGCAAGGGCGTGAAGTATGTCGACGAATTCATCTTCCGCAAGGAAGGTAAGAAGAAGTAACGGAGCCGGTCATGTCGAGATTGAAAGCTACGAATGCCCGGCGCACGCAACGCGTGAGGCTTGCATTGCGCCGTTCCGCCGGCGGACGTCCGCGCCTGTCGGTGTTCCGCTCATCGAAGCACATCTACGCCCAGGTCATCGACGACCTGAAGGGCGAGACGCTGGCTTCGGCCTCCTCGCTGGAGAAGACGATGCGCGACGGCGGCAAGACCGGTGCGAACATCGATGCAGCAAAGGCCGTGGGCAAGCTCCTGGCAGAGCGCGCCGTGAAGAACGGCGTCACCGAAGTGGTGTTCGACCGCGGCGGGTATCTTTATCACGGCCGCGTCAAGGCGCTCGCGGATGCCGCGCGCGAAAGCGGATTGAGCTTCTAGGAATTATGGACTTAACGGATACGAGGACAGGGGCCTTTCGCCTCTCAAGGATTGGAAAACACCATGGCAGGTGAACGCGAACGCGGCGGACGCAGCAGGGATCGCGAGGAGCGCGACAGCGAGTTCGTCGACAAGCTCGTCCACATCAACCGTGTGGCGAAGGTGGTGAAGGGCGGCAAGCGCTTCGGCTTTGCGGCGCTGGTCGTGATTGGCGACCAGAAGGGTCGGGTCGGGTTCGGTCACGGCAAGGCGCGCGAGGTTCCGGAAGCGATCCGGAAGGCCACCGATGCTGCCAAGCGCAACCTGACGCGCGTGGCGCTGCGCGAGGGCCGCACGCTGCATCACGATATCGCCGGTCGTCACGGCGCGGGACGCGTTTATCTGCGGGCGGCGCCGGCCGGTACCGGCATCATTGCCGGTGGCCCGATGCGCGCCGTGTTCGAGACGCTGGGCATCCAGGACGTGGTCGCGAAATCGATCGGTTCGTCGAATCCCTACAACATGGTTCGCGCGACCTTCGATGCGCTGAAGCATCAGGATTCGCCGCGTTCGGTTGCGGCTCGCCGCAACATCAAGGTGTCGACGTTGCAGTCGCGCCGGGTCGGTGGCGACGCCGAAGCGGTTGCCGAATAACAAATCCGCGCTTTTCGGCGCGTTATGGAGTCAAGACGATGGCCAAGGCCGCAAAAACGATCAAGGTCGAGCAGACCGGCAGCCCGATCCGCCGCCACCATTCGCAGCGTTCGACGCTGATCGGATTGAATCTCAACAAGATCGGCCGCGTAACCGAGCTGAAGGACACGCCGGCAATTCGCGGCATGATCGCCAAGGTTGCGCATCTCGTCCGCGTCGTGGACGAGAAGTAAAAGACAAGGAATCAGACGATGAAGCTCAGCGATATCGCCGACAATTCCGGCTCGCGCAAAAAGCGGATGCGCGTCGGCCGTGGCATCGGCTCGGGCAAGGGCAAGACCGCAGGCCGCGGCGGCAAGGGCCAGACCGCGCGCTCCGGCGTGCGTATCAAGGGCTTCGAGGGCGGTCAGATGCCGCTGCATCGGCGTCTTCCCAAGCGCGGCTTCAACAACATCTTCCGCCTCGAGTTCGCCGAGATCAATCTCGACCGGCTTCAGGAAGCAATCGATGCCAAGCTGCTCGACGCCAAGGACACGGTCACTGCTGAGACGCTGGTGAAGGCGGGCGTGTTGCGGCGCTCCAGGGACGGCGTGCGGTTGCTCGGGCGGGGCGCACTCAAGGCCAAGCTCAATATCGAGGTCCATGGCGCTTCCAAGCCCGCCATTGCGGCGGTCGAAAAGGCGGGCGGCACAGTGAAGATCCTGGCGCCGGCGGAGAAGGACGAAGGCAAGGCGGCGTAACATCTGCGTCATTGGTTGCGCCGGCACGGCCAAATTGCCGGACAAACGATGGACTTATCGCCGCGGAGCACCAAATAATGCCGCGGGTCCAGCCTTGCGAGGCCGGAACGGCAGTGGGCGGCGGGAGAGAGCCTTAAGAGATGGCATCAGCAGCAGAACAATTAGCGGCCAACCTCAACTTCGGCGCCTTCGCCAAAGCCGATGAGCTGAAGAAGCGAATCTGGTTCACCCTCGGCGCGTTGCTGGTCTACCGCCTTGGCACTTACATTCCGCTGCCCGGCATCGATCCGACCATCTGGGAACAGGTGTTCCGCACCCAGGCGGGCGGCATTCTCGGCATGTTCAACATGTTTGCCGGCGGCGGCATCCACCGCATGGCGATCTTTGCGCTGAACATCATGCCGTACATCTCGGCCTCGATCATCATTCAGCTTCTGACCACCGTGTCGCCGCAGCTCGAAGCCTTGAAGAAGGAAGGCGAAGCGGGCCGCAAGACACTGAACCAGTACACGCGCTATCTCACCGTGCTGCTCGCTGCCTTCCAGTCCTACGGCATCGCGGTCGGCCTCGAAGGCGCCGGCAATGTGGTCGCTGATCCCGGCTTGTTCTTCCGCCTGTCGACCGCGATCACCCTGACCGGCGGCACCATGTTCCTGATGTGGCTCGGCGAGCAGATCACCTCGCGCGGCATCGGCAACGGCATTTCACTTATCATTCTGTCCGGCATCGTCGCCGAATTGCCTTCGGCGCTCGCCAACATGCTGGAGCTCGGCCGTCAGGGCGCGCTGTCCACCGGCATCATTCTCGCCGTGATCGTGATGGCGGTTGCGGTGATTGCCTTCATCGTGTTCATGGAGCGCGCGCAGCGGCGGCTGCTGATCCAGTATCCGAAGCGCCAGGTCGGCAACAAGATGTTCGAGGGGCAGTCCTCGCATCTGCCGCTGAAGCTGAATACCTCCGGCGTGATTCCGCCGATCTTTGCGTCCTCGCTGCTGTTGCTGCCGACCACAGTCGCCAATTTCAACGCCGGTCATGGTCCGGAATGGTTTCAATGGATCACGACGCAGCTCGGCCACGGCCGTCCGCTGTTTCTTATTCTCTATCTTGTGCTGATCGTGTTCTTCACCTTCTTCTACACCGCGATCGTGTTCAACCCGACGGAAACCGCCGACAATCTCAAGAAGCACGGCGGCTTCATTCCGGGCATCCGGCCCGGCGAACGCACCGCCGAATATATCGACTATGTGCTGTCGCGAATTACGGTCCCGGGTGCGATCTACCTCGCGGTCGTGTGCCTTATTCCCGAAATCCTGATCTCCTATGCCTCGGTGCCGTTCTACTTCGGTGGAACTTCGCTTCTGATCGTTGTCAGCGTGACCATGGATACGGTGGCGCAGGTGCAGGGATATCTGCTCGCCCATCAATATGAAGGGCTGATCCGAAAGTCGAAGTTGCGCGGCCGCCGCCGCTAACGTCAGCTATTTTTACGCTGCGTCGCGGCATTCTACTAGCGACATTGTTGATTTTCGATCGCGGGTGTGCGGTGATCGCAAGGTTTCCTTGCGACATATGCCAAAGACGTTTGCGCTCGGCGCATGCTCGAAATAATAAAGACAAGAATGCGACGGCGGTTCGTCCGGAATCCCCTCGCGTTCCAGTGTCCCGATTCCGAAGTTCGTAGCATTTTGGGGAGCCACGTTTCGAACTTCGAAAATCGAAAGGACGCTAGTGGTCTAATTCTAACATTCGCACCCCTTCTCGGCGGCCACTTTTGCGAATGTTAGAATCAAAGGACCACTAGCAAATATATGTTTCTAGTGGAGTTTAGGATTTGACATTCGCTCTCGGAGCTTGCGGCTAGGTGGGTAGCGAATGTCAAATCCACTCCACTAGCAAACCTATTGATCTAGTGTGGCTTTGGTTCAGAAGTCCGCATGATCAACTCGCGGCACAAACGATGCGGACTTCTGAACCGCCACACTAGCGGGGGCGAAACGAGAAATGAGACTGATTCTTCTTGGCCCGCCGGGCTCTGGCAAGGGTACCCAGGCCCAGCGGCTGATTCACCGCTATGGCATCGTCCAGCTTTCCACCGGTGAGATGTTGCGCGCTGCCGTGGCGGCGCAGACGCCGGTAGGTTTGAAGGCCAAGGACATCATGGCGAGCGGGGGCTTGGTGCCCGACGATATCGTTATCGGCATCATTTCCGACCGGCTGGACCTGGCGGACGCGGCGAACGGCTTTATCCTCGACGGCTTTCCGCGCACGGTGCCGCAGGCCCACGCGCTGGACGAACTCCTGAAGAAAAAGCGCCTCAAGCTCGACGCCGTGATCGAACTGCGCGTCAATGAAAGCGCGCTGCTGCAGCGGGTCGAAAACCGCGCCTCCGAAACCCGCGCCCGCGGGGAAGAGGTCCGGGTCGACGACACCCCGGAAGTGCTGGTCAAGCGGCTGGCGAGCTACCGGACGCTGACCGAACCCCTGATCCACTACTATTCCGAGCGCCGGAAATTGCTGACGGTCGACGGCATGATGACCATCGAGCACGTTACCCATGAGATCGGCCGCATTCTCGCAGCGATCGGGGCGGCAGATGCCAAAGCGACCAAAAAGGCGGCCAAACCTGCAGCAAAGGCCGCCAGGGCCGGCGGCAGGAAAACCTCAAAACCAGCCAGAAAGGCCTCTGGCGGGGCCCGAAAGGCTGCCAAGACGAGCCCCAGCCGGTCCAGGAAGGCAAGCGCCGGAAAGACAGGCAAAAAGCCGTCCCGCAAGGCGGTTTCCGGTTCCCGGAAGCGGCCGGCCGTGGGGGGACGGAAGCCTGCCAAAAAGGCAGCGAAAAAAGCAGGGAAACGACGGGCTTAAGGCTTGGAGACGGTTGACGAAACCGGTTTCAATCCTTTAATAAGCCGACATCCAAGTCGGATAGTTTTAAACGATGCCGGGCCCCGAGATCATTGAAGGGGAGGGCGTCGTGTTCGCGTTTGTGGACACCTGCCCGAAACAGAACGAGATAGCCTTTCCCGAAACAGGGATCGGCGACAGGAGAGAACTTCGTGGCCCGTATTGCCGGTGTGAATATCCCGACCAACAAGCGCGTGCTGATCGCGCTCCAATACATCCATGGCATCGGTCAGAGGAACGCGGCCGAGATCATGGAGAAGGTCAAGATTCCCGATGACCGTCGCGTCAATCAGTTGAGCGACCAGGAAGTGCTGCAAATCCGCGAAGTGATCGACCGCGACTATATGGTCGAGGGCGACCTTCGCCGCGAAGTCGGCATGAACATCAAGCGTCTGATGGACCTCGGCTGCTATCGCGGCCTTCGTCATCGCCGCGGGCTGCCGGTGCGTGGTCAGCGTACGCACACCAATGCGCGTACGCGCAAAGGTCCGGCCAAGTCGATCGCCGGCAAGAAGAAGTAAGAGAGCGAATAGGAAAGGCGGAGAGCGAATAGTTCTATTCGCTGCTCGTCTTGGGTGTAGCCGCTGGCACTACGGCGGCGTTGAGATCGTCAGGAAAGGTTCTTAGATGGGCAAGGATGCCACCCGCGTACGCCGCCGTGAGCGCAAAAATATCGCCTCCGGTGTGGCGCACGTGAATTCGTCGTTCAACAACACCACCATCACCATCACCGACGCGCAGGGCAATACCATTGCCTGGTCGTCGGCGGGTACGATGGGTTTCAAGGGTTCGCGCAAGTCGACCCCCTATGCCGCGCAGGTCGCCGCCGAAGACGTCTCCAAGAAGGCGCAGGAACACGGCATGCGCACGCTGGAAGTTGAAGTTGCAGGCCCCGGTTCGGGCCGTAAATCGGCGCTTCGCGCGCTGCAAGCGGCGGGCTTCACCGTCACCTCGATCCGCGATGTGACGACGATCCCGCACAATGGTTGCCGTCCGCGCAAGCGCCGGCGGGTTTGATGCATTGAAGACGCGGGCGTTTCTTGCGCCCGCGAGGTTTTGAGAAGATTGCAAGCCGCGGGATTGGTCCCGCGAGGTCTCCAACGCCAGTGACTTAGTCCCCCAGTCGACTGGCCCATGGGTGAAAACAGTGACGATCCAGAAAAATTGGCAAGAACTGATCCGGCCGAACAAGCTCCACGTAACTCCGGGCCATGACGCGACCCGTTTTGCGACGCTGGTGGCCGAACCGCTCGAGCGCGGCTTCGGTCAGACGCTCGGCAACGCGCTCCGCCGCATCCTGCTCTCCTCGCTTCAGGGCGCCGCGGTGCAGTCGGTGCACATCGATGGCGTGCTGCACGAGTTCTCCTCGATTGCGGGCGTCCGCGAAGACGTCACCGACATCGTGCTGAACATCAAGGACATCTCGATCAAGATGCAGGGCGAGGGCCCCAAGCGCATGGTCGTGAAGAAGCAGGGACCGGGCGTCGTCACCGCCGGCGACATCCAGACGGTCGGCGACGTCACCGTGCTCAACCCCGATCTTCAGATCTGCACGCTGGACGACGGCGCCGAGATCCGCATGGAGTTCACGGTGTCCTCGGGCAAGGGCTACGTCGCCGCCGAGCGCAACCGTCCCGAAGATGCGCCGATCGGCCTGATCCCGGTCGACGCCCTCTATTCCCCGGTGCGCAAGGTTTCCTACAAGGTCGAGAACACCCGCGAGGGACAGATCCTCGATTACGACAAGCTCACCATGACGATCGAGACCAACGGCGCGATCTCGCCGGACAATTCGGTCGCCTATGCCGCGCGCATCCTGCAAGACCAGCTCAACGTGTTCGTCAACTTCGAAGAGCCGCGCAAGGAAGTCGCCCAGGAGATCATCCCGGATCTGGCCTTCAACCCGGCCTTCCTCAAGAAGGTGGACGAACTCGAGCTGTCGGTTCGCTCGGCCAACTGTTTGAAGAACGACAACATCGTCTATATCGGCGATCTCGTGCAGAAGTCGGAAGCCGAAATGCTCCGCACCCCGAACTTCGGCCGCAAGTCGCTCAACGAGATCAAGGAAGTGCTGGCCCAGATGGGGCTGCACCTCGGCATGGAAGTGCCGGGCTGGCCGCCGGAGAATATCGACGAGCTCGCCAAGCGCTTCGAGGATCACTACTAAGCATATCATTATGCGCGGCCCACGAAAGTGCGGCCGCGTTTTTTCGGGCGAACGCAGGCAGCCCACCTGAGAACATGTCGGACGAACCGTCGCGACAACTGAAGAAGGAATAGTTTCATGCGTCACGGCAAGGTTCACCGCAAACTCAATCGCACCGCCGAGCACCGCCGCGCGATGTTCGCGAATATGAGCGCGGCGCTGATCAAGCACGAGCAGATCGTCACCACTCTGCCGAAGGCCAAGGAACTGCGCCCGATCGTCGAAAAGCTCGTGACGCTCGGCAAGAAGGGCGGGCTCGCCATGCGCCGCCAGGCGATCTCCGAGATGCGCGATATCGACCAGGTCAGGAAGCTGTTCGATGTACTGGCGCCCCGCTACAAGGACCGCCACGGCGGCTACACCCGTATCATCAAGGCCGGCTTCCGCTATGGCGACAATGCGCCGATGGCAGTGATCGAGTTCGTCGACCGCGACGTCGATGCGAAGGGTCTGGATTCCGGCCCGGTGCAGGAAAAAGAAGCCGAGGCCGCGTAAACCCTCGAAGCTGGATTTCGGAAGCGGCGCCCTCTCGGGCGCCGTTTTTCGTTTTTGCGGCCCTGCTGCGGCACCGCGGCACACCGATTGCCGTCGCGGCCCCCGGCCGGCACCTTTTCCTGCTCGTCATCGGCGGCTAAGCTTATGGAAACATGAAGGGGGAGAGCCATGGCGAAATCGCGTTCGGTTATCTTTTCTTTGTTGCTGGCGCTGCCGATACTCTGGTCGGCGTCTTCAGCGCACGCCGATCAAGCCTTTCAGCGCCTGATGCCGCTCCTGGTCGACCTCGACGGATGGCAGGGCAAGAAGCCGGACGGCATGTCAATGGAAATGCCCAACGGCAGCATGACCACGGCAACCCGCGAATATCAGCGCGGTCCGGCGCGGGCTCACGCCTCGGTCATGGTGGGAACGGCTGCCATGGGCGCGCTGGCGCCGATCCATGCCGGCATGAACGTCACGACCAGCGAAGGCCATATGCTCACCGCCAGCATGCACGGCATGCAGGTGCTCAAGAGCTACACGACGGCGCAGAAGTCCGGCGCACTGATCGTGGCGCTCGACAAGGACGCGATGTTCAGCTTGTCGTATAACGGCATGACCGAGGACGAAGCGCTCGCACTCGCCGAAAAGTTCGACTGGAAGGCGATCCAGGCGGCGACGAAGAAATAGGATTTACCTCTTGGTCGTCCCCGCGCACGCGGGGACCCATAACCACAGGCTTGAATAATTTTAAAGGTTGTCGACCGGACGACCCTTATTGAAACATCACGCGGTATGGGTCTCGGCTCAAGGCCGGGACGACAGAGGCGCCGGTGGCGTCCAAGCTTACCACCCCTCCAGCACGATCTTGCCGCGCGACTTTCCGCTTTCCAGAAGCGCATGCGCACGCTTCAGGTTGGCCGCGTTGATCGTCCCAAAATTCTCGCCGAGCGTTGTTTTCACCACACCCTTGTCGACGAGATTAGCGACGTCGTTGAGGAGATTGTGCTGGCCGATCATGTCCGGTGTCTGGAATGACGAGCGGGTGAACATCGATTCCCAGTGAATCGAGATCGACTTGCTCTTGAAGGCAGCGGCGTTGAAATCCGGGGGATCGTCGATCAATCCGTATTTGCCCTGCGGCGCCATAATGTCCGCTAACGCCTTGTAGTGCTGGTCGGTGTTGGTGAGGCTCGCGACCAGTCCGACCGGCGGTACCTTTAGCTTTTCGATCTGCTCCTTCATCGCCGTCGCATGATCGACGACGGCGTGCGCCCCGAGATCGAGGCACCACTTCCGCAACTC
Source organism: uncultured Alphaproteobacteria bacterium (assembly GCA_963775545.1). Classification (GTDB taxonomy): domain Bacteria; phylum Pseudomonadota; class Alphaproteobacteria; order Rhizobiales; family Xanthobacteraceae; genus Bradyrhizobium. The sequence continues at coordinate 28,128 of CAVZJE010000037.1, forward strand.
CGGCCGCGAGGCGGTGGCGACGACCGTTAGCCCGGTCAGGCGACGCGCGAGCTGAATGAGGATCGAGCCGACGCCGCCGGCCCCACCGATGATCAGGAGCGTGCGCGGATCGACGCTTTTGCCGGGGACCGCGCCAAGGCGGTCGAACAACAATTCCCAAGCGGTGATCGAGGTGAGCGGCAGGGCAGCCGCTTGCGCAAACGACAGCGCTTTCGGCTTGCGGCCGACGATGCGCTCGTCGACCAGGTGGAATTCCGAATTGGTGCCTTGCCTGAGGATCGAGCCGGCGTAGAAAACCTCATCGCCCGGTTTGAACAGCGTCACCTCGGGTCCGACCGCGTCGACAACGCCGGCCGCATCGTAGCCCAGGATCTTGAATTCGCCTTCGGGCGGGGCGGCGCGCTTGCGAACCTTGTAATCGACCGGATTGGCCGAGATCGCCTTGACCGCGACGCGGATGTCGCGGCCCTTCGGTTCCGGTTTGGCGGCCTCGAAATCGATCAGGGCTTCGGCAGAATTCGATGGGAAGGGACTTCTTGTATCCGACGGCCTTCATCCGGCAGTTCTCCTTCAAAAGTCTAGTGGTCCGATTCTAACATTTGCATCCCGACGCCTGTCAAAATCGGCGATACCAATGGTCCGATTCTAGCAAATCCACTCCCTCAGCCAATTGCAAGTCTTTGAAATGCGAAACTGTTCATGTCTCCCCGACGCGACGTCATTCGCCGTAAATCCCTGCAAAAATGGCCTATTTGCTTCTAATGGTGGTCCCGGCCGCCTATATTCTGGGTCGGAATTTGTAGGGAAGCCCTTCATGATCGCTACTCGATTTCTCACGGCGCTGTTGGTCCTGCTGATCGCAACGGCAGCCATGGCCCAGGACCGGCGCGTACCGGGCTCGGCCGCGGAATTGAGGCTCTCTTACGCGCCGATCGTGCAGCGGGTGCAGCCGGCCGTGGTCAATGTCTACGCCGCCAAGATCGTCCAGGATCATAATCCGCTGCTCGACGATCCGATATTCCGCCGCTTCTTCGGCGTGCCCGGCCAGCAGCCCGAACAGATGCAGCGTTCGCTCGGATCGGGGGTGATGGTCGATCCGTCCGGGCTTGTCGTGACCAACAACCACGTCATCGAGGGGGCGGATCAGGTCAAGGTCTCGTTGTCCGACAAGCGCGAATTCGAAGCCGAGATCGTGCTCAAGGACACCAGGAGCGATCTGGCCGTGCTGCGCCTGAAGGATGTCCACGAAAAATTCCCGACGCTGGACTTCGCCAATTCGGATGAGTTGCAGGTCGGCGATGTCGTGCTCGCGATCGGAAATCCCTTCGGTGTCGGGCAGACCGTCACCCATGGCATCATTTCGGCGCTCGCGCGCACCCAGGTCGGCATCACCGACTATCAGTTCTTCATCCAGACCGATGCGGCGATCAATCCCGGTAATTCGGGCGGCGCGCTGGTCGATATGACCGGCAAGCTCGCCGGTATCAATACCGCGATCTTCTCGCGCTCCGGCGGCTCGCAGGGCATCGGCTTTGCGATCCCCGCCAATATGGTGCGCATCGTGGTGGCATCCGCCAAGAGCGGCGGCAAGGCCGTCAAGCGGCCGTGGCTCGGCGCGCGGCTGCAGGCGGTGACGCCGGAAATTGCCGAGACGCTTGGCTTGCGTCGCCCGACTGGGGCGCTCGTCGCCAATGTCGTTCCCGGCAGCCCCGCAGCGCGAGCGGGGCTCAAGCTGTCCGATCTGATCGTCGCCATCGAAGGGCAGGCGGTCGACGATCCCAATGCGTTCGATTACCGCTTCGCGACGCGCCCGCTGGGCGGGACGGCCGAGATCGATGTGCAGCGCGCAGGCCGGCCGGTCAAGCTGTCGGTGCCGCTTGAGACCGCGCCCGACGGCGGGCGTAATGAAATCGTGCTGACGACCCGTTCGCCCTTCCAGGGGGCGAAGGTAGCCAATATCTCCCCGGCCGTCGCCGACGAGATGCATCTGGATGCGGATACCGAAGGCGTGGTCGTGACGGATCTTTCCGACGGCAGCACGGCTGCCAATGTCGGTTTCCAGAAGGGCGATATTATCGTTGCTGTGAATAACCAGAAAATCGCCAAAACCAGCGACCTCGAGAAGGCGACGCGTGACAGTTCCCGGCTCTGGCGGATCAAATTGTTGCGCGGCGGGCAGCAGATCAACGTTACACTCGGCGGATGAGCCGAAACCAGAAACAGCAAGGCGCAAACCTCTTCGCCGCCGCGGGGCTGTCGCAGGACGCCCCGCATCCCTTGCCCGACCGGATGCGGCCGCGAACGCTTACTGAGGTCGTCGGCCAGGATCACATTCTCGGTCCGGACGGCGCGCTGACGCGAATGCTCGAGACGCGAACCCTAGGCTCGCTGATCTTCTGGGGACCTCCAGGCACCGGCAAGACCACCGTGGCGCGGCTTTTGGCGGATGCGACCGAACTGCACTTCGAGCAGATTTCCGCGGTGTTTTCCGGCGTTGCCGACCTGAAGAAGGTTTTCGATGCGGCGCGCGCCCGGCGCGAGACCGGCAAGGGAACGCTGCTGTTTGTCGATGAGGTGCACCGATTCAACCGCGCGCAGCAGGATTCGTTTCTGCCTGTGATGGAGGACGGCACCGTGGTGCTGGTCGGCGCCACTACTGAAAATCCATCATTCGAACTCAACGCGGCGCTATTGTCGCGGGCGCGCGTGCTGGTGTTTCATTCGCTTGATGCCGCGGCGATTGAAAAACTGTTCGTTCACGCCGAGACGATCGAGGGACGAAAGCTGCCGCTGGATGCGGAAGCCCGCGCGGTGCTGTTGCGCATGGCCGACGGCGATGGCCGCGCGGCGCTGACCTTGGCCGAGGAAGTCTGGCGGTCCGCACGTGGCGGCGAAGTTTTTGACGCCGCGCAATTGCAAGCAATCCTGCAGCGCAGAGCGCCGATCTACGACAAATCGGCCGACGGCCATTACAACCTGATCTCGGCGCTGCACAAGTCGGTGCGCGGTTCCGATCCGGACGCCGCGCTCTATTATCTCGCGCGCATGATGGATGCCGGCGAAGACCCGCTGTTTCTGGCGCGGCGTGTGGTGCGCATGGCGGTGGAAGACATCGGTCTCGCCGATCCGCAGGCGCTTGTGATCTGCAACGCCGCGAAGGACGCCTACGACTTTCTGGGCTCGCCCGAAGGCGAGCTCGCAATTGCGCAAGCCGTGATCTATCTCGCGACCGCGCCGAAATCCAACGCCGCCTACAAGGCATTCGGTGCCGCGATGCGGACAGCGAAAGAGGCCGGTTCGCTGCTGCCGCCGAAACATATCCTGAATTCGCCGACCAAACTGATGAAACAGGAAGGTTATGGCGAAGGCTACGACTATGACCACGACGCGCCGGACGCCTTTTCTGGGCAGGATTATTTCCCGGAAAGCCTGGGGCGGCAGACCTTTTACGATCCGCCCGATCGCGGGTTTGAACGCGAAATCCGCAAGCGGCTCGACTATTGGGCCAAGCTACGGCGCGAGCGTGAGGCGAAATGACGACCGACGAAGACGTCGCAATCGCCTTTGTGAATTGTTTGTCATGGTGCGGGCGGGCCAGCTTTCATCCAGGCCAGGATCGTTTCGAGCCTTGCGACGACATTGCTGGTCTCGAGGACTTGCTGGGTCTTTCCGATACCCGCCTCCATGAGGTGAATCACGACGTCGGCGAAAACGCCGGGCTCTCTGGAATAACGGCGCAAGGCATAGGGCGGCGGAGTCCGCGTGTAAGCTTGGTATGCATCGAAAATCTCGCGCATGAGTGCGAATGCCGTTGCGTCGAACTCGTGTATGTCCGGAATGGGCTCCACCTCGGCCGCAAGAAAGTCGTCGCCGCCTGCTTTGGTAATGACGGCGCGCTCTGCGCAGGACACCTTCACCCGGAGCGTGCCGTTTGGCATGGTCATGTGATGAATGATGTCGGCGGTCACCCCGATTGAATAAAGCGCGTCAAAATCCGGCTCATCGTCATCCATCCGCTTCTGGGTAACCACAAACAGGCGGCTATCTCCGGCTATCGCTGCTTCGACGGCGCGGCGCGTCTTTTCGCGTCCGACCCAGATCGGCGAGATCGTTTGTGGAAAGAATACGACATCGCGCATCGGGGCAACGGGCAGGAGAATGCCGCCGCCGAGCGTGGAGGTCGGTGATTTCCGGGGCGACGCAAGCATCGACTGGCTTGCCTGAATGGCTGCGGCCAGCACATTCCAATCGTGAAAACCCAAAGTCCTGGCGACGATTTCAAGACTTTCGCTGTGAGTGAGAGAGACTGACTTGGCCTTGAGGGCATCGCGCAGCGTCTGCGCCATAGCCTTGGCATCGCGAAAATCGCGCATGGGAGAACCTCTGCTTTGGCGAACGAGAATGGTCAGACGCTTGCGTTACTGACTCGTTCGCTTCTCGCAAAGGAGGCCTGAAGCGGCTTGATACGTTCACCATCCCCGATAAGGGCGCAAGCAGCGGGTCGTATCCACCCGGCGAAAATATGCGCCGCGTGTGTGACGCTGTCAATGCAGGCGGCTATTTCCCCGTCTTGACGAAATCCAGAATTTGATCGGTCAGCCGGGTATCGTCGGTGTTGATCGAATACACTTCCGACATGTGACTATGCTGCGGCAACATCACGGTGCGGGCGCATCCGCTTGCCCGCTTGCAGGCAGCTTCCTTGAAAAGTTCGAGCTGCTTTGCAAAGACGGGCAAATCGAGCTCCGAGCTCACTGCCATCAGGGGAATGTCTGTTTTCAAAAGACCCGGAAGGGATGACCGGCTGACGTAGCGCGACGCGTCGTCGCCATAATAAGCCCGTTCGGGTGCGCCGACAGCGCCGATGGTCAGATCGTAGGTCGCGGACACCATGATCGCGCCTTTCAGGCCGCCGTTCTTCACCTTGTAGAATTCCGGATGCGACACGTAGTTGGCAACATGGAACGCGCCGGCCGAATGGCCCATCAGGTAGATGCGCGAGGGATCGCCGCCGCGTTCGCCGATCTCCTTGGAAACCCATTGAACGGCGGATGCGACGTCTTCCGCGCCTGCGGGCCAGGGCGACTGCGGCGCCAGGCGGTAGTTGATGTTGACACCGATGAAGCCGTTCTTGACCGCCCACAGCATGATGTTGTCGTAGAAGGGGCTGTCCGGCAGCCGCCGCTTGTCGCCGCCGATGAACGCGCCGCCGTGGACGAAGATCAATACGGGCCGGCCGGATGTCACATTCTGCGGCATGAAGACATCGAGCCGGTTGCGCTCGGCCGGGCCGTATGGGAGGTCGCGCTCGATCCTGACGCCGAAATAGGGCTCTTTCGGCTGCAAAGGCGCGTATAGCCTCGCGGTAGCCGGCGGGTCGACGACGCGGCCAAGTTCGGCGAGTTTTTGGGCGATGTCCGGCGGCATCGGACTTTCTGCGGCCCATGCCGACGTGGCGATAAGAGCTGCGACAACAGCCAAAGCACGCCTTGGTAACGACATCCCGAACGCTCCCTGATCTCTCGGCCGTGGAACATCACCGATCCGGCGGCAGAATAGTATTCATTTCGCCGTGACGACGCCCGGCTTTTGCGTTACCCAATGTTCCCCTTTGGAGCCACAATTAAGATGAGCCGACGCACCCGAAAACCGCTGCCGAAACGCCGTGCGGGCGATCGCCCGAAAGGCGCGACGCCCTTTCGCGGGGCCGAGGGACGGCCGCAGGGACATCGACCCGGTGGCAAGCCTGGCAATCGTTTTGCGGCCGCGGCGCCTCGCGCACCGAAGCCTGTGGCGGAAGCTCCCGTCGAGGATAAATCGGCGCTGTTGCCCACCAAAGTCCAGACCGTGGCCGTGACGGCGGACGAGAACAACATGCGCGTCGACCGTTTTCTGGAGGCGCGCTTTCCGGGCCTGTCGTTCTCCCACATCCAGCGCATCGTTCGTAAAGGCGAGTTGCGCGTCAACGGCAAACGTGCCGACAGCAAGGATCGTCTCGAGGAAGGCCAAAGTGTTCGCATTCCGCCGCTCAAGCTGGATACGCCGCGCGCGACCGCGCATCTCTCGGAGGCCGGCGCCAAGACGCTCGCCGCGCTGAAAGAGATGACGCTGTTCGAGGACGACGACGTGCTGGTGCTGAACAAGCCTGCTGGGTTGGCGGTGCAGGGCGGTTCCGGCACCACGCGCCACCTCGATCAGATGCTGGAAGTGATGCGCGATGCGAAGGGACAAAAGCCGCGCTTGGTGCACCGGCTCGACAAGGAAACATCGGGCTGTCTTCTGGTTGCGAAGACGCGATTTGCCGCGAGCGCGCTGACCGGATCGTTCCGCCATCGCTCGGCGCGCAAGATCTATTGGGCGCTGGTCGCCGGCGTGCCGAAGCCGAAGCAGGGCCGCATCTCGACCTTCCTCGCCAAGGATGAGAGCGAGGAAGATTCGATCATGCGGGTCGCCGAGCATGGCGATGAGGGCGCAAGCCACGCCGTTACTTATTACGCTGTCGTGGAAACCTCGGCGCAAAAGCTTGCCTGGGTCTCGCTGAAGCCGGTGACCGGGCGAACCCATCAATTGCGCGCCCATATGGCCCATATCGACCACGCCATCGTCGGCGATCCCAAGTATTTCAACAAGGAAAACTGGGAGTTGCCGGGAGGCTTGCAGAACCGGCTTCATCTTCTGGCGCGCCGGATCGTCATTCCCCATCCGCGCGGCGGCGTGATCGATGCGACCGCACCGCTGCCGCCGCATATGCTGCAATCGTGGAATCTGCTCGGCCTCGAGCACGATCGTTTCGACCCGATCGAGCACGCGCCGGAAGAGTGATCGCGCCGCTATTGCGCGGTCAAGAATGAGACCAGCTATCACGCAACCGAAGCCGAGTGACAATGCGCGAACTGTTTGACGAAATGGCAGACCAATCCAAGGTCAATCCGATGGAGGCGGCGCGGCGGTCGGCGCGCGCGGTCCAGCGCAAGCGCTTCTATGCGAATGCGGGCGTCGGCGAGACCGATGGGGGCTTCACGGTCACGCTCGACGGCAAGCCGATCAAGACGCCGTCGGGGCGCACCGTGATCGTGCCGGTGCGTTCGCTGGCGGAGACGATCGCGGCGGAATGGAATGCGCAGGGCGAATTCATCGAGCCGCTGACCATGCCGGTGACGCGCTTTGCCAACAGCGTCCTACAAGGGGTGGTCGATAACGTTGTCGCCGTTGCCGACGACGTCGCGAAATATTTCGAGTCCGATCTGCTGTTTTACCGGGCCGGTCACCCCGAGGGGCTGGTGGCGCGCGAGGCGACGCATTGGGACCCGGTGCTGTTCTGGGCCAGGGACGCGCTGGGCGCGCACTTCATTCTCGCCGAGGGCGTGATGCACGTCCGTCAGCCGGAAAACGCGGTCGCAGTAGCGCGCGCCGCATTGCCCGGTGACGCTTGGGAAATCGCAGCATTGCACGTGATCACGACCCTGACCGGATCGGCGCTTTTGGCGCTGGCGCTGTTCCGCGGTGTGATTGATCCGGACCAGGCCTGGGCGGCGGCCCATGTCGATGAGGACTGGAACGCCGAGAAATGGGGCGTGGACGAGGAAGTGGCGGCGCGAAGGGCCGCCAAACTGGTCGATTTCAACGCGGTCACGGCCGTTCTTAAGGAGCTTCGTCAAGGCGGTTGAGGGTCCAGGTGCGTCTCGGTTAACGAGAGGTTTACGACACGCGGGCTAGCTTCACCGGGAAGATCATCCCGGTAAATCATGGCGATCACGATCACTCCGAATATTCAGCCCTCCACGGCGTCTGCGCCAAGCGCGCCGGCGAGCGGAATCGTGCTGCAAGCGGGGCAGGTGATCACGGCGCAGGTCCTGCAGGTCCTCGGCAACGATCAGGTGCAAATCGCCATCGGCAACCAGACGATCGAGGCGGCAACCCAAGTGCCGCTTCAGGCCGGGCAAACGCTTCAATTGCAGGTCTCGCAGACCCCGGGCGGAATAGGGCTTTCGATCGTCAACCAGCCGAGCACAGGCCCAAGTCAGTCGGCGAGCGCTCCGGCTGCAACGTCCGATCCCGTCTTGACGCTGTCGCCTTCGCTGGCGGCGAGCCTTGCGGCCAATCTGACGCCCGTTGCGGTGAGCCCGACGAGTTCATTGACCCCGCTCGAAACCTTGGCGGTCTCGATCGCAGCCCAGACGGCCGCGACCCAACAGACCTCGCTCGCGCCGCTCTTTGCCGACCTGAATGTCGCCAGTGGATTGCCGAACCTGCCGCCGCAGGTCCAGCAAGCGGCCGTGCAGGTGCTGGCGCAGCAGACCAGCTTCGACCAGAATCTCACGGCCGGAGCGGTCAAGCAGGCGTTTCAATCGTCCGGATTGTTTTTGGAAACCTTGCTCGCGTCGGGATCGGCGCCGTTATCGAACGGCGTACCTGATCTCAAGGCGGCCTTGATCGTGCTGCGTCAGGTGCTGACGACGTCGCTGGCGGACGTCACGACGTCAGCTAGCGTGGCCGCGCCGGCGCTCTCGTCGGCGTCGCAACCGGGCGCGCCGCCAGCTGCAACGCCGGTTGAAGAGACGACGCCATCGGCTGCAACGCCCTCCGATCCCGCCGCGACTGGCTCGGTTTCGGCGCGAGCGCCGGCCAGCGTAGCCCAGCAAGGGACGACACCGGCCCTCGCGGCCTCGGTGCCGGCAGAACAGGCCGCCGTGGAATCCTCCGCCGTCGTCGCCACCATCCTGGCCGAAGCCGAAAGCCCGGGGCAGGTGTCAGAGGGTCTCGTGGGGGCGACCTCGCTTGTGCCGGCAACGGCGACCGCAGCTGCCTCAACGCAAACAGTAGCCCAAGCGACGCTTGCGGAAATTGCCGAACTCGTGGCCGGCAACCAGAGCCTTGCCGCGGCCGCGGTGCCCGCGGACGCGGCGCGTACGGCTGCCTCCAGTGTCGCGCTCAGCCTGTTGCAGGAAGTGCTTCAGGCCTCTCCGCTCGCCGTGACCAACCCGTCGCAGTTCGTGTCCGAGAATAGTCAGGCCTTGGCGCTACTACCCGTCGTGGCCGGAGCGCGCACGCCTGACGATGCCGAGTTCGCCCGCACCAATTTGCCGCCGCCGCCGATCAATGGCGCGCTGCCTTCCGCGCAGCCAGTCGCGTCGTCGACGCTTTCCGCGCATATGCCCCCCAATACAGCATTGCAGCATCTGCTAGACGGCACTGATGGCGCGATCGCGCGGCAAACGCTGTTGCAGATTGCTTCACTGCCGGGCCAGGTCGATGCGTCCGCCTCGCGCGTCGATGCTTCGGCGCCGCGCTGGAATTTTGAAATCCCGTTCGCGACGCCCCAGGGCACGGCGATGGCGCAGTTCGAAATCTCGCGCGACGGCTCCGGCCGCGAGGCCGCGGCTGCCAAAGCGACCTGGCGCGCGCGCTTCTCGCTGAATGTTGAACCCGCAGGGCCCGTGCATGCACTGGTTTCGCTGAACGGCGATCGCACCTCGGTGCGGATGTGGGCAGAGCGACCCTCGACTGCCTCGCAATTGCGGGCGGGCGTTTCACAACTCTCGCAAGCTCTGAGCCGCGCAGAATTGAAACCCGGCGATATCGTGATCCGCGATGGCGCGCCGTCGCAACCGGCAGCAGCCGCGGCCGGGCATTTTCTCGACCGGGCGTCTTGAGCATGGACAAAAAGAGCCAGCTTGCGGTCGCCCTGCAGTACGATCGCACCGGCGCGCCGCGCGTCGTCGCCAAGGGCAAAGGCACGATCGGCGAGAAGATCATCGAGGTCGCCAGGGCCAACAACATTCCGATCGAAGAGAACGAAGTGCTGGCGGGCGCGCTTTCCAACGTCGAACTCGGCGAGGAAATCCCGGCCGAACTCTACAAGGCGGTCGCCGAAGTCCTGATCTTCGTGCTGCGGCTGACCGGCCGCGTTCGCTAGTGGAGTGGATCTGACATTCGCTACCCACCTAGCCGCGAGTGCGCTTAGCGAATGTCAGATCCTAAACTCCACTAGAAACATATATTTGCTAGTGGTCCTTTGATTTTAACATTCGCAAAAGTGGCCGCTGAGGAGGGATGCGAATGTTAGAATCGGACCACTAGTTATCGCCGGTTCCGAGCTCTGGTTTGTGACGGGAGGCTGAACTAGACTTCGTTTCCCTGGCCACAGAACAACACAACAAACCGGAGGAAGCCGTGAAATCTGCCATCTTCATGTCATCGATGATGCTGGCTGCGGCCAGCGGCTGGCTCGCCGTCACCATGTTTGCGCCGCCTGCCACCGGCAAGGAGCCGCGCTTCCCGCAACTCAACATGGATCAGCTCAGCGACGCGCAGAAACCGCTCGGCGAGCAGATCATGAAGATTTCGAGCGTCGGGATCGGCGGGCCCTACAATCCGCTGATGCGCAGCCCCGTGCTCGGCCAGCGCCTGTTCGATCTGTTTCATTATCTGCGCTGGGAAACGTCGGTACCGATCAAGCTCAACGAGCTTGCGATCCTGATCATCGGGCGGCAATGGCGTTCACAGGTCGAATGGTTTGCCCATGCGCCGCTCGCGGCCAAGGCGGGCTTGTCCGCCGACATCATCGCCGAGTTGAAGGAAGGCAAACGGCCCTCGAAAATGGCCGAGGATGAGGCTGTCGTGTACGACTTCGTCACCGAGCTCACCACCACGCAGAAGGTTTCGGATGAAACCTATGCGCGGGCCAAGAAGGCTTTCAACGATCAGCAGATCGTCGATCTCACGGCGGTCGCCGGCAACTACGTGATGGTTGCGATGGTGCTGGCGATGGCGGAGGAAACCGTGCCGCCCGGCAAGGAGCCGCCGTTCAAGGGCGGGGAGAAGTGACGCTCGTTTAGCGAGCGTCATTCCGGAGCGATGCGAAGCATCGAATCCGGAATCTCGAGATTCCCCGATGCGCAATTGCGCATCTGAGGTCTGGTGCTCAGCGCAAAATTGGATATCAATTTTGTCGCTTCGCACCATCCCGGAATGACAGTGTGTGTCCCGTGTCAAACCTTCGATACGTCTGCGCCCCGGCCGATCCGCCCCAGATGGGTAAAGCCGAAGCCAGCCTGATATTTCAGCCCATAGCCGAGCGAGCGGTCGAAGCCGATATGCGCGAGCCAGATCATCGCGACAGAAAGCAGCAGCGGCGGGGCGAAGCCGAACCCAGCCGTTAGCATCGCCAGCGGCACGATGTAGCTATGCGCGGCATTATAGACGATCGCGCCCACACGCGGGCCCGCGAGGTAGCCGAGGAAGCTCAGGTCCGGCGCCAGAAACAGGACGGCGTAGAGCCACCAGGGGCCGCCCCAGAGCCCGTACAGCAGCGTCATTCCGGCCAGCAGCGTCAAGCCCTCCAGCCGGAGCAGGGTGCGCACGCCGCCCGATACGGCACCGGTCGCCTCGGTCATCTCCTGGCTTTTGCTTTCCGTCATCGTCTTTCCCCCGGTTTGAGGCCAGATATTAGGTGGGCCGGGCGCTGCCGAAAAGCACTGCTTATGGGACAACGGCCGGCCGGCCCCGGGGGGCGTTTCCCAGCGTCAAAAGGCCTGTTAGAACGAAAGCGAAAATCGGGCTGGAAACGAAGACATGAAAGACATTCTGGACACCCTTGAAGCACGGCGCGCGGGCGCAAGGCTCGGCGGCGGCGAGAAGCGCATCGCGGCGCAACACGCGCGCGGCAAGCTGACGGCACGGGAGCGGATCGAACTCCTGCTCGACAAGGGCAGTTTCGAGGAATTCGACATGTTCGTCGAACACCGGTCGACCGAGTTCGGCATGGAGAAGGCCAAAGTGCCGCGGCGACGGCGTTGTCACCGGCTGGGGCACCGTCAACGGCCGCAAGACCTTCGTCTTCGCCAAGGATTTCACCGTGTTCGGCGGCTCGCTGTCGGAAACCCATGCCCTGAAGATCACAAAACTTCAGGACATGGCGATGAAGGCCCGCGCGCCGATCATCGGACTTTACGATGCCGGCGGCGCGCGCATCCAGGAAGGCGTCGCAGCACTTGCCGGCTATTCCTACGTATTCCGCCGCAACGTCATTGCCTCAGGCGTGATCCCGCAGATCTCCGTCATCATGGGCCCGTGCGCCGGCGGCGACGTTTATTCGCCGGCCATGACCGACTTCATCTTCATGGTGAAGAACACGAGCTACATGTTCGTCACCGGCCCCGATGTGGTGAAGACCGTCACCAACGAGGTCGTCACCGCGGAAGAACTCGGCGGCGCGTCCGTTCACGCCACGCGTTCCTCGATTGCCGACGGCGCTTTCGAGAATGACGTCGAGACGCTGTTGCAGATGCGGCGGCTGATCGACTTCCTGCCGTCGAACAATACCGACGGCGTGCCGGAATGGCCGAGTTTTGACGATATCGAACGCGTCGATCTCTCGCTCGACACGCTGATCCCCGACAATCCCAACAAGCCCTACGACATGAAGGAGCTGATCCTGAAGGTCGTGGACGAGGGGGATTTCTTCGAAATCTCGGAAGCCTTCGCGAAGAACATCGTCACTGGATTCGGCCGCATCGCCGGGCGCACCGTCGGCTTTGTCGCCAACCAGCCGATGGTGCTGGCGGGCGTGCTCGACAGCGACGCCTCGCGGAAGGCCGCGCGCTTTGTTCGCTTTTGCGATGCCTTCAACATCCCGATCGTGACCTTTGTCGACGTGCCCGGTTTCCTGCCCGGCACCGCGCAGGAATATGGCGGGTTGATCAAGCACGGCGCGAAGCTTCTGTTTGCCTATTCGCAATGCACGGTGCCGCTGGTGACCGTCATCACCCGCAAGGCCTATGGCGGCGCCTTCGACGTGATGGCGTCCAAGGAAATCGGCGCCGACATGAACTACGCCTGGCCGACGGCGCAGATTGCGGTGATGGGCGCCAAGGGCGCGGTCGAGATCATCTTCCGCGCCGACATGGCCGATCCCGACAAGATCGCGGAGCGCACCAAGGAGTACGAGGATCGCTTTCTGTCACCCTTCATCGCGGCCGAGCGCGGCTACCTCGACGACGTCATCATGCCTCATTCGACGCGGCGGCGGATCGCGCGTGCGCTCGCGATGCTCCGTAACAAGCATGTCGAGATACCCGCCAAGAAGCACGACAATTTGCCGTTGTAGAGGGATGAAGGGTGTACAAACTCGGAACCGTGGCGGCGGATTTGGCGTGACGCCCTTAAGTCCAATGACCGACGACGATCCTGCCGACGAAATTTCAGAAATCGAAGCCCGGATCGAGGGGCTTGCCGAGATTGCTGAACGATGCCGGAAGTTCATTCTGGCGTCCAAGGCTGCGATCGCGGGCGGTGTCGCCTTACTGCTCTTCGCGGTGCTCGGTCTTTTCGGTGTCGGTCAGATCGCCGCGCTCGGGTCGATTGCTCTGGTGCTGGGTGGGATCGTGTCGCTTGGATCGAATCTCAGCACGTTGCGCCAGACCGATGCCGCCATCAGCGACGCCGAGGCATTACGATCGGATTTGATCGGCGTGATCGATCTTCGGTTGGTTCACGATACTCCGACGAAGCTGATGTGATGCGCGGTTATGCGGCGCTGTGGACACAGTATAAATCCCTCATCCCCTTGTGCCACGAGTGTCCGGTTTAGAGGGTGCCTTCGATGCCTGGCATCGAAGGCGGGTGAGGGGTTTGCCTCAGCATTGGAAACTGGAACGAGATACCCCTCACCCGAATGAGACTGCGGTCACTGCCGCAGACGCCCTCTCCCACAAGGGGCGAGGGCACTTCGATTTGTACCGTACGCTTGGCGTGCGGCAAATAGGGTTTGCCGATCGACCCTGCGAACGACAATATGCGTCGGGTAACATTCACGGACCGCCTGAGGACCGCCCATGTCCACGCTGTTTACCTTCCTCCATCACCTCTGCGCCTTCACGCTGGTGTCGGCGCTCGCCATCGAGTTCACGCTGATCAAGCAGGAGCTGACGCTCGCCTCGGCGCGGCGGTTGCAAACGACCGACCTCGTGCTCGGCATCGCCGCCGGATTGTTGCTGGTGATCGGGCTCTCGCGGGTGTTCTTCTTCGAGAAGGGGGCTGCATATTACTGGCACAGCCACGCGTTCCTGACCAAGTTCAGCCTGTTCGTCATTGTCGGTCTGCTGTCGATCATTCCGACCATGGAATTTTTGTCCTGGCGCGGTGCGATCAAGGCGGGGCAAGTGCCGGTGTGGGAGACCTCCAGGCGCAAGCACGTCACGATGGTCATTCATGCCGAGTTGGCCGCGGTTGTCATCATCCTGTTGTGCGCCGCGATCATGGCGCGCGGCGGGTGGGTTTAGGCTGAAGAATTTCCAGCAGCTTTCATCGCGCTGTCATCGAAGCGGCGGGCGTTCGCACATTTTTCTCCGCGGACGGCTTGAACCATTTCGTGCGCCGAGTGGCCTACGCGTCAATGAGTTCAGCGAACATTCATGTTGTGGCGGCGAGACTGCATGTCTCTCTCTCACCTCCTGAAAGGGGCATGAAGTCATGAAACTTGGGGATCTCTTGAATTTCAGTGCTGGATTGGTCGCGGGCACGATCTTGCTCGCTGCGGGCGCGCAGGCTGCTCCCGTACCGCCGATCTCGGGCCACGCGGCGATCGTGCCGGCTGTGGCAAACGTTGAGCCCGCGGTCGTGTCGCAGGACGAAGTCGATCAGATGAAGCCCGTGCAGGTGCGCTGGCATCACCATCACTGGCACCACCGCCACTGGCGTCACCACCGCTGGCATCATCGTCGCTGGCACCACCGTCATTGGTGCCATCATCGATGAGTGTTGAGCTAAAACATTTTCATCGCGTACCAACAGAAAGGAATGCTCATGAAAATTGTCGGCTGGCATTCCGGACCGTTCGGTCGCCGTTGCTTCCGCAACTGGTAAGATGACGCAAAAGGTGGGAATTTCCCGCCCTTTTTGCTTTGGGTCTTTTTTGGCGAAAAAGTCCAACAAAAAACCCCGCCTTAAACAGGCTGTGTGAGAACTGGGGCAAATCAGATAGAGAGGCCGCATCATCAATGATGCGGCCTTTTTCATGCGCTACATTCGAGGTGGGGACCGTAACCAGGCGAGTTTTTTGCCGGCACGGATCGATGATTACGTTGCCACTGATGCGGCCGTGCGGGTGATCGATGCCTTTGTTGAAGGTCTCGATATGGTCGGGCTCGGCTTGGTTCGAGCGACACCGGCGGCGACCGGGCGGCCCGGTTATGACCCGCGCGATCTTCTGAAGCTCTATATCTACGGGTACCTCAACGAGGTTCGTTCGAGCCGCAAGCTGGAACGCGAGTGCCGGCGCAATGTCGAACTGATGTGGCTGTTGGGGCGGCTTGCCCCCGACTTCAAAACAATTGCGGACTTTCGGCGGGACAATGCAGCCGGGATCGTAGGGACATGCCGGGCCTTCGTGCTGTTCTGCCGCGAGCAGGGACTATTTGCGGCCCGTCTGGTGGCACTCGACGGTTCGAAGTTCCGGGCGGTGGCGAGCGCCAAGCGGATTATGGGCGAACGCAAGGTCGCCGAAGAGGCCGTCCGGATCGATCAACAGATCGCGGCTTATCTTGCCAACCTCGACAGCATCGATGCGAGCGAGCCGGCTGACAGCGATGTGGAACAGACGGCTGCGGCCCTCAAGGCTCTCAGGGCACGCCGCACCGACCTTGATGCTCTGGCGGCGCGACTTGAGGCGGAAGATCGGACCAGTCTTGTAGAAGGTGAGCTCGATGCGCGGCCGATGGGTAAAGGGGCAGGCTCCAAGCCTCCTTCCTACAATGTCCAGACGGCGGTCGATGCTGCGACGGGGCTGATCGTCCACCATGAGGTTACAACCGAACCGACCGACAACCGGCTGCTCCATCCGATGGCCAAGGCGACGAAGGATGCGGTTGCAGCCGATACGCTCAAGGTGGTGGCGGACGCTGGCTATTCGAACGGAGCAGACGCGGCAGCCTGCGAGAACGATGGCATCACGCCTTGTGTGCCAGCGAACCGGGCCGTCAACAATCAAGGCGACTTCTTCGATCGCACGGCCTTCATCTATGAGCCGCAAACCGACAGTTTTCGTTGTCCGGCGGGCCGAACACTGGTGCGCAAGCAAATCCTCACCAGAAAGCAGAGCGTCTTGTATATGGCCGACGATTGTTC
Organism: uncultured Alphaproteobacteria bacterium; assembly: GCA_963775545.1. GTDB lineage: Bacteria > Pseudomonadota > Alphaproteobacteria > Rhizobiales > Xanthobacteraceae > Bradyrhizobium. The sequence goes on from CAVZJE010000037.1 coordinate 44,253, forward strand.
GGGTTGCGCGCTCAAGCCGAGATGCACCAGCGTCGAGCGCCGCTTCGTTCAAAGACACCTTTACGAGGACGCGCTTCAACGCATGAATGCCCGCGTCGAAGCCGATCCACACCTCATGCGGCAGCGGCGATGCGCCGCTGAACACCCGTTCGGAACCATCAAGCGGATGACCGCTGGCGGCAGGTTCCTCACCCGAGGCCTTACCAACGTCAAGACTGAAGCCGCCCTTAGCGTTCTTGTCTACAACATCATGCGGGTCATCAATCTCATCGGCCCGCAAAGCCTCAAGATCAGGCTCGCCTGACCCTAAAAATGAAAAAAGAGGCTCCGGATCACCGGAGCCTCTCGTTTCCACACAGCCTGTTAAAGGCGGGGTTTTCGTATCATGGCTGGCGATCAGATCGGACGGCAACGTCCATAGCGCCAGACAAATCCCATCGGGCAACCGCGGCCGGGAACGACCACGACCGGACGCTCGACCACAACGGCGCCGGGCACGACGACCACAGGACCACGGTTGGGCCGGCACTCGCCGTAGGGGTTACGATGGAAACCGGGGCCGCAACCGCCCTCGGCGCTTGCGCTGCCGATCCCTGCAACCGTGCTTGCAACCAGTAGTGCAGCTGCGAAAAGAACCTTCATGTTGTCTCCCTTCCTAAAGCCGCAATGCGGCACCTTTTGAGGTCGATAAACCAATCCACGAGCTAGAATTGCCACCGTTTTGAAAACGCTACAAGTCTAGTATGAAGCCGACACTAGGGCCGATCAGTGTGAACCCCTTATGAATGGGTGGTGGCTATTTCGCCAGGAAAGCCAGCATCAGCGCATTGAACCTGTCCGGCGCATCGAGGAACACCAGATGCCCGGCATTTTCGATCACCTCGGCGCTGCCATGGGCCATTTTCGGCGCGAGCGCTTTGGCGAGTTCGGCGTTCTGGCCCATCTTCGGCCGCAGCGCCTCCGGCGCACTTGGCCTGCCCGGCGCGTTGTGATCGTCAGCGCCCATGATGAAGAGCGTCGGGGTGGTAATCAGCGGGATTTCGTGTACCACCGGCTCGCGATAAATCATTTGGCCGGAAGAGACAAAGGCGCGTAGCCAGCGCGGATATTCCGCCGAACCCTTGATGTTGAAGCGGGCATCGATAAAGGGCGTCATTGCCTCGGGCGGGATCTTCGGCGCGTAGTTATTCTCAAGCTGCTTGCGATAGCCTTCGGCGGTGAGCTTGTCTTCGCGTTCGATGATTTTCTCGGTCGGCGTCGGCGGCACATACATCCGGTAATCTTCAAGGCCAATCGGGGCGGCAAGCACGAGATGATTGACGCGATCGGGATAGGCCCGCGCGATCCGCACCGCCACCATGCCGCCCATCGAATGCGCGACGATGTCGGTCTTGGCGATCCCGAGATGGTCGAGCAGCGTGATGGTGTTGCGCGCCAGATTGTCGAAGTGAAGTTCGCCTGATGGTTTTGAGGATTTTCCAAACCCGATCTGGTCGGGCACCACCACGCGATAGCCGGCGTCGGTCAGGATCTTGATCTCGGGCGCCCAATAGCTCGACGGGAAATTGCGCCCGTGCAGGAGCATCACGACGCGGCCATTCGGCTGCGCCGGCGCGATGTCCATGTAGGCCATGCGCAGTTGTTCGCCGTCATCGACGAGCGGCAACAGGTTCACGGGGTAGGGATAGGGGAAACCTTCGAGGTCGATACCGTACGGCTCGCGCTCGGCAGCCTGGGCGGGCAAGAAAGACAGAGCGAGGAGGGCGGTGAGCCCGGCTGCCGCGACGAGACGTTTCATCGAATTCTCCGAAAGCAAATTGGCCCCAGCTGCCAGATAACGGCAACGGCGGCTCGGTCAAGATGATGCTTCTGACAACTCGGTGAGGCTAGTTATCGTCCCCGAACAGGGCCGCAAAGCGCTTCTCGCCCTGGCGGGTGAACTGGACCACCCGGCTGCCGGGCGTGGGATCGCGCGCGGCCCATTTCAGTTCGGTGAAACGCTGCATCAACGCCGCACCCAGCGTGCCCGCCAGGTGATGGCGCCGCTCGCTCCAGTCGAGGCAGGCCTTGCAGACCGGACGGCGCGGATGGACGAGCGCGTCGGCATCGATCTGGAGCGTGCTTTCGAGGAAGCGCTGGCCCTCGCTCGTCAGCTCGATGTCGTGCTTGTGCTGGCGCACCAGTTTCTGCCGCCGAAGGCTGTCGAGCATCTGTACGCCGAGATCGCCCGCCAGGTGATCGTAGCAGACCCGCGCACGGCGCAATGCCGGATCTTTCGGCCCGGTGCGCACGCGCATGTGACCGGCGCGGGCGGCGAGCGCCGCCAGGCCCTCCAGCACGCCGCCGACATCGGGATCGGCGAGGCGATAGTAACGGTGGCGGCCCTGTTTTTCCTGTTCGATCAGGCCGCCCGTCTCGAGTTTCGAAAGGTGCGAACTCGCAGTCTGCGGCGTAATGCCGGCTTCCTGCGCGAGCTCACTGGCGGTAAGCGCGCGGCCGCTCAACAGCGCGGTCAGCATGTTGGCGCGGGCGGGGTCGCCGACCAGCGAGGCGACCATGGCGATATCGGGACCTGCTTTCATTGTTCGATGCTAGCCGAAGCATTGATGCCGATCAAGCGGGTATTGTCGGAAGTATCAAAACCGACAGGCGAGGTTCCCATGACCGTCACCGTTTTCATCCGCTATCAGCTCGATCCGTTCAAGCGTGCGAAGTTCGAGGAGTATTCCAAGCGCTGGCTTTCCATCATCCCGAAATGCGACGGCGATGTCCTCGGCTATTGGATGCCGCATGAAGGCACCAACAATATCGCGTTCGGGCTGGTTTCCTTCGAAAGCCTTGCGGCCTACGAGCAATACCGCGCGAGGTTGCGTACCGACAAAGAGGCGATGGAGAACTTCGGCTTTGCCGAGGAACACAAGTTCATTCTCGCGGAGGAACGCACCTTCCTGCGGCAGGTAACAGCATAAAGTGACGGCATAGTGTGTAGTGCTGCCTGCCGCATCGGGATATCTTGCGACAGGACGAAGAACCTGCAGCAGCAAGAAAGGAGATGCCGATGCCGATTTCATTGGCCGATAAACGTGCAACATTCCGCAGGCTGCATGAGAGCGGCTGTTTTGCGATCCCCAATCCCTTCGACGTCGGATCCGCGAAAGCGCTGGCTGGAATTGGATTCAAAGCACTGGCCTCGACCAGCGCCGGCTTTGCCTGGACGATCGGCAAGGCCGACAACCGTGTGACGATCGACGACGTCTGCACGCATCTTTCTGCGCTGTGTGCGGCCGTTGACTTGCCTGTCAACGCCGATTTCGAAGGTGGCTTCGCGCAGGAGCCCGACAAGGTTGCCGTCAACGTCGCGCGCGGCGCGAAAACGGGCGTGGCTGGTCTCTCGATCGAGGATTCGACAGGCGATGCCGCAAAGCCGCTCTACGACCGCGCGCTGGCGGTCGAGCGCATCAAGGCGGCGCGCAAGGCAATCGACGCCGACCGGAGCGGCGTGTTGTTGACCGGCCGCTGCGAAGGTTTTCTGGTCGGCCAGGACGACCTCACCATGGTGATCGACCGTCTCTGTGCCTATGCGGACGCCGGGGCGGAATGCCTCTATGCGCCGGGCATCAAGACCAGAGAGCAGATCACGGCGGTGGTGAAGGCCGTGGCGCCGAAACCGGTCAATCTCCTGATTGGAGCGTCCGGTCTGTCGGTCAAGGAAGCCGCCGATCTCGGCGTACGCCGGATCAGCGTCGGCGGCTCGCTCGCCCGCACCGCCTGGGCGGGCTTCATGCGCGCGGCCAAGGAGATCGCCGAGCAGGGGACTTTCACCGAACTCGCCAAGGGTTATCCGGGCGGCGATTTGAACAAGATGTTCCGCTAAGCGCGTAGATAAGCGCAGGACATGGCAGCGAGGCGGCGATGAGCCGCCTCGTTATCGTTTGGGAATTAGCCGTTATTGCCTTGCCGGCGCGTTGCCCGGATTGGCGTTGTTGGTATTGGCGCCGCCGGGATTGGACAATGCCGGAGACGGCTTTTGCGGATTGGCTGGGGCTGCTGCAGCGCCAGTCGTGGTGCCCGGCTGGCTATTTGGGTGCGGGGTCACTTCACGCATGCCTGGAGGCGCTGCCGGCGGCGACGTCGAAGCGGTAGTCTGGCTGCTGGCCGGCGGCGGGGGCGCAGTCGATGCCTGCTGATGCAGCGGGGAGTGGTTCAGTCCGTAGAACACCACGCCCAGCACCACCGCGATGCCGACCGCGAACAGGGCAACCCTGGTGTTGCTGGCGGGACCTTCTGCCAGTTCGGAGTCGATCTGCAAGTCGTTGTCGAGTTCGGCCGGTGAGCGCCCATCATTGTCGACGATCGTGGTCCGGGTCGGATTGATATTGGTTCGGATCGGATTATTGAGGCGGTCGGGATCGTAGGGCGTGTCGGGCTTGCGTTCGATGGCCATGGCCGGATTCCTCCAATGTCGTCCGACGACAACGGCAAGGCGTCGGCGCGAGTTCCCGGAACTTCCGCTGTTTCATGGCGCGGCGAGATCGCCCAGAATGGAACCAGCGAACGAACGAGTCTGAGTCGTGAGGGCAAGATGTGGGCGGTGCCTCCCAGCGATACGGTGTTGCATTTCCTCTCGCTGGTGGCGCTGGCCGCCCAGGCGATGACCGCGGCGCTGGCGGCGGGACGGCGCAGCATGGATTGGTTCGGCGTCTGCCTGCTTGGCTGCATTACCGCGCTCGGCGGCGGCACCATCCGGGACGTCGTGCTGGGGCATTATCCGTTGCCGTGGGTGGAAAATCCGTCCTACCTCGTGCTCACGGCCGTGGCGGCCTTTGCCACCGTGCTGCTTGCCCGCACGGTGCACCGGCTTACGCTGGCTTTTCTGGTGCTCGATGCGATCGGGCTGGTCGTGTTCACCATGGCGGGCTGCGACGTCGCCTGGCAGATGAACGAGCCGCTCACCATCGTCATCGTTGCGGGCATGATCACGGGCTGCGCGGGCGGCGTGCTGCGCGACATTCTCTGCAACGACGTGCCGCTGTTGTTTCGCTCCGAGCTTTACGCCAGCGTCTCCGTCGTCACCGGATTGTTCTACGCCACCGCCTTCGGCTTGAAGCTGAACAACGAGGTCTGGACGGCGCTGACCTTTGTGTTCGGTCTGTCGTTTCGGCTGCTCGCAATCCGCTACAAGTGGGAAATGCCGAAATTCGTGTTCGACGCGGACAAGAAATAACGCCGCCTATTTCCGCAACTTCGCGACATCGGCTGGCGTCGTCGCAGGCGCGGCATTGCCCCAGGCGTTGCGGATGTAAGTGACGACGTCGGCCACGTCCTGGTCCGACCATTTGACGTAGTTCGGCATCGATCCGGTGTTGGGCGCGCGCGGCGTCGTGATCGTCTCGGCACCGTCGAGCACGATCTTGATGGCGCTTGCGGGGTTGGCCGATTGCAGGTTGGCGTTGCCGGGCAACGGCGGATAGATGCGCGGTGCGCCGCTGCCGTCGAGTTCGTGGCAGGCGACGCAGGATCCCTTGTACAGTTTCTCGCCGTTCGCCATTTGCTCGGGCGAAGGTGTGGCCACGGCCGGCTCCGGCGGCCCCGCCGACAGGTCCTTCAGATACGCAGCCATGGCGCGCACATCGGCCTCGCTCATATGCGAGGTGGAATTGAGGACCACCTGCGCCATCGGGCCGTCGGCATGGCTATGCCCGTTGCGCCCGCTCAGGAGATATTCAGCGATATCGTCCACGCTCCATGATTTCAACCCGCTGCGCGAAGCGCCGTCGAGGCGCGGGGCGAACCAGCCATCGACCAGGCTGCCGGTAAACCGCGCTTTTTGCCTTTCGGCGCCGAGCACGTTTTTCGGTGTATGGCAGACGCCGCAATGACCGAGGCCTTCGACGAGATAGCCGCCGCGATTCCATTCGGCGCTCTTGCTCTGGTCGGGTTCGAAAATGCCGGGCCGGAAGAAGGCAAAATTCCAGAGACGCATGAGCGCTCGGTAGTTCAGCGGCCAGCGCAGTTCGTTGGGCGGCGGCTTGTTGCTGACCGGCGGAAAAGTGCCGAGATAGGCGCGGATCGCAAAGATGTCGCCGCGGACCAGCTTGGTGAAATGGGGGTAGGGGAAGGCCGGGTAGTAGCGCGATCCATTCGGAGCCTGACCGTAGCGCATCGCGCGCAGAAACTGGTCGTCGCTCCATCGGCCGATCCCGGTTTCGCGGTCGGGCGTCAGGTTCGCGGAATAGATGCCGCCGAACGGCGTCTCGATCCGCTTTCCGCCGGCAAACGGCTTTGCGGGATCGGCGGTATGGCAACTGGCGCAGTCGCCGGCCTCGGTCAGCGTCTTGCCCTTGGCGATTGTTTCCGGAGACGGAGCGGCCGGAGTTTGCGCGCCGGCGTGGTTCACGTTGAATGCACTGCACAACGCGATGCCTGCGAGAATCGTCCGCGCGCCAGCTAGCCAATGCCGTGAGAAGGGGTTCCTCATACCGACCAGTATAACGTGAAATCCGCCATGTGTGCCTCACGTCGTTTCGTCATGGCGTTTCTTCGGGACATAAGCCGAAAAGGCGACCGGGCGCCTTTGCCACGAAATTGCGTTTTTCGGCCCACCGTCCGCCGGCACCAGATTTGTGATGCGGCGGGCTTTAAAACCGACATAGACTGGCATTGCCGGACGACGTGATTAGCTAAAAAGAAGCAGCAAGGCCGGGGCTTTAAGAGGGTGGAATGGGAATAAACCAGGGTCCGATCAGTCTCGACCAGAAATACACCCAAGGGTCCGGCCACGTCTTCCTGACCGGGATTCAGGCGCTGGTTCGCCTGCCGATGGCCCAAATCCGGCGTGACCGCGCCAACGGGCTCAATACCGCTGGCTTCATCAGCGGCTACCGCGGCTCACCCCTTGGCGGCTACGACCAGCAGCTTTTCGCCGCCCGAAAACACCTCGAGCAGTACAACATCAAATTCCAGCCCGGCGTGAACGAAGATCTCGCCGCCACCGCGATCTGGGGCTCCCAGCAGCTCAATCTCTCCAAGGGCGCCAAACATGATGGCGTCGTCGGCATCTGGTACGGCAAGGGCCCGGGCGTCGACCGCTGCGGCGACGTATTCCGCCACGGCAATGCCGCAGGCTCGGCGAAGAACGGCGGCGTGCTGTGTCTCGCCGGAGACGATCACGGCGCGAAATCCTCCACCGTCCCGCATCAGTCGGACCACGCCTTCATCTCCGCGCTGATGCCCTATCTCTATCCCTCGAGCATTCATGAAATGATCGAGATGGGCCTGCTCGGGATCGCGATGTCGCGCTATTCAGGCTGCTGGGTCGGCATGAAGGTGATCACGGAGACGGTGGAGACCACCGCCGAGATCGATCTCACCGACGAGATGAAGCCCTTCGTCATCCCGCCGGATTTCGAAATGCCGCCAGGCGGGTTGAACTTGCGCTGGCCCGATGACCGCTACGATCAGGACCGGCGATTGCAGGATTACAAGGGCTTTGCCGCGATTGCCTTTGCTCGCGCCAACAAGGTCAACCGCATCACCATGGATTCGCCGAATGCGCGCTTCGGCATTATGGCCTCGGGCAAGAGCTACGAGGATATCCGGCAAGCGCTGCGTGAGCTTGGTATCACGCCGGAAGTCGCGGCCAAGATTGGCCTTAGACTCTACAAGATCGGGATGCCCTGGCCGCTGGAGCCGCAGGGCGTCCGCGAGTTCGCGGTCGGGCTTGAAGAGATTTTCATCATCGAGGAACGCCGCGAGATCGTCGAGAATCAAGTCAAGCAGGAACTGTTCAATTGGCGCGACGACGTCCGCCCGCGCATCGTCGGCAAGATGGACGATCACGACAAGCGTTTCCTGCCTTTCGCCGAGGAACTGAGCGTCGCCTCGCTCGCAAGCTCGCTCACCGAACGGCTCTTACGGCTCAATCTCAATCCCGAAATCGCCAGCATGCTTCGCGCCAAGGCCGACTGGTTCAACGGCCGGCAGGCCACGCAGATGCAGGCGGTCTCCCCGGTCACCCGGACGCCGTATTTCTGCTCGGGCTGTCCGCACAACACCTCGACCAAGGTGCCGGAAGGAAGCCGCGCCTTTGCCGGCATCGGCTGTCACTTCATGGCGCTATGGATGGACCGCTCTACCGAGACCTTCACCCATATGGGCGGCGAGGGTGTGCCGTGGGTGGGAGTTGCGCCCTTTACCAATGAAGAACACGTCTTCGCCAATCTCGGCGACGGCACCTATTTCCATTCGGGCAGTCTCGCAATCCGCCAGGCCGTGGCGTCAGGCGCGAACATCACCTACAAAATTCTCTATAACGACGCGACTGCCATGACCGGCGGCCAGCATGTCGATGGCGAGTTGTCGCCTCAGCAGATCACCTTCCAGCTTCACGCCGAAGGCATCCGCGAAATCTATCTGGTCTCGGAAAATCCGAAAGCCTATCCGGCCTCCGACATCGCGCCGGGCGCGAAAGTCGCGCATCGCGACGAGCTTGATGCCGTCATGAAGACGCTGCGGCAAGTGAAGGGCGCGTCTGCCATCGTCTTCGTGCAGACGTGTGCCGCGGAAAAGCGCCGCCGCCGCAAGCGCGGACTGCTGGAAGATCCGCCGCGGCGCGTCCTCATCAATCCGGCCGTGTGCGAAGGCTGCGGCGATTGCTCGGTGCAGTCGAATTGTATCTCGGTCGAGCCGCTGGAAACCGAGATGGGGCGCAAGCGCACCATCAATCAATCCGCCTGCAACAAGGACTATTCGTGTCTCAAGGGCTTTTGCCCGTCTTTCGTGACCGTCGATGGCGGGGCGTTGCGCCGCCGCGCGCCGGCCGGGGTTGGCGATATCGGCGAACTGCCGGAGCCGGCTTCAAAACCCTCGCTGGACCGGCCCTATAACGTCGCGGTCGGCGGCGTCGGCGGCACCGGCGTGTTGACCATCGGCGCGCTGCTCGGCATGGCCGCCCATATCGAGGGCAACGCCAGTATGATCCTCGATATGTCGGGCCTGGCGCAAAAGGGCGGGGCGGTATTGAGCCATGTCCGGTTGTCCGAACATACCGCTGACGTGACCTGTTCGCGCATCGTGACCGGCACCGCAGATCTCGTGATCGCCGCCGACGAGGTCGTGGCCGCTTCCAAGGAGACGATGACGCTCTGTGAGTTGAGCCGCACCGCTGGGGTCATCAACAGCCACGTCATTCCGACCGCCGACTTCATCCTCAACCGCGATTTCAATTTCCAGTCCCGCAAGGTCAACCACGTGCTGGAAACTGCGTTGCGCAAGGATTCAGCCTTCGTCGATTTCACCAAGCCCGCGGAAACCCTGCTGGGCGATGCCATCGCCACCAACATGATGATGATGGGTTACGCCTATCAGAGGGGATTTCTGCCGCTGACGGCGGAGGCGATCGAACAGGCGATCGAAGTCAACGGCGTTGCCATCAAGATGAATACGCAGGCGTTCCGCCTCGGCCGTCTCGCCGCCGCCGATCCCTCGCGGATTGCGGCGATGATGAAAGGACAGGACGAGACGAGCGCTCCAAAAACCCTTGATGCGATGTCGCTCGACGAAATCATCGCGCACCGGACGGCGCTCTTGACCGACTATCAGAACGCAAAACTCGCCAGACGATATCAGGCGCTGGTCAAGCAGGTGCGCGACGCGGCGCGCGATCGCGGCTTCGGCGACGAGCTGCCGCGGGCGGTCGCCGTCAATTACGCCAAGCTGCTTGCCTACAAGGACGAATATGAAGTCGCGCGGCTCTTTACCGACGGCCGGTTCGAACGGCAGCTTCGTGACCAGTTCGACGGCGATTTCAAGATCAGCTTCAATCTCGCGCCGCCGCTGCTTGGCGGGAAAAAAGACGCGCTGGGCCGTCCGAAGAAGCGCGCCTTCGGCGCCTGGATGTTACAGGCATTTCGCTGGCTGACGAAACTGCGCGTGCTGCGCGGTACTCCGCTCGATATCTTCGGCTATAGCCCCGATCGCAGGCTCGAGCGCGACCTGATCGCCGGTTACGAGAAGGATGTTGCCCACATCCTGCCGGTGCTGTCGCCGCTGACGCTGGATACCGCAATTGAAATCCTCTCGCTGCCGGATCGCATTCGCGGTTATGGACCGGTCAAGGAGAAGGCAGTGGCGGATACAAAAGCGCGCTACGTCCAGCTCGCAGCCGATCTTGCCAACCCGCCGCCCGCGCCGCGCCAGATCGCGGCGGAGTAGGCGCGAGCTGGAAGTTCGGAGCAGCTTCGGTGAAAGTTGCGGTGGTGAAAGCCTCGGCTGCTGAAGCTGCAGCATGCGCCTCTCGCGCGGCCTTTCAGCCTACGGATACGCCCGCCTTTGCCCGGCTTATTCCGAGCGTCACAATGCGGTGGAGCAGGGCAGGGTAATCAAGTTTGTCATGCCGGGCGGCTGTCGCGAACTCCTGGCTCTTCGCGATTTCGGGATTGGGGTTCGCTTCAATGAAATACAGCGTGCCGTCGGCAGCGAGGCGAAAGTCGATGCGCGCATACCCGTCGAGCCCCAGGGTACGATAAATGCGTTTCGCTATTCGCTGAATGCGGGCGCGCACCTCCGGCGTCAGGTTCTTCGCCGGTCCATCTGCAATTCCCATGCGCTCCTGATAATCGGGATCGTGTTTGACCTTCTCGGTGGCTATGGCCTGACCACCCATGGTGCCGAATTTCAATTCCCAGACCGGCAGCACTTGCAGCCGATTGTTGCCGAGCACGCCGACATAGAGTTCTCGTCCATCGATATATTGCTCGGCGATGGCGGCGGTTCCGATCCGCTCGTGGATGAAGGCGACGCGCTCCGTGAGCTTCTCGTCCGTGTCGACGATGGATGCCTGCGAAATTCCCCGAGATCCGTCCTCGTTCAAACTCTTGACGATCAGCGGCAGCGCCAGCCGCGGTGGCCGTTTGACCTTGCGGTGCATCGGGAACACGGCGAAGGCCGGCACTGCGATCCGGCGATGGTGCACCAGCGTCTTGGACAGATCCTTGCCGCGCGCCAAAATCAGGCCACGCGGATTGCAACCCGTATACGGGATCTTCATCAGCTCGAGAAAGCTTGCGATGTGCTGGTCATAGACCGGCTCGTTGTGAAACTGCTCCAGCAACGTGAACACGACATGCGGCTTGAAGCCTTCGATCTCATCGCGCACCGGCTTGATTTCTTCCTGCACGCCGAGCGGGCGAACGTCATGGCCGGCCGCGCGCAAGGTGCTGACGACGTCGTATTCGGTTTTCCATTCGTTGATTTCCCGCGCGGTGTATCCGTCGGTCGTCTCCGGCGGCACGAAGTCCGGATGCATGAGCACAAGGATACGCAGGCGTCTCATAGCGCGATCCATTTCCGCCGCGACGGGCCGAACAGCGCATGCATGGTCTTGGCGGTCAACAGGACAGTGAAATCAGCCACAAGCTTGCGATCGGAGCCGACGGCACGCAGATCGAGCTCGCGACAGCGCAAGATCATGTCGTCAAGCACGGCATCGAGTGTAAGCTGATTCTCGCCTGTCCACCGCGCTACGAGCTGCCTGATCTGGGCGCGGTGCTGCCTGATGAAGGCCGAAGCCGGTCGCGACCGGCTATGCCGTGGATCGGCGGAAAACAGCCGGGAGAGGTCGCGGTCGTAAGTCTTCGGTGCCTTGAAGGCATAGAAATCCTGCTTTTTCTGGTAGTGTTCGCCAAGCGTCTGGCCGAGCTCGTGCAGGGGATCGACACGCTCCCGCGTCGTGACCGCCAGCCGCTTCCCGGCGATCTCCTCCATCAGTTCGTCGACATATTCGAGCTTCTTCAGCGCCGGCCAGCCGGCATAGCGCGTCCGCCAGTTCGAGCGCGGCCGCAGCCATACCGCGAAGGTTTCAGCGAAATCCTCGTCCGGATGGCTCTGCGCGTACCAGAGCCGAAGATGCTGGACATATTGCCGGCTGGCCGGATTGGGCCGGTAGTAGCGCGGGTAGTGTTTCGAGGACCGGCCGAACAGTTGCTGCCAACGCCGGCGGCGCTGCAATTGATAGCCATGTTGTATGGCATGGCCTGCCTCATGGCGGAGAATGGCCATGCACTCGGACCAGGTGCCGCCCTCGACGTCGAGCATCATTTTCTTCTCGAGCTTCATCAGACGGGGATGGGCGAGATAGAAAGGGATGGCTATGCCGGGCACGTCTGCCGGACTAAACCACTCGCTCGATATCCATGCGTGGGGCCGCAGCCGGATGCCCCGCTCTTCGAGCTCTTCATAGAGGGCGTTCAGACAATCCTCGAGCCAGGTGCCTTCGATCGCAATCCTCAGACTGCTGAGGCGGCGCTTGAGCAGCTGCTCATCCGATAGCTTTTCCCAGGGATATTTCCGGCGTGGCATAGGGCGTCTAATGGTCGCGAAAACTCATATTTCGATGGTGTCATAGGTTGCTGCTGGCAACAACCGCAGAGTCTTCGCGGGCCGTGCCGTTGTTCAGCGGCCCACGTCCCAAAAATAAAGGCCCCCGTTGCGGGGGCCTTTAAAACCAGGAGGTCCGTGTCTTTCTTAGACGGCGTCCTTGGCGGCCTTCACGGGCCTTGCGCGCACGATCTTGCGGGCAGGCTTGGCCTTGAACATCATTTCCTCACCCGTGAACGGGTTGGTGCCCTTGCGAGCCTTGGTCGCGGGCTTCTTGACCACGACGAACTTCGCCCAGCCCGGCAGCAGGAAGACGCCGGATTTCTTCAGTTCCTTGTGGCCGACGTCCGTCAGCGTATCCATGACGTTCTTCACGTCGCGCTTGGACAGTTCGGTGGTGGTCGCAATTTTTTCGACCAATTGTGACTTCGACATTTGGGTGGCCATTGTGTCTCCTCTGATTCGGACCGGGTTGATAATAACGCTCTCTGCGCAGGTCGAGAGGCTTCTACACAGTTTTTCTCGGGGTTTTTTGCGTTTTTTTGCTTCCGACCCTGTTTTTTAAGGGGTTGCGGTGCACCGCGAAGTGTAAATCGGGGCTGATTTGCCCGTCGTGCCAATGTGCCGCAGCTCCTTTTGCTTGTGGCGACGGGCAAATCACCTTTAGAAGCCCGCGCCATCCCCGCCCGATAAGAGGGGCGTTTCGCGATCGTCACGAACGTTGGGCCAGGGGATGCGATGGACGCTTGTGGCGCACGAGGCGAATGCGCCGGAGCGGACGGCGAAGTCGTGTGGTCCTGACCTCCCGACGCTGAGGTCAAGCTCTCAAGAAGCTAACGCTTCTCAGGGGTGACGGAGACAACAAGCCCGGTCTCCGGGGAGATCACGAAGGAAACCGTTAAAACCATTCGCGCAGGGAATGCCGGATCGTTCCGGTGAACCTGTGGTGACTACGCTCGTGTGCTTTTCACTTTTGCACGCGAGGCTACGGGTACATTGGATGTACCCGGTATTCCCTGCGCCCTCTGTTTTCTGAGGGACATGATTTGCGCAAACCCGGGCATGATGTGTCGCGGGAATGAGAAGCCGCGTCCTCCGCGTTCCCCGGATGCTGCGGGGCGCGCCACTCATCGGCGCGATGCGCTAGTGTGCCGGTTCTGACATTCGTATCCTGCTGCCGAGGGTTCGTTTACGAATGTCAGAACCAAAGGGACACTAGCAACTAAATTTCTAGTGCGGTTTGGGATTTGACATTCGCTTGGAGGACGCGCGGCAATACTGAAGCGAATGTCAAATCCACCGCACTTGTGATCCAGGGTCCATGGCGCCCAGATCATGAATAGGTCCCGGTTCAGCGATGCAGCGCATGTAGCGCTGCACCGCGCCCGGGACACGGTCGGCCATGCGATACTGCCTCACAGCACGGAATATTCGCCGCTTGCCAAGGCGGCGGTGGCAGGCCAAGAAATTGGGGGAATAAGAAACGTCAGCGGAGACTGAGTTGAGCATCAAGGGCAAGGCCTATATCGCCGGTATCTACGAACATCCGACCCGGCACGCTCCCGACAAATCCACCGCCCAGCTTCACGCCGAGATCGCCAAGGGCGCGATCGAGGATGCGGGCCTCACCAAAGCCGATATCGACGGCTATTTCTGCGCCGGCGACGCCCCGGGCGGGGTGATGGCGATGGTCGATTATCTCGGCCTGAAAGTCCGCCATTTCAATTCCACCGACACCGGTGGCTGTTCCTATCTGGTTCATCTTGGCCATGCGGCCGAAGCGATTGCCGCCGGCAAATGCTCGATTGCGCTGGTTACGCTCGCCGGCAAGCCGCGCACCGGGCCGATGCCGCCACGCGCGAGCGGTGCGGAGGCCGATTTCGAGGCTGCTTATGGGGCCACAACGCATAATGTCTACGGCATGTGCGCCATGCGCCACATGCATGATTTCGGCACCACCAGCGAACAACTGGCCTGGATCAAGGTCGCCGCCTCCCATCACGCCCAATACAACCCGCACGCGATGCTGCCCGATGTCGTGACGGTCGAGGACGTCCTCAACTCGCCGATGATTGCCGATCCGCTGCATCGGATGGATTGCTGCGTTGTCACCGATGGTGGCGGCGGATTTATCGTGACGTCGGAGGCGATCGCGAAAAGTCTGAAGAAACCGCTGGTGCGGATGATCGGCCATGGCGAGGCGATGAAGGGGCCGCGCGGCGGGCAGAAGCTCGACCTGACCTATTCCGCCGGCGTGTGGTCGGGACCGCGCGCGTTCGAAGAAGCCGGCGTCACGCCAAAGGACATCAAGTACGCCTCGATCTACGACAGCTTCACCATCACCGTGTTGATGCAGCTCGAAGACCTCGGCTTCTGCAAGAAGGGTGAGGGCGGCAAATTCGTCGCCGACGGCAACCTGATTTCCGGCGTCGGCAAGTTGCCGTTCAATACCGATGGCGGCGGCCTGTGCAGCAACCATCCGGTCAATCGCGGCGGCATGACCAAGATCATCGAAGCGGTACGGCAGTTGCGGGGCGAGGCGCATCCGAAGGTCCAGGTCGCGAATTGCGACCTCGCCATTGCGCATGGCACCGGCGGGCTGCTCGGCGTTCGCCATGCGGCCTCAACCTGCATTCTGGAGCGCGTGTGATGGACAGTGTGAAATATCCCAAACCCCAGACCAATCCCGAGACGGCTCACTTCTGGGAGCAAACCGCCAAGGGCAAATTGATGATCAAGCGCTGCACGGCGTGCGGCGAGGCGCATTATTTTCCGCGCTCGATCTGCCCATTCTGCTTCTCCGACAAGACCGTGTGGGAGGAAAGCTCGGGCGAGGCCGAAATCTACACGTTCAGCCGGATGCGCAAATCCGCCAACGGCCCTTACGCGATCGGTTACGTCACGCTGAAAGAGGGGCCGTCGCTCCTGACCAATTTTGTCGATTGCGACATGGAAAAGCTGAAGATCGGACAGAAGGTGAAGGTCGTGTTCAAAGCGACCGACGGCGCGCCGCTGCCGTTCTTTACGCCGGTGTAACTCCTCATCCTGAGGAGCGCGCTTTTCGCGCGCGTCTCGAAGGATGAGGACGTCGATGAGAGGCTACGG
The DNA here is from genome assembly GCA_963775545.1 of uncultured Alphaproteobacteria bacterium. Lineage (GTDB taxonomy): Bacteria > Pseudomonadota > Alphaproteobacteria > Rhizobiales > Xanthobacteraceae > Bradyrhizobium. Next base: position 59,733 of record CAVZJE010000037.1, read on the forward strand.
CCTCATGGTTCGAGACGGCGCTAGGGCGCCTCCTCACCATGAGGATCAGAATTTCGGAGAAGGCCCTACCATGCCGATCAACTACGATGAACTGATGGCGCTGAAAAATCTCGGGCAGCGCTATTCCTACGGCGATCGCGAGGTGATGCTGTACGCCTATGGTATCGGCATGGGCGCCGATCCCATGGATGAAAAAGAGCTCGCCTTCGTCAACGAAGCCGCCGCCATCCCTCGCCCATTGAAAGTCGTGCCGACCTTTGCGTCCGTTGCCGCCTGGGGCGCAGGCCCCGGCGAGATGAATCTCAATCGCGTGATGGTGGTCGACGGCGAGCGCGACATCACCTTCCATCGCCCGTTGCCGGTGGCGGAAAAGCTGGTGGTTGATTCAACCGTGCTGGCTGTGTTCGACAAGGGCAAGGACAAGGGCGCGGTGATCCGGCACCAGACCGTGCTGAAGAACGAAAAGGGCGAGGCACTCGCCACGCTGGTTGCCTCGCGTTTTGCCCGCGGCGACGGCGGCTTCGGCGGACCTTTCGAAGGCCAGCCCGAGCCGCACAAGGTGCCGTCGCGCGCGCCCGACCGCTCCGTCGATATTTCGACGCGTCCCGACCAAGCCTTGATCTATCGTCTCTGCGGCGACCGCAATCCGCTGCATTCCGATCCTGAATTCGCCCGGCGCGCCGGCTTCTCAAAGCCGATCCTGCACGGCATGTGCACGTTTGGCATCACTTGCCGCGGCATTCTTCAGACCTACGCCGATTACGATCCCACGGCCTTCAAACAGCACGCCGCGCGTTTCTCCTCGCCGGTCTTTCCCGGCGAGACCGTGACGCTGGATCTATGGAAGGACGGCAATGTGATTTCGTTCGAGGCGCGGGTGAAGGCGCGCGACGCCGTTGTGATCCGAAGCGGCAAGACGGTGTTGGGGTGAAAACTCTCGTGCCCCGGATGCAGCGCAACGCGTACGCGGTGCGCTGCAGATCCGGGGGTTTAGTTGGTCCCGGCTCTGCGAAGCAGCGTTTCGCGCTGCATCGCGTCCGGGACACGAAGACAGGGAGGCAACCATGGGACTACTCGACGGCAAGGTGGCGCTGATAACAGGCGCGGGCGGCGGGTTAGGAGAGGCCTACGCCAAACTGTTCGCGCGCGAGGGTGCAGCCGTTGTGGTCAATGACCTCGGCGGTCCCCGCGATGGTTCCAGCTCCGATCTTTCGATGGCGCAAAAGGTTGTCGAGGCAATCAAGGCCGAAGGCGGCCGCGCGATTGCCAACGGCGCCGACATCTCGACCATGGCTGGCGGGCAGTCGGTATTCGACGACGCCATCAAGCATTTCGGCCGCGCCGATATCCTCGTCAACAACGCCGGCATCCTGCTCGACCAGACGTTCGCCAAGGCCACGGAAGCCGCCTGGGACAAGGTTCTCAGGGTGCATCTGAAAGGCACCTTCTGCACCACGCAACCGGTGTTTCGGTGGATGCGGGAGCATGGCGGCGGCGTCATCGTCAATACGGCTTCGACTTCGGGCCTGATCGGCAATTTCGGCCAGTCCAATTATGGATCGGCCAAGGGCGGGATCTGGGGCCTGTCGAACGTGCTCGCGATCGAGGGCCGCAAATACAACATCCGGGTCTGGACGCTGGCGCCGGGTGCGCTGACGCGGATGACCGAGGACCTGCCGCGCTACAAGGAAAATCCCGGCATGGCGCTGGGCCCTGATGGCATCGCGCCGGCCGTGCTATACATGGTCAGCGATCTCTCGGGCGACCAGACCGGCAAGGTGCTGGGCGTGTCCGGCCCGCGTGGCGTGCGCGAAATGCGGATGATGGAAATGGAAGGCTGGAAGCCGCCGTTCACGGGGTGGAAGGCCGAGGACATCGTGACCCATGCCAGGGAGATTTTCTACTCCGAGGACGAACTGAAGAAATCGGCGCGGCGGACTTGAAGAACAAGGAAGAAGGCAACAATGACAAAACTCACCCACGAAGCCAAAGGCACCTTCGCGATCGCGCCGACGCCGTTTCATGACGATGGCCGGATTGACGAGAAGTCGATCGACCGGCTGACCGATTTCTATGGCGAGATCGGCTGCAATGGCATCACCGTGCTCGGCATCATGGGGGAGGCGCCCAAGCTCGAGGGCGCAGAGGCTGAGGAAATCGCCAAGCGCTTCGTCAAGCGTGCCAAGAACATGCAGATCATCGTCGGCGTTTCCGCGCCGGGATTTGCCGCCATGCGTTCGCTGGCGCGCGCCTCGATGGATGCGGGCGCCGCCGGCGTGATGATCGCGCCGCCGCCGACCGTGCGCACCGACGATCAAATCACCGGCTACTTCAAACAGGCGGTAGAAGCGATCGGGTCAGACATTCCCTGGGTGTTGCAGGACTATCCGCTGACCTTGTCGGTGGTGTTTACGCCAGCGGTGATCCGCAAGATCGTCATGGACAATCCCTCCTGCGTGATGGTCAAGCACGAGGACTGGCCGGGGCTGGAGAAGATTTCCACGCTGCGCGGTTTCCAGAAGGACGGCTCGCTGCGTCCGCTCTCGATTCTCACCGGCAACGGTGCGCTGTTCCTCGATTTCGAGATGGAGCGCGGCGCCGACGGCGCGATGACCGGCTACGCCTTCCCGGAAATGCTGATCGATGTCGTCCGCCTGTCAAAGGAAGCCCGCCGCGATGCCGCCCACGACCTGTTCGACGCGCATCTGCCGCTGATCCGCTATGAGCAGCAGCCGGCGATTGGCCTGGCCGTGCGAAAATACGTACTGCAAAAGCGTGGCATCATTGCCACCAGCGCGCAGCGCAAGCCGGGTTCGAGCATCACGGCCACGGCCAAGGCGGAAGTGGATTACCTGCTGTCGCGCGTCGCGCGGGTCGATCGTCGCGCCAACATGCAGCCGCAATCGAGCGCGGCGGGCTGATTTCGTGGCCGAAGCCGTCACAGCGCGTCCGGCCTCGACGATCCTGCTGTTGCGCGACGGCGCCGGCGGACCCGACGACAGGGGTCGCGGGGAAATCGAAGTCTTTATGATGGTGCGCCATCATGAGATCGAGTTCTCTTCGGGCGCGTTGGTGTTTCCGGGCGGCAGCGTTGACGCGAGCGATCGCGAGATCATCGCCCGGCCCGAACTTTATGCCGATAGCGAGGGGAGTAATGCCGCCGCCTTGAGTTTTCGGATCGCCGCGATCCGCGAGACCTTTGAGGAAAGCGGCATTCTGCTCGCGCGCCCGCGTGGGTCGAAAGACCTCGTTGAAGCCAAACAGGCCGCAAGTATCGCAGCAAGACATCGCACGGATCTCGCGAAGCGGAAGACGACATTTCCTGACATTCTCGACGAGACCGGCATGGTGCTCGCCCTCGACGAACTCGTGCCCTATGCCCATTGGGTCACGCCTGAAGGGATGTCCAAGCGGTTCGACACCTGGTTCTTCCTGGCGGCAGCGCCGCCGGAACAACTCGGCGCACATGACGGCCGGGAATCGACCGACTCGCTCTGGCTGTCGGCGCGCGATGCGGTTGCGGGTGGCGAGAGCGGGCGGTTCAAATTGCCGTTTCCGACCACGCGCAACCTGATCAAGCTCGGCAAGCAGCCCAGTGTGAGTGCGGCGCTCGATGACGCCAGAGGAAAGCCGGTTGTTACGGTCATGCCGGTGCTGACAAAGCTTGATGGCCGTCGCCAGCTCCGCATTCCGCTTGAAGCCGGCTACGACGGTGAATTGTTCGAGATGTGAGCGATCTCACAATTCGATCGGCAACGAAGCATTGTCTCGCTTCGCCGATGTAGGGCTCTGCTCCTCTCGGCCAATGGAGCATCGGCGCAGCCATGACAGGGATAACAACGCAAGACGCAAGCGCGCGCGAGCCTTCACTCGGCATCGAACTACCGCTGCTGGTGGTGCTGGCGACGCTCTGGGGTGGCTCCTACACCTTCATCAAGCTTGGCGTGGCTACGATCCCGCCAGTCACGCTGATTGCGGGCCGGACGCTGATCGCGGGTCTGCTGTTGCTGGTGGTTATGGCAGGGAGGGGCATTCATCTCCCGAAAAACGCCGCGACGTGGCGTCGCTTCCTGTTTCAGGCCTGTCTCAACAGCGTCATTCCCTGGACGCTGATTGCCTGGGCCGAGCGTTCGGTCGATGCGGGGTTGGCAACCATCCTCAATTCGACGTCGCCGATCTTCACCTTCTTCCTGACGCTCGCGATGGCGCATCAAGACGCACCCTCCTGGCGAAAACTATTCGGCGTGGTGGTCGGCATGGCGGGCATTTGCCTTATCATCGGCGTTCAGGTGTTTCACGGTCTCGGCGAACAGCTTGTCGCGCAAATCGCGATTGTAACGGCAACGGCCTGCTACGCCGGAGGCGCCGTCTTCAGCCGTGGATTCAAGGAGCTCCACCCGATGGCGCCGGCCGCGGGCTCCTTGCTCTGTGGCGCAGCGATCCTGTTGCCTATCAGCGTGATCATAGAACGGCCGTGGACGTTAACGCCATCTACCACGTCGGTGCTGGCGCTGTTGGGCCTTGCAGTGTTCTCGACCGCGATCGCCTTTGTGATCTATTTCCGCCTGATCCAGACGTTGGGTTCCGTCGGCACCACGGCGCAGGCCTACCTTCGTGTCCCGATCGGCGTAGCGTTCGGCGTCCTGCTGCTGGGCGAGAGGCTGTCGCCGACCGCATGGATTGGCCTCGCTTCCGTCGTCGTCGGTGTCGCCGCGATGACTATTCCTCCGCGGAAGCCAACTGCTTTCAACGGTTCCGGTTGAGACGGCGACGACGCTTGCTCGCTGAGGCGATTGTCGGCATCCTGGCTGCAAGCGGCGCAGTTGAAGCGCCGCGAGCAAGGCAGGAAGAGCAGGATGACAAAACGCCCCGACGCAATGTTAGTGACGTTGCTGCTGGTCGTTGTCTCCTTCGTTGCGGCACGGGCGCAAGACGGCTTTCCGGTCAGGCCGATCCACGTCGTCAATCCCTATTCGGTCGGAAGCGTCGCCGACGTATTCGGCCGCATCGTCACCCAGCACATGGCGGGGCAATGGAATGCCTCGATCATTATGGAATCAAAATCCGGCGCCAACGGCTCGATCGCGGCCGAAGATGTCGCCCGTGCCGAGCCCGATGGATATACGTGGCTGTTGGTGACGGCGTACTTCACCACCAGCCCATCGCTCAATCTCGTGATGCGCTGGGATCCGGTGCGCGACTTCACGCCGGTCGGGATGATTTGCCGGGCGCCGAACGTCTTCATCGTTCCGACGTCCTTGCCCGTGAAGAACGTTGCCGAGTTTATCGCGCTCGCCAAGGCCAAGCCGGGGTTTCTGAACTACGGCCATCCCGGCAAGGGCTCGACCGGCCATCTCGGCTTTGAACTGTTCAAGCGGCTGGCCGGGATCGACGTCAATCCGATCGGCTACCGCGGCTACCCGCAAATGACCGCCGACATCGCCAGCGGCCTGCTCAACTCGTCGTTTTTCTCAACCAACCAGGCACTGGCGTTGATGCAAACCGGCAGCATCCGCATTCTCGCGACGATCGGCGACGGCCGCTCGAAATACTTTCCAGATGTGCCGACTATGGCGGAGCAGGGGTTTGCCGCCGCGCAAGTGACGCCCTGGTTTGGCATCGTGGTACCGTCAAAAACGCCGCAAGCCGTTGTCGACAAGATCAGCAAGGCATTGGAGGCGGCGGTGGCGGCATCGGAGGTACGCGAAAAGCTTGACCTCGCGGGCTGCACGGCGAAAAGCGCGCCGCTCGGCGAATTTGCCGCGATCATCAAGTCCGACATTGCGCTCTGGGCCAAGGTGGTCAAGGACGCCGGCATTCCAGCTGATTGAGCCCCTGACGAGCCCCAGCCCCGGGCTGGTTTCCCCCGCGGCAAATCATCGTATAAGAGAGCGTTTTTAGCGCAGGTTGCTGATGCTCCGAGCCTTTGCCGCCATTGTTCGACGGGTACGGTCGGTCTCGTTTTCGATCGGGCAACTGACCTTTGGCAGTTTTGCCCTTCTGCTCGCCATAATCGCCATGACGAGCATCGCCAGCGTCGTTGCCATCCATCATGTCGGCGCGACCTTTGCCGAATTGCAGCACCTCCGCAGCCTGGGCGAGGCCGCCGAGGAGATCGACCGCCGCACCAAGGAATTGCGGCTGGCAGCACGCGACCTCGTGACCGATCCGGCGTCGTCTGCCAAGGTCGGGGAGGCGGCCGCCTCGCTGAGTGCGTTGTTGAAGAATACACGGCTGCAACTGGCCCCCGAGCAGCAGGAAATGATCGATGGCGTCGCGCTGCGGCTGACCAATTATCGAGACGGGGTGGAGCGGATTACCGCCCTGATTGCCCGCCGCGCGGAGCTGGTCTTGGCGTTGCCGCCGGTTCGCTCCCGGTTCGAACAGGCGATTTCCGAAATTTCGGCGCCAGACCGCGCCATGTTGCGCCAACTGTTCCGCGCACAGGACCAGCTTGCGACGGCGCTTTTGGCGCACGATCCGGCCGCAATCGAGCAGTCCGCGCGTGCCATGAAGTCGCTGTCCATTGACGACGAAAAGCTTCGCTCCGCCACCGACGCCTACGCTGACGCGGTGCTGTCGATTTCGAGCACGGAAGGCCAGATCGCCCAGCTCGACCGGGAGGTGTTGGGCACCGAAGGGCAGATGATCAGCAAGGTCACCGATTTACTGCGCGACCTCAGCGACAGGCGGGGGCGTGTGCTCGCCCGTGACTTTGCCCGGACGCTTGCCAGCGACAAATGGCAAAGCATTCTGCTTGGCATCGCGGGTGTGTTGATCGGCCTTGCCGCAGCCCTGTTCGTGGTGCGTCAGACGGTGCGGCCGCTCAAGGCGATCGCGACTGCGATCCGCGCCCTGGCCGGCGGCGAAAAGGACACGTCGATTCCCGCGACCGAAGTGAGTAACGAAATCGGCGACATCGCGCGCGCAGCGGAAGTATTCCGCCGTTCGCTGGTCGACGCGGACGCAGCACGTGAAGCGGCGATCCGCGCGCTCGCCGAGCAACGCTTGGCAGAAGAGAGCTACCGCAAACTGTTCGAGGGATCCGTTGACGGAATCTACGTGACGACGCCGGGAGGGGAGATTCTCAACGCCAACCCGGCGCTGGCGCGGATGATGGATTATGGTTCCCCGGAAGAACTCATTCGCGGCATCGGCGACATCTCCGAGAGCATCTATGTCGATCCCCGGGCGCGCCTTCAGTATCAGCAACTGATGCAGCGCGACGGAATGGTGCGCGAATTCGAGTATCAGGTGCGCCGGCGCAACGGCGCGATTTTGTGGCTCTCCGACAGCGCGACCGCGGTTCGCGATGAGAGCGGTGAAATCGTCCGCTATGAAGGGACGGTGCGCGACATCACCGACCAGAGGCGGGCTGAAGAAGCGATTGCCGAAGGCCGGCGGCTGTTGCAGCTCGTGATCGATACCGTTCCCGCCGTGATCAACGTCAAGGACAAGCAGCTCCATTATTTGCTGATGAATCGCTATATGGCCGGCATTTTCGGCATCGAGCCGAAGGAGGCCATCGGCCGGACCACGTCGGACCTGATGTCGCGTTATGGCGCGCAAAAGACCGACGCAAACGACCGGCGGGTACTGAAGACGGGTAAAGAGCTCGGATTTTACGAAGAGGAATATCGGGATTCTTCCGGCAATCTCAGGCATTGGCTGGTGAACAAACTGCCGCTCCTGGACGCCGATGGTGGCATCGAAAGCATCGTGACCGTCGCGCTCGACATCGGCGAACGCAAGCGCGGCGAGCTGGAAATGCGCGAGGCCAAGGATGCTGCTGAAGCGGCCTTGCGAAATTTGCGCGAAACCCAGAATTCATTGATCGAAGCCGAAAAGCTTGCCGCTCTCGGCCGGCTTGTGGCGGGCGTAGCGCACGAGGTCAACAATCCCGTCGGCATCAGCCTGACGGTTGCCTCCTCGCTGGAGCGCAAGACCGCCCTGTTTGCCGCCGAAGTCGCGCGCGGAGATCTCCGCCGCTCAAGCCTGACCGATTTCCTCGGTGCGACCCGCGATGCCTCCACCCAGCTGGTGGCCAACCTTAACCGCGCGGCGGAGCTGATCACCTCGTTCAAGCAGGTCGCCGCCGACCGCAATTATTCGGACCAGCGGTCGTTCGACCTGGGTGATCTGACCGAGCAGGTGGCATTGAGCTTGCGGCCCGGCCTGCGCAAGCATCGCCTGACGCTATCAGTCGATTGCGAGCCAAACCTCACCATGAACTCTTACCCGGGTCCCTATGGTCAGGTGCTTACCAACCTGTTCCTCAATTCCGTGGCGCATGCCTTTCCGGATGGCCGGGCGGGGACGGTCGATATCAAGGTGCGGGCGGCTGGCACGGATCACGTCGAAATCGTCTTTGCCGATGACGGTTGCGGCATGAGCCTCGATGTCCGGCGGCGGGCGTTCGATCCGTTTTTCACGACCCGCCGCGATCAGGGCGGCACCGGGCTCGGCCTTCACATCGTCTACAGCATTGTCACCAACCGCCTGGGCGGCCGGCTTGACCTGGATTCCGAGCTCGGACGCGGCACGCGCGTTCACATGGTGCTGCCCCGCGTGGCGCCGCTGGAGCTGGCCGCGGAGTAGGATCTGGTGGAGGCTAGTCGGTCTCGGCCAGCTTGCGCAGCGTGGCTTTGAAGATCTGGCTGGCTTTGCCCACCAGCGCCGTCCCGAACATATCAGCGGACGTATCGGTGAATGTGCCGGAGACACCGATGCCGACCGGATCCGGGCCGCCAAACAGGGGGGTGACGTCGGGGCTCGGCGTGTGGCGCTGCACCAAAATCTCGCCCTTGAAGGTATTCTCCTTCACCGTGTAGCTGCCGACATAGAACAGGAACGCGTCGCCGCCGTGGATCTTGCCGTCGCGAAACAGCACGACGCCGCTCCCCTTGCCGGAGCGACCGTCCTGCAGGACGACATGGATCGAATAAAGCCCATTTCTCATGGTCGGTTGGCGCCGGGCCCCGTTAAATTACCGCCCCGGTTATGCCAAAGCGCGGCATCTGCCGTCAACGCGGCAGGTTGACAATTCGCGTCAGGCGCTCCGGAAACTCAGGCGTATTTCTTGTCGCGCTCGAGCAACTCGATCGAAATGCCCTGGGGACCGCGGATAAAGCAGATGCGGACGCCCGGGCGGATGGTGTGGGGCTCCTTGGTGAATTCGACGCCCTTGGCCTTGATCTCGGCTGCCACCGCGTCGATGTCCTTGACCGTCAGTCCGAAGTGATCGAGCCCCTGATAGGGCGTGACCGGAGGCGCGTTGACCCCGTCACCCGCCGCGACCGGGGCGATAAAGACCATTGCGCCGCCGAGCTTGACGTCAATGCGGCCGGGGCCGCGGATGATTTCGCCGCCGAGAATATCTTCAAGCCAGATCGCGGTCGCTTCCGGATTGGGACTGCGCAGATGAACGTGGTCCCAGGTCACTACCGGCATACTTTTTCTCCAGATGATGATTTACACGCCGCGTGTGGGGCCTGAAAGAATTGCGGCGCATCCGCTGCCTTGGCCAACTTTAACGGCGAGGCGAGGGCGTGGCTATCCCTCTGACGGCAGGCCTGAAGCTGGTTGCAAGGCGTCGTCACACTTTGATGCAACCAATTTCGCACCTGTGAGTTGTGATGTCGGCGAGGAATGCCGGCCCATTTGTCTCCCGGATGGCGCGACCATGACCTATGGATTTCTCAATATTGATTCGACCGGAATCACCGAGCGTGCCAATCTCGGGTGGGGTAGTCATTCAGATCGCGCTAGCGGCATGTCTGCAAACCGTCTTCGGACAGCAGTTGGTTGGCTGCCGATTCCCCTGATGCTGATAGCGGCGGGGTGGTTCGCGTTGAGCCATGTTCGCGAGCCGGCTGCGGCAGCCAGCCCGATGCATGTGGCCGCCATCACTTCGGCAAAACTGGCCTCCGTCGATTCTACAGTTGGTCTGGCCAAGCAGCCTTCATTCGATCCCGCAACATCCGAAGCCATCGTGCCAGAGCAGCCGGCGCCGGTCGATCGCTTGAAGATATCTTCACAGTCGTGGCGCCGAGGAGGTCTGGGCTCCAACGCGTTGGTGACGATGACGGTTCGCAACGACAACAGCTATGCCGTCAAGGATATCGACATTGCATGCGCTTTCTCGCGGCCGGACGGCAGTTACCCGACCGAGCGCTCGCGGGTGATACCTGATGTCGTCAACATGAAGAGCCGAAAAACCTTCGTGCGGCTGCATGTCGGGTTTGTGAATGTGTACGCCGCCAAGGCGAAATGCGCGCCCGTTGCGGCAAACCATATCTAGATTGGTTAACAGATCGAACGCAGAGCGCCGCCAGCCTCAAAGAATCCGACGGAACCCACACCTCGCGTCGAACCTTTTCCCGCAGCCAGGAACAAATAAAGTAATCGCCGGTTGAGCCCCCGGTGCCGCGCCGCCGTGCGGATGGAGCAATGCCGAAAATGCCCCTCATGCGTTATTTTGTATTCATTGGCGGCGCGTTGCTTGCGCTTCTGTTCGTCGCCAATGCCTGCCTGCCGGCCCTGCCGGTAGCCGAAGGTTCCCAATCGACCGTCGATCGATCCATCATACGGATTCATTCCGACAGGAAATGGCCGGAGCGCGTTGTTTTCGATACCACGCGTCCCACCATCACGCCCGCGCCAGCCCCTGTCGTTGCCGCGGCGCAAGCGCCTTCGCCCCAGAAAACTGCCGCGGCTCAGCCGTTGAAAGGGCAGGTACGTGAGGCTTATGCCCAGTTGCGCCCTAATCCGAACGAGCTTCGGAGCCCGGCGCCAAAACGGAAACGAAAATCGGTGGCGAAAAATTATGTTGGGCAGCGGTTCATGGTCGCCCAGCAGCCGCCGATCCTCTTTTTCGGCAATAACACCTGGTGACTTGATCGGCGTCAGGGCGCGCTGCTAGCGGCGCTGCTTGATCCCGATCCAAGTGCCGGAGCAGCCGTCGGACCGATCGTATGTCCCAGAGCCTGAATCTCCAGACAATCGCCCCTCGGCGGTGAGCGTTAGTCGGTTGCCAGCGCCGACCGTATGGATGATCCCGTCGGGGGTGACGTTTCCGCCACCGCCGCGGACGATCACTTTGCCGCCCTTGATGACCGCCGAAACCGAACCAGCCCCGCGGCATCCGGCACCCGTGAATCTCCACCGGCCGTCAAAGGCATTGGCATCCGGCGGTGGTGGAAACGTCGGGACGTCAGCGACCGGCGGCTGATCCTTCTCCGAATTGGACAGGAAAGCCAGCTGGGTCTCGTTGGACCGGTAGGCCGTGGCGCCGAGCAGGAGAGGAGTGAGGACCAGCAACGCAGCCAAGCACGCGGATCGCTCTGCGATCAAAGTTTGACCCTTCATTCAAAAACCTCGCGTTACGATAGTTGCAGCGAAATCGGCGCGCTCGGAGAACTTAGAATTCGGCCGCTAAGCTATTAGAAACAAGCCGCTTTCTTGGGACAAGGCAGCGCGGAGTACATGAGGAACAAGTCGGCCAAATTTTGTCCTTCGCCGCAATCTCGAATTCGATAGCGGATGATGCGACACAGCTGGCTGTGCAGCAGGCACAACTGCTTATTGCCTTGAACAGTTGGGCCCCACGTAGACGGCGGCTACCAGATCATCGATTGACGGCCGTCTCCAGAGGCATAAACTTTGGTTGACGTTGGCTCAAGGTCGGCCCCTGGAGGCATACCAAGACTTCAAAATTTGAAATCATTCTGGGGGAGGGGAACTGTGATGCGTACGCTCGCAACTGCAGTGCTGTTCTTGTGCGGAGCAGCATCCGCCCTTCACGCGCAATCCAATCCAACGGCAACCGCCGTCCCCGTCGGCATCGTGACGGCGGAGAAGAAGCCGGTGACCAAGTCGCTCGAATTTGTCGGTCGGGTCGAAGCCGTCCAACGAGTCGAGGTCAAGGCACGTGTCACCGGCTATCTCGAAAAGATCGCGTTCAAGGAAGGCGATCCCATCAAAGTAGGCGCGCCGCTTTACGGCATCGAGAAAGGCCTGTTCGAGGCCGCGGTCGGGCAGGCCGAGGGTGCGCTGGCGAAGGACCAGTCCGCCAAGACCTTGACTGCGGTTCAATTGCAGCGCGCCGAGGAGCTATTGGCAAAGCAGACAGGGACCCAGGTTACCCGCGACCAGGCCTTGGCGGCCGACCAATCGGCGGAGGGCGCGCTGCTTGTCGACAACGCCAATCTGAAGACCGCAAAGATCAACCTCGGCTATACCGACATCACCTCGCCGATCTCAGGCAAGGTCGGCAAGACCAACATCACCGTCGGCAATGTCGTCGGCCCTGATACCGGCCCTCTTACCGTCATCGTCAGCCAAGACCCGATGTACGTGTCGTTCCCGGTCAGCCAGCGCGAATTCCTTCGCACTCAGGAAACGCAACACAAAATCGATCTCACCGGCATCAAGGTGACACTCAATTTTGCCGACGGCAGCTCTTACAAGCACGAGGGCAAGATCAATTTTGTCGACGTACAGGTCGATCGCGCCACCGACACGATTTTAATGCGAGCGACGTTTCCGAACCCGGATTCCGGGCTTGTCGATGGGCAGTTGGTGCAAGTCGCGGTCGAAAGCGGGACCGCTGAAGAGAAGATCGTGATTCCGCAGGCGGCGCTGATTTCGGATCAGGAGGGCATCTATGTCTTCGTGGCGGACGGCGGAAAGGCGGCTATCCGCAGGGTGAACACTGCGCGCGCGAGCGGAACGGGCGTCGTCATCGACCAGGGTCTTGCCGTGGGCGACGAGGTGATCGTCGAGGGCACTCAGACGTTGCGTCCGGGCACTCCGGTGAAGGCATCACCGCTGCCGAGCAGGAGCTGACCCATGCTGTCCGCCATCTTCGTCGATCGGCCGCGGCTCGCGATCGTCATCGCGATCGTGACGACGATCGCGGGTGCGCTCGCCTATATATCGATGCCCGTCGCGCAATATCCCGACATCGTGCCGCCCCAGGTGCAGGTGACGACCATGTATCCCGGCGCCAACTCGCAGGTCGTGGACGCGACAGTCGCCCAGCCAATCGAGGCGAAAGTCGTCGGTGTCGACAAGATGATCTACATGAAGAGCACAAGCGGCGACGACGGCAGCTACACGCTGACTGCATCGTTTGAGCTTGGCACCGACCCGGATATCAACACGGTCAACGTCAACAACCGCGTGCAGACCGCGCTGTCGCAGTTGCCGTCCGAAGTTCAACAGCAGGGCATCAACGTCAAGAAAAAGTCCACTGCAATCCTCTCCGTCTTTACGGTCTACTCGCCGAAGGGAACGCACGACCCGCTATTTCTGTCGAACTACGTCACCATCAATCTGCTCGATCCGATCAAGAGCACGCCAGGCGTCGGCGATGCGTTCTTGTTTGCGCCACTGGATTATGCCATGCGCGCCTGGATCAGGACGGATCGGCTGACCGGTCTCGATCTGACCACCGGTGACATCATCAAGGCGATCCAGTCGCAAAACATCCAGGCCGCCGTCGGTCGTATCGGCGCACGCCCGATATTTGATGACCAGCAATTGCAACTCAATATCCAGACAAAGGGCCGGCTCACGTCGACAAAGGAATTCGAGAACATCATCATCCGCACCAATCCGGACGGCTCGGTGCTGCGTTTGAGCGATGTGGCGCGGGTCGAGTTGGGGGCGGCCAATAGCGATCGTGTGACACGCTTCAACGGTCAGGATGCGGCGGCGGTGGTGGTTTACCAGACTCCCGGCAGCAATTCTCTCGATACGGTGAATGCCATTCGCAAGAAGATGGCCGAGCTCGAGAAGCGTTTTCCCGAGGATGTCGCCTGGAAGATCACCTACGATCCAACCGTCTTCGTCACCGATACCGTGCACGAGGTGAAGAAGACGCTAGTCGAGGCCTTCATTCTTGTCGTCATCGTGGTCTTCCTTTTCCTGGGAAGCCTGCGCGCCACGCTGATTCCGACGCTTGCGGTGCCGGTGAGCCTGATCGGCGCGTTCATCGCGCTGAAGGCCGTCGGCTACTCGGCCAATACGGTTTCGCTCCTCGCGATCGTGCTGGCCATCGGCATCGTCGTTGACGACGCCATTGTCGTGGTCGAGAACGTCGAACGTGTGATGGAGGAGCATCCCGAGCTGTCGCCGGGTGAAGCGGCCAAGCTTGCCATGGCGGAAATTACGGCGCCGATCATCGCGATCACGCTGGTGCTGCTGTCCGTGTTTGTGCCGATCGCCTTCATCCCCGGCATATCCGGCGAACTGTTCCGGCAGTTCGCAGTGACGGTTTCGGTCGCTATGTTCCTCTCCGCGGTGAACGCGCTCACCTTGTCGCCCGCACTGTGCGGCGTGTTCCTGAGCCCGCATCATGGGCCGCGGGGCGGCATCATCGGCCGTGTCATGCGGACGATCGACTGGTTCCGCGACGGCTATGGTGCGATCATCGCTCGGATCCTCCGCTTCTCCATCATCGGGTTGGCGATGGTCGCCGTCGCCGGCGCCGGAACCCTCGGCTTGGCGAAGATCACGCCGACGGGCTTCGTTCCGGAAGACGATCAGGGCGCCATCTTCGTCGTCGTCCAGCTGCCGGGCGGCGCTTCGGTCGGACGCACGTCCGAGGTGATGCGGCAGGCGGAAGAGATCATCAAGAAGGATCCCGCAGTCGACGAATATACCACCGTGGTCGGATTGAACTTCATTGACAATTATTCGCAGCCAAATGCCGGCTTCATGATCGTCACCTTCAAGCCGTTCGAGGAACGCAAGGCGAAAGGGCTCGGCGCGCGCGACGTGATCGCGAGGCTTGGTCAGGAATTCCGCGCGATTCAGGGCGGTATCGTCCTTCCGCTGGCGCCGCCGCCGATCGTGGGTCTCGGCACCGGCGGCGGCTTCAGCTATGTGCTCGAGGATTTGCGCGGCGGCGATCCGAAGGAACTGGCGCAGGTGCAGCGCGGGCTCGTGGTGGCGGCAAATCAGAATCCCAAGTTACGGCGCGTATTTTCGACCTTTTCGGCGACCAATCCCTCGATCTATCTCGATATCGATCGCGACAAGGTGCAGGTGCTCGGCGTTCAGCTTAAGGACGTGTTTCAGGCGCTGCAGGCTTCGCTCGGCGGTTACTTCGTCAACAACATGAATCTGTTCGGACGCACCTGGCAGGTGCAGGTGCAGGGGGAGGCTGCCGACCGTTCGAGAATCAACGATATTGACCGCATCAATGTGCGCAGCGCGGACGGAAGAATGATCCCGATGCGCAGCCTCGCCGAGACCCGCATCGTGGTCGGTCCGCCCGCCATCATCCGCTACAACAATCTTCGTGCGGTGACGGTCCAGGGCGGCTCTGCGCCAGGCGTGTCGTCCGGACAGGCGCTGAAGGCGATGGAGGAAGTCGCGGCGAGGACACTGCCGCCGGGCTATGCCGGCGAGTGGACCGACACCGCCTTCCAGGAGAAGCGGGCTGAGGGCAAGACCGCGATCATTCTCGGCTTTGCGGTGCTGTTCGCTTACCTGTTCCTGGTAGGGCTCTATGAAAGCTGGACCATTCCGGTCCCGGTGTTGCTGTCGGTCTCGGTCGGCATCCTGGGATCGTTTGGCGCCATCGTTCTGAGCGGATTGACACTCGATCTCTACGGCCAGATCGGTATGGTCGTGCTGATTGGTCTTGCCGCAAAGAATGGCATTCTGATTGTCGAGTTCGCGAAGGAGCAGCGCGAGAAGGGCGTCCCGCTGCTGCAAGCCGCGACTGAAGGCGCGCGTTTGCGGTTCCGGCCGGTGATGATGACGTCGTTTGCCTTCATCCTCGGTCTTTATCCGCTGGTCGTGGCATCCGGCGCGTCGGAATTGGCACGACGCGGAGTTGGCACACCCGTCTTTGGTGGCATGATCCTGGCGTCTTTCATCGGCATCTTCGCGATCCCGCCACTCTACGTCACGTTCCAAGCTATCCGCGAACGCTTGCGTCCTGGCGCGCGCCCGCAGTTTCCAAAGCCAGAGACAGAGACGGTGCATTCGACATCCGAGCGCGCCGCCGAGTAGGAATCGGAGTTGACCGAGGAGAAGAATACATGCGGCGGTCGATCGTTGGACTGATTGGCATCGGATTCTTGTTTTCAGGAGAGGCGTTCGCGTTCGACCTCTCCGGGGCCTGGGCTTCGGAGCGCGAGCTCTGCGACCATGTATTCACGAAGAAGGGCGGCGGGGTTAGCTTCGCCGAACTTTCCGACCTCTATGGCTCGGGCTTCATCGTCAACGGCAATGCGATCAAGGGAAAGAGCGCGAGCTGCACCATCAAATCGACCAAGCAGGACGGCGACACCGCAATCTTGTCCGCCAGCTGCGCGACGTCCGTCATGACAGGGAACTATCAATTCCGCTACAAAGTCCTCGATGACAACACGCTCGTGCGGTTGTTTCCCGACATCAAGGACATGACGCTCAAATATTCGCGCTGTCCACTTTAGGCGCTCGCCGCGGGCGTGGCTCAACTGGTCTGGCTAGGAAGCTCCATGCTTTCCTTGTACCGGCGGTGCACGATGACGAACGATAAAAATTTCGGTGGATGAAGTGTTGGCGCGCTCGGAGAGATTCGAACTCCCGACCCTCGGAATCGAAATCCGATGCTCTATCCAGCTGAGCTACGAGCGCGTCTATCGTCCGATTACCAGACTGGGTGGCCGATTCCAACATTCACAACCGGATCCCCAGTGAACGTCGCAGCTTCAAGATCGATGTCCTCACGCGATCAGAAGCAGGGATAACGTCCGCCTTGCGCGCGATAGGTTGCCGAGCCTTGGGCACAAGAATTGTTCGAGGGGCCGTCATAATAGGCGAAGGTGCCGGGTTCAGGCCCCGGGCCATAATTGTGCGAATAGCTGATGGGATACTGCAGTCCAAAAGCATAACCGTGCCAATGGTGGTGGTGCCGGCGCGCCTGGGCCGGGCTCGAGACCACCGCCAGCGCAGCCAGGGCGGTCACGGCAAGGGCGAACTTGGGTAGGATCATCAGGGGATCTCCAGGGGACGAACCCGGACATTTTAGGCCAAACCGGGTTCCCATCTATAGGTAAATCCGACAAAGCCGGTCAAAAATTGGCCGCAACCCCGGGAATATTGGGTTTTCGCCATGCTTAACGATTTTCCAACACAGTCTCGCCAGAGTCCTACCCTCTGATCCCATGCTATCAGCGATTTTCCGCTTTCGCCGCGATTCCTGTTGCCCAACCGCCTCATGCGCATCACGCTTCTCGGATTGCTTGTTTTCTTGTGCCTGGCGGCAAGTTCGGCCCGGGCCGATCTGCATATCACCAGCGACCACGGCGGCTATGTCGAGGAGTACAAGACGAAGTACGCCCGCATTCGCGATCACCACGAGCGGGTAATCATCGATGGCGTCTGCAACTCCGCCTGCACGCTGGTGTTCGGCATCGTGCCAATGAACAAGATTTGCGTGACGCCACGCGCCAGCCTAGGCTTTCACTTAGCCTATTACGACAAGGCGTTCACCTTTGGCATCAAGGTGACGAGCACCGAAGGGACCTCGGATCTGATGTCCTATTATCCGGATACGGTGAAGGACTGGATTCGCCGCAATGGCGGGCTGACCACCGAGATGAAGAAGATCAAGAACGGCGTAGAGCTCTGGAAGATCGTCGATCCCTGCCCGGACGAGTGGTGATTTTGCTGCCGCTTCGCGGTGAAATCCGACGGCCGAGATTTAAGCCAGATCAATCGTTCCCGACATCACAGGCACGCAACACCCGCCAATATAGGTCGCGGTGACGATGCCGTCGATCTTTTCGGCTTCCGCTTGTAACAGACTTGGACGGCCCATCTCGACACCCTGCGCGATGGTTTTGGATAGCCGCAAATCCGGCTCGTGCCGCAGTTTTGCCAGGAGACCGATGAGTGCGACGTTGGCGCTTCCCGTCGCCGGATCTTCCGGGATGCCGTGATGCGGCGCGAACATGCGCGCGCGGATGTCGAGTCCGTCTTCGGAAACCTGCGTGTAGATGAACAGGCTCGTGACGGGCAGCTTGGCGATATCCCGTTCGAAAATGTCGGGTCGCGCGCGTGCCGAGCCAAGCTTTTCGCGGCTTTTCAATTCGGCGATGACGAACGGCGCGCCGCAAGAGGCGATACAAGGTCGATGATGCCGGGTCTCGATGTCCTCTGGCGACAGCGAGCAGGCGGATGCGACTGTTGCGGCGGGCACTTCAGCGCCGACCGTCAGGCGTTGCGGGGAGGCCAATCGCGCGCCGATCACGCTTGTGCCATCCTTGAGGAATGAGATCGGAACGAGGCCCGCCTTTTCTTCGAAGGTGACGCCGTCATTACCAATCGTGCGGCCATAGCTCGTGTCTGCGCGGGCCAGGGCGAAAGCCGTACCGACATTGGGATGGCCGGCAAACGGCATTTCATAGCGCGGCGTGAAAATGCGTACCTCCGCGGTGTTCGCGGGATCTTTCGGCGGCAACACGAAGGTTGTTTCGGCGAGGTTGAATTCAGCGGCGAGTGCCTGCATCTGTCCGCCCGAAAGCCCTTGGGCATTGAGGATGACGCCAAGCGGGTTGCCGGCGAATTGGGTCCCGGTGAAGACGTCGACGGTGACGAAGTTCAGTTTCATGACGGCTCCGAAAGCAGTGCGAACATCGATGGCTTATTCTCGTCGTTGACCTTGCTATGCGATAGTGGACGAGCCGCCCGGTGCGTTCTTTGATTGCCGGATATCATATGTTCAGGCAATCAAGGCCGCAAATGGATAAGAACTTCGATCAATTGGCCGCGCGCGCGGCGCCGGCGATTTTTGTCGTGCTCTGGAGTACCGGCTTCGTCGCCACGAAGTATGTGCTGCGCAGCGCCGAGCCTTTGACCTATCTCGCGATCCGTATGGCGGTCGTTGTCGCGATTATGGCAGTCATTGTTGTGGTGGTGCGGCCGCGATGGCCGGGTCGGATGGGCATCGTTCACAGCGTGGTCGCGGGCCTCCTCGTGCACGGGTTTTATCTCGGCGGCACGGCGGTAGCGATCTCGCTTTCAATTCCGGCAGGCCTCTCGGCGCTGATCCCGGGTTTGCAGCCGATCCTTACCTCGACCATCGCCAATCGATGGTTAGGTGAACGCGTCACGCCGCTGCAATGGATGGGCCTGCTGCTTGGATTAGCGGGCGTGGCGCTGATCCTGCACGAACGGCCCATGAGCGGGGAGGCGGGCTGGGGCTGGCTGGCCTCCGGCGTCTCGCTGGTGAGCATCACGCTGGGGACGCTCTACCAGCGGCGCTATTGCCGTGACATCGACTGGCGCGCCGGCAATCTCGTCCAATATATCGGCGTCATGATTTTCTTCGCCATCGGCGCGGCCGCATTCGAAACGCGTGTGGTGCATTGGACAAGCGAGTTCGTTTTGTCGGTCGCCTGGTTGGCGGTCGTGCTTTCGATCGGATCGATCGGTCTATTGTACTGGCTGATCCGCCGAACGGCGGCGACGTCCGTCGCAAGCCTGTTTTACCTCGTTCCCGCGGTGACGGCCTTGATGGCCTTTGTGCTGTTCGGCGAACGGCTGGATGCGGTCGCGATCGCCGGCATGGTCGCCTGCGCTGCCGCGGTTTTTGTCGTCAATCGTTAGCGGCGGTTTCAGCCCGCGCGCACTTTCGCGTAGGCCTTGAGCGCACGTTCCCGCGCCAGGCGGTGATCGACGATCGGGGGCGGGTAGGTTTTGCCGAAGGTGATGCCCGCGCCGGCGAGTTCGAGCGGCGTCGCTTCCCACGGCCGGTGAATGAACGTGTTCGGCAGTTGTGCAAGTTCGGGCACCCAACGGCTGACGTAGCTGCCGTCCGGATCGAATTTCTCGCCCTGAAGCACCGGATTGAAGATGCGAAAATACGGCGCGGCATCGGCGCCCGAGCCCGCGACCCATTGCCAATTCGCGGGATTGCTCCCGGCATCCGCGTCCACCAGCGTGTCCCAAAACCACTGCTCGCCGTCGCGCCAATCGATCAGGAGATGCTTGACCAGAAACGAAGCCACGACCATCCGCACCCGGTTATGCATCACGCCGGTGTGCCAGAGCTGGCGCATGCCCGCATCGACGATGGGATAGCCGGTTTCGCCGCGCTGCCAGGCGGCGAGCGCCTTTTCGTCATGCCGCCATGGAAAGGCGTCGAAAGATGGTTGCAGGTCGCGCGTGGCGAGATCGGGCACGTCGAACAGCAGATGACGGCAGAATTCTCGCCAGCCGAGTTCGCTCAGGAATTTGTCGGCGTCGCCGGCGAGAGCAGGGCGCTCGGCGGCAGCAAATTGCGCGGCGTGCCAGACCTGGCGCGGGCTGACTTCGCCGAAGCGCAAATACGGCGAGAGACCGGATGTGCCGTCGCGGTCGGGCCGGTCGCGATCGTTGGTGTAGCCGGCGAGGTTCTCTTTCAGAAAGTCCTTCAGCCTTTTTTGGCCCGCGTTTTCGCCTGGCGTCCAGGTTTCCCGCAGACCGCCGGCCCAGTCCGGCCGGGTCGGCTCAAGACGAACACTTTCGACGGTTTCGCCGGCAAAGATGACCCCGGGGCGCAAATGGGCGGGAGCGGGCAGAGGGTCTGGCGGTGCGCCCGTCGCCTGCACACGCCGCCAGAATGGCGTGAATACCCGCAGGCCCCGGTCTTCCTTGGTCCGCACGGATTCCGGCGCAGCCAAAAGGTCGCCGGCAAAACCGTGGGTCGGGACGCCAAGCTCACGAAGCGCCGTGGCAACGTCGCTTTCGACGGTCCGTTGCGGCGCTTGCGCGATCTCGTTGTAGAACACGCCATGCGCGCCGCTTTCGCGCGCAAGCTCGGCAATGACCTTTGCCGCACGCCCCTTCCGCAGCAGGAGCGGCACGCCGGCGGTGCCAAGTCGCTTCTCGTGCGCGCGCAGCGATTGCGCGAGCCACCAGCGGGCCGCGCCACCGATCGGCCGCGCGCCTGCCTGACGGCTGGTTTCGTCGAGGACGTAAAGACAGATCATCGGGTGCTTGGTCGCGGCGGCAGCATGCAACGCAGGATGATCGGAGAGGCGGAGGTCGTCGCGAAACCAGACAATGCAGGGAGCGTCAGATCGGTCAGCCATCAATCGCTTAACTCACTAGTGGGGCGGTTCAGAAGTCCGCATCATTGCTGCCGAGGGTTCGTCATGCGGACTTCTGAACCAAAGCCACACTAGATCAATAGGTTTGTTCGATTCCGAAGTTCGATACGTGACTCCATAAAGTGCTACGAACTTCGGAATCGGGACACCAGGCGGACGCCAGATCCGCTCTATCGGCAATATTGCAACGCGGCGCCGTTTGATGCGTAACTATATCAAGGGCGTGCGAGAAAAGCGCGGGAGGATGTCTTGAAGCGGTGGGTTGTTCTTTATCTCGTGACATTGATCGTGCTTGTGCCGGTGGATTTTCTGTTCCTCGGGATGGTCGCCAAGGGCTTCTTCACTGCGGAAGTCGGCGACATGCTGGGCGAGATCAAGCTCACGCCTGCGGTCCTGTTCTATCTGCTCTATGTCGCCGGCGTGCTGGTGTTCGTGAATGCGCCGGCGGAGGCAACCTGGCAGTCAACGCTGCTTTATGGCGCGCTGTTCGGGCTATTCTGCTACGCGACCTTCGACTTGACCTCGCTGTCGCTGCTCAAGCACTGGACATGGCCCGTGGCGATCGTCGATGTGTCCTGGGGAGCATTTGTGACCGCGCTATCGTCCACTGCGGGGCTTTTGATCGCCAACGCGATCGCACCGAGGCTGTGACCGTCAAAAACAAAATGCCCGGCGCTGGCCCGGGCATTTCGCTGCGATCGAGGTGCGCGCGGCTTATTTCGGAGCCGGAACAATGCGGATGTACGGCTTGGGTGACTTCCAGCCGGCGGGCCACTTGGCTTTGGCTTGGTCGTCGGACACCGAGCCGGAAATGATCACGTCTTCACCCTGTTTCCAGTCGGCCGGCGTCGACACGCTATGCTTGGCCGTGAGCTGCAGGGAATCGATGGCACGCAAAATTTCCTGGAAATTACGTCCCGTGGACATCGGATAGACCAGCACGAGCTTGATCTTCTTGTCCGGGCCGATGACGAAGACGTTGCGGACAGTCTGGTTATCGGCCGCCGTTCGCGTCGCGACGTCGCCGGAGGCCGAGGCCGGCAGCATGTCGTAGAGTTTCGAGACGTGAAGATCGGTGTCCCCGATCATCGGGAAGTTCGGTGCCGTGCCTTGCGTCTCGCGAATATCTTCCGCCCACTTGCTGTGCCGGTCGACGGGATCGACGGAAAGGCCGATCAGCTTGACACCACGTTTGTCGAATTCCGGCTTCAGCTTTGCGACCGCGCCGAGCTCGGTGGTGCAGACCGGCGTGAAATCTTTCGGGTGCGAAAACAATAGCGCCCAGCTATCGCCGATCCAGTCGTGGAACTTGATCTTGCCTTCGGTGGTTTGGGCCTCGAAATCCGGGGCTACGGCGCCAATCGGGAGAGCCATCAGTCGACCTCATCGTTCATCTTGGGGGGTGAGTTTGTTCTCTTCAAGTATAGGAGGCAGCCAACCCCAAGTGAACGGCTGTCTCAAAAAGGGAAATTTTTTCTCTGTGAGGGGGCTGTCGTAGCATCTTCTTTCGCTAATTGGCGAGTCGCAGAATGACGCCGCTCCGTGGGAAAGCATAGGGACTGCCCTGATGTTGCCGCTTATGGCTTCCACAAGCCCGCCTCCGCGTTCGTGAACCGCGACTGACGTCACCGCGACAAATCGGCAACCCCTAAAAATCTCATCGTTCGGGTTTCGAATCGTTAACCGCTCGTTTACGCCCGCAGGTTCTTCTGGGCCCAGAACAAGAAACTGAAAAGAGTAATACCTATGTCTGCCCCGTTGGCCACGTCGGCCGAGCCCACCGCTGCCCTTGAGCCTTCCAAAATTTCCTGCCGTGAAACCGCTGCCCGCGCGCTGACGATCGTCCGCGACGGCGTCATTACCGGCGAGGGACCGACCACCAAGGGTCGCGTGCATTTCTCCCGCGAACTGGACGCTGACGACGTGCGGTGGTGCGAGCGCATCCTGACCGCTTCCGCCGTTGCGGATCAGCCGGTCAGCCGCGCTGAAGCCGAAGCCCTGTTTGAGATTGATGGGGCTGCCACGGAGCGCAATGATTCCGGACGCTTCGACGATCTGATCGCGAAGGCGGTGGTGCATCATGCCGCTTCCGTATCGGGTCTGCCGGTGCCGCCGCGGACCGTGGCGCTTGCGCCGGAAACCGCGATCGAGAGCTGGGCGCCGGTGAGGTCTGCCGGTGTCGATGTCGAAGTTCTCGAATGGATTGCCGGCCAGATGCGCGGCACCCGCCGCCGCAACCGCACCTTGACGGCGCTGGTGGCGAGCCTTGTCGGCGCGTTTGTGCAGGCGCCGAACGTCTTCGATATCGGGATGTAAATTCAGCCAGGTTTTAAAGCTAGACGGCGGGATTACTTCCCCGCCGTTTTCTGTTTGCCGGCTTCGACATCGAGACCGACCGTCCGGCCCGGAAATCCCGCCACATCGAAATAGCGCTGCGACAAGACACGCTGGAATTTGACCACCGTCCGCAACCCGTTGGCCGCCGGCTTGGAAGTGACCGTGCCGTCGGCCGCTTTGGGAATGATCCCGTTCGGCAGCGCTTCCGACATCATCCGGCCGGTCATGCCGCCGTTACCCGACGCGCGCAGGCCCATCAGGCCAGAGATCGTGATCCCGACATCGGCATTGTTGACGGGCAGCGGGTCGACATAGCCAGCTTTGAAGTCCGGTCCGATCGCTGCCATGAAGTTCAGCGTATCGCCGCGCCCGAAACTGCCGTGCATGCCCTGGCCCTGGCGCAACACCGTATCGGAGATTTCGACGGAGCAATTGGTGGGCTCGCTGCATCCTTCGGCATAGGAGCGGAAATTGACGACAATCGAGGGCGTGGGTGTCGCCGCCTTGCCCTTCAGGCCGATCTGCGACAGCGGCAAGGTGCCGTGAAACCGCCCAAGCTTGTCGTCGACGAAGATTCCGCTGACGTAGTCCTGCTCCAGCAGCGCCTTGACGGTGCGATCCGCGAGCTTCTTGTCTGGTTTGGGCAGGTAGATCAGGTCCGATCCGCCGTTGGTCGCGACGACGAGCTCGGGCTTGGCCGGGTCCTGGCCCAGCAGGCCGTTGCCGGCTTTGGGGTGAGCGCCGTCCGGCACCTTCGCGTTGTTGTCGTTGGGATCGAACAGCGGCAGGTCAAGCGCTCTGGCAAGGTCGAGAGCGACAAAACCGAGCGGAAGAAAATCCTTAGGGGTATCGCCGTAAGACACCTTCGCCGACGGGCTGGTCTTGCTCTCCTTGGAGATGGTCGAGAAGCCGTGGTCGGACGCGATGACGATGTTGGTATCGCCGGCCAGACCGAGTTCGTCGAGGGCCTTCCGCAACTGGGCGAGGTTGTTGTCGGCGTTCTTGATGCCGGCGAGCGAAGTAGGCCCGTTGATGCCCGGCGTCACCGTGTTGAGGCTGTCGCCGTTATTGTGCTGGCTGCCGTCGGGATCGCGCGACCAGAACACCAGCACGAACGGCTTGTTGCGTGCCTTGAACAGCGGCAACACCACCTTGGTGGCGACGTCGACAAGGTAAGCCTGCTGGGCCGTGTTCGGCACCAGCGTGCCCGGCGTTTTGGCGTCGCCCGCTTTGCCGTTCTCGCCGCGCGGCGGCGTGGCGAGCGGAAGGCCGGCTTTGGTCAGCGCGGCCTTGACTTCATCGGATAGCGGCACGCCATTTTTGCTGCCGGTGGCATCGTCAACGACGATCGAATGGGTGCCGTCGACGCCTATCTTGTCGGTGTGGTCGAAAATCAGGGTAGGGCCGAGCTTGCCGAGTGCGGCTGTACTGAAGCCTTTGGCGCGCGCCATCTTCAGAATGGTTTCTTCGTTCAGGTAGTCGCCGCCAAAATGCTCGTCGGCATCGAGGATGACTGGATCGGATTCCAGAAACGGCGTCACCGTTCCGCCCGCGGGAACGACACGGTAGCCGGTGTAAATCGTGTTGGAGAAGTCGCCGGTATCGCCGAGGTAGTGGCCGGTCGCCATCGCCGAGGCGTTGGCGGTCGTGAAGGTCGGAAACATCGAGTGCGAGTTCTTGAAGTTGACGCCGCGGTCGCGCACTTCCGCCATGGCGGGCGCCGTCTCCGGGCTGACGATCCGCCCGCGCAACCCGTCCGGCACGAACAGGATCACGTTGTGGGGTCGGTTCGTTTGCGAAAAGCCGGCGCTAGCGGACAGCAGGATCAATCCGGCAGACAACAATACCGCGCGGCGCATTTTTTAGTTCTCCGGAGAATCGAAACGACCGGCCAAAACCGGCCGGTTCTTGTCTAGGTTTGCCAGATGACAGAATTGTTACAGATCGCCCGAAGCACCTCTAGTGCCCACTTTCCGAAGTTCGTGCTCCATCGCTGCGCCCACTTCTACGAACTTCGGAAAGGTATGGGCACTAGCAAACCTATTGATTCTAGTGCCGCTTTTCTATTTGAAGTTCCTGGGTAGAATGCGCCGCTTGTGGTGCAGGAACTTCAAATAGGCGGCACTAGTGTGGCAACTCTGACGTTCCTTTCTATCTAACTTTTCTGCCGGGTGAACGGCCGGCAATTGTAAGCCTTGCGGAAGCCGGCAGCCCTTGCGTCGTCTTCAGAACAGAACCAGCGATCAGGGTGGGTCAGCGCGGGATAGCTCTGGCAGATTCGAAGGTGGTAGATGCCGATATTGCCGGTGACGCGGGCGCGCACGGCGTATTTGCCCTTGATGTTGCAACCGGGCGGCATGGCCGGTTCGGGCGGAAAGAGTACCTCGCGTATTTCGCGGTCCTTGTCGGCGCGGCATGATCCACCGAGCAGCGCGCCGTCCTTTCGTCCTGCGCGAAAGTCCCGCGGAGCGACAAAACAACCCTTCCACAGCCCCCGGCGATTGGTTTTGGCGTCGGTTTCGTCCTCGCCGAACTTGGCTTGGGCACCCGCTGCCAAATTCAAGGCAAAGCCTTTTCGTATCAGAAGCTGGTTCAGGCTCGTGGCGTCGTCGCCGGCAGTGCAAATGCCGACGTGCCATTTCTTGTAGGTCCCATCCGCACCTAAGTCCTCGCAATGAACGTCGCGATTGCCAATCAAGCGGGTCAGTTGATCGCGTGCATCGGCGCCGCAGGCCCAGCTATCGGCATGGTCGTCGATGCAGGCCTGGTCGGGCGCCGGGGCATCGATCCCGCTGAGCCGAAAGGTCGTGCCCCCGACATCGATGGTGTCGGCGTCCCGCACGGCCGAATTGGCGGCGAAGCTGGGGCTGGCAGCGAACATCGCCAGAGAAAGGATAAACCAACGCATGATCGGATACTGTCAATGAAAAGGGTGTGACCTCGGCCCACGCCTATCACATCTTTCATCTGAATGCGCCGCTATTGTCGCCAGAAGATACGTCAAGTCGGTGGCTGGTCCTTGCCCCGCTTGACGATGCTGACCTCGCGGACGCCATCGAGCTCTTTCAGTTTCTCAGGGTAGGTCGCGATGTCATGCGACGAAACCTTGCTCAGGAGAACCGAAAGATCATCGGTCCCCTGCTGATTCCTGCTTTCGACCAGGAAGCGCTTGACCTGGCCGTTCCGCAGGCCAAGCGCTTCTTTCAGCAATTCGGGCGTCAGACTGCCGCTATCGACCTCGATCTTGAGCTGACAACTGTGGTTTCTCGATCGATAGGCTTCCTCGAGCGGCTTGATGCCGGCGAGGATGATCAGGATGATGACCGTCGAGGAGCTGGCGGCGAGATAAAGGCCGCCGCCGACGGCAAGCCCGACCGCGGCAACCGTCCAGATGCTTGCCGCCGTGGTGAGGCCCTTGACGATTTCGCCGCGCGCCAGAATGGCGCCGGCTCCCAGAAATCCGATCCCGGAGACGACCTGGGCTGCAATTCGCGACGGATCGAGAACGACGTTCTTCTCGGTGAGGATATTCGAAAACCCGTATTGGGAGACGATCATGATGAGGCAGGAGCCAACGCAGACCAGCATATGGGTGCGGATTCCCGCCGCCCACAGCAGACGCTCACGTTCAAACCCGATCAGGCTGCCCAGCGCCGCCGCGGTAACCAGACGGAGCAGCATTTCCATATTGGACATCATGACCTCCGGGCGCGATAACGGATTTTTATAGCAGGACCAAAGGCTGCGCTATATCGCCAATCGTGGTGGGGCTGGGCCGCCCGGCGAGAGCATATAAGCCGTTGCCTTGGTTCGGTTTTGCTGTACGACGAATTGTTACATTCGCCGCCGCATGGCAGTGTAGGAACGAGGTCTCGCCCCAAAAGGTTCGCAAGCAAGCCCCAAAATGTTCAAACGAATTTTGATCGCTAACCGCGGCGAGATCGCCTGCCGCATCATCAAGACCGCCCGCCGGATGGGTATTGAGACGGTTGCGGTCTATTCCGAGGCCGACCGCGACGCCCTTCATGTCGAAATGGCGGACGATGCGGTCTTTATCGGGCCGCCGGCGGCGGCCGAAAGCTATCTGCTGATCGACAAGATCGTCGAGGCCTGCCGCGAGACGGGGGCCGAAGCCGTTCACCCCGGCTACGGATTTCTCTCCGAGCGCGAAGCGTTTCCGCGCGCACTTGCGAAAGCGGGGATTGTCTTCATCGGTCCTAATCCAGGCGCGATTGCCGCCATGGGTGACAAGATCGAGTCCAAGAAAGCGGCCGCCAACGCCAAGGTCTCGACCGTTCCCGGCCATCTCGGCGTCATCGAAGACGACAAGCATGCGGTGAAGATCGCCGACCAGATCGGCTATCCCGTGATGATCAAGGCGTCCGCGGGCGGCGGCGGCAAGGGCATGCGGATCGCGCATTCCAAGGCAGAGGTCGCTGAAGGCTTTGGCCTCGCCAAGGCCGAAGCCAAGGCCTCGTTTGGCGACGACCGGGTGTTCATCGAAAAGTTCATCGTCAATCCCCGCCACATCGAGATCCAGGTGCTTGGCGACAAGCACGGCAATGTGATCTATCTCGGCGAGCGCGAATGCTCGATCCAGCGCCGCAACCAGAAAGTCATCGAAGAAGCGCCGTCGCCGCTGCTCGACGAGAGCACGCGCCGCAAGATGGGCGAGCAGGCGGTCGCGCTCGCGAAAGCCGTGAACTACAATTCGGCCGGCACCGTCGAATTCGTCGCAGGCCAGGACAAGAGCTTCTATTTCCTGGAGATGAATACGCGATTGCAGGTCGAACATCCCGTGACAGAACTGGTTACCGGTATCGATCTGGTCGAGCAGATGATCCGCGTCGCCGCCGGCGAGAAGCTCGCGCTGTCGCAGAAGGACGTAACCCTGACCGGGTGGGCGGTGGAGTCGCGGCTTTATGCCGAAGATCCTTTCCGCAATTTTCTCCCCTCGATCGGGCGGCTCGTAAAATACCGGCCGCCGGCCGAAAGTGAGACCGATGGCGTGACGGTGCGCAACGACACTGGCGTGCAGGAGGGCGGGGAGATCTCGATCTACTACGATCCAATGATCGCCAAGCTCGTCACCCATGCGCCGTCGCGAGCGGCGGCGATCGAAGCGCAATCGACGGCGCTTGATTCATTTTATATCGACGGCATCCGGCACAATATTCCGTTCCTGTCCACGCTGATGAACCATCCGCGATGGCGCGAGGGCAGGCTTTCCACCGGCTTCATCGCCGAGGAGTTTCCGCGCGGATTTGTCTCGCGCGTGCCGGAAGGTGAGATCGCGCGGCGGCTCGCGTCGGTCGCCGCCGCCATCGATCACGTGCTCGGCGAACGCAAGCGGCAGATTTCGGGCCAGATGATCGGGCGGCTCGTTCAGCGTGAGCGCCGCCGAGCGGTGTGGCTCGATCGCGAGGAAGTGCCGCTCGAGATAGCGCGCGAGGCCGACGATCTCGTGGTTCACTTTGTCGACGCCGATGGCACGACGGGCCACCCGCATCATCTGGCTTCGTCCTGGAAACCAGGCGATCCGGTCTGGCACGGCAAAATCGACGGCCTGGAGATCGCGCTGCAAGTGCGGCCGGTTCCCAACGGCTTCCGGCTTTCGCATCAGGGCTTTGATGTCGCCATTCAGGTCTTCACCGAGATAGAAGCTTCCGCTGCAAGGCTGATGCCGGTGACCACGGCCGTCAATTCCGGCAAGAAATTGCTGTGCCCGATGCCGGGCCTCGTGATCTCGATTGCGGTCAGCGAAGGCCAGGAGGTCAAGGCGGGCGAAACGCTCGCGGTCATCGAAGCCATGAAGATGCAGAACGTGCTGCGCGCCGAGCAGGACGGCACCGTCAAGAAGATTTACGCCACGGCCGGCGCCACGCTGGCGGTTGACGCGCTGATCCTGGAGTTCACCTAAGCCAGTCATTCCGGGTCCGCTGCTTCGCATCGCCCCGGAATGACGTCCGGAGAGTGTATGACCTTCCATCACCGCCGAGAGAAATTACGCGCGATCCTGTCGGGTTCGGCCTGCATCCGTCCGGGCTCGGTCTATGACGCGATTTCGATCCGGATCGCCGAAGATCTCGGCTTTGAACTCGGCATGTTCGGCGGCTCGGTGGCCTCGCTTGCGGTGCTGGGCGATCCCGATATTGCGCTGATCACGCTCACCGAACTCGCCGAACAGATGCGGCGGATGTCGCGCGCGTCGGCTTTGCCGGTGCTGGTCGATGCCGATCACGGCTACGGCAACGCGCTGAATGTTCGCCGCACGATCGAGGAGTTGGAAACCGCAGGCGCCGCGGGTCTGACGATCGAGGACACGATGCTGCCGCAGGCCTTCGGTGAGACGAAGACCCAACTGATTTCGTTGGAGGAGGGCACCGGCAAGATGAAGGCGGCGCTGGATGCCCGGCGCGATCCTTCGCTGGTCATCGTCGGGCGTACCGGAGCCGTATCCATCGCCTCGCTGGATGATGCCATCGCGCGCGCCAAGGCTTATGAAGCTACTGGCGTCGATGCGCTGTTTTTCACCGGCATCAAGGCAAAGGCAGAACTCGAAGCGATATCCGGCGCTACGCAGCTGCCTCTCATCCTCGGTGGCGCGCCGGAAGCCATGTCCGATCTCGCCTATCTCAGGGAGCAACGGGTCAGAATTGCGCTGCAAGGCCATGCGCCGATCTCGGCCGCAACCAAAGCGGTCCACGACACGCTTAAAGCGTTGCGCGAAGGATTGCCGCCAAAGGCCTTGACGGGCCTCGCATCGGCCGATCTGACCGCGCAGGTCACACGCGAGACGGCCGTCGGTGCGCGATCGGCCGAATTTCTCGGGGCGAAGCGATGAGCGGAGTCATCCGGCGGGTGGTGATCCGCGGCAGGGTGCAGGGGGTGGGCTACCGGGCCTGGGTCGAACATCAGGCGAAGCGCCACGGCCTGCAAGGCTGGGTGCGCAATCGGCGCGACGGCTGTGTCGAGGCTGTATTCGAAGGGGGCGAGGACGTTGTAACCAACATAGTCGCTTCCTGCCGGCGTGGACCATCATCGGCGCGGGTCGATGACGTCGCGGAGGAGACAGCATCTGAGGATACATTGGGACTACGGCGCGCGGGCGAGGCATTCTCGGTTCTGCCGACGATCTAAGTCAGCGGTTCAAAAAAATCGAGCTTCAAGGGAGAGATCAATGACAAGAAAATTCGTGGCGCGATGGACAAGGCATTGTTGGGCAGCAAGCGGGCGGCTTGCGTGCATCGGCGCCCTTGTTGCGGTTGGGCTTCTGGCCGGCCGCATCGAAGTCTCAGCGCAAATGCCATCGGCTTCACTTCCAGGCGTCGATCCGGCCTTGCTCGAGGATATCGTCGTCGGCAGCCGCGTCCTGGCTGATTTCGGCGTGCTCGACGGTTTTGGGCACGTCAGCGCGCGCAGTCCGACCAATCCGAACCACTTCTTGATGTCCCGTTCGCTGGCGCCTGCGCTCGTCACCGCCGACGACATCATGGAGTTCGATCTCGACGGCAACCCGGTGGACGCGCGTGGCCGGAAGGTGTTTCTGGAGCGCTTCATCCACGCCGAAATCTACCGGTCACGTCCGGACGTGATGGGTGTTGTTCACACCCATTCCCCTGGCGTCATTCCTTTCTCGGTGAGCAAGGTGCCGTTGCGCGCGATGTTTCATAACCCGTCGTTTCTGGCGGTCGGCGTGCCGGTCTGGGATATCCGGAACGATTTTGGCGAAACCAATATGCTGGTCAGCAATTCCGCAATCGGCAAATCGCTGGCCGCGGCACTCGGTGACAAACCGGTGGTGCTGATGCGTGGCCATGGCGACGTCACCGTCGGGCCGTCGGTCAAGATGGCCGTATTCCGTGCCTACTACACCGACGTCGACGCCAAGCTTCAGGCGCAGGCGCTCGCGCTTGGCAGCGAACCCAATTATTTGACACCAGGGGAAGGTGTCAAAGCCGACCAAACCAATTTCGCGGTCATCGATAGGATCTGGAACCTTTGGCGGATGAAGGTTTTGCCGACGCTCGCCAAATAATCCCGGCGCCACGTTCATCAAGAGGTGAGGGAACATCGGTCGCGACTCCGGGGTTATCCCGGCTCAACAGCAAGGGAAACGACCCATGAAATTCGCGACAATGGCATTGGTGAGCGCATTTGCGCTCGCGGGTTCGGTCGGACTGGCTCAGGCCGCCGGTGCGGGAGGATCGGCCGGCGTGTCGTCCAGCGGTGCCTCCTCGGCCGGAAGCGTATCGGGATTATCGAACTCGATCGGCAGTGCGTCCGGATTATCAAACTCGGTCCAGGGCACTAACCCGGCGGGAACGACAACGGGCCAGTCGAGACCGGGAGCGATGGGCAATCCGAATGCGACAGCCAATCCCTCCGGCAACTCGCTGATCAATACTTCGCCGAGCGGATCGACCCTCGATCAGACCGGCACGAGTTCGGGCACGCGCCGGTAGCTGATCTGCCCTCCTGAGCGAAAACAAAGCCCCGCACGTAGCGGGGCTTTTTCATGAAATCACGTCTTCGCCGCGGCACTCCGGAATGCCGCCGCCAGCGTTCGCAGGGCGGCGAGCTTGACGGGATCGCCGATCTTGGAGTGCAGCATCACCTTGGACAGCGGCATGGCCGGCAATCCGTGTTCCGCGCCGATATCGATCATGCCGGGCGGGGCGATGCGGCGGGCCAGTGGCGCGACCCCGAGACCGGCGAGTGCAGCCGCAACGACGGCGCTGACGCCGCCGCCGATGAAGGCTTCGTTCCATGCGATACCGGCCTTGTCGAGCGCGCGCACCGCGATGGCGCGGACTCCGCAGGGCGGGGCCAGCGTCGCCAGGCGCAGGCTTTCGCCGCGCCGCCATTTCAACCGTGGGGAGGCAAACCAGCCGAAGGAATCCTCCGCAAGTTTCTCACCACCGCGCCGGCCCGATTCCCGCCGCACGATCACCGCGTCCAGCGCGCCCGCATCATAGGCGTCGAGAAGGTCGCGCGAAAAGCCGATGGTCACCGCAAACGAAAGCTGCGACGAAACCGCATTCAGCCGCTCGAGCAGGGGAACCAGTTCGGGGCCGGCGGCATGATCGCTGATGCCGAGCGACAATTGTTGCCGGGCAGACCGCTCGCCGAGCAGGGCGCGATCGTGCGCTTCCATCAGGGCGCGCGCGCTCTGCAGAAACGCCGCGCCGTCTTCCGTCAACCGCACCGCGCGAGGCGACCGTTCGACGAGCCGCTTGCCGACTACGGCCTCCAGCCGTTGCAGCTTCATGCTGACGGCGGCTTGCGTGGTGCCGAGCGCCTCGGCGGCGCGGGTGAAGCTTTGCAATTCGGCCACCAGCAGGAAGGCCTGAACCGTCGGAATATCGAGGGTGCCAGTCATCATAAAATCTTATCTTTGATATATAGATAGATAAGATACCAAAATGATGAGCGAAGGTCTAGCTTCCCTTCAACGCAATCGTTTGCGGGAAATAAGGAGAAAGATCATGCCCCTCATCACCGTCAGCTATTCGAGTTCACGCCGGACGCCCTCGCTCAAGGCCGACATCGCCGCGGCTGTCACCAATCTCACCGCGAAGATCCTTCACAAGGATCCCAAGGTGACAGCCGTTATCGTGAAGTCGGTCGATCCGGCGGACTGGTTTGCCGGCGGCAAGTCGCTGGCCGAGCAGAAACTCGCCAGCTTCTGGCTCGATATTCACGTCACCGAAGGCACCAACACCAAGGACGAAAAGGCCGCCTATATCGCCGCAATGTTCAGCCGCATGGGCGAACTGCTGGGTCCGCTTCACAACGAGAGCTACCTGCATGTCGATGAAGTCAGGGGTGACGCTTACGGCTTTGGCGGCTTGACGCAGGAGCGGCGCTACATCGCCGGCAAGCTCCAGGTCGCGCCGCACGACAAGGCGGCGTAGGCCCGCTCACAAATCTAGCTCGCCTCCGGCCAGTGGTCCGATTCTAACATTCGCGTCCCATTGCATCGACCACCGTTGCGAATGTTAAAATCACAGGACCACTGGCAAATATCGAATTCCAGTGGAGTTTTGGATTTGACGTTCGCTTTGCGAGTCTGCGGCTAGGTGGTTAGCGAACGTCAAATCCACTCCACTGGCGCTGGTGCTCGGCGCCGAACACTTCCTCAAACGCTTGCCGGAGCGCGATATCGACATCGGTTGATGTCGCGGTAAGGCCGAGATCGGCGAGGCTGGTGACGCCGTAGCGCGGATCGGTCACGCCGCAGGGGACGATGGCCTGGAAGTGTGCGAGCTCCGGCTCGACATTGATCGAGATGCCGTGAAACGACACCCAGCGCCGCAGCCGCACGCCGATGGCGGCGATCTTGTCCTCAAAGCCGTTGCCCTTGTCCGGCCGCGCAACCCAGACGCCGACGCGATCCTCGCGGCGTTCGCCCCGAACATTGAATGCCGCTAGCGTCCGGATGATCCACTCTTCGAGGCTCGCGACATAGGCCCTGACGTCGGGTCGCCGCCGCTTCAGATCGAGCATCACGTAAGCCACACGCTGGCCGGGGCCGTGATAGGTGAGTTGGCCGCCGCGTCCGCTCGCAAAGATCGGAAATTGCGGGTCGAGCAGGTCGGTGGCTTTGCCTGATGTGCCTGAGGTGTAGAGAGGTGGGTGCTGCAGGAGCCAGACCAGCTCGGGAGCGCTTCCTGCGGCGATATCGGCGATACGGGCTTCCATCAGCGCAACGGCTTCAGGGTAGGGAATAGCCTTGTCCGATATCAGCCACTCCACGCCCGCTCCGCCGGGGGCCCGCGAGAAGGCTGATAAATCGAGGTTTTGGCGGTTGTTAACCATCGGCTAACCATAACGTGGTGATGTCGGGATACGCAATTTTGCATTTGTCTGTGCGGTAGTCTGTCCAGTGCCCACCCTCGATAAAGTTAGCGTCGATCTCATGGTGGTTCTGGGAACCACGACGATGCCGATTCACCAGGTCATGCGCCTCAGTCGGGGGGCCATCATCGAACTCGACGCAACCGAAGCCGACGAAGTCAAGATCCTCGCCAACACCTTGCCGGTGGCCTCCGGCGTCGTGCTGGTCGACCGCAACCGGATCGCGGTCGAAGTCAAGCAAATGCTACCGAAAACCGTCGGAAGCCGTTGATTCGGCAGGCCGGTAAAATCCCCCTCAGCGGCCTTGTCCCCCCGTTACCGATTTGTTACATCGGCGCCGTCGCCGCGCTCTCGCGCGGACATTATGCCGTTCTTCAGCGCTCGTGGCGGAATTGGTAGACGCGCTGCCTTGAGGTGGCAGTGAGTAACATCGTGGGGGTTCGAGTCCCTCCGAGCGCACCATACCCAC
>CAVZJE010000038.1:0-20100 GCA_963775545.1 uncultured Alphaproteobacteria bacterium
CTTTGATCATGGGATCAAATAGTTAGCGCAGTTTTTAAGTCCGGGAAATGAGCCGGATCGACCTGCGCCGGCTAAACTCTTTAGGCGACCCGGCCCGCCAAGGCAAAGCCTCATTCCGGACATTAGTGCCGCCTATTTCAAGGTCCTACATCGCAAGCGGCAAACTCCGTTCAAGACCTTCAAATAGAAAGCGGCACTAGAAACATGACGTTGCTAATGCCCAAGGCTTTCCGAAGTTCGTGAACAGTCGCGCTGAGGTGGTGCACGAACTTCGGAAAGCGGGCATTAGTCCCTGCTTTACGCAACCTCAATAGTGTCCGTTTAACAGGGTGCCATGATCGTTTCGTCCGCCAGCCTCCGTGTGCTGTCCCGTGCCCTCGCGGGCGTTGCCGCGCTGCTTGCCTGTGGCGTGATGCTGTCCGGCTGCGCCGACATGAGCGACGGCATGACGTCGGCATTTGCGGACCCTTCGAAATACAATCTGTACGATTGCAAGCAACTGGAAGCCGAGCGCAAGGGTCAGTCGATCAAGATGGCCGAGTTGCAGGGCCTGATGAACAAGGCGCAGTCAGGCTTCGCCGGCCCCGTGGTGGCGGAGGTCGCCTATCGCAACGACTACATTGCGCTGCGCGGCCAAAAGAAAAACGCCGACGAAGCATGGGTGCTCAACAAATGCCGGGAGACCCCGCCATCCAAAACGGTGGAGACACCGGCTCCCGCGCCTGCGCCGGCTACGACTTCCGGACATGGTCCGACAAGGTCAGGTAGCGCCGTCTACTGATACGGGGCGCGGCGGCGAGGCATCGCCGGTTCAAATCCGCCAGTCGTAGATCCAGTTTTGCCGCGACAGCATGCGCTTTGGCCCCATCGCCTTGATGACGAGGTCGCGTGCGAATGCAAGCGGACCCGCGAGGTGATAGATGCGCCCCGCTTGCCGCGCGCTGCGCTGGATCCGCATCACGCGCGGCCGACGCAGCCTCGCATAGCGTTGTAACGCTGCCGACAGCGCCACGGGACCTTCGTTCTGGCGCTCAGCGACGCACTTGGCGAGACCGCTGCATCCTCGATCGCCATGGCCGCGCCTTGGGCCGCGAAGGGCAGCATGGCGTGGGCGGCGTCTCCCAATAGCGCTACCGCGCCGTCGGTCCATTGGCCGCTACCGGGCACGGTAAACAGCGCCCATCTCCGCCAGCCGTCGACGGCGCTGACCAGCATCCGTGGAATGGCGTGCCACCCGGCTGCAACGAATGCGCTCTTGATCTCGTTGCCGTCGCCCGGTTCGCTCCATCCCGGCCTGTTCCATTGTCCCGGCACGACCGCAACCACGTTGATCTGGCGCGCGCCGGAAATCGGATAGGCCACGAGGTGGGCGCCCGGTCCCATCCAGAGCTGAACCCGGCGCGAGGTGTATTCGCGCGGCAGCTGCGTGGCATCGAGTGTGCCACGCCAGGCGATCAGGCCGGAGAAGCGCGGCTGTGCCTCGGGGAGCAGGTGATGGCGGACCGCCGACCAGATGCCGTCGGCGCCGATGAGCGCGACCGCGAGCTCCTGCTGGCGCGTCGGTCCGCTACGCTGGATGACCGTGAGCCCCTTGGCATGGGGGCTGACATCCTCGAACTGGCAGCCGAGCCGCAACTCAATGTCGGAACGGCTTTCGATCTCGTCCCGCAATGCTGCCTGCAGATCGGCACGGTAAATCACCCAATAGGGCGCATCCTTCCCGTCGAGCGGGAGGCGGGCGATCTCACCGCCATTGGCGGCGCTCATCAGGCAGACGGCCTCGGGCGTCACGGCGCGCGCGAGCCGCGACTTTAGACCGAGGTCGATCAGTACGCGGCTTGCATTGGGCGAAAGTTGCAGGCCGGCGCCGGCTTCCTGAAGCCGCGCGGCCTTCTCAAGAACGATGACGCGAAATCCTTGCCGGGCCAGCGCCAGCGAAGCGGTCAGTCCCCCGATCCCGGCGCCCGCAACCATGACCGTGCGTGAAGCTGCCACGCCACCGGCCGATCAGGCGACCTTGTCAGTCAGCACGCATTCCGGCGGACGGGCCTCGCCCGCCTTGAGGTCGGCGGCAAAGCGGTAGAGCGTCGAGCAGTAGGGGCAGATGATCTCGTTGTCGTTGCCGAGGTCGAGAAACACGTGCGGATGATCGAAAGGCGGCTTGGCGCCGACGCACATGAATTCCTGCGAGCCGATCTCAATGACGGCAACGCCGGCATCGTTATGAAAGTGCGGAACGACATGATCGGACATCGGATTCACCTTGGGTAGAGCGAGCAGTAGACGACAGCGGCACCAGGTTCCGTCACTGGAAGAGCGGCATCACCATAAAGACGGATGCCGTTGATTCCCAGTGTTCCGGTATCTGACGAAACGAGTGTCAAACCGACCGCAGTAGTGGGTTGGATTTGACATTTTCCGCAAACCTGCGGTAGCCCCGGCCACTGATTTCTATCTAGCAAATTCGACACAATCTTGTTGTCCCGGAGAAGCCCTTCTTTCGTCGGGGCGGTTGTGTCGTAAAAGCGGCGCATTACTTCTTTCGAAAGGTGAGTGGGCATTTCACGGGCAGGTATTTCGAATGAAACGGTGGCGGATCAGTTTGGCCCTGGCAGCGATGACGGCAAGCGCCGCTGCGCTTGTCGTCGTGTGGCCGCATGCCCACGACGCGACTGCCATGCTGAGAGTGCAGGACGATCCGGCGGAATTGTCGGACCTTGAGGTCAGTTCTGCCTTGCGAAATAACCAAAGCATCGTAGCCAGCCAGATCGAATCAGCACTGGCCGCGCACGATGCGGGCCTCGCCTCAAGCTTCGTCGATCTCGCCGAAGCCAAGAACATCCCGCTGCCGGAGGATCTGCTGCAACGCGTAGACCGGGCGATCGCGGAAGAGAGCTCGGCCTCGCATTTTGCAAAGCGCTTTGCCTCGGGCCTCGTGACGGGCAATGCCGACGACGCCGGCAGCCTGTCGGGCACTGTTGCCGGCGATCTTTTCGTCTTCGGCGATATCAGGGACGTGGTTCGCGAGGGCAAGCATCTGGTCATGGGCGAGGACACCGATCGCCTGGTGCTCGGGCTTGCGGCTACGGGCCTTGCGGTAACGGCGGTGACTTACGTCTCCGTGGGTGGGGTCGCGCCGGTGCGTGCCGGGCTGACGCTGGTCAAGGATGCCCGCAAGGTCGGGCGGCTCGGCGAAGGGCTCACCGAATGGGCCGGCCGCTCCGCGCGCGAGATTGTCGATGGGCCGATGCTGGAAGACGCCGTCGCCACCAGTGCGACAACCTCTCCGGGGCAGACGGTGCGTGCTATCCGCGCCGCCTTCAAGGCCGAGAAGGCCGGTGCGCTGGTGCGGATGGCCAAGGATGTCGGTCGCATCAGCGAGAAGGCCGGTGCGCGCGGCGCGCTCGATACGCTGAAGATCGCCGAAGGCCCGGAGGATGTTGCACGTGCCACGCGGCTTGCGGAAGCCTCCGGCGGCAAGACGCGGGCGATCCTCAAGCTGCTCGGCCGCAGCGCCTTGCTGCTGACGGCCGGTGCGCTCGATTTGTCCTTGTGGATATTCGGCGCCTTGTTCGCTCTTTTCTCCCTGCTGGCATCGATCAAGGCGACCACCGAGCGGATGACGCAGTCGTGGATTGACCATGGCAAACGACGAAGGCTGCGCCGACAGCTCGCAGCTACTGCCGATCTGGCGGTGGCCAGCGCGGCCGCAAACGGCTAATTTCCGAACTTCCTAACAACACGGAACAAGCGATGCCGAGTTTTCATCACGGCGCTGTTGAAATTGCCTATATCGACGAGGGTGAGGGTGATCCTATCGTGCTCGTGCACGGTTTTGCGTCCAGCAAGAACGTGAACTGGGTGTATCCGAGCTGGGTTTCGGACCTGAAGAAAAGCGGCCGGCGGGTCATCGCGTTCGACAATCGCGGCCACGGCGATTCGAGCAAGCTTTACGATTCTGCCGATTACGAGCTCGCCATCATGGCGAGCGACATCGCAGCCTTGATGGATCACCTCAAGCTCGAGCGTGCCGACGTCATGGGCTATTCGCTGGGATCGCGGATGACGGCGATGTTGGCACGAAGCGAACCGCATCGTTTGCGCTCGGCCATTCTGGGCGGCATTGGAATCGGCCTGATCGAGGGCGGCGGTCCCGGTGAAAATGTCGTCAAGGCGTTAGAGGCCAATTCGCTCGACGAAGTCACCGACCCGGTCGGGCGAACGTTTCGCGCCTTTGCCGACCAGACCAGGTCCGACCGGAAAGCGCTTGCCGCGTGCTTGCGCGGTTCGCGCCGCCTGATGACGAAACAGGAAGCGGCCGAAATCGCCGTCCCCGTGCTGATCGCGGTCGGCACCGCCGACGAAATTGCGGGCTCCGCGCATGCCCTCGGCGAGATCATTCCCGGCTCGGAAGTTCTCGACATCCCCCGCCGCGATCATATGCGCGCCGTCGGCGATAAGATCTATAAAGAGGGCGTGCTGGATTTTCTGTCACGCCGGCGGTGACAGGCCCTTCGGGGTCTCGTCGCGCTGCCAGCGCCGCATCGCCGCGATCATGACGGCAAAGGTCGTGATCCAGACCAGGCGCGAGCCGTAGCGATCGTGCGGCCCCGATATCACGCCGCAGATGAAGGCATTGCCGAGCAGCGTCAGGCACACGGTCGCCATCAACAGCGTCACGTCGTCGAGCCGCCTTCGCCAGATCGAGGCGATCAGCAACGCAAAGACCAGCGCCGTTGAAATCAACGCGACGGGGACGTGGATCAGGTTCATCGGCCCGAAGGTCAGGTGACTTTTCTGCTGGCGCGCGGCGTCCACGCCTTTCAATTGTTGCGGCAGAAACTGGCGGAAAATGCCGTAGGTGTGCATCATCGTCGGGTGGTCGGTATTCTCGCCGGTGGCCACTTTAAGCAGCTGCTCGCCTGCATCCATCAGTGCCTCTTCGGCCTGCCATAGCGGGTAATCGGCGAGCGCATGAACGGCGATATATCCCATTTCATCGCCCATGCCGGGAAAGCGGCCGAGCTTGTTGAACACCGTCTCCCGGCTCCACAGGAAATCATCCGCGGTTTCCGGCAGCTCGTTGCGATAGGGGCAGAGCTTGAACTGCTGTGTGGGACAGTGGTCGTTCAGAAAGCGTGTGACGATTCCGTCCTGAAGCATGCGCGCGAAGGCGATGGAATAACCGCCCGGCGTCCAGGCCACTTGTCCGGACAAAGCGTAGTTGGCGGAAACCAGCATGATAGCGCCGGCGGCGATGGCAAGCATGCCCTGCAGGAGCGGCGCGGCCTTGATCCGCCCGCGCAGAAAAGGACGCGCGATCCATCCGACGCAACAGAGGCCCAACAGAACGCCCATTGTTGCGCTGTGGGTCGCCGCCGCAAACGCGGTGAAGACAAACAGCGCAGCCTTTTCACGTCCGGAAAACTTGTCGCCGTGCAGGACGAGAAGAAACAGCGACAGCACCGACAATCCGGCAAAAATATCGGTCAGGAGCATGCTGGCGAGCCATGGCAACGCCGTCGTCAGCGTCAGCACCAGGCACGATCCGAACAGCCGCCACGGCCTTGCAAGGCCGAAGACCCGCAGCGTGAGCTGCAAGATCCACATCGTCGCGAGCGCCTGGATCGCCAGGTTGACCCAGAAGTGGCTGTGTTCGCCATAATGCAGATAGAGGCCGAACACGGTCGACCGGCTCGGGACGAGGTGGCCTTCGTACCATCGCGCCAGATAGCCGCCAGTGTCCGACTGGAGCACGGGGTAGCCGTTCCAGAGCGCCGGCGCGAGCAGCATCAGGGGGATGGCGGCAGCGATCCCCCACACTAGAAGGGGGTTCGTGGAGCGTCTATCCAAGGTGTGCGTGGTAATGTCTGCCATCCCCTGTTGACCATGCCCGGAGGCAACGGTTTGCGGAAATCCGCCAATAGTCGGCTTGATTTACGAGAGCGGTCAACCAAGTAGGGCCAACGGGGCGAATCCGTCGTTCGCCTCGCGCTCCCCGATACCGGCGTTCACCTTGGTGTGAGAGCAAGAGGACAGCGAGGGGCAGCCATGCTAGAATGGCTCGATAAGTTACCTGATTATCTTGGCCACAGAACAATTTGCGGGCGGCGCCTATGATGAAACATCAGATCAATCCGCAGGGCGGCTCGAAGCTCGCCGCGCTCGATCCGATCTGGGATCGGGTGCGGGCCGAGGCCGAGGACATCGTTCGCCGGGAGCCGGAGCTCGCCTCGTTCATCTATTCCACCGTCCTGCATCACGATCGGCTTGAGCAGGCCGTGGTGCATCGGATTGCCGAACGGCTGGACCATTCGGCCCTGTCGGGCGATTTGATCCGTCAGG
This sequence comes from uncultured Alphaproteobacteria bacterium, assembly GCA_963775545.1. GTDB lineage: Bacteria > Pseudomonadota > Alphaproteobacteria > Rhizobiales > Xanthobacteraceae > Bradyrhizobium. Next base: position 6,346 of record CAVZJE010000038.1, read on the forward strand.
CCTATGACGAGGCGCTGCGCGACGAACCCGATCTCGGCAATGCCTTCCGGGCCGACCTGGTCGCGGTGTACGACCGCGATCCGGCGACCTCGCGCTTCATCGACCCCTTGCTCTATTTCAAGGGCTTCCACGCCTTGCAGACCCATCGTCTGGCGCACTGGCTGTTCAGGAAGGGCCGGAAGGACTTCGCCAACTACCTGCAAAGCCGTTCGTCGGGCGCGTTTCAGACCGACATCAATCCGGCGGCGCAAATCGGCCGCGGCATCTTTCTCGACCACGCCACCGGCTTTGTGTGCGGTGAGACGGCGGTCATCGAAGATGACGTCTCAATCCTGCATGGGGTTACGCTCGGCGGAACCGGCAAGGAGAATGAGGACCGCCATCCCAAGATTCGCCACGGCGTCATGATCGGGGCTGGGGCCAAGATTCTCGGCAATATCGAGGTCGGCCATTGCGCCAGAATCGCCGCGGGCTCGGTGGTCGTAAAATCGGTGCCGCACAATGTGACGGTTGCGGGCGTGCCGGCCAAGATCGTGGGTGAGGCCGGCTGCGCCGAGCCGTCGCGCACCATGGACCAGATGATCAACGCGATCGGGCTTTGAATTTCAACGCGCTGTGCGGAAAATGCGGCCGGCGAAACCGGCAAACGGCTTGATCGTGGCTTTGCAGTTCGGTTGGTGCACGGCTATAAGCCCTTGAGAAGGGCGTTGTCATATTGCCGGGATATGGGTAGCGGTTCTCGCGATATCGTCCTAAAATTTCCCAAAGACCTTTGCATTCGGAGACTGCCGTGGACGTTCAGGAAGTCAGGAAACTCGACGCCTATCTCAAGCGCCTGTTCGGCAACCCCAAGATTTCGCGTGGTTCCACGGCCCAAGAAGGATGACTCGGCCGAAGTCTATATCGGCGAGGAATTTATCGGCGTCCTGTTTGTCGATGACGAGGACGACGACCGCTCGTTCCAATTCCAGATGGCGATCCTCGAAGACGATCTGGTCGAGCAGGGCTGAGTTTAAAAAGGCTGAGTTTCAAAAAGTCTCAGTTCGACCGCCTTTGGCGGTCGGCCGCTATTTCTGGCCGTGCAATTGCAGCGTCAGGCGATCCATCGCGTCTGTAACCTCGTGCCAGTGCGCTAGCCAGCTGCGCGGAAAGCGAAAGGTCAGATCGGCTCCCTCGACGCGGCGTTCGCTCAGGCACATGCCGGGCGTGGCTGCCTCGCGGCTGCAGCGCGCGACGAAGTCAGGGGCGGTTGCGGAGAACAAATCCTCCCCGCTGTAAGGTGAGCCTTCGCGGAAGGCGCGCATTGTCAACCCGTCTTCCCCGATCGTTGTCGCCTGATCGAGATAGCGTGGATAAATGGTGCGGGCGCGGATATCCGGCGCCAGTGCGTCGTGGTGTGCCGCGATCGACAGGAAAATCCGGTCGATCGGCTGCATGGCCTCATCCACATCGGCGGCGCTGACGCGCTTTGGCGCTTCCGGAGGTTGAAGCGACGGATAGGCGAAGCTCAGATCGATGCGCTCCTGCGGTCCGGTGTGGTGCTGGATTTTCATCCGGATCGATGCGGAGGGCACGTTGAAAAGTGTCGAGCCGATGCTCACCGGCAAACGCGCCGGGCCGCTCGCGCTTTCAACCTCCCAGGTTGGCCACAACAGATAAGCCACGAGCGCCAGCGCAGCCGCCGCGATCGCCCCGACAAGAAGGATCGGAAGTAAATGGCCGCGCAAATCCTTGCCGGTGGTGCGCGCGATATTCTGGGCCGAAGTGACGAAGGTCATGAGCGGATGATCGTGAATCGGACGAGACGGGATGGCGGGTCGAATCAACGCCGACTATGCCATGCGGCTTCGTGCGTCCGTATGGTTTTAGGGCGAGGGCAGGCGCCGTGAGCCATGTGCTGTCAGCGGTTCCCGGGGGTTACCCATTAACCTTTCCTTAAGGATGTTGTGGCGGCGGCGGTCCAATTTTGCGAAGCAGGGCGCGACTTCAGTTGTTGCGTGGATGAGCCAAAATGACGCCGGAAGCGTTGAACTCCCTGTTTTCTCTATGCATCGGTTTTGCACTCGCCGGCGCGCTCACCAGCGGATTCCAGGCCGTCGTGCAGCGTCCTGCGGGTTTTGGCCTGCTCCAGGAAGGGGTTGCGCCGAGCACCTTTGCCGCCGTGCCGTTTCTGGTATTTGCCGCTCCCTTCATCATCATGCGCAACACGCTGCGGGGCGCCCAGATCGAGCGCCGCCGTTTCGAATTCGTGATGATGGCGACCGTGCTGGCGGGGTTCTGGAGCCTGATGTCCGGAACGTTTTTCCTGATGACCTTGCGCGCCGCCGGACTGCTGGCCTGAACAATTTTCCTGTGCCAGAGTCTCCTCAAAGAAGGAGACTTTTTTCTGATGGCGATCTACGAACTTGACGGGCAGGCGCCCGAGCTCCCCATAAGCGGCAACTATTTCATTGCGGACACCGCCACGGTGATCGGCAAGGTGCGTTTGCTCGAGGGCGCAAGCGTCTGGTTTGGTGCAGTGTTGCGCGGCGACAACGAATGGATCGAGATCGGCGAGGGTTCCAACGTGCAGGACAATTCGACCTGCCACACCGATCGCGGCTTTCCGCTGACCATCGGCAAGGGTTGCACGGTCGGCCACAATGTCATCCTGCACGGCTGCACACTGGAAGACGGTGCGCTGGTCGGCATGGGCTCGATTGTGATGAATGGCGCCAGGATCCGCCGCGGCAGCATCGTCGGCGCAGGTTCCGTGATCACCGAAGGCAAGGAGTTTGCCGAACATTCGCTGATTATCGGTGCGCCGGCGCGGGTGATCCGCACGCTCGAGCCTGCCCAGGTGGCGGCGATGGGAAGTGCCGCGAAATTCTACGTCGGCAACGGGCCGCGCTTCAAAAACGGCTTGAAGAAAATCGGATAACTGGCTGCCAGGGATTGGCTGGTCGATGCGCGGATCGCCGTCACGATTTTGCTTTTCGCGAAGTCCTCCGGCCGCCGCTCTTTCCCCCTGACTCTGCGGCAAGCCGGACACTTTTGCGCAGCGCGTCCTTCAGATCGATGGGAATGCCGTGCTTCTTCAGCAGATCGGCAAAGGCCTCGTCGGCGAGTTCCTGAAATGTCGCCATCCGATCGCGCGCCAGCTGCTTGAGCTTGTCGAACGTGTCGTCATCGAAGGCAATTAGCTTGCGCATACCTGGGTGTCCCGGTTCTGGTCCGTTTCATTAAAGCGCATTTTATTTTTCCGCCCGCAACAGCCATGCTTCCATTGTGCACCACGGTGCTCGCGTGCCAGTCGCGTAGATGTGAGCCGGCATATGGGGCATTTCATCGCGGTCAACCCGACTGGCAGGAACAGGAAGCGGAACGAAGGAGTCTTCTTCTTCGCTAGGTGACTAATCACCGCAAGGAGGATGGAGAATGTTGCGTAAAACAATGATCGCGCTGTGCGCGGTGGCGTCAGTCGGCATGCTGGCGCCGAACCTTGCTTTGGCCCGTGGTGGAGGCGGAGGCGGAGGCGGAGGCGGAGGACATGGTGGTGGTGGCGGCGGCATGGGTGGCGGACACGCCGGTGGCATGGGTGGAGGCTTCGGTGTCGCGCGCGGCGGTAGCTTCGCTGGGCGAGGGGTCGGCGGCGGCATGAACAGCTTTGCGCGCGCGACACCGGGCGCCGGCTTCGGCGCCGTTCAAGGTAACCGGGTTGCCGGAGGCAATTTCCAAGGCAACCGCTTCTCCGGAGCCAATTTTGCTGGAGCCAATTCTGGCCATGGCAGGTTTGGCCACGGCTTCCATCACGGCCGGCACTTCTTTGCCGGCGGTGGCTTCTGGGGTCCTGGCTATGATGACTACTGGGATTATCCGGACTACGCCTACGACAATTCCTACTATGACAATGGCGGCTGCTACGTCGTTCAGCGGCGCATTCATACGCGGTACGGATGGCGCGTGCGGCCGGTGCAAGTCTGCGGCTAACGCTGCCTAAGACGATACCACCCATGTAAAAAGGCGCGCGGAAAAAACCGCGCGCCTTTTAATGTTATGGAGCTCAACCCAGCACGTTGTACTTCTTGAACCAGGCTTGCATCTGGTTCCAGGCATCTTCGGCCGCTTCCTTGCGGTAGCTGGCGCGATAGTCGGCATGGAAGCCATGCGGGGCGCCGGGGTAAATCTTGAACGCGGCAGGCTTGTTCGCCTTGGCGAGCGCCTCCTTCAGCGCCTCCACGGTGGCGACGGGAATGCCGGCATCGGCCTCGCCATAAAGTCCGAGCACCGGCGCCTTCATTTCAGGGGCCAGCTGGGTCGGGCTCTTCGCCCAGAGCGGATTCGGCGGGTCGACCGGAGGTCCGTAGAAGGAAACGCCCGCCTTCAACGCTGAGCTATGAGCGGCATATTCCCACACCGTGCGCCCGCCGCGGCAAAAGCCGATAATGCCGAGCCGATCGGTGTTGCCGCCCTGCGCCTTGGCCCAGGCCACCGTGCTATCGAGATCGGACAGAAGCTCGGCGTCCGGCTTGGCGTTGACGATGGGTAGAAGCTGCGGAATGTCGGTGATCTTGGTGAGATCGACGCCCTTGCGGAAATAGTAATCGGGGGCGACGGCGAAGGCGCCGAGCTTGGCGAGACGCCGCGAAACATCCTTGATGTGCTCGTGCAGGCCGAAGATCTCCATCGCGACCAGAACGACCGGCGGATTGGCGACACCTTTGGGCCGCGCGAAATAGCCGGGCATCTCGCCGTCGGCAACCTTGATCTTTGCCTCGCCCGCATCGAGCCCGTCGGTGCTGGTCGTGATTACGTCGGCGCGCACCGGACCGGCGGCAAGCGTATAGCCCGCGGCGACGGCGGCAGATGCAGTCATAAAGCCACGGCGAGAAAACGGCGCGACCTTGGTCAGTCCGATGACATCGGACGTCAGCTGAGTTTGAATGTTCATGCAAATTCCTCACGGGGTGGGACAGAGGCCTAGACACCCCTATCCAGCCGATATTCCCCTGCCAGCACAAATCACCGGCCTGTGAGGAGCCGGCAGACCGAGGCTATCCGGCGCCGCAAAAAAACAAGGCCGTCGGCGGAGTATGATCGCCCACGGCCTTGCCAGCCCCGGATATTAAATTGGCTTACGCCATCCGGCAGGGAACATATTGCCCCGGGCCGTCGGCGGCTGATGTGAGCTAGTTCACAAAGTAGATAAAAAAGGTGCGGCCAGGCTTTGGGGGAAGCCTGGCCGCGCGCGATCCGGTCTGGGACGGGGAGGGGTGGGGATGTGACCGGCTCGCGTAGCTCCTATCCTTGTCGTTAGTGGTCGCGGGCGCTGGCGGTCAAAGCCGCAGGCCGCGGGTCGCCCAGGGAGACCCACACGTTCGGGTCGCTCTGAGATTGGCGTTTCACGAAGCGGTACCCGGTCTCAGTCCAGGCCACGACGTTTTCGTTCTGGTTGTCCAGAATGAACTCGCCCTTGTCGGACTTGACGGTCAGGACCGCATGGCCTTCGCCCATCTTGTCGCGGACAACGGTGATCAGAAGCGCCTCGCGCGGCCATCCCGCATCGATCAGCATCTTGCGCTTCAGCAGCACATAATCTTCGCAGTCGCCGTAACCGTCGGTCGGGATCGACCATTTCTCGACGACACCCCAATGGTCCATGTCGGTCATCGGCTTGACGGTCTCGTTGACCCAGCGATTGACCTTGGCCAGATCGCGCCAGGCCGCCTGGGTCATCACGATGTCACGCGGCTCTGACTGACCGCCTTTGCACTCGGCCGGAGTCTCGGTGCAGAACTCCACCCAGCCGATCGGTGCACGCGTGGTATCGCCAAGGCTTGCATAAAGTGCCCGCTCATCGGCAGCCTTGGCCGATGCGTTCAATCCCATCAGGATGGCGACGACCGCCAACCCCATTCGCTCCCTGAAACCAAACATTGTGGCCCCCGTCTTTTTTTGTTGGGACCACGTTTCGCATAGAGGTTTTGCGGCGCCGCTAAATGCGCCGAGTGCAATTGAAGCGAATACTGATAAATACTGCGGAGAATGCGATCTGTATTTGAAGAAAACTCGAGTACAATTTTAGACAACTGCAATTGATTCAAATTTTAGCTGTTAACGGCCGAATGCTGGAAAACAGGGCCGATACACCGCAAAAGCCGTCCGCATTAACCGAGATCGCGCGACGCGTGTCGGCCACGGAAAGCGCGGCGAAGGGGCCTCAACCCCGGCAAAAGGCCGAAAACCGGCGCTTCGCAGCTTTACCGCGTGCTAACGCTGTCTGCGACGGGTCGAAAATCCGCCGTCCCAAGCATCCATGCCGGGCAAGAAAAGGAAAAGGGAGCCAATAATGAAGAGAATGCTTTTCGGCGTTGCTGCGGTCCTCTGTCTTGCGATCGGCCCAATGGCCATCGCCGGGGAAGCGGTCCGCATCAATCCGACCGATCCGCAGCCGACCTGCGCCATGTGTCCGGGCACCTATATTCCGGCCGCCGAGCTCGAGCGCTATACGCAGAAGGCGATCACGGAAAAGCTGATCGACCAGCAGGTGCGCGACATCGACATCGGCAAGGCGCGGATCGGAGTAGGCATGGTCCATCGCGGCCGTCTGGAAAAGCCGGCGCCGAATTCAGTCGCCGAGCACGACCAGATCAGCGAGATCTACCACGTGATTTCGGGTGCAGCGACGCTGGTGCTCGGCCCGGATATCGTCAACCGCCAGCGGCGGCCTTCGACCATGCGCACGGTGGTCGAGTTCAACGGTCCCGGCAACAACGGATCGGACGTGAAAGACGGCGTCGCTTATGAGATCAAGGCCGGCGATGTCGTGGTCATTCCGGCCGGCACAGGCCACTGGTTCACGAAGATCGAGGACCACATCGACTATCTCATGTTGCGGATCGATCCCGACAAGGTCACCCCGCTCAAGGGCGAGGCGCAGTCGATAGAGTATCTATCAAAGCCAGCCACGCGCGGCGAGTGAAGCCTCAAGTGAGCTTGACGAGCTGCTTGCCGAAATTCTTGCCCTTGAGCATGCCAAGGAAGGCGGACGGCGCGCTCTCGATTCCTTGCGCGATCGTCTCGCGCCATTTGAGCTTGCCGGTGGAGGCGAGCCCAATCAGTTCGCCGAGCGCGGCCGGCCAGTCCGGCAGGAAGTCGCTCACGATGAAGCCGCGCACCATCAGGCGGCGCGTGAGCACCAGGCGCATGTCGCTGAGCGACGTCGTCTCTGCGCCTTCGTAGGACGCGATCAGGCCGCAGATCGCGATGCGGCCGAAATCGTTCATGCGCGCGATGGTCAGCGCGAACGGTTGGCCGCCGACGTTCTCGAACAGGCCGTCGACGCCGTTGGGCGTCGCTGCCGCGAGTTGTTGCGCGAAGTCGGCCGCCTTGTGATCGACGCACAGGTCGTAGCCCAGTTCCTCGACCGCGAACCTGCATTTTTCCGGGCTGCCGGCGATGCCGACGGTGCGGGCGCCCTTGGCTTTGGCGATCTGCCCAACCACCGTGCCGACCGCGCCAGTCGCCGCCGAACAGACGACTGTCTCGCCGGCCTTCGGCTGGATGAAACGGTTGACTCCGACCCAGGCCGTCACGCCGGGCATCCCGAGCGGCCCGACAAAGGCCTGCAGCGGCACCTTGGAATCATCGACCTTGCGCAGCATGGCCGGATTTTGAATCGCGTAGAGCTGCCAGCCGCCGTTATTGGAGACGACCTTGTCGCCGGCCTTGAAATCCGGGCTGTTGGAAGCGACAACCTCGCCCGCCGTGCCGCCGATCATCGGCTCGTCAAGCGCTTGGCTCGCGGCGTAGGATCTGCTCTCGTCCATACGCCCGCGCATATACGGATCGAGCGACAGCCAATGATTGCGCACCAGCACTTTGCCGGGCCCTGGCTCACCAATATCCCTTTCAAAAAACCGGAAGTTGCTTTCGGTTGCCACGCCCTGTGGACGCGTCGCGAGAAGGAATCCTTTGTTGAGCGGCATGTTTTCTCCCGATCGCCTTAAAGTCCCGGATCGGTGTCTATTCTACACGAAATTTGCCCCGATCGAGGCGGCCGAACGCAGAATGCCGGCAATGAGCGATGCCTGTCAAAATCGAATGAGTTTGTGGTGTGGTTGGGTTTCAATCCACAGCGCTAGCGGGCGGTGACGGCGTCCTCGATCGTCTCGGCCACCTGTTCGTGAACGAATTCGAGCGCAAAACCTTCCTCGAGATTGCGCACGACGCGCGACTGGACCTTGCCGAGCATCACCAGCGATTTCAGCGGCGGGCGGTTTTCGGCCGCAATCGCCGCGCCCGAACGCGACATGTCGATGATGCGGCAGGTCATCTTGGTTCCGTCTTCGAGCGTGAGCAACGAAATCGGATTGCGCGGAACGATACGATCGTGACGACGATCCTCAGGCAGGTTGAGGATGTCGCGGTTGGCAAGCCAGGTCAGTTGCGCGGCCAATTTGTCGCGCTTGCGCGCGGTCGCGCCGACCGTCATCGCAAAGCCGTTGTCGATGATGCGGGTGATCCTGCCTTCGACCCGCCCGATATGGTCGAGATAGGCGATCACCCGGTCGCCGACATTGCCGATGCCGGGCGCGAGCAGCGCCAGCCCACCCGGCGACATATTGATGATCTGGCACGGAAATTCGCGGCGATCCGGCAGCATGTAGCGTCCCAGCAGGTGAACCTTGACCCGCTGGAAACGCCGCCGCTCTTCGGCGGACGGAAGAACAGATTTCTTGTTTGCTAACGCCATCTTCGCCGGCTTTCGGTGCCGTTCGACCCTACGGCCAGCAGGGTTAATGAGCCGTTATCGATAGCGGGTATTCACGTTGCGGCGGGAGCGGTCCTCGAAATCCGGTCAAATCCCAATAACAGCACCGGGCATGCCAGCAGTAATACGGCCCCAAAATCGAGCGTTACTGCTGCACTCCCGGTCCATTTCGCAAGCGCCCCGCCGACGGCAGGGCCCAGCATCATCGTGCCATAATAGAGCGTGTAGAAAATGCCCATGCCGATCGCGCGTGTCTCGGGGCGCAGGACGCGCGCCGGGAGGCTCATCATCGGCCCCGCGGGCAGACCAAAGACCATGCCAAGTGCGACGATGATGGGGATCACCGCGTCGCTGCGGGGCAGGGCAACCATCAACATCGCGGACACGATGCAGCCGACCGTCAGCACAAGAGAAGGCCGCCGGCTCCGATCGGCGAGCAAGCCACCGAGAGGCACCGAGGCCACCCCCAGCCACAGCGCAGAGCTGATGACCGAACTCGCGGCCGTTATCGACCAGCCGTGCTCGACCAGCATGGTAGGCCCAAAACTGAAGATCATGGCGAAGCCGATGTTAAAGAGTCCCCAGATCAACCCCGCCGTAACCACCGCGCTCGTCGCCCGGCGGTCAAGCCGCGCGGAAGGCATCGCGGCGATGGATGCAACGTTCGCCGGCGGTTGATAGGTCAGCGCAAAAAGCACGAGCGCAGCGGCGATCACGGCTGCGACCGCAAGATAAACTGCCTCGATGCCGTGGTCGGATCCGATGACGGGAAGCGCCAGCAGCGAAAGCGCGATACCGGCCGGCCATGAATTGACGAAGATCGCCATCGCGGTCGCGATTTCCTTGCCGGCAAACCAGTCGGCCACGATCTTCGTCATCTGCACGTTGAGCATGACGCCGCCGGCGCCGCTGACGAGCCTTCCGGCGATTTGTACCGACCAGGAATGCGAGAGCGCCATCCCAAGGCCGCCGATCAACATCAGCAGCAACGCCGCAAGCACCGTTCGTTTGTCGCCGAACATCCTTCCGATCGCGCCGCCCGGCAACGCGAGCACCACGCCGGGCGCAAAATAGAGCCCGATCAACGTTCCGACATCGGCAAGTCCGACGCCGAACGCAGGGCCCAGCAGCGGCGCGACCGCCGCGACGCTCTGGAACTGAAATGCCATGGTGAGGCGAACCGTGAACAGCACGGTGAGGATGGTCCAACGGTTCTGCAACGCCTCATTCCCCAATCTGAATTTCGGCACAGCCTGAAGATGTGCGACGCGCCTGTCAATTGTGCCGGGAATTCGAACGGCTGGAGCCGGACGTTGGCATCTCCGTCCGCTTCACGTAGGTTTCCTGACGCCCGCACGACGCCATCAAGCAATTCGCCCGTGTGCCGCCCGTTTGAGGCTCCTGCAGCACAAGCGGCAAATTCCGCTGGACACTGGAGGGCCGGGAGGAACAGCCGATGGAACAGATCCGCGTATGCACCTATGACGGCCCCGGCGCGCAGCCGGTCATCCGCGCCGTGCCGTGGCCGAAAATTGGAAAGAAGGCGGCGCTGATCAAGGTCGGCGCCTGCGGCGTTTGCGGCACCGACCTGCACATCCTCAAGGGCCATTGGCCAAAACCGTTGCCGTGGCCGTTTACGCTCGGCCATGAGATCGGCGGCGTGCTGGTCGAGGTCGGTTCGGAATTCACTGAAGATTTCATGAGCAAGCCGCTGAAAGCGGGATCGAAAGTCATGATCCCGCCCTTGATGCCGTGCGGCCATTGCTACTACTGCGTTCACTATCCCCAAAGCGCCAATAAATGCCTGACGCCGGTCTATTACGGCCGCTATCTCGGCTTTGAGAAGGCGCCGCATCTGTGGGGCGGCTGGGCCGAATATGTCTATGTCGATCTCGAGATGCTGCCGGGCACCAAGATCTACAAGTTGCCTGACGATATGCCGTTGCGGCTGGGGGCACTGTCGGAGCCGCTGACGTCCTGCATCCGCGCCTTCAACCGTGCCGCCCGCGCCGGCGGTTTCACCTGGGGCGATACGGTCGTGATCCAGGGCTCGGGCCCGATCGGGATTCTCGCGGTCGCCGCCGCGCGCGAGATGGGGGCGGGGCGCGTGATCTGCGTTGGCGCGCCGGAAGAGCCGCGGCTTAAGCTGGCGCGGAAGTTCGGCGCGGAAGCGACCGTCGATATTGAAGTGGTCAAGACGCCGCAAGAACGTATCAAGCGCGTTCGCGACATCGTCGGCGGCTTTGGCGCCGATCTCGTCATGGATTGTTCGGGTCACCCGAGCGCCGGCCCCGAAGGCATCGAAATGCTGCGCGATGGCGGCACCTATGTCGAGATGGGGCAGTTCACCGATGCCGGTTCGATCGAAACCTCATGGCACCGCATCTGCACCAAGGATATCAACGTGCTGGGATCGTGGGGCTTCACCGGCAATGATTTGCCGCTCGGTGTCGATATGCTCTACCGCACCCGCGACAAATATCCCTGGACGGAGATGCAGACGATCTATCCGTTTACGGAAGACGGCATTGGCCGGGCGGTCGCCGACGCCATGGCGATGAAAACCGTCAAATCCACCATCGTGCCGTGGCCGGAACTGGTAGAGTAGGGCGATCGGGTCGGCTATCGCACCCGGCCAGCTTCCCCAATTGACGCCAACAGGCGGGTAGGTATCAATGCGAGAGGAAACTTGGACCAAAGCTTGATTTGTCGCCTGTAACTTGCGTCACCGCCAGTGTGGCGACTCTGACGTTCCTTTCAGTGCCGCCGTGAGTTCTTCGAAGGAACGTCAGATCAAAGCCACACTAGAATCATGTGGTTGCTAGTGTCCCTTTGGTTCTGACATTCGTAAAAGTGCCCGCCGCGATATGGTACGAATGTCAGAACCGGGACACTAGAACAATCGGATGGGGCATCATGGCTGAGCAAGATAAAGTATCCGTCGAGCGCGATCTGAGACTCGACCTGTTCCGTGGCGTCGGATTGTGGATGATCTTTCTCGATCATATCCCGCACGACGTCGTTTCCTGGCTGACGCTGCGCAACTACGGCTTCAGCGATGCGGCCGAGTTCTTCGTTTTCATTTCCGGTTATCTGGCAGGCTTCATCTACGGCCCGATCATCAAGGCCGGTCATTTCCTGGCGGCGCTGAAGCGGCTGTGGAAACGGGCGATGGAGATGTATGTCGCCCACATCATGCTGTTTCTGGTCTTCACCGCACAAATCGCCCGCACGGTGCGCAAATTCGACAATCCGCTGTATGAAGACGAATTCAACGTCCACAATTTCCTGCTGCATCCGGACGTCCTGATCGGGCAGGCGCTCTCGCTGCGCTACAAGCCCGTCAATCTCGACGTCTTGCCGCTTTATATCGCGCTGATTGCGACTGCGCCCTTCATGCTGTGGGCGATGGTGCGCCGGCCCAATCTGACGCTGCTAGGTTCGATCGTGCTTTATATTTGCGCGCGCAAATTCGACTGGAATCTCGCATCCTACCCGCCCGGTACGACCTGGTATTTCAATCCCTTTGCCTGGCAGTTGATGTTCATTTTCGCCGCCTGGTGCGGCACGGGCGGCGCGAACAAGATTTGGCCGATCATTCAGTCGCGCCTGGCGCTCGCCGTGGCGTTGCTATGGATCTTGTTCGGCTTCCTGATCGTCATGAGCTGGCATTTCGCGATCCTCGGATGGTGGGTGCCGGCCTGGCTCAACAAGATGATGTATCCGATCGACAAGACCGATCTTGACATGCTGCGCTTCACGCACTTCCTCGCGCTGGCGCTTGTCGTGTTGCGCTTCGTGCCGCACAACTGGGCCGCGCTCACCTCGAAATGGCTGCGCCCGATGGTCATGTGCGGCCAACATTCGTTGCCGATCTTCTGCTTCGGGGTGTTCCTGTCCTTTGCGGCGCACTGGGTGCTGATGCAGTACACGAGAGGCGTGTGGGAGCAGCTGGTGATCAGCGCTGCCGGAATCCTCATCATGATCGCAATTGCGTGGGTGCTGGATCGCGCCGACAAGGTCCCCGACCTGTTTGTCGATGCCGCGGAGATCGAGGGCAAGGCCGCACTCGAACCCGGCAAGGCCTGAGGACGCTTAGCGCAGGCCCTCGTAGACCATCAGCCCGCGCGCGAGTTTCAATTTGCGCAAGGCGCGGGGAACGAGACGTTCGGGCGGGCGGTGGCCGAGATAGCGCCATGAGGTCAGCTTGAAATCCCGCAAAGCGCTGTGACCGCTCTCAAACGGCGCGAGCAATCCGGTCAGGCTCAGCGGCACGTGGGCGCGGTGGTTGAAGGGCAGCAGCAGCAATTCCAGATGTGCCAGGCCCTCGGCGGAGGTTGCGGTGATGCCGGCAACGACAGCCAGCAGGTCTTCCGTCACGGCCGTGATGATGTCCTCGATGTTGCGCCGGCCTTCGGCTTCGAACAATTGAGGGAAGCTTTGACCCTTGAGGTCGCGGCCGAGCAGGGCGGTGAGCCGCGTGCCGGCCACGCGAAACGGAAAACGGTCGGCCTCATCGCAGGCCAACACGAAGATGTCGCCCAACAGTTCTCGTACCGCGTCGGGCTCAATAGCGCTGCGGTCCGGTGCACGGGCATCTCCCCGCTTTTCGTCCCAATACGCGAAGAATTCCTGAGTTGAAGGATGCTTCATGCTGTGACTATCGCCCCCGCGCCCACCGCAAATGGGACATCTTTGTCCCGTTTTTGCCTACGCGCATTGCTAGGTTTCGTTGTGCAGAAACAGCTGTGCAGCGTCCATGCCGAAGCGGCGTCCGGGGCGGGGTTTGCGTCGTTAACGTTAAATTAACGATGGACTTGGCGTGGGCGGCCAGCCTGCTAGGGTCTGATTGATCAGATTACTTCGCTGGGTTTCTTGAGGCCCGGCAAGGCACACGCGGCGTCGAACAGATTGGTCGTCTACGCGGGGAGGGGTGGGGATACCCCCGGCTTCCCGCGCCAGCTAAGGCCAACGTCCAAAAAGAGGGAGGGCTTTCTCAGAGC
>CAVZJE010000039.1:0-65601 GCA_963775545.1 uncultured Alphaproteobacteria bacterium
GATCGAATCCTTCCCTTGGGTTTCCGTTGGCTTTTGTGGGCTTTTTTGAAATGCGCTTGTTGTGTAGTTACGAATTAAGCGGGCCGTTTGATGAACATCAAGAAAAAACGCCCGGAAGATGTTCCGGACGTTTTCTAGTTCAGAGATGTGCAGGTGCGAAAGAACAATCGTTTCGCAATCGCTGCCGTCTTTTTAATCGCGTGCAATGCACATCGCGATACCCATGCCGCCGCCGATGCACAGCGTGGCGAGGCCCTTCTTGGCATCGCGCTTCTGCATTTCGTGCAGCAGCGTCACCAGCACGCGCGCGCCGGACGCACCCACGGGATGACCGATCGCGATCGCGCCGCCGTTGACGTTGACCTTGGAGGTATCCCAGCCGAGATCCTTGTTGACCGCACAGGCCTGCGCCGCGAAGGCCTCATTGGCCTCGATCAGGTCGAGATCGCCGATGCTCCAGCCGGCCTTCTTGAGGGCTGCGCGCGAGGCCGGAATGGGGCCCGTGCCCATGATCTTCGGATCGACGCCGGCCTGCCCCCACGACACGATGCGTCCCAACACCTTCTTGCCTTCCTTGGCGGCCTGCTTGGCGGTCATCAGCACCACGGCGGCCGCGCCATCGTTGATGCCCGACGCACTGCCGGCCGTGACGGTACCGTCCTTCTCGAAGGCCGGGCGAAGCTTGGCCATCGCATCCAGCGTCGCGCCATGACGCGGATATTCGTCGGCATCGACGATGACGTCGCCCTTGCGGTTCTTGATCGTGACCGGGACGATCTCGTCCTTGAACTTGCCGGCCTTTTGCGCGGCCTCGGCCTTGTTTTGCGAGTGAACCGCGAATTCGTCCTGCTGGGCGCGGGTGATCTGATACTGCCGTGCAACGTTCTCAGCGGTATTACCCATGTGATAGCCGTTGAAGGCGTCCCACAGCCCGTCCTTGATCATGGTGTCGACGAGTTCGAGGTTGCCCATCTTGACGCCGCCGCGCAGATATTGCGCATGCGGGGCCATGCTCATGGATTCCTGGCCGCCGGCGACGACGATTTCCGAATCTCCGTTGAGCAGCGCCTGATAACCAAGTGCCACCGTGCGCAGGCCGCTGCCGCAAAGCTGGTTGACACCCCAGGCCGGGCTTTCAACCGGGATACCGGCCGCAATCGAGGCCTGACGGGCCGGGTTCTGGCCCTGGGCCGCGGTGAGGATCTGCCCCATGATGACTTCGGACACGCGGCCGGGCTCAATTCCCGCGCGCTCCAGCGCGGCCTTGATGGCAACGGCGCCGAGGTCGTGGGCCGGCACGGTGGCGAACGCGCCGTTAAAACTTCCGACCGCGGTGCGGGCGGCGCTGACGATGACGACATCGTCTGACATGGACATCTCCTGAGTTTGAGTTCTTGGGCTTTTAAGCCTCGGCGGCGGGCGAACCACCAGCATGGCGGGCCTGTCTCGCCCTTAATCTGTTAACCTCGCGAGAGCATGTCAATCCGCTACTCGCCGCATTGCATTCAAAATAGCACCCTTGGCGCTTTCGTGAGCCTTGCCCATGCCTTGGGATTAACCGTGCCGCACAAAACGGTAGCCGAACTGCATTGAAAATGCTTACCTTTGCTGCAATGCGTTGACTTCGGCCCTTCGGCGGTCCCGTCGGGTTCCTTTTCCCGGTCTTTCTGTGCGAGCCCCCATGGCGAAATCAGACCAACCCACCACGATCAAGAAATACGCAAATAGACGGCTCTATAATACCGGCACGAGCACCTATGTGACGCTTGAGGACCTCGCGGCCATGGTCAAGGAGGGCGAGGACTTCCTCGTCTACGACGCCAAGACCGGCGACGACATCACCCGTTCGGTGCTCGCGCAGATCATCTTCGAGCAGGAAAACAAGGCCGGGCAAAACCTGTTGCCGACTACCTTCCTGCGGCAGTTGATCCGCTTTTACGGCGACAGCATGCAGATGGTGGTGCCGAAATATCTCGAGCAGTCCATCGACACGCTGACACGCGAGCAGGAAAAATTCCGCAGGCAGCTCACCGATACCTTCAGCGGGACGCCCTTTGCACCGCTGGAAGAGCATGTCCGCCGCAACATGGAATTGTTCCAGCAGACGTTCTCGATGTTCAAGCCGTTCGTGCCGCAGCGCTCGTCGGGGCCTGCGGAACCCGAAAAGATTCCGGAAGCTTCGACCGACAATATCGACGATCTGCGCCGTCAGATGAAGGACATGCAGGACCGCCTCGACCGCATGTCGAAGGAACCGAAGAAGGAAGAATAGGGCTCGTTCCCCGGATGCTGCGCAGCATGATTGGGCCAGCGCACTGCGCGGCCCGATCACATGATGCGCTGCTGATCCGGGGTCCATCACTCGATCCTTAGGTCCCGGCTCTGCGGGGCACCGCTGGCGCGCTGCGCCGCGTCCGGGACACGCCTCCACCTTCCCGCGACGTAATCACGCCCGAGGCTTTGCGAAAAATTCCGCCCCTCGAAGACACAGGGCGCAGGGAATGCCGGATGCGAAAGCGCACCCGCAGCCTCATGTGCGAAAAATAAAAAGCACACGAGCAAGTCACCACAGGTTCACCGGTCACACCGGCATTCCTGCGCAATGGTTTTACGGCTTATTCCGAGCTCTCCCTGGTGAACCGGGCTTTCTTGCCACCATCCCCGCGCGATACGAAGTATCGTCGCGAGTTAACGCCAGCGTCGGGGCGTCAGGACCACACGGCTTCGCCGTCCGCCTGTCTCCGCGCACGCCTTGCGAGGTTACCAGCGTCCACCGCTCCCTGCCCCGCGTTCGTGGCGATCGCGAGCCGCCCCTCCTAGTGGGACAGGATGGCGCGGGCTTCTAAAGGTGATTTGCCCGACAAGGCAAGGTGAGATTTTTTTGACCAGCAACTAGACAGGTGGAATCGCGTTAATCGACCTGGGAAAATCAGCAATTGCGCCTTGCTATCGGCCTCAATCTGGCATATGTTACAGGCATATGCCAACGCTGAGACAGCCGTGACAGAACAGCGCCACGTCAGACTATTTCGTAACGGCCGCAACCAGGCAGTCCGGATTCCCGTCGAATTCGAGCTCCCGGGTGATGAGGCCATTATGCATCGCGACGGAGAGCGGCTGGTGATCGAGCCAGTTCGTAAGCGTGGACTGGTCGCCTTGCTCAAATCGATGAAGCCAATCGACGAGAGCTTTCCCGATGTGGCCGATCCGGTGCCGCCTCCGGAGCGCGTGTTTTGACCCGTTATACGCTCGACACCAATATCATTTCCGATCTGATCAGAAACCCGCACGGCAAAGCCGCGAAGCAAATCGCCAAGCACGGCGAACAGAATATCTGCACCAGCATTATCGTGGCGGCGGAGCTGCGATATGGCTGCGCCAAGAACGGCTCGGCGCGATTGCTGAAGGCGGTTGAAGACCTTCTTGCCGAAATCGATACGCTCCCCTTCGACGTTCCGGCTGATGTTGAATACGGCAGGATTCGAGCGGAGCTTGAAGCGGCCGGAAAGCCTATCGGGGGAAACGATCTGCTGATCGCCGCCCACGCACGCGCGACCGGCGCCACCATCGTGACCGCCAATGCCGCCGAATTCAAACGTATTCGCGGCCTGAAGATGGAGAACTGGTTGGCCTAGGCAAGCGTTCGTGGCGATCGCTAGACGCCGCTCTTGATGTTCGCCAAATATAGATGCTGCGGAAATCCGAGAAAGAGCCTACCCCGCCGCGGGCAACGCCGTCCCTGCCGGCTGCTGCCAGGGCCGCTGCGACGACGCAAGCCCGATCAGCCGCCCCTGGATGTAATCGCAGCCCCAGTCGCGCAGCATCGATGCTGCTTCTTCGTCCTGTACCCATTCAGCGACCGTCTTGATGTCCAGCCGTCGCGCCAGATCGATCAGCGTCTGCACGAAGGCGCGGTCATCGGCGGAGCGCGCGATGTTCTGCACGAAAGCGCCGTCGATCTTCACGATATCGACGCCGAGCTTGCGCAGGTTCCGAAACGAGGTGTAGCCGGCGCCGAAATCGTCGATCGCGATCCGGCTGCCAAAATTTTTCAACCGCGAAACGAAGCCGCGGACGTCGTCGACATTCTGGATCGCCACGGTTTCAGTGATCTCGACGATCAGCCGCTCGCCGACCCCGGGGTGGGCCCGCATCAGCGATTCGATCGACATCCACCAGTCCGGATCCATGGTGGTGTCCGGCGAGATGTTGAGGCTGAGCTCGACGGCGGGAGACGCCGCCAGTTCTGCAATCACGAGTTCAAGCACACGATGATCGACCAGGCGGATCAGTCCGAGCTTTTCCGCTACGGGGACGATGTCGGGCGCCAGCAAGATCTGTCCGTCGTGCTGCTCCATGCGGATCAGGCATTCGTAGAAGGCGGCGTGACGCGCGGTGACATCCACCACCGGCTCGAAGGCCATGGCGATGCGGCGTTCGTTGAGCCCGGTGACGATTTCGTCGGTAACGCGAATATTCACCCGGCGCTGGGCGTCGCGCTCGACATTCGGGCGCCACAGCGAAAACGATCCCACCCGCCGGCTTTTGCAGGCGTCGAGGGTTTCCTGCGCGCGGTTGATCGCCTCGTCGGCGCGGCGCGCATAACGCGGCACGCTGACGGCGCCGATCGATGCCGTCACCGAGACCGGACCGGATTTGGTCGGCACCACCTCGTCACGGATGGCGGCCAGAAACCGCTCGGCGGCGACGCTCATGTCGTCGACGGTGCAGTTCTTCAGCACCAGTCCGAATTTGTTGCCGGAGAAGCGCCCCAACACATCGCCGCCGCGCAGCCTTGCGCGAATGCGGGCCGCCACCTCCGAAATCACCGCGTCCGCGACATCGAAACCGAAGGCGTCGTTGATGCGCGCCAGGTGATCGATGCCGATCAGCATGAAGGCGCATTGGCTGCGAAAACGAACGGCTTCCTCGATCGTCTCGGCAAGCGAAGCGACCAGATGCGTGCGGTTGAGTTCACCGGTCAGCGGGTCATTCTGTGACAGCTTTACGAGCTGCTCGTCGCGGGCGTGGCGCTCGTTGTTGACGCGCACAATGCCCTGGACGCGCACCGGTCTGTCGTCGGCGCCGGCAAACCAGCAGCCGGTCTCCTCGATCCACTGCACCGGTGCAGACGTATTGGCCCTCACGCCGTATTCGATGCGGTAGGGCGCACCTTCGCGGCTCTTGGCAGCGGCCGACGGGATGAACGCATCCAAGCGAACCGAGCGCTGGGGCTCGATCAGGTTTGAGAACTCCGTGCCGCTGGCCAGACGCTCAAAAGGAATATCGGGGAAGACCGCGGCAACATGCGCGCTCCAGACCAGGCGGTCGGTTGCGATATCCCAGAAGAAAGCGGCCTGGCCAAGCGAGGCGAGGATGGCTGAGGCTTGGGGGAGAGCTGGGTTCAAGATCGCCTCGTTCCGGGACAGGCTCAGCTACACTGGTGGTCCAACTCTAACGCTCGACCCTCAAATTCAGGCCCGTTGCACGCCAACCTTATGTAAAGTTCATAAAGATTCTGGAAACCACGTCCGCATTTCGATCAGGAACAAAAGAGACTGTCGCGGCATGACCCTTGCGAGGGCGACTGTAACAGAGGACCGAGATGTCCCAAAATGTAACAGTTCAGCAGGGAAGCCGTTATCCCGATGCCCACCGATCGAACAGAGCCCGCAATCGACGACACCCCGGCCGGAGCAGCCAAGCCTGAAAGCCGCGCGCTGGTACCGCTGGCTTTCACCGAACGGCGGGCGCGGCGGCGCTGGTATCGGTGGGCGCCCGACCCGATCTTCATCACTCATTTGATTGCCGAGGCCCAGCAGGTGCCGCAAGCCCGCCGGGTACGGCGCGCCAGTCTGGCGGACGCCCAAGCCGCCTACCGGCCGCGCCAGACACCGGCGCAAGACGCCGCCGGCACTCGGATGCGTCAGGTGGTCTAAAGGAAATTAATGGGCAGTCTCGGGCGGCGGCGAAGCGCTGCCGGCTTGCGGTCCCGCGGCAGGTTCCGATGCGGGCGCAGCACTCGTCTCGGGATGAGCGAATGTCGGCTCGGAGGGCGCGGGGATGATGGGCTCGTTGACCGGCGCCGGTTGAACCGCAGGAAGGTCGGCGGGTTCCTGCCTGGCTTCGACCGGAATCGGCCGCGCGCTACGTGATGCCGCCACCGTGACCCGCGCTCCCCGCCTGACGCGCAGTGCGACGCCGGACAGGAAATCCACCAGCGCCAACAGCGTGAGCAGGAAATAGGCCGAGCTCGCAAAGCGCGGCCACAGCAGAAATTCCGCCAGCGCAGCGCCGAAGACGATCAGCGACAACAGGTGATCGGTGAGGAATTTCGCGCCGGGCCGTGCACCCTTGATCACCTCGAGCAGCAGCATCAGGATGCCGAGCGAAAGCAGCACATCGCTCAGCGTCACCGGCCATTGCGCGCCAGACGTCAGCGGCAGCGTCACCAGCGGCTCGGCGAAGGAAACGCCGGGCATCAGGAACACGATGATGTTGTAGATCGCGAGCGGGATCAGAAGTAGCGGGAAACCGACCATCGACATCGGCAGGGCCTTCTCAAGTGGTCCGAGGGGCGAAGCGATCGACCGCTTCGCCGTATGCCGTCTTGCCCCCGCCTGGGCGCCTGTTCAGCCAGCAAGCGGCCGGATCAGGAATCCTTCTTGGCCTTCAGAACCTGCCGGCCCTTGTACATGCCGGTCTTCAGGTCGAGGTGATGCGGACGGCGCAGCTCGCCGGAGTCCTTGTCCTCGGCATAGGTCGGCTTCTTCAATGCATCGGCCGAGCGGCGCATGCCACGCCGCGATGGCGATGTTTTTCTTCTGGGAACGGCCATATCGGTGTCCTCTAGGGATGTTATCCGGCGGCATCATCCCGAAACGGGCGGCTACAGCGCCAGGGCGCAAGCTCAAAATGCCGATGAGGCCGCGCTTATAGAGGATGGCGAGGTCCAACGCTAGCTTCAAAATTGGTGAAAATGACCCAAAAATAGCGTGGCATTAGCGATTTTCAGCCCAGCACCGCTGCAATTCTGCGACCTGGGCCCGGGCGATATAAATACCCGCTAATCGTCGGATACCCGGCCCTGGATTACGGGCACTGCGGGTGTGCGGATTAGGCAAAATCGCCGCCAATAGCGCCGCTTCGCGAGCGGTCACCATGGAGGCGCCATGGCCAAAGGCATAGAGGCTGCCGGTTTGCGCGCCGAACTGGCCGCCGGGGCCGAGCTCGGCGATATTGAGATAGATTTCCAGAATCCTTGGTTTGGGCAGGACGAAGTCGATCCATAGTGCCAGCGGCAGCTCCAGCGCCTTGCGGACCACGCTGCGGCCCGGCCACAGAAACAGGTTCTTGGCCACCTGCTGGGTGATGGTCGAGCCGCCGCGGGAAGCCTCGCCATCCTCGGCGTCGTCGATCACCTCACGCAAGGCGCCCCAGTCGACGCCGCGATGGGTGCAGAATTTCGCGTCTTCGGAAGCCACCACCGACCGCGGCAGCGGAGCCGCC
Organism: uncultured Alphaproteobacteria bacterium; assembly: GCA_963775545.1. Classification (GTDB taxonomy): domain Bacteria; phylum Pseudomonadota; class Alphaproteobacteria; order Rhizobiales; family Xanthobacteraceae; genus Bradyrhizobium. The sequence goes on from CAVZJE010000039.1 coordinate 7,510, forward strand.
ATCGCCGCCAGATCGACCCACTGCCGCGATACCGGGGCGCCGGTCACATAGCGCCAGGCCATCAGGAGAGAGGCAGGGTGGCCGGTGCGGTAGAGCGGCGTCATGAGATAGGGCAGCAAAAGCGCAGCCAGCACGATCAGCAGCAAATTTCGGGCAATGCGCAAAATATGGTTTCTGGCTCGGAATTCCGACTTAACCAATATCTGCCTGATAATTCCCGGCTTTTTCAACGGTTTTATGGCGCCCCGGGTCGCCCGGGCGCAATTGACGCGGGAAGCATCATAACCGATTGTCCGGCCAAATTGACTGGGAGCCCTTCCTCGATGACGACCGCTACACAGGACTTTGCGAAGCGACTGGACCAGACCGCGGAGGATACCGAGGCGCTGCTCGCAAGGCTTCTCGCCGACACGCTGTTGGCTGACGAAATCGCGCGGCCGAAGCGGCTGATGGATGCGATGCGCTATTCAAGCCTCGGCGGAGGAAAGCGCTTGCGGCCGTTTCTGGTGGTGGAGAGTTCGGCGATCTTTGGCGTAGCACGCGACGCGGCGCTGCTCGCAGGCTCGGCTCTCGAATGCATTCACTGCTACTCGCTGATCCATGACGACCTGCCGGCGATGGACAACAGCGATCTCAGGCGCGGCCGGCCCACGCTGCACAAGAAGACCGACGATGCGACCGCCATCCTCGCCGGCGACGGCCTGTTGACGCTCGCCTTCGACATCGTCACCCGCGACGAAATTCACAAAGACCCGACTGTGCGGCTGTTGCTCACCCGCGCGCTGGCGCGCGCCTCCGGCATCGGCGGCATGGTCGGCGGCCAGATGCTCGACCTCGCCGGCGAGGGCCGCTTCGGCGATCGCGAGCCGGTCGACGTCGCACGCCTGCAGCAGATGAAGACCGGGGCGCTATTGCGTTTCGGTTGCATCGCCGGCGCGATCCTCGGTCAATCGTCGCCGAAGGAATATCAGGCGCTCGATGACTACGGCCGCGCGCTTGGCGAGGCCTTCCAGATCGCCGACGATCTGCTCGACGTCGAAGGCGACGCGGCCGCGCTCGGCAAGCAGACCGGACAGGATGCGGCGCTTGGCAAGACCACCTTTGTCACCCAGCTCGGGATCGACGGCGCCAAGCAGCGCGTTCGCGATCTGCTGGCGCGTGCGGACCAGGCGCTGTCGATCTTCGGTGCCCGAGGCGACATCCTGCGGGCGGCGGCCCGCTTCGTCGCCGAACGCAAGAATTAGGCGGCATGACCGGCGACGACTTCGAACAGCGGCTTCTTCGTTTCCGGAAGATGCCGAAGGCCGTTCGTCTGGTTTATGCGCGTCCGCGCACGTCCGTTGCGATCGCGCTCGGCATTATCGCCTTCTTCCTGCTGCCGTCGTCGCTTCGGCTGGTCACGCGACTGCTAATCGGCTGGGACACCTTTGTCGCGGTGTATATCGTTCTCGTCTACACCATGATGTTGCGCAGCACGCTGGCAACGATCCGCCGCATGGCTTCGCTACAGGACGATGGCCGCTTCGTGATTCCGCTTCTGACCGCGCTTGGCGCTTTCGCAAGCCTGGTTGCGATCGTGTCGGAGCTGGGGCAGGCCAACCACAAGCCCACCGAATTGGTGTTTGCGACGCTGACGGTGGCATTGTCGTGGGCGGCGGTGCATACCGGCTTCGCGTTGCACTACGCCCATGAATATTACCGTGGCAAAAAGCCGGGCGGCCTTCAGTTCCCAAGCGGCGATCAGCAAGAGCACGCCGACTATTGGGACTTCGTGTATTTCTCCTTCGTGATCGGCATGACCGCGCAGGTGTCCGATGTCGGTATCACCGACAAGGCGATCCGCCGCACGGTGACGGCGCACGGAATCATCTCGTTCGTGTTCAACACCGCGTTGCTGGCGCTGATGGTCAATATCGCCGCCAGCGCGCTTTAGGGCGCCAGATCGTCTTTGCCGCACGACCGGAGGCACTCACGTTGACCTCGGCCATCTTCCAGGCAAACTGGCCTCGAATGGAACAGGAAGACCGTGGAAGCCAATTTTCAGCTGTTTTTGATCCTGCTTGCGGTGCTCGCCGGAACCGCGCTTCTGGCGCGGCGGGTCGAGGTCGCCCCCGCGATCCTGCTGCTGCTCGCCGGCATCGCGCTCGCTTTCGTGCCGGGCATGCCCTCGCCGGAATTGCCGCCCGAACTGATCCTGTTGCTGGTGCTGCCACCGCTGATCTACTCGGCGGCGGTGGCCATGAGCTGGCGCGAGTTCAAATTCAATCTGCGCCCTATCATTCTGTTGTCGGTCGGGTGTGTGATCTTTACCGCTTTCGCGGTCGCCGCCGCGACGCATTACCTGATCGGCCTGCCGTGGAACGTCGGCTTTCTTCTGGGAGCCATCGTCGCACCGCCTGACGTGGTGGCGCCACTGGCAGTTGCCCGCAGGCTCGCCATCCCGCGCCGTATCATGGTGGTGCTGGAGGGCGAGGGACTGGCCAACGATGCGACCGCGCTGATTCTCTATCGTTTCGCGGTGGTCGCCATCTCGACCGGCGTGTTTTCGTTTCCAAAGGCCATCGGAGAATTCTCCGCCATCGTCGTTGGCGAAGCGGCTTTTGGAATAGCCGTCGGCTGGCTCTCCTTGCGGGCGCGACACTGGGCGCGCGATCCGCAGATCGAAATCACCTTGTCGCTGATCACGCCCTATGTGGCCTTCTGGTTGCCCGAGCGTTTCGGAGGTTCCGGCGTGATCGCCACCGTCGCGTGCGGGCTTTACATGAGCTGGAACGGGCCGTTGTTGATCTCCGCAGCCACACGTTTGCAGGGCATCTTCTTCTGGAACCTCGTGATCTATCTGATCGAGGGGCTGTTGTTCCTGCTGACCGGCTTCCAGATGCGGCTGCTGTTCGAGAAATCGAAAGCGTTTCCGCTGGATGACATCCTGATCGCGACCGCGCTCGTCACCGTGATGATCGTCATCGCGCGTTTCGCCTGGACCTTTCCTGCGATCTATCTGCCGCGAATAATCGGGCGCATACGCGAGCGCGATCCGGCTCCGCCATGGCAGTGGGCGTTCGTGCTCTCGTTCACGGGCGTCCGCGGTGCGGTTTCGCTGGCCGCCGCGCTGGCGCTGCCTTTCGCGCTGCCCGACGGCAGCCCTTTTCCTGAGCGCGACCTGATCCTGTTCGTCGCCTTCGGCGTCATTTTCATCACACTGGTCGGATTCGGATTAGGCCTGGCGCCGATCGTACGCTGGCTCGGCGTCGCGCAGGCTGGCCGCAGTGAGCGCGTGGCCGAGCTTGAATCTGAAATCAGCGCGCGACGCGAGGCCCTCGATGCCGCGCTCAAGTCGTTCGACAGGATCACCGAGCACCGCGAAATATCCGATGAAGTCGTCCAGCTTTTGCGCGCGCGGCACGAAACCCGCGCCAGTCAGTTACCCAATTCGCTCGATCCGGATGCGCGATTGCGGTCCGCGACAGGAACCGGTCTGACACGAGAATTGATTTCAGCCGAACGGAAATTCATTCACGTCCTGCTGCGCGACGGAAAAATCACGGACGAAACCCGGCGGCACATTGAACGCGATCTGGACCTCGAGGAAGCCAGCCTTTCGAACCGGGAATTCCGCGACGATCAGCCATAACGCCGCCTGCTAAGATGGCCTAATGCGTGCCGGGCCGGCATGCTCGAAGCTCAGCTGGAAATGCCGATCAGCATCTTCGCGAGTTCATCCGGCGCCGTCACCATCGCGTCGTGGCCCGTGGCGATTTCGGCCCAGCGCCAGCCGGCTTGCGCCTTCACCCAGTCGCGCGACCCCTGAAGCGCCGCATAGGACGGATTGGTGCAATGAACATAGGTCCGCGGCAGATTATTGCCGACCGGCCCCACGATATTCTGCTTGCTGGTGTAGGTGGAAAAGGGATGCGGCGTCAGCCGTCGCTTGACCCATTCGGTGTCTTCCGCGTCCAACACCCCGAACGTCGACGGTGGCGGATTGGGAAGGCTCAAGCCTCCGCTCGATTCCTCTGCCAACTTGCGGCGCGCCGCCACGACATCAGCCGGCAGGCTGTCGAACGGACTCTTGCCGCCCTCCACAACAAGCGAATCCAGGTAGACCAAATGGCGAATGCGTTCCGGCATCACATCGGCCACGCCGCTGATCGCCAACCCGCCGAAGGAGTGACCGACCAGTACGATCTTGCTCAGCTCTTCGGCTTCGATGACGTTGACGATATCCGTCCTGAACGTATCGAGCGTAATGTCTTTCGAGAGCAGATGCTTGCGTTCGCCAAGCCCCGTTTGCGTCGGCGTAAAAACCTGATGGCCGGCGGCGCGCAAGCGATCCGCAACCCGGCTCCAGCACCAGCCGCCATGCCAGGCGCCGTGAACCAGCACGAAAGTCCGGGCTGACGTTTGTGCTGCGGGCATTCTGTCTCTTGCGTCCGGTGCCAATCCTGTAACCGTCGATATCTCGAGCATGTCCCGACATTCCTCGATCGCTGCCCTCGTGCAGTTCTTGACCTTGTTGGTCCGACGCGCCGCGTCAGGTCTGGGTTGGGCAGGAAATCAGGGTTTCAAAAATCGCCGGCAATGACAAGCTGCGATTCGCACGGCCGTAAAGAAGGTCGAATCGCTCGTCACTTGCATGCTACATAAGGATGGCGATAGGCAGCGCGATATTCCCAGGCGTTTCCGAGGACGGACAGCGATGATCCCCGTCAAACCAGGCGTCACGTTACCCATGCCGATGGATCTGGTCATTGAGACCGAGCGTCTCCTGTTGCGGCGATGGCGAGATGCCGATGTGGCGCCGAACACAGAGATGCTCGCCGACCCCGACAGTGCGCGGTTCATCACCCCTGACGGAAAGCCGGTCGTCGATGCCTTTGTCGGCTGGCGCAATGCGGCGATCATGGCCGGGCATTGGGCGCTGCACGGTTTCGGCCTGTTTGTGGTCGAGGAAAAGCAGACGGGCCGGTACGTCGGACGGGTCGGACCGTGGTTTCCTGTGGGTTGGCCAGGCTTGGAGGTCGGTTGGGGTATCGCCAAAGGCTTTCGCGGCAAGGGCTACGCGGTCGAGGCTGCGACTGCCTCCCTTGATTGGACCTTTGCGACTTTCGAGATCGACAAGATCGTCCACATCATCCGCCCGGAGAACGTCGCATCACAAAATGTGGCTCGACGCCTCGGAGCAACCATCGAACGCCAGGTCGAGCTGTTCGACCATGTCTCGGATTTATGGGTGACGCAGCGCGACGCCTGGACGGCGCGACCCGAACTGTCAGCTTAGGGCTTACTGCCGTCCCAGATGGGTCGCCTGTTCGACGCGATCAAACCGTTCCAGGGAAAGAATCGCATCCGCCAACTGATCGGCGCGGCCGTTGAGCACGGGACGCGCCAGCGTCAGGAATTTCTGCGCCATCGCCTGCGCATCCGGAAACGACGCCGGCTCACCGGAAGGGTCGTCATAAATCCGCTCATGGACGCCATCAGCGGTGGTGATGCTGACACGGGCGCCAAAGGGATGCTTGCGGCCGGTTTCCAGACGATCGTCCTGCACGACGTCGAACTTGTCGGCCAGCGCATCGACGGCGGCATCGCCAAGCCGGTCATAATCGTCCCAGCCGAAGCGGCCCTGATCGAGCGCGACCGCGCCGGTAAAGAACATCGAGAATTGGCCGCCGACCACCGACGTCGGATGCCGCTTGGTGGCGGCATCGCCGGTCAGCGTGATGCCGTTGCGGTGCAGCCCGATTTCAACCCGCTTGATCTGGTCCGGCGTCAGGTTGTGCTCCCGGCGCATCGCGATCAGCGCATCGAGCGCGGCGTGGGTGTAGCGGCAACTTGGATAGGGCTTCACGCCGATCTTCATGGTCTCGTAGACTTGGCCGAGATCGGCGACAGCCTTTTCCGGGTGCGCATTATCGCTGTAGCCGACAAGCAGGCCATGCTTGCCCTCAACCGATTGGGTCGCTCCGACAAAATCGTTGCGCGCCAGCGTTGCGGCGATCACGCCGTTCATTGCGGCCGCGCCGACCTGATAGCGCTTGTTCCAGGCGCCGTTGACCAGGAATTGCAGCGAACCCGCCGCCTGGCTGCCAGACACGCCAAACGCCGCAACGATCTGGTCCTTCGACAGTCCAAACAATTTCGCGGCCGCCGCGGCCGCGCCATACGTGCCGGCGGTTGCGGTGGGATGGAAGCCGCGGGCATAATGCGAAGTCGGATCAAGCGCATTGCCGAGCCGGCAGCACACCTCATAGCCGGCGACGATCGCGGTGAGCACCTCGCGGCCGGAGGCCCCGACGAGTTCACCGACGGCAAACGCAGCCGGCACCACCGGTGCGCTCGCATGCAGCGACGAATCCGCATGCGTGTCGTCGAAATCAAGCGAATGGCCGAGCGCCCCGTTGAGCAGAGCGGCAATTGCAGGCGTCCACGTCCTGTCGTCGCCGAACACGGTGGATTCGCCGCGTCCATCGAGCGCCAGCGTCTCGAGCGTCTTGAACAGAGAGGGCGTGGATTCCGCATCGCGCCGCGCCCGGATCGCACTGCCGAGAAAATCGAGCGTCAAGGCCTTGGCGCGCTCTCGAACCTCCGGCGGGATGTCTTCGAATTTCAGCCCAACGACATAGGCGGCAAGCGTTGCGGTTTCATCGGCCATTCTTGTTTCCTCGGTCCAATGCTTCTGGCGCGGTTATTTCCGGGCTTGCTGCTACAAAGCTGGCGAGCGCGTCCAGCTTAAATCGCCCGCGTGGCTTCTTCAACGGCAGCTATGGTATGGCGGGATGGCGCAAGCGCCGCTATCGCGCCGCCGGGGCCTGACAGACCTGTCCGAGCAGGGTTTTGGCGATCATGCGGTGGAACGGCATGATGGCGCTGAGGTACGCGCGCCCGAGCCAGTTATGGGTGAGAACCAGGGTGGTGGTGGTCACGTCCTGGCCACGGTCAGCGGGCGCAACATCCACGACAACGCGGAAATCAAGGTGATGGTCGTTGAATCCGGCGACCAGCCGTTGCGGCGTCTCGCTGAGCACGGGGAAAAGTCCGATCATGCCACCGGTAATTGCGTCGCCCTCACCCGAAGTCTTCAGGCCGAATGGCGCCACGACCTTGTTACGCAGATCCAGCAACGCCTGCACCCAACGCGGATTGCGGGAAAATATGCGCTCAGCCGCCGTCCGCGCATCGAGTTTCGCATCGGTGACAGTGACGCGGTAGGCATCGGCGAACTGCGCGCCGGCCAGCACGCTGTCGCGATCAACGTCAGGCTTGATTTCACGGATTGTCATGGCAGCGAAGTTTTGCGCGCCTCGGGGCAACAGCGCAAGACACAAACCCCAGCAAAATATTGCGAGATTTTCGGGAATAAAATCAGTGTGCGGCTAGCCGCCGCGCGCGGGCACGCGGGTAATTCTGGCGCCGAGCGCGTTGAGCCGCTCGTCGATCCGCTCATAGCCACGCTCGACCTGATCGGCATTGTTGATGGTCGAGACGCCATCGGCACAGGCCGCCGCAAGCAGCATCGCCATCCCGGCGCGGATATCGGGCGACGTCATCGGCGCGCCTTTCAGCCGGCTCGGACCCGCGACGATCGCGCGGTGCGGGTCGCACAGCACGATACGGCCACCCATCGCGATCAGCTTGTCGACAAAGAACATCCGGGATTCGAACATCTTTTCGAACATCAGGATGACACCGGCGCACTGGGTCGCCGTCACAATCGCAATCGACATCAGGTCGGCGGGAAAAGCCGGCCACGGCTGGTCTTCCAGTTTCGGCACATGGCCACCAAAGTCGTCCTGAATCTTGAGAGTCTGGCGGTCGGACACGATGAGATCGTCGCCTTCGACCTCGCAAGAAATGCCGAGCCGCTCAAACCCCATCCGGATCGAGCGCAGATGTATGACGCCGGCCCGGGCAATGCGCAGCTTCGAGCGCGTCACGGCGGCGAGCCCGATCAAAGAGCCGACCTCGATGTGATCGGGCCCGATCGCATAATTGATGGAGCCGAGCGTGGCCGGCCCATGCACGACCATGGTGTTGGTGCCGATGCCGTCGATACGGGCGCCGAGCGCGACCAGGAAATGCGCAAGGTCCTGCACATGCGGTTCGGAGGCGACGTTGCGCAAATACGTGGTGCCGTCGGCGGCAACCGCCGCCATCAGCGCATTCTCGGTCGCGGTGACGCTGGGCTCATCGAGAAAGACGTCCGCGCCCTTCAGGCGAGAGCAGCGCAGTTCCAGTCGCGCCGATGCCGCAACCGTGGCGCCGAGCTGCTCGAAGGCGAGGAAATGCGTATCGAGCCGGCGCCGGCCGATCACGTCGCCGCCCGGCGGCGGCAACACCACCTCACCGCAGCGTGCCAGCAATGGTCCCGCAAGCAGGATCGACGCGCGGATCCGCGCACAGAGTTCCGGATCGAGATCGGCGGCGCGAATGCTTTTGGCATGAATGGCGAGCGTATTGGGCTTCAGCCATTCGGCTGAGGCCCCGACCGAGCGGATCAGTTCCACCAAGGTTTCGGTGTCACGGATGCGCGGGACATTATCGAGCGTGACAGGATGTTCGGTCAGAAGTGCCGCGGCGATGATCGGCAATGCGGCATTCTTGTTGCCGGACGGCACGATCGTGCCCGTGAGCCGATGACCGCCCTCGACGATGTACTGGATGGGCGGCACGTGGATGTCCTCCAAACTAAATCCGTCTATTCCAGCTACTCCAGAATACACGACAAAATCAACGGACGATGAAGTCGTCACACAAGCCACGGCGCGGTCGCGCCATCATTCCCTCTAACCGAACTGCACGGCCGGGCGCGAAAGCCCGAAATGGGAGCGAAGTGTTTCGCCTTCATAGGCATCGCGGAACAAGCCTCGCTTCCGCAACAGCGGGACGACCTCCGAGATGAAGAGATCGAGCTGGTGTGGCAGCACCGGCGGCATCAGGTTGAAGCCGTCGGCAGCGCCGGTTTCGAACCAATCCTGCATGATGTCGGCTATCTTTTCCGGCGGTCCTGCGATGGTGAAATGTCCACGCGCGCCGGCAAGCTTGGCGAGAAGCTGCCTAAGCGTCGGCCGCTCCTTCGCGACGAGCGCAACGACCGCTTCGGTTCGGCTGCGTGAAGCCTCATTCTTGCTGGGGTCGGGAAAATCGGCCGGCGACAACGGCTTGTCCAGCGCCAGATGCGAAAAATCAGATCCGCCAAACCGTTGCGACAGGCGATTGCGGCCGACTTCGGGATCGGAAAGTTCGTTGAGTTCGGTAGCAAAGCGTTCGGCCTCGGCCTCCGTAGAGCCGATGATGGGGCTAAACCCCGGCAGGATAAGAACATGCCGGGGATCACGGCCCTCAGCTGAGACCAGCTCCTTGAGATCCACATAGAACGCTCTCGCGGTTACCTTTTCCAGATGCGCCGTGAACACCGCTTCGGCATGGCGCGCAGCAAACTTTTTGCCCGTGTCGGAGGAGCCGGCCTGGACAAAGACCGGACGGCCCTGCGGCGAGCGTGGCATGTTCAGGGGGCCGAGCACCGGATAATGCGGTCCCTTATGATCGATGGCCCTTACCTTTTTGCGGTCGGCGTATCGTCCGCCTTCGCGGTCGTCGAGCACCGCGTCGTCGGCCCAGCTATCCCACAGGCCTTTGATTACCGTCATGAACTCCTCAGCCCGCTCGTAGCGATCGGCATGGCCGACTTGTCCGATATGGCCGAAATTGGCGCCGGCCTGAGGCAACCACGTCGTGACGATGTTCCACCCGACGCGACCCCGGCTGATGTGATCGAGCGACGCAAACTGACGCGCCAGATTGTAGGGCTCGGTATAGGTCGTCGAGCAGGTGGCGATCAGGCCGATGCGTTTGGTCGCCATGGCGAGCGCTGCGAGCGCCGTGATCGGCTCCAGCCAATTGAATGGGGCGCTCTCGACGTCGTTCCAGAGACCAAGGACATCGGCGAGAAAGATCGAGTCAAAAAAACCGGCCTCCGCCTTCTGTGCCAGATCGACGGTGTAGCCGATGTCCGTCAGCGGCAACGGCGACGATTTGGGATGCCGCCACGCGGCCTCGTGATGCCCGCGGCCCTGGATGAAAAGATTGATATGCATGTGCGGCATCAGACATCCCCGGATCAGACATCACAAGAACTCATTGACGCTTCGAAGCCGCTTGGCGTGTAAGGGTATCTTGGGGATAATTTACGGCAACCGGCATCAAAGCCGTCAAACAATCCGTGCGACGCCGGGGATGCGAAGGGCAAGTCCCGCGATAAAATAACAAAGCGCGCAGGCCAGTGAGCCCGTGACGAGGAATTTGACCAACGCCGGCACCGCGACATCCCGCCAAGCCAACGCAACGCCGACGACGACTGGCGGGTGAATGATGTATATCAGGAAAGCGCGGCGGGCCAATGTCGGCCAGACGCCGCTCAGCTGGGCAAACTGTCGCTGGAAAAAACACAACAGCCCCAGAATGAAACCCCAGGCGACGAAGGGCTCCCAGAACGCATAAACGAGCGCCTGAAGATTTAAGCCGCCTTCGGCCCGCCCATGGAGCCATGGCACTTGGCTCCCGAACAGCGCGACAAGGGGAAAAATGGGAAACGCCGCCCACGCAATTCGTACCCATCGGCTTTTAAGGCTTTCGGGAATTTGTTCGAGCCATCTTTGTTCGGCGCCCGCGCAACCGGCTGCGAACAACACGATGTAGGAAGCGAAATAGCCGAGTTGCAGGAAGCCGACGTTCACACCGACAGGCCACACCAGCCGCAGCAGGAAGGCCGCGATGCCTGTGACGAGAGCGGCAACCAGCAGAACTGTATCGGATGGAAACGGGATATTGGCGGCCGCGGCTGTCCCACGCCACCCGCGCCACAATAACCAGACGCCTGCGAAAATCAGCAGCGCCTCGGCAAACCACAATGGCCCGGGCTCCAACATACCGTGGCTCCAGAGATATTCGAAGACCCGAAGGAAGGGGCGGCCATTTGCGGTCTGGGCCAGTGCGACGGTGACCGGGTGCAGGATGAGGAAGTAAAAGACGAGAGGAATTCCAAGCCTCAGCAGCCGCTCTCTGACAAAACCAACCGTGCCGTGACGCCGATACGCAGGCGGCGTGTAGTAGCCCGCCAGCAGAAAAAACAGACCCATGAACCAGGCCTGGTTCGCACTGCAGAACAGAATCAGGAGCAGGCCGCTCGGCGAACTGGACGGGGCGATTTCCCGGTAATACCAGCCGCCGATGGCTCCATAGGTGATCGCGGTGTGGTGAAACACGACGAGCAAGGTGACGGCCGCGCGGAGCGCATCGATTCCGCCATTGCGCTCCTTCGAGCCGGCTTTGGCGACACCAAGCTTCGAAGCAGGATGGAGCGCACCGGCTTGCGCTGGGAGGGCGGCGCCATCGAGAAACTCCACCGAAGGTTCTCCGGCTGAAAATTCAGTCATGGCGACCCCGAATTCAACACCAGACCGGTCATACCGGGTCTAGTGCCCACTTTCCGAAGTTCGTGCTCCATTGCAGCACCCGCTTCCACGAACTTCGGAAAGTTATGGGCACTAGCAAACTCATTGATTCTAGTGCCGCTTTTCTATTTGAAGTTCCTGGATCGAATTCGCCGCTTGTGGTGCAGGAACTTCAAATAGGCGGCACTAGCGCAACAGATTACGGGCTTCTTAGGTAAGATCTACGTCACACGTCCACATTCGCGCTGAGCGAGTTGTCCTGAATGAATTCGCGGCGCGGCTCGACCACATCGCCCATCAGCTTGGTGAAGATGTCGTCGGCCTCATCGACCTCCTTGACCTTCACCTGCAACAGCGAGCGCTCGTTACTGTCGAGGGTGGTCTCCCAGAGCTGGTCCGGGTTCATCTCGCCGAGACCTTTGTAACGCTGGAGCTTGACGCCCTCACGGCCCGCTTCCGTAATCGCTTCGAACAAGCTTACAGGGCCATGGATTGCCGTTTGACTATCCTTCCGGCGCAAGGTGCCGGGACGAGGATAGGCTTCCTGCAATTTCGCGGCATATTCGTCGAGCTTGCGCGCATCGGCCGAACCGAGCAGCGCATCATCGATGATGGCAACGTCCTTGACGCCACGCACGGTGCGCTCGAAGACGAAACCCTGGCCTTCGGCAAAGCGGCCGACCCAGCCACGCTCGACCTCGTCCGACAGGGCATCGAGCCTCCGCGCGATATAGTCGGCGGCGGCCATCGCTTTCGGCTGATCGCCAAAAACCTTGTGGCGCAGCACGCCGGCGATCGCAGCCTGCTCCACCACCTTGCGGTTATAGCGGCTGTGCAGGTTATGCAGGACGCCGCGAATGACGCGAGCGTCCTCCACCAGCGCCTGCAGATCGCGACCCGAGCGGTCCTCGCCCGTTGCCGGCTTGAAGACGCAGTCGTCGAGACCAGTTTCGATCAGATAATCTTCCAGCGCGCGCTCGTCTTTCAGGTATTGCTCGGACTTGCCGCGGTTCACCTTGTAGAGGGGCGGTTGCGCGATATAGAGGTAACCACCTTCGATCAGCGAGGGCATCTGCCGGAAGAAGAACGTCAGCAGCAGCGTGCGGATATGCGCGCCGTCGACGTCGGCGTCGGTCATCAGAATGATCTTGTGATAGCGCAGCTTTGACAGGTCAAAATCGTCGCGCCCGATACCGGTGCCGAGCGCGGTGATCAGCGTGCCGATCTGCTCGGAGCTCAGCATCTTGTCGAAGCGCGCGCGTTCGACATTGAGAATTTTGCCGCGCAGCGGCAGCACAGCCTGGAATTCGCGGTTGCGGCCCTGCTTGGCGCTGCCGCCGGCGCTGTCACCCTCGACGATGAAGAGTTCGGACTTGGCGGGATCGCGCTCCTGACAGTCGGCGAGTTTACCGGGCAGCGAAGCGATATCGAGCGCGCCCTTGCGCCGCGTCAGTTCGCGCGCCTTGCGCGCAGCTTCGCGCGCCGCGGCGGCTTCCACCACCTTGCCGACGATGATCTTGGCTTCCGCCGGATGCTCCTCGAACCAGGCCGCCAGCGCCTCGTTGATGACATTCTCGACGACGGGACGTACTTCCGAGGACACCAGCTTGTCCTTGGTTTGCGAGGAGAACTTCGGATCGGGCACTTTCACGGAGAGCACCGCCGTCAAACCTTCGCGGCAATCGTCGCCCGTCAGCGCAATCTTTTCACGCTTGGCCATGGCGTCGGCGTAGCCATTGACCTGGCGCGTCAGCGCGCCGCGAAAGCCGGCCAGATGGGTACCGCCGTCGCGTTGCGGAATGTTGTTGGTGAAGCACAGCACGTTCTCGTGGTAGCTGTCGTTCCACCACAGCGCGGCCTCGACGCCGATGCCGTTCATCTCGGCGTTGACCATGATCGGCGCGGGCACCATCGCCTTCTTGTTGCGATCGAGATATTTGACGAATTCCTCGACGCCGCCCTCGTAATGCATGGCCTCGCGCTTCTCGACCGCATGGCGCATGTCGGACAGCACGATGTTGACGCCGGAATTGAGGAAAGCGAGTTCGCGCAGGCGATGCTCGAGGGTGGCGAAGTCGTATTCGACATTGGTGAAGGTTTCCTTGGAGGCGAGGAATGTCACCTCGGTGCCGCGCTTGCCATGAGCATCGCCCACGACCGTCAGCGGAGCAACCGCATCGCCGTGGGCAAATTCGATGAAGTGTTCCTTGCCGTCACGCCAGACGCGGAGCTGCAATTTGCTGGACAGCGCATTGACGACGGAAACGCCGACGCCGTGCAGACCACCGGAGACCTTGTAGGAGTTCTGGTCGAATTTTCCGCCCGCATGCAGCTGCGTCATGATGACTTCGGCTGCCGAAATGCCTTCGCCCTTGTGGATGTCGACGGGAATGCCGCGGCCGTCGTCGCGCACGGTGACGGATCCATCCGCATTGAGGACGACCTCAACTGCGGTCGCGTGACCCGCGAGCGCCTCGTCGATGGCGTTGTCGACGACTTCGTACACCATGTGGTGCAGGCCGCTGCCATCGTCGGTGTCGCCGATATACATGCCCGGCCGTTTGCGAACGGCATCGAGACCCTTCAGAACCCGGATCGATTCCGCGCCATATTCAACAGGAATCGGACGGTCGTTGTCGCCGCTCGGTTGCCGGGCAGGTTCTGTCATGTGGGGCCTTTGAGATTGTTCCCGTGAAGTTTCGGATTGGACATTCGCGTTTTACGAACTCGCGACCTGATGGGCAGCGAACGTCAAATCCACTCCACGAATCAGCGGCGCAAAACCAGCACTGATGAGCGCTACTTCTGCCATGAAAGGCGGTGCGCGCCTAGAGCAAAGTCTGGGCCCACAAGCTGTTGAAAATATAGGGTTTTTAGAGGGTTTTTCAAGCCCGGCGGAAGCTGATTCGGCACCCCGATAAAAGTTCGATTCGCCGGTCGATTCCGTCCCCTCCAAAGCGAGATTTTCCGCTCGCTTACCCCTCAGGCGCGAGGGGCAATTTCGCCGGATTCGACGCCGAAGATTTCACCCGACGGACCGACATCGGCAAAGGCCGCGGGATCCGCACCGGTCATCCAAACCTGCGCGCCGAGCCTTGAGAGCTCATCGAACAGCGCCGAGCGGCGACGCGGATCGAGGTGCGCCACCACCTCGTCGAGCAACAGCAGCGGCGTGATGCCGGTCATGTCCGCGACCAGACCGGCATGCGCGAGCACCAGGCCGATCAGAAGCGCCTTCTGCTCGCCGGTCGAGGCATCGCGCGCCGGCATGCTTTTCGGCGCGTAAACCACCAGTAAGTCGGTCAAGTGCGGCCCGTCGAGGGTGCGGCCGGCGATGGCGTCGCGCGCGCGGTTATTGCGCAAAATGTCCCGGTAACGATCCTCCACCGAGGTCGCGGATTCCGACATCAGTGCATTTTCCATCCAGCCATCGAGCGCAATCTCTGCGGAGGGAAAGGCGGAGGCTTCGCCGCGTGACCGCAGCATCGCCGCCAATCTGGCCGCGGTCTGGCCACGCATTGCCGCGACGGCAACCGCGAGTTCGGCCGTTTCGCGCTCGATCGCATCGCACCAGTGGTCGTCGTAATTGCGCACCTCGAGGAGGCGGTTGCGCGAACGCAACGAGCGGTCAAGCGCGGAGACCCGCGCCGAGTGTTCGCTATCGATGGCCAGCACAAGCCGATCGAAGAAACGCCGCCGCTCGGACGCCGGCCCCAGAAACAGCCCGTCCATCGCGGGCGTGAGCCACACCATTCGCAGGTGATCGCCGAACGCCGTGGCCGAGGCCACCGGTTCGCGGTCAATGCGGCAGCGCCGGCTGACCGAGGCATCTGGCAGCGGCGCATCGATGCCGGTGCCGAGCGTCGCCAACCCCAACGCGCCCTCGACTTCGGCAGAAACCGCCCACGAGCCATCGCCCTGATTGTCGGCAACGTCCTCGAGGTTGGCGCGGCGCAACCCACGGCCCGGCGACAGGAATGAAATCGCTTCGATGCAGTTGGTTTTTCCGGCACCGTTCGGTCCCGACAACACGACGACGTCGCCGCGCGTCTCAAGGCTTGCCGCGCGATAATTGCGGAAATGCGTGAGCGTCAGGCGATGAATGCGGGATGGGGTCATATTTGAGAGGTGTCGATCTTTCTTCCCTCTCCCACAAGGGGAGAGGGAAGATTACGTCTGCCGTATACGGGGAATCCCTACACCCGCATCGGCATCAGCACATAGAGCGCGCCCTTGGAATCCTTGTCCTGCACCAGCGTCGGCGAACCGGGATCGGCCAATCGCAAGACCGCGACTTCGCCCTCGATCTGCGCCGCGATGTCGAGCAGATAGCGCGAGTTGAACCCGATATCGAGCGGGTCGGAGGCGTATTCGACTTCGAGTTCTTCCGTCGCACTTCCGGAATCGGGGTTGGTGACCGACAGCACCAGCCGGCCTGCGGACAAGGCAAGTTTCACAGCGCGGCCGCGCTCGCTCGAGATCGTCGAGACGCGATCGACTGCCGCCTCGAAATCCTTCTTGTCGACCACGAGTTCCTTGTCGTTATTTTGCGGAATCACGCGACCGTAGTCGGGGAAAGTGCCGTCGATCAGCTTCGAGGTCAAAACCACGTTGCCGATGGTGAAGCGGATCTTGCCCTGCGACAGCTCGATTTTGACTTCGGCCTCATTGTCCTCGATCAGGCGTTGCACCTCGCCGACGGTCTTGCGCGGCACGATCACGCCCGGCATGCCCGCCGCGCCCTTCGGCTGCGTCAGATCGATCTGGGCCAGCCGATGGCCGTCGGTTGCCACCGCGCGCAGCGTTGCCGCCTTGGCGGTGCCGGCCGAGTGCAGGTAGATGCCGTTGAGATAGTAGCGGGTTTCCTCCGTCGAAATCGCAAACTGCGTCCGGTCGATCAGCCGCTTGACGTCGGCAGCGGCCAGCGTGAACGAATGCGTCATGTCGCCGGCGGCAAGATCCGGAAAATCGTTCTCGGGCAAGGTTTGCAGCGTGAAGCGCGAGCGGCCGGCTTTGATCGCCAGCACCGAGCGGTCGCCATCGCCCTCCAGCACGATTTGCGCGCCGTCGGGCAGTTTGCGCACGATGTCGTAAAACATGTGCGCCGGCACGGTCGTGGAGCCGGCGGTCGCCGTTTCAGCCGCCAGCGTCTCGGTGACTTCCAGATCGAGGTCGGTCGCCTTCAGCGACAACCGCGCGTTCTCGGCCCGGACCAGCACGTTGCCGAGGATCGGAATGGTATTGCGCCGCTCGACCACGCGATGGACGTGGCCCAACGATTTCAGCAGTTGCGCGCGTTCGACGGTAACCTTCATTGCAATACCCGCCTGATCCGAAGATGGAAAAGCCGGGCGGCCCCGAAGGCGCGCCGCGGCATCTGAACCCCAAAATCCGATCAAAGCTGGATTTGATCAAGCTTTTGGGGGACCCCAAAGTGGCGCGGATGGCCCGCAAGCGCAAGAGAGGCCTCTCCCCGTTCCCCACGTTTTGGCGCCTGGCAAAGAGACCCCACTGTCAGCCTTGGAACCGCGCCCGTCCTTCCCCTGCCCGAGGAAAGACGGGAGTGTCCGGCGGTCACTCGCTCTGCAATTGCCGCTTCAAGGATTCGACCTCTTCCGACAGCGAGACGTCCTTGGCGACCAGCGCCTCGATCTTGCGCACGGCATGCAGCACGGTGGTGTGGTCGCGCCCGCCAAACCGGCGGCCGATTTCCGGCAACGAGCGCAAGGTCAGGGTTTTGGCCAAGTACATCGCGACCTGCCGGGGGCGAACGACGTTGGCCGTGCGACGCGATGACAACAGGTCGGAGCGGCTCACATTGTACTGCCGGGCCACCACCCTTTGAATGTCCTCGATCTTGATCCGCTTGGGCTCCTGCGGACGGACGAGGTCGCGCACCTCGCGCTCGGCCATCTCCAGCGTCACCGGCTGCGAATTGAGCTTGCTATGCGCCAGCAGACGGTTGACGGCGCCTTCGAGATCGCGGCCGTTATGGGTGATGGTGCGGGCCAGATATTCCAGCACCTGCTCGGGCACGTCGAAGCTCGCGTGATGCGCGCGGGCGGCCGCAACGCGCGACTTGAGAATGCCGAGCCGCAGTTCCTCACCGAGCGATCCCATTTCAACGACAAGGCCGCCGGCGAGCCGCGAGCGCACGCGATCATCGAGGCTTTCGAGATCGGAGGGCGGCCGATCGGCCGCGATCACGACCTGGCGCCCGGCATCGATCAGCGCGTTCAGCGTATGACAAAATTCAGCCTGGGTGGATTTGCCTTGCAGGAACTGCAGATCGTCGATCACGAGCACATCAATTCCGCGCAAGGCTTCCTTGAAGGCCAGCGCTGTCTGCGTCTTCAGCGCCGCAACGAAGCCATACATGAATTTTTCGGCCGTCAGGTACAGCACCTTGCGCTCGCTGCCGGAGTTGCCGGCCCAGGTCACGGCCTGCAACAGATGGGTTTTGCCCAAGCCAACGCCGGCATGGATATAGAGCGGGTTGAACATCACGGGATCGCCGCGGCGGCCTTCGGCGACCTGACGCGCCGCCGCATGGGCGAGCGTGTTCGAACGGCCGATGACAAAGCTCGCAAAGGTCAGGCGCGGATCGAGCGGCGAACCGCCGAGCGCATCGTGGCTGGCCGAAACCGGCGCGATCGCCACCGAGCGCAGTTCTACCGCCGGGCGGTTGTCGGTCCGTTCGACGCGACGCGCGTCAAGCTGAGCATGAGCGGCGTCCTTGACCGGAGCAGCACACCGCATCGCCGTGCGCACGCTGAGATCGATCCGGTGCACTGCGGGCATTTCAGCCTGCCAGCAGGATAGAACACGCTCGGCGTAATGCGCCTGAATCCAGCTCTTGAGGAAGCGCGTCGGAACCGAAAGATGGACGCTCTGATCCTGCACGCTTTCCAGATCCATCCGGGCAAACCAGCTCGTGTAGACGTCTTCACCTACGCTCGAACGCAACCTTCCTTTCACACGTGACCAACGGTCCTGCTCGATATTTGTCATTGTCTGAAGTTTTTCTATGTGTGTCATGAAGAAAATCTGCCGATGCTGGTGATGGAACCGCGGTGCATGTGCCGCACGTGAGCAACCTTGCGCGAAGCCTGTTCAGCCATAGCTCTGCCGTTCGGCGAAACGCCGCCGGGTAGATCCTGGGCTTGAAAAGAGAAGCTTCGCGAGGCTAGCGCGTACTCGACGGCCTGTCCGGAGCTCGCGCGAGAGGCGGTGTGTCCGCCTCCTCCAAGGCATCGCTCAAGGCATCGTTCGATGCCGGGATATTCAACACACTGTCGTTCGCAATTGAACCGAGATCAACAATTCCAATGATTTTGCAAGACATGCTACCTCCCCCTCCCGCTGCGACCAGGCGCAGCAAGTAGTCACTCCAAATCGTTTCAAAATCGACCGGCGACGCCTGAAACCGAAAAACCGTCCAGCCGCTCGCCACTCGCTCCGCCCGTCTCACCCAAGTCTGCTCGCGTGCTTCGCTTTTCTGTCGCCGGATCGACTGTTTCGTATCTCTCTTGTTCGGTCGGCGAAACACGACGCTTCGCCTTGAGAAATTTCGACACAGAACTGCCTTACCCATATTGCTATAGGTCCGAACCCAACGATCGCTTGGAAAGCGTCGCCAACGCGCACACCGCCGCCGATTTGCACGTCCGCCCTAGTCCTTAATCCGCGCTGGTCTCAAGAGCCGTGGGGCGCTGCGAACGATCTAAGAGATACGGGCAAGCTTCATTTCTCGCAACGAAAATGATTCCGCTTCATGGTCCGCAAAAACCACTTGGCGTTTCGCCCAATCGGAAGCCGGATTTCGTGCAAAGCCGCAAGGTTTTGAATCTGTGCGGAGATTCGAAACAAAAAGCCGCTGTCATATTTCGGGCCACACCAAAAATAAAAATCATAAATTGGTCATGTTTGGCGGAGGCGGGAGCGAATTTTTAAACAACCCGTTATCGCTATGCCGATAAGTGACTACGCAAACGCGTTTTTTCTTGCTCGTCGAACTAGGGTAACCTTCAAAATCGCAGTGCACCCGATGGCAGTAGGATTTTTCGAAGATGCGTCCCTCGACGCGCAGGCCGCGCTTTCACTCCCCGTAAAAGCACTGGCTTTGCAACCACCTGCGGTCCGCAAAAGCACGGAAAGAATTTTTACACCCTGGAAGTACCCCGAAAAAAACAAAAGCCCGGCAATGCCGGGCTTTTGCAGTCGTCGCTTTCGGCTGGCTTATTTCGCCAGCTTGGCGATCTGATGCGCAAGCCGTGAAACCTTTCGGCTCGCGGCGTTCTTGTTAATGATATTGCGCTGCGCGGCCCGCATCAGCTCGGGCTCGGCGCCCGCCATTGCCTTGAGCGCTGCATCGCGGTCGCCGCGCTTGATCGCCTCTTCGACCGAGCGCACGGAGCCGCGCATCTCGGTTCGGCGCGATTTATTGACGATGGTGCGGCGGGCAATCTTGCGCGTCGCCTTCTTGGCGGAAGTCGTATTGGCCATGTTCTCAAATGTCCTTCGGCAGTGACCGATCGCGGGTGGGCGAACTGATGACCCACGGTTTGCCTGATCGACGCTGATTGTTTTCGGGTGCTCTATCGAGAATGCCGCACCGGAAGTTCGTGCTCCGGCAGCAGCGCTCAAAAGAACAGCGGCGGCGGGATTGCGCCCGCCGCCAATTGAGGGGTCTTATAGAGGCCGCAGGATGCAGCGTCAACGCCTTCCAGGCCTCGCTTGCGGCCGTCAAGCCGGGCCGGCATTGCCCGATAAGATGCTGACGAGGTTGAATTTCCGCCTTCGCACCGTTAATGGCTGACAGCGATGGGACACGGCAGATAATGGGTGAGGCATGATCCGCGGCTTTTTCCGCCTGGTGGGACTACTGCTGCTGGCCGGCGGGTTTATCTTCATGGTCTATGACGGGGCAAGGTATGTCGCCGACAACACCTTGCGCTTCACCCGCTTTGGCGAGTTCTGGAATGACGTCCATCAGTCCAGCCAGCACGCCTTTCGGGTCTGGGTAGAAGGTCTTTCGCCCTGGCTCTGGAACAACGTGGTTCGCGTCATCCTCGACCAGCCGGTTTTTGCCGTCATGGCGGTGCTCGGAATCTTGCTGATGCTGCTGTTCCGGCCAAAGAAGCCGCTGATCGGCTATTCCCGGGACTGACGGGTAGCTACGCCGTAACAGGGCTGCCGGATTTCACGTAACGGCTTATATAAGGGCACACGGCTCATCGCTGCCGGGGCAGATGCGCCTCGTTACGGAGGTAACCCATGCTTTTCATGCGCAAGACCACGACATTGCCTGATGCCACCGAGGCGCTGCCGGGCCGCCCCGATCCAATGCCGACGGCGACGCGGCACTTCGTCAACGGCCATCCGTTGCAGCCGCCCTACCCCGCGGGCCTCGAGCAAGCGGTGTTCGGGTTAGGCTGCTTCTGGGGCGCGGAGCGCAAGTTCTGGGAACTCGGCGACGGCGTTTACGTCACCGCGGTGGGATATGCCGGCGGCCACACCAAAAATCCGACCTATGAAGAAGTTTGTTCAGGCCGCACCGGCCACACCGAAGTGGTGCTCGTGGCGTTTGATCCGACCAAGATCTCCTACGATAGCCTGCTGAAGACGTTTTGGGAGAGCCACAACCCGACGCAAGGCATGCGCCAGGGCAACGACGTCGGCACGCAATATCGTTCCGCGATTTATACGTATGGAGACGCCCAGCGCGAGGCGGCAGTCGCCTCGAAAGCCTCCTACCAAAAGGCGCTTGCGGCCAAAGGTCTCGGCACCGTCACGACCGAGGTCGCACCGGCCGGTCCGTTCTATTTCGCCGAGGACTATCACCAGCAGTATCTGGCCAAGAATCCGGCGGGCTATTGCGGACTGGGCGGGACCGGCGTGTCCTGCCCGCTTCCGACAGGCGTCACGGCCTGATCGCATCCGCCTGAGAGAGGCCGGCGCTCCCGGCCCCTCTCATCCACGACGGGCCACGCGCGAAACAACGATTTGTTAACCATGTCCGGTGCAAAACTGAGGCCGTCTCGTTAAAGAGGATGGCTCAGTTGGGGGTAGTGCGCGCGCTTTTATTGCCGCTTACAGCTGGCATGGCCGCGCTCGCGCTTGCGGGCTGCATGCAGACGGGCTCGGAGCTTGCGATGGCCCCGCGCAGCGATCTCGACGCCATGGCTTACGGCCAGCCTTCTTATTCCTCGTATCCGACCGCATCTGCCGATTCCGGCGGCGCGATCAGTGCGCGCGAGCTATACTGCCTCCCCGCGCTACGCTTATGCCGCGGCGACACCTGCCGCCTATGTCGCAGCCCCCGCCGCGCATGATGCACCCTACCGCCTCGATGCCGGCGACAAGCTGCGCGTCGTGGTCTTTGGCCAGGAAGGGCTCACCAATACCTATGCGATCGACGCCGGCGGCGCGATCACCATGCCCCTGATCGGCGCGGTCGCCGCACGCGGCAAAACCCCGGCCGGGCTTGCCGCCGATATCTCGGCGCGCCTGCGCAACGGCTATATCCGCGAACCGTCGGTGGCGGTAGAAGTCGAAAGCTACCGGCCGTTTTTCATCCTCGGCGAGGTCGCAGCCCCCGGCCAATATCCCTACGTGCCCAATATGAGCGTCGAAAGCGCAGTCGCGATTGCCGGCGGCTTCTCGCCCCGCGCCAAGCGCGACAGCGTCACGCTTACCCATAACGCCGGCCGCACCGTCGTCCCGCTCGGCACCTCCATCAGTCCCGGCGATACCGTCCTCGTCGGCGAACGCTGGTTCTGAACACCGCTCGTCATGCGCGGGCATAGCCGTTCGAAGAACGGCGTCGCTTTCGCTCGCCTATAACCCGCGCATCCATCAAAAATGAACTCTGCTAGGACGATGGATTGCCGGGTCGAGCCCGGCAATGACAATCACCGCAAAAACTTCGCAAAGAAATCCATGCTGCGCGGCCAGGCGATATCAGCGCTTTTCTTGTCGTAGCTTGCGCGTTCGTCGCAGTTAAAGCCGTGCTGCGCCCCCTCGTAGATATAGACCTCGACCTCGGGGCGCTTGGCTCGGATGGTCTCGACGTCCGTCAACGAAATACCGGCGTCCTTTTCGCCGAAATGCAGTTGCGTCGGCACTTTCGGCTTGTCGTCGGCAGAGCGAACGACCGCGCCGCCGTAATAACCGATCGCGGCCTTCAGGCCAGAGAGCCTGGTCGCCGCGGCGTAGGCAATACTGCCGCCGAGGCAGAAGCCGATGATGCCGACCGGACCGACGTCCTTGACGGCATCGATGGCGGCCTGGGTGTCGCGTAGCATCGCCGCCCAGTCCGGGCTGGCGACGAACTTGCGCGCCACCGCGACTTCGTCCGGCGAGTAGCCCGACTGAAAATTGGGCTCGATGCGATCGAAGATGGCAGGCGCGACCGCGACATAGCCTTCGCGCGCGAGGCGATCGCATATCGAACGAATGTGGTGATTGACGCCGAAGATCTCCTGGATCACGACCACTGCCGCCTTTGGCGAGCCTGCGGGGTCGGCGCGGTAGGCGCCCAGTTGAAAATGATCCGAAGCGGTGAGTTTGATGTCGTGTCCCACGGTTAGCTGTCCTTTGGCACTCGTACGAAGGTAGGTCGGATAATGTAGGGCGAGGAGGGTCGAGGCGCAAAACGACCCAGTACCCTCGCTCGACACCCGTGGGCCTTCGCCCACGATATTCCGGGAAGCAAAATTATGACAGCATAACTGCCGCAACGCACAAGTTTACCGGCAACGGATTTTCGTTGCCTCCTGAACGGATCGCTATCATTGTCCCCTCCGGCACCATCCCGGTGGGTGTCGTACCAACAAGAAAAAAATGAGTTCCGCCGTAAGCGGTTTTCATGCACCGGCAGGGGAAGAACCTATGCCTAATCTCAATATCAATGGGCGGACTATGTCCGTCGAGGCGGCAAACGATACGCCGCTCCTCTGGGTCATCCGCGAACAATTGCAGATGACCGGCACGAAGTTCGGATGCGGCGCCGGACTATGCGGAGCCTGCACCGTTCACCTCAACGGTGAAGCCGTGCGCTCCTGCCAAACGGCAGTGAGCGATGCCGTCGGCAAGAAAATCACTACCATCGAAGGTCTGTCGGCCAAGGGCGACCATCCGTTGCAGAAAGCCTGGATCGCCGAGCAGGTGCCGCAATGCGGTTACTGCCAATCCGGTCAGATCATGCAGGCGGCTTCGCTGCTCGCCAAGAATTCCGACCCGACCAAGGAACAAGTAGTTGCGCACATGGACGGCAATCTCTGCCGCTGCATGACCTATTCACGCATCCAGAAGGCGATCATGCGCGCCGCTTCCGAAATGCGCACGGCATCCAATGCCAGCACCGAGCGGAGGCACACATGAATTCGCACATCAAAATCACCTCTCATGAGCCGGCCGATCTGAGCCGACGCTCATTCCTGGTTGGCTCCGCAGCCACCGGCCTCGTACTTGGCTACGCCGCGCTGCCCGGCATGGATCAGGCTTTTGCCGCAGCCGGCAATTTCGATCCGAGCGTTTGGTATTCTATCGGGCCGGACGGCATCGTCATGGTCACCAGCGGCAAGGCCGATATGGGCCAGCACATCGCTTCCACCATGGCGCAGATCATCTGCGAAGAACTCGGCGCCAATTGGAAGGATATGCGGGTTCAACTCGCGTCCAACGATCCGAAGTTCAACGACCCCGTGCTCGGCGCGCAGGTTACCGGCGGCAGCTGGAGCACGATGATGAACTTCGATGCGATGAGCCGCGCGGGTGCCGCGGGGCGTATCGCCTTGGCGGAAACGGCCGCGGTTATCTGGGGCGGCATACCTGCCGGCCAATTGATCGTGAGAGATTCCACGATCACAGATCCCAAGTCGAAGAAGTCGATGACGTTCGCCGACGTCGTCAAGAGCGGAAAGATCACCAAGACCTTCACCGCTGACGATCTCAAGGCGATCACGCTAAAGACGCCCGACCAATACACCATGATCGGCGTTTCGGTTCCGCAGCTCGACATTCCCGGCAAGACGAACGGCACGATCAAATACGGTATCGACGTCATGCTACCGGGCATGGTCTACGGCAAGGTCGTCACGCCGCCGGTGCGCTACGGCGCCACGGTGAAATCGGTCGACGACAGCGCGGCCAAGAAGGTCCCGGGCTTCATCAAGGCGGTTACCCTTGACGACAAGACCGCAACGACGACCGGATGGGTGGTCGCGGTGGCGAACACCTATACCAACGCGACCAAGGCGGCCGAGGCGCTCAAGATCACCTATGACAACGGTCCGAACGCCAAGCTGTCGAGCGAATCCATCCTGGCTGAGGCCAAGCGGCTTCAGGCTCTCGACGATTCCGGCTTCTTCTTCGTCAAGGACGGCGATACGGCGGCTGCTTTCGGCACGGCGGCGAAGGTGCTGGAGGCGGAATACACCACCAGCATCAACATCCATGCGCCGCTGGAGCCGATGACGGCAACGGCAGAGCAGAAGGGCGATATCTGGCACGTCTACACCGGCAACCAGTTTGCGACGCGCTCCGGCTCGATTGCAGCCGGCGCCGCCGGGGTCGATCCAAAGTTTGTCGTGATGCACCAGCAGTGGCTTGGCGGCGGCTTTGGCCGGCGTCTCGAGGGCGACATGCTGGTGCCGGCGGTGCAGGCGTCGAAAGCCGTCGGCAAGCCGGTCAAGATCATCTATGCACGGCAGAACGACATGACCATGGACTTCTCGCGTCCATTGACGTTCCAGAAGGTCAAGGCCGGACTTGACGGCGACGGCAAGCTGGTCGCGATGAACCACGACGTGGTGGCGGCGTGGCCGACCAAGCGATGGGGCATTCCTGCCTTCCTGGCGCCTTCGGTCGACAAGAAAGGCGCGCTTGACGCCTTCACGGTGAATGGTGCGGACTTCTTCTATTCCGTCCCCAATCACAATGTCCGCGCCATTCTCAACGAAATGGCCCAGACTGCGACGCCTTCGGGTCAGTTGCGGTCGGTCGCGCCCGGCTGGACGTTCTGGGCGGTCGAAAGCATGGTTGACGAACTTGCGCACGCGACGGGCAAGGATCCGGCACAGTTCCGGATCGAAATGCTCGACGGCAAGGGCGCCAACAATGGCGGCGCACAGCGGCTGCGCAACGCTCTCCTCGCGGCAATGGGTCTTGCCGGCTACGGCACGAAGCAATTGCCAAAGGGCGAGGGCATGGGCGTCGCCTGCGTCTCGTCGCAAGAAAGAGCAACGGCAAGCTTCACCGCCTGCGTGGCCCATGTCGCGGTTGCGCCGAGCGGCGAGGTCAAGGTCAAGAAACTGACGGTCGCCACCGACGTCGGCACGCAAGTGCATCCCGACAATATCCGCGCCCAGGTCGAAGGGGCGTCATTGTGGGGCGTCTCGCTTGCGCTGTACGAGAAGGGGACGCTGAAGGACGGCGGTATCGAACAAACCAATTTCGATACCTATACGCCGTTGCGGATGAGCCAGTTGCCGGAAGTCGCCGTGAATGTCATCGCCAATGGCGAGCATGCTACCGGCGTCGGAGAGCCGGCGGTGACCGTGATCGCGCCCGCGCTGGCGAATGCGATCTTCAACGCCTCCGGCGCGCGCGTGCGCTCGCTGCCCATCACCGCGGAAGCGGTCAAGGCCGCGATGAAGGCCTAAGATCTTGAAGGCATAGAGCCTTCGACAACGACGATCAGCCGCCGGAGGGCTTTCCTCCGGCGGCTTTTTTATGACTAGCGGCCACTTTCCGAAGTTCGTACGACCTTGCAGCACCCGCAGTTTACGAACTTCGGAAAGTTATGGTCGCTAGCAAGGACAACCTCAGCCAGTGCCTCTTCTGTTTGAAGTTCCTGGTCAGAATTTGCCGCTCGGGGTTCAGAAACTTCAAACAGGCCGCACTGGAACGCATTCGTTCAAATTTTACCTTCAACAAAAGGCGCCTGTTCACGATCTCTCTTAAGCCTCGGGGAATGTCTTCTCGGCTAGGTTGCTCACCTGCCCGCACCCATCAACGAGGGTCCATGTCAGCTCAAGCCCCAACGCGCCGCCTGCTGCTGGCGTCCGACAACCAGGAACAAAGCCGCGAGTTGGAACGCATCCTGCAATCGGTCAGCGAGGTGCAGACCGTTTCGACGTCGGAGCTTCCCGACACGCCGGCCGATCAGATCTCCGGCATCGTGGTTGATATCAACCTGCGTTCCGCCGAAAGCGTGCAGCGGGTGCGAAACAAGCTGCGGCATGAATCCTACCGCGCGATGCCGCGTCTGTTCATTCTGGCGGACGCGCTCCATCATGGATCGATGCAGGCCTGGGCGCTTGGCGCTACCGATACGATATCGCGGCCGTTCGATGCGGCCGGCATCCTGCGACGCATCCGCGCCGCCTTCCCCGACAGTCAAGGGTTCGACGCGACCGACCGGGGCAGGACCCTGAACCGGGGCGTGGCCGCCGCCCATGAAGTGATGATCAAGATTTTCCATAAGCTCCCCGCCGGCGAGCCGCTGAAATTCAGCGACGTCGTTCAGGCCGAAAACAAGATTCTCAAGGCAATCAAGCATTCCTCGCTGCGGGAGTGGTTGACGACCGTCGGCTGTCATCACACCGACAGCTTCCGTCACTGCCTGTTTGTCACCGGCTTTGCCGTTGCCTTTGCGCAGCATCTCGGCATGCGCGAGGATGACCAGCGCCGCTTGGTACGGGCAGCACTTCTGCATGACGTCGGCAAGGCGTTCATCCCGACGGCCATTCTGGACAAGCCGGGCCTGCTCGACGAAGAGGAAATGAGCGAAATCCGCAAACACCCGCGTCTCGGTTATGAGGCGCTCGTTACCCAGGGCGGCTATCCGCCGGAGATGCTGGACGTCGTCCTGCATCACCATGAGTTCCTCGACGGCACCGGCTATCCCGACGGCCTGCGCGCCAAAGAGATCAGTGACATCGTGCGGCTGACGACGATCGTCGACATCTACGCGGCACTCATCGAATCGCGTCCTTACCGGGTGCCCTTTACCCACGCCAAGGCTTTCGCGACCATGGAGCAGATGGAAGGCAAGCTCGACGTGCATCTCCTGCACGCCTTCCGGCCGGTGACGTTGGGCGCTTACTGAAAGTTGCTCAGGCGACTGCGTTCTCATACGACGAAATCTCGATCAGACTGCCGTCGGGATCGCGGCAATAGACCGATCGCAGGGCGCCGCGGGCGCCCTGCTTCGTCACCGGGCCTTCCTCGATTGCGATCCCGCACGCCTTCAGATGTGTCACCACCTGCTCTGGCGTGCTCGACGTGAGAAAACATAAGTCATCGCTGCCGGGCATTTCATGGTCGGCGGTGAACCACTCGACCTTGTCGGCGCCGCGTGGCCGCACGTTGATCTTCTGCTGACCAAACATCAGCGACGTCCTGACCGGCTTGCCATGGCCAGGATCGAACACCCTGACCTCCATGCCCAGCACCATCCGGTACCACTCGACCGAGCGCGCTACGTCGGCGACGTTGATCACGATATGATCGAGTGCGTTGACCTTGACTATCATCTCGCAATCCTTTCGTCGTAGTCGCGCAGTGCTGGCTAGCTGCGCGGCGGTTTGTTACAATGGCGGGCTATGCCTATCAATAAGACGAGGGGGAGAAACGCATGGCCTCACGCCGCATCACGATAGCTCTGTTGGCACTTGGCCTGTGCGGTTTCGCCGCACCGTTCAGCCCGGCGTCCGCGCTTGATTACCCGACACGGCCAGTCCGATTCATTGTCGGCTATCCGGCCGGGGGATCCACCGACATTATCGCTCGCCTGATCGGACAAAAACTATCGGAGCGGCTTGGCCAGCAATTCGTGATCGAGAACAAGCCTGGCGCGGGCAACAACATCGGCACCGAGACCGTGGTCAGGGCCGATCCCGACGGCTACACGGTGCTCTTGGTCAACCCTGCCAATTTCATCAACACCTCGCTCTACGCCAACCTCAGCTTCAATTTCATCCACGACATCGCACCCGTTGCCAGTTTTCTTCGCGTACCGAACGTGATGACGGTGGCCAAGGAAGTGCCCGCCAAAACCGTCGCCGAATTTATCGCCTATGTGAAAGCCAATCCCGGCAAGGTGAACCTGGCTTCATCGGGCAACGGCACGTCGGTGCATCTGTCCGGCGAAATGTTCATGGCAATGACGGGCGCGAAGATGCTGCATGTGGCCTATAAGGGTGCGGCGCCCGCGACCACCGACCTGCTCGGCAATCGTGTCCAGGTGATGTTCGACAATATGCCCTCGATCATCGGACACATCCGCGGTGGCGCGTTGCGGGCACTGGCGGTGACCACGGCGGAGCGCTCCTCACAGCTGCCTGATGTTCCGACCGTCGCGGAGACGGTTCCCGGCTATGAAGCTAGTGCGCTGTTCGGGATGGGTGCGCCGGCCAAGACGCCGCCGGAAATCATCGCCAGGCTGAACCACGAGATCAATGCGGTGCTGGCGGAGCCCGAGGTCAGGAAGCGCCTGGTCGAACTCGGCGGCGAGCCGCTGATCACCAGGCCGGAAGACTTCGGCGCGATGATCAAGGCCGAGACCGAGAAGTGGGAAAAGGTCGTCAAATACGCCGACATCAAGATCGAATGAACCGGCGCATAGACTGAGTTAGCGAGGCCGGCACCGGACGATCCGATGCCGGCCCAAGTTCTTCCAAGCGAGATCAGGTGCCGTCCGCCGGCGCCGTCGCAGCGGACGGAGGAGTGGACGAATTTGCGACCGGCGCGCTCGCCGGCTCGGGATCAAACCCAAACAGCTCAACAAGGAACTTGTAGTATTTCGGCAGCTTTTCCTTCAGCTGCGCGCGGGTGTGCGGCTCACTCAGGGTGCCTTTTCCGGCCAGGAAAACGCTCGCGGTCACCGCGAAGAATTCCTGCGGGTTCGTCATCGCGTACTCTTCCTTCGGGAAGGCGTTCTTGCTCACGGCTTGCGCGTACATGGCCTTGATGCCGAGATTCTCCAATCCCCCGCCCATCAGCTTGTTGTGATAGGCGTGGAGCAGCTCGTGAAGGATAACCGGGTCCTCGGCATATTTCAGCATGTTGGGCCGCAGCTTGATGACGCCGGTGCCGGCATCCGCCGCCAGATCGACGAAATTCGGGTTGCTCCAGCTCATGGTCTTGGAATCCCAGACCGTGAAGGAGCGGGTCCGCGCCGTCGACGTTTCCGGAGGGACCGAACTGTAGCAGGCGATCGGCGGGCCCATGTCGGTGCACGCCATTTCGCTGGCGACGATCGGAACCGTACGGAAGAACTGCAGCACCTTCGGGCTGAGCCCGACATTCTCGACGACGTCGAGCTCCTTCTGCAGAAGTTCGGTGATCGCCGCCTTATCCTTACGGTCGACATTTTCGGACAGGTCGTAAATATAGCCCTTATAGGTCTCAAAGCCCGGCGGCACTTCCGCGGCCGGGTCGACCGCGATGACGCGCGGGGCTGCGCCCGCAAAGCTGGAGGCGAACGAGAGCATGAACACAACAGATGACGTCAGAAGCAGCCCGCGCATGGTTTTCCCCACTTATTGATGTTTGGCGATCGATGATGCGATCTGGTCGGCCATTACGAAGACCGCATCCTAGCGCTTCGAACTTGCAACCCGGTTTCGCCGTTCACGGCAAGTTTCGGCGGAATATTTCGACGTCGTTAACTATCGGTAAGCGAGCTCGGTTACGCTGCGTGCGCCTTCGACCGCCGCGTCGAAATTGAAGGACCCCCGCCTGCCCGAGCAAGTCGGGGGGCGCCAGCGCGAGCAGGCGGGGTGTTCTGGACACGCCTCTGAGAAAGATGCGCCAGAAATTACTTCAGCGAGCTGTTGATCGAGGAGAACCTGGTATTGAGCTTCGAGCCCAATCCATTCACGGCAGTAATAATGGCAAGCGCAATACCAGCCGCAATCAGGCCATACTCGATGGCCGTGGCCGCTGTTTCGTCTTTCAAAAATCTGGAAATGAGGTTCACGCCGGTCTTTCCCGCTATTCTGTCCAAACAAACCGTTCTGGATAGATAACGTGCGGGCTTCTCTCGCAGCGCTTGGGCAAGGGATAACGCTAAGCTGCTACAAAAATGCTAATCATCAAGGTTAAAAATCAGACACCGCGAGTGACCGGGTCACATCCGCGCGCCAGGATTCGACACGTTGGAGCCCCGTTGAAATCGAGGTTGCTCTGGGTTAGAGGCGGGCTTGCTGCCACCGACAAGAAGACCGGGAGAAACGGCGATGATGGAAGGCTTCAAGAAGGAAACGTTGCATGTGAACGGCGTGGACATTGTGCTGCGCCACGGCGGGAAAGGACCGCCGCTGCTCCTGATGCACGGCAACCCGTTCACGCACCTGTCCTGGAATCGCGTGGCGCCCGACCTCGCCCAACGCTTCACGGTGGTGACGCCGGATCTCCGCGGTTACGGCGACAGCTCCAAGCCCGACGGCGGCGCCGACCATTATGCCTATTCGTTCCGCGAGATGGGCAAGGACATGGTCGAGCTGATGAAGAAGCTGGGATTCGGGACATTTTCAGCCGCCGGCCATGATCGCGGCGCGCGGGTCCTGCACCGGATGTGCCTCGACTATCCGGAAGCGATCAACAAGGCCTGTTTTGTCGACATGCTGCCCCAGCATCACCTTCTCAATAATGTAACGTTCAACTGGGGCAAGTTCTCCTGGCACTGGTTCTTCATGATCCAGCCGACGCCATATCCGGAGACGATGATCAACAACGACCCGGAATTCTTTCTTCGCAAGAAGTTGTCGAAGACCGATAAAGGCACGAGCTTCTTCGTGCCCGAAGCGCTCAATGAATATATCCGCTGCATCAAGAATCCGCGAACGGTGTACGCGATGTGCGAAGACTATCGCGCAACGGTGTCCTGCGATCTTGAGATGGATACGGCCGATTTCAATGCCGGAAGACGGGTGAGGTGTCCCACCTTCCTGCTGTGGGGCGCCACCGGCGGCGTTGGCCGCAACCACAACGCAAAAGAGGTCTGGTCGAAATATGCGACCGACATTGTCGGTACCCATGCCGCACCGGCCGGGCATTATGTGCAGGAAGAAGCCCCGAAAGAGACGCTCAAGGCCATGCTGGAATTCTTTGCGGATTGAAACCGCCGCTCCAGACGTGCGGCCACGATCAACACGCATTATCCTGGACTATCCCTTCGTCGAAGAAGCGGGCTATAGTCTCCCGACTGTGACCGGCGAACGTCCTTGCCGGGCGTCTTCACTGGCAATTATGATACGACCAAGCCGGTGGAACCAAGGAGCTCATCGATGGCCATAGCCCGTTCTCTTCCAGTGGCGCTGCCGCACGCAATCCCGGTGCGCGAGATCCTGCCTTGGGCGATCTTCAGCGGCTTGCTGCTTTTGCTTGGCATCTATTTTGTCGGCGTCGAGGAAGGCGCATTGGCTATTTTCAACGGCATGTACGTGCACGAGTTTGTTCACGACGGCCGCCATTTGCTCGGCTTCCCCTGTCACTGACTGAGCGGCGGCAGGCGTTGATGACCGGAAAACTGCTTGTACGCGGCATGCTGTTGGGCCTCGTTGCCGGGCTTCTTTCCTTCGGTTTTCTCAAGCTTGCAGGCGAGCCGTCAGTTGACCGCGCCATCGCGTTTGAGAGCGCGATGGAGCAGACCAAGGCGGACGACGCCAAAGCCAAGGGGCTTCCCGCGCCGGTCGAGGATCCCGAACTCGTCAGCCGCTCGGTTCAGGCTGGCATTGGATTACTGACCGCCGTCGCCGCCTACAGCACCGCGTTTGGCGGCATTTTTGCGCTTGTCTTCGCGCTGGCTTTTCGCCGCATGGGAGATTTTGGCGCGCGGGCCACATCGGCTTTGCTGGCTGTGGCCGGTTTCGTCAGCGTCTACCTCGTGCCGATGCTGAAATATCCGGCCAACCCGCCGTCTGTCGGTCTGGCCGAGACGATCGACATGCGAACAAGCCTTTATTTCGCGATGATCCTCATTTCACTCGCCGCCATGGTTGGCGCCGGAATGCTGCGCATTCGGCTCAATCAGCGCTTCGGCAACTGGAATGCAGCGCTGATCGCCATCGGCGTTTACGTTGTTGTCATCAGCGCGGTCGCGTTTGTGTTGCCCGAGGTCAACGAGGTGCCGGAAGGTTTTCCGGCGACGGTGCTCTGGCAATTCCGTATCGCGTCGCTGGGCGGGCAGGCCGTCATGTGGGGAGCGCTTGGCCTGTTGTTTGGCGTCGCCGCCGAGCGGGTGGTCGCCGCGCGTGAACCGGCACTACGCCGCTCAACGGTCTGAATTTTCCCGGGGGCAGTGGGTGAAGCATGACGATGCGTCTTCATCTACTCTGCTCGGCTTCGACCGCCTCGGTCAGTTCTTTCGCATTTGCCGCTGACGAGCCGCTCGATTCCCGGGGACGGGAAAGTCTCGCAGGCCTTTCCGGCCGCCTCCCATCGTGCGACATCGTCCTGCGCAGCCCCGCGCTTTGCGCTCGCCAAACGGCGGACGGCCTTGCGCTTGCCTCAACAATAGAGCCATTGCTGCGCGATTGTGATTTTGGCCGCTGGGCCGGATGCTCGCTTGAAGACGTGGAAGCCAAGGAGCCGGCAGCGGTCGCGGAGTGGCTGCGCGATCCGCGCGCGGCGCCTCATGGCGGCGAATTTTTCGCTGACGTGACAAAGCGCGTCGGGGGATGGATGGACCAGATGCTCGCCAAAGCCGGTTCTGTTCTTGCCATTACGCATGGCCTTGTGATCCGTGCGGCGATCGCTCACGTGCTTGGCGCGGGCCCGCAGGCCTTCCGGCATATCGACGTTGCTCCGCTCACCAGAGCCAAACTGTCGGGCGGCGGTGGACGCTGGACGCTCGCCTCACTCGTCTCGCCGAGGGATCTGCGATGACGGGCCGCGGCAAAAGCAGGAAAGTTCGTGAGTGGCGATCGCTGCTGATCGCGGTCCTGTCGATCCTCGTGGTTGCCCCGGCCCGCGCCCATCATCAGGGACCGAACGACGGGCCAATACGTGGCGTCGCCATTCCCGCCATTTCCCATGGCGAGATGTCGGTCGTTGCAAGGTATCGCAGCCAGATACTTGATCTGGCTGCTCGCCAGCCGGTGACGGACCCGATCTTGCGCCGGCTTGCCGGCTTCGTGAGCCTGCAAACCTTTGCCTGCTTTTGGGGGCTTGTGCCCGGCAGCCTCTCCGACGAACACAGCCCTTTCAATGAATGCTCCCACGCTTATCTGGCCGGCGTGCGGGCGCTGCTGGCGCACATGACGGCCATGCCCGGCAACCAGTCCGCAGCAAAAGACATAGGGGCGCGCATCGACGCCGAGATCGCTGGCGATCCGAACCGCAACGTCGTGTGCTCGAACAGCAGTGAGGCCTTCGACAGTGCCGATGTGATCGGGCCGGACTGGCAGCTTGCGCCAATGCATGTGCCGACCGTTCTGACTTTCTCGGCGTTTTTCATTCTGGCCGCAGCCGGCCTCGCTGCGGCCGGCCGTCGTCGGCTGTTTCGCCGGACCGCTAGCGCCGCGTCGTAAACTGCTCAGCCGCGCGCCGGCATTCCCATTTTGCGCGCTCCAGATCGGGCCGGTCGTCCTCCGTCGCGGGATAACCGAGGCAGAGATAGCCGATGAACTTCCACGACGTTGGCAGGTCGAGGATTTCGTTGATGTGCGCGGGATTCAAGATCGAGACCCAGCCAAGCCCGATGCCCTCCGCCCGCGCCGCGAGCCACATCGAGCAGATGGCGGCGACGACCGAATACTCGATCGTTTCCGGCATCGTCATGCGCCCAAGGCCATGACCTGTCTGGCTCGACTTGTCCGCGAATATGGCGAGATGACCGGGCGCTTCTTCGAGCCCGGCGAGCTTGAGCGTTGCGTATTGCGAGGCGCGTTCGCCCGAGTAAGACCGCAGCGCCTCCGCGTTGCAGGCCTTGAAATCCTCGATCACGGCGCGGCGCCGCGACGGATCTTCGACAATGACGAACCGCCACGGTTGGCTCAAGCCGACGGACGGCGACAGGCAGACGGTTTCGATAAGCCGTTCGATCGCGCCTTGAGGCAGCGGATCGCGGCGAAACCGCCGCACGTCGCGGCGCCACACAAACAATTCGTGCAACTGCCGGCGGAACGCTTCGTCGAATGCGACCATCAGAGCACCAGCGCCGCCGCCATCAGCAAAACCACGATCTCGCCAACCTGTTCCAGCGCTCCCAATATGTCACCCGTCTGTCCGCCGATTTGTCGCGTCGCGATGAAGGCCCATATCAATGCGCCGACCGACAACAGGATCAGTCCCGTGACCGCTTTACCCGGCCCAAAGCCGATCGCGAGGCAAAGAATCCCGAGGCCCGCGGCAATGATCGCGCTTTGCGGTGGCGGTTGTCCGGCGCCCGCCGAAAGCCCGTCCGGTCGCGCCGGCGGGATCAACCACATGAAGGCCGGCAAGGCAGCCCGCGCAGCCGCGTGGGCGATCAACAACGCCGCGGCAACTGCCGCCGGCTCGGCGATGGTCGCAAGCGCGGTCCATCGCAACGTGATCGATACGATCAGGGCACAGGCGCCATAGGTGCCGATCCGGCTGTCGCGCATGATCTCGAGCTTCTGCTCGCGGCTTCTTCCGCCGCCGAGGCCATCGAGCGTATCGGCAAGGCCGTCCTCGTGAAGGGCGCCGGTGACAAGCATCGTGGCCGCCAGCGCCAACACGGCTGCGGCCTCGGCCGGCAGGCCGGTACGGTGCGCGATCGCATAGACGGCCGCACCCACGAGGCCCACCACCAATCCTGCAACGGGCAAGGCCCAGCTCGCACGCGCGACCTCGCCATCATTGACCGGCATTGCCGGGCCGACAGGCAGAATTGTCGAAAGCGACACCGCAATTCTGATGTCCGCCACGATTTTTGCGAGAAGCTCGGAATAATTCATCTTGCCAAAACCTTCGAATCTCTTTTGCTCAAATCTATTTCAGCTTCATCGGCAGGCCGGCCACGACGAACTCGACCTCATCGGCGATATTAGCCAGCGTCTGGTTCATCATACCCGCGGCATCGCGATAGGCGCGCGCCAGGGCATTGTCAGGTACAATGCCAAGCCCGACTTCGTTCGTCACCATGACGACGGGGCTGCGTTGACGGCGCAATTCGTCTGCGAGTTCGGAGACGGCCTGCGACCAGTCGCGTTTCGAATGAAGCAGGTTTGACAGCCAGAGCGTCAGGCAATCGACGAGCCTTGCACCGCCGCCATCGGTCTCGATCAGCGTCTGCGCCAGGTCGAGCGGCACTTCGCGTTCGATCCATTCGTCGCCGCGCCTCGTACGGTGTTTGGCGATGCGATCGGCCATCTCGTCGTCGAGCGCCTCGGCGGTCGCAACATAGACCGGCCGTCCCGGAAAGGCGCGCACGCGCGCCTCCGCGTGCCGGCTTTTTCCCGATCGCGCCCCTCCCGTTATCAACACGATCGGCATGCGACCTCCATTTACATCAGCAATAATCATCATTTGCCGGCAAAGACAAAGCGAAATCCGGGGCCTGATTGGGCTTGCGCGCGGCGGGCTTCTTGCGCATGACGGGTGGTTGGCAAGGAGACCTTTCGTGGAATTTTCGGGAGCAATGGCGGTGGCGCTAGCGGTGGACGCCGTGCTGGGCTGGCCGGAGCAGTTGTTCCGCCGCGTTGGCCACCCCGTCACCTGGCTAGGTCGGCTGATCGATAGGATGGACGCGGCCTGCAATCGGAGCTCGCATCCGCCTGCACTCCGGCGCGCCGCCGGCGCTATCGCGACGCTGCTGGTGATTGCGTTGCCGACAATTCTCGCGATCGCCGTCCAGGTAGAGCTGACAACGGGCTGGAGCCGCACCGTCATCGCGGGAATCCTGGCATGGCCATTGGTGGCCTTGCGCTCGCTCCATGATCATCTGACCGCGGTCGCGCGTCCGTTGCAGTCGGGCGACATCGAAGGCGCGCGTTCGGCGGTCTCGCGCATCGTCGGCCGTGACCCCGCCAGCCTCGATGAAGCCGGGATCGCGCGAGCATCGATCGAGAGCCTGGCCGAAAATACATCCGACGGCGTTGTCGCGCCGGTGTTGTGGGGGGCCATCTTCGGCTTGCCCGGAATTGTCGGCTACAAGACGATCAATACGCTCGATTCCATGATCGGTCACCGTACGCCGCGCCACGAAGCCTTCGGCTGGGCGGCGGCACGCATCGATGACCTCGTCAATTTCATTCCGGCCCGCCTGACTGGATTCCTGTTCGCAGTCCTCTCCGGGCGGCCTGCGGATGCACTGGCGTGCA
Source organism: uncultured Alphaproteobacteria bacterium (assembly GCA_963775545.1). Classification (GTDB taxonomy): domain Bacteria; phylum Pseudomonadota; class Alphaproteobacteria; order Rhizobiales; family Xanthobacteraceae; genus Bradyrhizobium. Next base: position 44,255 of record CAVZJE010000039.1, read on the forward strand.
TGGTGAGGGACGCGCAACGTCATCGCTCGATCAATGCCGGCTGGCCGGAAGCGGCGATGGCCGGTGCGCTCGGTGTGCGATTGAGCGGCCCGCGAGTTTATCATGGCGCCTTCGCCGACGAGCCCTGGCTGAACGAGCGCGCGCGCGACCCGCTCGCTGCAGATATCGCGCAGGGACTAAAGCTCTACCGCCGCGCCGTGTGGCTGCTGGCAGCCGTGCTCGTCGTTCTGGCTTTCGCGTGAGGAGGCCTGGAAATGCCTGAGCACGGTGGGAATCTCGATGCGGCCTTGCAGCGCTTTGGCGGACACGCGCGAGACTGGATCGATCTTTCGACCGGCATCAATCGGCAGCCTTATCCGGTGGGTGAACTATTACCAACGTGCTGGAGCGCTTTGCCGTCTCGATCAGATATACAATCGCTGCATCGCGCCGCGCAGCAGGCCTATGGCACGGACGCATCGATCCTCGCTACGAACGGGGCACAGGCCGCGATTTAATGGCTACCGCATCTCGCCTCGCGCGGGCGCGTGCGAATCCTGTCTCCCACCTACAACGAATATGCGGCGGTCTTCTCGTCCGCAGGCTGGGAGGTGACCGAGACCTCAGATCTCGCATCGCTCGCGGGCGCTGATATCGCCGTACTCGCCAATCCCAACAATCCCGACGGCAAGCGATATGAGCCGAGCCAACTGCTGGCGCTTCTCCCGCGTGTCGGCCGGCTGGTGGTTGACGAAAGTTTTGCCGACGCCGTTCCCGGTCTTTCGCTCGCGCCCAAAGCCGGGCGGCCGGGGCTTTTGATCCTGCGCTCCTTCGGAAAATTTTTTGGGCTGGCCGGATTGCGGCTTGGTTTCGTTATCGGGGACGAAGCTGATATCGCCGCGCTCGCTGGCCTAGCGGGACCATGGCCGGTTTCGGGCGCTGCCGTTGAAATCGGCAGCCGCGCGTTGCTCGACCGCGAATGGAAAGAGGCGACGTCGGTGCGCCTGGACCGCGAGTGTTTGCGGCTTGATATCGAGGTGACGCGGCTCGGCTGGAACCTTGTCGGGGGAACGCCGCTATTTCGGCTCTACGAGACCGGCGATGCAAATCTCGCGCAAGAGCAATTGGCGCGTGCGCAGATATGGTCGCGCGTCTTTCCGCATCAAAGGGGATGGTTGCGGTTGGGATTGCCGGGCGATGAGACCGAGTGGGCGCGATTGTCCGCGGCTTTGACCCGCTAACCTCAACCCTCAGCGCGCCAGCGCGAATAGCCCGTCGACGTCGAGATGGGCCTCGATGTGCCCGGCGAGCGCGTCGAGCGCGCTTTCTACCTTTGTGCGGTAACTCTGGTCGGCGGCCGGGATGTCCAGTTGCGCGAGAAAGGCTTTTCGAAAGGCATCCGACGCAAACACCCCATGCAGGTAGCTGCCGTGGATGCGACCGTCCGCGGAAACCGCTCCCTCTGGCACACCATTGAGCATGGCGAAGGGACGGACGCAGTCCGATCCTTCCGTGTGTCCGATGTGAATTTCGTAGGCGTCGATCGGCTGTTTCGTTGCGGCGTGCGAAGCCGTCACGCGCGTCAGCGTCTTCTGTGGCGTCATCACGGTCGTCACATTGAGCAGTCCAAGGCCGGATGTTTCGCCCGATGCCCCCTCGATCCCCTCGGGATCCGCTACGTTATGTCCGAGCATCTGGTAGCCGCCGCAAAGACCTAGCACATGTCCGCCGCGACGGTGATGGGCGAGAAGATCGATGTCCCAGCCTTGCACGCGCAGGAAAGCGAGATCGCCACGGGTGGACTTCGAGCCGGGGACGACCACCAATCTGCAATCGCCCGGAATCGCCTCGCCCGGCCGAACCATCACCAGATCGACCTCCGGTTCGAGCTTGAGCGGATCGAGGTCGTCGAAATTGGCAATGCGCGACAAAGCGAGAAAGGCGATCTTGCATTTGCCGCTTCTGCGCGATTCACCAAGCCCGAGCGCATCTTCGGCGGGAAGCTCATTGGCGCGCGCAAAGTAAGGCAGAACCCCAAAGCCCCGCCATCCGGTTTGTTTCTCGATCAGCCGATAGCCGTCGTCAAACAAAGAAGGATCGCCGCGGAATTTATTGATGACAAAGCCGCGGATCATGGCGGCATCGTCGGGATCGATGACGGTTTTGGTTCCGACGAGTTGGGCGATAACGCCGCCGCGGTCGATGTCGCCGACCAGCATGACGGGCACATCGGCGCGGCGCGCGAAGCCCATATTGGCGATATCGGCCTGGCGGAGGTTAACTTCGGCGGGGCTGCCGGCGCCTTCGACCAGCACCAGATCGGCGCGATCTTTCAGCCGGGAGAAACTTTCGAGCACCGGCGTCATCAGCGCGGGCTTCATGGCCGCGTAATCACGCGCGCGCAACGTCGCGACACGGCGTCCTTGAACGATGATCTGCGCGCCGGTATCGGTTTCGGGCTTCAGCAACACCGGATTCATATCGGTGTGCGGTTCGACGCCGGCGGCTTGTGCCTGCAAGGCCTGCGCCCGCCCGATCTCGCCGCCATCAACCGTCACGGCCGCGTTGTTCGACATGTTCTGCGGCTTGAATGGCAACACGCGAAGACCGCGGCGAACAGCGGCGCGCGCAAGACCGGCGACGATGAGCGACTTGCCCACGTTCGAGCCGGCTCCCTGGATCATCAATGCGCGGGCCATCGATCTTAATTCTTGTCTCGTTGGTCAGAATTCGACGCCGGGCTGCGCCTTGATGCCGGAGCGGAACGGATGCTTGATCAGCGTCATCTCGGTGACGAGATCGGCGGCGTCGATCAATTCCTGCTTGGCGTTACGCCCGGTGAGCACCACATGGGTCATCGGCGGCTTCTGGTTTTTCAGAAATTCCACAACTTCGCCGATGTCGAGATAGTCGTAGCGAAGCGCGATGTTGATCTCGTCGAGCACGATCATGCGCAAGGCTGCATCGGCGATCAACTGTTTGGCTTTTTCCCAGCCGGCTTGGGCGGCGGCGATATCGCGGGCGCGGTCCTGGGTTTCCCAGGTGAAGCCTTCGCCCATCGCATGAAACTGGCAGAGATCGCCAAAATGCCCGGTCAACAGGCGGCGCTCGCCGGTCTCCCAAGTGCCCTTGATGAACTGGACCACCGCGCAGGGAAAGCCGTGCGCCACGCATCGGACGATCATGCCGAAGGCGGAGGATGATTTTCCCTTGCCAGCGCCGGTGTGGACGATGATGAGCCCTTTATCGCCGCTCTTGGTCGCCATGATCCGGTCGCGGGCGGCTTTCTTCTTGGCCATTTTTTCCGCGTGACGTTCATCGAGCGAAGCCTCGGACAACTCAGTTTTTTCGGCAGATTTTTCGTCGGTGGCAGCATCTTCCTTGGACATCACCGGATGCGCTCCTTTGGCTTGACAAGTAGCGGCCACGGGCAAATGGTGAGCCCGCGTTGGTTCCTGTCCTACGACAGGCGAAGAGGGAATGCGATAGGGTCAAATCCCCGCGGATTTGACCTGAACAGCAGCCGCCCCCGCGACCGTGACCGGAGAGATGCCCAAGGCCACTGACCCCCAAAGGTCGGGAAGGCGGGGATCGAAGGGGAAACCCTGCTCCGCAAGCCGGGAGACCTGCCAGCGCATCGAGTTAAGACCGGCGGACGGGGTGTTCCGCGACGGGGAGCGAACCGTTGCGTTGGTTCGCACACCTCATCGCCTCCCGCCAAGACTTCGAGGAGAGCGATGACCGTCACACTTCATGTCTGCATCACGTGCCGTGCCGGCCAACCGCTGCAAGAAGGCGAGACCACGCCGGGGGCGCGTCTGCATGCGGCCATTCTCGGCGTTGGCGTGCCCAAGGGCGTCGATGTGGTGCCCGTCGAATGCCTGTCGGCTTGCAATCAGGGCTGCTCGGTCGCACTCAGCGCACCCGGCCGATGGTCCTATGTCTATGGCCGCCTGTCGGATGCCAATGCATCTGACGTTGCGGCGGGGGCTGCGGCTTACGCGACCGCGCCCGATGGCATCGTGCCCTGGCGACAGCGCCCGGAAATTTTCCGCAAGCAGTCGCTTGCCCGCATTCCACCGATCGCGCCATCGATCGCCGTTGTCCCGGAGGCCGCCGAATGAATACGCTTGCCAAAGTCCCCGTCACCGTCGTGACCGGTTTTCTCGGCTCGGGCAAGACGACGCTGATCCAGCATCTCATCGCCAACGCGAATGGCAAAAAGCTGGCCGTGCTCGTCAATGAATTCGGCAGCGAGGGCGTGGACGGCGATATCCTGAAATCCTGCGCCGATGCCAATTGTCCGGCAGAGAACATTGTCGAACTCGCCAACGGCTGCATTTGCTGCACGGTTGCCGACGACTTCATTCCGGCGATGGAGCAGTTGCTGTCGCGGCGCGTCAGGCCCGACCATATCCTGATCGAGACGTCCGGTCTGGCGCTGCCAAAGCCACTGCTGAAAGCTTTTGACTGGCCGGAAATTCGCTCCCGCATCACTGTCGATGGCGTGATCGCGCTGGCGGATGCGGAAGCTGTGGCCGCCGGACGTTTTGCTCCAAACCCGGCTGCCATTGAGGCGCAACGCGCCGCCGATGAAAATATCGATCACGAGACGCCGCTTTCGGAAGTGTTTGAGGACCAGATCGCGTGCGCCGATATCGTGCTGCTGACAAAAGCCGACCTTGCAGGCGCCGCAGGGCTTGAAGCGGCCAGAGCCGCGATATCTGCCGAGATGCCGCGACGCGTGCCGATGTTGGCAATCGTCGATGGCGCCGTCGATAGCCGTATCATCCTTGGCCTTGAAGCTGCGGCCGAGGACGACCTTGCGGCGCGACCGTCGCATCACGATGGTGAAGACGATCATGAGCATGACGACTTCGCCTCCGTCGTCATCGACCTTCCGGAAGTTGCCGATATCGACGCGCTGGTCGCAACGATCCAGCGCCTCGCCCGCGAGCGGAACGTGCTGCGCGCCAAGGGATATATCGCGGTCGCCGGCAAGCCGATGCGGCTGTTGCTGCAAGCGGTCGGCGAGCGGGTCCGGCACCAATACGATACGCCCTGGGGCGCGCGGCCACGGCAGTCGAAGCTGGTGCTGATCGGCGAACAGGGTGATATCGACGAGAGCGCTCTCAGAGCAGAACTTGGTGTTTGATGCACGTTGTTTTTCGCGAGAGTCGCGGGCTTGAGGAGACTGCGGTCCCGAAGGACCTCGGACAGGATCCGGCCGAGCTGGTGGTGCTCTCGTTTTCTGACAGCGATCTTGCAACCTTCGCAGCCGGATGGCGGCGTGGCCGCGCCAGCCTGCCGACGTTGCGGCTAGCCAACCTCGCGGAGCTTCGCCACCCTCTGTCGGTCGATACCTATATCGAACGGACATTGCCGGAAGCGCGTGGCATTTTGGTGCGCCTGATTGGTGGCGAGTCCTACTGGTCGTACGGGCTCACCGCCCTGCATCGTCTGGCGAAAGACCGCAAGATGGCACTAGCGGTGCTGCCGGCGGATGGCCGCGACGATCCCGGTTTGGATGCGCTCTCGACATTGCCGATTTCGACGCTCCGGCGGCTAAAGACGTTGTGCGATCAGGGCGGAGCGACTGCGGCGCAGGCTGCAATCGCCCAGCTTGCGCTTGCCGCCGGCCTCTATGGCGGGCCGGTTATCGGCGAGATCAATGTGCCCGAAATCGGTTTCTACGATCCCGCTCGCGGTGTTCTCCTGGGCGTCCCAAACTCCGATCAGCGGCCGCGAGCGCTGGTGACGTTTTATCGTTCTTATCTGACCGCAGCCGACACCGCACCGGTTGACGCGCTGATCGCGGCGCTCAGGCAGAAAGGCTTTGATGCCTACGGCGTGTTCGTGACATCGCTGAAAGCGGCTGGCGTGGCGGATTCGTTAAAGGCGCAGTTCGAACAGCACCCGCCGGCTGCCATCGTCAATGCGACCGCATTCTCCGCGATCGGCGATGACGGCACGACACCTTTTGATGCCGCATCCTGTCCGGTGTTCCAGGTCGCGCTGTCCACGGCCCGGCGCGAAGAGTGGGCGGAATCGCTTCGTGGCCTGTCCCCGGGCGATCTCGCGATGCATGTGGTGTTGCCAGAAGTCGACGGCCGCCTGTTTGCGGGCGTAGTGAGCTTCAAGTCGCCGGGCGAACGCGATGCCGATTTGCAATTTTCGCATCTTGCGCATCGGCCAGACGACGAAAGAGTCGACGCCATTGTTGCGCGGGTGGCCGCCTGGCGCAGGCTTGCTACGAGGTCAGCGAGCGAGAAGCGGATCGCCATCGTGCTCTCGAATTATCCCGGGCGCCCACATCAGATCGCGCATGCGGTCGGATTGGACGCGCTCGCTTCGGTCGAAGCGCTCTCGTCCGATCTCAAAGCCGCCGGCTTCGACGTCGGGTCCATGTCGAAACTCGGTGATGTTCTGCTGCGGCGAGAATTGACGTGGGACGCGCGCGACTATCGCGCCGAGTTGGCGAGGCTGCCGCAGCCATTGCAAGATGAGCTTGCCAAAGCATGGGGCGCGCCGGAACAGGATCCGAACTGTCGCGATGGAGAATTTCATTTCGCGGCGATCGAATCCGGCAAGGCACTCATCGCCGTTCAGCCGGAGCGGGGCGACGCAACCAGCCGCGATGCCGACTATCACGATCTCTCGCGCACGCCGCGCCACGCCTATGTTGCATTCTATCTCTGGCTCCGCCGGCAAGGATGCGATGCGCTCATCCACATGGGCGCGCACGGAACACTCGAATGGCTACCCGGCAAGGCGGTCGCGCTGTCATCGTCGTGTTGGCCGGAAGCGTTGATCGGCGATCTGCCCATGATTTATCCCTTCATCGTCAACGATCCCGGCGAGGCTGCGCAGGCCAAGCGCCGCATCGGCGCCGTGACGATCGGCCATTTGCCGCCGCCGCAGGTACAGGCCGCTGTTCCGGAGCGACTGCACCGCCTCGAGCAGTTGCTGGACGAATATTCAACCGCCGACGGCCTCGATCCCGCGCGCCGCCAACGGCTGATCATCTCGATCCGCGTTGAGGCCCGCGTCGCAGGCCTGGAAGATGATCTTGGTCTTAAAGCTTCAGCGGCTCCTGCCGAGGCCATTCCGCGGATCGATCGCTTCGTCTGCGATCTCAAGGAAAGCCAGTTCGGCGACGGCTTGCACGTCTTCGGCCGCGGCGCGTGCGGTGAGGCCGAGCGGGACGCGGTACTCGCAGCGCTCGGCGGCAAGCGCATCGCGCCCGGACCCGCCGGGTCGCCCTACCGTGGACGCCGCGATGTGCTGCCGACGGGGCGCAATCTGTTTGCGGTCGATCCCCGTGCCGTGCCGACGCCGTCGGCGCACGCGCAAGGCGTCAAGCTTGCTGAGGAGATTCTGCGCCGTCATCTGCAGGATCACGGCGATTGGCCAAGAGGGCTGATGGTCGATCTCTGGGGATCGTCAACCATGCGCACGTCAGGAGAGGATTTTGCGATGGCCCTGCATCTCGCCGGCCTCACACCGCGCTGGGATCACGCCTCAGGGCGAGTGTCGGGTTATGCCATCCTCGCGCCGGCTGAACTCGGGCGGCCGCGCATCGACATCACGCTTCGGGTGTCCGGCCTGTTTCGTGACGTCTTTCCGGGCCTTGCGCAACTATTCGAGGCCGCGACCTCAGCGCTCGGTGAACGCGACGACGAAGGCGACGAAAACCCCTACCGTATCCTGACATCGCGCGTATTCGCGCCGCGCCCGGGTCAGTACGGCGTCGGCATCGCGTCGCTGACCGACGTCTACACGCCGGAATCCCGCCTTGCAGCCGGCGAGGCCTGGTTGTCGGCTTCCTCGTGGACCTTCTCCTCCGACGGCGAGATGCGCTCCGACCGCAGCGGGATCGAGGCAAGGCTCGCCGCGTCAGATGCGTTCGTGCACACACAGGACCTGCCGGAAACCGACCTCTTGCTCGCGGCCGACTATGCCGCGCATGAAGCCGGCGTTGCGGCCGCAGCAGCTAAAATCGGTTCGGCCTCGCCGTCACTCTATCACATGGACGCCACGCGGCCCGATCAGCCGCATGCACGTTCGCTGACCGAAGAGATATCGCGCGTGGTGCGCGCGCGTGCCTCTAGTCCTGTCTGGATCGAAGGCATGATGCGGCATGGGTTTCGTGGCGCGGCAGAAATTGCCGCGACGCTGGAGCATATGGCGGCGTTCGCCCATCTCGCCGATGCCGTGCCGCCACATCTTTTCGATCTCTATTACGACGCCACGCTCGGCAACGACCGCGTACGGGCATTCATTGCTCGCGAGAACGCGCCAGCGCTTGCGGCCATCGAGACTTGCTTTGCCCGCCTGCACGAGGCCTCGCTATGGAAGACGCGGCGCAATTCGATCGCGGTCGCGCTTGGGGTTCCTTCATGAGCGACATTGCGGTCAAGGGCTGGTGCCCCGGCGTCTGGCAGCCGATGCAATCCGGCGACGGCCTCGTGGTTCGCATTCGGCCGCGCCAAGGCCGCATCGACGCCGAACAGGCCGCGGGAATTGCCGGACTCGCCGAACGCTACTGCAATGGTCTGATCGAGCTCACCAACAGGGCTAACCTCCAGATCAGGGGTCTGCGCGAAGACAATCATTCGTCGCTGATCGATGGGCTTGCACGGCTTCGGCTGCTTGATCCCGATCCGGATACGGAAGCGCGGCGCAATGTTCTGATCGCCCCATTCTGGGATGCGGGTGATGAGGTCATTACCATTGCGGGCGAACTGGAGCGCGCGCTTGTAAATGGTCCAAGCGGCCTGCCGGCCAAGTTCGGCTTCGCGGTCGATTGCGGGAATGAGCGCGTGCTCTCCGGCGCTTCCGCCGACGTCCGGATCGAGCGCGACATCGACGGTCAGTTCATCGTGCGCGCCGATGGTGCAGAACTTGGACGCGCGGTCTCGCGCAACGAGGCCGTGACGGCCGCGCTTGGTCTTGCCGAATGGTTTGTCTCAGGCGCCAAGGCTGGGCGGGGGCGGATGGCAACCCATCTCACGGCTGGCGAGAAGCTGCCGGAAATACTTTGCGGTCATGCGAGGCCGGGGCCCAAGCGAGATACGCCTGATCCCGGCCTCACGCCGCACGGCCCACTATTCGGCGTGGCCTTCGGGCAATTGACTTCCGCCGCGCTGAACTGGCTGGCCAACAACGCCAAGGCCCTGCGAATGACGCCGTGGCGCATGATACTGGCGGAAGGCATGAACGCGATGCCCGCTTGCGAAGGCGTGATCACGCGCGCGGACGATTCCCTGCTCCGCATTGTTGCTTGCAGCGGGGCTCCGCGCTGCCACGAGGCGCACGCCGATACGCGCGCGCTCGCAGCCGCGCTCGCGCCGCATCTGGCGGCCGGTGCCCGGCTTCACGTCTCCGGCTGCACCAAAGGCTGCGCCCAATCTGACCCCGCGTCGATCACGCTGGTTGCCACCGATAAGGGATTCGACCTCATTCGCGGTGGTTCGACGCAGGATACGCCTGTTCTGCGTGGGTTGAGCGCCGATGGCATCCTGGCAAATCCTTCCATTCTGTCGGGAGGACGCTAATGCTGCACAGCTACGAGACCGATGGCGCAGCGATCTATCAAAAGTCCTTCGCCATCATCCGCGCCGAGGCCGATCTTGCGCGCTTCTCCGTCGACGAGGAGCCCGTGGTGGTGCGCATGATCCATGCCGCCGGCATGATCGGGCTGGAGTCCCAGGTCCGCTTTACCCCGGGCATGGCCGGCGTCGCGCGATCGGCCTTGCAGCGTGGCGCGCCGATCCTCTGCGATGCGCGCATGGTCTCGGAGGGCATTACGCGCGCGCGCCTGCCTTCCCACAACGCCGTCATATGTACGCTGGATGACCCCACCATTCCTGCGCGCGCGCAAGCCATGCGCAATACCCGCTCGGCGGCGGCGCTGGAATTGTGGCGGCCGCATCTTGACGGCGCGATCGTCGCCATCGGCAATGCGCCGACCGCCTTGTTTCATCTCCTCAACATGCTGAGGGATGACACCTGTCCAAGACCCGCGGCCATCATTGGCTGTCCGGTCGGCTTTGTCGGCGCGGCCGAGGCAAAAGCGGCGCTATTCGCCGATCCGCCGGCGCCTGTTCTCACGGTCGAGGGACGCCTCGGCGGCTCGGCGATCACAGTGGCCGCCGTGAACGCGCTGGCGAGCCGGAGCGAATAGCGATGGGGAAAATCATCTGTTGTGGCCTTGGGCCTGGCGATCCCGACTTGATGAGCGTGCGTGCCGCGCGCGAGGTACGTAACGCCAAACACGTCGCTTTTTTCCGCAAGAAGGGGCATCCGGGCCAGGCGCGGCGCATCGTGGAGGGAATGCTCGGTGAAGGTGCTTCCGAATACCCAATGGAATACCCCGTCACGACCGAGATCGCCTTCGACAGTCCCGAATATGCCCGCCTGCTCGAGGGCTTTTACGACGAATGGGCGGAGCGGCTGACGCGGCTGGCGCGAACCGACGACGTGGTCGTGCTGTGCGAGGGCGACCCTTATTTCTATGGCTCGTTCATGCATCTGCACGCGCGCTTGCAGGGACGCGCGGAGATCGAGGTCATCGCCGGCATTCCTGGCATGGCCGGCTGCTGGAATTCGGTCGGCCGGCCGATCGCGCTCGGCGACGACGTGATGACCGTGCTGATGGGGACGCTCCCCGAAGATGAGCTCGGCCGCCGCATGCGCAACTCCGATGCGCTGGTCATCATGAAGACCGGCCGCAACCTCGACAAGATCCGCCGCGCGCTGGCGTCGTCAGGCCGTCTTGACGAGGCATGGCTGATCGAACGTGGCACGATGCCGGGTGAACGCGTCATGCGGCTCGTGGATGTCAAGGAATCCGACTGCCCCTACTTTGCGATTGTGCTGGTCTACGGTCAGGGGCAGCGCATGAAGGCCGCCGAATGACGGGAACGCTGACCATTGCGGGATTGGGGCCAGGCAGCGAGGCGCTGGTCACGCCGGAGGTCTCGGCCGCGCTTGCTTCCGCAACCGACATATTAGGCTACGCGCCCTATGTCGCGCGCGTCGCCCCCCGCCCCGGCCTTGCCTTGCATCCATCTGACAATCGCGAGGAACTTCGTCGCGCAACCGAGGCGCTGCGGCTGGCAGCGGAAGGACGCCATGTGGTCGTGGTGTCCTCTGGCGATCCCGGCGTGTTTGCGATGGCCTCTGCCGTGTTCGAAGCGCTGGAAGCTTCGCCGCAATGGCGTGATCTTTCCATCCGCGTCCTGCCCGGCGTCACCGCGATGCTCGCCGCCGCCGCACGCATCGGTGCGCCGCTCGGCCATGACTTTTGTACGATCAACCTTTCCGATAATCTGAAGCCGTGGCCTGTGATCGAAAAACGTCTGCGGCTCGCGGCTGAAGCGGATTTCGCGATCGCCATCTATAATCCACGCTCGGTGAGCCGGCCCGACGGGTTTGCGCGTGCGCTTGAGATCCTGCAGGACGCTGGCCGCGGCGAGCGCCTCGCGATTTTCGCCCGCGCAATCAGCACGCCTGACGAGAAGATCGAAACGGTCTCTCTGCGGGACGCTCGCCCCGAGATGGCCGACATGAGGACGCTGGTCATCGTCGGCAATTCGGCGACGCGCCGAGTCGGCCGCTGGGTTTATGCGCCGAGGCACGCCCGATGACCGAGCCATTGCATCACCTCGGCTACGCTTTCCACCCGCGACCGGTCAGGCAGCGCCGGTCGCTCGATCATGATGACGGGAAGCTTCAATTCGCGTGCGGCATCGATCTTGGCACGCGCGCCGTCTCCCCCGGAGTTGCGGGCGACGATCCATTCGATCCGCCGCGAACGCATCAGGTCCAGTTCGCCGGCGAGCGTGAATGGTCCACGCGAGACGATAAGATCCGCATCGGGCAACGACAGCGAACCTCCCGCGGCATCGATGAATCGGAGCGTGTAGGCGTGCTGCGGCCTCGTCGCAAATGGCGTGATGTGCTGTCTGCCGATGGCGAGGAAAACATTCGCCCGCGCTTGCGGCAGCGCAGCCACGGCGGCTGCGACGTCCTGTACCTCGATCCAGATATCGCCAGGCATTTTGATCCATGGCTTGCGTTCCAGCGCAATCAGCGGCGCTGCCGTTGTCGCGCAGGCCGCCACCGCGTTGCGGCTGATCTCGGTTGCGAAGGGATGGGTCGCATCGACCACATGCGTGAACCCTTGCTGCCGAATGGCATCAGCAAGACCATCCGCGCCGCCGAAGCCGCCAATACGGGTCGGCAGCGGCTGATTGACCGGCACCTGCGTTCTTCCGGCATAGGAATAGATCGCGTCGAGCCCCGCAGCCGCGACGGCGGCCGCCAGCAGGTTGGCTTCACTCGTTCCGCCCAGAATGAGGACGCGCATGGATAGTCCCTGGCTGACCATTGTCGGCATCGGCGAAGATGGCCTTTCCGGTCTGTCGGAAGCAAGCCGAAAGGCGCTTGCGGAAGCCAAGACGATTTTCGGCGGGGATCGGCATCTGACGCTCGCGCATGCCGGCGAGCGGGGTCGGCCGTGGCCGGTGCCGTTCGATGCCGATGGTGTACTCGAATGCCGCGGCCGCGCAACGGTGGTGCTCGCCTCGGGCGATCCGTTCTGGCACGGCGTCGGCAGTATTCTTGCCGAGCGGTTGACCAGCGGTGAATGGATCGCCCATTCCGCGCCGTCGACCTTCTCGCTCGTCGCATCGCGGCTCGGATGGCGGCTCGAATCCGTCATTTGCCTTGGGCTGCATGCGGCACCGTTGGAGGGTCTCGTGCCGCATCTGGCGCACGGCGAAAAGATCATCTGTTTGTTGCGCGATGGCCGGGCGGCGATTGATCTCGCGAATTGGCTGACGGCGAACGGCTGGGGCGCCTCGCAGCTATGGACGTTCACAGCGCTTGGGGGGCCGCGTGAATCTATCACGCAACATCGGGCGGACAGTTATGCAGCCAACCCGGATGAGCGCCTGCTAGCCGTGGCGCTGGAAGCAAAAGGATCGGGCGGACTGCCGCGGAGCTCCGGTCTCGCCGATGCGCTGTTCGTGCACGACGGCCAGATCACCAAGCGGCCGATGCGCGCGCTGGCATTATCCGCGCTCGCACCACGGACAGGCGAACGGTTATGGGACATCGGCGCTGGCTCCGGCTCGATCTCCATCGAATGGGCCTTGTGCGGAGGGACGGCTTTCGCCATCGAAGCCCGCAGAGATCGCGCGGCCAATATCGTTGAGAATGCCGAGGCCTTCGGCCTGACCCATCGGGTCACCGTCGTCGGGGGAACGGCACCCAACATATTATCGAACCTTCCGACACCGCACGCGGTCTTCATCGGCGGCGGCCTCGATAGTGCGATGTTCGATGGCGTTTGGCCGCTGCTTCCTGTGGGGACACGGCTGGTCGCCCACGCGGTGACGCTGGAGACGGAAGCGCAGTTGTCGGAGCTTCAGCAGCGCAACGGCGGTGAACTGATGCGGATCGAGATCGCGTATGCGGGCCCCCTCGGCCGCTATCGCGCCTTTGAACCCGCGCGGCCCGTCGTGCAGTGGAGCGTCGTCAAGGGAGGCGATGAATGACCGTGCACTTCATTGGCGCGGGACCCGGCGCGGCCGACCTGCTTACATTGCGCGGCCGAGACCTCATCGCGGCCTGCCCGGTCTGTCTCTATGCCGGCTCGCTGGTGCCGGAAGGCGTGCTTGCGCACTGCCCGAAAGCCGCGCGGATTATCAACACCGCGCCGTTGTCGCTCGACGACATCATCGCGGAGATCGCCAAGGCCCATGCTGAAGGCAAGGATGTCGCACGACTGCATTCCGGCGATCTCTCGATCTGGTCGGCGATGGGCGAGCAAATGCGCCGCCTGCGCGCGCTTGGTATTCCCTATGCCGTCACGCCGGGCGTGCCGGCGTTTGCCGCGGCGGCCGCGGCGCTCGAAGCAGAGCTCACGCTGCCGGGACTGGCGCAATCGGTGGTGCTGACGCGCATGCCGGGGCGGGCGAGCGCGATGCCGGAAGGCGAAAGCCTTGCCGCCTTTGCCGCCACCGGCGCGGTGCTGGCGATTCACCTTTCGGTGCATATGCTCGATCGATTGATTGCCGAACTCGCGCCGCATTATGGAACCGACTGCCCTGTCGCAATTGTCTGGCGTGCGAGCTGGCCGGATCAGCGCATCATCCGCGCCACGCTGGGCACGCTTGATGCCGCGGTCGGTCCTGAACTCGAACGCACCGCGCTCATCTTCGTCGGCCGAACACTTGATACCGAGGAATTTGCCGAAAGCCGGCTTTATGCAGTCGACTATGATCGCCGTTACCGCCCGACCGGGCCTGCGCCACGCTTTCCGGAGGAGACCTGATGGCGCGCGGTCTCGTGATCTCGGCGCCGGCGTCCGGAGTCGGCAAGACGACGCTGACGCTGGCGCTGGCGCGCGCCTATCGCGATCGCGGACTGAACGTGCAGTGCTTCAAGAGCGGGCCCGACTACATCGATCCGGCATTTCATGCCGCGGCGACAGGACGCGTTTCCGTCAACATCGATAGCTGGGCCATGAGCAGGACCACGATCGAAGCTTTGGTCGCACGTGCGGCCGCCGCGGATATCGTTCTCACCGAAGGCTCGATGGGACTGTTCGATGGCGTCGCAACACCGGGCGTCTCCGGCACCGGCGCCACCGCCGATATTGCCGCGATGATGGATTGGCCGGTCTTGCTCATCATCGACCCGTCAGGGCAAGCGCAAACGGCCGCCGCCGTGGCCGCAGGACTGCGCGATTTTCGGCCGGGTATGCGCTTTGCGGGCGTCGTTCTGAATCGTGTGGCCAGCCCGCGGCACGAAGACCTCGTGCGCCGTGCGCTGGCGGACGCCGGCATTGCCGCATTCGGCGCACTGCCCCGGCATGCGGAGATCAACTTGCCCAAGCGACACCTCGGCCTGGTGCAGGCCGAGGAGCAAAAAGGCATCGACCATCTGATCGACGAAGCGGCACGCATTGTCATACAGCATGTCGATCTGGACGCGGTGCTGCAATCGGCAGGCGATTGGTCGCCGCAGTCGGCTTCGCCGATCGCAAGCCTCACGCCACCGGGCCAACGCATTGCGCTGGCGCGCGACGCCGCATTCTCGTTTATCTATCCGCATATGCTCGAGGCCTGGCGTGCGGCTGGCGCCGAGGTTTCAACCTTCTCGCCGCTGGCTGACGAAGGCCCCGACGACGGCGCGGACGTATGCTGGCTGCCGGGCGGTTATCCCGAATTGCATGCGGCGCGTCTTTCGGCCAACAAGCGATTTCAACGCGCGCTTGCAAGCTTTTCCGAAACGCGGGCCGTCCATGGCGAGTGCGGAGGTTATATGGTGCTCGGCAAGGTGCTGACCGATGCCGAAGGCGTGAGCCACGCGATGGCGGGATTACTGGGACTGGAGACAAGTTTCGCCAAGCGGCGCATGCATCTCGGATACCGGCTTGCGGAGCTCGCAGCGCCGATCCCGGGCTATCAAGCCGGCGCGCGCTTGCGCGGCCATGAATTTCACTATTCAACGATCGTTTCGCAGCCCGATGCATCGCTGGCGGTGGTGCGCGATGCTGCCGGCACTATGATTGCGGAGACCGGCTCGCGGCGCGGCTCCGTCACCGGCACATTCTTTCACCTCATTGCGGAGGACAGGTGAGCGGCTTTGTTTCTTTCGTCTCGGCCGGTCCGGGAGATCCCGAGCTGCTGACGCTCAAGGCGGTATCGCGCCTGAGTACGGCCGATGTCGTGCTCTACGACGATCTGGCCTCGGGCCAAATTCTCGATCACGCCCGCCCCGGCGCCAATCTGGTGGCGGTCGGCAAGCGCGCGGGCCGCCTTTCGACCAAACAGCAGCATGTCAATCGGCTGCTGATCGAACACGCCACCACGGGCGCGCGCGTCGTACGCCTGAAATCCGGAGACGCCGGCATTTTCGGCCGGCTTGAAGAGGAAATCGAGGCGCTGCGCGCGGCCGACATCGGCTACGAAATTATTCCCGGGGTTACCGCAGCCTGCGCCGCGGCGGCGCAAGCCGGCATGCCGCTGACCCGGCGGCATACCTCGCGCCGCGTTCAATTCGTCACGGGAGCGGATGTCTCGGGCCGGTTGCCCGAAAATCTCAACTGGGCGGCGCTTGCCGATCCGGAATCGACCACGGTGGTCTACATGGGCAGGCGCACTTTTCCCGCGCTGGCGGCAAGGCTGTTGGAGCAAGGCCTTGCGCCGGATACGCCCGCTTTGGTTGGCGAGGCGCTGGGCCACGCGGATGAAAGGTTGATCCGCACGACCATCGCCGAGCTGGCGCAGGACATCGGCCAAGACAGCGGCCAAGACAGCGCGGAGGCCAAAGCCACCGTCATTCTCTTTGGCGCATTGGGGAGAGGAGTCCCGTGACTTCGCCCTCAACGCACAAAGCAGGTATCACGCTTTCATTGATCGGCATCGGCTGCGGCGATCCCGAGCAACTCACGCTGGCCGCGATCCGCGCGATCAATGCGGCCGATCTCATCCTCATTCCGCGCAAGGGCAGCGAGAAATCGGAACTTGCCGACCTGCGGCGAACCATTTGCGCCGACGTGCTCACCAACGACAAGACCCGAGTCGTCGAGTTCGATCTGCCTGTGCGTGACGCGGACGCAGAGGACTATCGCAAGGGCGTGGACGAATGGCACGACGCCGTCGCCGCGACATGGTCGAGAGAAATCAAAAATCATCTCGGACATGAAGGGCGCGTTGCCCTGTTGATTTGGGGCGATCCCTCGCTCTTTGATTCAAGCCTGCGGATCGCGCGAAGGCTCGATCCCTTGCCTGACATCGAGGTGATCCCCGGTGTCACCTCTATACAGGCGCTTTGCGCCGCGCATGCGCTGCCGGTGAATGAGATCGGCGAATCCTTTCTGGTCACGACCGGACGCCGGCTGCGCGACGATGGCTGGCCGGACTACTTGAATACCGTGGTGGTGATGCTGGATGGCGGCGCGGCGTTTCAGTCACTCAATACCGAGGGCTTGACGATCTGGTGGGGCGCCTATCTCGGCATGCCCAACGAAATCCTGATGTCAGGCGCACTGGCCGAGACCGGTCCACACATCGTCGCCGTGCGAAACGCGGCGCGCGAAAAACACGGCTGGATCATGGACAGCTACATTCTCAAACGCAGCCCGTAAGATTTCCGAACGTCACGACAGCAAACAAGGCAGAACAGCATGTATCCCGAATGGGTCACTCAGGAATGTCCTGAAATCTCGATCGCGCACCGCGATGCGGCGTTGGCGCGCCAGGCTCAACTGACAAAGCCGGCCGGTTCGCTGGGCCGGCTCGAGCACCTCGCCTGCGAACTCGCCGGCCTCCAGCAGTCCGAGCGGCCTCGCGCGGCGCGCGTCCCGATCATCATCTTTGCCGGCGATCATGGGATCGTCGCCCAGGGCGTGTCGGCGTACCCGCAGGAAGTCACCATCGCGATGATGGCCAACTTCGCGAGCGGCGGCGCGGCGATCTCGGTCTTGGCGCGCGAACTCGGGTCAACTCTCGAGGTGGTGGATGCCGGGACGCTCGCGCAGTCGTCGATTCCGGGCATCGTCACCGACAAGCCGCGCCACGGCAGCCGCGACTTCAGCCAGGAGGCAGCACTTGCGCCTACCGAAGTCGCCTTCGCGCTGGAGTGCGGAAAGCGAGCTGTTTTGCGCGCCGGTACGCCGGATCTCCTGATCTTCGGCGAGATGGGCATCGGCAACACGACAACGTCGGCGGCTATTGCGGCGGCTCTCCTCGGGGTCAGTGCCAAACAGACGGCCGGCAGCGGGACCGGCGTCGACGCCAAGGGACTGGCACTCAAGGCCCGCGTGATCGATGAAGCTCTCGCGCTTCATGGGCTGGCGCGGCCCGGCGTTTCTGCCGAAGAGATTCTGTGCACGGTTGGTGGTTTCGAGATCGCGGCCATCAGCGGCGCCATCATCGCGGCAGCCCAGCGGAGAATTCCGGTCCTGGTCGATGGCTTTATCGTGTCGGTGGCGGCCCTCGCCGCCGCGCGTATCAACCCCTCCTGCCGGCCATTTCTCCTGGCGTCCCATCAATCCGCCGAGCAAGGACACCGGCTGGTGCTCGAGGCGCTGAACAAGCAGCCGCTGATCGATCTTGACCTGCGGCTTGGCGAAGGCTCCGGCGCCGCGATCGCGTTGCCGCTGCTGCGGCTCGCGTGCGCGCTGCACAACGATATGGCGACGTTCGCGCAGGCCAACGTTCCGGATCGCTCCTAAACTCAACGAAAATTCTGGTTGACCGACATCACCCGCCAACTGCCGCGGAGCCGATCGACCCGCGTCAGCGATAATGGATCAATAGCAAAACGCAGCGCGGCCTGCGGCTCGACATCGAGCGCGATGCAGAGCATCGCGCGAACAGTCCCGGAATGGACCACCATGATCGCCGAGTCTAGATACGATCCGGCCGATGCCTTGCCGGACCCGGGCAACTTGACTCTCGAAGCTTTCCCCGCCTGGCGGGATCAAGCACGCCGGGTCCTTCCAGAATTGCGCATAGGCTTCGTCACCGGCAGCAGCGAGATCGTCGTGACGCCGGCCGGTCCAGTCGCCGAAGTCCTGCTCGGCAAACTCCGGCACCAGCACCGGGTCAAGCTGCAAGGCTTTCGCGGTGTCGATCGTTCGTCGCGCCGGGCTTGCGTAAGCCTTCGCGTCTTGAGGCAGATGCGCTGCGCAAAAGGTCAATCGAATCGCGATCCCCAAGATTGGCGGGAGCGCTCAGGGACCAGATCGTTCCCTTGGGGCCGTCAACGGCCGCATGCCGTATCAGCCAAAAGGAAGTGGTTTCGCTCATTTCGAGCACCCCGCGGAAACATCCATTCAGGCAGACGATTGCGATCGAACTGCTGACGCCGTGTATCGCTGCCATCCCTCGCTCCGCAACCGGCAGGCATCGCAACTTCCACAGCCAAATCCCCATTCATGGCGATGGGTCCGATCGCCCTGATAGCAGGTGTGGGTTTTTTCGACGATCAGATCGACGAGAGCGCGTCCTCCAAGCGTCGTTGCAAGCTCCCAGGTCGCGGCCTTGTCGATCCACATCAGTGGCGTCTCGATTACAAGACGCGCTTCCATGCCGAGATTGATCGCGACCTGAAGCGCCTTCACCGTGTCGTCGCGACAATCAGGGTAGCCGGAATAGTCCGTCTCGCAGACACCGGTGACGAGGTACTTGATCTTGCGCTGATGCGCGACGACGGCCGCGAAGGTGAGGAACAGCAGATTTCTGCCGGGAACGAATGTGGCCGGCAATCCGTCGGCGCGTGTGTCGAATGGCAGATCCGCCGTGAGTGCACTGACGCCGACCTGGGCGAGCACGCCGAGGTCGATGAGATGATCCCGGCCGAGCTTCGCTTTCCACGCCGGAAAGATCGCCTCAAGGCCCGCGCGCACGGGCTCTCGGCATTCCATCTCCACCTGATGGCGTTGACCATAGGTGAACCCGACTGTCTCCACGTGGTCGTAGCGCGACAGCGCCCATGCGAGGCATGTCGTCGAATCCTGACCGCCAGAGAAAAGGACGAGCGCGCTTTCAGCCATGAGATTTCCTACCGGGAATCAGACCCATCATATTCCGCCCAGCAGTCCGCCGTTTCATAGACTCTCACGGCGAAAAGCTGAGGCAGTCTGGTTTTGCTCCGGTCCCAGATCCAGATGGCGATATTCTCTGCTGTCGGATTTTCAAGCCCCTGAACGTCGTTCAGACAGTGGTGATCCAGCGTCTTCAGCAAGGGAGCGAACGCCTCCTCGAGATCGAAAAAGTCGGCGACGAAGCCGGTGCTGATATCGACGGGCCCGCTCAAGATGAGTTCGACCCGATAGGAATGCCCATGCATCCGGTGACACCGGTGCGTCTTGGGAACGTTCGGTAGATGATGCGCTGCTTCGAAGCGGAATGCCTGGGATATTTTCATCTGATGCCGAGATGCTTGTGGGTCTGAACGCTGAGGCGCCATTTCGGATGAGCCAGGCAGTATCCGATGGCAGCGCGCGTGTTGGCGACGACGTCGGGACCGTCCATGGGTTGAAGCAGGAAGTTATCGAACGAAAGATCCGCAAAGCGTTCGGGTGGGGCGTCGGCTTGCGGGTAAACCAATTTCAGTTCGTGGCCACTGACGATTTCTAATTGCGTGCTCGACTTGGGACTGACGCAAATCCAGTCGATGCCTTCAGGCGCAGTCAGGGTGCCGTTGGTTTCGATGGCGACGCGGAAACCGCGGCCGTGAAGCGCGCGCACAAGGTCATCATCCACCTGCAGCAGAGGTTCTCCTCCTGTGAGCACGCAGAGACGATTGGTTTCGCCGCCGGTCCATTCCTGCTCGATCGCGTCGGCGAGTGCATCGGCGTCGCGGTATCGGCCGCCCTTGGTGCCGTCCGTTCCGACAAAGTCGGTGTCGCAGAAGGTACAGACCGCGGTGCTACGATCCGCTTCCCGGCCACTCCAGAGATTGCAGCCTGAAAACCGGCAGAACACCGCAGGCCGACCGGCCTGCAGACCCTCGCCTTGCAGGGTAAGAAATATCTCCTTGACCGTGAACGAACTCATCGAAACCTTTATCAATTCTCGCGCTGGAATCGGATGCACGGGTAGCGCGCCAGCGGTCCGCCGTCCACCTTCGTATTTTGCGGCGCAACGGAGATAATATATTGCTTTTACAAATAGTTAGCTAGGCAGCCGCTTAGGCGGGCCGCGCGAAGGAGGGCCGGAACGGTCTCACGCGTGGCGCTCACCATCGATTTTGAGGCATGCTTGTCGTTTCGGGGATAGAGGTGGCGTGGCGCTGAAGACGCAAGTAGTACTGCCCACCAAAATCCGGGGTTTATGGTTCAATGGGGGATAATTGGCCGTGAAGGAAACGGTCGAGGATAGAATTGTAGTGGGCCTCATCGGCGGCATGCTTCTAGGCTTGGCTGCCTTCTTTCTGTGGCCCGCTTATGAACACTTGAATGGCGAGGCGACGGTCTATCGGATGTTCTGCACGTCCGATCGCAAGGACGACAGTCCCTGCGCTCTCAAGCAAGAACTGACTTCGGCCACCGAGACTTACAAAGCATTTCCCGACCAACAGAGCGTCATCGTTTGGATCGGCAACGACGCGCCTTCGAAGCTCAGCAGTTGTGCGGTGCGCGACGTGCTTAATTGGCGTTGCACGAGAACCGATAAAAAAGGCATGACGGTCGAACAGTCGATGGCGAACGGGCAGCTCTCCGAGACTGTCGATAGATCCCCCTCGCCTGGCTTGGGACTTTTCTATCAAGCACCCCGTTGGCGGTGGTGGCTGGTGAAATTGTTAGAGACGTCTGGCTTGAGAAAGTAGTTGTGACGCAGGTC
>CAVZJE010000040.1:0-11366 GCA_963775545.1 uncultured Alphaproteobacteria bacterium
TTGCGGGGATAGGATTTGAACCTATGACCTTCAGGTTATGAGCCTGACGAGCTACCGGGCTGCTCCACCCCGCGATAAACCTTTGCGCGCCTTTTTTCGAAAGCCGAAACGGCTGTCGCAACGCCCGAGGGCGCCGCTTCCGTCCAGAGACTTCCTGAGAAGGCAACCCTTGGCCAGAAGGCCTTGAGGTCGCGGGCGGTATGTACCAACGCACGCCCGCTTTGGAAAGGGCCGCCGGGCCACTTTTAAGGATTTTGTGACAGCAAAGCTCGCCAAATCGCGCGCCCGAAGGGCCAAAAGCGGCCGAAAACGCCGCCCTTGCCAGAATTTCCATAAAGGCCCAGCCTCCGTCTCAAAAGCAAGAGCGGGGGGAGAGGGCATGGAAAGCTTCGATTTTGTCGTCGTGGGCGGCGGTTCCGGGGGCTGCGCAGTCGCAAGCCGTCTGTCGGAAGATCCCGCGACATCGGTGGCGCTTCTGGAGGCGGGCGGCACGGACGACAACTGGGTGGTGACCACGCCCGGCGCGATGATCCTGATGATCGCCGGCAAGACCAACAACTGGGCGTTCAATACCGTGCCGCAAGCGGGCCTCAACGGCCGCATCGGCTATCAGCCGCGCGGCAAGGGCCTCGGCGGCTCCTCGGCGATCAACGCCATGGTCTATATCCGCGGCCACAAGGCCGACTATGACGGATGGGCCCGCCTCGGCAACACCGGCTGGTCCTATGCCGACGTGCTGCCCTATTTCAAACGTTCCGAAGACAATTCCGAGCTCGATGGTCCCTATCATGGCCGAGGTGGCCCGCTGCACGTGACGGGATCGCAAAGCGACAATCCGGTCCGCGAGATCTATCTCGAGGCGGCGCGCGAGGCGCAATTCCGTATCCGCGAGGATTTCAACGCCGAAGAGCAGGAAGGCCTCGGCACCTACCAGGTGACGCAAAAGAACGGCGAGCGCTGGAGCGCCGCGCGCGGCTACATCCATCCCTTCATGAACAACCGCGCCAATCTGCGCGTCGAAACCAACGCGCATGCGACCCGCATTTTGTTCGAGGGCCAGCGCGCGGTCGGCGTCGAATTCCGGAAAGGCGCCGAGCTGAAACAAATTCGCGCACGGCGCGAGGTGATCCTGTCCGGCGGCGCGTTCCAGAGCCCGCAGCTCCTGATGCTGTCGGGCGTCGGCGATGCGGCCGCGCTCGGCAAACACGGCATTGCTTCGGTGCATCATTTGCCCGGCGTCGGGCAGAATTTGCAGGACCATCCGGACTTCGTGTTCGGCTTCACGTCGGATGCGCCGCATTTCGCCGGGCTGTCGTTTAGCGGCATTGCGCGGATCTTCAAGGGAATCGCCCAATATCGCCGCGAGCGGCGCGGACCGATGACATCGAACGTCGCCGAATGCGGCGGATTCCTCAAGACGCGGCCTGACCTCGTGTTGCCGGACATTCAATTGCATTTCTGCATGGCGATGGTGGCCGATCACGGCCGCAAGCCGCGCTGGGGCACCGGCTTTTCCTGCCACGTCTGCGTGCTGCGCCCGAAGAGCCGCGGCAGCGTCTGGCTGCAAAGCGCCGATCCGCTGGCGCCGCCGGCGATCGATCCGAATTTCTTCGGCGAGGAAGCCGATCTCGACACGATGGTGGCTGGTTTCAAAATGACGAAACGCCTGCTCGATGCGCCCGCGCTGAAAGCGCTGCAAAAAACCGACACCGTCACCGCAGGCGTCGCGACCGACGCGCAGATCCGCGATGTCCTGCGCAACAATGTCGATACCGTCTATCACCCGGTCGGCACCTGCAGGATGGGCACGAACGATCCGCTCGCCGTGGTCGACCCCAAGCTCAGGGTTTACGGACTTGAGGGACTGCGCGTGGTCGATGCCTCGATCATGCCGAACCTGATCGGCGGCAACACCAACGCGCCCACCATCATGATCGGCGAAAAGGCCGCCGACATGATCAAGGCCGAGCTGCGGGCGAATTGACGACTTTTGTCGTCCCCGCGAAAGCGGGGACCCATAACCACTGCCGCTTGCCGTTGCGTTGAGCTGTGGCCGCAGCTTGCTTCAACAAGCAACATCGATGGCTATGGGTCCCGGATCGTCGCTCGCTTGTCCGGGACGACGGGACAATTCACGTCAGCAAAAATCCGCCATCGACGGTGATGACGCTGCCGGTCATGTAACGCGAGGCGGATGAAGCGAGCAGCATGATCGCGCCGTCGAGATCGGACTCGTTGCCGACGCGACGCTGCGGAATCCGCTTGGTCAGTTTTTCGCCGCCCGGCGTCGACCAGAAATGATGGTTGATCTCGGTGTCGATATAGCCCGGCGCAATCGCATTGACGCGGATACGGCTGCCGGCAAGTTCGAGCGCCATCGCCTTGGTCGCCTGCACGATGCCGGCCTTGGAGATCGTGTAGGGCGACAAGAACTTCATCACGCCGAAGCCGAGCACGGAAGCGACGTTGACGATGTTGCCCTCCTGCTTGCGCGCGATCATTCGCCGCGCCATTTCGGTCGCGGTGAAATAAGCGCCCTTGAGGTTGGCGCCGATCACGGCGTCCCAATCCGCCTCGGTCTGCTCGACCGCCGGTTTCTCGATCGCGATCCCGGCATTGTTGATCAGCACGGTGACAGGACCGAGGGCTGCTTCCGCCGCATCGATGGCGCTGACGATCGAGGCATGGCTGGTGACGTCCATCTCGACCGCGGCGGCGCGGCCGCCTTTGGCCTTGATCTCCTGCTTCCAGCCCCTTCAGCTTGCCGGTCTGCCGCGCGGCCAGCGCCACCGCAGCGCCATGGGCCGAAAGCACGCGCGCAAACTGCCGCCCGAGCCCTTGCGAAGCTCCGGTGACCAGAACGACCTCCTTGCTGACATCAAACAGATCGGGCATGGCACAATCCTCACAAACGCGCGATATGCGCCCATCAATACAGGCCATTTCGACCGGCGCAAATGCAGCCCCCTTACCAGGGCCAGCGCAGTTAGCTAAAGTCGTGGCTTAAAGCCACCTGAGAAATAAAACGGGAGTGAAACAGTGGATCTGGGCATCAAGGGACGCCGCGCCATCGTCTGCGCATCGAGCAAGGGACTGGGACGCGCCTGCGCGATTGCGCTTGCCAATGAGGGCGTGCATGTCACGCTGACCGCGCGCGGCGCAGAGGCGCTGAAGCAGACCGCGGACGAAATCCGCAAAAGCAATCCCGGCGTCACCGTGACCGAGATCGTCGGCGACATCACCACATCCGCCGGGCGCGAGGCGGTGCTGAAGGCCTGCCCGGAGCCGGACATCCTCATCAACAACGCCGGCGGGCCGCCGCCCGGCGACTTCCGCAACTGGACCCGCGACGACTGGATCAAAGCGCTCGACGCCAACATGCTGACCCCGATCGAGCTGATCAAGGCGACGGTCGACGGCATGATGGCGCGCAAGTTCGGCCGTATCGTCAACATCACCTCGGCCGCGGTGAAGGCGCCGATCGAGGTTTTGGGGCTCTCCAACGGCGCGCGCACCGGCCTGACCGGCTTTGTGGCGGGCGATTGCCCGCAAGACCGTGATCAACAACGTCACCATCAACGCGCTGTTGCCGGGGCCGTTCAACACCGATCGGCTGCGCGGCGCGGTGGCGAAGGCGGAAGCAGAACGGCGCGGCATCACCGTCGATGCGATGCTGGCCGAACGGGCCAAGCTCAATCCCGCCGGGCGCTTCGGCGAACCCGACGAGTTCGGCCTGGCCTGCGCCTTCCTGTGCGGGGCCAAGGCAGGCTTCATCACCGGGCAGAACATCCTGCTCGACGGCGGCGCCTTCCCCGGCACGATGTAAGCGTTGACGCCGGATGCGCTGGACGATCGGCCGGGTCAAAATCACCAAAATCGTCGAACTTGAGACGATAGGCCACACGCGATTCATTCTGCCTTCCGCCGGCAGCGAAGAAATCCGGCGGTTGCCGTGGCTCATCCCGCACTTCGCCACGGAAGAAGGCCGCCTGAAAATGTCGATCCACGCGCTGGTGGTGGAAACGCCAACGCGGCGGATCGTGGTCGACACCGGCCTTGGCAACGACAAACAGGGCCGCACCATCCCGATCTGGAACGACCGGAAAGGGCCGTTCCTCGATGACCTGACCGCGGCGGGCTATCCGCCCGACAGCATCGACACGGTGCTGTGCACGCACCTGCACGTCGACCATATCGGCTGGAATACGCGGCTCAAGGACGGCCGCTGGGTGCCGACTTTCGAGAACGCGCGTTACGTATTCGGCCAAACCGAATACGCCTACTGGCGCGATCACAGCACGGCGCCGGACAAGGCCGCGATCTTCGCCGATTCCGTGGCGCCGATCCTCAAAGCCGGCCGCGCCGATCTCGTCGCCAGCGACGCGCGGATCTGCGACGAGATCACCCTGATCCCGACCCCCGGTCACAGCCCCGGCCATATGAGCGTCCATATCCGCTCGGAGGGCGAAGAGGGCGTTCTGGCCGGTGACGTCGCCCACCACCCCTGCCAGATGGCCCATCTCGACTGGTCTTCGACCGTCAATTCCGACGCCAGCCAGTCGGCCCAAACCCGGCGTGAGCTGTTTGCGCGCTTTGCCGATCGGCCGGTGCTGGTCATCGGCGGGCATTTCGACGCCGGCCACATCAAGCGCGACGGCGACGCCTTCAAATTCGTCGCTGCGGGCACGCTAAGGGGCTGCCCGGAGTACGAGGGGCTGCCTTGCATGCCGTCCTGGGCAGTTGAATTTAGCCGCGCGCTGTTCCAAGAAGCGTCCCAAGCCGTGAAACCGTCCAGGGAGTGATGAGAAATGAAGCTTGTTCGTTACGGGGAAGTTGGCAAGGAAAAGCCCGGCCTGGTCGATAAATCCGGTCAGATCCGGGACCTCTCGGCGCATATCAGTGATCTCGCTGGAGAGGCCTTTTCGCCGGCCTCACTGAGCAAGATTGCCGCCCTCGATCCCACCAAGCTTCCGGCCGTGAGCGGTAGCCCACGGATCGGCGCTGCCGTCGGCGGCCTGCCCAAATTCATCGCCATCGGCCTGAATTATTCCGACCATGCGAAAGAAGTCGACATGGCGATCCCGGCCGAACCGATCATCTTCATGAAGGGCAATAACAGCCTGTGCGGCCCCAACGACAAGGTTGAAAAGCCGCGCGGCTCGACCAAGCTCGATTGGGAAGTCGAGATTGCGATCATCATCGGCAGTCGCGCCAAATATGTCTCCGAAGCCGACGCGCTCAATTACGTCGCGGGCTACAGCGTCTGCAACGACGTCTCCGAGCGCTTCTTCCAGATCGAACGTCTGGGGCAGTGGACCAAGGGCAAGTCGCACGACACCTTTGGCCCGCTTGGCCCATGGGTCGTCACCAAGGACGAAATCGCCGACGTGCAGAAGCTGCCGATGTGGACCGATGTCAACGGCAAGCGCTGCCAGACCGGGTCGACCGCGACCATGATCTTCGGCGTCAAGAAGATCGTGTCCTATCTCTCCGAGATCATGACTTTGATGCCGGGCGACGTGATCGCCACCGGCACTCCGCCCGGAGTCGGCATGGGCATGAAGCCGCCGAAATTTCTCAATGTCGGCGACGTCGTCACCATGGGCATTGAGGGACTTGGCGAGCAGCGGCAGGAAATCATCGCGGCGTGAGAGCCGGAACGCCTATTGACTACGTCATTGCGAGGAGCCGTTGCGACGAAGCAATCCAGTCTCCAAAAGGCACTCTGGATTGCTTCGCTTCGCTCGCAATGACGGAAACGTCTCTCTGAGCCAGGACAAGCCAATGAAACTCACCTTCTCGCCTGCCTCTCCCTTTGCCCGCAAGGTTCGCATCGCGGCGATCGAACTCGGACTGATCGACAAGATCGAATTCGTGCCGACGTCGGTGGCGCCGGCTCAAGCCAACGACGACTATTCGAAGATCACGCCGGTGAAGAAGCTGCCGGTCCTGATCCTCGACAACGGCGACGTGATCCTCGATTCCTATGTCATCGTCGAATATCTCGACGAACTGGCCGGCGGCGGAAAGCTGATCCCCTCGAGCGGGCCCGACCGGTGGAAGGTCAAGAGCGACCATTCCCTGCTGCAAGCCATGCTCGATGCCATGCTGCTCTGCCGCTACGAGAACATGGTGCGGCCGAAGGAACTGAAGTGGCAGGCGTGGGCCGACGATCACTGGAGCCGGGCCTGGAAAGGGATGGCGCGCTTCAACGAAAAAACAGACGTGCTGTCGCGCCCGCTCGATATCGTCCAGATCGCGCTCACTTGCGTGCTCGGCTACGCCGATTTCCGCTATGCTGATTGCGGCTGGCGCAAGGCCTATCCGAACCTCGATGCCTTCCACGAGCGGATGTTGAGCCGGCCGTCGGTCAAGATTTCCCTGCCGCCCAAAGCCTAAACATCAAGATGTAAACGACGGGAGAGCGGCCATGAGCCTTAAATTCAACGTCGGCGACCTCACCGTTCACCGCATCATCGAGCAGGAAACCACGTTCCTGCCGGCGCGCGAGCTGTTTCCTCAGCTCGCACCCGATCTGCTCGCGCAGAACCGGGACTGGATGCGCAAAGCCGGCGCGATCGACGAAAACGACACGCTGATCCTGTGCTTTCAGTCCTATGTCGTGCGCACCCCGCATCACACCATTCTGATCGACAGCTGCATCGGCAACGACAAATCGCGCCCGCTGCGTCCGAAATGGAACATGAAGACCGACGATACCTATATGCGCGGACTGAAGGCCGCCGGCCTTTCGGTCGAGGACATCGATTTCGTGATGTGCACGCATTTGCATGTCGATCACGTCGGCTGGAACACGCGGATGGAGAACGGCCGCTGGGTGCCGACTTTCCCCAAGGCGCGCTACGTCTTCGGCAAGACCGAATACGATTACTGGGCCGAGCAGCACGCCAAGACGGCAGTGCCGCCCTTCGGCGACAGCGTCTTGCCGGTGGTCGAGGCCAAGCGAGCCGAGATCGTGCGCGACGATTTTACGGTCGGCGATCACGTCCGCGTCCTGCCGACGCCGGGCCACACGCCCGGACATGTCGCTTTTACCTTCGGCAAGGCCAAGGATGACGCGGTCTTTGTCGGCGACATCATGCACACGCCGCTTCAATTGCAGCATCCGGAATTGTCGCCGAAATTCGACGTCGACCCAGTTCAGGCCGCCGTCACGCGGCGAAACTTTCTGGAGCGTTATTGCGAGACCGATACGCTTTGCTGCACGGCGCATTTCCCTTCGCCCTCGACCGGAAAAATCCGCCGCAAGGGCAATGGATTTAGCTGCGAGGCGATGTAATCGAACGCAGCAAGAGATGCTCTTCACCTCCACCTGCAAGGGGGAGGTCGGCAAGCTCGGAAGCGCTCTTGCGCTGCGAGCGAGCCGGGAGGGGGTCGAATTTTCTTGCCCTCGCTGCCCGTCCTCTTTGCTTCGCCGATTGACCCCCTCCCCAACCCTCCCCCTTTCAGGGGGAGGGAGTTCGACGGAGCGCACCTCAATCAAACAAACTCGGCGTGTGATTGACAACAGCGCCTTCGATCGCGAGCATTTTTAATTTGGTGTCGACGCCGCCTCTCGCGGAAAATCCGCCGGGTTTCTGGCCCGCCGCCAGCACGCGGTGACACGGCACCACGATCGGGCAGGGGTTGCGCCCGAGCGCCTGGCCGACATCGCGCGACAGCTCAACCCCGCCGAGTTTCTTGGCGATATCGCCATAGGTCATGGTCTGACCCGGCGGAATGCTGCGGGCGATATCGTAGACGCCGCGGTTGAAATCGGGCACGCCGTCGAGATCGAGCGCGATATCCCGGAGATCGTCGGGCTCACCGGCGAGCAGCTTGACGATGCGACCGATCGCCTTCTGCACTTCTTCTGTCGGTGCCGCCTCGACTGATGTCGCCGTGGCGCTGCCGGATGCGGGCGCGGGTCTTCTCGTCGCTGCCCATCGGCAGTTGCAGGCCGTTGATGCCACGCGGACCCCACTCGATGCCGCAAATGCCGATCGGCGTGTCGAACAGGGCGAAATGCTGGTCCGTCATGGTTCACTCCAAAATCGTCAGCCCCATCTCATCTCGTGGCCCGGACATCTAGGCTTGGAGATTGTTGCGATCCACCCGGATTCCGGCACCGAACTCTCGGACCGAGCACAGCTAAGGGTCAGATTAACATTCTGAATACGGAATTCCGTACTCCAAAAGGGATCGCCGAATGATTCCGTTGACGCCTGCGCCAAATCTGACCGACCAGGTCTATGCCCGCCTTCTGGAAGCCATCATCGATCGCACCCTGCTGCCCGGACAGCGCGTTACTCAAAATGAACTGGCAGATCGGCTCGGCGTCTCGCGCCAACCGGTGTCTCATGCGCTGCACCTGTTGCACCGTCAGGGGCTGCTGGCCGAAAGCGGCCGCCGCGGCTTCGAGGTAACGCAGCTTGATCCGGAACGCATTCGCCAGCTCTACGAAGTGCGCGGGGCGATCGACGGGCTCGCGGCGCGGATCGCTGCGAGGCGGGTAAAGACCGACACCGCCGGGCGCGCTCAACTTGAGGCGGCTTTGCGGGCTGGGCGCACAATTGACAAGACGACGCCACTGGCGCGGCTTGTCGCGCTCGATGTCGATTTTCACGGTGCAATATATCGCCTCGCGGGCAATCCGGTGATTGAGGAAACGATCGCGCCCCAATGGCCCCACATGCGACGCTCGATGGCAGCTGTGTTGGCGGAGCTCGATTATCGGCAGAGCGCCTGGAGCGAGCACGAGGCGATCGCGTCGCATATTCTGTCGGGCAATGCGAAAGCGGCGGCAACCGCTGCCGAGGCGCACGCGCAAGACGCCGGGCAGATGACCGAAGAGAGACTGAGGGCCATGAGCGAGGCCGCGTGACTAGAGCTCCGATTCCGAAGTTCGCAAGCTATTGGGGCGGCCTCTGATGCGAACTTCGGAATCAAAGGAGCTCTAGCAGATGATAATTTCTGGTGCGGCTTTTTGAATTTGAAGTTCCTGTAACGAACTCGCGGCGAAACTGATAGGAACTTCAAATTCGCCGCACTAGCGCTGTCGCTGCGGGATTGGTCAGAAAAACTCGAAGGGAGGAACCGTTATGAAACTCACTCAACAGCAGATCGACGATTTTAATCGCGAAGGCTGGCTGTTTCTGCCGGAACTGTTCAGCCCCGAGGAGATCGCCCTGCTCGCGCGCGAGGCGATCAGCATCTACGACACTAACCGGCCCGAGGTGTGGCGCGAGAAAAGCGGCGCGCCGCGCACCGCCTTTGCCGCGCATCTCTACAACGAAGCGTTCCGCTGCTCGGCGCCCATCCGCGCATGATCGATCCGATCGAGCAGGTGTTCGGCGAGAAGCTCTACATGCATCAGTTCAAGATCAACGCCAAGGCGGCCTTTACCGGCGACGTCTGGCAATGGCATCAGGATTACGGCACCTGGAAGCGCGACGACGGCATGCCGGAGCCGCGCGCCATGAACATCGCGATCTTCCTCGACGAGGTGATGCCGATCAACGGCCCCTTGATGCTGGTGCCGCGCAGCCAGCACGCCGGCGATCTCAAGGCTTCGCACGATCTTCAGACGACCTCTTATCCGCTGTGGACGCTCGACGAGGAGACCGTGACGCGGCTGGTCAAGGAAGGCGGTATTGTCGCGCCGACCGGCAAGGCTGGCGGTCTCTTGATGTTCCACGGCAATCTGGTGCACGGCTCGGCCGGCAACATCACGCCCTATCCGCGCAAGATCGTGTACCTCACGCTCAACGCCGTCTCGAACTACATCCGCACTCCGACGCGGCCGGAATATATCGCCCACCGCGATTTCGCCCCGATCCAGACGGTCGATGACGATTCGCTGCTGCGGCTGGCACGCGCGCCGCGTCAGGCTGCGGAGTAGCGGGCCCTCGTGCCCCGGACGCGGCGCAACGTGGAACGTTGCGTCGCTGATCCGGGGCCTCATCGTTTTATCTTTTTTCGCTAGGTCCCGGATCTGCGGTGCACCGCTAAAGACGCGCTGCACCGCATCCGGGACACGCCAAACTCTCCCGGATCACTAAACATGAACCTCTCCTCCCTCCTCGCCGCCCGCCATGCCGCCGGCAAACCCGTGCGTGTCGCGCTGATCGGCGCCGGCAAGTTCGGCTCGATGTTCCTGTCCCAAGTGCCGCATACGCCGGGGCTGGAAGTGCCCGTCATCGTCGATCTCGATCCCGACCGTGCGCGCGAGGCCTGCCGTACCGTCGGCTGGGACCAGGATCTGATCGCCGCAACCACGTTCACCGCCGACGGCGCCAGGGCTGTTACCGGCAATATCGATGTCGTGGTGGAAGCGACCGGCAATCCCGCGGTCGGAATCAAACACGCCCGCGCCGCGATTGCGAACGGCAAGCATATCGTCATGGTCAATGTCGAGGCCGATGTGCTTGCAGGACCGCTGCTGGCGGAGGAGGCCCGCAAGGCCGGCGTGGTCTATTCGCTCGCCTATGGCGACCAGCCGGCGCTGACCGCCGAGATGGTCGACTGGGCGCGCGCCACCGGCTTCCACGTCGTCGCCGCCGGCAAGGGCACCAAATATCTTCCCGCCTATCACGACGTGACGCCGGCGGGCGTATGGGGCCATTACGGGCTATCGGCCAACGAGGCGCAGTCGGCCGGCATGAATCCGCAGATGTTCAACTCGTTTCTCGACGGCACCAAGTCTGCGATTGAGATGGCGGCGATTGCGAATGCGACCGGGCTCGACGTCCCCTCCGGCGGATTGCTGTTTCCGCCCTGCGGGGTCGATGATCTGCCGCATGTGATGCGGCCGCACGCGCGCGGCGGCGTGCTGGAGAGATCAGGCGTAGTGGAAGTCGTGTCGTCGCTCGAGCGTGATGGGCGGCCGGTGTTTCGCGATCTGCGCTGGGGCGTCTATGTCGTGCTGGAAGCGCCGAACGACTATGCCGCCGACTGTTTCAGGCAGTATGGCCTGAAGACCGATGCGAGCGGCCGTTATGCCGCGATGTACAAGCCCTATCACCTGATCGGGCTCGAGCTGAACATCTCGGTTCTGTCAGCGGCGTTGCGAAAGGAAGCGACCGGACAGCCCCACGGCTTCCGAGGCGATGTGGTTGCGGTGGCCAAGCGCGGCTTGCGCGCCGGCGAAATGCTCGATGGCGAGGGCGGCTACACGGTATGGGGAAAACTGATGCCGGCGGCCGCAAGTCTCAAGGCGGGCGGCTTGCCGATCGGGTTGGCGCATCGTGTAAAACTCAAGCACGACGTTGCGCATGGCGCGGTGGTGCGCTGGGACGATGTCGAGGTTGACGCCAATAACGAGACCGTCAGGACGCGGCGCGCGATGGAAGAAAGATTTGGCGGCG
>CAVZJE010000041.1:0-25908 GCA_963775545.1 uncultured Alphaproteobacteria bacterium
AGATTTTGGCAGTTTCGGCGTGGATCAAGATAGAGCGGTCTTCCGGCCTCGGCCACCCCGAAAGGTGCGTGCCCGTCCTAATCTTTCCGCGGTCCGGACAGAAGCGCCAATCCAGGCCATACAGGCCGAAGCCGGATGAAAGAACTGTCGTTGGTTGATCATCTCAAAGATTTCAAGAGGTCGACACCGTAAGAATTGGGGGGCCGCACGCGGGCTTGCGTCATCAAGGGAAAATTTGCGCGCGTCCATAAGAGCTTATCGCGACCACGTGCGTCCTTTGGCGGGAGCTGCCGTCGGTTTGACCGGCGCCTTTGCTTAAGAACCGTTAACCAGTTTGCGGGACAATCGCGGCCAAGACTCCCGAAAAGGGCGGCCAAGATTCCCGAAAAGGAACGTGCGATGGCCAGATTTGCGATTGGCGAACGGGTTGAAAAGGCAACCGACGACCACGAGGACGGGGTCGTCATTGCGGTTTTCTCCACCACGGATGGCAACTTTCGTTATGCGGTGGACATGGAGGGCTACGGCGCGCTCCAGTTTTTCACCGAGGAAAAGCTCGTGGTCTGCGCGGGATAGATCCCGGTATTTGTGCCGCGCGATTCCACTGGCGCGGAAGCCGCAT
This sequence comes from uncultured Alphaproteobacteria bacterium, assembly GCA_963775545.1. Taxonomy (GTDB): domain Bacteria; phylum Pseudomonadota; class Alphaproteobacteria; order Rhizobiales; family Xanthobacteraceae; genus Bradyrhizobium. Next base: position 623 of record CAVZJE010000041.1, read on the forward strand.
TGGCGACTCCATCCGGATCAGACGGCGCCTGCTTAATTAATTATTCATTGCGCTAATTTGCTCGATTTTAATGAGTTAACCTCACAGTGCCGACCTGGGGACCCGAAGTATCGGGTTGCTTGTGTGTACAGGAGGTACTGTGACGAAGATTCTTTCGAAGTTCTGGGCCGATGAGTTGGGCGCTACCGCGATCGAATACGGCCTGATTGCCGCGGGCATCAGCCTCGCGATTATCGCTGTCGTTAACGGTCTTGGTTCCAATCTGAATACGAAGTTCACGTCCATCAACACGTCGCTGAAATAACGCGGCGGTTTTTGACCGAGAACTACTCCAAGACAGCTGGCAATCGCATTTTCCGTTCTCAGCGGAAATTCGATGAACCCGTCCGCATTGCTGCGGGCGGGTTTTTCTTTTTGTCCGCTGGAGAAACCCAAGATGCGTCGTGTCTGGTTTAACCCTGCCGATTAACACCTGGTCAGGCCAAGGCAGCTATAGGATGGCAGCTATAGATAGCGGCCCCGCAAGAAGTGTCCGGTAATGAATGCAGGCGTCACAGAGCACGCGATAGGTGAACCGCCTCTGGCCGCCGAGCAGCCGCGCGGCAAGCCGTCCACCGCCAAGAGCTGGCTGAAAGCCATCGAGCGGACCGCTCGCATTGAGGCCGATCCGCACCGGCTGTTTGCCGATCTCATCGAGGATTGGGCGGCGCGCCAGCCCGATCGTCCCAGCCTGCTGTCGGAGCAAGCGACCTTCAGCTACCGGGACCTGAACGATCGGATCAACCGCTACGCGCGATGGGCGCTGTCGGCGGGGATCGGCAAGGGCGAGACGGTTTGCCTCTTCCTGCCGGGTCAGCCCGATTATCTCGCCGCATGGCTCGGTATCACCAGGGTCGGCGCCGTCGCTGCTCTGATCAACACCAAGCTCATCGGATCGTCGCTCGCCCATTGCATCGACGTGGCAGAGGCCAGTCACATCGTCGTAGGACGCGATCTCGCCGCCGCATTCGAGGAAGTTCGTCCAAGCCTGAAACGCGCGCCGAAAGTCTGGTGGCATGGCGGTGATGAGGGCGAAACAAGCATCGACGCAGCTTTGGCTGATCTGGATGTTTCCCCTCTCACCTCAAGCGAACGCCGCGGCGTGTCGATCAATGATCGGGCGCTGTTGATTTATACGTCGGGCACGACCGGCTTGCCGAAGGCCGCCAGCATCAGTCATCGCCGCATCCTCAACTGGGGCGGCTGGTTTGCCGGGCTGACGGATGCCACGCCCGAGGATCGGCTGTTCGATTGCCTGCCGTTGTTTCACAGCGTCGGCGGCGTGGTAGCGCCTTGCAGCATGCTGGCTGCGGGAGCATCCGTCGTGCTGTCCGATAAATTCTCCGCCGGCACCTTCTGGCGCGACGTGGTCCGTTGGGACTGCACGCTATTCCAATATATCGGCGAACTTTGCCGCTATCTCGTCAAGGCGCCGGCGTCGGAATTCGAGACGCGGCATCGGCTGCGTCTTGCCTGCGGCAACGGCCTGCGCGGCGATATCTGGGAATCCTTTCAGGCGCGGTTTTCGATTCCGCGCATCCTGGAATTCTATGCCGCGACCGAAGGCAATTTCTCGCTTTTCAATGTCGAGGGCAAGCCTGGCGCGATCGGCCGGATTCCGCCGCTGCTGGCACATCGTTTTCCGGCCGCGATCGTTCGCGTCGATGCGGAAACCAATGTGCCGCCGCGCGGCACTGACGGGCTCTGCGTGGCGTGCGGGAGCGGAGAAGCCGGCGAAGCGATCGGGCGGATCGGGACAGCCGACGGGGCAGGCGGCCGTTTCGAGGGCTACACCAATGCCGCCGAAACCGAGAAAAAAATCCTGCGCGATGTTTTCGCCAAGGGCGATGCCTGGTTTCGAACCGGCGACCTGATGATGATCGATGAAGGCGGCTTCTTCCATTTCGTCGACCGCCTCGGCGATACGTTTCGCTGGAAAGGCGAGAATGTCGCGACATCCGAGGTGAACGAGGCGATCCTGGAATGCCCCGGGGTCGTCGACGCTGTGACCTACGGCGTTCTGGTTCCAGGCGCCGACGGCCGCGCCGGAATGGCCGCGGTCGTCACCGATGCCGGCTTTGATTTCGCCGAACTCAGCAATCATCTGGCGCGCCGGCTGCCGGCTTACGCCTGTCCGGCTTTCGTCCGGCTCAGCGCGGCGCTCGATAGAACCGAAACTTTCAAACAGAAGAAGCAGGATTTGATCCGCGCGGGCTTCGATCCGCGCAACGTCGCCGATCCGCTGTTTTTCAGGGATCCGAAATCCGGCAACTTCATGCCGCTCGGCGCGGACGAATTCTCGCGGTTATCGGAAGGTTCGATCCGGCTTTAAACATTGCGAGCGCGGCTCGCTCCCGTCACATGCCAAAAATGGCAAGCTCGGTATCGGCGAGGTCGCCGAGCCTCGGCTGCTGCGGACCCTTGAAATATTTGCGGCCGCGCGCCTCGCTATAGACTCCCGCAACGCCTGCAATCGGGCCGTTGGCGTCGAGAATGACGATCGGGCTGCCACGCCACAGCAAATAGCGTCCGATCGCGGCCGCGCATCTGACGTAGTCTGGTATCTCGTGGCAGAACCCGAGCTGAAGAGCGGGCAACGGGATGATGCCGCGGCGCTTGCGCAGGGAGAAGAAAATGAAGGGGATGGCCTCGATCGCCGTGCGGCAGACCAGGCTGAGGCAGCCGTAGCTGGCGTGGCGCTTCAGCACGGCCAATTCGTCGTCCGGCAAGCCGGCGATGGAGGCCGTGTCCGGCGTTACCACTTCGACCTGCATATCCGCTCCGCCGCGAGACAGTGCGGGAAACGAGAAGTAGAGGCCGCGGCAATAGATCTTGAAGCCCTGAGCCTCCAGGATCGGCCAGGTCTGCGTCGCCGGCGTGACGTTGAAGTAGGTGACGTCCTTGCGCTTCTGCGTCATCGACGCAAACAGCGCCGCATAGTTGCGGAACTCCGGATCGACATACCAGCTCGAATTGTTGCAGCAAATGGCGGCCTGGCCATCGATCGTTCTGGTCGAGTAAATCTGAAGCAGGCAGCCGACCGGCTTGACGTCGTTTTCCATCAGATAGCCGTAACGCGGCGCATCCTGAGGCAATGATCGGGCGCCCTGCCGGCGCAGGCCACGCATCCAGTAGTCGCGGCTGCGGTACACGAAGCCTCTCGTCAAGAGGTCGGCGATCGCCTCAACGTCGCTCTCCTGTATCTCGCGGAACCGCGGCTTGACGGCGGGCATGGTGTTTACCAATGGACGTAAAAGATCGAGGCAAGAGGATGTTAGTTCACCTTTTCGCTCTATCATGGACTCTCAAAATTTTATGAGAATGCGGAGCAGTCCATGTCGGTAAGGTTAAAGATTATTTCAGCGATCCAGCAGATCGCCGCCGAGCAGCATGTCACTCTTCCGCCTTTGGAAGATAACCTGTCGCTGCATGAGACCGGATTCAACTCGCTTGCGTTCGCGATATTGGTGGCACGGTTGGAGGATGATCTTGGTGTCGATCCGTTTACTATATCGGCGGATGCAAGCTTTCCTCTGACGATAGGCGACTTCATCAAGGCCTATGAAAATGTCCCCGCGTGAAATCTTCGCGCTGCGTGACTATCTCGATCCCGGCCTGAAGGGCCGCACGCTCTCGGACGCGCGCCACTCTGCATCGCTGACGGATATTTCGGATCGAACCTGCCTCGACGGCAGGCTCGCCGAACTCTCCGGCCGCTCGGTGCTGCTTGCGGTCTCGAGTCAATTTCTCGCCGCTCTCGTCATGCTCGAGGTCGACGGCATCGCGCGACGAATGCTGCTGTGTCCGCCGGATCTCAATGCCGATCATCTTCAGGCTCTGGTCGAAGACGCCGAGATCGACGCCGTCGTCACCGACCAACCGGATCGTTTCGCGACATTGGGAATCCCGCTGGTCGTTACCGCCGGCGCAGATCTGAAAGCCGCGTCCCGCACGCCGACCGAACGCGCGAGCGAATGGCTGATGCTCACGTCCGGCACGTTGGGTTTGCCGAAGATCGTCGGCCATACGCTCGAAGGCCTGACCGGCGCGATCGCCGCCGACGGCCCAGCGCGGGGCACCCGGCCGATCTGGGCGACGTTCTACGACATCCGTCGTTACGGTGGTTTGCAGATTTTCCTCCGCGCGGTGATCGGCGGCGGGTCGCTGGTGCTGTCGGAGTCGGGTGAAGTCCTTGCCGACCACGTTGCCCGCTTGAACGAAAAGGCGGTCACGCATATGTCGGGCACGCCCTCGCACTGGCGCAAGCTGTTGATGAGCGGCGCAGCGTCGGGTTTTTCGCCGCGCTATGTCCGTCTCTCCGGCGAAATCGCCGACCAGGCCGTTCTCGACGGTCTGCATCAGACTTTCCCCGAAGCCTCGATCGGCCACGCTTATGCCTCGACCGAAGCCGGCGTCGGCTTTGCCGTCAATGACGGGCGTGAGGGCTTTCCCTCCGACATGGTCGGGACTATCAGCGATGGCGTCGAGATCAAGATCGTGGACGGCTGCCTCCATATCCGTTCGCGGCGTGCGGCGCATGCCTATGTCGGCCGTCGCGCGAGCCGGCTTACGGACGAAGAAGGATTCGTCGATACCGGCGATATGGTCGAACTGCGCGGCGACCGTTATCATTTTGTCGGCCGCCGTGGCGGCATCATCAATATCGGCGGATTGAAGGTTCATCCCGAGGAAATCGAAGCCGTGATCAATCGGCATGACGAGGTGCGCATGTCGCGCGTCAAGTCGCGCAAGAGCCCGATTACCGGCGCGATCGTGGTCGCCGATGTCGTTCTCGCCGACGGTTGCGATGCAAGCCGCGGCGACGAAATCAAGGCGCGGATTATCGCCAATTGCCGGGCGAAGCTTGCGTCCCACAAGGTGCCCGCCATGATCAAGTTCGTCGAGAAACTCGACATCACGGCGGCCGGAAAGCTCGCGCGATCAGATGCATAATGTTCTGGTGACAGGCGGCAGCCGCGGCATCGGCCTTGCAATCGCGCAGAGGCTCGCGGGCGCGGGTTATTGCGCGATCGCGGTGGCGCGTCGCGAAAGCGACGAGTTGGGCGCGGCGATCGAGACGGCCACGAAACAGGGAAACGGGCGCATTGTTTTTCGTCCCCTCGACCTCAGCGAGACCGACGCTATTCCTGCTTTCGTGAAAAGCTTGCGCGATGAATTCGGCGCGATCTATGGCCTCGTCAACAACGCCGGCATCGGCACCGAGGGCTTGCTTGCCACCATGCATAATAGCGAGATCGAAGCGTTGATGCGTCTCAATGTGCTCTCGCCGATCATTCTGACCAAATATGTCGTGCGGCACATGATGGCGGATGGTGGCGGTCGCGTCATCAACATGTCCTCGATCATCGCCTCCACCGGTTATAACGGCCTGTCGGTCTACGGCGCCACCAAGGCGGCTGCGACGGGTTTTACCCGTTCGCTGGCGCGCGAGGTCGGCAAGCTCGGGATCACCGTCAACGCAATCGCGCCCGGCTTTGTCGATACCGAATTGACGCAAAGCCTCGGAGCGGAGCAAAAGCAGCGCATCGCCGGCCGCAGCGCGCTGCGTCGCTTGCCGGAAACGGATGACGTGGCGCGCATGGTGGAATATCTCCTGGGCGAGGGCGGCCGCAACATCACCGGTGCGGTCCTGACCGTCGATGCCGGAAATACGGCTTGAGCCTCCAGTCCTGATCAACCGCCCGCGGCCGCGCGGCTTTGATTTTGCCGGCCCCGCGATATAGCCTCGCGGAGGTCTCGCCGGCGACGATTTGGCCGGTTGAACCTATTTTCCAACTGCGCCGTATCTGTCCCCAACTCCCTTGCGATTGCGCGCCATGACCGCATTCAACAGCAGCGACGAGTTCTACGGCACCATCCCGGTGTTTCGAGGCTTCACACGGCTGATGGACCCGGCACTCTATTCGCCGCTTCCGGATGACTGGAGTATTGGGGTCGCCGATATCGTCGAATCCACCAAGGCGATTGCGCAGGCGCGCTACAAGTCGGTCAACATGGCCGGCGCCGCGGTTATTGCGGCGGTGACCAACGCCCTTGAGGGCCGCGAATTTCCGTTCGTGTTCGGCGGCGACGGCGCAAGTTTTGCGGTCGCGCCGTCCGATCTGGAGCGCGCGCGGGAAGCGCTCGCCGCAACCGCCATCTGGGTCAAGGAGGATCTCGATCTTCAGATGCGGGTGGCGCTGGTGCCTCTGACGGCGATACGGTCGCAAGGGTTCGACGTCCGCGTCGCGCGGTTTGGGCCATCTCCCAATCTCTCCTATGCGATGTTTTCCGGTGGCGGTCTCGGCTTGGCGGAAGCCGCCATGAAGCGCGGCGAGTTTGCTATTCCGATCGCGCCGCCTGGAACGCAGCCAGATCTTTCCGGGCTGTCGTGCCGGTTCGAGGAGATGCCGGCCATGCGCGGCCTCATCCTCTCGGTGATGGTGCTGCCGGCGCAGGGCGCCGATCCCGCCGCCTATCGCCGGTTGATCGAGGACATCGTTGCTCTGGTCGAACGCAGCCCCGATCAAGGCCGGCCGGTGCCGCCAGGCGGTCCGCCGCTGCGCTGGCCGCCGGCTGGCGTCGAATTCGAGGCGCGGGCCCAGCGCGGCGGGTCGTTGTTCAAAAGACGCATCAGTGTGCTCGCCAACACGCTGTTTGCCTATTGCATCATGCGCTTCGGTATCAAGGTCGGTCGCTTCGTGCCGAAAGTCTATGTGCAGCAGGTCGTGGAGAATTCCGACTTCCGGAAGTACGATGATTGCTTGCGGATGGTGCTTGATTGCACGTCCGAACTCGATCAGACGCTGAGCGAACGCCTGACGGCCGCGGCGTCGGCCGGCGTCGCAAAATTCGGCCTGCACCGGCAGGATGCCGCGATGATGACCTGCTTTACGCCTTCGGCGATGCGAAGCGACCACGTTCATTTCATCGACGGTGCGCGCGGCGGCTACGCCTCCGCCGCCACCGCGATGAAGGCGACGCTGGCAGCGCCGTCCTGATTTTGGCTTCAGCGCGAGCTTCGGCTCCAGTCTTCGCTGCCGCAGAGTGCGCCGACGCAGCCTTCGACTTTCAGCGTCGCCGGTCCGGTCACGGAAACCTTGCTCGCATAGGTCTTGCCATCGTCGGCGTTGTAGATCTGGCCCGACCATTGGTGGGGACCGGTTGACCGCATGCGGGAAAACAGCGAAAGCCCGATGATGGGCCGCTTTGCGAGCGCCGGATTGGGATTCTTGTCGTCGACCTGAGGCTTTCCGGTCGCGGGATCAATCGGCTCCTTCAGCCAGACGATAACCCCGCAAATTCCGGCGCCACATCGCGAGATGCGTATTTTTGCGTCACCCGCCTGGGTCAGCCAGATACCATCGGGATTGCCGACCGCCGAACTCTGCGCCTTCGCCGGGGTTACCGACAGCAACACCGCTACTGCAATTACGAACTCAAATCTGCAAGCCATCCATCTCTCCGGGACAAAGCCGGCTTGCATAACAAAAAATGGCTTTGGCGCAAATGCCTCACCAGGGCAGGCCGCACAGGTCGAGCATACCCAGCGTTGGCGCGCGCCGCTTCAGATCCAGCACGAAAGGCGTCATGACATCGAAGCGGATCCGGCCCTCAGGCTGTTCGGCATAGACTGCTCCGGTAAAGGGCTGCCAGCCGCGCGACCGATAGAATTCAAAGTTGTGCGGTTCGCAGAACAACAGCGCAAACTGCGCCACATCATGATCGCGCATGGTGTGGACAGCCGCATCGAGCGCGATGCTGGCATAGCCGCGGCGTCGGCAGTCGATGCGGGTCGCGACCCCGCCGAGGCCGCCGATATGGACCTTCTGGCCGTTCCAGGTCACGGTCCTGAAGTAGATGCCGGCATGGCAGGCGAGGACGCCGTCGTCCGTCTCGATCAGCACACGCAAATCCGCATGCGCCCATTTGACGTGGCCCCAGGACAGCTTTGCCATCTCGGCCGGCGGCCACACCGCATCGAGCAGTTTTTCCGCCCGGGGCCAGCCTCCATCGCCGCTCACAATCTCAATTTCGATACTCACGGTTAATCGGCCTTGCGCGTGCGATTCAATTTCAATGGATGACGCTGCATTCGGCTTTGACGACCTGCGGCTTCGAACAGTAGGCGAGCCCGATCGCGGTATGGAATGTGTATTGGTGCTTGCCGGGTTTCAGTCTGTTCTCGATCTTCAACGAGCAGGAGTGGCCGATGATGGTCATATTCACGACCTGAATGTTGTTTGGATAATCACGAATGGCTTGAAGGGTATGTCTGCCCACCACGTGCAGGGACGCCGATCCCTCCGGCGCTTCTGTAGGTTTGCCGCCTAACTTGGCGTTGTATTGAACAGCGCCCGAGACATTGGACATCAGGTCGAGGCGCGCGCTGCGGTCGGTAGAAAGAGAAGCTGTGCCTTCGGAGTGAACCGGAAAATTTTGTACCGGTGGATTCTCGCAATTGGCGATGGCGTCGAGGACGAATTTACCGCGGATGACATCTCCGGCGGCTTTGCCCGAAACAGGCGACATCACAATCGAGAAGACAAGCAGAGCAACGGCATGAATGAACCTGGTCTGCACCATTTCAGCCCCCATTAAGCGCCTCATTCCCCAGAGAAATTCGATTTAATGCGATTGCGCACCAATAGGCAATTGCGATAGCTCCAGGGAGGGCCGGCCGTGGTCGAATTCAGTTTTTAAGCGCGTTGGAACCTTCTATAAAGGGCCCCGTTAGACATCGTCTCCCATCATTTTCGGACATCACCCCATGACCTTCACGCTCCCCAACCTTCCCTACGCCTATGACGCCCTCGCGCCGCATATGTCGAAGGAAACGCTCGAATTTCACCACGACAAGCATCACCAGGCCTATGTGACCAACGGCAACAACCTGCTCAAGGGGACCGAATTCGAGGGCAAGTCCCTGGAGGAGATCGTCAAGGGTTCATTCGGCAAGAACGCCCCCCTCTTCAACAATGCCGGCCAGCATTACAATCACATCCATTTCTGGAAGTGGATGAAGCCCAATGGCGGCGGCAGCAAATTGCCCGGCCGTCTGGAAAAGAAGGTCAACGAGGATCTCGGCGGCCTCGAGAAATTCAAGACCGATTTTGCCGCCGCCGGCGCCGGCCAGTTCGGCTCGGGCTGGGCTTGGCTGTCGGTGAAGGGCGGCAAGCTCGAAATCTCCAAAACACCCAACGGCGAAAATCCGCTGGTGCATGGCGCCACGCCGATCCTCGGCGTCGACGTTTGGGAGCACTCTTACTACATCGATTATCGTAACCGCCGCCCGGATTATCTGAAGGCGTTCGTCGATCATCTGGTGAACTGGGAATACGTCGAGGAGCTGTTCTCCAAAGCCTGATCGGCATCGCATCGCTGACAAAGAGCGGCAGCCTCAAGCTGCCGCTTTTTTGTTGGCGGGTACCGACCAACGATGCTTGCGGGCTGTGCGCCCATACGGCAAAGCTGTGGGTTCAGTTTCGCTTCGGGATTTCAGAGATGAACTATCTTCTGGTTTTTATTGGCGGCGGCCTTGGTTCGGTCCTGCGCCACATCGTGAACGTGGTCTGCCCGCGCTTTCTCGGGACCCATTTCCCGTACCACACCTTCATCATCAACATCACCGGCTCGACCATCATGGGCCTGGTCGCCGGCTACCTCGCCTTCAAGGGCGATGCCGCCCAGTCCTGGCGGCTGTTTGTGATGACCGGCATCCTCGGCGGCTACACCACATTTTCAGCGTTCTCGCTGGATGCAGGGTTGCTGTACGAGCGTGGCGAGGTGGGGCTGGCCGCGCTCTATGTGCTGGGGTCTGTGGTTTTGTCGATTATCGGCCTCTTTGCCGGGCTTGCGATCATTCGCCAGATGGCCTGAGCGGCCTTTAAGCCTACTCCAATAGACTTCCGGAATGTTATAATATAACATTTGGGGATGGTACCGACCCACTCCCACGATCACGCCCATCCGCATCATCACCCCCATAGCCACAGTCATGGTCATGGTCATGGGCCGGCCGCGCCGCATCCGGCGCAGGCGGTCACATGGTCGATCCTGCGGATGGCGGTCGTTTCCCGCCTCATGGCGGCAGCGGTTGTGAGCGCCGCGCTGTGGGCGTTCGTCTGGCTCGCGATGAAGTGAACATGACGGCACAACTGCAATTTCGTGATGTTACGCTCGGCTACGACCGGCATCCGGCGGTTCACCACCTGAGCGGCGAGGTCGCGACCGGGGCCTTGCTCGCCGTGGTCGGTCCCAATGGCGCGGGCAAATCGACGCTGTTCCGCGGCCTGGTCGGAATCCTCAAACCCCTGGCCGGAACGATCCTGACCGGTGGCGTCCATGCCAAGGATATCGCCTATCTGCCGCAAACCGCCGACATCGATCGCAGCTTTCCGATTTCGGTGTTCGACTTCGTCGGCACCGGGCTATGGCGCCGGACTGGATTCTTTGGCGGCATCGACGGACAAGCCCGCGCGAGGGTCGCGCAGGCGCTCGCTGCCGTTGGCTTAAGCGGGTTCGAGAATCGCGGCATTGGCACGCTGTCGGGCGGGCAGATGCAGCGCATGCTGTTTGCGCGCGTGCTGTTGCAGGACGCGCGGCTGATCGTGCTGGATGAGCCCTTCAACGCGATCGATGCGAAGACCTCGGCCGACCTGCTGGCGCTGGTCAGGCAATGGCATACCGAGAAGCGCACCGTGCTGGCGGCGTTGCACGATATGGATCTCGTGCGCGCCCATTTCCCCGAAACGCTGCTGCTGGCCCGGGGCAAGGTCGCCTGGGGCGCAACGAGCGAGGTACTGACACCAGAGAATCTCACCGAAGCGCGGCGGATGTGCGAGGCCTTTGACGATAGCGCGGCCGCCTGCGTGGCCGATGTTGACGCCTCGAAGGCCGCCTGAATTATGATCTACGACGCGCTGATCGCGCCCTTCACCGAATTCGAATTCATGCGGCGGGCGCTCGCGGCCGTGGTGGCGCTGTCGCTGGGCGGCGCGCCGATCGGGGTGTTCCTGATGCTGCGGCGGATGAGCCTTGTCGGTGACGCAATGGCGCATGCCATCCTGCCGGGGGCGGCGGTCGGTTTTCTGCTCTCTGGCCTCAATCTGTTTGCCATGACCGCCGGCGGCCTCATTGCGGGGTTTGCGGTGGCGCTTCTGGCAGGCGTGGTGTCGCGCACCACTGACCTCAAGGAAGACGCCTCGCTTGCGACCTTCTACCTGGCCTCGCTGGCGCTTGGCGTCACCATCGTTTCAGTCAAGGGCACCAATATCGATCTGCTGCACGTGTTGTTCGGCAATATCCTGGCGATGGATGACCAGACATTGCTGGTGGTCGCTTTCAACGCCACCCTCACGCTGATCGTGCTGGCGGTGATCTACCGTCCGCTGGTGATCGAAAGCGTCGATCCGTTGTTCCTGCGCACCGTCAGCCGCGCCGGGGCGCTCGCGCATCTGACATTTCTCGCGCTCGTGGTCGTCAATTTGGTCAACGGCTTTCAGGCGCTCGGCACGCTGCTGGCGGTTGGCCTGATGATACTGCCGGCGGGCATCGCGCGGTTTTGGTCGCGTGACCTGACCGGCATGATCACAATTGCGGTCGCAAGCGCCATTCTGTCGGGCTATGCCGGGCTGGTGCTGTCGTTCCAGACCCGCATTCCCTCAGGTCCGGCGATCATCCTGGTAGCGGCCGCGCTCTATATCTTCTCGATCCTGTTCGGCAATGTCCGCGGCGTGATCCGGCAATTGTTTCCCGCACCTCATCTCGAGGCATAGCACGATGGCAGAATTCAGGTTCCGCGAACTCCTCTTCACCTCTCCCCTTGTGGGAGAGGTCGTATCGCATCGTAGATGCGATACGGGTGAGGGGTTTTTGCTTATCTTTAGACCTTAACCCCTCACCCCAACCCTCTCCCACAAGGGGAGAGCGAGCGCACCGCCGCTGTTGCAGCCGGATCGAACCTTATGCGACGTTTTTGTCTCGTAGCCTTTGCACTTGCGATTTCCGCTGCACCGGTGCGCGCGCAAAATTCGCCCCGACAGGCGCCGCTCAAGGTGGTGGCAAGCTTTTCCATCCTCGGTGATTTTGTAAAAAACGTCGGCGGCAATCGCGTCGAGGTGACAACACTGGTCGGTCCCGACGGCGACGTGCACGTCTACACGCCGACGCCGGCGGATGCCCGGAAAATTGCCGACGCCAAACTGCTCATCGTCAACGGCCTCGGCCTTGAAGGCTGGCTGCCGCGGTTGCTTGAGGCCGCGGGCGGTAAGGCTTCGATTGTCACGGCAACGTCAGGCATTGCGCCGCTCAAGCTCGGCTCCGACGCCGATCCGCATGCCTGGCAATCGGTCGCCAACGCTAAAGAATACGTCGTCAATATCCGAGACGCGTTGGCCGCCGCCGATCCGGCGGATGCAGGGTTCTTCCGCCAAAATGCGCAAACCTATCTGGCCAAGCTCGAGGCGCTCGACGGCGAGGTGCGGCAGGCCGTGGACCGGATTCCGCTAAGCCGCCGCAAGATGATATCGACCCACGATGCGTTCGGCTATTTCGCCGCCCGCTATGGCATCGAGTTTATCGCTCCGATCGGCGTCTCCACCGAAGCCGACGCCAGCGCGCGCGATATCGCGAAAATCATCGCGCAAGTGAAGGCCGAGCACATCCCGGCCGTCTTTCTGGAGCGGATCAGCGACCCCCGGCTGATGCGCCGGATATCGGCCGAGATCGGATGCCAAGATCGGCGGAACGCTCTATTCCGACAGCCTGACGGATGAAAAGGGTGACGCCCCCACTTACATTGATATGGTCAGGCACAATATAACAACGCTGACGAGCGCGCTGGCAAACTAGCGCGGTTGCCGCGCCCCAAATACCGTTTTTTCCGGAGTAATCATGTCCGAACTGACGTCCCAAAAAATCCCTGTGCAAAAAATCCCTGTAACCGTGCTGACGGGCTATCTCGGTGCCGGCAAGACCACGCTGCTCAACCGCATCCTTTCGGAAAACCACGGCAAGAAATACGCCGTCATCGTCAACGAATTCGGCGAAATCGGCATCGACAACGACCTGATCATCGGCGCCGACGAAGAAGTTTTTGAGATGAACAATGGCTGCGTCTGCTGCACGGTGCGCGGCGACCTCGTCCGCATTCTCGACGGTTTGATGAAGCGCAAGGGCAAGTTCGACGCCATCATTGTCGAGACCACGGGGCTGGCCGATCCGGCCCCGGTGGCGCAGACCTTCTTCGTCGATGAAGACGTTCAAAAGAACGCGCGGCTGGATGCGGTGGTGACGGTGGCTGACGCGAAATGGCTGAGCGATCGTCTGAAGGACGCGCCGGAAGCCAAGAACCAGATCGCCTTTGCCGACGTGATCGTGCTGAACAAGACCGACCTTGTTTCGAAGCCTGAACTCGCCGAGGTCGAGGCGCGGATCAGGGGCATCAACCCCTACGCCAAACTGCATCGCACCGAGCGCTGCAGGGTTGCTTTGTCGGACGTGCTGGAGCGCGGCGCGTTCGATCTCGATCGCATTCTGGAGATCGAGCCGGATTTCCTGGAAGCCGGCGATGATCACCACCATGATCACGACCACCATCATCACGATCATCACCACCACGACCATGATCATGGACACGGCCTGAAACATTACCACGACGAGGACATGCAATCGCTGTCGCTGCGCACCGACAAGCCGCTCGATGCGGCCAAATTCATGCCGTGGCTGCAAAACCTGGTGGCGAGCGAGGGTCAGAAAATCCTGCGCTCGAAGGGCATTCTGGCCTTCAGCGACGACGAAGACCGCTACGTCTTCCAGGGCGTGCACATGATGCTGGAGGGCGACCACCAGCGGCCATGGAAGGACGGCGAACCCCGCCAGAGCAGACTCGTCTTCATCGGCCGCGAATTGCCCGAAGACTTGATCCGCGAAGGCTTCGAGAGCTGCATCGTCACGTGATGACTGAATTCGATCCGGGCGAATCCGCCTCCATTGTTTCCGTCACCGACAAGGTGCGTGCCATTGCGATTGGCGCGCCCTTGAGCGCCGTGCATTTCCTCGGCGAGCAAGCAGCCTTTGTCGGATCTGAGGAAAATATCTTCGTGGTCACCGGCGAGGCAGAGCCTGTGTCGGTCGCTGTGCATGGCGGCGGCATCCTGTGCGTCACCTCCGACGGCAAGCGCATCGTCACCGGCGGCGACGACGGCAAGGTCGCAAGCCTCAACGCCAAAGGCGAGGTGAGCGTGCTCGCAACCGATCCGAAGCGGCGCTGGATCGACAATGTGGCGCTGCATCCGGACGGCGCCGTGGCCTGGTCGGCCGGCAAGACCGCCTTTGTCCGCAGCGGCAAAGACCAGGAAAAATCGCTCGATGTGCCTTCGACCGTCGGCGGGCTGGCTTTCGCGCCCAAGGGCCTGCGGCTCGCGGTAGCGCATTATAACGGCGTGACGCTGTGGTTTCCCAACATGGCCGCCGAGCCCGAATTTCTGCCATGGACGGGTTCGCACCTGGCGGTGACCTTTAGCCCTGACAACAAGTTTCTGGTGACCGCCATGCATGAGGCGGCACTGCACGGCTGGCGGCTTGCCGACAACAGGCACATGCGCATGACTGGCTATCCCGGCCGCGTCCGCTCGATCGCATGGACCGCGGGCGGCAAGGCGCTCGCGACCTCTGGCGCCGACGCCGTCATCCTGTGGCCGTTCGCGAGCAAGGACGGGCCGATGGGCAAGGAGCCGGCGATGCTGGCGCCGCTGAAGACCCGGGTCACTGCCGTGGCCTGTCATCCCGATCAGGCTATTTTCGCCGCAGGATATGAAGATGGCACCGTGCTGATGGTGCGCATGGCCGATGGTGCGGAAATCCTGGTTCACCGCAATGGCGGAGCCGCGATTGCAGCACTGGCCTGGAGCGCCAAAGGCACGCTGCTGGCCTTTGCGGCGCAAGACGGCGAAGCGGGCCTGCTAACGCTTTAAGCAAGCCTGAGTTCCCGGGAACGATGCCTTCCAGCGTCCGTTAACGCCTACGAATCATTCGTGGGTGAAAGCAATGTTGTCGAACGACAGAAAGCTCCGGGCGGATCTCATTTTCGCATCGACGATGCTTGCGGCGGGGCTTGTGCTTTGCGGCTTCTCGGTGGTGACAACGACGCGAACCAACGTCCATCTCGCGCAGGCGACGCCGCCTTCGCAAGGCTCACCTTCCACCACGACGAACGATAAGCCTGCGGAATCCAAGCCCGGCGGGACACGTCCGACCACGCCGGCGCCCGAGCCCGCCCGCCCCGACGCGCAGGCGCAGAAGGAGGGCGCGAAAGCAGCCCTTCCACCGGCGCCGCCTGAGAAGATCGCGCCGCCGATGGAGAAGAAATAGCAGGATAGGCCGGGTCGGCTTGTCTCGTTTATGTCACCTTGCTCTCCGATAGTCGTTGGTCACGCGCGAGGTGTGGCTCGCATCGGGAGAATATCTGATGAAAATCGAAGATGTCCGGCGCAACGCCTATTCCATGCCGCTGACGAGCCCCTCCTTCCCGCCGGGGCCCTATCGCTTCTTCAATCGCGAATATTTTGTCATCACCTATCGCACCGACCCGGAGGCGCTCGCGGCCGTGGTGCCCGAGCCGCTCGAAGTCACCGAGCCGGTCGTCAAATACGAATTCATCCGCATGCCGGATTCGACGGGATTCGGCGACTATACCGAAACCGGCCAGGTCATCCCGATTCGCTTCAATGGCGAGGAGGGCGCCTATACCCACGCGATGTATCTCGATGACGACGCGCCGATCGCAGGCGGCCGCGAACTCTGGGGATTTCCCAAGAAGCTCGCCAAGCCAAAGGTCGAGGTGGAGAGCGACGTGCTGGTCGGCACGCTGCATTACGGCTCGGTGCTCTGCGTTTCCGCCACCATGGGCTACAAGCATCGCCCCGTGGATCACGACACCGTATTGAAAGGAATGAAGGCGCCGAACTTCATTCTGAAGATCATCCCACACGTCGATGGCAGCGCGCGTATCTGCGAGCTGGTGCGCTTTCACCTCGAAGAAATCAACTTGAAGGAAGCCTGGACTGGCCCCGCGGCGCTCGGCCTGTTTCCGCATGCGCTTGCCGACGTGGCACGGTTACCGGTGCGCGAGGTGATTTCGGCCCTGCATTTCAAGGCCGATCTGACGTTGGGACTTGGAAGCGTGGCGTTTGATTATATGGCGAAGTGACGATGTTGCGTGAGCAACATCGTCATGGCCGGGCTTGACCCGGCCATCCACGTCTTAGCCCAGGGAAAGGAAGGCGTGGATGCCCGGCACAAGGCCGGGCATGACGGTCGAGGGGTTTTTCCGTTTCACCGCACCAGTACGTTCCTGAACTGCCAGGGATCGCTATCGTCGATATCCTCCGGGAACAGGCCGGGGCGGTCGGAGAGCGGCGTCCAGTCGGTATAGTAGCCTTTCACCGGGCCGAGATACGGCCGCTGGATTTCCAGGCAACGGCGGAAATCCATCTCGTCGGCTTCGACGATGCCCGCGGTCGGATTTTCCAGGGCCCACACCATACCGGCGAGCACGGCGGAGGACACCTGCATGCCGGTCGCGTTCTGATACGGCGCGATGCGTCGGGTCTCCTCGATCGAAAGCTGCGAGCCGTACCAATAGGCGTTCCTGGCGTGGCCGTAGATCAGCACACCAAGTTCGTCGATCCCGTCCTCGATTTCGTTCTCGTCCAAAATGTGCCATTTCGGCTGCATCCGCCCGGTCGCGCCGAACATCTCGTGCAGCGACAGCACGGCGTCATTGGCGGGATGGTAGGCGTAGTGGCAGGTCGGACGGTAGATCACCTTCTGGCCGTCGCGCACCGTAAAATAGTCGGCGATCGAGATCGCCTCGTTGTGGGTGACGAGGAAGCCGTATTGGGTACCGGGCGTCGGGCACCAGGAGCGCACGCGCGTGTTGGCGCCGGGCTGCAACAGATAGATCGCAGCACCGCAGCCGTCGGGATGGGTGCGGCCGTTCTCCGGCATCCATTTCTCATGGGTGCCCCAGCCGAGTTCGGCCGGCTGCATGCCTTCGGAGACGAACCCTTCCACCGACCAGGTGTTGACGAACACGTTCATCGGCTTCGGCTTCTTGGAGCGCTGGGTGTCGCGTTCGGCGATATGGATGCCCTTGGCGCCGAGCTTGTGGGCGAGCTGGCCCCAGCCTTCTCGGCTCTTCGGCTCGTTAAACGGCGTGTTGGTGTCGCGTGCGATGTCGAGCAGCGCCTGCTTGACGAACCAGGACACCATGCCCGGATTGGCGCCGCAGGTGGAGACGGCGGTAGGTCCCCCCGGACTCCCGTGCTTGGCGGCGAGCAACGTCTCGCGCAGCGCGTAGTTCGAGCGTTTTTCGGGGCCGATATCCTTGTCGAAGTAGAAGCCGAGCCACGGCTCGACCACGGTGTCGACATAAAGGGCGCCGATCTCCCGGCACAGCGTCATGATATCGACCGAGGAAGTGTCGACGGAAAGGTTCACGCAAAAACCCTGGCCGCCACCTGCGGTGAGTAGCGGTACCAGCAATTCGCGATAATTGTCGCGGGTTACGCCCTCTTTGATAAAGCGCACGCCGTGCTTCCTGGCGAGTTCGCCGTCCTCATGCGGATCGATAATGACGAGCCGTGATTTGTCGTAGTCGAAATGCCGCTCGATCAGGGGCAGCGTGCCTTTGCCGATCGAACCGAAGCCGATCATGACAATGGGGCCGGAAATTTTCGCGTGGATTTGCGAGGCGGGGCTCATGGAATGGGTCTCTCCGGAAAAGTGCTTGGGGTAAGGCAGGGGACTTAGGAGGCGCGCCGTTTTTATGGGCTGCGCCGCTTGGCGGTCACTTCGATCTCGACCTTCATCTCGGGCTTCAAGAGGCCGGCGACGACCAGCAAGGTGGCGGCCGGTCTGATTTCGCCGAGGACTTCGCCGCAGACTTCAAAATGGGCGTCCGCGTTCCTGACGTCGGTGAGGTAATAGGTCGCGCGGACGATATCGGCCATTGCGAAGCCAGCCTCCTTCAAGGCGGCTTCGATGGTCTTGAAGCAGTTTCGTGTCTGGCTTGTGACGTCTGCCGGCATGGTCATGGTGGCGTAGTCGTAGCCGGTGGTGCCGGCGACGAAGGCAAAATCCCCGTCGACGACGGCGCGGCTATAGCCGGCAGACTTTTCAAACGGCGAGCCGGTGGAAATGAGACGGCGGGACATGGGACCTCGACCTCGGATTTCACGCGATTGACGGCCGTTTATATCAGGACAAACGCCGTGTCACGTCAGGGGCGGGCGGTGGGGAACCCCACCGCCTCGCCAAAATGTCCCGGACGATCAGGATGCTCAGCGCAATCAGAAGCATCGTGGTGACGATGCTGTGAAAGCGCGGGCGCGCAATTGCGCGAGCGGTTGGCCGGCTCTTGCGCATGGGACTGTCCGCTACGCCGCACGGGCGCGGGGCGCCTTCCGTGCAGGATTGGCGGCCGCAGCACCAGTCGGGACGATCATCCCACAAGCGCCATCGAGCGCGCCCGCTTGCAGCTCCAGGCCGAGCAGGCGCTCGCGCTCAAACGGCCCCGGCAGCGACATTGCAGCGGTCCTCTCGGCCGAAAAGCCGAACCGGGCGTAATAGGGCCCGTCGCCCAGCAAAATCACCGCGCGATGGCCACGCGCCGTCGCCGCCGCGAGCGCGTGGTCCATCAGCGCGGTCCCGACCCCGAGCTTGCGAGAGGTGCGATCCACCGCAAGCGGGCCGAGCATGAGCGCTCGCGTGCCCCCGGCGCTGACGTGCCACAACCGCACGGTTCCAACCAAGTTACCGTCAGCGATCGCCGAGAACGCAAGGCCTTCGGCGGACGTGCGGCCGTCGCGCAGACGCTGGCAGGTGCGCGCATGGCGGTTCTCGCCAAAGCAGGCATCGAGCAGCGTTTCACGGGCGACGGCGTCCGAAGCCTTCTCCGCACGGAGCGCGAACGGAGCGGCTTTCAGGGTGAGGGCAATGTTGGTGTTCCGCAAGCAAGTCATGGCACGTCAGTCCCCACAGCCGATGGCCGGTGGGGCCACAGGAAGTGTTGTCAGCAAATAGAAAGGGGTGAAAAAGCCGGCGCACCGGCTTCCGCTCTGTCGCTCCCTCTCCCGCTTGCGGGGGAGGGTTGGGGTGGGGGCGTTTGCCTTCTTCCGAGGTCCCCCACCCGACCGGATACGCCGGTCGACCTCCCCCGCAGGCGGGAGAGGTGAAGTGGAGCGCACGTCGCGCCGTCAGATGTGGTAGGTCCTGAGCGGCGGGATGCCGTTGAAGGCCACCGACGAGTACGTCGACGTATAGGCCCCGGTTCCCTCGATCAGCACCTTGTCGCCGATCTCGAGCGTTACCGGAAGCGGATACGGCATCTTCTCGTACAGGACGTCGGCGGAATCGCAGGTCGGGCCTGCGAGCACGCACGGCGCCATCTCTGCCCCGTCATGCGGGGTGCGGATCGCGTAGCGGATCGACTCGTCCATGGTCTCGGCGAGACCACCGAACTTGCCGATGTCCAGATACACCCAGCGCACCTCATCCTCGTCGCTCTTCCTGGAGATCAGGACGACTTCGGACTCGATGATGCCGGCATTGCCGACCATGCCGCGTCCCGGTTCGATGATGGTTTCCGGGATCTGGTTGCCGAAATGCTTGCGCAGCGAGCGGAAGATCGACCGGCCGTACTGCACGACCGGAGGAACGTCCTTGAGGTACCTGGTCGGGAATCCGCCGCCCATGTTGACCATGGAGAGGCTGATCCCCCGCTCGGCGCAGTCGCGAAACACCTGGGAGGCCATCGCCAAGGCGCGGTCCCAAGCCTTCACCTTGCGCTGCTGCGAACCGACGTGGAAGGAGATGCCGCACGGCTCCAGACCCTGGCGCTTGGCGAGGTCGAGCACGTCGACCGCCATTTCCGGGTCGCAGCCGAACTTCCGCGACAGCGGCCACTCGGCGCCGGCGCAGTCGTAAAGGATACGGCAGAACACCTTCGCGCCGGGAGCGGCACGGGCAATCTTCTCGACCTCGGCGGCGCAATCGACCGCGAACAGCCGAATGCCGAGCGCGAAGGCCCGCGCGATGTCGCGCTCCTTCTTGATCGTATTGCCGAAGGAGACGCGGTCCGGCGTTGCACCTGCGGCCAGCGCCATCTCGATCTCCGCAACGGTCGCGGTATCGAAGCAGGAACCCAGCGAAGCGAGCAACGACAGCACTTCCGGGGCCGGGTTTGCCTTCACCGCATAGAATACGCGGCTGTCGGGCAGCGCCTTGGCGAAGCTCTGGTAGTTGTCGCGCACGACTTCGAGGTCGACGACGAGGCAGGGCTCAACGTCCTGGCCCTCGTTCCGGCGGTTACGCAGGAATTCCCTGATACGTTCGGTCATAGCACCCTCCAAACGGCCCAGCGACGGGCCCGTTCAAATTGATCTCGGTCGTAAGTGCCGTGGCCGTTGCCGCACGATGGAGACGCGACGAAGCCTCGAACTCAGAACCGAATTGTGCTGCCGTGGATTGGTTGGGAAATTTCCCGCCCGCTCACCTGGCAATGAAGGACAAGCCTTTTCAGTAGCCCGCGCCGGCGGTGGAATGCCGGTAGAGACCAAAAAAGCCCGATCCGTCGTTGCTTTAAGTCGCGTCCCCCGTTGAGAACGAGGTGCGCCGGTTCGCCTCCGGCTGCCAGTCACGGTTGCAAGGGGAAGAAGAGACCTTCAACGGCATCTCTGGAGAGAGATGCTGGCCTCTTGAGTCCCGACTTTGAAGTCTGGACTCGAGCGACCCTCGGTTCTTCAACCCTTGGCGGCTGTCCGGCCTCTTGTCCGGATACCTACCGACTGACACACGACCACAGGCACGTGCGAAATTGGGCAAGTCCGCACATAATCTTTTTGACTCTGCTTCGCAAGATTTTTTTTAGGCTAAGCGAAAATTTCCCTAACACCTGCTTACGCCGCCGCGCGCGAGGCGAGCGCGCAGCGTCGGAAATGAACGGGCGTTAAGTTTCTTTAACGAAGCGTAATGCTTCAAGAGAGGCAGCGAGCGTCTTCGCTGACGTGAGCGGCTCAGGCGCGTCGCGTGAACGGCTCGACCCGCTGTGCCGCGCGGACGAACGCGATCATGATCAAGACCCCGATCGCAAACAGGATGGCCTGCAGGATGTGCGCGCCGGTGTCGTCGAAGCCGAACAGGATCGCGAGCGCCCAGCCGCCGGCAAAAGCCGCGCCGAACACTTCAGCCCCGATCAGGATCGCCGCGCTGATCACGGTGATGACGCTGGGCCAGGCGATCTGCCGTTGAGAGGTCGGGGAAGTCTGCGCGCTCATGGTGCTTACATCCTGTTTTCGGGCCGCAATCTCTCTGAAAAGGCGGCCTCTATCAAGCGCAAAAGGCCCAAAAAAGCCCCATCGCGTGATATAGCCTCGCACTTGAAACAGGCACCTAAAACGGGATTTTCGATGTCAGAAGCCCAGGACCAGAACCAGCCTGCATCCGCCCAGGCCAACCCGCTGCTCAGGCCGTGGCAGACACCGTTGGAGACGCCGCCATTTGCCGAGATCGCACCGGAGCAGTTCCTGCCCGCGTTCGAACAGGCCTTTGTCGACCATGCCGCCGAGGTTGCCGCGATCACCCATGATCCCGCGCAAGCAGACTTTGACAACACCATCACGGCGCTGGAGCGCTCGGGCAAGCTGCTCTCCAAGGTCTCGGCCGTCTTCTACGCGCTGGTGTCGGCCCATTCCAACCCGGCGCTGCTCGAGATCGACAAGGAGGTCTCCTTGCGGATGGCGCGGCACTGGAATCCGATCATGATGAACGCCGTGCTGTTCGGCCGGATCGCCCAGTTGCACGAGAACCGCGCCGCGCTGGACCTGACCGGCGAGCAGATGCGGCTCCTGGAGCGCACCTATACGCGCTTCCACCGCGCCGGCGCCGGGCTCGACGAGACCGCAAAGCTACGGATGGCCGAGATCAACGAGCGGCTGGCTCATCTTGGGACGACCTTCGGCCACCATCTGCTCGGCGACGAGCAGGATTGGTTCATGGAGCTGGGCGAGGCCGACCGTGAGGGGCTGTCGGACAGCTTTGTCGCGGCCGCACGGGCGGCCGCGGAGGAGCGGGGGCTTGCCGGCAAGGCCATCGTGACGCTGTCGCGCTCGTTCGTCGAGCCGTTTCTCAAGACCTCGTCCCGCCGCGACCTGCGCGAGAAGCTCTACAAGGCCTTCATCGCCCGTGGCGACAATGGCAACGCCAACGACAATAACGCGACCATCGTCGAGATTCTGGCGCTTCGCG
The DNA here is from genome assembly GCA_963775545.1 of uncultured Alphaproteobacteria bacterium. Lineage (GTDB taxonomy): Bacteria > Pseudomonadota > Alphaproteobacteria > Rhizobiales > Xanthobacteraceae > Bradyrhizobium. The sequence continues at coordinate 22,970 of CAVZJE010000041.1, forward strand.
AGGAAAGCGCGAGGCTGCTCGGCTATCCGACCTTCGCCGCCTATCGCCTGGAAGACTCCATGGCGAAGACGCCGCAGGCCGTGCGTGGGCTGCTGGAGCGGGTCTGGAAGCCGGCGCGCGAACGGACATTGCGGGATCGCGACGCGCTTCAGGGGCTCATTGTGAAGGAGGGTGGCAATTTCGCGCTGGCGCCGTGGGACTGGCGCTACTACGCCGAAAAGCTGCGGCAGATCAGGGCCAATTTCGACGATTCCGCGATCAAGCCCTATCTCTCCCTCGACCACATGATCGAAGCGGCCTTCGACTGCGCTACCCGCCTGTTCGGCCTCTCCTTTGCCGAGCGCAAGGATATCCCGGTCTGGCACCCGGACGTGCGGGTATGGGAAGTCAGGGATCGCACTGGGGCGCACAAGGCGCTGTTCTATGGCGACTACTTCGCCCGGTCTTCAAAACGCTCCGGCGCCTGGATGACCTCCCTGCGTGATCAGCAAAGGCTCGACGGCCTGGTCACGCCCTTGATCCTCAATGTCTGCAACTTCTCCAAGGGCGCGGGCGGCGAGCCGTCGCTGCTATCGCCGGACGACGCCCGCACCCTGTTCCATGAATTCGGCCACGGCCTGCATGGCATGCTGTCGGACGTCCTTTTTCCCTCTCTGTCGGGCACCAGCGTGTTCACCGATTTCGTCGAGCTGCCCTCGCAGCTTTACGAACACTGGCAGGAGCAGCCGCAGGTGCTGCGCCAGTTCGCCCGCCACTACCAGACCGGCGAGCCGCTGCCGGACGACCTGCTGCAGCGCTTCATCGCCGCGCGGAAATTCAATCAGGGTTTTGCCACGGTCGAGTTCGTAGCGTCCGCGCTGCTCGATCTCGAATTCCACACCCAACCGGCTTCGGAGAGCGCCGACGTGCGCGCCTTCGAGCAGCGCGAACTGGAGAAGATCGGCATGCCCGCGGAAATCGCGATGCGCCACCGGCCGCAGCAATTCGGCCATATCTTCTCCGGCGATCACTATGCGTCGGGCTATTACAGCTACATGTGGTCGGAGGTCATGGACGCCGATGCCTTCGGCGCGTTTGAGGAGGCCGGCGACATCTTCGATCCCGCGGTCGCCAAACGTCTGCATGACGACATCTATTCCTCCGGCGGCTCGCGCGATCCGGAAGACGCTTATGTCGCCTTTCGCGGCCGCGAGCCCGAGCCGGATGCACTCTTGCGCCGCCGCGGCCTGCTGGACGCCGCGGCTTAAAGATGAAGCCGTTGCGCGTCATCGGCTTGTTGTTTCTCGCCTGCGTCGGGATGTTTGGTTCGACGGTCGCGCACGCCCACCCGCATGTCTGGATCACCTCCACGAGTGAACTGATCTATGCGCCCGACGGCTCGATCACGGGGGTGCGTCACGCCTGGACCTTTGACGATATGTTCTCGACCTATGCCTTGCAGGGCATCGAGAGCAAGAAAAAGGGCGTCTACACCCACGAGGAGCTGGCGCCGCTCGCCCAGACCAATGTCGAGTTGCTGAAGGAATTCGCCTACTTCACCTTTGCCAAGGCTGACGGGAAGAAAGACAGGTTTCTGGAGCCGGTCGATTATTTCCTCGAAGTCAAGGACGGCTTTCTGGTGCTGCATTTCACCTTGCCGCTGAAGACGCCGATCAAGACCAAAGAGCTGTCGCTTGAGATTTTCGACCCTACCTTCTTTGTCGACTTCAAGCTTGCCGATAAGGATCCGGTTCGGCTGGTCGGGGCGCCCGAGGGTTGCAAATTCAGCTTTCAGCGGCCGAATGACGGCGCGGCCGGTGCGCAGGCGATGGGCGAGGACAATTTCCTCAGCGGCGGCAACTCCAACTACGGCGCGATGTTCGCCAACAAGATTACGGTGACGTGTCCATGAAGCCTGACCAGTGCAAGGATGGACGGCGCCTTGGGCATGCGTTCGCATTTGGCGCGCTGGCGGTGGCGGCGGTGCTGTCGATCGATGGCGCGGTGCATGTCGTGGCGGCGCAGACGCCTTTCGGCGGTGCGCGTCCCGTCACCGATCCGCAGGCCGGCGGCCTGATCGGATGGCTGCTCGCCAGGCAATCGGAGTTCTACCGCGAGATGTCTTCGACGATCCGCGCGGCCAAGTCCGACGGGAGTGCAGTCTGGACGCTGCTTTCGATCTCGTTCGCCTACGGGATCTTTCATGCCGCGGGTCCCGGCCACGGCAAGGCAGTGATCTCGTCCTATCTGGTTGCCAATCAGGAAACCGCGCGGCGCGGCATCGTGCTCTCCTTTGCTTCCGCCATGTTGCAGTCGCTGGTGGCCGTCCTGATCGTTTCGATCGGGGCGTGGCTGCTCAACGTCACCGCCAAGACCATGTGCGGGGCGGAGAGGGTGATTGCGATCGCGAGCTACGCGTTGATTGCGGCATTCGGGGCGCGGCTGGTCTGGACCAAGGGCGGCAGCTTTATGCGCGCATTGCAGGCAAACCCGCCGACGCCCGGATTGGCGCTGGCCCCGGCCTCCGTGTCTCACGATCATGCAGGCCACGATCACGCCCATGATCACCGCCATGATGGCCACGTCCATGACGAGCATTGCGGCCACTCACACGGACCTCTGCCCTCGGAACTGGCCGGCCCGGGTGGCTGGCGCCGCGGCATCGGTGCGATCTTCGCGGTTGGCCTGCGGCCGTGTTCGGGCGCCATTCTGGTTCTGGTGTTCGCGCTGGCGCAGGGCCTGTTCTGGGCCGGCATTGCCGCAACCTTCGTGATGGGGCTCGGCACGGCGATCACGGTGGCTGCCATCGCCGTATTGGCGGTCTCGGCCAGGGGCGTCGCGCGCCGCATCAGCAGTGTGAGCGACGGCGGCGGCGCGTTGATCATGCGCGGCATCGAATTTGCTGCGGCGGGGCTGGTGCTGCTGTTTGGCCTTGGCCTGTTGTCTGGCTATCTCTTTGC
>CAVZJE010000042.1:0-407787 GCA_963775545.1 uncultured Alphaproteobacteria bacterium
TTTTGAAAGGGATATTGGTGAGCCAGGGCCCGGCAAAGTGCTGGTGCGAAATCATTGGCTGTCGCTCGATCCGTATATGCGCGGGCGTATGGACGAGAGCAGATCCTATGCCGCGAGCCAAGCGCTGGACGAGCCAATGATCGGCGGCACAGCGGGCGAGGTTGTCGCTTCCAACAGCCCGGATTTCAAGGCAGGCGACAAGGTCGTCTCCGGTAACGGCGGCTGGCAGCTCTACGCAATTCAAAATCCGGCCTTGCTGCGCAAGGTCGATGATTTCAAGGTGCCGCTGCAGGCCTTTGTCGGGCCGCTCGGGATGCCCGGCGTGACGGCCTGGGTCGGAGTCAACCGTTTCATCCAGCCGAAGGCCGGCGAGACAGTCGTCTGTTCGGCGGCGACTGGCGCGGTCGGCACGGTGGTTGGGCAGATCGCCAAAGCCAAGGGCGCCCGCACCGTCGGCATCGCCGGCGGCCCGGAAAAATGCGCCTTCGCGGTCGAGGAACTGGGCTACGACCGGTGCGTCGATCACAAGGCGGCCGACTTCGCGCAACAACTCGCGGCAGCGACGCCCAACGGCGTCGACGGCCTGTTCGAGAATGTCGGCGGCCAACCGTTCGCGCTGACCATCGCGCGCATGAACGATTTCGGCCGCATCGCGATCTGCGGCCTGATCGCGTCCTACGAAGGCGCAGAGACGACGTCGCTCAGCGACATGCGCCTGGTGCTCACGCGCCGCCTGATGATGCGCGGCTTCATCGTGAGCGACTTCCTGCCGGACTGGCCGGCCGCGCTCGGCGAACTGATTGGGCTCGCCGCCACCGGCAAGCTCAAATGGCGCGAGACGATCGCGCAAGGCATCGAGAGCGCGCCGTCCGCCTTCCTTGGCATGCTCAAGGGCAAGAATTTCGGCAAGCAGCTCGTCAAGCTCACTTGAGGCTTCACTCGCCGCGCGTGGCTGGCTTTGATAGATACTCTATCGACTGCGCCTCGCCCTTGAGCGGCGTGACCTTGTCGGGATCGATCCGCAACATGAGATAGTCGATGTGGTCTTCGATTTTCGTGAACCAGTGGCCGGTGCCGGCCGGAATGACCACGACATCGCCGGCCTTGATCTCATAAGCGACGCCGTCTTTCACGTCAGATCCGTTATTGCCGGGACCATTGAACTCGACCACCGTGTGCATAGTCGAAGGCCGCCGCTGGCGGTTGACGATATCCGGGCCGAGCACCAGCGTCGCAGCGCCAGAAATCACATGATAGATCTCGCTGATCTGGTCGTGCTCGGCGACTGAATTGGGCGCCGGCTTGTCCAGGCGGCCGCGATGGACCATGCCTACTCCGATCCGCGCCCTGCCGATGTCGATGTCGCGCACCTGCTGGTCGATCAGCTTTTCCGTGATCGCCTTCTGCGTATAGCGCTCGAGCTCGGCCGCCGGAATATAGCTGCCCGGACACATGACGCAGGTCGGCTGCGGATCGGTCGGATTGATACGGACTGCTTCCCCGGCGATAACCATTGGGCCGATCGCAAGACAGAGGACCGCAGCAAGGCCCAAAAGCATTCTCTTCATTATTGGCTCCCTTTTCCTTTTCTTGCCCGGCATGGACGCTTGGACGGCGGATTTTCGACCCGTCGCAGACAGCGTTAGCACGCGGTAAAGCTGCGAAGCGCCGGTTTTCGGCCTTTTGCCGGGGTTGCGGCGCCTTCGCCGCGCTTTCCGTAGCCGCTGCGCCTCGCGCGATCTCGGTTAATGCGGATGTCTTTTGCCGTGATATCGGCCCTGTTTTCCAGCATTCGGCCGTTAACAGCTAAAATTTGAATCAATTGCAGTTGTCTAAAATTGTACTCGAGTTTTCTTCAAATACAGATCGCATTCTCCGCAGTATTTATCAGTATTCGCTTCAATTGCACTCGGCGCACTTAGCGGCGCCGCAAAACCTCTATGCGAAACGTGGTCCCAACAAAAAAAGACGGGGGCCACAATGTTTGGTTTCAGGGAGCAAAAAGGACTGGCGGTCGCAGCCATCCTGTTGGGATTGAGCGCATCGGCCAAGGCTGCCGATGAGCGGGCACTTTATGCAAGCCTTGGCGATACCACGCGTGCACCGATCGGCTGGGTGGAGTTCTGCACCGAGACACCGGCCGAGTGCAAAGGCGGTCAGTCAGAGCCGCGCGACATCGTAATGACGCAGGCGGCCTGGCGCGATCTGGCCAAGGTCAATCGCTGGGTCAACGAGACCGTCAAGCCGATGACCGACATGGACCATTGGGGTGTCGTCGAGAAATGGTCGATCCCGACCGACGGTTACGGCGACTGCGAAGATTATGTGCTGCTGAAGCGCAAGATGCTGATCGATGCGGGATGGCCCCGCGAGGCGCTTCTGATCACCGTTGTCCGCGACAAGATGGGCGAAGGCCATGCGGTCCTGACCGTCAAGTCCGACAAGGGCGAGTTCATTCTGGACAACCAGAACGAAAACGTCGTGGCCTGGACTGAGACCGGGTACCGCTTCGTGAAACGCCAATCTCAGAGCGACCCGAATGTGTGGGTCTCCCTGGGCGACCCGCGGCCTGCGGCTTTGACCGCCAGCGCCCGCGACCACTAACGACAAGGATACGAGCTACGCGAGCCGGTCACATCCCCACCCCTCCCCGTCCCAGACCGGTCCGCGCGCGGCCAGGCTTCCCCCAAAGCCTGGCCGCACCTTTTTTATCTACTTTGTGAACTAGCTCACATCGGCCGCCGGCCAGCCGGGGCATTATGTTCCCTGCCGGATGGCGTAAGCCAATTTAATATCCGGGGCTGGCAAGGCCGTGGGCGATCATACTCCGCCGACGGCCTTGTTTTTTTGCGGTGCCGGATAGCCTCGGTCTGCCGGCTCCTCGCAGGTCGGCGATTTGTGCTGGCAGGGGAATATCGGCTGGATAGGGGTGTCTAGGCCTCTGTCCCACCCCGTGAGGAATCCGCATGAACATTCAAACTCAGCTGACGTCCGATGTCATCGGACTGACCAAGGTCGCGCCGTTTTCCCGCCGTGGTTATGACTGCATCTGCCGCCGTCGCCGCGGGCTATACGCTTGCCGCCGGTCCGGTGCGCGCCGACGTAATCACGACCAGCACCGACGGGCTCGATGCGGACGAGGCCAAGATCAAGGTTGCCGACGGCGAGATGCCCGGCTATTTCGCACGTCCCAAAGGTGTCGCCAATCCGCCGGTCGTTCTGGTCGCGATGGAGATCTTCGGCCTGCACGAGCATATCAAGGACGTCACGCGGCGTCTCGCCAAGCTCGGCGCCTTCGCCGTCGCCCCCGATTACTATTTCCGCAAGGGCGTCGATCTCACCAAGATCACCGACATTCCGCAGCTCCTGCCCATCGTCAACGCCAAGCCGGACGCCGAGCTTCTGTCCGATCTCGATAGCACGGTGGCCTGGGCCAAGGCGCAGGGCGGCAACACCGATCGGCTCGGCATTATCGGCTTTTGCCGCGGTGGGCGCACGGTGTGGGAATATGCCGCCCATAGCACAGCGTTGAAGGCGGGCGTTTCCTTCTACGGACCTCTGGTCGACCCGCCGAATCCGCTCTGGCCGAAGAGCCCGACCCAGCTGGCCCCTGAAATGAAGGCGCCGGTGCTCGGACTTTATGGCGAGGCCGATGCCGGCATTCCCGTCGCCACCGTCGAGGCGCTGAAGGAGGCGCTCGCCAAGGCGAACAAGCCTGCCGCGTTCAAGATTTACCCCGGCGCCCCGCACGGCTTCCATGCCGACTATCGCGCCAGCTACCGCAAGGAAGCGGCCGAAGATGCCTGGAACCAGATGCAGGCCTGGTTCAAGAAGTACAACGTGCTGGGCTGAGCTCCATGACATTAAAAGGCGCGCGGTTTTTTTCCGCGCGCCTTTTTACATGGGTGGTATCGTCTTAGGCAGCGTTAGCCGCAGACTTGCACCGGCCGCACGCGCCATCCGTACCGCGTATGAATGCGCCGCTGAACGACGTAGCAGCCGCCATTGTCATAGTAGGAATCGTCGTAGGCGTAGTCCGGATAATCCCAGTAGTCATCATAGCCGGGACCCCAGAAGCCACCACCGGCAAAGAAGTGCCGGCCGTGATGGAAGCCGTGGCCAAACCGGCCATGGCCGAAACCTCCGCGTCCGAGCGGCCGAAATTGCCTCCGGCAAAGTGGTTACCCTGAGCAGCACCAACGCCCGCTGCGCCGGTGGCGCCACGTGCGAAACTGTTCCGAAGTTGCCGCCGCCGCTAAAACCTCGCCTCTTCCGCCCCGCCAAAGCCACCGGCGTGGCCGCCGAAACTGCCGCCGCCAAAACCACCGGCGTGCCCACCACCCATGCCGCCGCCACCGTGGCCGCCGCCTCCACCGCCGCCGCCACCATGTCCTCCGCCTCCGCCCCCGCCGCCACGGGCCAAGGCAAGGTTAGGCGCCAGCATGCCGACTGACGCCACCGCGCACAGCGCGATCATTGTTTTACGCAACATTCTCCCATCCTCCTTACGGTGATTAGTCACCTAGCAAAAGAAGACTCCTTCGTTCCGCTTCCTGTTCCTGCCAATCACGTCGACCGCGATAAAATGCCTCACGTGCCGGCTCACTTCTACGCGACTGGCACGCGAGCGCCGTGGTGCACAATGGAAGCTTTGAATGTTGCGGGCGGGAAAATAAAATGCGCTTTAATGAAACCGATCGCTGTCAGAACCGGGACACCCAGTATGCGCAAGTTGATCGCCTTCGACGACGACACATTCGACAAGCTCAAGCAACTTGCGCGCGATCGGATGGCGACCTTTCAGGAACTGGCCGATGAGGCCTTTGCCGATCTGCTCAAAAAGCACGGCATTCCTATCGACCTGAGAGACGCGTTGCGGAAAAGCGCGCGGATCGCAGCCGAACCGGCCAAGAAACCGGCGGAGAACGGCGGCCCGACCAAGCGATTGCGCAAAGCAAAAACATGACGGTGGTCATTATCGTCGGCAGATTTCTGAACAAACGTTCAGCCGATTTTCTTCAAGCCGTTTTTGAAGCGCGGCCCGTTGCCGACGTAGAATTTCGCGGCACTTCCCATTGCCGTCACCTGGGGTGGCTCCAGGGTGCGGATCACCCGCGCCGGCGCACCGATAATCAGCGAATGCTCCGCAAACTCCTTGCCTTCGGTGATAACCGAACCTGCGCCCACAATGCTGCCGCGGCGGATCCTGGCGCCATTCATCACAATCGAGCCCATGCCGACCAGCGCACCGTCTTCCAGCGTGCAGCCGTGCAGGATGACATTGTGGCCGACCGTGCAACCCTTGCCGATGGTCAGCGGAAAGCCGCGATCGGTGTGGCAGGTCGAATTGTCCTGCACGTTGGAACCCTCGCCGATCTCGATCCATTCGTTGTCGCCGCGCAACACCGCGCCAAACCAGACGCTTGCGCCCTCGAGCAAACGCACCTTGCCGATCACCGTGGCGGTGTCCGCAATGAAATAGTTGCCGCTTTTGGGAAGATCGGGCGCCTGCCCGTCAAGTTCGTAGATCGCCATCAGAAAAAAGTCTCCTTCTTTGAGGAGACTCTGGCACAGGAAAATTGTTCAGGCCAGCAGTCCGGCGGCGCGCAAGGTCATCAGGAAAAACGTTCCGGACATCAAGCTCCAGAACCCCGCCAGCACAGTCGCCATCATCACGAATTCGAAACGGCGGCGCTCGATTTGGGCGCCCCGCAGCGTGTTGCGCATGATGATGAAGGGAGCGGCAAACACCAGAAACGGCACGGCGGCAAAGGTGCTCGGCGCAACCCCTTCCTGGAGCAGGCCAAAACCCGCAGGACGCTGCACGATGGCCTGGAATCCGCTGGTGAGCGCGCCGGCGAGTGCAAAACCGATGCAGAGAGAAAACAGGGAGTTCAACGCTTCCGGCGTCATTTTGGCTCATCCACGCAACAACTGAAGTCGCGCCCTGCTTCGCAAAATTGGACCGCCGCCGCCACAACATCCTTAAGGAAAGGTTAATGGGTAACCCGCGGGAACCGCTGACAGCACATGGCTCACGGCGCCTGCCCTCGCCCTAAAACCATACGGACGCACGAAGCCGCATGGCATAGTCGGCGTTGATTCGACCCGCCATCCCGTCTCGTCCGATTCACGATCATCCGCTCATGACCTTCGTCACTTCGGCCCAGAATATCGCGCGCACCACCGGCAAGGATTTGCGCGGCCATTTACTTCCAATCCTCCTGGTCGGCGCGATCGCGGCGGCTGCGCTGGCACTCGTGGCTTATCTGTTGTGGCCGACCTGGGAGGTTGAAAGCGCGAGCGGCCCGGCGCGTTTGCCGGTGAGCATCGGCTCGACACTTTTCAACGTGCCTTCCGCATCGATCCGCATGAAAATCCAGCACCACACCGGACCGCAGGAGCGCATCGATCTGAGCTTTGCCTACCCTTCGCTTGAACCGCCGGAAGCGCCAAAGCGCGTCAGCGCCGCCGATGTGGATGAGGCCATGCAGCCGATCGACCGGATTTTCCTGTCGATCGCGGCACACCACGACGCACTGGCGCCGGATATCCGCGCCCGCACCATTTATCCACGCTATCTCGATCAGGCGACGACGATCGGGGAAGACGGGTTGACAATGCGCGCCTTCCGCGAAGGCTCACCTTACAGCGGGGAGGATTTGTTCTCCGCAACCGCCTCTGACTTCGTCGCGCGCTGCAGCCGCGAGGCAGCCACGCCCGGCATGTGCCTGAGCGAACGCCGCGTCGAGGGGGCCGATCTGACCTTTCGCTTTCCGCGCAGCTGGCTGGCGCACTGGCACGAGGTTACAGACGCGATGGATCGCCTGACGCTGCAATTGCACGGCCAGAAATAGCGGCCGACCAGCCAAAGGCGCTTTAGCTTAAGACTTTTTGAAACTCAGCCTTTTTAAACTCAGCCCTGCTCGACCAGATCGTCTTCGAGGATCGCCATCTGGAATTGGAACGAGCGGTCGTCGTCCTCGTCATCGACAAACAGGACGCCGATAAATTCCTCGCCGATATAGACTTCGGCCGAGTCATCCTTCTTGGGCCGTGGAACCACGCGAATCTTGGGGTTGCCGAACAGGCGCTTGAGATAGGCGTCGAGTTTCCTGACTTCCTGAACGTCCACGGCAGTCTCCGAATGCAAAGGTCTTTGGGAAATTTTAGGACGATATCGCGAGAACCGCTACCCATATCCCGGCAATATGACAACGCCCTTCTCAAGCGCTTATAGCTGTGCATCAGCCGAACTGCAAAGCCACGATCGAGCCCTTTGCCGGTTTCGCCGGCCGCATTTTCCGCACAGCGCGTTGAAATTCAAAGCCCGATCGCGTTGATCATCTGGTCCATGGTGCGCGACGGCTCGGCGCAGCCGGCCTCACCCACGATCTTGGCCGGCACGCCCGCAACCGTCACATTGTGCGGCACCGATTTTACGACCACCGAGCCCGCGGCAATTCTGGCGCAATGGCCGACCTCGATATTGCCGAGAATTTTAGCTCCAGCCCCGATCATGACGCCGTGGCGGATCTTGGGATGGCGGTCCTCATTCTCCTTGCCGGTTCCGCCGAGCGTAACCCCATGCAGGATTGAGACGTCATCTTCGATGACCGCCGTCTCACCGCACACAAAGCCGGTGGCATGGTCGAGAAAGATACCGCGGCCGATTTGCGCCGCCGGATTGATGTCGGTCTGAAACGCGCCCGACGAACGGCTTTGCAAGTAGTTGGCGAAGTCCTTCCGGCCCTTCCTGAACAGCCAGTGCGCCAGGCGATGGGTCTGCAAGGCGTGGAAGCCCTTGAAATAGAGCAAGGGGTCGATGAAGCGCGAGGTCGCCGGATCGCGGTCGTACACCGCGACCAGGTCGGCCCGGAAGGCATTGCCGAGATCGGGTTCGTCGCGCAGCGCCTCGTCATAGGCCTGACGGATCAAATCGCCCGACAGGGCCGAATGGTCCAGCCGTTCGGCAATCCGATGCACCACGGCCTGCTCGAGCCGATCGTGATGCAGGACGGTGGAATAGATGAACGAGGCGAGCTCCGGCTCCCGGCGAACGATGTCCTCGGCCTCGGCCCGCACCCGATCCCAGATCGGATCGAGCGCGGCGAGCTTCGAGCCGCCCTGCGGATTGATCTGATGTTTCATCATAGGCGCCGCCCGCAAATTGTTCTGTGGCCAAGATAATCGGGTAACTTACCGAGCCATTCTAGCATGGCTGCCCCTCGCTGTCCTCTTGCTCTCACACCAGGGTGAACGCCGGTATCGGGGAGCGCGAGGCGAACGACGGATTCGCCCCGTTGGCTCTACTTGGTTGACCGCTCTCGTAAATCAAGCCGACTATTGGCGGATTTCCGCAAACCCTTGCCTCCGGGCATGGTCAACAGGGGATGGCAGACATTACCACGCACACCTTGGATAGACGCTCCACGAACCCCCTTCTAGTGTGGGGGATCGCTGCCGCCATCCCCCTGATGCTGCTCGCGCCGGCGCTCTGGAACGGCTACCCCGTGCTCCAGTCGGACACCGGCGGCTATCTGGCGCGATGGTACGAAGGCCACCTCGTCCCGAGCCGGTCGACCGTGTTCGGCCTCTATCTGCATTATGGCGAACACAGCCACTTCTGGGTCAACCTGGCGATCCAGGCGCTCGCGACGATGTGGATCTTGCAGCTCACGCTGCGGGTCTTCGGCCTTGCAAGGCCGTGGCGGCTGTTCGGATCGTGCCTGGTGCTGACGCTGACGACGGCGTTGCCATGGCTCGCCAGCATGCTCCTGACCGATATTTTTGCCGGATTGTCGGTGCTGTCGCTGTTTCTTCTCGTCCTGCACGGCGACAAGTTTTCCGGACGTGAAAAGGCTGCGCTGTTTGTCTTCACCGCGTTTGCGGCGGCGACCCACAGCGCAACAATGGGCGTTCTGTTGGGCCTCTGTTGCGTCGGATGGATCGCGCGTCCTTTTCTGCGCGGGCGGATCAAGGCCGCGCCGCTCCTGCAGGGTATGCTTTCCATCGCCGCCGGCGCTATCATGCTGGTTTCCGCCAACTACGCTTTGTCCGGACAAGTGGCCTGGACGCCGGGCGGTTATTCCATCGCCTTCGCGCGCATGCTTCAGGACGGAATCGTCACACGCTTTCTGAACGACCACTGTCCCACACAGCAGTTCAAGCTCTGCCCCTATCGCAACGAGCTGCCGGAAACCGCGGATGATTTCCTGTGGAGCCGGGAGACGGTGTTCAACAAGCTCGGCCGCTTTCCCGGCATGGGCGATGAAATGGGATATATCGCCGTTCATGCGCTCGCCGATTACCCGCTATGGCAGGCCGAAGAGGCACTGATGGATGCAGGCGAGCAGCTGCTTAAAGTGGCCACCGGCGAGAATACCGACCACCCGACGATGATGCACACCTACGGCATTTTCCGCCAGTTTCTGCCGCAACAATTGAAAGGCGTGGACGCCGCGCGCCAGCAGAAAAGTCACCTGACCTTCGGGCCGATGAACCTGATCCACGTCCCCGTCGCGTTGATTTCAACGGCGCTGGTCTTTGCGTTGCTGATCGCCTCGATCTGGCGAAGGCGGCTCGACGACGTGACGCTGTTGATGGCGACCGTGTGCCTGACGCTGCTCGGCAATGCCTTCATCTGCGGCGTGATATCGGGGCCGCACGATCGCTACGGCTCGCGCCTGGTCTGGATCACGACCTTTGCCGTCATGATCGCGGCGATGCGGCGCTGGCAGCGCGACGAGACCCCGAAGGGCCTGTCACCGCCGGCGTGACAGAAAATCCAGCACGCCCTCTTTATAGATCTTATCGCCGACGGCGCGCATATGATCGCGGCGGGGGATGTCGAGAACTTCCGAGCCGGGAATGATCTCGCCGAGAGCATGCGCGGAGCCCGCAATTTCGTCGGCGGTGCCGACCGCGATCAGCACGGGGACGGCGATTTCGGCCGCTTCCTGTTTCGTCATCAGGCGGCGCGAACCGCGCAAGCATGCGGCAAGCGCTTTCCGGTCGGACCTGGTCTGGTCGGCAAAGGCGCGAAACGTTCGCCCGACCGGGTCGGTGACTTCGTCGAGCAAATCGGCCTCTAACGCCTTGACGACATTTTCACCGGGACCGCCGCCCTCGATCAGGCCGATTCCAATGCCGCCCAGAATGGCCGAGCGCAAACGATGCGGTTCGCTTCGTGCCAACATCGCCGTCATCCGCGATCCCAGCGAATAGCCCATGACGTCGGCACGCTCGAGCTTGAGGTGATCCATCAAGGCTGCGATGTCGCTCGCCATGATGGCGAGCTCGTAATCGGCAGAATCGTAAAGCTTGCTCGAATCGCCGTGGCCGCGATTGTCGAACGCGATGACCCGCCGGCCGCTTTTCTTCAGGTCCGAAACCCAGCTCGGATACACCCAGTTCACGTTCTTGCTGGACGCAAAACCGTGCACGAGCACGATAGGATCACCCTCACCCTCGTCGATATAGGCAATTTCAACAGCGCCGTGATGAAAACTCGGCATCGCTTGTTCCGTGTTGTTAGGAAGTTCGGAAATTAGCCGTTTGCGGCCGCGCTGGCCACCGCCAGATCGGCAGTAGCTGCGAGCTGTCGGCGCAGCCTTCGTCGTTTGCCATGGTCAATCCACGACTGCGTCATCCGCTCGGTGGTCGCCTTGATCGATGCCAGCAGGGAGAAAAGAGCGAACAAGGCGCCGAATATCCACAAGGACAAATCGAGCGCACCGGCCGTCAGCAGCAAGGCGCTGCGGCCGAGCAGCTTGAGGATCGCCCGCGTCTTGCCGCCGGAGGCTTCCGCAAGCCGCGTGGCACGTGCAACATCCTCCGGGCCTTCGGCGATCTTCAGCGTATCGAGCGCGCCGCGCGCACCGGCCTTCTCGCTGATGCGACCGACATCCTTGGCCATCCGCACCAGCGCACCGGCCTTCTCGGCCTTGAAGGCGGCGCGGATAGCACGCACCGTCTGCCCCGGAGAGGTTGTCGCACTGGTGGCGACGGCGTCTTCCAGCATCGGCCCATCGACAATCTCGCGCGCGGAGCGGCCGGCCCATTCGGTGAGCCCTTCGCCGAGCCGCCCGACCTTGCGGGCATCCTTGACCAGCGTCAGCCCGGCACGCACCGGCGCGACCCCACCCACGGAGACGTAAGTCACCGCCGTTACCGCAAGGCCCGTAGCCGCAAGCCCGAGCACCAGGCGATCGGTGTCCTCGCCCATGACCAGATGCTTGCCCTCGCGAACCACGTCCCTGATATCGCCGAAGACGAAAAGATCGCCGGCAACAGTGCCCGACAGGCTGCCGGCGTCGTCGGCATTGCCCGTCACGAGGCCCGAGGCAAAGCGCTTTGCAAAATGCGAGGCCGAGCTCTCTTCCGCGATCGCCCGGTCTACGCGTTGCAGCAGATCCTCCGGCAGCGGGATGTTCTTGGCTTCGGCGAGATCGACGAAGCTTGAGGCGAGGCCCGCATCGTGCGCGGCCAGTGCTGATTCGATCTGGCTGGCTACGATGCTTTGGTTATTTCGCAAGGCAGAACTGACCTCAAGGTCCGACAATTCCGCCGGATCGTCCTGCACTGTCAGCATGGCAGTCGCGTCGTGGGCATGCGGCCACACGACGACAAGCGCAGCGGCGCTTGCCGTCATCGCTGCCAGGGCCAAACTGATCCGCCACCGTTTCATTCGAAATACCTGCCCGTGAAATGCCCACTCACCTTTCGAAAGAAGTAATGCGCCGCTTTTACGACACAACCGCCCCGACGAAAGAAGGGCTTCTCCGGGACAACAAGATTGTGTCGAATTTGCTAGATAGAAATCAGTGGCCGGGGCTACCGCAGGTTTGCGGAAAATGTCAAATCCAACCCACTACTGCGGTCGGTTTGACACTCGTTTCGTCAGATACCGGAACACTGGGAATCAACGGCATCCGTCTTTATGGTGATGCCGCTCTTCCAGTGACGGAACCTGGTGCCGCTGTCGTCTACTGCTCGCTCTACCCAAGGTGAATCCGATGTCCGATCATGTCGTTCCGCACTTTCATAACGATGCCGGCGTTGCCGTCATTGAGATCGGCTCGCAGGAATTCATGTGCGTCGGCGCCAAGCCGCCTTTCGATCATCCGCACGTGTTTCTCGACCTCGGCAACGACAACGAGATCATCTGCCCCTACTGCTCGACGCTCTACCGCTTTGCCGCCGACCTCAAGGCGGGCGAGGCCCGTCCGCCGGAATGCGTGCTGACTGACAAGGTCGCCTGATCGGCCGGTGGCGTGGCAGCTTCACGCACGGTCATGGTTGCGGGCGCCGGGATCGGGGGACTGACCGCTTCGCTGGCGCTGGCCCGGCAAGGATTTCGCGTCATCGTTCTTGAGAAGGCCGCGCGGCTTCAGGAAGCCGGCGCCGGCCTGCAACTTTCGCCCAATGCAAGCCGCGTACTGATCGACCTCGGTCTAAAGTCGCGGCTCGCGCGCGCCGTGACGCCCGAGGCCGTCTGCCTGATGAGCGCCGCCAATGGCGGTGAGATCGCCCGCCTCCCGCTCGACGGGAAGGATGCGCCCTATTGGGTGATTCACCGTGCCGATCTGCAGGCAGCATTGCGGGACGAGATCGAAAGCCGTTCCGACATTGAGTTGCGGCTCGGCTGCCAGTTCGAGGATGTCAGCCCCCATGCCAAGGGGCTCACGGTCATCCAGCGTAGCGGACCGACGCGCCAGCAGGAGCTCGCGGTCGCGCTCATCGGCGCCGACGGCATCTGGTCGGCGGTCCGCCATCACCTGCTCCCCGAGGCACAGCCGCGCTTCTCCGGCCTGATCGCCTGGCGTGGCACACTCGATGCCACGCAGCTGCCGCGCGAATACACCTCGCGCCGGGTTCAGCTCTGGATGGGACCGGGCGCCCACCTCGTGGCCTATCCGATTTCCGGCGCGCGCCAGATCAACGTGGTTGCGGTCGTGCCGGGACAATGGAACAGGCCGGGATGGAGCGAACCGGGCGACGGCAACGAGATCAAGAGCGCATTCGTTGCAGCCGGGTGGCACGCCATTCCACGGATGCTGGTCAGCGCCGTCGACGGCTGGCGGAGATGGGCGCTGTTTACCGTGCCCGGTAGCGGCCAATGGACCGACGGCGCGGTAGCGCTATTGGGAGACGCCGCCCACGCCATGCTGCCCTTCGCGGCCCAAGGCGCGGCCATGGCGATCGAGGATGCAGCGGTTCTCGCCAAGTGCGTCGCTGAGCGCCAGAACGAAGGTCCCGTGGCGCTGTCGGCAGCGTTACAACGCTATGCGAGGCTGCGTCGGCCGCGCGTGATGCGGATCCAGCGCAGCGCGCGGCAAGCGGGGCGCATCTATCACCTCGCGGGTCCGCTTGCATTCGCACGCGACCTCGTCATCAAGGCGATGGGGCCAAAGCGCATGCTGTCGCGGCAAAACTGGATCTACGACTGGCGGATTTGAACCGGCGATGCCTCGCCGCCGCGCCCCGTATCAGTAGACGGCGCTACCTGACCTTGTCGGACCATGTCCGGAAGTCGTAGCCGGCGCAGGCGCGGGAGCCGGTGTCTCCACCGTTTTGGATGGCGGGGTCTCCCGGCATTTGTTGAGCACCCATGCTTCGTCGGCGTTTTTCTTTTGGCCGCGCAGCGCAATGTAGTCGTTGCGATAGGCGACCTCCGCCACCACGGGGCCGGCGAAGCCTGACTGCGCCTTGTTCATCAGGCCCTGCAACTCGGCCATCTTGATCGACTGACCCTTGCGCTCGGCTTCCAGTTGCTTGCAATTGTACAGATTGTATTTCGAAGGGTCCGCAAATGCCGACGTCATGCCGTCGCTCATGTCGGCGCAGCCGGACAGCATCACGCCACAGGCAAGCAGCGCGGCAACGCCCGCGAGGGCACGGGACAGCACACGGAGGCTGGCGGACGAAACGATCATGGCACCCTGTTAAACGGACACTATTGAGGTTGCGTAAAGCAGGGACTAATGCCCGCTTTCCGAAGTTCGTGCACCACCTCAGCGCGACTGTTCACGAACTTCGGAAAGCCTTGGGCATTAGCAACGTCATGTTTCTAGTGCCGCTTTCTATTTGAAGGTCTTGAACGGAGTTTGCCGCTTGCGATGCAGGACCTTCAAATAGGCGGCACTAATGTCCGGAATGAGGCTTTGCCTTGGCGGGCCGGGTCGCCTAAAGATTTAGCCGGCGCAGGTCGATCCGGCTCATTTCCCGGACTCAAAAACTGCGCTAACTATTTGATCCCATGATCAAAGCGGACGTGGCGGAATTGGTAGACGCAAGGGACTTAAAATCCCTCGATGGCAACGTCGTGCGGGTTCGAGTCCCGCCGCCCGCACCAGGATATATGTTAAAGCGCACCACGGTATCCTTGACGTCGGTGCAGTTAGCCTGGAGCACGCCGCATGTCCGATCTCTCCTTTGAGGCTGCGGTCCAGACGCGCGTCGACGAGATGGTCGATGCCTGCACCCGGTGCGGCAAGTGCGTCGAGGCCTGCCCGAGCGTGAAGCCCGCAGGCCTTGCGAGTGCCTTGCCGGCGGACGTCATCAGCGGCATCCTCGACATCCTCAGCGACGGTCACGGGCCCGACGCGTCACGAAAATGGGCGCAGGCCTGCACGCTCAGCGGCGAATGCATCACGGCCTGCGACGAAGGCGTCAATCCGCGGTTTCTGCTCGCCATGGCGCGCGTCGCGATCGCCAAGGCCAACCACGACCTGCCGGCGCGGCGGCGCCAGGGCGTGGAGAAATATCGCGACCTCAGCCGCGACGTCTCCATGCTCTCGCAGCTGCAGCTCGACGATGAGGTGCTGGCGCGGCTCGGCCAGAAATCAGCCTCGGTCGGCGCATCGGGCGAGCCGCCGGACTTCGTGTTCTACACCGGCTGCAACGTCCTCAAGACGCCGCATATCGCGCTGCTCGCCCTCGACATCATGGATGCGCTCGGCATCGCCTATCAGGTGATGGGCGGACCCAGCCACTGCTGCGGCGTTGTTCAGATGCGTCCAGGCGATCTCGAAATGTCCGGACGGATGGGAACGAACAACATCGAGAAACTGTCGCACACGAAATCGGGTCAGGTGATTTCGTGGTGTCCGAGCTGCTACGTCCAGTTCACCGAAACCACCCTGCCCGCGCTCGAACGCCAACGCGGCGCGCGCCCGTTCGAGATGACGCCGTTCATGCGCTTTCTCGCTGGCCGGCTCGACCAGCTCACACCGCATTTGCGCGAGCCTGTTCCGATCCGCGTCGCCTTGCACCGCCATCCCGGTGTCTCCGGTGTGATGGAGGCCGCGACGAAAATCCTTCAAACCATCCCCGGCATCACGCTCGTGGACATCAAACAGCCCGCACTCGGCCTGCAGGGCGTCAATCTCGGCGTATTACCCGAATTCAAGCGTGACCTGACGCTGCGCGAGTTTCAGGCCGGTCGCGACGCCGGCATCGACGCGCTGGTAACGGTCTATCATTCCGAACATCGCGAATTGTGCGCGCATGAGCGCGACTGGCCGTTCCGCATCGTCAACCTGCTCGAGCTGGTCGGCGAGAGCATGGGGCTCAAGCGACACGATCGCTACAAAGAACTGAAGCTGATGCAGGACGCCGATCAGATCGTCGCCGACTGCGCCGACCTGGTCGCGCGCCACGCGCTCGACGCCGCGAAGGCACGCGAGGTCGTCGTCAAGGGAATGCTGGCCGATCAGCCGCTGCCGCTGCAAGGCGGCTGATCGCCCTTCACTCCGGCTTTTCGTTATTCCAGACGATCGGCACGCTCGTGACCAGGCCGCGCCGTCAGCCTTATTGGTCCGGCTTGTATCCGTCGTCCAGGGTTTTCAAGAACGTGATGATGTCGGCTTCATCCTGCGCCGTCATCGCCGGTGTATCGCCGAGATGGCGGTTAAAGGGCGGGTCGCTCACATCGACATTGCTGTGATACTGCGCCGGAATGTCGTTGAACATCTGCACCTTCCCGTCGGCCACGACCGGATAGACCTTCTCCGGGTTGGTGTCGCGGAAATTGTAGAAATCCATCACCTGCTGCAGCGTGTGGAACACACCGTTGTGGAAGAAGGTGCGGCGCACGGCCGTGTTGCGCAAGGTCGGCGTTTTGAACATGCCGCAAAATTGCGTCTGATCGGCAATGTCCTTGCGAACGGGCCCACAAACCCCGAGGTCGAAATAGCCGGGGTCCCTGGTATCGGCAAGCGCGAGATTGCGCGGCGCGCCCAGGGCTTCATATTGCGTATCGGTAAAGCGCGGCGGCAATCCGTCCCGGCTTGGCTCGGAGGTATGACAGCCGGCGCAGTTGGCCTTTGCCGGATCGTTGAACAGGCGAAGGCCGCGCATTTCCGCCTCGCTCAGGCGAACCTTGCCCTCCAGCCAGTAGTCGTACTTGCTGGTATAGGGATGGAAGCTCGGCTCCTCGATCTGATAGCGGGAGACCGCAAACGTCGCCTCGGCGACCAGCAGTTTCGGGTCTTTAAAAACGCGCTCGCCGAATAGTGCCGCAAATTTCCTGGCATACGGCGCGTTACGCAGTTTTTCGGCAATGATCTCGATGCTGCCGCCGTCCATCTCGCGCGGGTCGAGCAGCGGACCTGAGGCCTGGATCTGAAGGGTATCGGCCCGGCCATCCCAGAACAGGCCGCCTTGAGGCACGATATTGGCACTCTGCGCCGTCTGGGTTGCGATCTTCTCCGCGCGCACCGCGGTCTTGCCGATCTCTGCCTGCTGCGCCAGCGGCGCCACGTTATCGTTCTCGTCCTCCTTCTCGGGGCCGATGCTGAAATCAAGCTGCCGCTCCAGATACGTCAGCGAAGGAACGGCGCGCAGGCCTGGAAGTGTCAGCGCGGGACCGCCGAGCATCACGGGTCCATCGTTCGGCGGACCATAGGCATGATCTGGGCTGTGACACGATGCGCAGGCGATCTTGCCCGACGACGACAGGCTCGTGTCGAAAAATACGTCATGGCCCAGCTTCGCCATCGCGGAAAACGGTTCGACCGGACGGCGTATCAGATGAATCGGATGGGGATTCTCGCCGGGCAGCGTTTGCGGCTCGGCTGCGAAGACGGCGCCGGCCACGAGGCCGGCGCCGAGGAACCACACGATGGTGCGATTGAGCATAGCTGACTAGTTTAGTTCTTGATCTTCTTCGTTTCGTCGACGACGCCGGTGGTCGGATCGAGGAACACCGTCACCGACTTCTTCTGGGAGAAGTCGAACATGTCCGTGATCGAACCGGTCGTAGCATCGAAGGAGCCCCCGCCGAGACGCTCGCTCTTCAGCCAGTTGTCCTCGATGAATTGCGGGATCGAGGCCTGGGTGATGAGCACGTGGCTGACATAGTTCTTCTTGGCGTAGGGCGAGATCACGACGAACGGAGTACGCGTGCCTGGACCGCAACGGCCCGCGACCTGACCGCCGTTGACGCCGGTGGGCTCGGGGGTCTGTCCCGGGACGCCGCAGTTACCGGTGCCGTCCAACGCATCCGACGTCGAGAACGACCCATGCGTCGTCGCGGCGAAGGCGTGGTCGTACCAGCCGTCCGAGTCGTCATAGGCAATGATCACAGCGGTGGAGTCCCAGTCAGGCTGCTGCTGGAGGAAGTTGATCAGCGTGACCAGACCGGTCTGCTCGTCGAGCGGATCGGAATTGCCGGGGTGACCGTCCTGGAAAGACGCCATCTTGATGAAGGAAACCGCCGGGAAGTTGCCCCCGCCAACCGCCGTCGTGAAGTCATCCAGATCGTAGGCGTGGTTGGCCGGGTCGACCGTCTTCTTGCCTGGCACGGTGGTATAGCCAATGGCCGCCGTCGAGGTCGGACGCGCGTGGGTCGGGTTGGACGTCGACGCATAGTACTGGAACCAGATGTGATGCGGGACGTAGTCGCCGACCGCGCCGCCGACAACCTGGCTGACGGTCGACCGCGTGCAACCAGTGCTGCCGTTGTTGTTGATGGTCTGCAGGTTGAAACCACCGACGAACGAACCCCAGGGAATGCTCGCCGCGTTGAGCAGATCGCCGATGTTCTTGCTCGTCATCTGAACCTGTGCCGTCTTGCTCGAACAGGTATCACCGGCCGGATCGGTGTCGTTGATCAGCGTCAGGCCGCCTTGGCCATCAGCGATCGTGCTCGCGGTGAAGCCCGCCGGAATCGTCGCTCCGTTAGTGGTGCCGGCGAACATGTTGAGCGCGCCAGGCGTCGACGGTCCAAAGTCGTCAGTCCAGGCATTATCGCTCATCGCGTAGTTCTGGGCATAATTCCAGAACGCGGTGACGGTGTTGCCGTCGAAATAGCCCATCACCTGGCCCTTGGTGCCGAACGCGCCGGCGCCGCCGCTGGTGCCCGAACCCGTATCTAACGGGAAGAGGTCGTTCTTGCCGGCATCATAGGCTTTCTGCTCGGGCGTGTAGCCATGGCCTTGGTCGGCGGTGTTGGCCTGCGTCCGATCGAGGCGGAACGGGTTGGCGGCGCCCGTGCCGTTGAGCGGGTTCAGGTTCGGATTGTTGTCGAGCAGCGCGGGGCTGGTCAGAAGATTGTTGACATTCGCCGGTGTGTTCTTGGCGGGCTCGAAACGGGGCTCACCATCCACGTTCGTGGCGTTCGGATAGGTGCCGAAGTAATGATCGAACGAGCGGTTCTCGTTGAAGATGACGACGAGATGCTTGATCGGCGTCTTGGTCGGCAACGTGTCCGGATTGACAGCCGACGTCTTCTTGGCGTTCGAGGCGACGTCGTCAATCAGGTTAACGACCGGGGCGAGTTCGGCGGCGAGGCTGTTGCCAGCGACCGAACCGGTTGATGTGAGCGTGGTGGCGGCAGCGATCAGCGCAGCCGACGATAGCAAAGCGGTTTTCAGCTTTCGATTTCTCATCTTTTCCCTCATGCCTCTCAAAATAATTTTGAGCCGTGCGGGGGAGACAGATACGGAGCCTGGGTGACAGAGATGTGTAGGTTTGACTTCAAAGCCGCTCTGTCCTCAGACTTTTCCAAACGGAAACGCGCGGCTCATGCCCGATGAAATCCGGCTGCGGAAAACGCGTTAGCTGAACCGCGATGGTCGAATTTGTTGCGCAAACGCCGGGCGTCGTATCAACTCTTGCGAGCGGCGATCAAGCCGTTATCCAAGAATTATCTTTGAGGCGCTGACAGTTAGCACGCCGCTCGACCTCTGACGGTGCTTACTCCAGCGCCAAACAGATCGCGCTTTTCCCTCGGCGCAGACGTAAGCTGGCGGCTGTTTGCCGAACTGTGACTTTACAAAGATGTCATCGATCCTTCTTGTGGCGCATGCTTTGCGTTTTTGCATGACGAAAATATCCCTTTCGAAATCGAGAGCGTTCCGATGAATCCCGCCAACCTTCCCTTCGATTCCGAGACCATGCTTTTGGGCCTGCGCGCCTGGGTCGACTGCGAAAGCCCGACCTGGGATGCCCCTGCCGTCAACCGCATGCTCGATCTCGCCGTGCGGGAAATGGCGATCATGGGGGCGTCGATCGAGCGGATCGCCGGGCGGCAAGGGTTTGGCGGCTGCGTGCGGGCGAAATTTCCCCACCCCAAGCAAGGCGAACCCGGCATATTAATCGCGGGCCACCTCGACACCGTTCATCCCATCGGCACCATCGAAAAGCTGAAATGGCGGCGCGAGGGCAACAAATGCTTCGGCCCCGGCATCTTCGACATGAAAGGCGGCAATTACCTTGCGCTGGAAGCGATCCGGCAACTGGCGCGGGCCTCGCTCAACACACCGTTGCCGGTCACCGTGCTGTTCACGCCGGATGAAGAAGTCGGCACGCCGTCAGCACGCGACCTCATCGAGGCCGAAGCCAGGCGCAACAAATATGTGCTGGTGCCCGAACCCGGCCGGCCGAACAACGGCGTCGTCACCGGGCGCTACGCGATCGCGCGATTCAACCTGGAAGCCACCGGCAGACCAAGCCATGCCGGCGCCACGCTGTCTTCGGGCCGTTCGGCCATTCGCGAGATGGCCCGGCAGATTCTCGTCATCGACAGCATGACGTCGGACAATTGCACCTTCTCCGTCGGCATCGTGCATGGCGGCCAATGGGTCAATTGCGTCGCCACCACCTGCACCGGTGAAGCGCTCAGCATGGCGAAGCGCCAGGCTGATCTCGACCGCGGCGTCGAACAGATGCTGGCGCTGTCCGGCACCTCCAACGACGTAACGTTCAAGGTCACGCGCGGCGTGACGCGCCCGGTGTGGGAGCCGGATGCCGGCACCATGGCGCTTTATGAAAAGGCGCGCAGTGTTGCGGCCGCCATGGGGTTCGATCTTCCGCATGGCAGCGCCGGCGGTGGCTCCGATGCAAATTTCACCGGCGCGATGGGAATTCCGACGCTGGACGGATTGGGCGTCCGCGGCGCCGACGCGCATACGCTCAATGAGCATATCGAGGTCGACAGCCTCGCCGAACGCGGCCGCCTGATGGCCGGCCTATTGGCTACGCTGGCGTAGGATTCCCCCATGGCAAAGACGAGCGTTGTTCGCACGGTCCCCTTCAAGGCCATTTGGGCCCGCGCGGAAAAGCGCAAGGGCGGAGCGAAGGCGCTGGAAAAACTTTTGCCGAAGAAACCGGACATGAAGGCGCTCGCCAAGCTGGCCGACGACCGCATTCTGGCCGAGATAACCCAGCGCGTGTTTTCCGCAGGCTTTGCCTGGAGCGTGATCGAAAACAAATGGCTGGCCTTCGAGAAGGCCTTTCTCGGCTTCATGCCGGCCAAGTTGATTTTCCAGCCCGATGATTTCTGGGAAGCCCTGTTGTCGGATACGCGGATTGTGCGCAACGGCGCCAAGATTGCCTCGGTTCGCGAAAATGCCGCCTTCGTGCAGGAGATCGCGAAAGAGCACGGCAGCTTCGGCCGCTTCCTGGCGCAATGGCCCTCCTCCGACCAGATCGGTCTTCTCAACCTGCTCGGCAAGCGCGGCAGCCGCCTCGGCGGCAACACCGGCCAGATGTTTTTGCGCTTCATCGGCTGGGACGGCTTTGTCACCTCGCAGGACGTGGTCGCCTGCCTGCGTGATGCCGGGCTCGACATCGCAACTGAGGCGAAGTCAAAAGGCGATCTAGCCAAGGTGCAGGCGCAGTTCAACGCTTGGGCGGCCGAGACCCACCTGCCCTATGTGCATCTGTCGCGGATTTGCGCGATGTCGATCGGTGAGAACCGCCCCGCGAGGTGATGACGGACGGCGGATGCGGCATGCAAAACGGAATTGCTCCTTCGCTTGCGCCCTCTGGTCTTGGGAGACTAGCGTCTGGCGGCACAATGCTTGAGAAAGACGATGCATCGTATCGCCGTCGGCGGCTTTCTGCACGAAACCAATACCTTTGCGCCAACGAAAGCGACATACGCCGATTTCGTTCACGGCGGCGGCTGGCCCGCGATGACGCAAGGCGCCGACCTGCTCAAGGTGATGCGCCAAATCAATGTTGGTCTCGCCGGTTTTATCGGCGAAGCCGAAACGCATAGCTGGGAACTGGTACCGACGATCTTTGCCGCCGCCAGCCCCTGCGCCCAGGTGACCGAGGATGCCTACGAGCGCATTGCCAAACTGATCGTCGACGGCATCAAAAGCGCCCTCCCGCTCGATGCGGTTTATCTCGACCTCCACGGCGCCATGGTGAGCCAGCATTTCGACGATGGCGAAGGTGAGATCTTGCGGCGCGTGCGCGAAGTGATCGGCAATGCTTTGCCGCTCGTCGTCAGCCTCGATCTGCACGCCAACGTCGCGCCTGACATGGTGCATCACGCTGACGCGCTGATTGCCTATCGCACCTATCCCCATGTTGACATGGCCAACACCGGCCGCGCCGCGGCGCGTCACCTCGCCTTGTTGCTGCGTGAAGGTCAGCGTTTCGAAAAGGCCTTCCGGCAATTGCCGTTCCTGATTCCCATTAGCTGGCAATGCACCAATGATCGGCCCACCAAAGGCATCTACGAGAAACTCGCGGCGCTTCAAAGCGAGGCCGTACCGACGCTTTCGTTCTGCCCGGGATTTCCGGCGGCCGATTTCGCCCATTGCGGGCCGAGCGTCTTCGCCTATGGGCGAACGCAAGCCGACGCCCAGGCAGCCGTCGACAGGCTCGCCGCCCTGATCGAAAACCATGAGCTCGATTTCGATGGCCGCATCTATGCGCCCGACGAGGGTGTGCGGCTCGCAATGGAGCTCTCGAAGAATGCACTCAAGCCCGTCATCATCGCCGACACCCAGGATAATCCCGGCGCCGGCGGCGATTCCGATACCACCGGCATGCTGCGAGCGCTGGTCCGCAACAAGGCTACCCGCGCGGCGATCGGTGCGATCTACGATCCGGCGTCCGCTAAAGCCGCCCACGCCGCGGGAGTGGGCGCCACTGTCACGCTCGCGCTCGGCGGCAAGTCCGGCATCGAGGGCGATTCGCCGTTTGAAGCGACGTTCGTGGTCGAGACATTGTCCGACGGTAAATTCGTCGCACCCGGCCCCTACTTCGGAGGGCGCGGCATGGATATGGGCCCGTCGGCGTGTTTGCGGATCGACGATATCCGCGTGGTCGTCAGTTCGCACAAGGCGCAACTGGCGGACCGGGCGATGTTCCGCTATGTCGGGATCGAACCGACCGAACAGGCGATCCTCGTCAACAAGAGCTCGGTGCATTTCCGCGCCGACTTTGAACCGATCGCCGAAAAGCTCCTGATCTGCGCCGCGCCCGGCGCCATGCCCGCCGATCCCGCCTCATTGCCCTGGACCAAATTGCGTCCGGGCATTCGACTTAAGCCGCAGGGGCCCGCCTTCATCGCGCCTTACTCGTCACAGCTTCATTCCAACGCCATTGGATAAGAGATATGCCCACGATTGATCGCATCGAGCGCTTTGCCGACGAACTCACCACCATCCGCCGGGACCTGCACGCCCACCCCGAAATCGGTTTCGAAGAAGTCCGTACCTCCGGGATCGTCGCCGAGAAGCTCGCCCAATGGGGCGTCGAGGTGCATCGCGGGCTTGGCGGCACCGGCGTTGTCGGCGTGCTCAAGGGCAAAGGCGCCGGCAAAAAGCGCATCGGGCTTCGCGCGGACATGGACGCGCTGCCGATGGAAGAGAACACCAACCTGAAATGGCGCTCGACCATTCCCGGCCGCTTTCACGGCTGCGGCCATGACGGCCACACCACCATCCTGCTCGGCACCGCGCGCTATCTTGCCGAAACCCGCAACTTCGACGGCACCGTGCATTTCATCTTCCAGCCGGCCGAGGAAGGCCTCGGCGGCGCGCGCGCCATGATCAAGGACGGGCTGTTCGAGAAATTTCCATGTGACGAAATATACGGCCTGCACAATGCGCCCGACCTCGATCACGGCGAACTCGCGGTGCTGCCGGGGCCGGCGATGGCGGGCGCGGATTTCTTCGACATCACGATATCCGGCTACGGCGCTCACGGCGCGATGCCTGAGCGCTCCAAGGACCCGGTCGTGATTGCGATGACGCTGGGCCAGGCGCTGCAAACCATCGTCAGCCGCAACGTCTCGCCGAACGAAGCCGCCGTGCTGTCGATTACGCAAATTCACGCGGGCTCCGCCTATAACGTGATCCCGGGCGAAGCCAAACTCGCTGGCACGGTGCGCGCGTTCTCCGACGAGGTGCGCGCGCTGATCCGAGAGCGGATGCGCAGCCTTTGCGCCGGCTTGGCGGCGGCGTTTCAGGTCGAGGTTACAGTCGATATCAGGGACATCTTCAGCGTGCTGGTGAACAACGAAGAGCATTGCAAGGTGGTGGCCGACGTGGCGCGCACCGTGGTTGATCCGGCCAAGGTCCTGACGCGCTCAAAACCCAAGATGGGCAGCGAGGATTTCGCCGACATGTTGCACGCTGTCCCCGGCGCCTATTTCTGGCTCGGCCATGACGGGTCGGTGCCGGTGCACAATCCCGGCTACACGCTCGACGACAAGATCCTGCCGATCGGCGCCAGCCTATTCGCCCGCATCATCGAGAACCGTCTACCGGCAGGCCCCCATGCTTGACGAAGAGTCCACCGACGCCGTATCCGCCCTTCATGACCTCAGCGCAACCGATCTGATTGCAGGCTTCCGCGCGCGGCAATTTTCGCCGAGCGACGTGCTCGACGATGTACTGGCGCATATCGCGGTGTGGGAGCCTCACATCAAGGCGCTTTACGCTTTTGATCCGGAAGGCGCGCGCGCCGCCGCCAAAGCCTCGACCGAACGCTGGCAAAAGGGCGAAGCGCACGGGGTGCTCGATGGCGTTCCCGTCACCATCAAGGACAATATCGCGACCAAGGGCGTGCCGGTACCGCTTGGCAGCGCCACCATGAAGCTCGTGCCAGCGGAAGCCGATGCACCGCCAGCCGCGCGACTGCGCGAAGCCGGCGCGATCATCTTCTCCAAGACCACGATGCCGGATTTCGGCATGCTGTCGTCGGGCCTCTCGAGCTTCCACCCCCTCACCCGCAATCCCTGGGACTTGCGCCAGAACCCCGGCGGTTCGAGCGCGGGCGCAGGCGCGGCCGGCGCTGCCGGTTACGGGCCGCTGCATCTTGGCACCGATATCGGCGGCTCGGTGCGCCTGCCGGCTTGCTGGTGCGGGCTGGTCGCGCTCAAGCCGAGTCTCGGGCGCGTGCCGATCGATCCGCCCTATGTCGGCCGTGTCGCCGGTCCGATGACGCGCACCGTCGACGATGCCGCCTTGATGATGAACGTGTTGGCGAAACCCGATCGCCGCGACGGTATGAACCTGCCGCCCACCGACATCCACTGGAAGGCGCTCGACAGGCCGGTGCGCAAATTGCGCATCGGGCTTTTGCTCGATCTCGGCGTCGGCCAGGCGCTGGAGCAGGAAGTGCGCGATGTCGCGATCAAGGCGGCGAAGGCCTTTGAAGCCGCCGGCGCCAACGTCAGCGAGGTCAAGGGCGTCCTGACGCACGAGACGTTGCACGGTCTCGACAATTTCTGGCGCGCGCGTCTCTGGGATGATCTTTCGAGGCTCTCGTCGGCCGAGCGCAGCAAGACGCTTCCCTACATTCTCAAATGGGCCGAAGCCGGCGCCAAACTATCAGGCGTCGACGTCGTCAGGGGCTTTAACGCCACGATGGCGATCCGCGCCGCTGCGGCAAAACTTTTCGCCGATATCGACTATCTGATCTCGCCGGTCTCGCCGGTCGTGAAATTCGCAGCCGAACTCGCCGCGCCCCTCAACGATCCTGATCATCCGTTCGAGCACATCGCCTACACTGTGCCGTGGAACATGGCGGAGAATCCAGCCGTCTCCATCAACGGCGGTTATGACGCGACGGGCTTTCCGATCGGCGTGCAGATTATCGGCCGTCGCTTCGACGATCTCGGCGTGCTCGGCATGGCGAAAGCGTTCGAGAGCCTGCGCGGCCCGCAACGGCCATGGCCGGTGCCGTCGAAGTAGCGCTCGTCTGAGGGAGGAAACCCCATGGCCTACGAGACGATCACCTACGAGGTCTCAGAGCAAATCCTCACCATCACGCTGAACCGGCCCGACAAGCTCAACGCCTTCAACGCCACAATGATGCGCGAGCTGATCGAAGCCTTCGATGCGGCCGATGCAGACGACGACGTCAGAGCGATCATCGTCACCGGCGCAGGCCGCGCCTTTTGCGCCGGGGCTGACCTTTCCTCGGGCGCCGATACCTTCGACCGCGACGCGCGGCGCGGACCGGTCAAGCGCTTGCCCGATGGTCGGGTCGATTACAGCGATCCGAATGCGCGCGACGGCGGCGGCCAGGTCACCTTGCGCATCTTCAAATGCCTCAAGCCGGTGATCGCTGCTGTGAATGGCCCGGCTGTGGGTATCGGCGCCACCATGCTGCTCGCCATGGATATCCGCATCGCCTCGGAAAACGCGAAGTTCGGCTTTGTGTTTTCCCAGCGCGGCATCGTGCCGGAGGCGGCGTCGAGCTGGTTCCTGCCGCGCATCGTCGGCATCTCGCAGGCTTTGGAATGGTGCTTTACCGGCCGCGTCTTTCCGGCACAGGAGGCGCTTGCCGGACGGCTCGTGAGCCGCGTCGTTCTGCCGGATGAGTTGCTCGCTACTGCCCGCGGTCTTGCGCGTGAGATCGCCACCAAGACCGCGCCGGTATCGGTGGCGCTGATCCGGCAGATGATGTGGCGCCTATCGGGCACCGACGATCCGATGGAGGCGCACAAGGTCGACAGCCGTGGGATCTATAGCCGCGGCCGCTCCGGCGACGTTAGGGAAGGCGTGATGTCGTTTCTGGAGAAGCGGCCGGCGAACTTCAAGGACAAGGTGTCCTCCGACATGCCGGACTTTTTCCCGTGGTGGGACGAACGGGAGTATGAATAATACTCGTCGTCCCGGACAAGCGAGCTCCTGGCAACGCGTAGCGTTGTCCAGAGCGAGCGCGATCCGGGACCCATAACCACAGCCCGTAGTTATTGCGCATAGCTTCTGCCGGCAAACCCGGTTGATAGATTCCGCGGTATGGGTCCCGGGTCGCGCTTCGCTTGCCCGGGACGACAAGGGTTACATCACCAATGCCACACGGCCGATCGCCTTGCGGTCGATCAGAAGCCGCATCGCTTGTGCGTAATCTTCGAGCGGCAAACGGTGCGAGATATGAGGCCGCACGTGTCCTCCCGCTGCCCACGCCAGTAACGTCTTCAGCCGCTCCTCGCCGAGCGCGGAGTTTTTCCGCGCGGCTTCGCCCGCGCGAACGCCGAGCACGCTGGCGCCCTTGATCATCAACAGATTGGTGCGGGCAAGCCCGATACCGCCGGTGAAGCCGATCACCAGGATGCGCGCGCCCCAGGCGATGCAGCGCAGGCTGTTTTCGAAAATCTCCCCGCCCACGGGATCGAACACCGCGTCGGCGCCGCGGCCGTCGGTGATCCGCTTGACCGCATCGCGAAACGGCTCGCGCCCATAAAGAACAAGATGGTCGGCGCCCTTCGCTTTGGCTACCGCGAGCTTTTCTTCCGAGGACGCCGCCGCGATGACGACGGCGCCCAAGAGTTTTCCGATCTCGACCGCGGCAAGGCCAACGCCGCCGCCGGCGCCGTGCACCAGCAGCACTTCACCGCGCATGAGCTGTGCTCGGTCCACCAATGCGTGGTAGGCGGTGCCATGCGCGGCAAGAAACGTCGCGCCCTCCGCCTCATCGAAGTTTTTTGGCAACGGCGTCAGTTGTGACGGCGCCACGACCACCTCCTCGGCATAGGCGCCATCTCGCAATTTGACGATCACGCGATCACCGACATCGACGCCGCTAACACCTTCGATTTCGGTCACCTCGCCCGCCGCTTCCACGCCTGGCGTGAACGGCAGTTCCGGCTTGAGCTGATACTCGCCGGCCGCCATCAGGACGTCGGGGAAATTGATCCCGGCGGCACGCACGGCTACGCGCACCTGCCCGGGCACGAGCGGCACCGGCGCGAAAGTCTCAAGCCGCAACTTCTCCGGAGGCCCGAGCTCGCGGCAGATCACATGTTTCGGCATTACGCCGCGCTCGCCTTCCGCCGCGTCAACGCATCGCGGATCAGAGGCAAGCGGTCATTGCCGAAATACATGTCGGTCTTGTCGAGAAAGATCGTCGGCGAGCCGAACCCGCCGCGCGCCATCACCTCGTCAGTGTTGGCCTTGAGCTGGTCCTTGATCTTCTGATCGCCGATGCCGGCCAAGAATGCCTTGGGATCGACGCCGACGCGCAGACAGACTTCGGCCAGCACCGCATCCTGCGAGATATCCTGGTCCTCGCCCCAGTAAATCTGAAACACCGTGCGCGCAAACGGCAGCATGTCCTTACCGAGGAAAATGCAGCCGCGCATCGCCTTTACGCTGTTCACCGGAAACACCGTCGGCCGCATCAGGATGGTCAGGCCCGAGGCGCGCGCCCAGTCCGCCATGTCTTTCTTGTCGTAAGCGATCTTGGCCGCGACCGGGTTTTCGCGCCTCGCATAGACGCTCGGATTGATGGTGTTGAAGATGCCGCCAACCAGGATCGGCCGCCACGAGATTTCTTCGTCGAACTCTCGCGCGAGCAGCTGGATGTTGTGGAAGGCGAGATAGGTCCAGGGGCTGGAACAGTCGAAGAAGAATTCGATCATGGCGTTTCCTTTTGTTTCAATTTCGCCATTCCGGGATGCGCCGCAAGGCGCAGGCCCGAAGGATCCATCTCGCCGTCGTGGTTATCGATTCCGGGTTCGTCGCTACGCTCCGCCCCGGAATGACGGCGAGTTAAGTCTTCCCCGTCACTTCCTTCGCCCTTTGCCCGAACATGTTCTTGCGCGCTTCTTCATCGAACGGCTCCTTGACGAATTTTCCGATCGCAAGCCCCGCCTGCACCTGCGGCCGCGCACGAACCTCGGCGTACCAGCGCTTGACGTTCGGATAGTCGCCGAGCGTAAAGCCTTGCGCCTTGTGGGTCATGGTCCATGGAAAGCAGGCGATGTCGGCGATCGTATAGTCGCCGCCAGCGACGTAGGCGCCGGTCTTGCCGAGCTGCGTGTCGAGCACATGATATAGCCGCGCCGCCTCGTCGCGGTAGCGCTGGATCGCGTAGGGAATTTTCTCCGGCGCGTAGAGCGCAAAGTGCCCGTGCTGGCCGAGCATGGGCCCAAGCCCACCCATCTGCCACATCACCCATTGAATCGTGACCATCCGCGCGCGCATCTCGGTCGGCAGGAAGCGGCCGAATTTGTTGGCGAGATAGAACAGGATCGCGCCGGTCTCGAACACCGGCAACGGCTCGCCGCCGTCGGGGGGCGCCCGATCGACAATCGCAGGAATCCGGTTGTTCGGGCTGATCGCGAGAAACTCCGGCTTGAATTGGTCGCCGGCGCGGATGTTGACCGGCTTGACCTCATAGGGAATGCCGAGCTCCTCCAGCATGATCGAGATTTTCCAGCCGTTCGGCGTCGGTGCGTAATAGAGATCGATCATGGGGAATTCCGTGCGATGGGGCTTGGGCTTGGGCTTGATCTTACCCCCTGCTTTGGTCGCATTCCACCACCGGAAATCCGATGTACGTCACACCCGGGACATGGCAGATAGACGGCCATAACAAACCGAAAAGTCAGAGGATACGCCCCAAATGCTGTTCCCGACCACGATTGCCGGCTCCCTGCCCAAGCCTGAATGGCTGGCCGAGCCGAACAAGCTCTGGGCGCCCTGGAAATCGCAGGGCGATGAACTCCTCCGTGCCAAGCGCGACGCGACGGTGCTCGCGGTGAAGCTGCAGGAAGACGCAGGCGTTGATATCGTCACCGAGGGCGAGCAGTCGCGCCAGCATTTCGTCCACGGCTTCCTCGAGAAGGTCGAGGGCATCGATTTCGCCCACAAGGTCGAAATGGGCATCCGCAACGATCGCTACAAGGCGATGGTGCCGCAGGTGGTGGCGCCGCTGCGGCTCAAGGGCCGTGTCCATGCCGATGAAGCGCGCGTCGCTCGCACCCACACCACGCGGAAACTGAAATTCACCATGCCCGGGCCGATGACCATCATCGACACCATCGCCGACCAATATTACGGCGACCGCGTCAAGATGGCGTTTGCCTTTGCCGAACTGCTCAACCAGGAAGCCAAGGCCTTGCAGGCCGACGGCGTCGACGTCATCCAGTTCGATGAGCCCGCCTTCAACGTCTACATGGACGAGGTCAACGACTGGGGCATCAAGGCGCTGGAACGCGCCGCCGAAGGGCTGACCTGCGCCACCGCCGTTCACATCTGCTACGGCTATGGCATCAAGGCCAATACCGACTGGAAGCAGACGCTCGGCAACGAGTGGCGGCAATATGAGGATTTCTTCCCAGCGATTGCCAAGAGCCCGATCCAGCAGGTCGCCATCGAATGCCGCAATTCGAAGGTGCCGCTTGAAATTCTCGGACTCTTGAAAGGCAAGAAGATCCAGGCCGGCGTGATCGACGTCGCCAACGACACGGTGGAGACCGCCGAAGATGTCGTAGCTGTCATCGAGGCCGTCTCGAAGTTCGTGCCGAAGAGCGACATCATCCCGACTACCAATTGCGGCATGGCGCCGATGCACCGCGATATTGCGGAAGCCAAATTGATGGCGCTCGGCGCGGGCACGAAACTGGCACGCGAGAGGCTGGGGTAGAAACGAGACCTCCGTGTCGCGCACGCGGTGCGACGCGCAGTGTTGCACCGCAGATGCGGGACCCATTCCGTCTCACTGGGTCCCGGTTCTGCACCGCGTCGTTGCACGCCACAGTGCGCCCGGGACACAATACTCTCTCCTACCCCCCTCCCTAACCCTCCCCCTTGCGGGCAGGGCTATCGTCATGTGCAGGAGCAGAGCGACGAGGAAACTGTCGTCCCAGGCGGCGCGTTTGAGTTTGCCTCGCAACGAGGTCTTTGTATCGGGATGAGCGCGAGCGATATTGAGGGCAAGTCGGCGCCGAACGGCGAGGTTGGCGGGAGCGTGGTCTTTTCGGCTTCGCGTCTGATCCTCGTCGAGAACGACGTCGAGTGTCCAGTGCAGGACGTTTTCGATGCCCCAATGTTCGCGGACAACGCGCAGCAGTTCTGCGGGCGTGTAGTACTGGGTCAGAAGGAAGTAGCGCTCGACGGTTTTGTCGCGTCCACGTTTGCTGGTGATCCTCGCGACGGCCTTGAGACCCGGAAAGTCGTGCTCTTCGGCCATATCCCTGACCGGCGCCACGATCGCGGTTCGGGTTTCCTTGCGGCCGTGACCGGTGTCCCTGGTGGTGGCTTGTTTGGCCTTCTTGCGCTCTGCCGCGGAGATCGCGGCCTTGGCATCGCGCAGCAATCCGGGCTGGTTGTTCTTCACAGCAAGATGAAATCTGGATCGCTATGGCTTGCGCTCGCGATGACGAATGAACCTTACATCGCCGTGACGACGCAGCCTTTCAGCTGAAGAAGCTCGACGAGATGCAAAGCGCCGGCCGCTTCGTTGTTTCCAGGCGCCAGCACATTGACGAGCGCCATGCGGGTCGTTGCGCTCCACGCCGTCACCATCACTGGCGGCATGTGACTTTGGCCGCGTTCGTAGGCTCTTCTCAGTGCCTTGCCATCGAGAGCTACCACGCCCTTGATTTTGGCCGCCGTCGCAAACGCCTTGGTGAAGCGCCGAAAAACCTCTTCGAAGCTGCGCGGATCGAGGATGCGAAAGACACGGCTGAAGGTGTCGTGGCTCGGTATCCCGTGTTCCAGCACCAGAATCGTGCGCAACAGCGCTTCTTTCGAGCGGCCAAACAGCGCGATGTCGCAACAGGTCGTGGCGCCGCACAGCGTGGCGAGCAACGCAATGAACAGCATCTCGGTCAGATCGTGCTGCGCTTGGTTCTTCCGAGGATCGACCAACGGCGAAAAGCATTCTGCAAAGCGGTCCACGACAGTCCCCTCTTGAATCAGGAGACACTGTCAGAATCAATTTTTCCTTCCAGCGCAATAGCTTGGCCCCTCGGACGTGCGATTCCCCTGCCCTTTCAGGGGGAGGGAATAAGAGATGCACTCGGATGCAGCACGACCCGGTAGCCCGCAGCAAATGCGCGCACGGTCGAAGGCGGCGTCAGCAGTTTCACATCGCCGATAGCCCCCTTCACCGCGCGATAGCCGGACGGCGACCACAACAGTGCCTTTCCCTGCGCGATCAGATACGTCTCCGCGCCCGCCCTCACCATCGACCCGTCGGGCAGCTTTTCGATGCTCTTCGGCAGTGGATGCAGCCGCTTGCCGCTGGCCAGGCGCTCCCGATGCAGCACCTTATCCATCTCGGGCGCGAGTACCTCGCCTGTCCGATTGCCCTTTTCCCACGCAGCGCGAAAGCGGATGGCATCCTCGCGCCGGCAATAGAAGCAGGGCCGATGTCCGGCCGCAAACGATGTGGCTTCATCGAGAAAGAACAGCTCGGTCCAGCTTCGCCGTTCCATCACCTTGCGCCGGCGGTCGCGGAATTCCAGAACGCAGGTGATCCAGGCATCGGTCGACCAGCGCCGCCTCAGCAGCGTACGGGTTGCGGGGTCGTGGATGATGCCACGATTGCCGACAAACATTCCGCGCGCGGGGATCGCGACGATTTCGCCGGTCGGCAGCACGCGATTTTGCAGGGGCATGGATCTACCTGCTCACTCTGCCGTCATTCCGGGGCTCGCGAAGCGAGAGCCCGGAATCCATTGTTGCGGCAGCATGGATTCCGGGCCTGCGCCTTACGGCGCATCCCGGAATGACAAAAAAGATCACGCCGCGCCGTCGCGGATCGGCGGCTGGAACGACAGCGCGGTATCCCAGGGAAAGAAAATCCAGGTATCCTGCGACACTTCGGTGATGAAGGTATCGACCAGTGGCCTTCCCATCGGCTTGGCATAGACGGTGGCGAAATGCGCGTCCGGCAGCAGGTCACGCACCAGCCGTCCGGTCTTGCCGGTATCGACGAGGTCGTCGACGATCAGAAGTCCCTTGCCGGTGCCACCGCCGAGCTTGGCGGTGTCGGCCGAAATTCCCTTGAGCACCTGCAGATCGCCCTGCTTGGTGTGATCGTAGCTTGCCACGCAAACCGTATCAATGATGCGGACGCCGAGTTCGCGCGCGACGATGGCCGCCGGCACCAGGCCACCACGGGTGATCGCGACGACGGCATGAAACGGGCCGACTTCGTTGAGCCGCCAGGTCAGCGCCCGGCAATCGCGGTGAAACTGGTCCCATGACACCGGAAACGGTTTGCCCGTTCGCTCCTGCGCGCTCAATTCCGGATGCTCCGCCATCAGATTTTCTCCTGGATCTTTCGAACGGCAAACGTACCCGTGGCGGTCGCGACGACCTTGTCGTTTTGCCAGAGTTCGGCGCTGCCGTGACACACTTCCCGGCCCCGCATCGCGACACGGCCAAGGCCCTTGAGCGGGCCAAGCGCCGCGGGCCGGTGATACTGCACGTTGAGATTGACAGTCGGTGCGAACAGACCGGGCTCCAGTGTCGCCGCGAGCGCAGTGCCCATGGTGTCGTCGAGCATAGCGGCGAGGAATCCGCCCTGTACGTGACCCACCGGATTTAAAAAACTCTCGACTGCCTCGAACCGGGTTTGGATGGTGCCGCGTTCGCCGTCGATCTCGACGAATTCCAACCCGAGCGTCTTCGCGCAGGGTGGAACCGGCACCTTGCCGTCAACTATTTTCCAGAAGAACGAATTCTTGTCCAAGATTAAAGGCTCTCCGTCTTCTGCTTCCGGTTTAGCGGGCGACGTTCAACCCGGCCAGCATGTCCTTCACCGCATTCATCGCCGCTGCGAGCTTTTCCGGGTCGCGCGAGCGCACCACGAGATTGGTGTTCGGCTTCTTGTCCTCGTCCATAAAGGGATAGCTGCCGATGATGGTGTCGGGATGCGCCAGCGCGATCGCGCGCAACGGACCGCCGACGTCGCCTTCCCGCGCATTGGCGCGAACGCTGTCCGATAGCATCCGCACACCGGACTTCAATTTCGGCGCCACGATGTCCATCATCGCCTGCATGATCGTCGGCACGCCGGCCATCACGATGACATTGCCAAGCTTGAAGCCGGGCGCGAGGATGGTCGCGCTCTGGATCAGTTCGGCGCCATCGGGAATGCGCGCCATGCGCAGCCGCGCCTCATTCAGGTCGGCCTCGCCCCAGCGTTCGCGAAATCGCGCCACCACCTCCGGATGGTGGTCGATGCCGACGCCGAATGCCTTGGCGACGCTGTCCGCGGTGATGTCGTCATGGGTCGGACCGATGCCGCCGGTGGTAAAGACATAGCTATAGCGATGACGCAACGCATCCAATGCGACGATGATCTCGGGCTCCTCATCGGCGACGACGCGTACTTCCTTGAGGTCGATGCCGATGTTGGTGAGGTATTCGGCGATGAAGCCGATGTTCTTGTCCTTGGTCCGCCCGGACAGGATCTCGTCGCCGATCACCAGGATTCCCGCCGTGACGATCTCGCTCATAGTCTCTCCTTCGCAGGCCTTGGCGGCGGCTCTTGGCGCCCGCTCTTCGGCACACTGTGTTCCCCGGCCAACGCCTTGATGTTCGGCGAACTTTTGCTGCCGAAATGAGCAGCCGCAAGCTGTTTTTTCAGCAATCTGGCCGGCCGTCCCGGCAAATGATCGGGATCAATCCATATCCCGCTCGCTTGAGCCTTGCTACCATCCTGTCAAGTCATGCACTGTAGCGTGATTACTTCAGGGGCGATCCACAATTCATGGCAGTTGCCTTCGATGAAATGAACGGCCTGGGCGGCGACCTTCGTCCGGCCTATCAGGAGCTCTCGCGCTGGCTGAAGGAGACGCCGCCGGACGCGCTGGAATATCGCCGCCAGGAAGCCGAACTGTTGTTCCGCCGGATCGGCATCACGTTTGCGGTCTACGGCGATGCGGAAGCCCAGGAACGGCTGATCCCCTTCGACGTCATTCCAAGGATCATGTCGGCCAGGGAATGGGCGCTCCTTGAAAAAGGCCTGAAGCAGCGCGTGCGCGCGCTCAACATGTTCCTGCGCGACATCTATCACGGCCGCGACATCCTGCGCGCCAATATCGTGCCGGAAGACCTGATCTTCCAGAACCCGGTGTTCCGCCCAGAGATGAACGGCCAGGACGTGCCGCATGACATCTATGTCCACGTCGCCGGCATCGACATCATCCGCACCGATCCCGAGAACTTCATCGTGCTGGAGGACAATGCGCGCACGCCGTCCGGCGTATCCTACATGCTGGAGAACCGCGAAATCATGATGCGGCTGTTTCCGGATTTGTTTGCCCGGCACCGCATCGCGCCGGTCGAGAGATATCCGGATGAACTGCTGTCGGCGCTGCGGTCGGTCGCGCCGTTCAGTGCCTCCGCCGAGCCGACGGTCGCGCTGATGACGCCCGGCGTCTACAACTCCGCCTACTACGAACATTCGTTCCTTGCCGACAAGCTCGGCATCGAACTGGTCGAGGGCCGCGACCTCATCGTCAAGGACGACGAGGTTTACATGCGCACGACCGAAGGCCTCAAGCGCGTCGACGTCATCTACCGCCGCCTCGACGACGACTTCATCGATCCGCTCACCTTCCGTCCCAATTCCGCGCTCGGCGTGCCCGGGCTGATGTCGGCCTATGCCGCCGGCAATATCACGCTCGCGAACGCGGTCGGCACCGGGATTGCCGACGACAAGGCGATCTACTCCTACATGCCCGAGATCGTGAAATTCTATCTGAGCGAAGAGCCGATTCTGAAGAACGTGCAGACCTGGCGCTGCCGCGAGCCGAAGGAACTCGCCTACGTTCTCGATCATCTGGAGCAGCTCGTCGTGAAGGAAGTTCACGGCTCCGGCGGCTACGGCATGCTGATCGGACCGGCCGCGACGAAAGCGACCATCGAGGCGTTTCGCGACAAGCTGAAGCGCGAACCGGAAGGTTTCATCGCCCAGCCGACGCTCGCGCTGTCGACCTGCCCGACCTGCACCGCGGCAGGCCTTGCGCCGCGTCATGTCGATTTGCGCCCCTTCGTGCTTACGGGCAGCCACCATACGACCATCGTGCCGGGCGGCCTGACGCGGGTGGCGCTGAAGGAAGGCTCGCTGGTGGTGAATTCGAGCCAGGGCGGCGGCACCAAGGACACCTGGGTTCTGGATGAGTGAGCTCAATCGCAGGAGGCCGCTAGAGTTTCCCTCCCCCTGCAAGGTGGAGGGTCAGGGTGGGGGTCAACGATTACGTGTGACAGCGACCCCCTCCCGACGCCTACGCGTCGACCTCCCCCTTTCAGGGGGAGGTGCACTTCATTTCGCCGTTGGTTTGTAAGAAGATCGCTACATGCTGTCGCGTACCGCCGAAAATCTCTACTGGCTCGCCCGCTATGTCGAACGGGCCGAATATATCGCGCGTACGATCGACGCGACGCTGCGCGTCACAGCACTGCCGGCCGCCTATATCGGCAAGACCAACGAATGGGAGTCGGCGCTGCTCACTGCCGGCGTCAGCCAGGGCTTCTACAGTGTCTATAGCGAGGCCAACGAACACAACGTCGTCGACTACCTGTCGTTCAATGCCGCCAACCCCTCCTCGATCAAGAACTGTATCGAGGTCGGCCCGGCTGAATTCACGCTCGGTGCGCACCGCGCTTACGAGCGAGATGTGGGACACCATCAACTCGGCCTGGATCGAACTCGGGGAACTCTGGGGCAAAGGCACCAAGACCCGCGAAGAGCTGGCGCGTTTCCTGCGCTTCGTGCAGGAAACCTCGCTGCGCTTCGACGGCTCGGCCTACCGCACCATGCTGCGCAACGACGCCTACTGGTTCTCGCGCCTTGGCCTTCACCTGGAACGCGCCGACAACACCGCCCGCATCCTCGATGTGAAATACCATGTGCTGTTGCCCGAGGAGGAACATGTCGGCGGTCCGCTCGATTACTATCAATGGACCTCGATCCTGCGCTCGGTGTCGGCGCTGACCGCCTATCACTGGGTCTATCGCGAGACGCTGAAACCCTGGCTGATCGCCGATCTGTTGATCCTCAACAATTCACTGCCGCGTTCGCTGGCGAGCTGTTACGGCAATCTCGTGCGCAACCTCGACCAGATCGGGGTCGCCTATGGCCGCCAGGGCTCGTCGCAGCGCCACGCGCGCGGCGTCCGCAACCGGCTGGAACACAGCAACATGGATGACATCTTCCAGCACGGCGTGCATGAATTCATCCAGGAATTCATCGCCGACAATTCAAGGCTTGGTGAAATCATCACCAAGCAGTATCTGATCTGAGTTCGAGTTCTCGATCTACGATCGGATACATCCCCGAGCACTACTTCACCTCTCCCATAGGGAGAGGTCGGATCGTGCTTACGATCCGGGTGAGGGGTTAAGGCCTATCGATAGACCGTACCCCTCACCCCAACCCTCTCCCTAAGGGAGAGGGAGTCTATCCCGTTTGTTGCGACACTACCGGACCCTCAGTCATGCGCCTGCGTATTGCCCATTCCACCACCTATCGCTACGTACCGGCGGCGACCGGCATCACCCAGATCCTGCGGATGACGCCGGGCAGCCATGACGGGCAATATGTGGCCGAGTGGCAGATCGACGTTTCCACCAACTCGCGCCTCCATGTGCGTCAGGACGCCTTCGGCAACGTCACGCATGTGCTGACGGAGGGGGCGATCGCCGACCTCACCGTCACGGTCGAAGGCCTGATCGAAACCCACGACACCGGCGGCGTGTTGCGTGGCACGGACGAGCGCTTTCCACCGAGCTTTTTCCTGCGAACGACGCCGCTAACCGGCGTCAACGCGGCCATGGAGGCGTTTTCGCGCGAACTGCGCTCCGAATCCGAGACGGACGTGCTCGGCTTCCTGCATGCCTTGATGCTCCAGATCAACGACCACATGACGTTCGATCCAGATCCCACCAACACCGGGACGTCGGCGGCCGAAGCTTTCGCCTTGAAGCGCGGCGTGTGCCAGGATTACGCGCATATCTTTATCGCCTGCGCTCGATCGGTCGGCGTGCCCGCGCGCTTCATCTCCG
Organism: uncultured Alphaproteobacteria bacterium; assembly: GCA_963775545.1. GTDB lineage: Bacteria > Pseudomonadota > Alphaproteobacteria > Rhizobiales > Xanthobacteraceae > Bradyrhizobium. Next base: position 37,509 of record CAVZJE010000042.1, read on the forward strand.
GGCACTTCCTGCGTGCGGACGGCATGGTGAACCAGCAGGCGGGGCATGCCTGGGCCGAAGCTTATGTGCCTGGTCTCGGCTGGGTCGCGTTCGATCCGGCGAACGCGATCTGCGCCACCGACGCCCATGCGCGCGTCGCTCTCGGCCTCGATTATCTCGGCGCAGCTCCGGTGCGCGGCACCCGCTATGGCGGGGGCACCGAGACGCTGACGGTCGCGGTCAAGGTCGATCAGGCCGGACGGCAAGGACAGTGGCAATCGCAATCCTGATGCCCTGACGCCTTTGCGTGCACCGCAAACGGTGCGCGCCCCTACGATCGGATGATCTGTGGCCACGTTGCGCCTGAGATCGCACGTGGTACACTTTTTGCAAAAGCGAACGTTTGCAAAAAGCGAACGACGCCATATCGGGGGGCAAAATGACCACAGTAACCGGAGCATCAACTCAATCCGCGACGTCCACGCGTTGGATCCAGCTCGTGCTGGGGCTGATCGCGATGATGTCGATCTCCAGTCCGCAATATGGCTGGGCCTTCTTCACCAAGCCGCTTCGGGATAGCCTCGGCGTTCAGTTATCCGCTCTTCAAGTCACCTTCACACTCCTTATCGTGCTGCAGACTTTCCTGTCGCCGCTCCAGGGTTATTTGATCGACAAGTTCGGCGCGCGCCTGTTGATCGCCAGCGGTTGCCTTTTGTCCGGTCTCGGCTGGATCTTGGCCGGCTATGCAACGAGCCTGACCGGGCTCTATCTGACCTACGGTTTGTTCTGCGGCGTTGGCACCGGCATCGTCTATGTCGGCGTCGTCGGTCTGATGGTGCGCTGGTTTCCGGACCGTCGCGGCTTTGCGACCGGCGTCGTCGCCGCAGGCTACGGCTTTGGCGCGCTGCTGACCAACACGCCCATCTACAACATGATCGACGCGAGCGGTTACCAGCACACGCTGATCGTGTTCGGCATCATTCTCGGCATCGTCGGCGCGGCGGCTGCGCTCGCGCTGCGCTTGCCGACCGACGACGACGTGCTGCCGCAGCCGGCGGTCGAGGTGTCGAGCGTGGGAACGCCGCCAGACCAGATGTTGCGCACCAACGTATTCTGGCTGATGTTCGCCATGATGACGATGATGTCGACCGGCGGATTGATGATCATCTCGCAGTTCGGGGCCTTCTCGCGCGACTTCGGCGTGACCAGCGTCACCGTATTGGGAATGGCGGCATTGCCGCTGGCGCTGAACATCGATCGCATCACCAACGGATTGACCCGCCCATTCTTCGGCTGGCTATCGGATCGGATCGGGCGTGAAAACACCATGGCCATCGCCTTCCTGATGGAGGCCGCCGCCGTCACGCTGATGCTGTTATTGCGCGACAACGCCCTGCTCTTCGTGCTGCTCTCCGGCGTTGTCTTTTTCGGCTGGGGCGAAATCTTTTCACTTTTCCCATCGACCCTGACCGACACCTTCGGCGCCAAGCATGCGACCACGAATTATGGCTGGCTCTACATCGCCCAAGGCATCGGCTCGATCCTCGGTGGCCCGCTCGCGGCGCTGCTGCGCGAACAGACCGGCAGCTGGCTTCCGGTCTTTACCATCGTCATCGCGTTGGACGCGTTGACGGGCATTCTGGCGCTGGCCGCGCTCAAGCCGATGCGGCGCGCCTACGCCGCCGGCTAAGACAGCTCCGGGATGTCCGCCCCCTGGGCGGAACATCCCGTGAGCGGCGGAAAACGCCGGTGCGCCCTTCCCGATTGGGGTTGGAGGTGTGAGGCGAAATTGCTAGAAATTCCCGCGCTGTCGAAGGGGACCGGGAATGACCTATTGCTGCGGAATACTGGTACGGGACGGGCTCGTCATGATCGCCGACACCCGCACCAATGCCGGGCTCGACAATGTCTCGACGTTCCGCAAGCTGCACATCTTTTCCAAGCCGGGCGAGCGCATCCTGGCGATTGCCACCGCCGGCAACCTCGCCATCAGCCAGTCCGTGCTGTCGACGCTGACCGAGGGCATGGAGGACCCCACCACCGGCGAGGTCGAGACGCTTCTCAATGCGCCAACCATGTTCCAGGCCGCCCAGCGCATCGGGAAGGCGATCCGCTCCGTTCACGCCACCGAAGGCACCGCGCTGCAAGCGGAAGACATCAATTTCGACGTCTCGTTCCTGTTCGGCGGCCAGATCCAGGGATCGCGGATGCGCCTGTTCATGGTCTATCCGGCCGGCAATTTCATCGAATGCACCACGGACACGCCCTACTTGCAGATCGGCGAGCACAAATACGGCAAGCCCGTGCTTGACCGCGCCATGCATTATGACGTCGAGCTTTACGACGCGCTCAAGACCGGCCTGATCTCGATGGACTCCACCATGCGCTCTAATCTCGGCGTCGGTCTTCCGATCGACGTGCTGGTGGTGCGCTCGGACGTCTGCGAGGCCGACCTCAATCACCGCATCGAGGCGGGCGAGCCGTATTTCCACGACCTGCGTTCGCGCTGGTCGGCGGCGTTGCGGGCCGCGCATCAGAATATTCCGCGACCGCCCTACAAGACCGAAAAACCGCAAACCTGAAGCACTGAAGAAAAAGGCAGGAAACAAATGACCGAGGACAAGGACAAGAATAAGAACAAGATCGCCATCGTGACTGGCGCCGGAACCGGGGTTGGCCGGGCGGCTTCGCTGGCGCTGATGAATGCGGGTTTCACCGTCGTGCTCGCCGGGCGGCGCGTGGAGAAGCTGGAGGAAACCTCGAGCCTCGGTATTGCCGGCAAAAGCCTCGCGGTTTCCTCCGACATGACCGATGCCGGCTCGATCGCGGCGCTATTTGCCAAGGTGACGGCCACCTATGGCCGGCTCGACCTGCTCTTCAACAATGCCGGCATGGGAACGCCGGCGATGCCGTTTGAGGATTTGAGCCTCTCGCAGTGGCAGGCGGTCGTCTCCACCAACCTCACCGCGGCCTTCCTGTGCACGCAGTACGCCTTCCGCATCATGAAGGACCAGACCCCGCGCGGCGGCCGCATCATCAATAACGGTTCGATTTCAGCGCATGCGCCGCGGCCGTTTTCCGCGCCCTACACCTCGACCAAGCACGCCATCACAGGGCTGACCAAGGCCACCAATCTCGACGGCCGCGCCTATGACATCGCGGTCGGCCAGATCGACATCGGCAATGCCGCTACCCCCATGACCGACCGCATGGTCGACGGCGTGTTGCAGCCGGACGGCCGCAAGATGCCGGAGCCGCGGATGGACTCCAAGGCGGTCGGCGACGCGGTCGCCTATATGGCCGGATTGCCGCTCGATGCCAACGTTCTGTTCATGACTGTCATGGCAAGCAAGATGCCGTTCGTCGGGCGGGGGTAGCGTCGTAAGGTCGCCTGGCGCGACGGCGATTCCCGTCCAGCACCAGCGACACGGAAACCATGTCTGACCTCAGTTCGACCTCAGGCCACGCAACGCAACGAGGACACGTCGGCGCGTATCCGATCATCGTGATATCGCTGCTGTTCGTGGCTGCATCGGTCAGGCTCGCCCTGCCCGCGTTCCACAGCGGCGTCTTCGATGCGCTGTCCACCGACGATGCCATGCGGCTGGTCGAGGTTCGCGACCTGATCGACGGGCAAGGCTGGTTCGACCTGTTCCAATATCGATTGGATCCGCCAGGCATGCTGATGCACTGGTCGCGCGTCATTGACGCGCCACTGGCCGGGTTGATCCTGTTGCTGAAGCCACTGCTCGGAATGCACGGCGCGGAAGCCGTGACACTGTATTTTTGGCCGGCGCTGCTATTTGCCATCGCGTTGGCGCTGATCGCGGCAATCGCCAGGCAATTGACCACCAACGTCAACGCGCAGATCGCGGCAGTCGTGCTGGCCGTGCTGGCGCTTCCGGCCCTCGTCCATTTCCGGGCGGGCGCGATCGATCACCACAACGCGCAGATCGATTTGCTGCTCGCGCTGGTGCTGGTGACGGCACAGCTTGAGCAGAGCGCCATCAAGGCTGCGCTGGGCGGCCTGTTTTTCTCGCTATCGCTGGCGATCGGCCTCGAAATGCTGCCTGCGCTGGCGGCGGTAGGCGTTGCGGTGTTTGGCCTGTTTGTCTGGCGCGGGGCACCCGTCGCGCGGCAGGTGGGCGCCTTCGGAGCGGGGCTCGCGGCATCGTCGCTTCTGCTCGCACCGGCCTTGATTCCATGGTCTTCGCTCGGCGCGCCGGTGTGCGACGCCTTCGGCGGACCGGTTCTGCTATTGGCCATCGGCGGCGGCATGAGCCTGATGCTCATGGTCTGGATTGATCGCTATCATCCAACGTTACGCATGCGCGTGGTGAGCGGAGCGGCGTTGGCAATCGTCCTGGTCGGCGCGTTTCTGTCTTTGTATTCAGGATGCATCGCATCGCCCTTCGCGCATCTCAATCCGATCGTCGTGCAATTGTGGGTGAATAACGTTGCCGAAGCGATCTCATTCGGCAGGATGCTGCAGCTTTTTCCGGAGAATGTTCCCGCCTATTACGGGTTTCCGATCTTGACGATGGTACTGGCCGTGATGGCGCTAACGCGGTCCCCTCCGCTCGACAGGTTTCGCTGGGTTGTCGGCATCGCAACGCTGGCCGCGCTGATCGGAACAAGCCTTTGGCAAATGCGGGGCGCTGCTGGAGCATCGATGGTGGCAGCGCCGCTCTTTGCCGCTGGTCTGGCTATGCTTTGGCCCAGGCTTGCGTCGGCGCGAAACCTGCTTCTTTTGTCGGTCCTTGCATCGCCCGTCAGCCTTTCCGCCGTAGGGCTTTTTGCCAAGCCGCTGCTTGACGTGATTTTCAGACCGCAGACCATTGCCGAGGCGCCGTCGTGCCGAAGCTTGTCGGATGCCGCTTCCCTGAAGCGACTTCCGAAGGGACGCGTGATGGCGCCGGTCGATCTCGGACCGGCCATCCTTGCCGAAACAGCCGACGATATTTTTGCCGCGCCATACCATCGCAATAACGACGGCAACACCGCATTTCTCAAGCTGATGCTGGCGCCGTTGCCTACGGCTCGGCAGATATTATCGGCTCGTCGCGTCGACTACGTGGTCACCTGCGCGGCAGCGCCCGATCGCAATATCATCAAACTCGCTCCGGAAGGACTGGAGGCGCGGCTCGACCATGGCGAGGTGCCCGACTTTCTGGAGCGGCTCCCTCTCGATCCCGCCGACAAGATTGCCGTCTGGCGCGTACGAAAATAAATCGCGCCGCGCTTGCAAGCGAGGCCGAGCCCCTACTCCAGTCTCTCTACCTCGCGCAGCTTCGGAAAAAGCTTCATCCACATCAGCGCGATCGCGACGGTGGCAACGCCGCCGAGCACCGCCGAGGCGACCGTGCCCAGCAGCGCAGCCGCGACCCCGCTCTCGAACTGGCCGAGATAGTTCGAGGCGTTGATGAACAGGAAATTGACCGCGCCGACGCGGCCGCGCATCTCGTTCGGCGTCGACAACTGCACCAGCGAGAAACGGATCACCACGCTCACCGTGTCGGCCGCGCCGAGCACGGCCAGCGCCAGCACCGACAACCACATCCAGTGCGATAGCGCGAACACGATCGTGGCGACGCCAAACACGATCACCGCCTGGAACATGCGCATGCCGACGCGGCGGTCGATGGCGTGACGCGCCAAAATCGTGGTCATCATCAGCGCGCCGACGGCGGGCGCTGCCCGCAGAATGCCGAGGCCAAACGGGCCGGCCATCAGGATATCGCGCGCATAGATCGGCAGCAGCGCGGTCACCCCGCCAAACAGCACGGCGAACAGATCGAGCGAGATCGTGCCGAGGATGGCGGAGTTGTTGCGAATGAAACGAACGCCGGCAAAGACGTCGTCCGCGGTTGCCGCGTCCTTGGCGGCCTCGGTTTCTCTGACCTTGATGCCGCCGGTCAACACCGCGCTGAAAAGCCAGAACACCAGCATGAGGCCGTAGGGCAAACCCGGCGCGAACGCATAGGCGATGCCGCCGAGCGCGGGGCCGGTGATGGTCGCCACCTGAGCGGCAGCGCTCGACAGCGCGGTGGCGCGTTGCAGCGAGCCTTGTGGCGCAATCAGCGGCAGCATTGCGGCAATCGTCGGGCTTTCGAACGCGCCCGCCATGCCCAGCACGAAGGTCGCAATGTAGATGTGAACCCCGGTGAGCCAGCCGCCATAGGAGCCCCAGCAGAGAAACAGCGCGGTGGCCGCTTCCGCCAACTGACAAAGCTGCACCACGCGCTTGCGTTCGAACTTGTCGGCGGTATGGCCTGCGACAAACACCAGAAGCGCGGTCGGCAGGAACTGCACGAGGCCGACCATGCCGAGATCGAAGGCGCTGCCGGTGAGATCATAGATCTGCCAGCCGATCGCCACCGCGCCGATCTGGCTGGCAAATCGCGTGAAGCTTCGCGACAGCAGGAAGAAGAGAAATGAGGGCTGTTTGAACAGCGTGCCGGCAGTGACCGGCGAAATCGACGACATAATGATGATCGGTGACCGATGGCGGCCGAGATGTCAACGGCATCAGGGGAATAGGTCCCGCATGGCATTGCGCCGGGAATTGCAACGCTGCCATAATCGGCGGGGGTTTGATCATGCTTCAACTGCAATCGGCGGTCGGCGTTGTCGCGTTGCTCGCGCTAGCCTGGATTTTTGGCGAGAACCGCCGCGCGGTTTCGCTGCGGCAGACCGCGATCGGGCTTGCGGTCACGTTTGCGACCGCCGTCGTGCTGATCAAATTGCCCGGCGTGGCGCATGTGTTCGGCGCGATCAACGACGCGGTCGGTGCGGTCGCCTCGGCCTCGCGCGCGGGTACTTCGTTCGTGTTCGGCTATCTCGGCGGCGGCGCGCTGCCGTTCGACCTCAAATCGCCAGGCGCCGATTTCATCCTGGCGTTTCAGGCGCTGCCGATCGTGCTTGTCATGAGCGTGCTGACCACGCTGTTGTTCTACTGGCGCATCCTGCCGCCGGTTGTACGCGGCATGGCTTTCGCGCTCGAGCGCACGCTCGGGATCGGCGGCGCGGTCGGACTCTCGACGGCGGCCAATATCTTTCTCGGCATGGTGGAATCGCCGCTGTTCATCCGCCCTTATCTCGCGCAACTCACCCGCAGCGAATTATTCCTGGTGATGACCGGCGGCATGGCGGGCATCGCCGGTACCGTGCTCGTGCTCTACGCCACGCTGCTCGCGCCGCTGATTTCAGATGCGGGTGCGCATTTCGTCATTGCCTCGGTGCTGGGCGCGCCCGCCGCCATTCTCGTCAGCCTGATCATGGTGCCGGAAACTATCGACGTGAAGACCGGCGGCGTGTCCGGCGATCCAAGATTGGCGATCGATCCCGACCTGCACGCCGCCTCCACCATGGATGCGATCGTCAAGGGCACGACGTCAGGGCTTGAATTGCTGCTCAACATCGTCGCGATGCTGATCGTGCTGGTGGCGCTGGTTCATCTCGCTAACGCGATCCTCGGCCTGCTGCCCGATGTCAGTGGCGCGATCACCTTGCAGCGGATGCTCGGCTACGTCATGGCGCCGGTCTGCTGGCTGATGGGACTGCCGTGGTCGCAAGCCGTCCCCGCCGGCAGCCTGATGGGGACGAAAACCGTGCTCAATGAGCTGATCGCCTATGTCGATTTTTCCAAGCTTCCCACCGGCACGCTCGATCCGCGCTCGCGGCTGATCATGCTCTATGCGATGTGCGGTTTTGCGAACTTCGGCAGTCTCGGCATCATGGTCGGCGGCCTCGGCACCATGGCGCCGGAGCGCCGCGCCGAGATCAACTCGCTCGGATTGAAGTCGATCGTCTCGGGCACGCTGACGACGTGCCTGATGGGCGCGATCGTCGGGGTGTTGACGTGACGACGCCATGGGCGTCGTCATTCCGGAGCGTCCGGAGGACGAATCCGGAATCTCGAGATTCCGGGTCTGGTGCTAGCGCACCATCCCGGAATGACCGCGTTTACGCGGTCAGTTCGACCGTCCTGAAGTCGGCCGGCAGGATCACCTCGAGCAATTCGACGTCGTCGGAATAATCCATGATCAGGTGCTTGATGCGCGACGGCTGGGTCCAGGAACTGCCGGTCTGGAATGTTGTCTCGCCAACGCCTTCCATATAGGTCTTCACCCAACCCTTGAGGACATAGACCATCTGGAAATCGACGTCATGGAAGTGCAGCTTTGAAACCACTTCCGGCTCGCACGGCCCGATCAGACGAATGACATGCGCTCGCGCCACGCCCGAGCTTGCTTCGGCCACGCCGAGGTCGCGGTATTGGGCGTACGTACGCAGACCATCGGCTTTGAAATCCTCATCGCGGTAGTGGCTGATGGCAACGTGCTGCTTTGGTCGCTTACGCTTCACCGGCGCAGCCACCCTGCCCTTGCTTTTGAGCTTTCTCCGCGCGGTGGATTTGGCAGCCGCCTTGCGCGTTGACGTTTTGCGCGCAGGTGATTTCTTTTGTGCGGCCTTTCTGGTCGCGGCGGCGCGCGACTTCGGCTTCTTTCTGGCCATCGACATCCTCCCGTTTTGATTTGTGAAGGTGACGATAGCACAGAACGCAAATCGTCGTCCTCCGACAAACGAGCGCCTTGCCGTCATTGCGAGGAGCGAAGCGACGAAGCAATCCAGAGTCTTGGGCGTAATTCTGGATTGCTTCGCGGAGCTTGTCATCGGGCGCGCGTTCGCGCGACCCGTTGGCTCGCAATGACGGGGGTCAATGCAACCGAAATACGCCGTCGACGGCGCGCAGCTCGGCTGGCTTGATCAACTTGGAGTGCGCGACGTGGACCGAATAAAGCGGTCCCTCCAGCTTTTCCTCCCAGAAATTGAGGAAGTCTCGCAGCGCCGGAAATTTCGGGAATAGATCGTAGTTCTGCCAGACATAAGTTTGCAGCAGAGAGGGATGATCCGGCATCCGGTAAAGAATTTCCGCCGTCGTCAGCCCATAACCCAGCACCTGTTTCCGGAAGTCTTCGGAAACACCAACCCGCGAGACCATGCCAACCTCCATTTAGGAGCGCATTGCCGCCGAGATGGCCCGATACGCGTACAAGAGCCACCCTGAGTCGAGATGCACTCACATGAGAGAAATGTGACGCACGCGAACAACCCATCACAAGCCTAAATGTTTAACGATCTGTTGAAAAAGGCAGCGTTAGCAGCCACTTAGGGTGGCTGCTAACACCGCTCCGGCGTGGCGGCCGCCGGCCACCGCACCAGGATTAACGATGTGCAAAGAAATTGGCAGCGGCCTCAATTGAGTGCCAAATTTTCTGCTAGAAGCCCTTGTCCCCGACACAACTCTGGACTATCTCGATGAAGCGAGCTTGGCACTCGCCAATGGCGATTGCCAATTTTCCAAAATTCTAGAACATCATCAAAATCTTAGGAGGACTGCATGAAATTCCGTCCGCTTCACGACCGCGTCGTGGTCAAGCGCATCGACGCCGAAGAGAAGACCGCAGGCGGCATCATCATTCCCGACTCGGCCAAGGAAAAGCCCTCCCAGGGCGAAGTCACCGCCGTCGGCCCGGGTGGCCGCGACGAGGCCGGCAAGCTGATCCCGATCGACATCAAGGTCGGCGACCGCGTTCTGTTCGGCAAATGGTCGGGCACCGAGGTCAAGATCGATGGCGAAGATCTCCTGATCATGAAGGAGAGCGACATCATGGGCGTCCTCACCGACATCCCCGCCAGCAAGAAGAAGGCCGCTTAAGCGCGCTTTCCCTTCCCTAGATTTCAAGGAAACAAACAATGTCAGCCAAAGAAGTTAAATTCGGCGTCGATGCCCGCGACCGCATGCTGCGCGGCGTCGAGATCCTCGCCAACGCGGTCAAGGTGACGCTCGGCCCGAAGGGCCGCAACGTCGTGCTCGACAAATCGTTCGGCGCTCCCCGCATCACCAAGGACGGCGTCACCGTCGCCAAGGAAATCGAGCTTGACGACAAGTTCGAGAACATGGGCGCCCAGATGGTGCGCGAAGTCGCCTCCAAGTCGGCCGATGCGGCCGGCGACGGCACCACCACCGCAACCGTTCTCGCGGCTGCGATCGTGCGCGAAGGCGCCAAGGCAGTTGCCGCCGGCATGAACCCGATGGATCTGAAGCGCGGTATCGACCTGGCGGTGGAAGCCGTGGTCGCCGACCTCGTCAAGAACTCCAAGAAGGTCACCTCGAACGAGGAAATCGCCCAGGTCGGCACCATTTCGGCCAACGGCGACGCCGAGATCGGCAAGTTCCTCTCCGACGCCATGAAGAAAGTCGGCAACGAGGGCGTGATCACGGTCGAGGAAGCCAAGTCGCTCGAAACCGAACTCGATGTCGTCGAAGGCATGCAGTTCGACCGCGGCTACATCTCGCCCTACTTCGTCACCAACGCCGACAAGATGCGCGTTGAAATGGACGACGCCTACATCCTGATCAACGAGAAGAAGCTCTCCTCGCTGAACGAGTTGCTGCCGCTGCTCGAAGCCGTGGTGCAGACCGGCAAGCCGCTGGTCATCGTTGCGGAAGACGTCGAAGGCGAAGCTCTCGCTACCCTCGTCGTCAACCGTCTGCGTGGTGGTCTGAAGGTCGCCGCCGTCAAGGCGCCGGGCTTCGGCGATCGCCGCAAGGCCATGCTGCAGGACATCGCTGTCCTCACCGGCGGCCAGGCGATCTCGGAAGATCTCGGCATCAAGCTTGAGAACGTCACGCTCGCCATGCTCGGTCGCGCCAAGAAGGTGATGATCGACAAGGAAAACACCACGATCGTCAACGGCGCCGGCAAGAAGGCCGACATCGAGGCCCGCGTTTCCCAGATCAAGGCTCAGATCGAGGAAACCACCTCGGACTACGACCGTGAGAAGCTGCAGGAGCGTCTGGCCAAGCTCGCCGGCGGCGTCGCGGTGATCCGCGTCGGCGGCGCGACCGAGGTCGAGGTGAAGGAGCGCAAGGATCGCGTGGATGACGCGATGCATGCGACCCGCGCGGCTGTCGAAGAAGGCATCGTTCCGGGCGGCGGCGTTGCTCTGCTGCGTGCTTCCGAGCAGCTCAAGAAGATCCGGACCCAGAACGACGACCAGAAGACCGGCGTCGAGATCGTGCGCAAGGCGCTCTCGTGGCCCGCTCGCCAGATCGCGATCAACGCGGGCGAGGATGGCTCGGTGATCGTCGGCAAGATCCTGGAGAAGGACCAGTATGCCTTCGGCTTCGACAGCCAGACCGGTGAGTACGTCAACCTCGTCTCCAAGGGCATCATCGACCCGACCAAGGTGGTTCGCGCCGCGATCCAGAACGCAGCCTCCGTGGCCGCGCTCCTGATCACGACCGAAGCGATGGTTGCCGAACTGCCGAAGAAGAACGCTGGCGGTGGCGGCGGCGGTATGCCTCCAGGCGGCGGCATGGGCGGCATGGACTTCTAAGCGACGAAGTCACATCGCTCAGGCGATCCAAGAATGCAAAACCCCGGCAGCGATGCCGGGGTTTTTGTTTGCTAACGTGATGCTAAGCGTCATTCCGGGACAACCCGAAGGGTTGGACCCGGAATCTCGAGATTCCGGGTTCGGTCCTGCGGACCGCCCCGGAATGACGGAGAGTTGCCTCACACCGCCAATTCGACCGTCCTGAAGTCGGCTGGCAGGATCACCTCGAGCAATTCGACGTCGTCGGAATAATCCATGATCAGGTGCTTGATATGCGACGGCTGGGTCCAGGAGCTGCCGATCTGGAACGTCGTCTCGCCAACGCCTTCCATATAGGTCTTCACCCAACCCTTGAGGACGTAGACCATCTGGAAATCGACGTCGTGGAAATGCAGCTTTGAAACTACTTCCGGCTCGCACGGCCCGATCAGGCGGATGACATGCGCCCGCGCCACGCCCGAGCTTGCTTCTGCCACGCCGAGATCGCGGTATTGGGCGTATGTACGCAGGCCATCGGCTTTGAAGTCCTCGTCACGGTAGTGGCTGATGGCAACGCGCTGCTTCGGTCGCTTACGCTTCACCGGCGCAGCCGCCCTGCCCTTGCTCTTGAGTTTTCGGCGTGCGGTGGATTTAGCGGCCGCCTCGCGCGCTGACGTTTTGCGCGCAGGTGATTTCTTTTGGGCGGCCTTTCTGGTCGCGGCGGCGCGCGACTTCGGCTTCTTTCTGGCCATCGACATCCTCCCGTTTTGATTTGTGAAGGTGACGATAGCACAGAACGCAAATCGTCGTCCCCCGGCAAACGAGCGCCTTGCCGTCATTGCGAGGAGCGAAGCGACGAAGCAATCCAGAGTCTTGAGCGTAATTCTGGATTGCTTCGCTTCGCTCGCAATGACGGGGGTCAGTGCAACCGAAATACGCCGTCGACGGCGCGCAGCTCGGCGGGCTTGATCAGCTTGGAGTGCGCGACGCGGACCGAATAAAGCGGTCCCTCCAGCTTCTCCTCCCAGAAATTGAGGAAGTCTCGCAGCGCCGGAAATTTCGGGAACAGATCGTAGTTCTGCCACACGTAAGTTTGCAGCAGAGAGGGATGATCCGGCATCCGGTAAAGAATTTCCGCCGTCGTCAGCCCATAACCCAGCACCTGTTTCCGGAAGTCTTCGGAAACACCAACCCGCGAGACCATGCCAACCTCCATTTAGGAGCGCATTGCCGCTGAGATGGCCCGATACGCGTACAAGAGCCACTCTGAGTCGAGATGCACTCACATGAGAGAAATGTGACGCATGCGAACAACCCATCACAAGCCTAAATGTTTAACGATCTGTTGAAAAAGGCTGCATTAGCAGCCACTTAGTGAGCCTGCTAACATCGCTCCGGCTTGCCGTTAACGATGTGCAAAGAAATTGGCAGCGGCCTCATTTGAGTGCCAAATTTTCTGCTAGGAGCCCTTGTCCCCGCCACAACTCTGGACTATCTCGATGAAGCGAGCTTGGCACTCGCCGATAGCGATTGCCAATTTCCAAAATTCTAGAACATCATCAAAATCTTAGGAGGACTGCATGAAATTCCGTCCGCTTCACGACCGCGTCGTGGTCAAGCGTATCGACGCCGAAGAGAAGACCGCAGGCGGCATCATCATTCCCGACTCGGCCAAGGAAAAGCCCTCCCAGGGCGAAATCACCGCCGTCGGCCCGGGTGGCCGCGACGAGGCCGGCAAGCTGATCCCGATCGACATCAAGGTCGGCGACCGCGTTCTGTTCGGCAAGTGGTCGGGCACCGAGGTCAAGATCGATGGCGAAGATCTCCTGATCATGAAGGAGAGCGACATCATGGGCGTCCTCACCGACATCCCCGCCAGCAAGAAGAAGGCCGCTTAAGCCGAAACCGTTTCCTCATCCTGAGGAGCCGGCGACGCCGGCGTCTCGAAGGATGAGGCCGATGAACCCTCTCGTCCTTCGAGACGCCCGCAAGGTGCGGGCTCCTCAGGACGAGGAGACAGAACAACCCAGGGAAAACCAATATGTCAGCCAAAGAAGTCAAATTCGGCGTCGATGCCCGCGACCGCATGCTGCGCGGCGTCGAGATCCTCGCCAACGCGGTCAAGGTGACGCTCGGACCGAAAGGCCGCAACGTCGTGCTCGACAAGTCGTTCGGCGCTCCCCGCATCACCAAGGACGGCGTCACCGTCGCCAAGGAAATCGAGCTTGACGACAAGTTCGAGAACATGGGCGCCCAGATGGTGCGCGAAGTGGCCTCCAAGTCGGCGGATGCGGCCGGCGACGGCACCACCACTGCGACCGTTCTCGCGGCTGCGATCGTGCGCGAAGGCGCCAAGGCGGTTGCCGCCGGCATGAACCCGATGGACCTGAAGCGCGGTATCGATCTGGCGGTGGAAGCCGTGGTCGCCGACCTCGTCAAGAACTCCAAGAAGGTTACCTCGAACGAGGAAATCGCCCAGGTCGGCACCATTTCGGCTAACGGCGATGCCGAGATCGGCAAGTTCCTCTCCGACGCCATGAAGAAAGTTGGCAACGAGGGCGTGATCACGGTCGAGGAAGCCAAGTCGCTCGAAACCGAACTCGATGTCGTCGAAGGCATGCAGTTCGACCGCGGCTACATCTCGCCCTACTTCGTCACCAACGCCGACAAGATGCGCGTTGAAATGGACGATGCCTACATCCTGATCAACGAGAAGAAGCTCTCCTCGCTGAACGAGCTGCTGCCGCTGCTCGAAGCCGTGGTGCAGACCGGCAAGCCGCTGGTCATCGTTGCGGAAGACGTCGAAGGCGAAGCTCTCGCCACCCTCGTCGTCAACCGTCTCCGCGGTGGTCTGAAGGTTGCCGCCGTCAAGGCGCCGGGCTTCGGCGATCGCCGCAAGGCCATGCTGCAGGACATCGCCGTCCTCACCGGCGGCCAGGCGATCTCGGAAGATCTCGGCATCAAGCTTGAGAACGTCACGCTCGCCATGCTCGGTCGCGCCAAGAAGGTGATGATCGACAAGGAGAATACCACGATCGTCAACGGCGCCGGCAAGAAGGCTGACATCGAGGCTCGCGTCAACCAGATCAAGGCGCAGATCGAGGAAACCACCTCGGACTACGACCGTGAGAAGCTCCAGGAACGTCTGGCCAAGCTCGCCGGCGGCGTCGCGGTGATCCGCGTCGGCGGTGCGACCGAGGTCGAGGTGAAGGAGCGCAAGGATCGCGTGGATGACGCGATGCATGCGACCCGCGCCGCGGTGGAAGAAGGCATCGTACCGGGCGGCGGCGTCGCCCTGCTGCGGGCTTCCGAGCAGCTCAAGAAGATCCGGACCCAGAACGACGACCAGAAGACCGGCGTCGAGATCGTGCGCAAGGCGCTGTCTTGGCCGGCTCGCCAGATCGCCATCAACGCGGGCGAGGACGGCTCGGTCATCGTCGGCAAGATCCTCGAGAAGGATCAGTATGCCTTCGGCTTCGACAGCCAGACCGGCGAATACGTCAACCTCGTCTCCAAGGGCATCATCGATCCGACCAAGGTGGTTCGCGCCGCGATCCAGAACGCTGCCTCCGTGGCCGCGCTCCTGATCACGACCGAAGCCATGGTCGCCGAGCTGCCGAAGAAGAACGCCGGCGGCGGCGGCGGCGGCATGCCTCCGGGCGGCGGCATGGGCGGCATGGACTTCTAAGCGACGAAGTCGTCCCGGACGCGGTGCAGCACGAAGTGATGCACTGCAGATCCGGGATCTCGCTCAACAGATACGAAATGCAAAACCCCGGCAGCGATGCCGGGGTTCTTGTTACTGTTATCTCGCGCATAGTCATTTCGGGTACGAAGTCTCGCACAGGTCCTCGCCTATCCCTTCGTGCTAACCTTCTGGTTAAGCAGACCTGCTCTGCTCGACAGCAATACGTAAATGCCCACGAGCCCGGCAGGGGTCGCCCACTTGAAATAAATTGCTGCGCACGCGGTTAGAATTATTAGGGAGCCTATCATGACTCTATAGAAACCCACCAAACCGACACTACGATAGTTCCAGTCGTAATCGCTATCCCACAGCGCGACCGGCAAATTCACCTTCCTCAGAACAACAAACCTGCACACAAGCGTCGCAATTATCCAACCGCCAATAATAAGCGGGGCTTCGCCGAACAGGATGATGACGCTACCGCCGCCGGGACCGTAGCCATCAAGCCACGTCAAATCATCCTGAGCATAATCATCGTACACCTCGAAAACAGATGCCGGAACAAGCCACCACCATGCGATCCCCGCAAGAACGACGAGACGCCACCGCGTGCGAGGCGTGGTTGCCGATTTCAGATTGGCTATGTCCCATAACCGAAATCGGATTATGGGGATCGCGAGGGTCGCAACGATAAGGCAAATGCTGACGCCGATATTGTACAGAGCCCACTTTCTTGTACGCAGACCAATGATTTCGTTCGCACGTAGCTCGCGCTCCTCCGGATACATTTGGAAATGATTAGCGGCGTAAAACTCGCTGAGGCTCTGCGCCTTTTGCTCGTCGATGTGGGCCGCCATTTTCGACGATGCGCCTAACAGAACAACACCCAAACCAAACGCCGCAAAGCATATTACAACAAGGGAAATCCCAAACGCCGCATAAATACTCCCCCTTCTCTTCGGGAGGAGCATTTCCAATTATAGTGTAAAGCGCAACCCGTTAGAGGAGCTTGCGACCCCGTCATCCCGGGGCACGCGAAGTGTGACCCCAACCAGATGCGGTTGACAGTTTACCAAAACGTGAAGAGCGGGCACCGCCGGCATGCCTGGCGGCTGCGCTCTCCGATGTTATGTCCCGAAATACCCGGCGCACCACGCGAGGCGCTGCTGCCACGCCGAAGCGTCCGCCAACGGAGATCAAGATGCAAAAAGCAGCTTTCGGTATTCTCGGCGCGTTGCTGATTGCCGGGTCGATGGTGCAAATGGCCGCAGCGTCAGAGCATCACATGCGCACTGGTCGAGGCCATCACCGATGGGATCGAGCCTATGATCAGTTGAGCGAGCCCGGCTTTTCGACCCCACAAATGCGCGACGGCAGGCCTGTCGCCAATGAAACCAGATCTTGCGATAAATTCTGGTGCTACCCTGACTAAAGCGCGATGAGATTTGGTCGAATCTTCATCGCGCTTTAGCTCTTTGATTGAGCATGATCTTTTCGGAAAACCGCTGCACACTTTTCCGGATCATGCTCTAGGGCGTTGCGCTACCTTGTTTCGACGGGCGACGCAAAAGCAACGCAAGCGGCAGGATTGGAAAAGGTCGTCAGGCCCTCACCTCCTGCCGTTGGAACGTGATGTACCCGGCAACAAACAGCACGATGTTCGCCGCGATCAATCCGACTGTCTGCGGCCACGCGATCATGATGCTTTCGGAGAGCGGCAGCGGCGCACCCATCACGGCGCCGCGCAACTGATCCAGGAACACGGCGCCCAATGTGCGCGTGGTCGGCGACAGGATTGCCAGCATCGCCTCGCCAAACAAATCATTCGGTGAGAACCGCAAGAGGAACTGCGCCCACAGGCCGGTGCCCGGGGTCTCCAGCCCCAGCGCGGCATAGCGCGGATCGGGCGGTGAGATGATCTGCGCCAACGCCGGCGCCAGCATCGGCCACAGCACGGTCAGGAACAGCCAGATGCCGAGCGCCACCAAAGCTGCCGTCGCGCCGGAACGGAATATTATCGACAACAGCATGGCGAGCGCAAGCCAGACGCCGGCATAGAAGATGCCGATCACCAGAAATGCCAGCGATCGCGCAACTTCCTCGGTGCCCGGCGGCACGCCGAGGAAGATCAGCCCGAGCCCGATCACGAGCAGCCACAGCGCGGTGAGGCTGACGGCGAGCGTGGCGAGACCGGCGAGGAACTTCCCCGTCAACAGCGCGTCGCGGTAGATCGGCTGCGCCAGGATCCGCGACAGCGTGCGGCGGTTGAACTCGCTGTTCACGGAATCAAAGCCAAGACCGATCGCCATCAGCGGGATCAAAAATCCGAGGATCGCGACAAAGGACGGCATCGGCGCGTTCGACAGCGTGAACAATCGCAGCAGCAGGAACGGATCCTCCGCGGTATTGGTCCGCAAATTGTCGATCGCGCCGTAAAGCGCGGCAAGCGCCGTCAGCACGATCAGCAATTCCAGCACGAGCATGCGGACGCTCGAGATATTGTCGGTCAGTTCCTTGGCAAACACGGTGCCAAGGCCCTGGAACGGTGAACCCTCACGCCGCATGACGCGTCTCTCCCGATTGCTTGCCCTGGAAATAGCGGGCGTAGATCGCCTCCAGGCTAGGCTCGTCGACCGACAGCCGCCTCAACGATCCGTTCACCGCGACCACCGCGCGCGCGGCATCCGGCCGGACATCACGCTCGGCCGTCATGCGGAAGCGATCCTCCGCCAGCGTCTCCACATTGGACACGCCGGGGATGGTGGAAAGGCGCCGCGCGATGCCGCTGCCCTCCGCCTCGACCTCGACCACGAAGCCAGCGCCCAGCACCTGGACCGACAGCTCGGCAACCGAGCCCATCAGCACGATGCGCCCGGACTGGAACAGCGCGACGCGATCGCAGATGCGCTGCACCTGATCGAGCAGATGCGACGACAACAGCACCGTGATGCCTTCGGCCTTGAGCTCGCGGATCAGGTCGAGGAATTCGAGCGTCGCCTGCGGATCAAGGCCGGAGGTCGGCTCGTCGAGAATGGCGATCTCGGCTTTCTTGACAATGATCTCGGCCAATCCGAGCCGCTGGCGCATGCCGCGCGAGAACGTCGAGACCCGCTTGTGCGCGACCTCGTCGAGGTGGACGCGCTTGAGCGCCTCCTCGATCCGCTGCCTTCGCTCTTTCAGCGAAAGCCCCATCAACTTGGCGGTGTAGGCCAGATTTTCCACCGCCGAGAGATGATCGTAGAAGCCGACGGAGTCGGGAAGATAACCGACCCGCCGCTTCACCTGCAGCGGCTGGCGCACCGGGTCGAACCCGAGCACACCGATGCGACCCGACGACACCTCGGTCAGGCCCAGCATCATCAGGATCGTGGTGGTTTTGCCGGCCCCGTTGGGCCCGAGCAGGCCAAACACCTCGCCCTTCCTGATGCCGAAGCTGACGTCGTCGACGGCCCTGGTCTCACCGTAGCGCTTGGTCAGGTGCTCGGCGATGATGACCGTATCGGCCGGCGGAAGCGCTGCTTCGTTGCGAACGTCGCTCATCGCCGTCCAAACCTGGCAACCGCACCGAGCATCAGAAGCAGGGCTATGCCGATGACGCCGGCGCCGGCCATGCCCCACACCGTGGAAGTATTGACGGTGATGCGGAACTGGCTGGAGGCGTTTTCGCCGCGCGAGTTCGCACGCACCGAGACCATGTAGTCGCCGGCCAGCGACTTGTCGCTCGGCGTGATCAGCGCCTGCACCTCGGCGTCCTTGCCCGGCACCAGGCGATCGATGGTCGCCGGATCGAACGTGACCTTCCAGCCCGACGGCGAGCTTGCCGCAAGCTTGACGTTCTCGGCCGGCGCGCTGCCGCTATTGGTGACGACGATCGGGATCGAGGTTTGCTTGGCGGCAACCGCGCGTGCGCTCAACAATCCGTCGCGCCCGGCGACCTGTAGCTGCGGTTCACCGACCACATCGAGCGCGAGATCGGTGCTGGCGGAGGCATCCCCCGCCTTCACCGTCACGTTGACCGGGAAATGGCCGGCGTCAATCGTGCTTGGCGGCCGCACCTTGAGCTTGACGTCCTTGGACTGGCCGGCATCGATCGGAATCGAGGAGAGCTCCTGGCTGCCATAGGCCTCCGTGAACGAGGTTTCGAAATTTTCGGGCGCCTGCGCCGAGAAGCTGACGTTCAGGCTGCGCCCGGAGTCGTTCTTGATCGACAGCGTGTATTCGAAGTTGGATTTCGGGCTGCCGCGCAGCGAAGGCAATTGCGACTTCACGGTGAGCTTGGCGGGCAATTCCTTGGCGAGCGCGACCTGGATCGGCAGGCTGGTCTGGTTGCCCGGCCCCTTCGCTTCGACCGTCAGGGTTTGCTGGTCGAGCTTGCTGTTGGCCGGCACGTCCAGCCGCAGTTGCAGCGTGACGTCCTTGTCGGGCGCCGGCATCGCAGCCGCCACCGGCTGCCCGCCGCCGAGGATCGTCGCGGTCCAGCCGCTCGGCACGCCCGACACCGAGAGCTGGTAGCGATCCGGCGCGAGGCCATAGTTCTGCAGACGCAGCGGAATGTTGGAGGTGGTGCCCGGCCTGATCGTGACGGCCGGATAATCGGTCATCAGATAGAGGCCCTTGACGTTGGGGTCGTGCTCATCCGCCGCATCGCGGGGCCGAGCAGAGCAAGCGTGAGAATGATGGAAGCAGTATGGGCGAGAGCGGACGCTCGCATGACAACACCCCTCGAAGTGAGTGAGATATTTGGAACGTGTATGGCGCCGCCGAACGGGGCGCGAGAGGCCGCTACAATCGCGCCCAACTTTTGGGAAAAGTTTGGCAGCCCAATTACAAGTGAGTGATGTCGGCCGTTTTCGGGTCAGACTTTGGTTTTTAGACTTTAGTCCTGCGATCCCGCGTAGCGCGCGAGTCGCCGCGCGTTCCGCTTCACGCGCGCTCCGTTTTACAGCTGTGTGGATTGCGGGCGCGCGCTGGAGGCGCCCCGGAATGACGGCGATCCAGATCGATCGCGTTTGACTACGCCACCATTTCCCTGGGCGAGAGCGTGGCGTGCAGGTCGAGCTGCGAGATCGGCACCGGCCGGCCGAAGAGATAGCCCTGCACCAGATCGACGCCGGCATCGCGCATGTATTCGAGCTGATCTTCCGTCTCGACGCCCTCGGCGGTCGTCACGGTGCCGAGGCCTTGCGCGAGGGCGAGCGTCGAGGCAACGACCGCCTTGCAGTCGCGGCGACTGAGCACGCCTTGCGTGAACGACTTGTCGATCTTGATCTTGTCGAACGGAAAGTTCGCCAGATAATTGACCGAGGAATAGCCGGTGCCAAAATCATCGAGCGCCATGGAGATCCCGAGATTCTTGAGCTGGCGTATGGTGGTCAGGTGCGCTTCCTGGTTCTCGAGCAGAGACGTTTCGGTGATCTCAAGCTCCAGCCGTCCCGGCGCGAAGCCGGTCTCCACCAGCGTCGCCAAGATGATCTCGAACAGGTTGTCCTTCTTGAACTGAATGGCCGAGATATTGATGGCGAGCTTGACGTGCGCGGGCCATGAAACCGCGTCCGCGCAAGCCTGGCGCAGGATCCATTCTCCAAGAGGCGCGATCAGGCCGGTCGATTCCGCCAGCGGCACGAACTTGTCCGGCCCAATCAGACCCTTGGCCGGATGTCGCCATCGGACCAACGCCTCGACGCCGCACAGCATTCGGCTCTTCGCATCGACGACAGGCTGGTAATGCAGTTCGAATTCCTTCCGCTCGATAGCGTCTCGCAGTTCGTTCTCGGCCGTCCGCTGCGTATCGGCAACTTCGAGAAGCTCGTTTCGGAAGAACCGATAGTCGTTCCTTCCGTTGGCCTTGGCGTCGTAGAGCGCAAGGTCGGCTCGCTTCAGCAGTCCCTCGGGGTCGGCCTCATGTTCCGGGGCGAGCACAATGCCGATGCTGACGCCCAGGCTCGCCCGATTGCCGTTGAGATCAAATGGCCGGGAAATGGCGTCGACGATCCGAAGCGCGAGTGCAATTGCCGCCTCGTGCTGATTGGGTGCGTCCTCCTGGATGATGGCGAATTCGTCGCCGCCCAGTCGCGCCAGCACGTCGGTTTCCCGAACCGTGGACTGCAAACGCTTCCCGACCTCAATCAGCAATTTGTCCCCGGCCGGGTGCCCCAGCGTATCGTTGACGACCTTGAATTTGTCGAGGTCGATCATCATGACGGTGATCGTGCCTCCGTTCCGCTTCAGGCGCTTGCTCGCCTCTTCGAGCTTCACATTGAATTCTACGCGGTTTGGAAGTTCCGTCAGCGCGTCGTGGCGCGCCAGGTGGATGATCTCCGCTTCCGCCCGTCGCCGTTCGGTGATGTCCTCGTGCGTCGCGAGCCACCCTCCTTCCGCCATCGGCTGCCGGGTAACAAGGATGAAGCGCCCATCGGAAAATTCGTCGACCCGGCACGATGCCGTATCCTGCGGCAGCTGATTCAACGAAGCGATCTTCTTCTTGGCTGCGGATTTGCTCGTCTCTCCCTTGAGGATGCCGCGGGAGATTCGATCGGCAATAACCGCCTCGTGAGGCGTTCCGACCTTGAGCAGGTCCGGTTGCAACCGATACAACTCCGCATAGCGTTCATTCCAGACGACGAGGCGCTTCTTGCCGTCGAACATGCAAAGCCCTTGCGTCATGTTGCTCAGGGCGGCGTCGAATTGCATGTTGATGCGCGCGAGTTCGGCCGCCTGCTGCAGGACCTCGGTTTCCTGGCGCGACCGTTCGGTGATATCTTCATGGGTGGCCACCCATCCCCCATCGGACAAGGCCCGGTGCGCAATTTGAATCGAACGTCCGTCCGAGGATCGCAGAGTGACCAACTCTCCGCGTACGACATGTTCCCGAATTCGGGCACAGTACTCGTCGACTTCGACCCGGATCAATCCCAACTCGTTTCGATGCGTGATCAGATCTCGAAGGTAGCAACCTGGTTTCACCACCTCCGCCGACAACCCATACATCTCGAGATATCGCCGATTGCAGACGACGAGCCGCTCGAAGCGATCGAACAGCGTCAAGCCCTGCGTCATATTTTCGACGGCGGTATCGAGGCGCTGCTTTTCCAGATTGACCCGGTTCTGGGACGCAAGGTGCTGCCACGACAGACGCCGAACGATCAGCACGAGAAGAATAGCGGTAATGATCGCTGCCAGACCCGCGGCTATCACCAGGAATTTCGTTTGCGCCCGCCAATCGCCGAGCGCCAATTCCACGGTGGTCGTCGCCACCACTGAAAGTGGAAATCGGGCCAGGCTCCGGACCGCCACCAATCGCTCCGCGCCATCGACCGGGCTGGTCAATCGGGCAGTACCGTGATCCAGTCTCAGCAGGGCCGCCTGCGGTGTCGGGCCTTCCATGAAATTCTTGCCGATCATCTCTTCGACGTGCGGATAACGCGCCAGCAACGTTCCATCATGATGGTGCATGGTAATCGCTGCATCTTTTCCGAGCGCGACGGCGGAGAAAAACTCCTCGAATTTTGCCGGTGCAATCGCGCGCGAAACAACGCCCAGAAATTCGCCGTTTTTCCCAACCACCTTGCGGGTGATCAGTGTTTTCCACTTCCCCGTAAAGCGGCTATGCACCAGCTCCATCTCGAGCTGGGCCACATCCGGGCTCGACTTGAGCGCTTTGAAATAGGCGCGATCGTCAATCTTGACCTTCGGAACGGTCGCCACTTCCGATGAGTTGATGAGAATTCCCCCTGCGTCATAGATATTGACGCCGGCAATCTTGTAGGCGCGGCTAACCCGTTCCTTCAACAGCAGATGCATTTCGGGAGTGGACATCTGGCGGCGGAAATCGTCGGGAGTATCGATTCCGGCCTGATGTATTTGTTCGATGATGTCGACCAGCGGCACCTCGGCATCGTCCAGCTCCTGGTCAAAGTGACGAGCCAGCAGCAAAACGGTATTTTCCAATTCGCGTTCGCTGCTTTCGATCGCATGGTCGCGGGAGTTGCGGACCATGGTCGCGGTGCCGATCGCAATAGCGGCAATCAGCAGAATGCCGCAAATAACCAGCCAGCGAATTGGATTGCGCCGGCCGGGCAGTTCGCCGTCGGCTAAAACACCGGCGTCGACCGCTCCTTTTCCACCGACCGAGTTTTTGCTGTTCTTCAGCATTTTCTTCTCCCCGGCCGAAAAGCATAAAATCCGAGCGTGGAGTTCCCGTTAGTAATGTCGGTTATCAAAGGGTTAATATCGAAGCCCGCATCGATCTCGTCAGCGAATGAAGGCCTCTGACCACGCCATGGCGGCCCGCCCTGAAGCCATCCGCACACGGCCATCAAGGCCGGGACGGCTTGCTACATCCTGGCGGTTGCGGCAAAGGGCGAGAGGAACCCGGACGTGTCGGGGGCGTTGGCCATCGGGAGCCTCGGCAGCATCAAGCCGCCGATCCTGATTGTTGAATGAGAAACGGGGAGCCGCTGTTAAAGATGCCGTCCTTCGAGGCGGCATTATTTCTCATTCGATAGGCGTATCGCAATCGCGCGCTCAACTTCGGCAGCGAGCGTTGCCAAATGGACCGATAATCTGGTGAACAACTCACGCTTGGAGTTGTCCGTAGCCGAGTCTCGGATCAGCACGGCTTCTGCCGCATTGGCCCGGAGCTTCTCCAGGTTCGCCTGCATGTCTATCATCGCAGCTCATCAGCCCGGCTATTCGGCGCCTGCAATCTCGGCGAATTGGCCCAATCGTCTAGATGAGAGGCCGTGTCGGCCTGGCGCGCTTTCTTGATAAGCACATCTTGTTCAGGGCCGGGAGGCAAGATTGAGGCTTTCTCACGGACTTCCCTGGCAAACGACGCCAGGCGATCCTTTAGGGAAATCGTTTGCTTGATGCGATTACGCGCGGTCATCGTACTACCCCCGAATTGCGACCGACAAACCAAAGCGACAGGCGTCTGTTCCTAAGGTTCCTATTTTCCCGTGGCGTGCCTGATTGGGCGTTCCGGGCAAGGGAAGCAGGCCGCTGGCAAGTCGCAACAGGGACCACCTCGACGGGATGGAAGGGGACAAGGGGGCAGCATCCGGCGGAGGGAAGGCTCACCGCGGAGGGAAGTTCTGAGGTGAAATCGCCAGCAGTTGCAATGGCTTCGCGAATGGAACCTGCGACGCGCTTCTTTCCAGTCGCCTCCAAGTCGGCTATACTCACTATTGCGTAGACGCGAGCGCTTGCATGTATTTGGCTATTGCACAGTTGGCCGTTCGGCGGGTTGTCGTTGCGTATTGGGACCGGAGAGGAAGCAGCCATGCTCCTCAAACTAGGCGCGCATATTTCGAATTGCCTTGATCGAGCTGCCAACGCAGAAGACCGCGCACAGCAATCGGCCGATTCCGCGACCCGCAGCGACAACGAATTGTTGGCGCAAAGCTGGCGGCACCTCGCCCGCGGCTACGAGTTCGTCGAAAGCCTTGAACGCTTTTTGTCCGATACGACCAGTTACAAGAAAATCCCCCCGGAAATACCGGTTGATCCGGTGGAACAGCCGGCGGCGCCGGAAAACAAACCGATCATCCGGCGCCCGCGGGTCCATCATGAAGCTTCGTTCAAGGATCGGCTTCTGAAAAGCGCGCAGGATGCGCGCGAGCAAGCCGCCGGGCTGCCACCGGGCACCCCGCGCGACCGCCTGCTTCAAAAGGCGCGGCAGAGCGAAACCGCTGCGAATATCGACACCTGGATTTCTTCGCCCGGATCGCCTCCGCCAGACGGCTTTGGCCTCACGAAAAAGCCGGGGGCTTGATCCTTCGACGGTGGTCCGATTCTAACATTGGGGTACTGGCCTGTTTCGACCCCTAGTGGCCTAGTTTGAAAACCGCAGTGGCCTAATTTGATGTTGTGTACACAACACGACAGACAATGGAACTCGGTTCCATTACTCTACTAAATTACCATGCGCCGCTGATTGCATGCGATAACTGCCGAAATGCCGAGGCCGTTACTCGGCGGCTGACTACGGCCAGGACGCTGTTCGCCTGCGAGAAGTGCGACAAAGACGACCCCATGAAAGCGGCCGACCGTTGGGTTAAGAGCGACCTCAGGCCGCCAGAGTAAGCCGCGGTGCAGGACATGCAGGCGCAGCTGATGAGAGCTGACAACCGCAGAGTTCGATCTTTTCGATGATCGACGACGAGCCAAAAGGAGCTTTTCAGCGGCTGCCGAGCACTCGTCCTGACGTCCTCGTTAAAGCCGACCGCTCGGCGCGTATCCTGCACCGTTCTTTGGAGATGAGATGATCGTTGGCTGTTGCCATCGCGCGCCCCATTCCATGAAAGGAAGGCGGGAGCGCTACGGGCGTCCTCATCACAGGCGAAAGCCACGATCCGGGCTGTGATGGAGTTAAATGTGCGCCCGGAAAATCCTGAACGCGAGTCATTTGTTGGCATTGCGGCGGAACAAACCGGTCACGGCCTCACGGGGCCGGTCCGTTGGAAACAATTATCGCCGGACGCCGCGATATCGAAAAGACGAACGACGTGGCAACGAACGATAAAGGGTGTGCCCTGCCCCACCGCGTGGTCAGCCTCACTCCTTCGAGGTCTTCTTTTTCGAGTCTGCCTTCATCTCGTCGGCCATCTGGATGCAGGTGACGAGATCGAGATAGCTCGTCGTACCCAGCGAGCGCGCTTCGCTCCTGCACTGATTTCGTATCTTGACCGAGGTCGATTCCCAGAGCGTATTGAGCTGCTGTTTTGCGGTTTCCTCGTCGTGCTCACAATCCGCGAGGCTCTGTCCTGTCGTCGACCGCAATATCCTGGCATCGGCCGATCTGGCCTTGCATAGCGCCGTGATGTTGAGGACCGGCGCCTGGCCGAAGGCAGGCGGGATACATAGCGGCAGCAAGACGGCTGATAACACCAAAGCACGCTTCATTCGAATTCCCTGATGCAACGAGGCCTGAACAAGAGAACCTGATGGTGGGGGTTGCGGTTCCCGCAACTCTTTTCGCAGGTCTAACCGCCGCCAAACGGCTTGCGCCAAAAAACTGATTTCGCGAACCAAATCAACGCTGATTTTACTGTCCAGTCCTCCGCATAAAAATATTTCGCTCTGCCCGTCGGGCAAATCATCTTTAAAACTTCGCCCCGTCCCGCGCCCGTGAGAGGGGCGCTTCGCGATCGTCACGATTCGTTGGCGCGGGATGCGATGGACGCCGCGGTGTCGAAAAGACGAGCGACAATGCGGCGGACGGCGAAGTCGTGTGGTCCTGACATCTCGACGCTGATGTCAAGTTGACAGAGCAATCTGCCGGCGATGGTGGCAAGAAAGCCCGATCACCAGGGAGATCACAAAGCAGCCGCTAAAACCATCGCGCGGGGAATGCCGGAATGTTTTGGCGTACCTGTGGTGACTTTGCTCGTACGCTTTTTTCATTTGCGTGCGAGGCTACGGGTGCAACGAGCACCCGGCATTCCCTGCGCCCTCTCCTTTCGAGGGCTTTGTTTCATGACTCGGGTGTGTTCGCGCCGCGGGAAGGCAGAGACGTGTGGCCGCCAGTATCTCCATCCTTCGAGACGCGGCCTGCGGCCGCTCCTCAGGATGAGGTCAAGACAGGTGGCGTACAGCCAAACCCTCATGGTGAGGAGCGCGGCGCCGCGCGTCTCGAAACCATGAGGCCGCATTCGCTGTTTGACATTCAAATGGGAAAATCGAGCTCGCCTCGGCTCACGCCAACAGCGCGCGGCCGCCGTCCTGGTAGCGGCGTTTGGTGATCTCGAAAATAAAATAGGGACGGTCGCCGGAAAGTTCACGCGTGAGCAGGCCTTCGCGCTTGATGCCGCCGATCTTGGTCATCGCGCCCTGCGAGCGCCAGTTTTCATGACCGACCCAAAACACCACGGTGTCGATGAAAGTGAAAGCGTGATCAAGCATCAGGCACTTCACCTCACGGTTCGCCGCGCCACCCCAGTGACTGCAGGCAAGGAACGTCCAGCCGATCTCGATCTCGCCGATCTCGGGCTCGTAGCCGTAATAGCGGCTCGATCCGATCAGCCGGCCGGTCGAGCGGTCGGCGAACACGAAGCCCATTTTCGATTTGACCGCGCCGTCGAAGAATTTTCGAAACTCAGGCTCGGTGTAACGGGTGGAAACGGGATGCACTTCCCAGATCTTCGGATCGGAAGCGGCCGCAAACAGCTCCGTCCAGTCGTCCGGTGCGATGGGTCTGACGGTAATGGTCGGGCCGATCAGCGTCGGCTGAAAATCGGGCTGAGACATGGCGTGAGATTATCGTGACGTGCAGCGGGCCGAAAGCAAAATCAGGCCTGACTGCGTGACGTGCTTAATCCACCCGCGCGACGACGGCGAGCTTGCGGATGCCCTCGTTGCGATAGGCGCTGAGGAAGGCGTTGTAGTCGCGGAACGAGACGCAACCGTTGGAGTCGCCGTTCGGGCCGAGCATGAAGGAGTGCGCGAGCAGGCCTTCACGCCCATAGATCTCGTCCTCGCCGCCGACCGGCGTCAGCCGCAACGCCGCCACGCCGTGGAACAGCGACTCGCGCGGTTTCAAGTTGTAGATATGCGGAGGCGTCACGCCGCGCATATGGACGCGCGCGGAGTGCGGATCGTCGAGATTGGAGCCGAGGCCGGAATGCGCATCGAGCTTGGTGCCGTCGGGCAGATACACCGTGTGTGCGCTGATGTCGTAGACGGCGGTGTCGCGATCGTAAGGCGGCGAACCGCCGAGCATCGGGTTCTGCTCGCGGCTGATGCTGCCGGTGGCGCTGGCGTCGGCAGAAGCATAGGCCAAAACCGGATTGCGTGATCCCTTGCCCCAGAGTTTTTCGGTGATCGACTGCCTGTCGGCTGAGGCAATCGACAGGATTGCATTTTTCGCGCGCTGCGCCATGTCGCGGATCTTGCCAACTCCACTCTTCGGAGCATCGTCCGCGTCCGCGGTCGGCGAAACTGAGGCGAGCTGGACCTTGGCTTCCTTCGGCGTCTCTTTCCTGGCCGCCTCGAGGTTCTTTGCCGGCTCCATCTTTATCTTGGGCGCTTCGGCGAGCTTCAAGGGCTCAGGCTTCGGCGCGACGGCGAGTTTTGTGGTTTCGGGCACCGGCGCCGGCTCGACGCCTTGCGGCGAAGCGGCTGCGAAACGATCGTCGAAGGAAAGCGAGGGCTCTGCCGGCGCGGCAACCACCGGAGACTCACGGCGGACGGAAACATCAGCGAAGCGACGCATGACCGGCGCATCGAAATTGGTGCTGCCCAACTCCGGATAAGGACTAGCGGCGAAAATGTTGGCGTAGACCGTCCAGCCGCAGCCGACGACGAGACTGATCACTGCCGATGCAATGAACAGACTCTGCGAGGTCACTTTGCGGGCTGGTCTCTTAAGTGTAGGTGCCGCGAACTCGTAACACGCAACTATACTAATACTCATTCGCCTTGCATCCGGACTGATTCCACCTCGTTCCCCCTTAACCGCCGTTCGGCGAGGTGCACGGCGCGGGCACCTCGGAACGGCGGCCAATGCGCTATCGTCCGCCGAATTTCGTCGACGTCGTTTCGCAGGGGCGCGGAGCGTCATTAAGGCAACTTTTAGTTAAATGGGGATTAAGTGCAGGGCGCTTGTAAGGCAGTCTCATTTTGAGACGGATTCGCGGCGATTTCGCCCGTAAGCTACCGGGGTAATTCGCTATTCCACGTCCTTGAATCCGCCATTTTTTGCAGGGGTGGGCCCGCGCTATTGCAATTCCGGCGGCGGCGAATTGTCGAGCACCGGACGCTTTCGTCCGTCGAGCAGATCAAGCGCGTAGGTCTCGATCACGAGCGGCCCGCGCATGCGCTTGAACTCACCTACCCGCTCGACCTTCGCAAAGGTCTCCGCCACGTAAGGCTGAATGCTGGCGCGCACTTCATCGACCCACAGAAGTTTGCCCGACAGTTTTGCAGGATCAGGCTGGCCCATGTTGACCCAGCGGATGCGTTGCGTCGGCTGTATCACGCAGGTGTCTTTCGGCAGATAAAAAGTCAGCCAGCTCGCGGTGCCGTAATCGGGCGCCAGCACGCAACTGGCGCCAACGCGCGCGCGCACAGCCTCGATCGCGGCGGCCAACGTCTGCCAGCCGACGCCGACGCTGCGAACGGTGGCATCGCGCCGAAATCCGGTGAGCACGCCGGTATCGGCCTGCACGATCAGGGCGGCGAACATCAGGATGCCGACAGGCGAGGCCCAACGCAGGCAAAAGTTTACCACGCGTTGCGGACGCGGCTCCCACCGCGTGAGATTTGCGGCGACTGCGGCCGCGATCGCAAAGGCCGGATAGACCGGCGCAAACCAGTTCGCCTCAACGCGGGCATGCAGCGAGTGCCAGAGAAAATAGAGCGTGATGGTCCAGAACATCGCGTTGATCAGCGCGCGCGCGGCGAGCGCGCCGCCCTCGCGCCGCGCCAACGCGTAGAGCCCCATCGCGCCGAGAATGAAAACCAGCGGCGTCGCAAAGGCGATCTGGGTCGGGATCAGTTCGCCGATGAAGCCCGGCTTGAACTGGACGACCTCGGAGCGGCCAAGCTGCTTGATGAAGGAAACCCAGCCGTGATCGGCATTCCAGAGAATGACGGGGGAAAAGACGATCAGCGCCACCAGGCCACCGAGATAGAGCCAGGGTGAAGCAAGCCAGGTCCGCAGCTTGGGTGAGCTGATCAGCCAGATCAGGATCGCGGGCCCGAAAAACATCGCGGTGTATTTCGACGCCAGCGCCACGCCTGCGGCGGCGCCGACCGCAAGCCACCAGGCGCCGCGCCCGCTCTCCAGTACCTTGGCGAGAAAAAACAGCACGAAGCTGGAGGCAACCAGCAAGGGCGAATCCGGCGTCACGATCAGCGTGCCGACCGCCGCCATCAAGGTGACGTTGAGGAGAATGGTGGCGGTCGCCGCGACGCGCTGGCCGCCGAACAAAATCTCGGCCGTGCGATAGACCGCAAAACTCATCGGCAGCGCCAGCAGGATCGACACCAGCCGCACGCCAAACTCGGTGTCGCCGGCGATCATGGTGCCGAGACGGATCACGAGCGCCACGCCCGGCGGATGATCGTAATAGCCGAAGGCGAGATGCTTCGACCAGATCCAGTAATAGGCCTCGTCGAAGGTCAGCGGCGTCCAGGCCGCACCAACCAGCCGCAGCAGCACGAGGGCTGCAACCGTGAGCGCGGTGTTGCGGACGAGCCGAGCCTCGTTCGGACTCATGACCGAGTCTCGTTCGGGCTCATGGATGCGTCATCGCTTGCGCCAGACGAACAGTCCGGACATCGCGTAGTTCCAGACCACGCCCATCAGGGCGCCGGCCGCTCCCGCCAGCCACCAGATCGGCTGCTGGTCGTAGACCGAGAAGGCGACGCCGACATTGGCGAACAGGCCGACGCTGCACACGAGATAGAACAGCAAAAGGCCGCGCAGGATCGCAAGGCCCTTCAGCCGCTGGTCGCGATAGGTCAGGAAATTGTTGAGGATGAAGTTGCTGGTCATCGCGCAAACCGCGCCGCAGGCCTGCGCCTCCGCGAAAGGAATGCGGAAAATCTCAAGTGCCGTGTAGAGCGCCGCGAAATGCACCACGAGCCCGAGCGAGCCGACCATCGCAAACAACAAAAACCGCAGCGACACCACATCGTTGGTGACCTTGGCGAGAACGAGACCCAGGAAGTCGAGCGCCACCATGGAATCAAGTTTGCTCTCGCCATGCAGCCGCGAGCCGAATGTATAGGGAATTTCCTTGACGCGAAGATCGCCATGGGCGGTCGCCACCACGTCGAGCAGGATCTTGAAGCCCTGCGTGGATAATTGCGGCGCGAGCGCTTCGAAGCGGTCGCGGCGGATCATGAAGAAGCCGCTCATGGGGTCGGCGATCTCAACCCGCAGGACACGCTTGGCCACTTCGGTCGCGAGAGCGCTTGCGCCCGCCCGATGACGATTGAAACTTTCCGCGCTGCCGCCCTCGATGTAACGGCTGCCGATCACGAGATCGAATTCGCCGCCCTGAAGAAGAGCGAGCATTTTCGGCAGTTGGGTCTCGTCATGTTGCAGGTCGGCGTCGATCACCGCCGCGCAGGGTGCGCTCGAGGCCAGAATGCCTTCGATGCAGGCGCCTGACAGGCCGCGCCGTCCGATCCGCCGGATACAGCGGACCCGGCCGTCCTCGCGCGAGAGCGCACGCAGGACTTCCCAGGTCCCGTCGGGCGAGTTGTCATCGACGAAAATGGCTTCAAAGGGAATGCCGAGAAGCGTCTTTTCCAGCCGCCGAAATAGCGTGACCACATTGTCGCGCTCTTTGAAGGTCGGAATGATGACGGAAAGCTGAGGTAAACCAGCGACTTGAGCTGGATTCCCGGACCCCATTTGTGAAGCGTCATGCATGACGCCAGCGTATATCCGATCGCCGGAGGGGAGCCAAGGGAAGCGCCAGATGGAGGCCCAAACACCCCCAAGAAATGCCAACGACCACCAACAGATGGTGCGCGTACATCCGGCGCAGCCGAGCTATCGAGTGGTCGTCCCAGCGCCGGAGCTATGAAGCGTCAACGTCGCCGTTAGAACCCAAATAGGAACGATCAACCGCTTTTCAAGGGGGGCGCCCGATTTGCCGAGAACGTCACGCAAACTGGCCAAGCTGGACCGGTTTGACTACGCTGAGGTCTCATCCGCATGTTCGAGAGCGAGATCCTCCAGTGACCAAAGCCCCCGCCTCCAAAACCGCCGCTGCGAAATCTGGCCGAATCTTCATCGGCGTCGGCGGCTGGACGTTCGAGCCTTGGCGCGGGGTGTTTTACCCGGAAAAACTCACCCAGGCGAAAGAGCTGCAATATGCGGCTTCGAAACTCACCTCGATCGAGATCAACGGTACCTATTACGGATCGCAGAAGCCGGAAAGTTTCCGCAAATGGGCGGGCGAGGTGCCCGACGGCTTTGTGTTCTCGTTGAAAGGTCCGCGTTTTGCTACCAATCGCCGCGTGCTGGCGGAAGCCGGCGACTCCGTGAAGCGATTTTACGATTCTGGTGTGCTCGAACTCGGCGATCGCCTCGGCCCCGTGCTCTGGCAATTCGCGCCGACCAAGAAATTCGACGAGGCGGATTTCGGTAAATTCCTCGAGTTGTTGCCGCGCGAACTTGAAGGCCGGCGCTTGCGTCATGTGGTCGAGGTCCGCCACGACAGTTTTTGTGTGCCGGACTTCGTGGCGCTGATCCGAAAATTCGAAACGCCCGTGGTGTTTGCCGAGCACGGCAAATATCCCGCGATTGCTGACGTCGCCAGCGATTTCGTCTATGCGCGGCTGCAAAAGGGCAATGACGAGATCAAGACCTGCTATCCGCCGAAGCAACTCGATGCCTGGGCCAAGCGGCTGCAATTATGGGCAGAGGGCGGCGAACCGGACGATCTGCCCCGCGTTGATTCCGCTGGAGCGAAAAAAGCCCCGCGCGATGTCTTTGCTTACGTCATCCACGAAGGCAAGATACGCGCACCTGCCGGCGCGATGGAACTGATCGCGCGCGTGAGCTAACAAGAGTTGGATTTCGAAATTGGCGCGAGTCGAAAAAGTTCTTCACCATCGGCTATGAGCAGACGCCGGCCAAATCGGTGCTCGACGAACTCGAACAGGCCGGGGTGAAACTGCTGGTCGACGTCCGCGCGGTTGCCTCTTCACGCCGACCCGGTTTTTCCAAGAGCCAGTTGGCTGCGGGCCTCGACGAGCGCGGCATTTCCTACGTGCATCTGCGCGGTCTCGGTACGCCGAAAGAAGGGCGGCTGGCGGCGCGTGCCGGTCAATACGAAACCTTGCAAAAAATCTATGCGAAGCATCTCAAGACCGCGCAGGCGAAGGAAGAACTCGACGAACTCTCGGCGCTGGTGAAGAAATCAGGGCCCGGTCTGCATTCTCTGCTACGAGCGCGACCACCAGCATTGTCACCGGCGATGGATTGCCGAAATCATCGAAGAGCGCGACGCGGTCCAGATCAAGAACCTCGCCGCACCACAGATGTAAGCCGGCCTCCTTATCCCGTCTTTCGCCATTTCACTAATCGAGCGTTCGGCGGAAGCGCAGCACCGCGATCGCCATCGCAAGCAACATCAGAAGAACGAGCGCGATCGTATCGTATTCCAGGTTTTGCAGGCCGGCGCCCTTCAGCATAATGGCGCGAACGATCCGCACGTAATGTGTCAACGGCAGACCTTCGCCGACATATTGCGCCCACACCGGCATGCCGAGGAATGGAAACATGAAGCCTGACAACAGGATACTCGGCAGGAAGAACATGATCGACATTTGCATCGCCTGCAGCTGGTTTTGCGCGATGGTCGAAAATGTGTAGCCGATCGAAAGATTGGTCGTGATGAACAGGGTCGAGAGCAATGCCAGCATGGTCAGGCTGCCGCGCACCGGCACTCCGAACAGAAATACGCCGATGCCGATAATGAGAAAGGCCTGAACGAATCCGACCAGCACATAAGGCACGATCTTGCCGAGCATGACTTCGACCGGCGTAATCGGCATCGACAGCAGGCTCTCCATCGTACCGCGCTCGACCTCGCGCGTCACCGACAGAGCGGTAAAGATCAGCATGGTCATGGTGAGAATGGTGCCGACGAGACCCGGCACGATATTCAGCCGCGATGAAGCCCGCCGGATTGTAACGCGCATGCGCCCTGATCTCGAAGGGCATCACCGCCGGATCGCCCGTATAAAGATCATGCGACAACGCGGTCTGGACAAGGACGCCGAGCGACGAGAGAGCTGAACTCGCCGCCACGGGATCGGTGGCGTCGGCTGCGACCAATAGTGCGGGATAATCGCCGCGCCGGACCGCGCGCTCGAACCCGCGCGGGATTTCAACTCCGAACAACACCTTGCCGGACGTCAGGAGGTCGTCGAATTCCTTGACGTCGTGAACTTCGCGCACGAAATGGAAATAGGCCGTATTTTCCAGCGCCTTGAGGATCGAGCGGCCAACGTCGCTGTCTTCCTGCAGCAGCACCGCGGCAGGCAGGTTGTGCGGCGTGGTGTTGATCGCGTAGCCAAACAGCAGGAGCTGCATGACCGGAATCATCACGATCATGGCGAAGGAAACGCGGTCACGCCGGAGCTGGATGAATTCCTTGACCATCATCGCATAGCAGCGCCGCCAGAAGCCGAAGCGTGCTTCCCGGATTTCGCCTTGATGGGCTGTGGCGTCCGTCATGCTCACTGGAAATTATCCTTCGACCGGCTCATCAATTCGATGAACACATCTTCCAGCGACGGCTCGCTGGCGTTCCAGTGCAATCCCTTGTGCTCGCGCCAGGGTGCGATGCTCGTCTCGAGCGCATAACGATCGCGCCCCGACACGTGCAGGCTGGCGCCGAACGGTGCAATCATGTCGATACCCGGTTGGCCCGCGAGTTGTTCCTGCAACGAGCGAAGGTCGTCGCCGGTGACCGTATAGGTCGAGAGTGCAGACGTCGCGATGACGTCTTCCACTGTGCCGTGCGTCAGCAGATGGCCATAGGCGATATAAGCGATCTCATGGCAGCGCTCGGCTTCATCCATGTAGTGGGTCGAGACCAGGACGGTGAGGCCTTCGGCTGCAAGTGCATGGATCTCGTTCCAGAAGTCACGCCGCGCCTTGGGATCGACACCTGCGGTCGGTTCGTCCAGAAGCAGGAGTTGCGGGCTCGACAGGGTGCAGGCGCCAAGCGCAAGGCGCTGCTTCCAGCCGCCGGACAATTCGCCGGCGAGCTGCTTCTCCCGGCCGCCGAGGCCAAGGCGACCGATCATGTTGCGCGCGGCAGCAGGCGGATCCGGCATGCCATAGAGCCGCGCGACGAATTCAAGGTTTTCGCGAACCGACAGGTCCTGATACAGCGAGAAACGCTGCGTCATGTAGCCGACCCGGCGCTTGATCTTGTCGGCGTCGCGCCGGATGTCGTAACCGAGGCACTCGCCCTCGCCGCTATCCGGTGTGAGCAGCCCGCAGAGCATGCGAATGGTCGTGGTCTTGCCACTGCCGTTCGGCCCGAGGAAGCCGTAAATCGAGCCCCGCTTTACCTGCATGCTGAGGTCATGCACCACCTCGCGGCCATCGAAGGATTTTGAGAGCCCGCGAACGTCGATTGCGATGTCGGGAGTCACGGCGCTCACCGCTTGTCTGCGACCGGCGTCTTCGGGTTCAAGAAGACACTGATCGGCTGGCCGACGCGCAAGGCGTCGGGACGCGAAGGCCGCGCCTGCACGAGGTAGACCAGCTTGTTGCGTTCATCGAGGCTATAGATGACCGGCGGGGTGTATTCCGCCGTCGTCGCGATGAAGTAGATTTGCGCGGTCAAATCCGGTGAGCAGTTGTCGCAGGTCACCTGAACTTTGTCGCCGATTGCGAGTTTCGGCAAATCGACTTCCGAAACATAGAATCTCACCTTCATGTTGCCGGGCGGCATGATCGACAACACCGGCCGTTGCGCCGGGACCGTCTCGCCTTCGCGAAAGTAAATCTGCTGCACGGCACCTGCGATCGGTGCGTAACCGATACGCCGCGCCAGCCGCGTCTGTGACGTCGCGACCTGGGCTTCAGCGACGCGCAGCCCCGAGACGGCCGAGTCCAGCGTGGCCTGCGTCCCCGACCCCGTCTTGCTCAGCGAAGCGGCGCGATCGTAGCTCTGCTGGGCGTTGGCGAGCGTCGCCTTGTTCTGGTTGAGATTCGCCTGCTGCAAATCGTCGTCAACCGAGTAGAGCCGGTCGCCGGGCTTGACCTCATCGCCCTCGCGCACGTTGAGTTTGGTCACGCGGCCGGAATCATCGGGGCTGACGAAGATCATGTCGGCTTCGACCCAACCCTGATAACCGGGGTTGCGCGCCTCGTTGCATCCGGCAAGTACGACCGTCAGGGTCAGTGCTGCCAGGCTACGCCATATCGCTTGCGACGAGGTCATGCGCTGCCCTCCCCAAAGATCAAATCGAGATGAACGCGGAGCATCGCTGCGGCATCGAGCGGCGCGAAGCGTCCGAACAATCCTTGCCAGATCACCGCGACCATCGCCGGCGCCACCACGATCTGCGGAAAATCCTTCAGGCCCAACTCGCGGATCTCGCCCCTGGCGATACCGAGTTCGATCAGCGCGCGCATGCCGGCAAGTCCCCGCGAGACCACTTCGCGATAATAGAAATCAGCGATTGCGGGAAAGCGCGGCCCCTCCGCGATCACCAGCCGCACGATCGCGCCTCGCCGGGTGGTCGTGACCTCCCTGACGAAGTTGCCGGCAAAGCCTTCAATCACCGCCCGGATCGAACCGGTCGCGGGCGGCGGCGCCGTCAACCCCGACGCCAGAGGCACGATCGCGCTGCGGACCAGTTCCTCAAACAGCGCCTGCTTGTCCCTGAAGTGAAGATAGATCGTTCCTTTGGCTACGCCGGCTTGCCTGGCGACATCGTCGAGACGGGTCGCGGCAAAGCCCTTTTCGATGAAGGTTTCGAACGCCGCCTCGATAATCGCCTGACGCCGGTCGGCGGCGCGTTCGGCGCGCTTGGCGGGAGGACCTGAGGAGGCCCTCTCTCTCTCCGGTCGCTTTTTTGCGGGCGCACTTGGCATTGCACAAAACTGACTGACTGGTCAGTCATTGTCAAATTAAATTGTAAAATATTGATATAATTACTATAATTGTGACGAACTTGAAATCAGCTGTGAAACTTCAGCCCATCGACGATCTGGTCGATCACCTTGCGCTCGGCGCGCATCGCGATGCCGACGAGATTGAGATCGGCGCGGGCGACCGCCCTCACCACCTCCCGGTTGGCGGCATCATGCGTCGTCTTGAACATGTCCTCGGTATAGACCGCCGGAATCACGTTGCGCGCCAGCGCCCGATCGAACGCGCGGGAAATTGCCGCGCGATCGGCGCCATCGATCAGGATCGGCTGGCCGATAATTGACAGATAGCGCGTATCGGAAGCATCCAGATATGGCTCGCCGATACAATCCGGAAATGCGGACGCAATACCGCCTGCGAGAAAGGAAGCAACGTTCAGCTTCTGCCACGCTTCGAGATCGGTCCGGATCACGACCGCGATCTTGGTATCGAATTGCATGGATAGCTCTCTTCCATGACGTCATTTCCGGAAATCTCCAAGAGAGTCCGAAAAATCGAGACGCATTAGAGCAAGATTCCGGCGTTGACGCTATCGCATCAGCCCTTGGCGTCGCAGGCCCAGGCGCGGATCACGCATTCCTTGCCGCCGAACTTGTAGCACTCGCGCGTGGCTTCATTGAGCGAACTCGAAATATTCGGCTTGACCGCATAGCCGTGGGCGCCGCAGGGATTGGCCATGTCGACTGAAAACGCCGCGCAGGAGCGCTTCATCGTGACGGCAGTGCAGTCCCCGCCGCATTGGTTGAGTGCGGCCGCGCGCGCCGCAGTTTCGGCCGAATAGTCGTAGGCCTCTCCGTAGGCACCGCATTTACCCATCGCAAAAGCGCCTGCGGCCCAGCTCTCGGTGACAAAAAGTGAGGCGCCGATGATGAGGGTGAATGCAACAACGAACAGCGCGCGACGGCGCGCGACAACAGTCGACACGATCAAAAATCCCCTCCCCCTCGAGCATGATCCGGGAAAGTGGAAACCGGTTTCCCCTCGCGACAAACGCGACAGCGTTTGCGCGGAGATCATGCTCAAATAACAAGCGCGAATTTCGCGCCTCAGCGGCTCGAAATTTAAGGGGAAGGATGTTTCAACTTGGTGAACGGAAGATAGAGACCAGAAAATTTGAGCGCATGACGCCGTACGAAACGCCCCGCACGGCAGCCTAGCTGCCGCGCGCGGCTTCCAGCGCTTGCGGCGTGTCAATATCCAGAAACGCGCCGTCTCCCTCGACCGGTACTTCCGCCACCACTTCGTTATGCTTCGCAATGAGGTGACGAGCGCCGACATCGCCGTCGAGCACCATCAATTCGTTGAAGAAGCGGCGCGACCACAATACCGGATTGCCGCGACGCCCGTCGCTGACGGGGACCGCGATCAAATTGCCGCGATCCGGCGCAAACGCATCGATCAGACGGTCGATCAGGTCCGAAGAGATCATCGGCATGTCGCCAAGACAGATCACCGCGCCATCCGCCTGCCTGGGTACGGCTGATACGCCGGCCTTTACCGAACTCGCCAGGCCTTTGGCGAAATCGGGGTTACGGACAAAAGTCACCTTCAACCCGGCGAGCGCCTTCTCGATCAGTTCGGCCTGATGGCCGGTGACGACAATCACGTCCCTCGCCTTCGAGGCGAGCGCCTGTTCGGTCACGATCCGCACCAGCTTCTGACCGTCGAGTTCGGCCAGGAGCTTGTTCGGGCCACCCATTCGGGTCGAGCGGCCGGCGGCCAGCACGACGGCGCTGACATGGCGATTATCGTCGGGCTCGAGGCTTTCGCGCGGCTGCGGCCGCGTTACGATCTCCATCAAGAGCCCGCCGACACCCATCCCGGTCAGTTCGGAACGGGTCACCTTGAGGCCGGCGAGCAGGCGCATCAGCACCCAGTCGAAGCCGTTTTCCACCGGCGAGCGTGCACAACCGGGCGCGCCCAGCACGGGCAAGCCGTTGGCATTGCCGATGAGCAGGAGATTGCCCGGATCGACCGGCATGCCGAAATGCTCGATCGCTCCGCCAATTCCAGCAAGGGCCGCTGGAATCACGTCACGCCGGTCGGCGATTGCGGAAGCGCCGAATACGATCACGAGTTCTGCACCAAGACCCAGCAATTCTTTCATCGCCGCCTTCAGCGCGGTCTCATCATGCGGCACGCGACGCTCGGCGATGATGGAGGCACCCGCAGGCGCCAGCCGCTCCGCCGTGACCTTGAGCGTCTTGTCGACGACCTTCGGCGCAAGTCCCGGCAGCAGCGTAGAGATCATGCCGACGCGCTTGATGACATAAGGCGCGATCCGCAACGCGCCGCCCTTGGCCGCCTCGACCGCCGCATCGCGCAACTTCGCCTCGACCCCGAACGGGATGAGTTTCACGGTGGCAACCATCTCGCCTTCGACCACCGGCTTGAAGGCGGCAAGCGTTGCGAAAGTGATGGCTTCGTCGACGCCGTTGATGCGGTCGACCGCGGCGCGGTCCACCACCAGCAAACCTGCCTTGGCGGCGAACAGATTGGCACGACCGGTAAAGGCCCGCTCGACATGGATGCCCTCGCCGGCCACGGCCCGCGCGATGCCGGCAGCGGCGACATCTTCGGAGACGTCGCCATCTTCAAGGCGCACGACCACGACTTCCTTGACGCCCTCCCGGTCTAGTGCCGCCACCTCAGCCGGGCCGATCGTGGTGCCCTTCTTGAGCACCAGCGAGCCCTGACGCAGGGTGTGGACGGTGACGCCGCCGATCGCATCCGCCGGACTGGCAGGGCCGAATTTCATGCTAGTACCCACTTTCCGAAGTTCGTGCTCCATCGCAGCACCCACTTCCACGAACTTCGGAAAGGCATGGGTACTACCAAATTTATTGATTCTAGTGCCGCTTTTCTATTCGACGTTCTTGGATCGAATTCGCCGCTTGTGGTGCAAGAACGTCAAATAGGCGGCACTAGCGCTTCTTTTTCTTGATCCCATTCGCAGGCTCGCGGTGATCTCGGCCATGATCGATACTGCAATTTCGGAAGGCGAGACCGCGCCGATCGAAAGCCCAATCGGCGCGTGAATGCGCGCGATGTCGCCATCGGTGGCGCCTTGCGCTTTCAGCCGCTCGCCGCGTTTGGCATGCGTCTTTCGCGAACCGAGCGCGCCGATGTAGAAGCAATCGCGCGCAAAAGCATGCAGCAGCGCCGGGTCGTCGATCTTGGGATCGTGGGTGAGCGCCACGAATGCGGTGTAGTGATCGATGTTGAGCGGCGGTAGCGCAACATCGGGCCATTCGGCGATCAGCGGTACGTCGGGAAAGCGCTCGGGGCTGGCAAAAGCAGTGCGCGGATCGACCACCGTCACGTCATAGCCGAGCGAGCGCGCCAGCGGCGCCAACGCCTGGCTGATGTGGACCGCGCCGACAATCAACATGCGCGCTATCGGCGCATAGACGTTGAGGAACAGCTTCTTGCCATCGGCCTCGATCATTGCGCTCTTGCCCATGCGAAGCTGCTTGGAAAGCGACTGACGTAAAGGATCGGTGGCGAAATCCCTGGCCTTGACCAGCCGCTGTTCGCCATTCGCGGTATCGGTCACGACAATGACGGGCCGCCGCGCGGCGCGCTCAGCGTTGAGTTCCCTAAGCGTATCGAGCTGCACTTTTTACCCGACTTTCTCGACGAACACCCTGATCGTCCCGCCACAGGACAGACCGACATTCCAGGCGGTTTCGTCGGCGACGCCAAATTCGAGTATCCTGGGTTTGCCGCTGGCGATCACATCCAGCGCCTCGGTGACGACGGCGCCTTCGACGCAACCGCCGGAGACCGACCCCAGGAATGTGCCGTCGTCGTTGATGACGAGGTTGGAGCCGGCCGGTCGCGGCGCCGAGCCCCACGTTTCGACGACAGTCGCCAGCGCGACGCCGTGACCCGCCTTCCGCCAGTCTTCGGCGGCTTTCAGAATGTCTTCGTCGCGATCGAGCATGGAAGCCTCGTTCGGTTTTCTCGTTCAAGCTGCGGATTGTATCAGGCCACGATGACGCGGTTGCGGCATCGACGAAAGCGCCTCAATCAACCCTTCGATGGACATCAAATTATGCACCGGGCGGAATTCGTCAACGTGCGGGAGCATCATTTTGATGCCCTGCGCCTTCGGCTCGAAACCACCATACCGCAGCAGCGGATTTAACCATATCAGGCGGCGGCAGGAGCGGTGCAACCGATCCATTTCAAACGCAAGGCGAGTATCCGCCTCGCGCTCGAGCCCGTCGGAAATCAACAGCACGACCGCGCCCTGGCCGAGAACCCGCCTCCCCCAGAGCTTGTTGAAGGTATGGAGCGAGGTCGCGATCCGCGTCCCCCCGGCCCAGTCCTCCACTGCCGAGGAGCAACGCGCCAGCGCCTCGTCGGGGTCGCGCGCGCGCAACGAGCGCGTCACGTTGGTCAGTCGCGTGCCGAACAGAAATACCGACACGCGCTTGCGTGCATCGGTGATGGCATGCAGGAAATGCAGGAACAGGCGGGTATATTCGCTCATCGAACCCGATATATCGAGCAGCGCCACGATCGGCGCCGGCTTCTCGATCCGCCCGAGCTTGCGGATATCGACGATATCGCCACCGGTGCGTAACGATGCCCGCAAGGTCCGCCGCATGTCGAGCCGCAAACCGTGTGCATCCGGCCGGTAGCGGCGGGTGCGCAATTCCGCCTGTGGCAGTCTCATAGTCGAGATCGCGCGCGTGACTTCCGCGATCTCCGCTGCGGTCATCTGCGCGAAATCCTTCTTCTGCAGAATTTCCTTGTCGGAAACCGCTAGCCTCGCCTCCTGCTCTTCGACTTGCGGTGTTTCGGTCGTTTGCGTCTGGGCAAACGCATCCTGGACTCGGCGCGAGGCTGGCGGCGGCTTCTTCCTGGCCTGATCGGGGAGCGGCACCGAATCCAGCATCTGCTTCCACTCGTCGGCAGCGCGGAAAAACAGATCGAAAGCCTGCGCGAAAATCAGCGCATGCTCGTGGCGCTTGACGAAGATCGTCTCCAGCGTCGCGAACACATCGGTCCGATTGCCGATATCGACGAGCTGGAGCGCGTTCATGGCGTCGATCACGGAACCCGGACCGACCGGAATCCCCGCCGCCCGCAGCGCGCGGGCAAAGCCGACGATATTGTCAGCCGTCTGACCGGTCGGCGGCGAAAGATGATTGATAGCCATCGGTCTACTCATTCCTGTCACTCCGGGGCGCGCGCAGCGCAAACCGGAATCTCCGGCGCCAACAACTTCTAGATTCCGGGTTAGCTCGCTTCGCATCGCGCCCCGGAATGACGAACAATCAATTCTCGCTCGTCGCCTCTTTCAAGATCTTTTGCAGCGTTCCGCCTTGCAGGCGCGCGATGTCGTCCTGGTATTTGAGCAGCGCACCCAAACTGTCGCCGATCACCTCGGGCGTCAGCGAGCGTGCATCGAGTTCGCTGAGCGCAGTGGCCCAGTCGAGGGTTTCGGCAACGCCCGGCGATTTGTAGAAATCCTCATCGCGCAGCGCTTGCACGAAACGCACCACCTGCTGCGATAGCTTGGCGGAAATGCCGGGCACGCGCGATTTGACAATCGCAAGCTCCCGCTCGGCGCTCGGGTAATCGACCCAATGATAAAGGCAGCGCCGCTTCAGCGCGTCGTGGATTTCGCGGGTTCTGTTTGACGTAATGATCACGATCGGCGGCTGCGGCGCCTTCACGGTGCCGAACTCGGGAATCGTGATCTGGAAGTCCGACAGGATTTCCAAGAGGTACGCCTCGAACGCCTCGTCCGCGCGGTCGAGTTCGTCGATCAGAAGCACCGGCGCGCCTGCGACATCCGGCTCAAGCGCCTGCAACAGCGGCCGCTTGATCAGAAAGCGCTCCGCGAAAATATCGCTCGACAGCTGCTCGCGGTCGGTATCGCCGGCCGCTTCTGCAAGCCTGATCGCGATCATCTGCGCGGCGCTGTTCCACTCATAGACGGCGGAGGCCGCATCAAGGCCTTCATAGCACTGCAGGCGGATCAGCCTGCGTCCAAGCGCCGCCGACAAAACCTTGGCGATCTCGGTCTTGCCGACGCCGGCCTCGCCTTCGAGAAACAGCGGCCGTCCCATGCGCAGCGATAGATAGGTAACGGTTGCGAGCGAGCGATCGGCGAGATAGCCGCGCGAGGACAACAGCGTCAGCATGGCATCGACCGAGGCAACATCGACGGACTTGGATGGCGCCGATGCGGTCATGAGCGAGCCAGCCTGGTTGAAGCAAAAATGGTCAAGTTATGATTTCGCGGTTGCAGCTTCGACCGCGCGCCGTGCCATCACCGTAATCAGATGCGCGCGATATTCGGCACTGCCGTGCAAGTCGCTGTTCAGTCCCTCGGCAGGCACCGTCAACCCATCGAGCGCCTTGGGTGAGAAACGCTTCTTCAAAGCCTCCTCAAAAGCCGTGACGCGGAACACGCCGTCGGCGCCTGCCCCGGTGACAGTGACACGCACATCCGACGGACGCTTGGCGACGAACACGCCGACCAGCGCATAACGAGA
The DNA here is from genome assembly GCA_963775545.1 of uncultured Alphaproteobacteria bacterium. GTDB lineage: Bacteria > Pseudomonadota > Alphaproteobacteria > Rhizobiales > Xanthobacteraceae > Bradyrhizobium. The sequence continues at coordinate 80,714 of CAVZJE010000042.1, forward strand.
GGCCTGATTGCGGAATTTGACGTAGGCCGCCTTCTTCGGCGGCGGAAACATCACCTTCGTGATGATCTCGTCGCTTTCGAGCGCGGTCGAGAACATCCCTTGAAAGAATTCTTCCGCCTTGAGGCGGCGTTTGTTGGTGACGACGGTTGCGCCCAGCGCAAGCACGGCCGCCGGATAATCGGCGGTCGGGTCATTATTGGCGAGCGAACCGCCGATGGTGCCGCGATGGCGTACAGCGGGGTCGCCGATCAGGCCGGCAAGATAGGCAAGCGCCGGAATTGCCTCGCCAACGATGGCCGAGTTCGCGACCGTGTAATGGGTTGCGGTAGCGCCGATGACGAGTGAGCGGCCCTTCATCTCGATGCCGTCGAGCCCCTCGATATGCGAGAGATCCACCAGATGCGGCGGGCTGGCGAGCCGCTGCTTCATGACCGGCAAAAGCGTGTGGCCGCCGGCGATCAACTTGGCCTCTTCGTTCTTGACCAGGAGATTGGCCGCCTGCCGCACGGTCGCCGGACGATGATATCTAAATTCGTACATGGGTATTTCCCAAAAGTATTGCTGATCGACCTGCGCGAGGCGTCACGCGAGATCGGACTTGGCCATCGCCTTGGCGCCGGCTGCGATCGACTGCACGATGTTCTGGTAGCCGGTGCAGCGGCACAGATTGCCCTCGAGCTCTTCGCGAATCGTATAGTCGGACAGGTCGTTGCCCTTGCGATGGACGATATCGATCGCCGTCATGATCATGCCGGGGGTGCAGAAGCCGCATTGCAGGCCGTGATGCTCGCGAAACGCTTCCTGCATCGGATGCAGGGGTCCGCCATCGACCGCCAGCCCTTCGATCGTCCGGACTTCGTGCCCATCCGCCATCACCGCAAGCGTGGTGCAGGATTTGACCGCGTTGCCGTCGAGGTGCACCACGCAGGCGCCGCATTGGGAGGTGTCGCAACCGACATGGGTGCCAGTGAGCCGCAAATTCTCGCGCAGGAATTGCACGAGAAGCGCGCGGGGATCGACATTGGCGTTCACGGGATTACCGTTCACGATCATGGAAATTTTCGCCATTACGGGCTCTCTCAATCTGCGCCGACGCTGCCCGGCAGCGCAGTCATTCCAGTTGTTTCAAGGCTATAATATGGACCATGGCGGCGATGAGCAACCTCACCACCGCATGGCTTGACGGGGCAAACGGTCGCCGCCGCGGGCCTCCGTCTTTCGACCAATGCGAAAATCAGCCTCCCACCGCCTTGGCGAAGTTCGCGAAGAATTCGTCGGCCAGTTTCTTGGCTGCGCCGTTGATCAACCGCTGCCCGAGCTGGGCGAGCTTGCCGCCGATCTGGGCCTCGACATCATAGGTCAGGAGCGTGCCGCCATCCTTGTCCGACAGAGCCACCGTGGCCCCGCCCTTGGCAAAGCCCGCTACCCCGCCATCGCCCTCGCCCGATATCTTGTAGCCGTTCGGCGGGTCGAGATCGCTCAGCGAGACGCGGCCCTTGAAGCGGGCCGACACCGGACCGACCTTCATTTTCGCCACCGCGCGAAACCCGTTGTCCTCGGTCTTTTCCAGTTCCTCGCAGCCGGGAATGCAGGCCTTGAGCACCTCGGGATCGTTCAGCTTGGCCCAGATCGCGTCGCGCGACGCGCCAAGCTGGACCTCCCCGTGCATCGTCATGGCCATAGGCGTCTCCGTTCGCTTCTAATCTATCCACCAACTAATGCACGAACGGCCCAAAAGGAAGAGCATGGGCCACCGCGGATGGGTTGTTTTGAGATTGGCAGCGGGCTGCCGTCGGCTGGCCTCGATTGGAGAAAATGTGTGAGATGTCATTGCCGGGCTTACCCGGCAATCCATCGCCCCAATAGATTCTCATTTAAGATGGATGCGCGGATCATTTCATGTGAAGACGCGCTTCGCGCTTTTGGCATGACAAGGAAAACAAAATGCCGATGATCGACGCCGACGGCTGCCTGCTCAACGTTTCGGTCGAAGGCCGCGACGGCGGTCCTACGCTGATGCTGTCCAATTCGCTGGGCACCAATCTGAAAATGTGGGAGCCGCAGATGAAGGCGCTCACGCAGCTCTTTCGCGTGATCCGCTACGACCGGCGCGGCCACGGCAAGTCGGGCGTGCCGCCGGGCCCCTACTCCATGGAGCGCTTCGGCCGCGACGTGCTGGCGATCCTCGACGACCTCAACATCGAGAAGGTGCATTGGTGCGGGCTGTCGATGGGCGGCATGGTCGGACAATGGCTCGGGGCCAACGCGCCGGAGCGCATGGGCAAGATCATCCTGTCCAACACCACCTGCTATTTTCCCGATCCGACCAACTGGCTGAACCGGATCAAGGCGGTGAAGGAAGGCGGCATGGCTGGCCTCGCCGACACCGTGATCGCAGCCTGGCTCACGGCCGACTTCCGCGAGCGCGAGCCGCAGATCACGCAAAATCTGAAAGCCATGCTGCTTGCGACCCGGCCCGCCGGTTACATCGCCTGCTGCGAGGCCCTCTCGACGCTCGATCAGCGGGCATTATTGCCGAAAATCAAATCCCCGACGCTGGTGATCGCCGGCCGTCACGACATGTCGACGCCGGTCGCCGCAGCCGAGTTCATCCGCAGCCACATTCCTGGCGCCTCGATGACGATCCTGGATGCGGCCCATATTTCCAGCATCGAACAGCAGCACGCTTTCACGGAAGCGGTAGTCGGCTTTTTGACGCAGAGATAACTCAAGCAACGCCAATCACGCCGTGAAGGAGGCCTCAGCCGTGATAGCTGAGCTGGGTCTCCTGAAGGGGTAGATCCGGCGGCGCCGTTGCCGCCATCGTCTGCGGCTGCGCGGGACGATCGAACAGCATCACGATGACGGTACCGAGCATCATCAGCAGTTCGGTTGCATGCAGCCGAAGCGCTGCGGCCTCGCCGACTTGGGACGCCATGATCATGCTCGCAAAGCTGATCACGCTACCAATGCCAAGCGCGATCGCCAGGGCCTCGCTGCCACTGGTCTGCTTGCGAATGAAGCTGATCGCCGCGAGAACGAGGAACAGCGCAAAGAAGGCAACGACCGTCAGCCGGCCCAGCGCCAGCAGCCACGCAAAGCGCACTGTGGTCATGGAAGCCAGTTGCAGGTGATCGCTCGCATAAAGCGCCACCGACACGCTCGGCCGCTCATAGAGACCGCGGACCGGCGACATCACGATCGTATGGGCGATGATTGCCCAGCTCGGAATGAAGTAGGCGGCGAGGAGTGCACCGCTGAACGAACTGATCCGCCAGTTTGACATGACGCTTTCCCTGTTATTCCCACAGCGCGTGCGGGGTTGTTCGGGAAGTAACGCCGTTAAACTGCGAGGGGCAATTTAAACCCTTTGTTTACCTTAACCGGCCGCGCCCGAGGGTGCGGCCGGTTCCGTTCCAATCGGGCTGGCCTTAGACCGCCCCCCTCGCCTCGACGTAAAGGGCATAGAGCGAGTGCGAACTCGCCATGTACAGGCGGTTCTTCTTCACACCGCCGAACACGAGATTGGGGCAACGCTCGGGCAAGCGAATGAAGCCGATGGCCTTGCCTTCAGAATTGAACACTTTCACGCCGTCGAGCTCCTCGCCTTTGCTGTTGGCAGCACCAGTGCTGCCCCAGCCGCACCAGAGATTGCCGTCGGTATCGACCTTCATCCCGTCAAGAGCGGTCGCCCCGCCGTCGATCAGCTTTGTCTTGTTCGACAGCGTAAAACCGTCGGCGCCGACATCAAAGGACCAGACCAGCCGGTTCGGCTGTGCACGCGACTCGATGATGTAGATCTTCTTTTCATCGGGCGAGAACGCGAGGCCATTCGGCCCGGCCAGGTCCGCGGTAATGAGGCCAAGCTTTCCGTCGGGCGCGATGCGGTAGACGGAATGCGGCAATTCGGACGTTTGCTTGTCGCCCTCCCACTCCCCGCCAATACCGAACGGCGGATCGGTGAACCAGATCGATCCGTCGGATTTGCAAACGATATCGTTCGGCGAATTCAGACGCTTGCCGTTGAAATTGTCGGCGAGCACGGTGATCTTGCCGTCATATTCGGTACGCGTCACGCGGCGCGTCAGATGCTCACAGGTGATCAGCCGGCCCTGCCGATCGCGCGCGTTGCCGTTGGCGAAATTCGAGGGATGTCGGAAAACGCCCCAGTTACCGGTGGCTTCGTCGTAGCGCATGATGCGGTTGTTCGGGATGTCGCTGACCAGGAGGTAACGGCCGTCGCCGAACCAGACCGGACCCTCCGCCCATCGCATGCCCGTGGCCAATTGCTCCAGGGTGCTCGAGAACAGCCGATGTTTGGCAAAGCTCGGATCGAGAATTTCGACTGATGCATCGGGGTAACGCTGGTTCGGCTTGAAGTCGAACGACTGGGCGCTGGCGCTCTTTTGAACGGCAAGAGTTGCGGCGGCCGCGCCGGCGGTCGCAAATACATCCCGGCGAGTGAGAGTCATCGGCTTCCTCCTGATTTCGCGCGGTCGTTCCCCTCTCGGGATGGCTAAAGCCAGCCTGCCGCGTTGCCGCTTGGGAAACGGAACCTAGTTGAGGTTCCACGGCGGGTCCAGATGAGGTCCAGTGTCCCGAGTCCGAAGTTCGTACAACTGTGCGGCCCCTCGCTTACGAACTTCGGAATCGATAGGACACTGGCGAACTTATTGATCTAGTGTGGCTTTGGTTCAAAAGCCCGCACGGCGAACCCGCGGCATCAATGATGCGGGCTTTTGAACCGCCACACTAGGAATAGCCAACTGCGATACCGACATCCCAAAGAAAAGGCCCCGCCATTCCGGCGAGGCCTTTCCTCCAACACTCACACCTACTTCTCGGACTTCCCTTCAGAAATAGATGAGCTTTAACTCGTGAACGGGTTAGCGACCCTGGCCGGGTTTCTGTCCTTCACGGCCCGGATCCTGCTGCTGCTGTCCTGGCTTCTGGCCACCGCCCTGCTGCTGACCGGGCTTCTGCCCTGGGGTCTGGTTCTGCTGCCCAGGGGTCTGGTTTTGCTGGCCGGGATTCTGGTTCTGATTGGACATCGCGATCTCCCTTTTTCAGTCGCAGGAGATAACTGCGGAACCCGGCATTGGTTGCGCGGGACATCCGTTCCGCCGGATCTTTTTGCCGCTGCGCCGAAATCGGCGGTTCCCGCGGACACTCCTGAAAACTATCTCTGTACAAGCCCTTAAGTCCCCCTTTAGGCGCTGTTGCCGCCATGGGTTCCCGCTGTTAAAAATTGAAATGACGCGACGTCCGGCTGCCAGGGCCTTCGCAGTGTCAGGAGAAGCGGCATTTTCGAAAGCGGCAAAGCGGATTCCATTTTGCCGGAAAATGCACCAACATTCGGCAGCGCATGGATTATTTCGCCCAGCAACTGATCAATGGCATCGTTCTCGGCTCGATCTATGGCCTGATCGCCATCGGCTACACCATGGTCTATGGCATCGTCGGCATGATCAATTTCGCCCACGGCGACATCTTCATGATCGGTGGCTTCATTGCGCTGATCACCTTCCTGATCCTGATCTCGATCGGGTTGACCGCAATACCGCTGGTCCTTCTCATCGTGCTCTTGGTATCGATGGCGGTTACCGCCCTTTACGGCTGGACGGTGGAGCGCATCGCCTACCGGCCGTTGCGGCATTCCTTCCGCCTCGCACCGATGCTGTCGGCGATCGGAATGTCGTTCGTGCTGATGAACTTTTCCCAGATCTCGCAAGGCGCCCGCGTCAAACCGGTGCCGCCGATCATCACCGGCGGCTACAGCCTGCTCGAAAGCAACGGCTTTGTGGTTCGTCTCTCCAACGCGCAGATCGTCGTCGTCGTCACCACGGTCGTTCTGCTCGCGATCTTCAGCTGGCTGGTATCGCGGACACGACTCGGACGCGACATGCGAGCTTGCGAGCAGGATCAGACCATGGCGGCGCTTCTGGGCGTGGATGTCGATCGCACCATCTCCATGACCTTCGTCATTGGCTCTGCGCTCGCCGCGGTCGCCGGCATGATGTACCTGCTCTACTACGGCCTCGTCGATTTCTACATGGGCTTCGTCGCCGGCATCAAGGCGTTCACCGCCGCCGTCCTCGGCGGGATCGGCTCGCTCCCGGGCGCGATGCTTGGTGGGCTCCTGATCGGCCTGATCGAAACCATGTGGTCGGCGTATTTCTCGGTCGAATATAAAGACGTCGCCGCGTTCTCGATCCTGATCGTGGTGCTGATCTTCCTGCCGACCGGCCTGCTCGGCCGCCCTGAAATCGAAAAAGTTTAGGTAAGCGCGTGACGGTATCTGCGCCCGACCTCACGCAAGCATCGCGCAGCGCGGGCATCGCCTTCATCTTCAAGAAAGCCCTGATCAGCGCGTTCGTTGCGCTGGTGCTGTTCTCGCTGATGATCGGCGTCCGCACCGAAGCAGGGCCGACCGGCCAATTGATTTACTGGACGCGGTTCGGCGATCTCGCCACCATCGTTGGCGTCGTGTTTGGCGGCAGCATCGTCATCGAGTTGCTGCGCCAATGGTGGGGACCGGTTTCGGCAACCGCGGTAGTGCCCCCATCCATGCAAAGCGCGCTTGGGCTCGCGCGCCGGGCGATTGCGCCGCTGCTTCTGGTTTTCACCTTTGTCTTCCCGGTGATTTTCTATGATCAACGCTATATTCTCGATCTCGGCATTCTGGTGTTGACCTATGTGATGCTCGGATGGGGACTGAATGTCGTGGTCGGCCTCGCCGGCCTGCTTGACCTCGGCTATGTCGCCTTCTACGCCGTCGGCGCCTATTCTTATGCGCTGCTGTCGACCAATTTCGGACTGTCGTTCTGGGTCTGCCTGCCGCTCGCCGGCATTTTGGCTGCCCTCTGGGGTGTGATGCTCGGCTTTCCGGTGCTGCGGCTGCGCGGCGATTACCTCGCCATCGTGACGCTGGCGTTTGGCGAAATCATTCGTCTCGTCATCATCAACTGGCAAAGCCTGACCGGCGGCCCCAACGGCGTATCCGGCATTCCGAGGCCCTCGTTTTTCGGCATCCCGCTTACTCCCGGCCCCAATGGGCTGGCAGCAAAACTCGGCATCGAATTCTCGACCACCCAGCGCATCGTGTTTCTGTTCTATTTGATTCTGGCGCTCGCGCTTCTGACCAACTGGGTCACGATCCGGCTGCGCCGACTGCCGATCGGCCGCGCCTGGGAAGCCCTGCGCGAGGACGAAGTCGCCTGCCGCGCACTCGGCATCAACATCACCACCACCAAACTCACGGCGTTCGCCACCGGCGCGATGTTCGGCGGCTTTGCCGGCGCGTTCTTTGCCACCCGGCAGGGTTTTATCAGCCCGGAATCCTTCACCTTCCAGGAATCGGCGCTGGTGCTCGCGATCGTCGTGCTTGGTGGCATGGGTTCGCAGCTCGGCGTGGCGCTGGCGGCCCTCACCCTGATCGGCGGTTTCGAACTGTTTCGCGGGTTCGATCAATACCGCATGCTGGTGTTCGGCATGGCGATGGTGCTCTTGATGATCTGGCGACCGCGCGGCCTGATCGGCCACCGCGCACCGACGGTTTTCTTGCGGCAGAGCAAGGCGATCTCCTCCGAACTTGCCAGGGAGGGACGGGGATGAGCGGCGATACGATCCTTCAAGTCGGCGGCCTGACCATGCGCTTCGGCGGCGTGGTCGCCGTCAATGACCTTTCCTTCACCGCCGAACGCCACAAGATCACCGCGCTGATCGGCCCGAACGGCGCCGGCAAGACCACCGTCTTCAACTGCATCACCGGATTTTACAGGCCGACCTCCGGCGCCATCCGCCTGACGCATGACGACAGCCGCGATTTCCAGCTCGAGCGGCTGAACGATTTCCGGATTTCCAAACAGGCGAAAGTCGCGCGCACCTTTCAGAACATTCGTCTGTTTCCCGGCATGACGGCGCTCGAAAACCTGATGGTCGCCCAGCACAATACGCTGATGCAGGCCTCCGGGTTCACCTTTCTCGGGCTGATCGGCGCGCCATCCTATCGCGCGGCCGAGAAGCACGCGATCGATCAGGCCAAGCGATGGCTCGACCGGATCGGCCTGTTCGAGCGCGCCGACGATGCCGCCGGCAACCTCGCTTACGGCGATCAGCGCCGTCTGGAAATCGCACGCGCGATGTGCACCGAACCGGCGCTACTGTGCCTGGACGAACCGGCCGCCGGGCTCAACGCCCGCGAAAGTTCGGCGCTGAGCGACCTGCTGCTCTCGATCCGCGACCAGGGCACCTCGATTCTTCTGATCGAGCACGACATGTCGGTGGTGATGGAAATCTCCGACCACATCGTGGTGATGGATTACGGCGTGAAGATCGCCGAGGGCGCGCCGCAAGCGGTCCGCGACGATCCCAAGGTAGTCGCCGCCTATCTTGGCGCCGACGAAGAGGAAGCCGCCGCCGTCATGGGGAGCAGTCCATGACGAAGCCAGGAAGTCTTCTCTCGGCACGTTTCCCGGATGCGGTGCAGCGCCATCAGCGCATTTACGCGCGTCTTCGATGGAGCGCAACGACCCGCATGGCGCTCGTCAATGTGCTGGCGCCTGGAAACAACGAAAGCACCGGCGCTTTGCATCTCGTCGAGCTTCTTCACTGAAAGGCTGCGTCGTTATGGCGGATGCGCTGCATTGTCATCGCGGGATGGCGAAAGCCATCGTGGAGCGCGGTGGAGATTACGTCTTGGCGGTAAAGAACAACCAGCCCGGTTTGCTGCGCGATGCCAAGGCCGCGATCTGCACGGCAGAGCGGAAGAAGCCAAACAAGCTACCACCAGAGACACCGGTCACGGCCGCAAGGAAACCCGAACCGCGATCGTGGCGCCGGTCAGGGATATGGCCGAAGAGCACGACTTTCCGGGTCTCAAGGCCGTAGCGAGGATCACCAGCAAACGTGGACGCGACAAAACCGTCGAGCGCTACTTCGTTCTGACCCAGTACTACACGCCCGCAGAACTGCTGCGCGTTGTCCGCGAACATTGGGGCATCGAAAACGTCCTGCACTGCCCTGGAAGGGGGAGGTCGACCGCGAAGCGGGCGGGAGGGGGTCACGCTTCTCGCGGACACAATCGATGACGGCACGTGCACGGAAGCTCCGCGGTAGCATGACGAATGCTGAAACCCGGCTCTGGTGTGCGCTATGTCGGGGCCAACTCGATGGTCATCAGTTCCGAAGACAACATCCGATCGGGCCGTATACGCTCGACTTTTATTGCGTGAGCCTCCGGCTTGCGGTTGAACTTGACGGCGGACAACACGCCGAACGCCGGATCCATGCCGATGAAAGACGGACACGCTGGCTTTCTGAAAAGAGCATCGTGGTTGTCCGCTATTGGAACAACGATGTTCTCTCGAATTTGCAGGGCGTTCTGGAGGATCTTCTCACGCGAGTCGAACAACGTGCGCAAACAGTGACCCCCTCCCCAACCCTCCCCCTTTCAGGGGGAGGGAGCACGGTCGGCTCGCCCGGCCATGACAGCGGCGAGGTTGCGCGATGACCACGTCATCCTCCCCCCTGCTCGCGATCCGCGGCCTTCACGCTGCCTACGGCAAGATCGAGGCGCTCAAGGGCGTCGATCTCGACATCGTCAGGGGCGAGATCGTGGCGCTGATCGGCGCCAACGGCGCCGGCAAGTCGACGCTGATGATGACGATCTTCGGCAAACCAAGAGCCCGCGCCGGCCGGGTCCTGTTCGACGGCCGCGACATCACCGATGTGCCGACCCATGACATTGCGCGCTTGCGCATTGCGCAATCGCCGGAGGGCCGCCGGATTTTTCCGCGCATGAGCGTGGCGGAGAACCTGCAAATGGGCGCCGATGCCACCGATTCCACCGAGGCGGAGCGCACCGTCGGCCTTGAGCGCGTACTGGCGCTGTTTCCGCGGCTGAAAGAACGCCTGACGCAGCGAGGCGGCACGCTATCGGGCGGCGAGCAGCAAATGCTGGCGATCGGCCGCGCTTTGATGAGCCGCCCACGCCTGCTGCTGCTGGATGAGCCCTCGCTTGGGCTCGCGCCCCTGATCGCCCGCCAGATCTTCGATGCCATCCGCACCCTCAACCGCCAGGACGGCCTCACCGTGCTGATCGTCGAACAGAACGCCAACCATGCCCTCAAGCTGGCCCATCGCGGCTATGTCATGGTCAACGGCCTGATCACGCTGCAAGGATCGGGCGCGGAACTGTTGCAGCGCCCGGAAATCCGCGCTGCCTATCTCGAAGGCGGTCGGCGCGGCTAGCCCGCGCCCATTCCGGAATGGTGCACCCCACCAGAGCCGGAATCTCGCGCGTTAACGGTTAGCTCGTTTCATTTGCGCCGCGGAATGACCACCGTTGGAAGCCGGTTTGGGCGAAATTTACCGATGACTTCGCCGTAAAATCAGCCGAGAATACGCCCACGCTTTCCAGAACCCGGCGGCCAGCCGGCGAAGTCCCATGGCGAACCACCCGCGAGGATCCCTCATGAAATCAGTAAAGCTCTTTGGCCTGGCAATCGGCGCGTCGCTGGCGCTGTCGACGGCCGCGTTTGCGCAAGACGTCACCATCGCCGTGGCGGGCCCGATGACCGGCGGCGAATCCGCCTTCGGCCGCCAGATGAAGAATGGCGCCGAGCAGGCGATCAAGGACCTCAATGCTGCGGGCGGCGTGCTCGGCAAGAAGCTCGCGCTGGATGTCGAGGACGACGCCTGCGATCCCAAACAAGCCCGCTCGGTAGCGGAAAAGATCGCAAGCTCCAAGATCCCCTTCGTCGCCGGTCACTACTGCTCGTCATCGTCGATCCCGGCATCGGAAGCCTATCAGGACGGCAACGTGCTTCAGATCACGCCTGCCTCGACCAATCCGCTGTTTACCGAACGTGGGCTCTGGAACGTCGCGCGCGTCTGCGGCCGCGACGATCAGCAGGGCCTGGTCGCGGCCGACTACATCGCGAAGTTCTACAAGGGCAAGAACGTCGCCATCCTCAACGACAAGACCACCTACGGCAAGGGCCTCGCCGACGAGACCAAGAAGGCGCTCAACAAGGCCGGTTTCCAGGAGAAGATGTTCGAGTCCTACAACAAGGGCGACAAGGACTTCACCGCCATCGTTTCGCGCATGAAGCGCGAGAACATCGATCTGGTTTTTGTCGGCGGCTACCATCAGGAAGCCGGACTGATCGTGCGCCAGATGCGCGACCAGGGCATGCAGACGGTGCTGATGGCAGGCGATGCGCTTGCCGACAAGGAATTCGCGTCCATCACCGGACCGGCCGGCGAAGGCACGCTGTTCACTTTCGGCCCCGATCCGCGCAACAAGCCGACCGCGAAAGCCATCGTCGAGAAGTTCAGGGCCAACAACATCGACCCCGAGGGCTACACCCTCTACACCTATGCGGCGATGCAGGTATGGTCGCAGGCGGTGGCGAAGGCCGGTACGACAGATCCGAAGAAGGTCATGGACGCGATCAAGGCCGGCTCGTGGGATACGGTGATCGGCAAGCTTGAATTCGATTCCAAGGGCGACATCAAGCAAATCGATTATGTCGTCTACAAATGGGATGCCAAGGGCAACTACACCGAGATCAGCCCGAAGGGTTCTTAACCTCTTCAACCAGGGTCTTCATTCAACGCCCCGGTCCGCCGGGGCGTTTTCGTTTCAGCCACGGCAGCCTCCGAACGAAAGTTCCCGCAGCGAACCGGACGGAACTGTCAAACCAGTCTGGAAGTTTCGCTGCAACGGAGTAAGTTGACGTCAACCATCACCGCCTTGGCGTCAGTACCGGTCTTGGCCTGAGTCAAAAAATATGTAACTTTCGGTTGAACAGGACGAAATTCGTCAAGGAAAGCCATGGCGAGCATTCTCGTCATCGACGACGATCGGGCGGTTCTTGCCACCATCAGGATTCTGCTTGAGCGCGCGGCCCATGCGGTCGAAGCCGTCGACAGCAGCCGTACCGGCCTGCAATTGCTTGAGGCGCGGAGCTTTGACCTGCTCATCGTCGACATCTTCATGCCGGGAATGGATGGCTTCGAGACAATGAAGCTCGTTCATCAGTCACGCCCGCAAATGCCGGTCATCGTGATTTCAGGACAACAGTTCCGCTTGGCTTCGGAACGCCAACCGGACTTTTTGCACATGGCGACGCGGCTTGGGGCCGTCTCAAGTCTGCAAAAGCCTTTCAGGCCCCCCGAGCTGCTGGAAGCGGTCAACGGCAGCCTGTCGCGTTCGCAGCTTCCCCCCAACCTCAATCGGCAAATGCCGGCAGGCATTCCCTCCGAACGGCAATAAGTACAATATATCTCCCCGGTTGCGTTGCTTAAGCAGGTCGCTGGCGTGGCGTGCGAGCGCCAGCCTTAAAAGACACGAGCGAACACGCCGGGGTCTGGAGACAAAAGTGGAAGCTGGCGACGACCGCAACATTTTTCTCTCGACCCTTCCTGCCACTGCCCGCGACCGCAAGATTGCTTTCGGTGTCGTCGCCGTCTCGGCTATTTTCTTTTCCGCCACCCTTCCCTTCTCCCGGGTGCAGCTACCGGCGGTCCCGGCTTTCGTCGCCAGCTATCAATCTGCGCTCGCAATCAACGACCTGATCACGACGATCCTCCTGCTTTCGCAATTCTCATTGTTGCGATCGCGCTCGCTTCTGGTGCTTGCGAGCGGATATCTGTTCACCGCGGTCGCAGCGCTCCTTCACGGCCTGACCTTTCCAAATCTGTTTGCCACCAGCGGGCTTCTGCACGCCGGCCCACAGACGGCGGCCTGGCTTTACATGGTCTGGCACGGCGGTTTCCCGCTCTTCGTGCTCGGCTACGCCCTGCTGAAGGGTGAGGATGGCGGCCGCCAAATCAAGGGATCGGTTGGAGCATCGATCGTCTGGGCCGTGATCGCGGTCTTTGCGGCAATGGCGGTCGCGATTTTCGTGGTGACGGAAAAGCACCATCTCCTGCCGCTGCTCATCGCGGACAAAGGCTATGCGCAGGAGCTGTTTGGAACTGCGCTCGCGGTGTGGCTGCTCAACGTTGTAGCCCTGTTCGTGCTGTGGACGCGCCGGCCGCATTCGGTCCTCGACATCTGGCTCATGGTGGTGCTGTGCGCCTGGCTGTTCGATGTGGCGTCGTCGGCGCTGCTCAATGCCAACCGTTACGATTTTGGATTTTACGTAGGCCGCCTCTATGGGCTTGGCGCCGCCTGTTTCGTGCTGGGCGTGCTGCTGCTGCAAAATATCAACTTGCAGGCGCGGCTGTCCCGCCTGCTCTACGCGCTGCGTCGTGAGAGCGCCTCCGAACAACGCCGCCATTCCGAACGCGAACGCCTGTACACCGCGGTCGTCGAATCCTCCAACGACGCCATCATCGCCAAGAAACTCGACGGCACCATCACCGCCTGGAATCCGGCCGCCGAGCGGTTGTTCGGATATACCGCCGCCGAGGCGATCGGCCGCCATATCGACCTGATCGTTCCGTCGGAAAAGCTCGATGAATTAAACGATATTCTCACGCGCGTGGGCCACGGCGAGACCGTCGCCCGTCACGAGACCTTGCGCGTGACCAAGGACGGCCGGCTGCTGACCGTTTCACTCTCGATCTCGCCGCTACGCTCGCTTTCGGGCGAGATCATCGGCGCTTCCAAGATCGCGCGCGACGTCACCGAAAGCAAACGTACGCAAGCAGCCCTTACCCAGGAAATCGAGGAACGGCAGCGCATCTTCGAGACGTCGCAGGATCTCATCCTGGTCACCGATACCAAGGGTACGTTTGTCCAGGTCAGCCCGAGCTCTGTGACGATCCTGGGATTGAAACCGGAGGACATGATCGGCCATAGCGCGATGGAGTTCATCTATCCCGACGATCTCGAAAGCACGCGGCAGGAGATGCGATCGGCGCGGCGCGGCCACCTGATGCGCAACTTCGAAACCCGCTACGTCCACAAGGACGGACACCCGGTGAATCTGAGCTGGATGGGAACGTGGTCGGATCCGGTCCGACGGCATTTCTTCGTTGGCCGCGACCTCACCGAAAAGCAGGCCGCCGAAGCGCAGTTCCGTCAGGCGCAAAAGATGGACGCCGTCGGGCAATTGACTGGCGGCGTCGCACACGACTTCAACAATATCCTGACCGTCATCACAGGCACGATCGGCATTCTGGAGGATGCGCTGGCGCACGACCCGCAGCTTTCGGCGATCGCCAAGATGATCGACGATGCGGCCGAGCGTGGCGCGAGCCTGACGAAACACCTGCTTGCCTTCGCGCGCCGTCAACCACTGCAACCGCGCGAGGTCGACGTCAACACGCTGGTTTTTGAGACCATAACGCTGTTGCGGCCGACGCTCGGCGAGCAAATCCAGATCAACCCCTTGCTGGCGGAGAACGCCTCGCCTGCTTTGGTCGATCCCAACCAGCTGACGACCGCGATCCTGAATCTGGCGATCAATGCCCGCGACGCCATGCCGGCCGGCGGCAAGCTCGTGATCGAGACCAGCAATATCTCCCTCGACGATGACTACGCCGCGATGAACGGGGACGTGGCCGTCGGCAACTACGTCATGATCGCTGTGAGCGACACCGGCACCGGGATTCCGGCGGCAAACCTCGAGCGGGTGTTCGACCCCTTCTTCACCACCAAGGAGGTCGGCAAGGGTACGGGGCTTGGATTGAGCATGGTGTTCGGCTTCGTCAAGCAATCAAACGGCCACATCAAGATCTACAGCGAGGAAGGCCACGGCACCACGGTGAAGATCTATCTGCCGCGCGCCACCGGGTTGCCGGACACGCCGATGGAATCGCTGACCACCACGAGCATCGCCGTCGGCAACGAGACAATACTGATCGTCGAAGATGATGCGCTGGTGCGCCGCTATGTCATCACCCAGATCGAAAGCCTCGGCTACAAGACGCTCGAGGCCTCAAGAGCATCGGAGGCCCTGGAGATCGTCGACGGCTCCAACCATATCGATCTTCTGTTTACCGACGTCATCATGCCCGGCTTGATGAACGGCCGCCAATTGGTCGACGCGGCGATCGCACGGCGGCCCGGATTGAAGACGCTGTTCACTTCAGGCTATACCGAGAACGCCATTGTTCATCACGGCCGTCTCGATACCGGCGTGCTATTGCTCGCCAAGCCGTACCGAAAGTCTGACCTGGCACGCATGATCAGACTGGCCCTTGAAAGCTGACGTTTTATTCGAAACCCGATTACGAAACCGGCTGAGTGAACGCCATGCACAATCTCCTCACCGATATTGCCGGCGTTCGCGTCGGCCACGCCGACGACGCCGAGCTTGCCTCTGGTGTCACTGCGGTGGTTTTCGATCGCCCAGCGGTGGCCGCGATGGATGTGCGCGGCGGCGCTCCAGGCACGCGCGAGGGTGGGCTGCTCGACCTTGTCAACATGGTCGAGCGGATCGATGCGATCGCACTGTCAGGCGGCTCGGCCTTCGGACTGGAAGCCGGCGGCGGCGTGCAGGCCTGGCTCGCCGAACAGGGCCGCGGCTTCCAGGCGCGCAGCGCAATTGTTCCGATCGTGCCCGGCGCGATCTGCTTCGACCTCCTCAACGGCGGCAACAAGAAGTGGGGCCGCTTCGCGCCTTACCGCGATCTCGGCTACGTGGCGGCCGCAGCGGCCGGCACCAGTTTCGCGCTCGGCAGCGTCGGCGCGGGCCTCGGCGCCAATACCGCCAATCTGAAGGGCGGCCTCGGCTCGGCCTCCGCCCAAACCCCGGATGGCGTGAAGGTCGCAGCGCTCGCCGTGGTCAATGCAGTCGGCACCGTCACGGTTGGCGACGGACCGTGGTTCTGGGCGGCGCCGTTTGAGGTCGACGACGAATATGGCGGACGCGGATTACCAGCGGCCTTTACTCCGGACATGCTGAAGATGCGGGTCAAGGGCGGACCTGCCGCGACACCCTCCGAGAACACCACGCTCGCCGTGGTCGTCACCGACGCCGTGCTGACAAAAAATCAGGCCAAGCGCCTGGCCATGATGGCGCAGACCGGCTTTGCGCGCGCGATTTACCCGGTGCACGCGCCCACCGACGGCGACGTCGTATTCGCGGCATCGACCGGTGGACGACAAATCGATCCGCTGATCGGCCTCACCGAGCTTGGCATGGTCGCAGCCAATGTCATGGCCCGTGCGATCGCCCGTGGAATCTATGCGGCAACGGCGCTGGCTGTGCCGGGCGCACTGCCATCGTGGCGGGATCGCTTCGGATAACGGCCGCGAATGGACTTCGCCTGCGTTGCGTCAAGCGCTGATAGAGAACGGACTGAACCCGAGCGGGACCGCCGTGGACTGGACGAGCTGGTTGACCGTATCATAGGCCGATGAGGCCGAGGCGGACGGACCTTGCGAGGAATCCGAACTGCTGGAGTCAAGCGCCCCGGCCAGATCACCTGAAGTCAGGCTCTGGGCATCGATCAGCGCGTTGAAGTTGTTTGACGAAATCAGGGCGTTGTTGAAACCGGAAACGGCGTTTGAGGCCGTCTGTGGCGTGGAGGAGCTGTCTTCCGCGTCGGACAAAGCCGGTCCAAAGCCGCCGGTCGGCTGCGACGACGTCGATTGGGACGATGTCAGTGACTGGATGGCGTCCAGGGCGGCCGAGGCCGCGCCGATAGCAGGCAGCATGGCAGAGCTCCAAATGGCCGCACGCTTGCGTGTGACCCCTCGATGTGGGTCAGCAAGCACCGTGCCACGGCGAAAAGACCAATGAAGTGATAGCCTTGGGGATTTCGGAATCTGACCGCCAACCGGCAATTGGTGCCGCTTGCGGCAGATTTTTCCACCTGCTCGAAGCCTGCATTGCCCGAAAAGCTCGCGCATGTTAGGCGGACAAGCGCCTTGGCGTGTCGAAACAGCTTTCGAAAGACGGCGAGAGATGTCCGCTTCCTTTGCCCCACGTCCACTCATCATCGCGCCGTCGATCCTGGCTTCGGACTTCTCGAAGCTCGGCGAAGAAGTGCGCGCGGTCGATGCTGCTGGCGCCGACTGGATCCATCTCGACGTGATGGACGGGCATTTCGTCCCCAACATTTCCTACGGGCCCGATGTCATCAAGGCGATGCGCCCGCACACCAAAAAGATTTTCGACGCGCACCTGATGATTTCGCCATGCGATCCGTATCTGGAAGCCTTCGCCAAGGCGGGATGCAACCACATCACGGTGCATGCCGAGGCAGGCCCGCATCTGCATCGCTCGTTGCAGGCGATCCGCGCGCTCGGCAAGAAGGCCGGCGTCTCGCTCAATCCGGCCACGCCGCTTTCGGCGATCGAATATGTGATCGACAACATCGATCTGGTGCTGGTGATGTCGGTCAATCCCGGCTTCGGCGGACAGGCTTTCATTCCCTCCACCCTTGCCAAGGTCCGCGACTTGCGCGCGATGACGGCGGGACGCCCGATCGACATCGAAGTCGATGGCGGCGTGGGCGCGGATAATTCCGGCCAGTTGGCCGCTGCCGGCGCCAATGCCTTCGTGGCCGGCTCCGCCGTCTTCAAGGGCGGCACGAAGGAAGCCTACAAGGCCAATATCTCGGCGATCCGAACCGCTGCGGCGCTCGCACGCGGCGAAGCCATCTGAGAAAATTTTAGATCCCCGGCATCGCCCGGCCGTCGGGCGGCACTTCGGCTTCGCCCGAAAACATGGCCTGCCGTGACTAAGGCGCACGCCTCGCTTCGGTTACTGCCTGGTTTCCTGCGGCTCTATCACGTCCTTGGGCGGCATCCGCGGCGGCAAGAGCGGCGTGAAGGTGACTTCGTCGCCAGCTTGCGGCACCGCGGTCAGCCCGCCGCCGGTGGAGGGATCGCCGCCAGAGGTTTCGATGATGGTATTCGGCGTGATGTAGGCGCGCACGGCGTCGAGCAGCCCGCCCTCGCCGCTGCCGTAATCGGCGGCGCGACCTCCTTGCGCACGGCCCGCGGCGAGCTCGCCCTGCGCCTTATCGGTCTTGTCCGCCAGCTTGTCGCTATAGGGAATGCGATAGGCGCGCGGCACGCCGCTCGGACGGTTGCCATCGTCGAGCGCCTCGACCCAGAGATAGATCGCCCCGGGGTCGCCTTCCAGCGAATGCGGCTCGACAATGCGCGCCTGCAGCAGCTTGAAACTCGGAGGCAGCCGGTCGACGCTTGCCCAGCCGAGCAGCGCGCGCATGCCGAGGAAGCTTGCGATGTAAAAGGAGCTGGTCACGATCACGGCGATGCCCTTCAACGACCAGGGAAGCCTTGCATAGACCAGCACGACGAGCAGCAGCGCGCCGACCAGCGCATACGCCACGGAGAGCATGAGAATGTCGGATTGCAGATTGCTCACGGCGTTCTCATCCTGACGCCGGTCTTGGGATCGCGGTCCGCGCCGTTCCGGCTTGCGCTGCGGAACGTCTCCAGCAGCGATTTCTGCCGCTGCTCGACATCGATCACCTTGCCTTCTGAATCCAGCGTGAAGCGTACCGCCGTCTTCTCCGCGCCGGTGTGATCGACGAATACCTTGTCATCGAAGATCACCTGCGCAGTTGGATTGAGCTTCTGCACCTTCACGTTCACTGGGACCGGCTGGCCGGTCTTGGCCTGGAAGTGCGAGACGTTGACGGTATATTCGCCGGCAAGGATGCCGCGCACCGTCACGATTTCCTCGCGAATGGGCGAGGCGATCTTCCGCCCGTTGACAGTGATAAAATCGTTGACGCCGCCGCGGTCGTCGCGGTCGAGCGTGAGGAAACCGGCCTCGCGATGCCGGTACCAGGCGATATTGCCCGCGGGATCCTGCACAAACAGGTCGAGGTCATCGGGGTGGTTGTCGGGCCAATCCATGGTGATGATGAACTCGGCCTTGGAATCGATCTTGCCATCCTTCGATTCCGGCGAGACCGCGAGCAGCGCCAGGAAAAACAGGAAGGAGACGACCTGCAGCGCCTTGAACAGCATGACGCCGAACGGATCGAAGGCTTCCTCACGCGGATAGAGGCCGAAATCATCCATCATTGCGACGTTCCAGCACCGGCGTAACGCGGGTCTCAGTGAGCGTGACCGCGTTCGAAAATACCCGCTGGGTCGCGGCATCGAGCATGTAGTACTGAATTTTCACCAGGATCGAGCCGACCAGGCCGGCAAGCGTCGTGTACATCGCGACCGCCATGCCGTCGCTCATCAGTCCCATGGACGATTTCATCGCGACCTTGTCCGCTGCATCGAGCGTTGCGATCGGCGCCAGCATGATGATGAAGCCGATGATCGTGCCGAGCAGCCCGAGCTTCATCAGCGTGTCGGAGGCAAAGTTACCAAAGCCATTGGAGCCGCGCAGGCGGTCGGCCAGCGAGCGCAACAGAAGCGTCTGGTCGATACCTCGCTTGCTCTGCACCCTCGCCTTCTCGATCAGGCTATGGATATGATCGCTGACCAGGCCCTTCGGCAGCGACTTCGCATCCGCTTCCAGCGCCGCGCCGCCGTCGGCTGCGGCGAGGATCGCGCGGCAGCGATCTCCCACCGCCCCTTCGCGCGCAATAGCGCGGGTACGGAGAAAGCAGTGAACGCAAGTGATGACGTAGAGGACGGCGATAACGCTCGAAAGATAGGTGCGGTCCGAGGTCACCATCAAATGCAAGAGGCCATAGCGCCACAACAGCACCGTGGCAAACACCGAAAGACCGGTAAATATCATCCAGAGCAACAGCGCGCCGCGTTCCGGTGCGCTCCCGTCAGATGCTGCGATCATCGCGCCTTGTTCGGAACTCATCGCGCTTGGCTCCCGATCGGCTACCTTTTTGCGGACAGGGTTGTTAAAGCAAAGCCGCAGCCCGCGGTCCAAAGACGGATGCCCTGAAACGATTGGGAAAATTTCCCGATTTGCACAGAGCCTCGTGCTTGCAATTGGCAGGGATTGGCGATGTTGTTAGCTTCGTTCCACAATTCGTGGGAGGTCGCATGCGCCTGTTCCTGCAACTCGTCGCCCGCCTGCTTGTCGTCGTGATGCTGTGCCTTGGTGCTGCCACCGCCTGGGCCACCATCGAGGCCCATCGCAGCGTCGATCGCGCCACCGAAGCTTCCGCCGAGCGCGTCTCTCAGGCCCTCCAAGGGCTGTACTGGCACGAGATCTTGTTGCACGGCAGTAGAACGCGCGCACATCTGCTCCCGGTGCCGGAATGGCGCACCATCGAGACAATGAAGCTGATCTCGCCTGGGGTCTGCGTCCACTTTGAGCCGGCGGCCGCGTTCGAGAAGCCACTGTGCGGCCAGGACAAGGGGGTAGGAACCGCGCCGCCGGCCTGGTTCGCCCGCACCGTTCAGACGCTGCTCGGCAGCCACGTGGCGGTGACAAAACCAATCAGCGCCCGCGCGACCACTTTCGGCGCCGTATCGGCGACGCCCGATCCCGACGCCGCGGTCCGGCTCGCCTGGCAGCACATCCTCGACAATATCGTCGTTGCTCTCCTGATGGCGGCGGCGATTGCGGTTCTGGCCTCGCTCGCGATTGCGCATATGCTGGCGCCGGCACAGTCGATCGTGGCCGCGCTCAAGCGCATGGCCCATGGCCAGTACCGGACGTCCCTGCCCCGCTTCCGCTCCATGGAACTAGCGATCATCGGTCAGGCCGTCGGCGACCTCGGCGACCGGCTGGCGCAGGCCATGGAGGAGCGCGCCACCTTAACGCGGCGCTTGCTCGAGATCCGCGACGACGAGCGACGCACGCTTGGGCGCGAGCTGCATGACGAATTCGGCCAGAACCTCACCGCCATTCTTGCCTTTGCCAGCGCGATCGAGGCGACCGGCACTGAGGCCAAGGACGGTTGCGTCGCGCAGGACGCACGGATGATCTCGAAAGCTGCGCTGGCGATCATGGCGTCCCTGCGTGGCACCCTCAACCGGTTGCGCCATCCGCTAGCCGAGGAGCTCGGGCTGGAAGCGAGCCTCATCAGCCTGGTCGACGACTGGCGCTCGCAGCATGACGCGCGGCCGGTGATCCAGCTCGACCTCAAGGGCGATCTTGCCGATATCAGCGGCGCGGTGGCTGCAACCGCTTATCGCGTCGCGCAGGAATGCCTGACCAATGCGCTCCGCCACACCACGGCACGCGAAATCTTGCTCCGGATCGAGCGGCGCAGCGGGTCTGAGAATGCGCTCCTGATCCGGGTCGAGGACGATGGCGGGGGTGACGCAATCAGCATTGCGAAAGCTTCGGGCTTCGGGCTCACCGGCATGCGCGAGCGGCTGGCTGCGCTCGGTGGCTCGCTGTCGATTGCGCGCGCGACGCGGGGCTTGAGTATCGACGCGACCATTCCGCTAGCCGCCTGACAGATGACGTCCGCCTCGCCCAAGGGCATTTCCATCCTGCTGGTCGACGACCATCCGATCGTACGCCAGGGCTACCGGCGCGTCCTAGAAAGTCAGCGCGACTTCCAGGTCGTCGCCGAAGCCGAGGACGCGGCGAGCGCTTACAACGCCTTCAAGGCCCTCTCTCCTGATGTCGTCGTGATGGACATCTCGATGCCCGGTGCGAGCGGGCTGGAGGCGATCAGGAATATCCGTGCCCGGGGCGGACGCGCGCGCATCCTCGTCTTCAGCATGCATAGCGAGGCATCGCTGGTGAAAGCGGCCTTCAACGCCGGCGCCGGCGGCTATGTCACCAAGAGCAGCGAGCCCGCGGTGCTGATCCGGGCGATCCGCTCCGTCGCGCACGGCGAACGGGCCATGAGCGACGATATCGCGCAGGTGCTGGCGCTGGAGAGTCTTGCGCCATCGGGCTCTGCGCTCGATCAGCTCGCTGAACGCGAGATCGAGATCCTCCGGCAAATCGCTGCCGGCGCCACCAACGAGGAGGTCGCTCAAAACCTCAACCTCAGCCTGAAGACGGTTCAGAACTACCACTACATGATCAAGGTCAAGACCGGCCTCAAGACCGACGCCCAACTCGTGCGTCTGGCCACACGAGTGCGGCCTGACGGAGTCGTAAGCGGCCCGTTACGAGCTTCGATTAGCGCTTGCGCGGGGCCTCGATACCCCTCAGCAGCAGCGCAAGCAAAGTATCGATCCGAGCCGGAAGCTGCGGATCGTTCCACTCGTCAGCATGGGCGGGATGATGGAAGCGGGTCACTGCGTCGAAAATCGCCTGCGCGGTCACCTTGGTGTCGGCGATCTGGAACGTGCCCTGCTTGACGCCATCGGACAGGATCAATTCCAGCTGGCCGGTCAGGCAGGTCTTGTGCCCATTCACTGACCTGCAGGCTTCGCGGGCCAGCGTCAGATAGGTCGCAAACATCTCAGGGTCTTCGAGATACCGTTTCTGCTTTGCCGCGAACAGCGCGCGAAGCCAGCGATCGAACCTGGCCGGCGCAGGGCCCGAGCCTTCGGCAATCTTGGCAAGCGGCGTGCTCACGCGCTCAAGCCAGCGTTTGGCTACCGCCTCGCGCAGCGAAGCCTTGCTCGGGAAATGCCGGTAAACGCTGCCGTGGCTCACATCAAGCGCGCGCGCAACGTCAACGACGGTTGCTTTCGCAAGACCAAAACGGCGCAGAACGTCCTCGGTGACTTCCAGAATACGTTCCGGCGTCAAAACCACGTTCTCGTTCATCGGCGCACCTCCTGCTTGCGTCAGCCTGGCCTATATTGTGGTTATTGTGGCCGGCGATCTCTGCATTTAACGGGCAAGCCTCTCGGCCTGTTTCGCCAGATGGCGAGCGATCCGCTGGTTCAGCCAGCGCTGGATTTGGGTGGTCAGATGTAAAATTTCGAATGTCATAGCCTTAGTCCTTGCAACTAACCCCGGCTTGCCGCCGATGGCGGCCTTGCCGGGAGACCCTGAATTAGGCGTCGAAAGCAATATAGGACATCTCGCTGACAGATTTCAATATCTGTCATTCAATATTCCGTGATTTAGGCCCCGAGCGAGCCTCTCCCGGGAAAAACGCACCACCTTCGGACGGCGGTTTGTCACCCCTCGCCCGCTCTGCTAAAGCGCGGCGTAATCCCTCAAAAAGCCCAGAGTCGTCGATGATACCCCGCTATACCCGCCCGGAAATGGCTGCGATCTGGGAGCCGCAGACCCGCTTCAAGATCTGGTTCGAGATCGAGGCGCATGCGGCTGACGCGCAGGCGGAATTGGGGGTCATTCCCAAAGAGGCGGCCAAAACGATTTGGGCCAAAGCCCGTGACGTCACCTTTGACGTGGCGCGGATCGACGAGATCGAGCGCGAAACCAAGCACGACGTCATCGCCTTCCTCACCCATCTGGCTGAAATCGTCGGACCTGAGGCGCGCTTCGTCCACCAGGGCATGACCTCCTCCGACGTGCTCGACACCTGCCTCAACGTGCAGCTGACGCGCGCGGCGGACCTCCTGGTCGCCGATATCGACAAGGTGCTTAGCGCCCTGAAGAGGCGCGCCTTCGAACACAAGATGACGCCAACCATCGGCCGCTCGCACGGCATTCATGCCGAACCCGTGACTTTTGGGCTGAAGCTCGCTTACGCCCATGCCGAATTTGCCCGCGCCCGCGCGCGGCTGATCGCCGCCCGCGAGGAGGTTGCGACCTGCGCCATCTCGGGTGCCGTCGGCACTTTTGCCCAGATCGATCCGCGCGTAGAGGAACACGTGGCAAAAGCGATGGGCTTGCGGCCGGAGCCGATCTCCACGCAAGTGATCCCTCGCGACCGTCACGCGATGTATTTTGCGACTTTGGGCGTGATCGCGGCTTCCGTCGAGCGGCTCGCCACCGAAATCCGCCATCTGCAGCGCACCGAAGTGCTGGAGGCGGAAGAGTTCTTCTCGGAAGGGCAAAAGGGTTCGTCGTCGATGCCGCACAAGCGCAACCCGGTGCTGTCGGAAAATCTCTCGGGCCTGTCGCGAATGGTGCGCGCCTATGTGACGCCGGCGCTGGAGAATGTCGTGCTCTGGCACGAGCGCGATATCTCGCACTCCTCGGCCGAACGCATGATCGGGCCTGATGCGACCGTGACGCTGGACTTTGCGCTCACTCGCCTCGCCGGCCTGGTCGAGAAGCTTCTGATTTATCCTGCCAACATGCAGAAGAACCTCGATCGGCTCGGCGGCCTCGTGCATTCGCAGCGGCTATTGACCGCGCTCACCCAGAAGGGTGCGAGCAGAGAGGATGCCTACAAGCTCGTGCAGCGCAACGCGATGCCGGTGTGGCGCGGCGAAGGCGACTTCCAGTCGCTCCTGAAAAAGGATGCCGACGTCAGGAAATACCTGACAGATGCCGAGATCGAGGAACAGTTCGACCTTGGCTATCACCTCAAGCACGTCGACACGATCTTCAAGCGCGTGTTTGGCAAGGCCTGAAGAAAAAACTCAGCCCGGCTCGCCGTCCACCATCCGTGCGGCCACGCGGTCGTGCTTGACGAAGTGATGCCACGCCGCGGCGGCCAGATGAATGACGATCAGCGCCAGCAGCACGTAGGCAAAGAGGATGTGCCGATCCTCATAGGCGTTCGCGGCCGCTTTGTCGGGCGATGTGATCTGCGGCACATGAAACAGCCCGAACCAGCTCGAGTAGTCCGGCGTGTGGGCTCCGGAATGCGCCCATCCCAGCATGATCACGAGGAACGCCACCGCGTACAACGCAATATGGCCAGCGCGTGCGGCGACCCGTTCCCATCCGGGCGTCTCCGCCGGCATCGCGGGCACCGGATTGATCCAGCGCCAGACCAGACGCAGCACCATCAGCACCAGAAGCAGATAGCCGATGTCAGCGTGGATCGAACGGTAAAACAAGCGGTCCGGCCGCGCCGGGACGTGATTCATCCACCAGCCGAACGCCAGCATGCCGATAATGGTGAGGCCGATAATCCAGTGAAACGCCCGTGCGACGCTGCCCCAGCTCGAAGTCGTATTCCGTATCATTCGTGATCCCGCCGTTTCGAATTCGTAGTCACTACAGTAAAACGATGGTTTTCGTCGTGCCCGATTTGGTCCCGTTCTCTTAGAACTTATGCAAAGCGCCTAGTGTGGCGACTCTGACATTCGCAAAAGCAACTGAAAGGTAACGCGGGATCGGCTACGATGGCTCTAGTGTCCCGGTTCTGACATTCGTATCATGTCGCGGAGAGTTCGCTTACGAATGTCAGAATCCAAGGGACACTAGTAAATATTGGATTCTAGTGTGGTTTTGGATTTGACATTCGCCATGCCAACTCGCAGCGACACCAAAGCGAATGTCAAATCCACCACACTAGTGAAGATACCTACGACGATTCTCGTTTTCAATTCCGGCCTTGGCGGCCTCACGGTGTTGCGCGAGGTCGTGCGGGCACGCGACGATGCACATTATTTATATGTCGCTGATGACGCTTTTTTTCCGTACGGCCATCACAGCGAGGAAGAGATCGTCAGCCGGGTCGTACCGCTGATCGGCGAATTGATATCGGCACATCGTCCCGATCTCGTGGTGATCGCCTGCAACACCGCCTCTACGCTCGTGATGCCGCATTTGCGCGAGCGCTATTCGGTACCGTTTGTCGGCACGGTGCCGGCGATCAAGCCGGCTTGTGCCGCCTCTCAAACCAAGCGGGTGTCGGTGCTCGGCACCAAGGGCACGGTTCAGCGCGAATATACCAGGGGCCTGATCCGCGATTTCGCGCAAGGCTGCGAGGTGACGCTGGTCGGCTCGGCGGAGTTGGCAGCGCTCGCTGAGACGGCACTCAGCGGTGGCACGGTCAGCGATGAAGCGATCCTGGCCGAATTAGAGCCTTGTTTTGTCGGCGCTGGCGAGGACACCTCAAAGCGCACCGACACGATCGTGCTCGCCTGCACGCACTATCCGTTGTTGCTGGACCGGTTGAACCGGCTTGCACCGTGGCCGGTCGATTGGATCGATCCTGCGCCGGCCATCGCCAGACGGGTGGTCAATCTTTTGGGCGAACCGGCCGGCGATAACAGTGGCAGTGCGGCGAGGATGATTTTCACATCAGGACGGGAGCACCGGCTGAATGCGGCGCTGGTGCCGTTTTTCGGTGGCCGGGTGCCAGCCTGAACCGACCCATCTATATTTCCATATATTTTTCATGTATTTATCGACGGTTCATCCAGCGCTCGATAAAGTCGCGTCTGGAAAGCCCAACGCCAGCCCAACGTTTCAATCTGCCTCGCGGCTGACGACCGAAATCTATTTGTGAAAGGAAACTGAGCGGAACGATGCGCGGAACGAAGCGAAAAATCTCACTGCCGCGCGTGTTCATCCTCGACCTTATGCACGCGTCGATGCGCGTGCCCTTTATCTCGCTCTCCCGTCCGTTCGAGGTCGGCCCTCTCATGGCGGCGCGCGCCAAGGCCGCTTCGCCGCCGGGCTGGGCGGCCGTGTTCGTCAAGGCATTTGCCGTCGTCGCAAAGGAAGAGCCGGTGCTGCGCACGCTCTACGTCAAGCTGCCATGGCCGCATTTCTTCGAACTGCCGCGCAGCGTCGCGATGGTTGCGGTGGCGCGGGTCGAAGACGGCGAGGAATGCATCCTGCCGGAGAAAGTCCCGGCCCCAGAGGAGCGTCCGCTCGCCGAGATCGATGCGCAGATCCGCCACGCCAAGACCGCGCCGCTTCAGGAAATCCCCGCCTTTCGGAAAATCCTGACGGCGAGCCGCCTGCCGCTGCCGCTGCGCCGCCTGAGCTGGTGGCTGGGGCTCAATGTCGGGCGCATGTCTGCCAACAATTTCGGAAGTTTCGGGGTGACCTCGATCTCGGCCTATGCCCCGGGCGAGCTTCAGGCGTTAAGCCCGGGCCCGTTCCTGCTCAGCTATGGCCGGGTTGGACCGGATAACCGGATTGATGTCATCCTGCGTTGGGATCACCGGGTTACCGACGGTGCGGTCGTCGCCCGGGTGCTGACCCGGCTGGAACAGGTGCTGAACACCGAGATTTCAGCCGAAATGCTAGTATCGCCGATTTGAAGTCCCTGCCCTGCTAACCGCGAGTTGTTCCATGGGACTTCAAATCGATAAGCGATACTAGAATCGTTAGCTAACCAGTGCCCATGGTTTTCCGAAGTTCGCAAAAAGGCGCTGCTGATACGGGGGTGCGAACTTCGGAAAGTGGGCACTGGCGCTGCCAGCCTGAAAGGCGGGGCCATTTACGTTGACAGGTGGGCGGTTTGTGCCTAGAAACCGCCCTGCTCGCGGGCCGTTTTCGGCCCGCGATGCGTTTCGCGACCCGCGGTCCATCCTCAAGCTTGGGGACTGGACCTGTCGGCACCGGGACATCCCGGCGCACAGGAGGGCGCGTTTCCTCAAACCCTAACGTTACGAAGAGGACGCGATGACAAAGCGCAGTGAGGCGAAATACAAGATCGATCGCCGTATGGGCCAGAATATCTGGGGCCGCCCGAAGAGCCCTGTAAATCGCCGTGAATATGGCCCCGGCCAGCACGGCCAGCGCCGCAAAGGCAAGCTTTCCGACTTCGGTGTGCAGCTGCGCGCCAAGCAAAAACTCAAGGGCTATTACGCCAACATCAGCGAGCGCCAGTTCCACGGCATCTACGTCGAAGCCGGCCGGATGAAGGGCGATACCGGCGAGAACCTGATCGGC
This sequence comes from uncultured Alphaproteobacteria bacterium, assembly GCA_963775545.1. Lineage (GTDB taxonomy): Bacteria > Pseudomonadota > Alphaproteobacteria > Rhizobiales > Xanthobacteraceae > Bradyrhizobium. The sequence continues at coordinate 108,220 of CAVZJE010000042.1, forward strand.
CTTCTGGAGCGCCGGCTCGATACCGTGGTGTTCCGCTCCAAGTTCGTTGCCACGATGTTTGCCGCCCGCCAGTTCATCAACCACGGCCACGTCAAGGTGAACGGCCGCAAGGTCAACATCGGCAGCTACAAGCTGAAGGTCGGCGACCTCGTCGAGATCAAGGAAGCTTCGAAGCAACTGACGCATGTCCTTGAAGCGAGCCAGCTTCCGGAGCGCGACACGCCGGATTTCCTGGAAGTCGACCACGGCAAGATGACCGCGAAATTCGTCCGCATCCCCGCGCTGACGGACGTGCCGTTCGCGGTGCAGATGGAGCCGCATCTGATCGTCGAATTCTATTCGCGCTAACGTGATTTAAGCGCTTGAAGCGAGATCGAAGGCCCCGGTTTTGCCGGGGCCTTTTGTTTCGGTAAGATCGCCGAACGCTTCAATCTCGGAATTCCAGGATGGTCCAGAGGACTAGCCCGGAAGCCCATTTTGAGAGACATCGTCCAATGACCTACTACACCCCTGCCCGCCGCGATCCCAAGGCGCCGGCCGTTCGCATCAACCTGTTGTCGGACACGCAAACCCGCCCGACGCCCGGCATGCGCGAGGCGATGGCGCGCGCTGAAGTGGGCGACGAGCAGGTCGGCGACGATCCGTCCGTCAATCTGCTCTGCGACCGGGTTGCCGATCTGATGGGCAAGGAGACCGCGGTGTTTCTGCCCTCCGGCACCATGTGCAACGTGACGGCGACGCTGGTGCATTGCCGGCCCGGCGATGAACTTCTGGCTCACGTCTCCGCCCACATTATCGCCCGCGAGGGCGGCGCCCATGCAGCCCTCGGCGGATTCCAGATCACGCCGCTGGCGGGCGCCGACGGGAAGTTCACGTCCGACACCTTCCGCGCCGCGCTTCACCCGCGCACGCGCTACCAGCCGCCGCAAACGCTGGTCAGCGCCGAGCAAACCGCCAATATCGGCGGCGGCACCCTCTGGAAAAAGACCGATCTCGACGAGGTCGTGAAAATCGCCAAGACAAACGGCCTGGCCACCCATATGGACGGCGCGCGGCTGTTGAATGCGACGGTCGCCACCGGCATCAGCGCCCGCGAGATGACCGCCGGATGGGATTCAGCCTGGATCGATTTCTCGAAAGGCCTGGGCGCACCAATCGGCGCGGCGATCGCCGGCACCCGCGACTTCATCGATGAGGTCTGGCGCTGGAAACAACGCCTCGGCGGCTCGATGCGACAGGCCGGCATCTGTGCGGCCGCCTGCACCTATGCGCTCGACCATCATGTCGAACGGCTCGCTGACGACCATGCCAATGCGCGCGCGCTGGCGCGGGGATTGGCGCAGATCGAGGGCATCGAGGTGCAGGAGCCCGAAACCAATCTGGTGTTCTTCCGGCCCGATGGTGCCGGCATCAACGCCACCGACATGGTCGCCGCCTTGAACAAGCGCGGGGTTCAGATCGCCGTGATGGACGGCCGCATCCGCGCGTGCACGCATCTCGATGTCACGGCAGCCCAGATCGAGGAGATGGTGGGATACGTGCGCGAGATCGCCCGAAAGGCGTAAGACAGCCCTTCTCAGGGATCAGTTCTGTCCGTCGCAAGCCGTAACGCTGCCAGCACCGATGTGAAGAACATCGTGAACAGCATGGTGACAACGGTGGCTGCCCTGAGATCGCCGATGCGCCAGAGGAGACCCGCCGCATCCATCACCTCCCCGCTCTGGCCGATCCACCACGGTGTCAGATGGGTGAGGCCTGAACTCAAATAGAATACGATCGCGATCAGCCGGAGCGCCTTGCCACCGGCGGTCGATGGCGCCGGGGCGTTGCGCCGGCCGTTCAGATAGAGCGCGAAGGCCTGATAGAACAGCCACGAGGTCAACAGCCAGCCGACATAATTCGACAACGGCACGCCGAAATGCGCGCCGCCGTCGTGCCAGATCCAGGCTTTTGAGATCGTGGAAAGTGGCGGATCCATCACCACGTCCCATTGCGTCATCACGAAAGCAGCGATGACGGGCCACGCGAACAACTCGAATTTGCTGCTCGGGCGTGCCGATGCGCCTAGCAACGTTCCCGCCAGAATCCAGGAAAAATATCCCATGCCGAACCAGAGCGGCCCGACGATAACTGGGATGACGCCGACATGCGGAAGATCCGCCCCGACCTCGAAGTGATAATGCCCGAACGGAAACCCCGTGAGAGAGCCCATATTCTCCGTGGCAAAGGTAACGGCGACGCAGATCGCAAACAGCGCGAGCGCATCCTTCCAGCCGTAAAACAGAACGGCGTGAACCAAGGCGGCGAGAATTCCGATCGCGGCCAGCGCCTGCGCCAGCGGCGTCGGATTCCAGGCGAAACCGACAACCAGGGCCAGATAAACCGCCAGAAGGAGTCCAAAAGCCGTTTCGGCCAGCGTGAACGACCTGCGGCCGGCTGTCTCCTGCACAGTCATGATGGGTTTTATTTCTCCAGCGCCCGATAGATCAGCGTCTTCAATTCTGTCTGAAGCGGTCCGCGCTGTGACGCCGACTGCATCATGCAGATCGCAAACATGTCGTCGCGCGGATCGATGAAGAAGAACGTGCCGCCGGCGCCGTCCCAGCGATATTCGCCGGTCGGAAGCAGCGGATCCTCAACCACCCGAACCGCAAAACCGAGGCCAAAGCCGCTGTCGCCGCTCGGAAAGTAGAAGTAGTCGCGGGCGATCTTTGTCTCCGGCGACACGTGGTCCGACGTCATCAGCCTAACTGTCTCCGGCCTGAGGTACCGTCTGCCGTCGAGCGTGCCGCCGTCGAGCAACATTTGCGCAAAGCGTGCGTAGTCGGCGATGGTGCTGACCATGCCGCCCCCGCCGGATTCCCAACGGCGCCGCTTGACCGGATCACCGAGCCCTCTGACGGAGCTCACGGGATAATCGCCTGGCAGCGGCTCAGCGACGCGTGCGCGTCTGGAGTCCTCGACGGTGAAAGCCGTGTCGGTCATACCGAGCGGACCGAGCAGCCGCTCCTTTTCGAATTCATACAGCGATTTTCCGGATACGACCTCGATGACGCGGCCCAGCACGTCGGTCGAGTGTCCGTAGTCCCACAACGTGCCCGGCTGTTCGGCGAGCGGCAGCTTCGCGAGCCGTTCGGCGAGCCGCGCATTGTCGAAATCGCCGTCGAACAGGCCACTCGCCGCATAGAGTTTCCGAATGGGGCTGTCGCCGTAAAATCCGTAAGTGATGCCCGAGGTGTGACGCAGCAAATCGAGAATGGTGATGGGGCGGACGAGCGGTTCGGTGGCAAGCGGCTTCTTGCCGGCCGCTTCTGAGGTCTCGATTGCGACGCGCACGTTGGCAAAGGCTGGAATATATTTCGACAGCGGATCGTCCAGCGATATCTTGCCGTCGTCGACCAGCATCATGGCGGCGACCGACGTGATCGGCTTCGACATCGAATAGAGCCGGAAAATGGCGTCCGACGTCATCGGCGTCTTGCTCTCGACGTCGAGTACGCCAAAATCTTCCAACAGAACCGGCCGACCGTGCCGCTGAATCAGGAGCACCGCGCCGGGAATCTTGCCGGCCGCGACCTCGTGGCGCAGGTAATCGCGAACATGCGCCAGCCCTTGCTGGGAAAAGCCGGCAGAAACGGGAAGCGGCGATTCTGCGATCGCCACATTGGCCGCCATCGCAGCCGAGAGAAGCACAAGCGCCGCCGCGACGCGGAAACGCAAGGCGCCGCCTGCTTTGCGAAATTTCATGATTTATTCCGCCGCCCGCCAGGATCGGCAGAAGTGTAACCATAGGCTCAATCGTTACAAGGCTCGCCGAACCGAGATAACGCCAGTTCATGCAGCTTGGCGCTATCTCTTGAGAAGCAGCAGAAGATCACGCGGCGGAGGCTGGGCGCAGATTTTAGCGCATCGACCGTGGTCGAAACCGCAATCTCGGCCGCACGATCGGCCGGAAAGCGATAGACGCCGGTCGAAATTGCCGGAAACGCGACCGATGTCAGGATATTTTCACGGCAAAGCGCAATGGCGCGGAAATAACAGGAAGCGAGCAATTCACCTTCGCCGTGGCCGCCGCCATTCCAGACCGGCCCGACCGCATGGATCACGTGCTTCGCCGCTAGACGATAGCCTTTGGTGATCTTGGCGTCGCCGGTCTCGCAGCCGCCGAGCGTTCGGCATTCATCCTGCAGCTCGGGCCCCGCGGCCCGATGGATCGCGCCGTCCACCCCACCGCCGCCAAGCAAGGACGTGTTGGCGGCGTTGACGATGGCATCGACGCGCAAGGTCGTGATGTCGGCGGCGACGACTTCAAGCCGAGCGCCGCCAATCTCGCGAACCATTAAGCGACGGTTGAGGCCGGCACGCCCTTGTCAGTGAACAGCTGCTGCAATTCGCCGGCCTGGAACATCTCGCGGATGATGTCGCAGCCCCCGACGAACTCGCCCTTCACGTAGAGCTGCGGAATGGTCGGCCAGTTCGAGTAGGTCTTGATGCCGTTACGAAGGTCGGCGGATTCAAGGACGTTGAGGCCCTTGTAGCCGACCCCGATGTGATCGAGGATTTGCACGACCTGCCCGGAGAATCCGCACTGCGGAAACTGCGGCGTACCCTTCATGAACAGCACGACGTCGTTCGACTTCACTTCGTTGTCGATGAATTGCTCGATGCTCATATTCTCTTCCTTTTGGGGCGGGTGAAGCGCCCACCGAAATCGGGCCTCCGGCCGCCACATCGGCCAGCCCCGCGATTCCCATATATGTATCCCAAACGCTTGTGCATCCAAAGCAATTTGGCGGTCGGGGCTGGCATGCAGCGGGGCTTCAGCGCCACTGGGCAGGTAACGGGCGCGGCAATTGGCCCGTACTTGTGTATAGGCGCCAAAGGCTTTTTTCCCAGATTGGAACCCCTATCTAGGACAGGCTGTTCTTGAGGAACCGCCCCTCAAGGCTAACGTTCTCCTTGTGCGACCCGGAGACCCCAGTGACGAAATCAGTATCCGCCATTGCCGCCTCGCCTGCGTCGTTATTTTCCGAAAAATCCGGCCTCGCCGACGACCTGACCGAGGCATTTCTTGCGGTGCGAAACGAGACCGAACGCCGCGCCGCGCCGTTAAGCCCCGAGGACCAGCTGATCCAATCCATGCCGGATGCGAGCCCGGCCAAATGGCATCGGGCCCATACCACCTGGTTCTTCGAGCAGTTTCTGCTGGGGGAGCACTGCGCCGGATATAAGCCGTACCATCCTGATTACGCCTTCCTGTTCAATTCCTATTACGTCAGCGCCGGGCCGCGGCATGCCCGTCACAGGCGCGGGGATCTGACCCGGCCCTCGGCCAATGAGGTCACCGCCTATCGCAGCCACGTCGACGCCGCGGTCGTCAGATTCTTTCGCGAAGCCGGTGACGACCGGTTGGCCGCGATTGCGCCTCTGGTGGAAGTCGGCCTCAACCACGAGCAGCAGCACCAGGAGCTGATGTTCACCGACATCCTGCACGCCTTTGCCCAGAACCCGATCCCCCCGGCCTACGACCCTTCGTGGCGCTTCCCTACCGGGAGCGGTTCTGGCGAGGATTGGGTCGATCTCAACGAAGGCATTCACAGTATTGGCCACGCCGGTGACAGCTTTCATTTCGACAATGAAAAGCCTGTCCACCGCGCGCTGGTGGGCCCCGTCCGGCTGGCGCGCAACCTCGTCACCAATGCCGAGTGGATCGCCTTCATGGCAGATGGCGGCTACACCACGCCAACGCTCTGGCTGATGGACGGCTTTGCCGCCGCCAGCGCCGACCAATGGCAAGCTCCCGGTCACTGGCGCGAGATCGACGGCAAGTGGCATGTCATGACGCTCGCTGGCCTAGCGCCGGTCGATCCGGAAAGCCCGGTCTGCCACGTCAACTATTACGAGGCCGACGCCTTTGCGCGCTGGCGCGGCAAGCATTTGCCGACCGAAATGGAATGGGAAGTCGCCGCCCGCGCCGGCCATCTCAACGACGCCTTCGGCATCGTGTGGCAGTGGACCCGCAGCGCCTATTCGCCCTACCCCGGCTATCGGGCCATTGAGGGCGCGCTTGGCGAGTACAACGGCAAGTTCATGGTCAACCAGCTGGTGCTGCGCGGATCGTCGCTGGCGACGCCGGACGGTCATAGCCGTGTCACGTATCGGAACTTCTTTTATCCCCACCACCGCTGGCAGTTCACGGGCCTGCGCCTAGCCGACTACGCCGACTAATTTCGAAACTTTAAGCGCGCATGAAAAAGCGCGTCCGGGAGATTGTCATGAATGTGCACGCCACCACTCCGGCCGAAGCGCACCGTCTCGACGAGCCAGCATCCGTATTTGCCCGCGACGTGATTGGCGACTTGTCGCGCGCGCCGAAACGGCTGTCGCCGAAATATTTCTACGACGTTACGGGCTCTCAGTTATTCGAGCAGATTACGCTGCTGCCGGAATACTACCCGACCCGCACGGAGCTTGGAATCCTGCGCGACCGCAGCCGCTCGATCTCGGCGATCATTCCCGAAGGCGCGGCGCTGGTCGAATTCGGTGCCGGCGCCACCACCAAGGTCCGGCTATTGCTCGGCGAATGCCGGCTGGGCGCTTACGTCCCCGTGGACATCTCGGGCGATTTCCTGAACGCGCAGGCCAAGGCGCTGCGCGCGGACTATCCGGGCCTTGCGGTTCACCCCGTGACCGCGGACTTCACCGCGCCGTTCGAACTGCCCGAGGCCATAAAGGCGATACCCAAGGTGGGATTCTTCCCGGGCTCGACACTCGGCAATTTCGAACCGGGTGAGGCCTGCACCTTCCTGAAGAGCGCCCGCGCCATCCTGGGCAAAGGCGGGCGAATGGTGATCGGCGTCGATCTCGAGAAGGACGAGCGCACCCTCTACGATGCCTATAACGACGCGGCCGGCGTCACCGCACGCTTCAATCTCAATGTGCTGCACCGGATCAACCGCGAACTCGGCGGCGATTTCGACGTCGGGGCATTCATCCATCGCGCGATCTACAACCGCGACCGCCATCGCATCGAGATGCACCTGATCAGCAAGAAAGCGCTGACCGCGCAGGTTCTCGGCAAGAAGTTTTCGTTCCGTCCCGGCGAAAGCATTCACACCGAGAGCAGCTACAAATACTCGATCGACCGCTTCAGCGTGCTCGCCCGCGTTTCAGGCTGGAATTTGCTAGAATCCTGGACGGATCAAGACGCGATGTTCTCCGTTCACGCGCTGGTGGCTTCCGATTGAGCTTTGACCCTTGCAGCGCCCGACCGTAACGAGAGCAATTCCCAGACCGCGACTATCACCATCAACAGCGTGGTCGCGATCGACAGCATCAGCGGGGATAGCTCGGTACCGAACCAGCCGAGCACGCCAAGAGCGACGATGCCGACGCCGTGCGAGAGCTGAAGCCAGCCGCGAATAGCGTGTTTGAACAGGATGGTTCCGACCAAGAACAGCATGGGGCCGCCGACGGCGCAGACGATCGTCCTCACATCGGAATGCCCGGCGGGATGCTGAAGCACGACGTCGTCGGCAACCGCTGACAGAATGATGCCGGCGACGATCGGCAGATGCAGATAGGTATAGGCGAGCCGCGCCAGCCGCCCCGGCTCCCGCGAATTCGAGATCAGCTCGGAGCCGGCCTCCGCGCCCTTGTGGAAATAAAGCCACCACATCGCGAGCGCAGCCACGAAGGCTGACAGAAACGCGGCGATCACCTCAGAGGTCCATTTCAAATCGGCAAGAGTGGCACCAGTGACCACGATGGATTCGCCAAGCGCAATGATGATGAAACCGGCGTAACGCTCCGCAAGATGGCCGCCTTCGACGTACCAGTCCGCGACCTTCGATGCGCCGTATTTCGGAATCCAAAATCGCACCGCGGGCGACACATATTCAATTCCCAAGGCCAGCGCCCAAAGCAGGAGCCTCGCCTGCCCCTGCGCCAGTCCGCCGGCGATCCAGAAGACGGCCGAAATCGACAGCCAGACCAGGATGCGAACGGCGTTCATCCGGGCTGCCGTGCGCGCTGGCGGCGTCGATACCAGCCAGAAAATGGTGCGGCCGACCTGCATCGCGGCATAGGCGATCGCAAACCACAGGCCGCGTGAATCGAAGGCGAGCGGAATCGAGGTCGACAGCACCAGCCCGCCCAGCATCAACAGGAACAAAAGGATGCGGACCGGCGTGAGTTCAGGGTTGAGCCAGTTGGTGATCCAGGAAGTGTAGACCCAGACCCACCATACGCTGAGCAGAAGCAAGGTCGTTTGCACCGCGCCGAGCGGGGTAAAATGCGACAGCAGCGTGTGCGATACCTGCGTTACCGCGAAGACGAACACCAGATCGAACAGCAGCTCGGCGTAAGTGACCCGGCTGTGCTGATGCGGCACGATCGGGCGAAACAACGGACCGCGCTCGATATCCCACGTCATGCCGCTGCTCTGTCCCCTCCCCGGCTATGCCGCGCCCACTAACCCACGCCCTGGCCGATTGGCCGGGTAGTCAGTCAGGCACCCCCGTCTGCAAGGCGAGCGCGTGAAGCACCCCGCCCATCTGATCCCGCAGCGATTGATAGACGATCTGGTGTTGCTGAACGCGCGATTTGCCACGAAAGGATTCGGAGATCACGGTCGCTGCATAGTGGTCGCCGTCGCCGGCGAGATCCCGGATCGTCACCTCGGCGTCGGGTATAGCGGCCTTGATCATCGATTCGATATCGTGGGCGTCCATCGGCATCCCGGATTTCTCCATTTCCCGCTTCGTCAGAATACTTCAACTTAGCGCGAACGGGCTTCTGGGTCACGCCTTCTCGCGTTATATTCGCTAGTGTGGCGACACTGACGTTCCTTTCAGTGTCACCGGGAGTTCTTCGAAGGAACGTCAGAGTCAAAGCCACACTAGAATCATATGGTTGCTAGTGTCCCTTTGGTTCTGACATTCGTAAAAGTACCCGCCGCGACAGGGTACGAATGTCAGAACCGCGACACTAGGGATCACAGGAAGGCCCGGCAAGCCGCACGGGCCGAAAGGCGGACAACCATGAAATTACCAGGCCCCGACCATCCGATTACGATCACGACAAATCCCCGGCGCGTCCGCGTTTCGGTAGGCGGCGTCGTGATTGCCGAATCCACTGATGCGCTGACGCTGAAGGAAGCGAGCTACCCGGGCGTCAACTACTTGCCGCGCAAGGATGCGAATATGGCGCTGCTCCAGCGGAGCGAACGGGTAACGCATTGTCCCTACAAAGGCGACGCGAACTATTTCAGCATCGTCGCCGACGGCAAAACCATTGCGGACGCAATCTGGACCTATGAGGCGCCGTTTCCGGCGATGACCGAAATCTCCGGCCACCTCGCCTTCTATCCCGACAAGGTGAAGATCGAGGAAGTGGCGTAACCGTCATTCCGGAATGGTGCGCCAGCACCATATCCGGAATCTCGAACTTCTCAGATGTGCAAGTGTGCACATCTGAGTTCGATGCTTCGCATCGCCCCGGAACGACTGTTACTCACGCCGCTAAGCTCGAAAGATCGTAAGGCCCAGGACCAGCAGGACCAGGAAGATCACGACAAATACGTAGAACAGAAACCGCGCGATATCCGCTGACGCCGCCGATATGCCGGTAAAGCCAAGAATACCGGCGATCACCGACACCACAAAGAAAATCAACGCCCACTTCAGGAGTGTCATCGAATCCTCCACGCCGTCCGCCGGGCCGGCGGAGTCACCGATCTAACTTCGAGCCTTTCACGAAAGTTCCACCCGCGGGCGGGCTGTGGTCATGGCGCTGCCACCGATTTATCCCCGGCACTGATTTCGCCTGCCGAACCCCATGCACAGCCATGGGGGATTGCGGCGAGCGGCCCTTGTTGAATCGTTTTGCGGCCGGCAATATTGGCTGCTCCCACATGCCGGACCGAGCATGACCGTCGCCGTCACGTCAGCCGAGGAAGCGACCGAAACCAGGCCGATCGCAGGCGGACGCAACGCCGCGTTGGACCGCGCCCGCACCTTCATCATTCTGCTGGTGCTGATACACCACTCGGTCATCCCCTACACCTATTACGGCCGCATCGACCGGCAGTCGTTCCTGGGTTTCGATGCAGTCGTGACTTTCAACGACAGCTTCTTCATGGCGGCGATGTTCCTGCTTTCGGGGCTGTTCACCTGGCCGAGCCTGCAGCGCAGGGGAATGAGTGATTTCCTGCGCGGACGCTGGCTGCGTCTCGGCCTGCCGTTCGCGATCGGCGCCGTGATCCTGATGCCATCAGCCTATTACGCCATCGAGCTGCGCAACTCAGGTTCAGACTTCGGCGCTTTTTGGTGGAAGACGGTGACGGTCGGCCCCTGGGAAAGCGGTCCAATCTGGTTCCTCGCCGTGCTGCTGGCCTTCGACATGCTGGCGGCGGCGGTCTTTCGCGTCGCGCCGGGCTGTGTCGAAGCCATCGGGCGCCTGGTGACCGCGAGCCTTGATCGTCCCGCCTATGCCTTCTGGACGTTTATCGCAGCGTCAGTCGTGGTTTACGTCCCCATGGACCATTATTTCGGCATCGGGCGGTGGTTCACGCTAGGGCCGCTGGCGATTCAGGCCGCCCGCGTTTTCCTCTATCTGCTCTATTTCTTCGTGGGTGTCGGCATCGGCTCGGTCCGCAGCGACCGCAGCCTTCTGTCAAGCGGCGGTGAACTTGCACGGCGATGGCCGATCTGGCTTGCGGTCACGATCGTGAGCTACGTGGGCCTCATCGCCATGATCTACTACAAGCGCGAATACCTCCCCGATCCCAACAATCCGCCGCAAGGGTGGGACGCCGTCCATGCCTTCTTCTTCGCCAGCTTCAGCGCCGCGCAAACCGTCAATCTGCTCGCGCTATTTCTGAAATTCGACAGCAGCGGCTCGAGCCTTCTCGATCCACTTCGCGAGAACTCGTTTGGAATCTTTTTGATTCACTATGTCCCGTTGCTCTGGCTGCAATATGCGCTGTTCGGCATCACGCTGGCCCCGATCCCGCAGGTGACTGCCATCCTGAAAGCGTTGATCGTGTTCGTACTGACGCTTGCGATCAGCTGGGCCGTAACGGAAGCCTTGCGCAAGATTCCCGGCGTCGCGCGGGTGCTCTGAGGATCGACGACCCTGAAAACTGCTATGCCTTGCCGCCCATATAGGCCGGAAGCCAGCCTTCGAACCCGTCTTTCAGCGAGGCCACTAAAATAGCCTCCTCGCCGGCAATGGCGATCGCGTTTCCGCCTGTCGTGCCGATCCGCACACAGGCAACGCCGGCACCCCTCATCTTCGCCAGCACCAGACCCGCCTGCTCGGCCGGCACCGTGACGACATAGCGCGCCTGATCCTCACCGAACCAATAGGCATGCGGCACGATCGATGCGGGCGCGGCGAGCAATTGCGCGCCAATCCCGCTTGCGATTGCCATCTCGGCGAGTGCGATCAACAAACCGCCGTCGGAAATGTCGTGCGCGGCGGTCGCCGTACCTGCGCGGATCATGCCGCGCACCACGTCGCCGTTGCGCTTTTCGGCGGCGAGATCGACCGGCGGCGGAGCGCCCTCCTCGCGGCCGCAAATCTCGCGCAAGTAGACGGACTGGCCGAGCCAACCCTGTGTTTCGCCGATCAAAAGGATGGCCTCGCCTCCGGCCTTGAACGCGAGCGTAGCTGATTTCGTGAAATCATCCAGCACGCCAACGCCGCCGATTGAGGGCGTCGGCAGGATGCCGCGGCCGTTGGTCTCGTTGTAGAGCGAGACATTCCCGGACACGACGGGGAAGTCGAGCGCGCGGCAGGCCTCGGAAATGCCTTTCAGACAACCGACGAACTGACCCATGATTTCGGGCCGTTCCGGATTGCCGAAATTGAGATTGTCGGTGATCGCGAGCGGCCGGCCGCCGACGGCGGTGATGTTGCGCCAGGCTTCGGCGACGGCCTGCTTGCCGCCTTCGAACGGATCGGCCTCGCAGTAACGTGGCGTGACATCGACGGTGAGCGCGAGCCCCTTCGGCCCGTCCTGCACGCGCACCACCGCCGCATCGCCACCGGGACGTTGCACGGTATTGCCGAGAATGACGTGGTCGTATTGCTCCCACACCCAGCGCTTCGAGCAGAGTTCGGGCGTCGCAATCAGCTTTTCCAGCGCCTCCGAAATGCTCATCGGCGGCGTGACCTCGCGCGCGGCAATCACCGGACGCGCCGTCGATGCGACATGCGGCCGGTCATAGAGCGGGGCTTCGTCGCCGAGTTCCTTGATCGGCAAGTCCGCCATCACATCGCCGCCGTGCTTGACGACAAAGCGCTTGCTCGGCGTGGTGTAGCCGACCACCGCGAAATCGAGCCCCCATTTGCGGAAGATCGCTTCCGCCTCTTTTTCTTTCTCCGGCTTGAGCACCATGAGCATGCGCTCCTGGCTTTCGGAGAGCATCATCTCGTAGGCACTCATGCCGGTTTCGCGCGTCGGCACCGCATCGAGGTTGAGATCGACGCCGAGATCGCCCTTGGCGCCCATCTCGACCGCCGAACAGGTCAAGCCCGCCGCGCCCATGTCCTGGATCGCGATCACGCAGTCGGCCGCCATGATTTCCAGACACGCTTCCAAGAGAAGCTTTTCGGCGAAGGGATCGCCGACCTGCACGGTCGGACGCTTCTCGGCCGAGTCGTCGTCGAACTCAGCCGACGCCATCGAGGCACCGTGAATGCCGTCGCGACCGGTCTTGGAACCGAGATAGACGATCGGCATGTTCACGCCGGAGGCTGCCGCGTAAAAAATCTTGTCGGAATCGGCAAGGCCCACCGCCATCGCGTTGACGAGGATGTTGCCGTCGTAACGGGTGTGAAAGCGCACCTGCCCGCCGACGGTCGGCACGCCGAACGAATTGCCGTAGCCACCAACGCCTGCGACGACGCCGGAGACGAGATGACGGGTTTTGGGGTGTTCCGGCGCACCGAAGGAGAGCGCATTGAGGCATGCAATGGGGCGCGCGCCCATGGTGAAGACGTCGCGCAAAATGCCGCCGACGCCGGTCGTCGCGCCCTGATAAGGCTCGATGTAGCTCGGATGGTTGTGGCTCTCCATCTTGAACACCACCGCCTGTCCGTCACCGATGTCGATGACGCCGGCGTTTTCACCGGGGCCCTGGATCACCCAGGGCGCCTTGGTGGGCAGTCCGCGCAGATGGATGCGAGAAGATTTGTACGAGCAGTGCTCGTTCCACATCGCCGAGAAAATCCCGAGCTCCGTGAAAGTCGGCACCCGCCCGATCAGTTTTAGGATGCGCTCATACTCGTCGGGCTTGAGCCCGTGAGATGCAACGAGTTCGGGAGTGATCTGGGGTTGGTTAGTTTGCATGCGCTGACGCTCTCGCCCGGAACGCATTTTTGTTCCCTCCCCCCTTGTGGGGGAGGGCTAGGGAGAGGGGTAGGCCACAAACGCCGGAGTTCGCGATACCCCCCTCTCCAACTCTCCCCCAACGCAAGTCGGGCCTGCCCGATTTGCGCAGAATCAAAAGGCGCAACCGGGCTAAACCCCGGTTGCGTGGGGGAGAGAGCACAGCACAATGCGTGGATGGGTTGTTGCCAAATATAAGGAAATTCACTTCCGCAGCGCTCACGCCGCACGCTCCAAATGAGCGACCAGGCCTGCAAACAGGCCGCGCCCGTCGGTGCAGCCCATGATGTCTTCGACGTGGTTCTCGGGATGCGGCATCATGCCGAGCACGTTGCCGCGCTCGTTGACGACGCCGGCGATCGAATGCGCCGCGCCGTTGATATTGCCATCCTCATCGATTGCGCCGTCAGCCGAGCAATAGCGGTAGAGCACCCGCCCGTCGCCTTCGAGCTGCTTCAGCGTCTCTTCATCGGCCTCGTAATTGCCCTCGCCATGGGCGACGGGCACGCGAATGACCTGACCCGCATTGTAGCCGCGGGTGAACGGCGTATCCGAACGCTCGACCCGCAAATGCACATCCTTGCAAATGAACTTCAGCCGCGCATTGCGCATGAGAACGCCGGGCAGAAGCCCAGCCTCGCACAGAATCTGAAAGCCGTTGCAGACGCCGAGCACGAGGCCTCCTTTGGCAGCAAAGGCCCGCACTGCATCCATCACGGGCGCGCGCGCCGCGATCGCGCCACAGCGCAAATAATCGCCGTAGGAAAATCCGCCCGGCACCACCACGAGATCAGTGCCTTTAGGCAACGACGTCTCGGCATGCCAGACCATTGCGGTCTCATGGCCGGAGGCAAGCCTGAGCGCGCGCGCCATATCGCGCTCGCGATTGATTCCGGGAAAGACAAGAACGGCGGATTTCATACCTAGGAGAACCTGCTTCCTTCCCTCTTCCCTTGTGGGAGAGGGTGGTCCGAAATGCCCTCTACGGCATGAGGACCGGGTGAGGGGTTATTCGAAGACGAAACGTGCGACCCCTCACCCGTCTCGCTTCGCTCGCCACCCTCTCCCACAAGGGGAGAGGGAAAATTCAACTCAACACTTCAACGCGGTAATTCTCAATGACGGTATTGGCCAGAAGCTTGTCGGCAGCATCCTTCAACGCAGCTTCCGCCTGGGCCTTGTCGGCGCCGGCGAGCTCAATGTCGAACACCTTGCCTTGACGGACGCTGGCGACGCCGTCGACGCCGAGCGATTTCAGCGCGCCTTCGATGGCCTTACCTTGTGGATCGAGAATGCCGGATTTGAGGGTGACGGTGACGCGCGCTTTCACGAGAAAAACCTCACCCCTTCACCAGTACCGGGCCGGAGCCCGCCGGCCGTTCGTTCTCCATCAGGATGCCGAGGCGCTTGGCCACTTCGGTATAGGCCTCCAGCAAGCCGCCGAGATCCCGGCGAAAGCGGTCCTTGTCGAGCTTCTCGTTCGACTTGATGTCCCACAGCCGGCACGAATCCGGCGAGATCTCGTCGGCGACGATGATCCGCATCATCTCGTTCTCGAACAGCCGGCCGCATTCCATTTTAAAATCGACCAGACGGATTCCGATGCCGAGGAAGAGACCGGTGAGGAAATCATTGACGCGGATCGCCAGCGCCATGATGTCGTCGATCTCCTGCGGCGTGGCCCAGCCGAACGCCGTGATGTGCTCCTCGGAGACCATGGGATCGTTGAGTTGGTCGTTCTTGTAATAGAATTCGATGATCGAGCGCGGCAGTTGGGTGCCTTCCTCGATGCCGAGGCGTTGCGACAGCGATCCGGCCGCCACATTCCGCACCACCACCTCCAGCGGCACGATTTCCACCTCGCGTATCAACTGCTCGCGCATGTTGAGGCGGCGGATAAAATGAGTCGGCACCCCGATATCGTTGAGGTGCTGAAACAGGTACTCCGAAATCCGGTTATTGAGGACGCCTTTGCCCTCAATCACCTGGTGTTTCTGCTTGTTGAACGCGGTCGCATCGTCCTTGAAGTGCTGGATCAGGGTTCCCGGTTCCGGACCCTCATAAAGAACCTTGGCCTTGCCTTCATAAATGCGGCGTCGACGGCTCATTGGGATGTACCGTGTGTTGTTGAAATCCATGAATTTGGTGTGCTCCGGATGCCAAGAGGGACGACCCACGACGGAGCTGCCGTGAAGGCCAGGGACCAAGAAACAGAACGAGAACCGAGCCTGGAATCGACCCTATCCGATTGGCCTATCCAGTACAATCGACCCACCCCTCCATGGAGCGGGTTTTACCGCCTCGTTTAACGCTCGCGACCTCCTGAATTCACAGTATTATTTAGGTACGCGGCGACCCCGCTGCAACGAAGCCAAAACAGCCATCTGGAAGGAATTTTCGCCGTGACCACCTTCGACAAACGCGAGGAAGCCTTCGAGAAGAAATTTGCCCTCGATGCGGAGCTGAAATTCAAGGCGGAGGCCCGGCGCAACCGCCTGCTCGGGCTGTGGGTCGCGGAGAAGTTGGGACTCACCGGTGACGCGGCGGTCGCCTATGCCAGGGAGACGGTCGCGGGCGCCTTCGCCGAAGGCGGCGATAAGGCAGTCGTCACCCGGGTCGCAGGCGATCTTTCGGCGAAGGGCATTACCGAAGCGGACATCCGCAGGCAAATGACCGAGCTGCTGGCGCAAGCCGTCGCGCAGGTAAAGGCCGGCGCGTAAGTTCAATCAGCTCTTCCGGCGGGCGCGGGCGCGGCGGGCAGCGGCCTGCGTTTTCCCACGCGACCGACCGACGGCTGTAATGTCATCGGACGTGTAATGCGCCCGGATAATCTCCAACAACCGGCGCGACGCCATGCTCAGGAATCCGCCGCGTCGGGTCACGGCAACGATGTCCTGGTGAGCTGCGAGGTCGCCGACCGCAATGGTCGCGAGAGTCGAAGACCTCAGTTCATCGGCAAAATGGCTTCGCCCCAACAGGGCAATTCCCAAACCTGCTTCGATCAGACGCTTCTGCGCGGTCAGGCTGTCGACCGCTGTCCAGTTGAGTTCCCCGAGCCCATGAGTTTGAAAGAGCGCAAAGACATGCGAGGCGGTGATCTCGCGGCGTCCCGGCACTTCGGGAAATGCAATCCAGCGTTCGCTGCGCAGATCGGCCAGCCTGGCAACACGCGATCCCGCGCACGGATGATCAGGTGCGCACACCGCCTGAAGCGGCTCCGTAAAGAGCCGCTCATAGTCAAGCTCATCGGACCGGCTGATATCGTAACGCAAACCGATCGTCGCCTCACCCCGGCGGATCAAACCGCTGACCTCGGCGCTCGTTGCGGTACGCAAGGTCAGCTCGACGTCGGGCTGTTCGCGCGCAAACCGCTTCATGATGGTCGCGAGGCCGCCGCCCGCAAGCGTTCCCACCACCGCCAATGCAACCGGGCCAGAGTTTGAGCGCGTCAGCGCCCGAACCGCATCTTCCGCATCCCGAGCTGCCGCCACGGCGCGCTCAGCATAGGGAACCATGACCCGGCCGGCATCGCTCAGCCGCGTGCGGCCGGAGATACGTTCGAACAGGGGCACCCCGAGCTCATCTTCCAGAAGCGCGATGCGCCGCGAGATGGCGGGCTGCGAGCGATGCAGGATTTTTGCGGCGCTGGATACGCCGCCGCTTCGATAGACCGTCAGGAAGGTGTTGAGCGCCTCGCTGTCCACTTCTCTTTCTCCATGCAAAAAACTGATCCGGCAGAGAAAAATAACAAATTTGTCTGATGAAGCGAAGGGGTCTATCGGTCGCCACCGAGCCAACGAGCGAGGATAAGCCATGCATAGCCAACTCGAGAAAGCCAAACTATTTCGCGCACTGCACGAACGGCCCGGTGCATTCATCATCCCGAATCCCTGGGATGCCGGCACGGCCAAACTGCTTGCGACAATGGGATTCGAAGCGCTCGCGACCACGAGCCTTGGCCTTGCCAATATGCTCGGCCGGGTCACTGTCAGCCGCGAAATGATCCTGCAAAACTGCCGCGACATTGTTGAGGCCACTGAACTGCCGGTCAGCGTCGACCTTGAGAATTGCGGCGCAGACGCGCCGGGAGCTGCGGCCGAAGCGATCCGGCTCGCCGCCGAGGCTGGCGCGGTGGGAGGATCGATTGAGGATTCGACCGGAAATCGGCAAAGCCCGATTTACGATTTTTCGCTGGCAGTCGAGCGCGTGCAGGCGGCCGTCGAGGTCGCGAAATCGCTTTCCTTTCCCTTCACCCTCACGGCGCGAGCGGAGAACTTCCTTCACGGCCGCACCGACCTGGACGACACCATCAGGCGGCTTCAGGCGTTCGAGGCCGCTGGCGCCGACGTGCTGTATGCGCCGGGGCTTTACGATCTCGCTACAATCCGGACCGTCGTATCGGCGTTGAAGAAGCCGTTCAACCTGGTGATGGGATTTGCCGATCCGACCTTGACGCTCGACCAACTATCCGCCGCGGGCGTCAAGCGCATCAGCGTCGGGGGCGCACTGTCGCGCGTCGCGCTCGCCGCGTTTCTCAAATGCGTGCGCGAAATGAAGGATCTCGGAACGTTCAGCTTTGTGCGCGAAATGGCCCCGATCAAGGACCTCAAGGCGGCGTTCGCCGCCGTGAAGGGATGATGTTCGCAGGCGAATGGCGATTGGAGATTCACCATTCGCCACTCGCTACTCCCACTCGCCTGTCTTCTCACCCCTCCTTGAAGCCGTATTCCGGCACATTGCCGCTTGCGCCGTAATATTTGTAAGGAAGGAACTTGCCCGACATGGTGATCTTGACCCGGTCGCCCTTTGGATTGGGCAGCCGCTCCAGCACCATGTCGAAATCGATCGCCGACATGATGCCGTCGCCGAACTCTTCCTCGATTAGGGCTTTCCAGGCCGGACCGTTGACCATCACGAGTTCATAGAAGCGATACATCAAGGGATCGGTCGGCGGCATCGGCATGCCGCGCATCGGCGTCTCGTTGAGCAACGTGGTCTCGGACTTGGACAAGCCAAACAATTCAGCGGCGTTGGCGGCCTGCGGCTTGGTCAACTTCATCTGGCCAAGGCAGGCGCCAACGACCAGCACCTCGGAATAGCCGCCGATCTTTTCGCAGATGTATTTCCAGCTCCAGCCTTTCTCGCGCTTGATGTCGAGCAGCTTCTCGGTGAGATCGGATCGTTTCATGGGTCTATCCCTGTTCAGTCCAGTGGTGACCCGGCGAAACGTATTCTGCCCCACTTGATTTCCGAATCCAAAAGAAAAGGCGCGCAGTTAGGCCGGCAAAAGCTGCTGGAGCCGCTCAAGCTCGGCCTCCAGATCGCGTTCGACGTCGGCGGTCGCGATATCGAGCACCCGATAGTCCCGCGCTTCCAGCCACCGCCGTCGCTCGACACGGTCCTTCATGATCACCTCCGTCTCGTTCGGATTGGTCAGTTCGACCGCAATCCGGTGCACGAAGGAAACGAAATCCGGAATATGGCGTCCGACCGGCGTCTGCCGCTTGAACAGCCCGGCGAAGCGGCGGTCGCGGGTCAGCGATTGCCAAAGGATGCGCTCGGCATCGGTCGGATTGCGCCGTAACAGCCGCGCAAGGCCGCGGACGGTGCTGCCACCTTCGGAAGAAGTCGCGCCCTGCCCATGCTCGGCCAGTAGCGCGCGCAACCGCGTGGCCTGCTCGCCATCGAGCACGCCACCCTTGGCCGGACCTTTCCGCCCTTCAGCGATCGCCATCACCACGCCGTGCAACGTGTGCATGTCCTGCTTGGTCGGGTCCATTCGCGTGAAGATGTTGCGCAGGTTCACCAGCATGGTGTCGCGCTTCTCCGCAGGCCGGAGGAATTCGACCTTGTCGAGTTCGCGCACGAGATTGTCGAAGAAGGCCTGGATCTGATGCTGCGACGCCGGTTCGGAGCGTTCGGGCATCGCAAACGGCAACGCGCCCGCGGTCGACAGCTTGAACCATTCATAGCCGACCAGAAGCACTGCCTGCGCGAGGTTCAATGAGGCAAAGCCGGGATTGACTGGAAAGGTGATGATGCGGTTGGCGAGGCCGACTTCCTCGTTCAGCAATCCCGAGCGCTCGCGGCCGAAGAGAATGCCGACCATGCCGCCAGCCTTGATCTGGCTGACCATCTCAGTGGCGGCGACGTCCGGGCCGACGACGGGCTTGGCCTGATCGTGGGCGCGTGCGGTGGTGGCAAACAGCAGCGCGCAATCGGCGACCGCCTGTTCGACCGTGTCGAACAACTCGACGCCATCAAGGATATAGTCGGCGCCGGCGGCCGCACGTTGCGCCGCGACATTCGGCCAGCCGTCGCGCGGATTGACGATGCGAAGCCGCGAGAGCGCGAAGTTGCCCATGGCGCGCGCGGCCATGCCGATGTTCTCGCCAAGCTGCGGCTCGACCAGAATGACGACGGGGCCTGAAAACTCAAAGCCCGTTTTGGTTTTGTCGGTGCCGGACATCAGCGTTTCATCGATCCAGTCTTGCGGCGTTGCGGCGTTGTGTAGGCCTGTTACGGCCTTGGTTATGACGGATGCTTTGATAATCCAAGACAATTTCGCGCATGCGCCGTCTTCTCGCGGTCCGCACGCGGCCCGAGTTTTCAAGAACAAGTCCCTCCGAATTGAGAGGGCGCAGGGATGCCGGGTGTTTTCCGCACCCGCAGCCTTGTGTGCGAAAATAAAAAGCACACAAGCAAGTCAACTACAGGTACGCCGAACATTCCGGCATTCCCTGCGCGATGGTTTTACGACTTCCTCCGAGCTCTCCCTGGTGATCGGGCTTTCTTGTCACCATCCCCGCGCAATGCGGAGCATTGTCGCGAGTTGATATCAGCGTCGAGATATCAGGACCACACGGCTTCATCGTCCGCGAAACGCGCTCTCGTCAGGCGCGCGCGTCGCGTCCATCACACCCCGCGCCAACGTTCAGTGACGATCGCGAAACGCCCCTCATCTCGGGCACGGGACGCGCGGAAAATGCTTCTGATTTGCCCGACAGCGCAAGTGAAAGGCCTGCGGCACTTTAACGCGACGGGCAAATCACTTGGGCAAGACAAATCCTGTCAAGTGAAGAGCAATTGCTCATCTCCCGTCCCGGACGCGGCGCAGCACCTCTTGTGGTGCGACGCATCCGGGGAACGGGCAAAAGTTTGGGCGTGTTGTCATTTCGGGGCAAAGCGGACATCAACCAGCCGAAGATGCCTGCTAAATCCGTCCGTGAATGACCCCAACTCGGACATGAGGTGAAGGCCTCCAATGCGCCGAGCCTCGACGCTTCACTTCGCCGCGTTTTCTCGCCTCGGTCACGGCTTACGAGGCAACGCTCTGTTTTCAGCGGGCCAAACGCCTTGAAACAGCCCGTACATAAGGGCTGTGGTCAGTCCAATTAATATTACGCCTCCAGCGCGCCTATAAGCCGCCATGATCTGTCAGAAAGAGTTGCGAGTGACCGTAGGTTGCGATGATGCCGCGTGACCTCTTTCGGGTACATTGCTATAGAGACTTGCGGCGACCACGAAGGACTGCCACGTGCGGTTGTTGTCCAATCTGCTTCGACGCTTCATCCGCGAGGGCACCTTGCGAGTCCGCGACGCCGACGGCAAGGTCCATGTCTTCGGCGAACGCCTGCCCGGGCCTGACGTCGCCATCCACCTGCACGATCCCAAGCTCTACACCAAGCTGTTCATCAATCCGGAGCTTTACGCCGCCGAAGCCTATATGGACGGCAGGCTGACGCTGGAGGACGGTGCCGCAATCCATGATTTTCTGCTGCTGTTCTCGGTCAACCGTGCCGGGCTTTATTCGTACGGCTCACAGAAGCTGATGCGGCGGGTGTGGCGCGGCCTGCGCCGCTGGCATCAGGCCAATCCAATCGGGCTTGCCGCCGCTCATGCCCGTCACCACTACGACATCTCGACCGAACTTTACCGTCTGTTCCTCGACGATCAGATGCAATATTCCTGCGCTTATTTTCGAGACCCCGAGCATGAAACGCTCGAACAGGCGCAGCGCAACAAGCTGATCCACGCCACCAGCAAGCTGCAATTAAAGCCCGGCATGACCGTCGCCGAGATCGGCTCCGGCTGGGGCGGCTTCGCCGTTCATCTGGCGCGCGAAACTGGCGCCCACGTCACCGCGATCAATGTTTCGCCCGAGCAGATCAAGGCCGCGCGCGTTCATGCCGAGGCCGCTGGCGTTTCCGATCACGTCGCGTTTCTCGAATTGGACTATCGCCAACTCACCGGCCAGTTCGACCGGGTGGTTTCGGTTGGAATGATGGAGCATGTTGGCATCGGACATCTTGACGAGTATTTCCTCAAGATCCGCGAGCTCCTGACGCCCGACGGCTACGCCTTCATCCATTGCATCGGCCGGATGTCGCAGCCCGGCACCACCGGCCCCTTCGTCCGCAAATACATCTTTCCTGGCGCCTATGTGCCCGCGCTATCCGAGGCCTTCGCTGCCACAGAGCGCTGCGGTCTGTGGTGCGACGACATGGAAGTGCTACGGCTGCATTATCGCTACACGGTGAAACACTGGCGCGAGCGCTTCGCCAAAAATAGAGCCCGGGCTGCTGCGATCTACGACGAACGATTCTGCCGGATGTGGGAATTCTATCTTGCCGCCGTCGAACTCGAATTCCTGCATGGCTCTCACATGGTATTTCAAATGCTATTGTCGATTAAACGTGATGCGGTGCCGATCACGCGCGATTTTATGATCGACTTCGAGCGGGCGGCCTGGGCACAGGCGGCCGGCTGAACGAAGCGGAAATGACTGAAATTTATGAGTACGCACCCTGGCTGAGAGTGCAGCAACATGAACGGAAATCGCTCCTACGGAATTCGAGTCGAGGGTGCGAAATATGGCGTGGGCTTTGGTAGCGCTCTTGCCATCGCGATATCGTACGCCAACAACCATTCGATACTCTGGGCGATCATCGACGGCATTTTGGGCTGGCTGTACGTTATCTACTTCGCACTGTTTCGGTCGTAAGTAACGCAAAACTCTTCAAGTGAAGGAGCAATTGCTTCCTCCCCGTCATTGCGAGGAGCGGAAGCGACGAAGCAATCCAGAATCTTTCTGCGGAACGAACTGGATTGCTTCGCTTCGCTCGCAATGACGCGGCTCCATAACAACGCCGTAACGACTGTTCAGTCCGCAAGACACATTCCGCTTGGCGAAATTTTCAAGCCAGCCAATCCGCCTCTTGTCTGAATTGCGTTTGGGAATGCCATAACCTCCGCTTGCGCGCCTTTTGCTTTCATATACGCTCTCTTTCGAAATCAAAACGCGCCCGAAAGCCGTTCAACGGTCGGGAACATTGGGGAGGGGCTACCATGCATCGCAGATGGTCTCTGGCGATTGTCGGATTGATTTTGATTGTGGCCGGCGGCGTGCTCGCCTGGCTGACACAGACCTCAGGCGGCATTCAAATCCGCGACGTGCGCTTTCCCGGCGCCAAGGGCAACACCATGAGCGCCCTGCTTTACATTCCGCCGAACGCGACGCCCCAGCTCCCCGCCCCCGGCATCCTCGCGGTCCACGGCTATATCAATTCGCGCGAAACCCAGGACGGCTTTGCGATCGAATTCGCCCGCCGCGGCTATGTGGTGCTGGCGCTCGACCAGACCGGGCATGGCTATAGCGACGGACCTGCCTTCGCCAACGGGTTTGGCGGTCCGGACGGCCTCGCCTATCTGCGCGGCCTCGATTTCGTCGACAAGAACAATATCGGGCTGGAGGGCCATTCGATGGGCGGCTGGACGGTGCTGGCCGCCGCGGCCGCCATGCCCAACGACTATAAGTCCATGGTGCTGGAGGGCTCTTCCACCGGCAAACCCTTTGCTGCCGAGGGTACGACGTCCTGGCCGCGCAATGTCGCGCTGGTGTTCGCCAAATACGAGGAATTCCCGGAGTTGATGTGGGGCGTCGAGCACGCCCGCGACGTCACCCAAAGCCCGAAACTCTGGGCGCTGTTCGGCACGCAAGGACCGGTCGAGCCCGGCAAGGAATATGGCGATCCCGCGCAAGGCACCGCGCGGGTATTGTATACGCCCGCGATGACGCATCCCGCCGAGCACATTTCGGACGAGGCCATCGGGCACAGCCTCGACTGGTTTGCGAAAACCTTGAAGGGCGGAACACCGCGCCCTTCCAGTGACCAGATCTGGTTCCGGAAAGAACTCGGCACGCTGATCGCACTGATCGGATTTGTGGTCCTCATGCTCGGCGTATTTGATGGGCTACTTGAGGCGCCGATCTTTTCGCACCTGCGGCTGCCTGCGGTCGCCGATGGCTCAGCGCCGGCACAAACGACCACCCAAGGCGGTCGCTGGGTCACCGCGTTGCTGCTATCGGCCTTCATCCCGGCGCTGACCTATTATCCCGCATTTGCGCTCGGCGGCAGCCTGGTCACGCCCTCTCGCTTCCTACCGCAGGGCATCACCAACCAGATCCTGGTCTGGGCGGTCATCAATGGTCTGGTCGCGCTCGCTTTGATGCCCTTTGCTCCGAAACGCGCGAGCCGGTCCGGGATCATCGGACCGTCGATCCTGATCGCGCTGGTCACGGTGGCGGTGGGCTATGCTGCGCTGTGGCTTTCCGATCTCGTCTTCAAGATCGACTTCCGCTTCTGGATCGTCGGCTTGAAGCTGGTGAGCGCGAAGCAATTCCTGATCTTCCTGATCTATCTCTTGCCATTCACGGCGTTTTTCGTGATTGCGCTGCACATCCTGCACCGCAATTTCTCCTCGCTCGGCGCCTCGCGCGGCGCGCTTTATCTGACCAACATTCTGGCCTTGACACTCGGCTTCGTCGTGCTGGTCGGCGCGCAATACCTCACGATGTGGCTGTCGGGAAAACTGTTCAATCCGATCCCCGACCCCGGCTTCGTGCCACTCTCCACGATCGTGGCGATCCAGTTCGTGCCGCTGCTCGCGATATGCGCCGTCATCGCCACCTTCACCTGGCGGCGTACCGGCACGAGCTTTCCGGGCGCCCTGATCTGCGGCCTGTTCGTCACCTGGTATGTGGTGGCCGGCACGGCGACGCAGGCGGCGTTCTGACCGGTTGCTTACGCAGGGCAGCGCATTGAATTCGGTGCTTGCTTCACCTCCCCCGAAAAAGGGGGAGGTCGGCAAGCCGAGAAGCGCTCCGGCGCTTCGAAGCGAGCCGGGAGGGGGTCACTTTTTCACCACTTGTTGCGCTCTCATTGCGGTCGCCATGCCCAATTGACCCCCACCCCAACCCTCCCCCTTTTAGGGGGAGGGAGCATAGCGGCGCCGCTGACGTGTCAGATGCAGTTATCCTCCCGCGTCACTCGGGGAGTTCACTTCCCGTGTCGAAACACCACCCCAAAAGATCGGCTGAAACTGCATAACCCGTTGGCTTTCGCAAGTCGGCGGGCGGTGCTATAGCGCGGGGGCAAATCACACCGATTTCACGCGCGATTCCAAAAAGGCCCGATTCCCCATGGCAAAAATCAAGGTGACCAACCCCGTCGTTGAACTCGACGGCGACGAGATGACCCGGATCATCTGGCAGTACATCAAGGACAAGCTGATCCATCCGTTCCTTGACATCAACCTGATGTATTTCGACCTCGGGATGGAATACCGCGACAAGACCAACGACCAGGTCACCATTGATGCCGCCAATGCCATCAAGAAGGTCGGCGTCGGCGTCAAATGCGCCACCATCACCCCCGACGAGGCCCGGGTGAAGGAATTCGGCCTCAAGGAAATGTGGAAGTCCCCCAACGGCACCATCCGCAATATCCTCGGCGGCTGCATCTTCCGCGAACCGATCATCTGCAAGAACGTGCCGCGCCTGGTGCCTGGCTGGACCAAGCCGATCATCATCGGCCGCCACGCCTATGGCGACCAGTATCGCGCCACCGACTTCAAGTTTCCCGGCAAGGGCATACTGACGATGAAATTCGTCGGCGAGGACGGCACGGTGATCGAGAAGGAAGTGTTCAAGACGCCCGGCTCCGGCGTTGCCATGGGAATGTACAATCTCGACAACTCCATCATCGATTTTGCGCGCGCATCCCTCAACTACGGCCTGATGCGCAACTATCCGGTCTACCTCTCGACCAAGAACACCATCCTCAAGGTCTATGACGGCCGCTTCAAGGACATCTTCCAGGACGTGTTCGACCGCGAATTCAAGAAGGAATTTGACGCCAAGAAGCTTACCTACGAACACCGACTGATCGACGACATGGTGGCGGCCGCTCTGAAATGGTCCGGCGGCTATGTCTGGGCCTGCAAGAACTACGACGGCGACGTGCAGTCCGACACGGTCGCGCAAGGCTACGGCTCACTCGGGCTGATGACTTCCGTGCTGCTCACCCCCGACGGCAAGACGGTGGAGGCTGAGGCCGCGCATGGCACCGTGACACGCCATTACCGCGAGCATCAGAAGGGCAAGGAAACCTCGACCAACTCGATCGCGTCGATCTTTGCCTGGACGCGCGGCCTGTCGCATCGCGCCAAGCTCGACAACAACGAGAAGCTGGCGAAGTTTGCGACGACGCTGGAGACGGTCTGCGTCGCCACCGTCGAGGACGGCTTCATGACCAAGGACCTCGCGCTCCTGGTCGGCGCCGATCAGCGCTGGCTCTCGACCAACGGCTTCCTCGACAAGGTCGCGGAAAATCTCACCAAGGCGATGGCCTGACGTTATCGTGACGATCAAGCGACGAAATAATCCAGCTTTGTTACTTTGTTTGGCTGGATTGCTTCGCTATCGCTTGCAACGACGACGATACACGTCCCGCATCACAATCGGAGCCTCGGCATGCCGGCCATCAAACGAACCGTTCTCGCCCTTTCCTTCTTTTTGGGGGTAACGATGAGCGCAAATGCTGCAGAGACACCGCTTCCGGCCGCGATCGCGTCGCCCGGAGAAACCGTCGTCCTCACCGCCCATGCCGAGGGCGCGCAGGTCTATGAATGCAAGGCAGGCACCGACGGCAAGCTCGCCTGGGTGTTTCGCGAACCGATCGCCACGCTGCTGGTCGACGGCAAGACGGTCGGCCGGCACTACGCCGGGCCGACCTGGGAGCATGTCGACGGTAGCGCCGTGATCGCCAAGGCGGCCGGCAACGCGCCCGGCGCAACCGCCGACGATATCGCCTGGCTGAAACTGGAAGTGACGTCCTCGCGCGGCAGCGGGGTCTTGACCGGCGTCACCACCGTGCAACGGATCAACACCAGGGGCGGCAAGCTAGCGGGTGCGTGCGACAAGGCAGGCATCTTCAAATCGGTGCCCTATTCCGCGGAATACGTGTTCCTGAAGAAGGGTTGATCTCGTGTCCCGGACGCGGTGCAGCGTGCAACGCTGCGCCGCAGAGCCGGGACCTATCCAAACACTGGACCCCGGATCTGCTGCGCACCGCGCTGAACTCCTTATAAAACTTGCATGTGCACGACGCGCGCTGCGCTGCGTCCGGGGAACGCAGGCGCGACCTCCGCCCCGATTGCGAAGCGCCGCGTCCGTGTTGGCGCCGTCGCGGCCATTTTGGCGGCTCGGCATCGCTGAACCGCAAAATTAAGAGTCGAACCAAGTGCGGCTTCGCGGTAAGCCGCGCCTGATCATTTTGGACGTAGCCCGCCCTCAAAGCCGTGCTCATTTCCGCTGGAGGAATCCATGCCCGCCTATCGTTCCCGCACCACCACCCACGGCCGCAACATGGCGGGCGCTCGCGGCCTGTGGCGCGCTACGGGCATGAAGAACGAGGACTTCGGCAAGCCGATCATCGCGATTTCCAACTCTTTTACCCAGTTCGTGCCGGGCCACGTGCATCTGAAAGACCTCGGCCAGTTGGTCGCGCGCGAGATCGAGAATGCCGGCGGCGTGGCCAAGGAGTTCAACACCATCGCGGTCGACGACGGCATCGCCATGGGCCATGACGGCATGCTCTACAGCCTGCCGTCACGCGAACTGATCGCCGACAGCGTCGAGTACATGGTCAACGCCCATTGCGCCGACGCACTGGTCTGCATCTCCAACTGCGACAAGATCACGCCCGGCATGCTGATGGCCGCGTTGCGGCTGAACATCCCGACCGTGTTCGTCTCGGGCGGACCGATGGAGTCAGGCAAGGT
This sequence comes from uncultured Alphaproteobacteria bacterium, assembly GCA_963775545.1. Lineage (GTDB taxonomy): Bacteria > Pseudomonadota > Alphaproteobacteria > Rhizobiales > Xanthobacteraceae > Bradyrhizobium. Next base: position 135,740 of record CAVZJE010000042.1, read on the forward strand.
CAACATCAAGGGCAAAGCCAGATCGGTCGACCTGATCGACGCCATGGTGGCCGCCGCCGACGAGAAGGTCAGCGACGAAGATGTCGAGGTGATCGAGCGCTCGGCCTGCCCGACCTGCGGTTCCTGCTCGGGCATGTTCACCGCCAATTCCATGAACTGCCTCACCGAAGCGCTCGGCCTGTCGCTGCCCGGCAACGGCTCGGTGCTCGCAACGCATGCCGACCGCAGGGGCCTGTTCGTCGAGGCCGGCCACCTGATCGTGGATCTGGCGCGGCGCTACTACGAGCAGAACGACGAGCGCGTGTTGCCGCGCAATGTCGCGAACTTCAAAGCGTTCGAGAATGCCATGAGCCTCGATATCGCCATGGGAGGCTCGACCAACACCGTGCTGCATTTGCTGGCCGCCGCCTATGAGGGCGAAGTGCCTTTCACCATGAAGGACATCGACCGCCTGTCGCGCAAGGTGCCGGTGCTCTGCAAGGTTGCCCCGTCGGTCGCCGACGTGCATCTGGAAGACGTGCACCGCGCCGGCGGCGTGATGGCGATCATGGGCGAGTTGGAGCGGGCCGGTCTCATTCACTCCGACCTGCCGAGCGTGCATTCGGCTTCGCTCGCCGCTGCGCTGGAGCGCTGGGACATCACCCGCACCAAGAGCGAAAGCGTCCGCAAGTTCTACCTGGCTGCTCCCGGCGGCGTGCCGACGCAGACGGCCTTCAGCCAGGATCGCCGGTTCGACGAACTGGATCTCGACCGCTCCAGTGGCTGCATCCGCAGCGCCGAGCATGCCTATTCACGCGACGGCGGCCTGGCGGTGCTTTCCGGCAATCTCGCGGTGGATGGCTGCATCGTGAAGACCGCCGGCGTCGATGCCAGTATCCTGAGGTTTTCAGGGCCGGCCCGCGTGCTGGAGAGCCAGGACGCCGCGGTCGAAGCGATCCTGACCGGCAAGATCAAGGCAGGCGACGTGGTCGTTATCACCTATGAAGGCCCGCGCGGCGGCCCGGGCATGCAGGAGATGCTGTATCCGACCAGCTATCTGAAATCGAAGGGCCTCGGCAAAGCCTGCGCGCTGATCACCGACGGCCGCTTCTCGGGTGGTACCTCGGGGCTTTCGATTGGCCACGTCTCGCCGGAAGCGGCCGAGGGCGGCTTGATCGGCCTTGTGCAGGACGGCGACCGGATCGAGATCGACATCCCAGCGCGAACGATCAACCTTGCAGTCGACGATGCCGAACTGAAACGCCGTCGCGAAGCCATGCTCGCCAAGGGCGACCATGCCTGGAAGCCTGCCAAGCGTACCCGCAAGGTTTCGATGGCGCTGAAAGCCTATGCCGCGCTGACCACCAGCGCCGCCCGCGGCGCGGTACGCGTGGTGAAGGATTAATCCAATAAAGACCGCTATTCATTGTTGCGCCCTCTCCCTTGCGGGAGAGGGCAACTCGACGGTGGACCGAAGAGCGTTTGGGTGAGGGGTTGCCTCCACGAATAACGCTGGCCAATTCAGGGGTAGAGACCCCTCATCCGTCGCGGACGAAAGTCCGCGACACCTTCTCCCGCAAGGGGAGAAGGCAAGAGGCAGTCCCGCCATTGTTGGGCTCAGGTGAGAACCTTTACCAGTCGCGGCTCGCGCAAGTGAACGCCACGAAACTCGAACTCGCGCACCGTACCGTCGCGTCGATATCCGGCGGCCTCGTAGACGGCGATCGCCCGTTGGTTCTGCTCATGCGTGTAGAGAAAGGCTTCGCGGCAGCCTGCTGACCTTAGCACCTCGTGCGCCGCTTCAAGCAATGCTCTGCCGACGCCGGAACCAGCATGATCAGGGTGTACGAACAGCAGGTACATTTCCCCTTCGGCCGGGTGTACGGCAACAAAGCCGATCAGCCGATCTGCCTCACAGATCGCAACGAGCAAGGCATTTGGCGGCGCATGTTTGGCAACTTCATCGTCCCATTCCTCCGGCGGAAACATCGGCTGCGCCGCAATCTCGCCGAGATACTTCCATCCTTCGCGCACCGCCGCGTCGAACACGGCGCCGATCGCTTGCGCATCTTCTGGTTTGGCGCGCCTGATGGTCAGCACGACGGAGTCACGCGCCTGCCATCGCCTTTTCGATCGCGGCGAGCGCCGCATCGGCCTTGGCACCGTCGGGGCCGCCGGCCTGCGCCATGTCGGGCCGTCCACCACCGCCCTTGCCGCCGAGCGCTTCAGACGCCACGCGCACGAGATCGACCGCGTTGTAGCGTGACGTGAGATCGGCGGTAACGCCGACCACCACGCCGGCCTTGCCGTCACCGGTGACGCCGACAATGGCGACCACGCCGGAGCCCAATTGCTTCTTGCCGTCGTCAGCAAGGCTCTTGAGATCCTTCATCTCGATGCCTTCGACGGCGCGCGCCATCAGCTTGACGTTGCCGACTTCGCGAACGCCTGCCGCGCCCGCCCCGTTCGAGGCGGCAGCGCCCCCGCCCATCGCAAGCTTCTTGCGCGCATCCGACAATTCGCGTTCGAGTTTCTTGCGCTCGTCCATCAGCGCTGCGATGCGCGCCGGCATTTCCTCCAGCGGTGCTCGCAGCTCGGACGCCGCATTCTTCGCCAGTTGCATGGTCTCGTTAGCGTGCTTGCGCGCGTAATTTCCGGTCAACGCCTCGATGCGGCGAACGCCCGAAGCCACTGCGCTTTCGCCGGTCACCGAGATCAGACCGATGTCGCCGGTGCGCCTGACATGCGTGCCGCCGCACAATTCGACCGACCAGCCGAGCGCGTTGGCGCCGTGCTCGCGCGCGGTCTTGCCCATCGAGACCACGCGCACCTCGTCACCGTATTTTTCGCCGAACAGCGCGCGGGCGCCGGCCTCGCGCGCTTCGTCAACCCCCATCAGGAGCGTGGTGACTTCGTCGTTTTCCAGCACCACGTTGTTGGCGATATCCTCGACGCGGGCGAGTTCCTCAGCCGTGATCGGCTTCTGATGCACGAAGTCGAAGCGAAGGCGATCCGGCGCGACCAGCGAACCGCGCTGGGCGATATGATCGCCGAGCACCTGGCGCAGCGCCTCATGCAGGACATGCGTCGCGGAGTGATGCGCACGGATCGAGGCGCGCCGGGAGTGATCGACGTCGAGCTGCAACGCCGTCCCGACCTTCAGGGTACCCTGCTCGACGGTGCCGAGATGGACAAAGAGATCGCCGGCCTTCTTCTGGGTATCGGTGACGCGAAACCGCACAGCTTCGCCGATCATGCGGCCGGTGTCGCCGACCTGACCGCCTGACTCTGCGTAGAACGGCGTCTGGTTCAACACGATTGCGCCGCTCTCGCCGGCCTTGAGCTGATCGACCACCGCACCATCCTTCACAATCGCGCCGACAACGGCCTCGGCGGTTTCGGTCTCATAGCCGAGGAACTCGGTGGCGCCGAGCTTTTCGCGCAACGGAAACCAGATCGCTTCGCTTGCGGTGTCGCCACTTCCAGCCCATGCCGCGCGTGCCTTGGCTCGCTGACGGTCCATGGCGTCGGTGAAAGACGCCTGATCGACGCTGATACCGCGCGACTTCAGCGCGTCCTGCGTCAGGTCGAGCGGGAAACCATAGGTGTCGTAGAGCGTGAATGCGGTGTCGCCGTCGAACATGTCGCCCTTCTTTAAGGAGGCGCTCTTCTCGTCGAGAATAGCCAGTCCTCGTTCGAGGGTCTTGCGGAAGCGCGTCTCTTCCAGACGAAGCGTTTCTTCGATCAGTCTTTCGGCGCGCACCAGGTCCGGATAGGCCTGACCCATCTCGCGCACCAGCGCCCAGACCAGGCGGTGCATCAAAGGCTCGTGCGCGCCCAACAACTGCGCATGCCGCATCGCGCGGCGCATGATCCGGCGCAGCACGTAGCCGCGGCCCTCGTTCGAGGGCAGCACACCATCGGCAATCAGGAACGACGACGTGCGCAGGTGATCGGCGATAACGCGGAACGAGGCGATGCTGTTGTCTTTCGGGCTCTGCCCAAGAGCGGACGCCGTCGCATCGATCAGTTGACGAAACATGTCGGTTTCGAACACGCTCTCGACGCCTTGCATGATGCAGGCCATGCGCTCGAGACCCATCCCGGTGTCGATTGAGGGCCGCGGCAGCGGAACGCGCTGACCGGGCGCGGACTGCTCGAACTGCATGAAGACGAGATTCCAGAATTCGAGGAAGCGGTCGCCATCCTCTTCCGGGCTGCCCGGCGGGCCGCCCCAGATATGCTCGCCGCGGTCGATGAAAATCTCCGAGCACGGCCCGCACGGACCGGTGTCGCCCATCTGCCAGAAATTGTCCGAGGTCGCGATCCGGATGATGCGGTCTTCAGAGAAGCCCGCAATCTTCTTCCAGAGCCCGAACGCCTCTTCGTCGTTGTGATAGACGGTGACGAGCAGCTTGTCCTTCTTCAGCCCAAACTCTTTGGTGATCAAATTCCAGGCGAGCTCGATCGCGCGTTCCTTGAAGTAATCGCCGAACGAGAAGTTTCCGAGCATCTCGAAGAAGGTGAGATGGCGCGCGGTATAGCCGACATTGTCGAGGTCGTTGTGCTTGCCGCCGGCGCGCACGCATTTCTGCGAGGTGGTGGCGCGCTGATAGGGCCGCTTCTCGACGCCGGTAAAGACGTTCTTGAACTGCACCATGCCGGCATTGGTGAACATCAGGGTCGGGTCGTTGCGCGGCACGAGCGGCGACGAGGACACGATCTCGTGGCCGTTATCGGCAAAAAACTTGAGGAAAGTCGACCTGATCTCGTTAACGCCGCTCATAGGGTCCAATCGCGAATATGTTCGGGAACTCGGCGAGAACGCTTTTAGACAAGGGGGAAAGCCGTGTCCAGAAACAGTGCAAGGAGATCAGAGACTTGTCCTGACTGCCTCTGATTTGACGTTGATAGCCGCCCGCCCTTGCGCCGACAGGCTTGGCGGCGCGGTGTTTTTCCCTTATCTAACCATCAGTCACGTCGGGAGAGATCGGCCGAAAGGCCGGCGCCGAAGGAGCAACCGCCCCGGAAACTCTCAGGCAAAAGGACCCTCGTGACTTCGTACATCTGGAAAGAGGCACTTGCCGGGTTTGACCCGGACGTGCCCGCCGACGGGATAATACTCTCAGGCACAGCGACAGATGGGGCTTTTTCGGATTTTTCAGGGAATCACCCCTCGATAAATCCGCGAGGGCTCCAGGATGCTTGCTACTGAGGTTTCCGCCTCCCCGCCACCTCCCAAGCGAACACCATTGCACGCGCTGCATCTTTCCCGCGGCGGCAAGATGGTGCCGTTTGCCGGCTACGACATGCCGGTGCAGTACGGAACCGGCGTTCTAAAGGAACACCTGCACGTCAGATCGAGCGCCGGCCTGTTCGACGTCTCGCATATGGGCCAGATCGCGCTTCGGCCGAAATCGGGCCGCCTCGAGGATGCAGCCCGCGCGCTGGAGCGGCTGGTGCCGCAGGACATTCTGGCGCTTGCGCCGGGCCGGCAGCGCTACGCCCAATTCACCAATGAAGCCGGCGGCATTCTCGACGACCTCATGGTGGCGAACCTCAGTGACCATCTGTTTCTGGTCGTCAACGCCGCCTGCAAGGCCGAGGACGAGGCGCTTCTCAAAGAGCATCTTTCGGACGTCTGCCTCGTCGAGCCCCTCCCCGACCGCGCTCTGATCGCCCTGCAAGGGCCGAAGGCAGAATCCGTGCTCGCGAAATTCGACGCTGAAATACCAACGATGAAGTTCATGGACGCCGGGCCACGGCGTCTCGCCGGCCACGACTGCTTCGTCTCCCGCTCCGGCTATACCGGCGAGGACGGTTTTGAGATTTCAGTGCCGCTGAAGCCGCCGAGCACTTTGCAAACGAGTTGCTGGCGGATGCCAACGTATTGCCGATTGGGCTGGGCGCGCGGGACAGTCTGCGGCTGGAAGCCGGGCTTTGCCTTTACGGCCACGATCTCGATCCCACGACGACGCCGGTCGAGGGCGCACTGGAATGGTCCATTCAAAAGAGCCGCCGCAAGGGTGGCGTGCGGCCCGGCGGATTTCCAGGCGCGAATGCGATTTTGAACCAGCTCGAGCAAGGCGCGCCGCGCCGCCGGGTTGGTTTGCGGCCCGAAGGACGTGCGCCGGTGCGCGAAGGCGTCCCCTTGTTTGCTGAGGAAACGTCATCCCAATCGATCGGCACCGTCACATCCGGCGGCTTCGGTCCGAGCCTCAATGCGCCGGTTGCGATGGGCTATTTGCCGTCGTCCCTCGCCGCGCCAGGCAATCTCGTATTTGCGGAAGTGCGCGGCCAGCGCCTGGCGCTGCGGGTCGCACCGATGCCCTTCGTTCCCAACACCTATAAACGCTGAAGGATTTTGCATGACGACGCTTTACACCAGCGACCACGAGTGGATCCGCATCGAGGGCGACATCGCCACCATTGGGGTGACGGATTATGCGCAGTCGCAGCTCGGCGACGTCGTGTTCGTCGAACTGCCGAAGGCCGGCCGCACTCTGAAAAAGGCGGAAGCCGCCGCCGTCGTCGAATCGGTGAAGGCTGCTTCCGACGTCTATGCGCCGCTTTCCGGCGAGGTTCTGGAAATCAACAACGAACTCGTCGCCGAACCCGCGCTGGTGAATTCCGACGCCGCCGGCAAAGCCTGGTTCTTCAAGATGAAGATCTCGAACAAAAGCGAACTCGATGGCCTGATGGACGAGGCCGCCTACCAGAAACACATCGCGTGAGATGACGAAGCGAACGGCGACAGCAGTTTCATGGTCATCACCCGGCTTGTGCGCAACTGCGCACAGGAACGGGCGATCCAGTACGCCGTGCCATTTCAATTCCACGCGAATGCCTGTGGTTACTGGATGCCCCGCTTTCGCGGAGCATGACAGGAAGAAGGAACGCCGATGACCGCGCCTATCAAGCCTTTAGCCGAACCCGCCACGACCTTCGCGCGCCGTCATATCGGCCCCGACCCGCGCGACGTCGCTTCGATGCTCAAGACCGTTGGCGCATCAAGCCTCTCGGCGTTGATGGCGGAAACGCTGCCCGCCTCGATCCGGCAACAAGCGCCGCTCGATCTCGGGCGCGCTTTAAGCGAAACCGAAGCGCTCGCCCATATGCGCGACCTCGCCTCGAAAAATCAGGTGTTCACCTCGCTGATCGGCCAAGGCTATTCCGGCACGATTTTGCCGGCGGTGATCCAGCGTAACATCCTCGAAAACCCGGCTTGGTACACGGCCTATACGCCCTATCAGCCGGAGATCAGCCAGGGCCGGCTGGAAGCCCTGTTCAATTTCCAGACCATGATTGCCGATCTCACCGGGCTTGATGTCGCCAACGCCTCGCTGCTCGATGAAGCGACCGCGGCGGCGGAAGCGATGGCGCTCGCCGAGCGCGCAAGCCAGAGCAAAACCAAGTCGTTCTTTGTCGATGCCGACGTGCATCCGCAAACATTGGCCGTGCTTCGCACCCGCGCCGAACCGTTGGGATGGACTCTCATCGTCGGCGATCCCCTCACTGAGCTTGACGGCGCGGATGTCTTCGGCGGCCTGCTGCAATATCCGGGCTCCTCGGGCGCGTTGCGCGACCTGCGCCCGGCCATCGCGGCGCTCCACGCCAAGGGCGCGCTCGCGGTTGTCGCCGCCGATCTGCTGGCGCTGACGCTGCTCGCCGCTCCGAGCGAACTCGGCGCCGACATCGCGATCGGCTCGGCGCAGCGTTTTGGGGTGCCGATGGGTTATGGCGGCCCGCACGCAGCCTTTATGGCAGTCCGCGATGCGCTGAAACGCTCGCTGCCGGGACGGCTTGTCGGGCTGTCGGTGGATTCGCGCGGACAGCCGGCCTATCGGCTGGCGCTGCAAACCCGCGAGCAGCATATCCGTCGCGAGAAAGCGACCTCGAACATCTGCACCGCACAGGTGCTGCTCGCAATCATCGCCTCGATGTATGCGGTCTATCATGGCCCGGAAGGGCTGACCCATATCGCACGCACCGTACATCGGCGCGCCGCCGTGCTCGCGGCAGGCCTGCGCAAGCTTGGCTTTAGGCCGCGATCAGAAGCGTTTTTCGACACGGTGTCGGTCAATGCCGGCGAAAAGCAGATGAGATCGTTGCGCGCGCGCTGGCCGAAAAGATCAATTTGCGGATCGGCCAAGGCAATCTTGACGGCGTGCTCGGCATCGCGCTCGACGAGACCACGACGATAGAGACGGTCGAAGCGGTGTGGAGCGCCTTCGGCGGCAAACTCAATTACGGCGACGTCGAAAAGACAGCCGACGACGCACTGCCAGCCGGCATGAAGCGCGAAGGCGCGTTCCTCACCCATCCGGTGTTTCACGCCCATCGTTCCGAAACCGAGCTGTTGCGCTACATGCGCAAGCTCAGCGATCGCGACCTCGCGCTGGACCGCGCGATGATTCCACTGGGCTCCTGCACCATGAAGCTGAATGCCACCACGGAAATGATGCCGCTGACCTGGGCCGAATTCGGCTCGCTGCATCCGTTTGCCCCGCACGAACAGGCGCAAGGCTATCACGCGCTGTTTACGCGGCTGGAAAAATGGCTCTGCGACATCACCGGCTATGACGCGATCTCGCTGCAACCGAACTCGGGCGCGCAGGGCGAATATGCAGGCCTGCTCGCGATCCGCGGCTATCATGCTTCAAGGGGAGAAAGTCACCGCAACGTCTGTCTGATCCCCTCCTCCGCCCACGGCACCAATCCGGCTTCCGCCCATATGGCGGGCATGGAGGTCGTGGTGGTCGCATGCGATGCGCGCGGCGACGTCGATGTCGCCGATCTCGGCGCCAAGGCGGCGCAACACGGCAAGAACCTCGCGGCCGTGATGATCACCTATCCCTCCACCCACGGCGTGTTCGAGGAGCATATTCGCGAGATCTGCGACATCGTGCATGGTCATGGCGGACAGGTTTATCTCGACGGCGCCAATCTGAATGCGCAGGTGGGTCTCGCCCGGCCCGGCGAATACGGCGCCGATGTCAGTCACCTCAATCTGCACAAGACGTTCTGCATTCCGCATGGCGGCGGCGGTCCCGGCATGGGGCCGATCGGCGTGAAGGCGCATTTGAAGCCGTTCCTGCCAAGTCATCCCCAGATTTGCCATCCCGAAAACGGCGGCACGAGCGCAGCCGGTCCGGTGTCGGCCGCGCCTTACGGCTCAGCGTCGATCCTCACCATCTCGTACATTTATATTCTCATGATGGGTGGCGAAGGGCTGACACGCGCAACCGAGATCGCCATCCTCAACGCCAATTACATTGCAGCAAAGCTTGAGAGCCATTTCCCGGTGCTGTACCGGAATGCAAGGGGCCGCGTCGCGCATGAGTGCATCATCGATCCGAGGCCGCTGAAGAATTCAACCGGCGTCACGGTCGATGACATTGCCAAACGCCTGATCGATTACGGCTTCCACGCGCCGACCATGAGCTTTCCGGTGCCGGGTACGCTGATGATCGAGCCGACGGAATCCGAATCCAAAGCGCGAGATCGATCGCTTCTGCGAGGCGATGATTGCGATCCGGCGCGAGATCGCCGAGATCGAAACCGGCCGCTGGAAGGTCGAGGCCTCGCCGCTCCGGCACGCACCGCATACGGTGCACGACATTGCGGATGATGCCTGGCAGCGGGCCTACAGCCGCGCTGACGGCTGCTTCCCGGCCGGGACGTCACGGACCGACAAGTACTGGTGTCCGGTCGGGCGGGTCGACAATGTCTATGGCGACCGCAATCTCGTCTGCTCCTGCCCGCCGGTGAGCGACTACGCCGAAGCGGCGGAGTGAGATGAGTACACCTCGTGTCCCGGACGCGTTGCGGCATGTAATGCCGCTACGCAGATCCGGGACCCACGCAGCATCGGGAAATGGATCCCGGATCAGCAGTGCACCACACCGCTTACCATAGGCGTCGAAAGACGCGCGTTCTCGTGGCACTGCGCCGCATCCAGGGCACAGTCGCCAGATGCACAAGGAATCTCACTCCTCCGCCGGCTCCTCGCCGTCGGCGTCGCGTTCGGGCGCACCGGCCAAAATCTGCTCGGCGATCAGGCCGGAGTTCTGGCGGATCGCGATTTCGATCTTGGCGGTCATATCGGGATTGGCCTTGAGGAACGCTTTCGAGTTCTCACGGCCCTGGCCGAGCCGCTGGCTGTCATAGGAGAACCAGGCGCCGGACTTTTCCACGATGCCGGCCTTGACGCCGAGATCGAGGATTTCGCCCATCTTGGAGACGCCCTCGCCATACATGATGTCGAATTCGACCTGCTTGAAGGGCGGCGCCAGCTTGTTCTTCACCACCTTGACGCGGGTGGTGTTGCCGACCACCTCGTCGCGCTCCTTGATCGCGCCGATGCGGCGGATGTCGAGGCGGACGGAGGCGTAGAATTTCAGCGCGTTGCCGCCGGTGGTGGTTTCCGGCGAGCCATACATCACGCCGATCTTCATCCGGATCTGGTTGATGAAGATCACCATGGTGTTGGACTTGTTGATCGAGGCGGTGAGCTTGCGCAGCGCCTGGCTCATCAGCCGCGCCTGCAAGCCCGGCAGCGCATCGCCCATTTCGCCCTCGAGTTCGGCCTTCGGCACCAGCGCCGCCACCGAATCGATCACCAGCACATCGACCGCGCCGGAGCGCACCAGCGTGTCGCAGATTTCCAGCGCCTGCTCGCCGGTATCCGGCTGGGAGATCAGGAGCTCGTCGATATTGACGCCGAGTTTTCGCGCATAGACCGGATCGAGCGCGTGTTCGGCATCGATGAAGGCGCAAATGCCGCCCTTCTTCTGGCCCTCCGCCACCGTATGCAGCGCCAGCGTGGTCTTGCCCGAGGATTCCGGCCCGTAGATTTCCACCACCCGCCCCCTCGGCAGGCCGCCGACGCCCAGCGCAATGTCGAGCCCGAGCGAACCGGAGGATATCGTCTCGATATCCATCGAGCGGTCGTTCTTGCCCAGCTTCATCACCGAACCCTTGCCGAACTGGCGCTCAATCTGGGACAGCGCAGCGGACAGGGCCTTACTCTTATCCATGGAGGATCCTTCGACGATACGCAGGGCAGAGACGGACATAGGGTGCTCCTTATGGCGGGGATTCGCGAACCGGACAAACATTGCGCGGGCTGAATCAGCGATGGAGCAAATGTACACCATTTGTTCCATGTTCGCAATATGTTCTTTTTATGGAGGCCTGTTTCCGAGGCAGGCGGCCCAGTTTTGAAGTTAACAGTGGCCTAATTCGCCGGACATGGCCCAAGAGAATTGCCACTTTTTCCCGAGTGCCTTAGGAAATAATGGCAAGCGAAATAATGATGCACAGCCATGGCGAAGAAACAGGACAAGGACCGCCCCGCGCCTATTTGCGAAGAATGCGGGGGTCGAATGGCGCATTATGCGACGCTACCGAAAACCGACGATCGCCCGGCGGTAAACGTATTTCGGTGTGATCACTGCGGTGAGACCGTCGTCAAGCCAAGAGAATAGGGCCGCATCGGTTGGCGGCCTCTCGCGTTTCTCATTCAGCACAAAACCTTTTCCCAGCATCTTTGCAGCCCCTCCCAAAAAACAAAGGCCCCACCGCGCAGACAACGTGGTGAGGCCAATCTGATCCGTCTTTTGGGGGCTGGCGGACCAACTCGACGTTAGCCAACCGAGCTTACACGCGCCTTACATTGGGTCCGTCTGTCGCAACGCCTCAGCCATTTCGAGCCGCGGAAAAACAACGGCCCCGCCACGCTGAAGACGCGTGCCGAGGCCGCCTGCCCCCATGGGTGTTCCGGGGGACCAGAAACTTGAGGGCAGCGCAACATAACGAACGTCGCTCAACCAAGATGTGAGCTCGTTCACAGTCGCCTGTTATGAATTTGGCCGGGATCACCCGTCTCGCGACGGAGACGCTTTAAGTTTGGGCAAATCGCAAATTCCATGTGTGTGAGGCCGCTTCATGTGTGGATGGCCCCCGACTTGCAAGAGTTTTTTGTGATGAACGGTGGTCGCTTGCAGTCATGTGTCCGGCCTTTCGGTGCGGTCACATGACCGCTGGCCTTGATGGATTCCGCGGATCGAGGCCTTATCAGTTGGTCGGGATTGGAACCCACTGAGGCGGTCAGGTTTCTCTCGATCTGTCGGATGACCGACCGTACCATCACGTATATCTACTCTCGCAAGCTTGCGGCACGCTCCGGCTTAGCAGGTTATGCTGCCAGTGCTGCGTGTCGATAGGTGTCCTGTTTGCTCATGATAGCCCATGCCACTCGTGCCGTTTTGTTTGCCAATGCAACTGCTGCCACAAGTCTTGGCTTTCGACTGAGCAGGGACGTTAGCCAAGGGTCGGTCTTGGCATGTTTCGAACAGAGCAGCACGGTGTGGGCGCTGTTAACAAGCAGGCGACGGAGATAACTGTCCCCTCGTTTGCTAATCCCACCAAGACGCGCTTTGCCTCCGGTGGAGTTTTGTCGCGGCACAAGGCCGAGCCAAGCGGCAAATTCTCTGCCGCTGCGGAATATATTCGGATCTGCAACTGTTGCTGCAATCGCAGTGGCGATGATCGGCCCTATCCCTGGGATAGTTGCCAGACGTTGGCTGACTGGATTGTTCTTGTGCCATGCCAGTACCTGCCTCTCGAGTCCGACGATCCGTGTCTGGGTATCTTCGATCTGGTTGACGATGACCTTCAGCACCTGACGGGCAATATCCGGTACACGCCCGTCGTTCTCGTCCATAACAATCGCGATTAGTCTTGCTACCTTGTGCAGCCCCTGCGCCTCGATAAGACCGAACTCGGCCAAGTGCCCACGCAGAGCATTCACCAGCATAGTGCGCTGGCGGATCAGCAAATCCCGAGCCCGATGCATCATGAGAGCTGATTGTTGCTCTACCATTTTTATCGGCACAAAGCGCATCGATGGACGCCTAACCGCCTCGCAGATCGCTTCAGCATCGGCCACGTCATGCTTGTTGCGCTTTACATAGGCTTTCACATAGCTGGGCGGCATCAGGCGGGGTTCATGGCCAAGCGCAATCAACTCGCGCGCCCAATGATGCGCCGTCGCGCAGGCAGGCTTCCAGCCCCACAAGGCACGGCGGAATTTCCCCAAAGAAAGCGAGGACCTGTCCGCGCCGCAGCCGCTTGCGCATTACTACGCTGCCTGCCTCATCGACCGCATGAACTTGGAAAACGTTCTTTGCTAGATCGAGACCGATTGTTGTAATATCGCCCATGGATGGCTCCCGTTACTGGTGATCTTTGACGACCACCATTTTGGCACTCGATGCCGTGAGGGGGCCATCCACCCCATCAGTTGGCGCGCGGCTTGATCCTCACTGGCTTCTGCGCGTGTCAAAAAAAACGGCCCCGGCGGTCTAGTAGACCGGGACCGCTACCCGCAGGTTTATTGGGGGCGAACGAAACGCGGGCACGTCACGCTAGCAGCCCAGTATCGGTTCCATCCTTAAATCTTGGACAGAATGTATCCCGATGTTTCGCGCCGCATTGGCCCGGCCCGCGCCGAGAATGAAGTGGAAAGGAGCCTGGCGAAGCGCTCTTCACGAAACCTTTTGAAAGCAGGATGAACCTGTCGGCGGTCCGTGCCGACCTAACAGTCGACCGGGGGCATTTCAGGGGCCTCGGTGACCAGGCCAACGCCGCCAAGCGATCATATTCCGCTGGCGCGGCGTTGTGCTTTTCGTTCCTTCTTCAGCGGCTTTCGGAGCCCTGTCTTGCTTCCATCAAAACCGAATAAGCGAAGCTTGGCGGGCGATATCCCGACAGGGCGGATCCGGCCACGCCGCGCCCGCCAGGGAACGTAGTTGTACTGCTCCTAGTGCCCACTTTCCGAAGTTCGTGCTCCATCGCAGCGCCGCTTCCACGAACTTCGGAAAGTGGGCACTAGATAGACACTTTTTGAGTAGCGCGTGCGGTCGCGATCAGGCGTTAGCTGACCGGCCGCGCAGAGCTGACCCGTGAGGGCCACAATTTCAATTGCGCGGCCGGGGTCGTCGGCTTGTTCCAATTCGGTCGGCGGCCCCACCCAAATCGCTGCCGGCGCCTTAAACCGAGCGTCCTTGCACAAAGACACTTCACACCAAGTGCCAGCGCGCCATCGCCAATCGCGTAGCCTGGATCAATTGAGGCCTTTTCCGGAAGGTGGATCACCCTCCTTTGGGAGGGGCCGTACATTTGCACCTTCCCCGGTCTAGTGTCCCGATTCCGAAGTTCGTCGCATTTTGCAGCCACGTTTCGAACTTCGGAATCGAAAGGACACTAGCAAACTATTGATCTAGTGTGGCTTTGGTTCAGAAGTCCGCATGACCAACACGCGGCGCGCAAACGATGCGGACTTCTGAACCGCCACACTAGTTCGAAAGTTACTGTCAGCAACTTTCAGAAATAAATGCTATTGTCGTCGGTGATGCCATCACCGGGGAGTCGCAATGGCTTTTCGGGATGACAGCCGCGGCTGTCCTGATCGCGAGTTGACGATGACTGTTCACGCTCCCAAGCTTCTCACCCCTGAAGAATTTGCCTCCCTGATCGAAATCGCGATCGCCTCCGACAATCCGACGGTACCACCGCAGCATCTGTCGAAGCTGCTCAACCTTGGCTATGTCCTTGAGACCGCTAAAGGTCTCGTCGTCACCGGTGACGGCCTGGTCCGCATCACCGAAAGCGAATAAGGCGATGCTGCGACGCACTCACCCGTAGCCTTCCGGAATTGATCCACAGCCACATTGGGCGTCAAATGATGCCATTACCGAGAGGGGCCTCGATCCCGGCCCCCGCGGGCGGTTCCCTGTAGGCGAGTATTATGCCGCTCTATTTTTTTCGGATTCGAAATGGCCGTTATTCCGGCGCGTCGGAGCAAGGCATCGAACTTGCCGACCACAATGCCGCTTGGCAGGAGCTGACCAGTTCGTGCGCCGATATGGTCGGCGGAATTTGCCGCAAGCTCGGCCAGGATACACAGTGGGAAATGGAGCTTCTGGACGAGCTCCGTCAGCCGGTTTTCCGAATCTGCCTGGTGGCGGATTCGCTGGACGGGTCAAAACCCGCCGCCGGCAAAAAGCGGCAACCCTCCAAACGATCATAAAATCCGAACGCCGTTTTTCGTCGAAGCCCTGGTTTGCCATGCATGCGAACAAGCGGACCACGGCAAGCTGCCGCGCCATCTCGTCAGCTTCAATGGTGAGGGGACGTTAGTTGGCGGAAGCGCCGCTGCCTGCGCTGGCCCGGCTCTTGGCTTTCGGCTTGGAAGGTGACGCCGACTTGGCCGGTGAAGCCGCCGTATCCGTGCTTCGCACAGTGCCCCAGGGATCGGAGGGCGCCTTGGCATCCGGAATCTTCTTCAAGGAATCCTTGTAGGCTTTTTGCTGCGCGTCCTCGGCGGCCTTTTCTTCCGGCGTCATGGCAGGCTTGTTGTCCTGCAACAGATTCAGCTTCGGAATCTGAGCAACGGCCGGCGATGCCAGCAACATGATCGCGGCCGCAAGGCGCAAAGCTTTCATGAACAACTCCCCGTATCTCTTGACCAGCATAGCATCGCGCGGCCCATTGAGCCAAGCGCCCAAGGAGGACGCTGCGACAGGCCCTCGCTCACCTAGTGGTCCGATTCTAACATTCGCATCCCGCCGCGGCTATCTCTCTTGCGAATGTTAGAATCAAAGGACCACCAGCAAGCATATGTTTCTAGTGGAGTTCAGGATTTGACATTCGCTTTCAGAGCTTGGGGGCACGTGGGTAGCGAATATCAAATCCACTCCACTAGAGATGATCGGATCTGCATGATTTCTGGGACGGAAACCAGTCATCCCAAATCGGGCCGCATTTGGTGCAGCCGCTGAGCGCAAGCCCCACGGCGGTGACACAAAACAACCAGGCAAGGCGGCGAAACATCTGGAAAACTACTCCCCACTAGTGTCCCGGTTCTGACATTCGTACGATATCGCGGCGGCCACTTTTACGAATGTCAGAACCAAAGGGACACTAGCAAATATAGATTCTGGTGTGGCTTTGACTCTGACGTTCCTTTGACGAACTCGCGGCGACACCGAAAAGAACGTCAGAGTCGCCACACTATCTGCCATCATAGGGCCCAAGGCCTGCTATTTTCAAGCGAGTCTCCGGCAGTCCCGGGGGCTGGCGCTTCACATTGAAATGCGGCACCAGAATGGATTTCACAAAATGCACTCAGTCCGTCTTTGAAGCCATGCAAGAAGATCCAAGCGCGCCGGGAGTGATCTGTGATGACCTATGATCCCACGACCCCGGCGAAATTCGATATCGAGGAAGCCAGACGCGTTCTTCGCGAAGTCTTTGCGCCCTGGGTACAGGACCTGAACCTGTCGATCGTCGACATCGAATCCGACCCGCCTCCGAATGCGGCCGCCGATTGGCAGCCCGGCGCCATCCTGCGCATGGCGTTCTCGGATCGCCTGTGCCGGCATGGCGGCATCATCTGCGGCCAGGCGCTGATGGCGCTTGCCGATACGGCGATGGTGATTGCCGTCCTTGCCGCCAACCGCGGCTATCGTCCGATGACCACGGTCGATCAGACCACCCATTTCATGCGTCCGGTTGCTCAGTCCGACGTCCTGGCCGATGCGCGGGTGGTCCGGCTCGGACGAACCATGAGCTTTGGCCGCATCACGCTATCGGGGAGTACCGACAACAAGCCGGTGGCGATGGTATCGAGCGCCTTTGCGATGTTGTGAGAGCAGGCGCACGCGGGGGAGCCGATATGAAACTCAAAACGCGACGTCATTTGCGCCGTATCTGGGATTGAAGAGGACCGATGGGGCGGATCGTTCTACCAATCGCGCTCGTGGGCTGCGCGCTCGCGCTCGGAAGCTGCGGCCTCGCCGACAGCCGCTCGCCGCTGCCGGTGCCGGATTTCATGCGTGCCAAACCCGCCGAGCCGCCGCCGCTCGAGCAGCCGCCGGATGTCCGGCAGATGGTTCGCGAAAAACTGGACCAGGTCTTCGTCGCCCAGTCCAATCCGCAGAACGTACAGGTGTCCGAGCCGCGGCACGAACTCCGCGGGCTGGGCTGGACGGCCTGTGTGAAGGCCGAGCTGACCTCGGCCACCGGAAAATCGCTCGGCGAGGAGACCTATCGCATCTCGATCAACGGCGGAGTGATCATCGACCGCCGGCATGCTTTGCCCGAAGACACCTGCGATACCCAGACCTATCAGCCGATCTGAGCGGCTCATGCCCCGGATGCGGCGCAACTCGCGCCGCGCAAGCGGTGTGGTGCGTTGCTGATCCGGGGTCCATGGCGCAACGTCGGTCCCGGCTCTGCGGCGCATCGTCCCGCTGCACCGCGTCCGGCACATGCAACATTAGCCGCGGCGCTTTAAGTCCAGTGCCCGAGCCGCAACGCCACCGCCATGGTCGCTTCACGCAATTCGTCGGCGAACGCGTGGTCCTCGATCGCGCGGGCGAGCACCATGCCGCCGAGACAGAGCGAGGCCAGCGCGAGCGCAACCTGCCTCGACGCCTGGCCGTTCGGGGTCATGCCCTGCTGGAAGGTTTCGACCATCATTCGCAGCGCCGCCTCCTGCGCTTCCCTCACCGACTGGTCGCTTCGTGAGACGTCGTTGGGAAGGCCGATCATCGGACAGCTCGTCGCGAGGTCCTCCAAATGCTGACGCGAGAGATAATCGCGCAACAACGTCACCGCACGGTCCGACGCCTTGTCCGAGTTTGCGATGATTTCCTGCTTCTCGGTGACGAAACAGCTGATCGCTTCCGCATAAAGCTCGCTCTTGCTCTGGAAGTAGCTGTAGAAGCCGCCGCGCGTCATCCCGGCGCCGGCCATAATGTCGTCGATGGAAGCTGCGGTGAAGCCGTGGCGGTTGAAGAGTTGCAGTGCGCTCTGAATGATTTTCTGCCGCACCTGTTCGCGATGAGTCTGTGATCCCATGTCCGCCCCGGCCGTTGCGTTTGCACATGCGTGTCCATCGACACAAGACTGCTGCGACCGCACGATCATTCCTTGATCACGAAAATGTAATCGGGGACGCGGCGATATCGGGACGTTTCCAGCAAATCCGGGTCATCGCACCGGGCAATGAGGTGCCGAATGCGGGGGCCGACGTCACGCGATCATCTTGTCCGAACTTGATCCGGCAACGCCGAGCCTATGAGACTTCATCGATGGCCGTACCTCGCCCAGATCCTTCGCGTGAGCACCTCGTCAATGGGCGGTTAACGATAAAGATCAAATTGAATCTCCCGGCCAAGAGCATTTTCCGAACTTTCCGCTAGCGTTGCTCCTTCAAGGAGCAGGCGGCGGACCTAGCGCTGCGAGCGGAAAAAGTGGCTGAAATGGCTGACATTGCAGGTCTGTCTCGCCCGGCCATGGATCGTGGGGATCAGCACACGCGCGCCGTTTCCGTTTCGACACAGAATTTGCAGCGCGCCGGATTTATGGCGCTGACGGCCATTCCGGTCGAGCAATGGCGCGCGCTTGCCGAACGCGCGATTGAACCAAACGGTTACTATCTGCCGGCCTGGGAACTGGCCGTGAACGCCTCCGCACGCGGCCGCACCGGCGTTAGGGCGCTGAGCGCGTGGCGCGACGCCTCCCTCGTGCCCGATGAACAGACCGCGCTGACTGGCCTTTTGCCGGTCGTCTCCTTGTGGCGCGCCTGCAAGATCCTCCTGCCCGCTTTGGCAAGTGCGAGCCCCTACGGCACGCTGTGCACACCGCTGCTCGACCGCGGCCTTGCCGAGGAAGCCGCGAAGGGTTTGCTGAACGAAGCCCGCGACATCGGCGCGCATGCGCTGATCCTGCGCGACGTCTCGCTTAGCGGCGCCGCGATGAAGGTCTTTACTCAAGTGTTGAGGCGGGACGGCCTGCGGCCGATCATCCTGCATTCGCATTTGCGCGCCTGCCTCGATGCCAGGCGCGATGCGGACGAGGTGCTGCGCGACGCGCTGAGTGCGAAAAAACTGAAAGAGCTGCGGCGCCAACGCAACCGCCTCGCCGAGCACGGCGCCGTGCGGTTCGAGGTCGCGCGCAGCCCAACCGACGTAAGCCGGGCGATTGAAGTTTTCCTCGCGTTAGAGTCGAGCGGCTGGAAAGGCGAACGCGGCACCGCGCTCCGGCAGGACGAAGGCGATGCCAGTTTCATCCGCCGCGCCACGCGCGGCCTTGCCGAAACCGGCCAATGCGAAATCACAACGATGCATGCCGGCGACACCCCGGTTGCAGCCGCCGTCGTGCTTCGCCACCAGGACCGCGCGTTCTATTTCAAGCTCGGCATCGATGAGCGCTTCGCAAAATTCTCTCCCGGCGTGCAGCTCACACTCGACCTGACGCGGCATCTGTGTGCCGATGCCGTGCTGGTCACGGCCGACTCCACCGCCAGCGCGCATCATCCCATGATCAATCCAATCTGGCGCGGGCGCCTGCGGATCGGCGACGTCATGATCCCGCTGCGCCCACGCGATCCCATGGTGTGGATGATCCACATGGCGATGAAAACGCAGCATTGGCTGCGCGAACTCGTCCGCCGCGCGGTTCATCGCCTCCGCGGCAAGAACTAGCCGCTATTCAGCAGCCTGCGCGTTGATTTCCGCCGAGACCTGGCGAATGGCGGCGGCGAGTTGCTCGGGTGGCTGCGCGCCGGACACCGCATATTTCTGGCCGAAGACATAGGTCGGCACGCCGGAAATGCCCTTGTTGGCGGCTTCCTCTGCCTGCACTGAAATGTACGCCACGTCCTCATCGGTCGAAAGGCGCCGGCGCGTCTCCTCCGCATCGAGCCGGCACTCGCTTGCGGCCTGCACCAGCACATTGATATCGGTGAGGTCACCGCCGTCGCGGAAGTAGAGCTCCATCAGCCGCTGCTTCATCTCGGCCGCCGTGCCCTTCGCTTCAGCCCAATGAATCAGGCGATGGCAATCGATCGTGTTGGGCTGACGCTTCACAAGCTCGGGCCGATAGGTCAGCTCCTCCTCGCCAGCCGCAGCCACCACGCGCCCCGAGATCCCCTTATAGGCCTCGACCGAACCGAATTTGGCGGTGAGATACTCCTCGCGGCTGATGCCCTCGCGCGGCACCCACGGATTAAGGAAAAACGGCCGCCAGTGCACCTCGACTGGCACGTCTTTCACCAGCGCCAGTGCATTCTCGATCCGCCGCTTGCCGATATAACACCAGGGGCAGACCACGTCGGAAACAATATCCAGTCGTAGCGGTTTTAGGGTACTCATGCGGAGGCCCTCGTTCAAATGATCGCCCAGAGATAGGCCGCCAAGTGGCCATGAACAAGGCATCTATTGCAGATCAGCCGCCATCGTTCGCAGGCGATCGGCGGTGAATTCATCGGCCGGAAAAAACGTCTCGAGCGCCAGTTCCGACAGCGTGACGTCGACCGGTGTGCCGAAAATCATGGTCGCCGACAGGAAGCTCAGAACATCGCCGCCAAACCGCAGCTTGAAAGGGATCGCGACATTATCGGGCGGCAACGGCGCCGATCGCGCCGGCAACGGATAGGCTTTCAGCTCGCCATAGAGCTTGATCAGCCCGGGATCGGCGGTCGCCTCGCACTGACGGCGCAGGCGCTCCAACAGGTGTCCGCACCACTCAGCGACGTTGACGGTCCGCGCTGCCAGCGCCTCGGGGTGAAAGGCGAGCCGGAGAATATTGACGGGCGGCGCAAGCAGCCGCTGCGGAACGCCGGTCAACAGCGGCATCACCATGCGGTTTG
The DNA here is from genome assembly GCA_963775545.1 of uncultured Alphaproteobacteria bacterium. Classification (GTDB taxonomy): domain Bacteria; phylum Pseudomonadota; class Alphaproteobacteria; order Rhizobiales; family Xanthobacteraceae; genus Bradyrhizobium. The sequence continues at coordinate 156,441 of CAVZJE010000042.1, forward strand.
CCGAAACCAGATTCCAGTGCCGGTCATAGGCCAGCGCAGGGCTCGGCTCATGCGCCCGCAGTACCAGATCGATCACCGCGCGCGCCGACTTCAGCGCGGGATCGTCGAGCGAGCGTTGCGGAAACGCGGGCGCAAAACCCGCCGCGACCAGCATCATGTTGCGCTCCCGCAAAGGCACGTTGAGCCGTTCGGCCAGTTTGAGCACCATGTCGCGCGACGGCGCCGCGCGGCCCGTTTCGACAAAGCTCAAGTGGCGCGTCGAAATCTCGGCGTCGCCGGCGAGATCAAGCTGACTCAAGTGCCGGCGCTGACGCCATTGGCGCAGATGTTCGCCGACATGACGAGGCGCGGTCCGGTCGATCTGGATGGTGGCCGTCTCAGAATTCATGTCGGAGAAAATACACGGAAGGCCTCGCACCTTCCATTACCTTGTACGTAATGGAATTGCCGCCCCTCGCGGATCATCGTCGCGGTCACAGGAGATGACACGTCGTTCCGGCGTGCTGATCCATCTCCCGCTCACACAAGGAGAACGACGATGATGATCCCCTCCCTCTTCCTGCGCCGCGCACTTCAGGCCGACGCCATCTTCAGCGGCACGGGCGCGGTGATTTTCAGCCTCGGGGCTGGCGAACTCGCGCCGCTGTTCAATCTGCCTGAGGCGCTGTTGCGCGAAACCGGGCTGTTCCTGATCGTTTATGCGGCATTCGTCGGCTGGCTCGGCACGCGTCAATCTTTCCCGAGGATCCTGGCCGGGATCGTCGTCCTCGGCAATGGAGCGTGGACGCTCGCGAGTATCGCGCTTCTGTTCAGCGGCGCGGTGACGCCGAACCTGCTGGGTGAAGCGGCGATTGCCGCGCAGGCCATTGCGACCGGCACGCTGGCCGAACTGCAATATATCGGCTTGCGCCGGAGCCGTGACACGGTCGCCGCTTAAGCGCTTCTTACGCCGAGGCCTGTTTTGCCTCGTCCACGGCATGATCCACGGTCGCCGCCGGCACCGAGAGGTTTGAGGCCTGGAAGGCGGCCGAAGCCTCGCCTGTCGCGGCGACCGGCTGCTCGGCGACAACCATGGTTGTTGCCGGCTTGTGTCGCCTCCGCGGGCTCGGCGTGCTGGCGCCGAGTTGGAGGCCGTTCGTAACCTTGCGCTTGACCGGCCGGCTTCCGGCCTTGAGGCGAACCGCCGGCGCCTTCTTGGTATCGAGCTTGCGCTTGCGATCGGGTTTGAGTTCGACCGCTGCCGTGCTTTTCTCTTTGGCTTTGGCGCGTGCCTTGGCCTTGGTGCGCTTTGCCGCCTCTTCCTCAGCCTCTCTTTTGGCCTTCCGTTCGGCTTTGGCTTTCAGGCGCGCCCGCTCGGCCCGGGCTTCGGCGCGCTGCTTCTTGCGCTTCTTCTCGCAAGCGTCGCATTTGCAGCCGATCGGCTTCAGATAGGCTTTGAAATAGTCGGTGCCGTAATCGTAATTGATCTCATCGCCGGGCTCGATGTTCTTGATCGCGCGGATGAAAACCTTGCGTTTGCGCGGTTTGACGTCGCTTTCCGCATTTGGCTTGCAGCCGTGGTTGATGTAGCGGGCGACATTCTCGCGGACCGAACCGTCGATGGTCCAGCGGTTATTGAGTTCGAACAGGTACTTGTTCTCGATCGCGTCTTCTTTTTTCTTTTTGCAGTCCAAGAGCGGTCCAAAATAGCGGACGATTTTGCTGCCCTTCTTGATCCTTTTGGTGGCGAAGAGGCCAAGTCCGGTGCGGGAACGGCCGACGCGATAGGGTTTCTTCGGGGAAATCGTGGGCATGACGATGAGGCAACTACAACGCTGATGATCGCAAGGAGTGAGGTTCTAGGACGATTCCATGCAAATGTCAGGCCCCTCGCGCGATTTGTACCAACCGTCCCCAGCTTGCGCAGTTCCTTCATGACACGGCCGCGGGTACTTCATGATGACGGCGGCCGAAGCACGGACGTCCTGAGCATCGCATCCAGCAGCGTCGCGACGTCCGCGCCCTTGGGCAGCCGCCGCAGAATATCGGCAAGCCTGCCGTCGAGCAGCAGCATGGTGAAGCCGTGGACCAGCGACCAGGCCCGCACGATCGCTGCCGCCTGATCGAGCGACAACGCCTCGGCCGCGATCTCCTCATCGCGCTGGGCGGCGATCGAACCGGCTAATCCTGCGAAAGCGGCAGCCGCCGCCTCATGCAGCGCAGGCCGCTTCATATCGAGACGTTCGGTGCGGAACATCAGTCCGTACATGCCGGGATGGGCCTGCGCATAGGCGACATAGGCCCGGGCGCGGGCCCACGCCTTTTCGTTAGCCGTGCTGCCCGCGGAATCGGCAGCCGCCGTGGCGGCATCGTTGAATTGCCGAAACCCGATTGCCGCGAGCTCGCTGACGAGACCCGTGAGGTCGCCAAAATGATGGGTGGGCGCGGCGTGCGAGACGCCGGCTTCGCGCGCGACAGCCCGCAATGTCAGCCCGGAAAGCCCATCGCGCTCCAGCACCCGCTCCGCGGCCTCCAGGAGGCCGGCATGCAGCCCGCCGTGATGATAGGACGTGTTCTCGCTTCCAACTTGGGCCCGGGCCGGGCGCTTGGCACGCGCAGGCCGCGGCGCCGAAGCGCGCCGGACGCGCTTTCGCGGTGAATCGGTTCTGGTTTTCATGGCGGTACTATATGGCTCAATGTTTACAGTGTAAAGATTTTGCTTGACCAACTCCGCGAACGCGCCTAATCAATCTTTACATCGTAAAGATATCGCCCGGGAGGCCAGCATGCAGCAGGAAGTCGCAACGAAGACGACCCGTAACAATCGTGGCCCCATCCCCTTTGAATCCGACGCGTCGTATTTGAAAATCACAGGCGAATTGCCGCGTGAGCTGAACGGCACGCTGTACCGGAACGGCCCGAACCCGCAATTCGACGCCCCCAACGCGCACTGGTTTGTCGGCGACGGCATGTTGCACGCCTTCCATCTGGAGAACGGCCGCGCCAGCTATCGCAATCGCTGGGTGCGCACGCCGAAATGGCAGGCCGAGCACGAGGCCGGCCGCGCGCTGTTCGGCGGCTTCGGACAAAAGCGGCCGGATGCGCCGGCCTCCCTCACCGACGGCGGCGTCGCCAACACCAACATCATCTTCCATGGCGGCAAGCTGCTGGCGCTGGAGGAGCAGCATCTGCCGACCGAGATCGAGCCGGAAACGCTCGCCACGCGTGGCTATTGCAACTTCGATGGCGCGATCGGCGGTCCCTTCACCGCGCATCCCAAGGTCGATCCTGTTACCGGCGAACTGTTTTTCTTTGGCTACAATGCGGCCGGCCCCTTCACGCCCGCCCTCTCTTTTGGATCGATCGATGCCGGCGGCCGCGTGACGCGTTTCGAGCGTTTTGAAGCGCCTTACGCCAGCATGGTGCACGACTTCATCGTTACCGAACGCCATCTGCTGTTTCCGGTTCTTCCCATCACCGGCAGCATGACGCGCGCCATGAAGGGCCGGCCGCCCTATGCCTGGGAGCCCGACAAGGGCGCCTATGTCGGCGTCATGAAGCGCAACGGCGCAGCGAAAGACATCGTCTGGTTCCGCGGCGAGAGCTGCTACGTCTTCCACGTCATGAACGCCTGGGAAGAAGGCGAGCGCATCATCGCCGACGTCATGCAATTCGAGGAAGCGCCGCTGTTTCCCCATCCCGATGGCTCGCGCACCGATCCCGACAAGTCGCGCGCACGGCTGGCGCGCTGGACCTTCGACCTCGCCGGCAATACCGACCGCTTCCAGCAGACCTATCTCGACGATCTCACCGGCGAGTTTCCGCGCATCGACGATCGCCGCGCCGGCCTTGCCAACCATCATGGCTGGTACGCCTGCGCCAATCCCGAGCTCGCAATGTTCGACGGATTTTCGGGGATCGCGCATGTCAACGGCAAGGGCGAACGCCTCGCCAAGTATCTCCTGCCCGCCGGCGACGCCATCTCCGAGCCGGTCTTCGTCGAGCGACACAAGGACGCCGCCGAGGGCGACGGCTGGCTGCTCGCGGCGGTGTGGCGAGCGAACGAGAATACGAGCGATCTCGCCGTTTTCAACGCCACCGACGTTGAAGCGGGGCCGGTGGCGCTGGTGCATCTCGGCCACCGCGTGCCTGACGGCTTTCACGGCAACTGGGTGGGCGCCTGAACAGACGGATGGCTCCGCTTTCTCAGGAGCCGTCCGCAAGCCTCTGGTGAAGCTCAACTTTCATAGCCTCCATCAACTAATGTTGACATTGTAAAGATTTGGCTTGACCGCGGCAGCTCGAACGCCTATCAATCTTGACAATGTAAAGATTAGAGGCTGCCATGAGAATTTTCCTCATCCTTGCGCCTTATGCGGCTTTCGCCCTGCTGATGGCGGTCACGTCAACCGCATCGAGCCTGTTTGCCGCCGCCGCCATTTGTCTCGCGATCATTGCCTTCGATGTCCTGCGCGGACGTTCGATCAAACTGATGGGCGCGGGTTCGGCTCTCATCTTCGCTGGCCTCGGCTGTTATCAGATCTTCGGCGGCGATCTCCCTCGGCAACATGGCGGTCAAGATCGCCGTCGATAGCGGGCTGTTCGCAATCGGACTTTTCTCCCTCGCCATCGGTAAGCCGTTCACCCTGCAATATGCCCGCGAAATGACGGATCCCGAGATTGCGCGGCTACCGGGCTTCGTCACCGCCAACACCATCATCACGTGGGTCTGGGTGTTCGCATTCCTTTTGATGGTTTCTGCCAATCTGCTTCTGCTCAATTGGCCGAACCTGCCGCTGTGGTCGGGGCTCGTGATCGCCTTTGCCATCCGCAACCCCGCAATCTATTTCAGCAAATGGTACCCCAGCTATCATCGGCGGAAATTCGGCGCGGTCACCCAAGCTCACTAACGGCATTTCATTTGAGGAACATCGCCATGAAGGACGTCTTCGTGAGGCTCGGCACTGATTTCTTGTCCACCATCCTGTTTGCTTGCGTCTATTTCGCAACCGGCAGTATTGCCCTCGCCACCGCAATCGGAATCGCCGGCGCCGTCGGCCAGGTCATTCGTGCCCGCATCAAGCGAAGCGAACTGGGCTTCATGACCTGGGCGAGCCTTGGGCTCGTCATCGTGCTGGGCACGGCCACCCTCTTCACCAACGATCCGCGTTTCGTGATGGCCAAGCCCTCGATCGCGCATTTTGCGATCGGCGCCGTCATGCTCAAGCGCGGCTGGATGCTGCGTTACGTGCCGCCGATCGTCGCCGAGACGATCCCCGAATATGTCACGATTGCCGGCTTTTCCTGGGCTCTGCTGATGTTCGCACTTGGGCTCGGCACCATTGCGGTGGCGCTGATCGGCGACATGAAGCTGTGGGCGATCTACGTGTCCTTTGTCGCGGTCGGCGCGAAAATCGTCGCCTTCGCCATTCAGTACGTCGCCTTCCGCCTCCTGATCATCAGCCGTCTGCGCGAGCGCGCCGTAAGCACTTGAAAACCTGACCCGGAGGTTGGGCATCGGCTGAGAGATGCGCTATACCGGTGAGCTGAAGACGCTTTTGTCAGCCAATTTCGGGGAGATGACGCGAATGGCCGTGGACGGAAACTGGAACATCACCATGACGACGCCGATGGGCGACCGCGAGACGACGCTGAGCGTCAAAAGCGCCGGCGGCACGCTGACCGGCACGCAAGTCGCCGAAGGCAACTCGGCCGAGATTTTCGACGGCACGGCCAATGGCGATGACCTTTCCTGGAAGGTTTCGATCACCAACCCAATGCCGCTGACGCTCGAATTCACCGGCAAGGTTTCCGGCGACAGCATTTCCGGCGAAATGGGCATCGGCCCGATGGGAAGCTTCCCGTTCACGGGAACGCGGGCGTAACGCATCTCCGTGTCCCGCGCGCGGTGCAATACGGAGTAGTGCACCGCCAATGCGGAATCCACGACCGAACCGAATGGACCCCGGATCAGCATCGCACCGCTGACGCGTTGCGCTGCGTCCGGGGAACGGATCGCACATCAGATTTGAATGTCAAACAGCCGCAGCTTCGCGATCTCGCAACGCGAACGCGCCCGAGTCATGCATGAACCTTTGCACCTCGAAATCAAAGGGCGCAGGGAATGCCGGGCGCTCGGTTAGCGCCCGCAGCCTTGTGTGCAAAAAGTAAAAAGCACACAAGCATAGTCACCACGGTCACGCCGGTTTCACCCGGCATTCCCCGCGCGAATGGTTTTAACGGTTTCCTTCGTGCTCTCCCTGGTGATCGGGCTTTCTTGCCACCATCCCCGCGCAATGCAAAGCATTGTCGCGAGTTGACATCAGCGTCGAGATATCAGGACCACACGACTTCACCGTCCGCGAATGGCGCATTCGTCAGCGCGCCATCAGCGTCCACCGCATCCCCTCTTACGTTCGTGACGATCGCGAAACGCCCCTCCTTAAGAGACGGGATGATTTGCTTCTATTGCTGCTTCTACCAAGCCGTCAAGAACAATTTCGGAAAATCCGAAATAGCAACGATCCCCCCTAGGAAGCGTCACTCGATTTCGGCAATATTCTGATTTCCGGTATGGTCCTCAAGCTGCGTGGCGGAAAATCAGTAGATTAGCCCGCGCTCGGCGGCTTGCCCCAAACAGAACGGCCCCACTTACGAGGGGACACCGAAGCAAGCGGGGCCGTTGATAGGGTGGCAGACCTGAAAAATCGTCTCAGGCCACTCGCTATTTCAAACTTGGCCACTCGCTTTGGAACTATTGTCCTAAAATCAAGAACGGCCCGTACGAGGGCAAGCGGTACCGGTGACGGGTGGCAGACCTGAAAAATGTTTCCCACCATCGAATTAGATAGGACTGGAACCCTGGTCAGTTTCAGCGCCTAGCTGATCCATCACCGCGGCGCCTGTTGGCTCACATCGGTGACTGAGAGTTCGTAACGCTCCCGGCCAATCCTGGAAGGAGCGCATATGACCTGGTTTCTCAACAAATCTCCAACACTGTTCGAACGCCTCTCAGAGGAAAAGAAGCGACTCGAAATACATTTGGGTCAAGTTGGACCGAGCATGGTGCGAGACAAGCTTCCAGGAAAGCTTCGTCAACTCGATACCGCTGCGCACGTCAATGAGTGGCTTTCATCGCCTGGGGTTACGCCGACCGGTATGAGGGCTCCGTGAAAATAGCGCTTCTGTTGATATTGTTCGTTATCGCTCCTTCTGCCGAGGGACCGCCTGCGGCTGAGCCCACCCCGAACGAGATTTCAGCGATACACGAGCAGATTAAAGCTGATCGAGCCAAGGCCAAAGCCGATGAGGAAAACGATTCAAAGGCTCGTTTTTGGGATCGCGACGCAAATGGAAAACGGCCTTGGGATCTTCCAAAGGAAGCCCGCTGACGATGGAAGTTAATGGACAAACCGCAAATGCCAATTTGCCCGTCCTGCACCCGGTGCGGTAAGCAACCCCGCTTTCATCACCGGCATGTTGGACTCAAAGTTGGGTCGCACATTCCACATGTTCCGGTGCGAGTGCGGCGATACGTCCTGGACCGCCGAAAAGCAGTAAGGCCGCCTAAGTTGGCGGCCTCTTTCATTAGTTGTCGTGACGTCGCGGCGAACGATCCGCGCAAGCCGCACTCACAGTGATGCCACCCTCGCCTTTGCGTACCCGGCTTGCCCCGGAAGGCAAAGCAGGAATCGAAAGGGGCCGCATTAGCGCGACCCCCACGGCCGGTTAAATTTGTTCGGGATGAAATCCAGCCCCGGCAACTTGCAGCCTAGAGTTTTCCCCGGGATCAGATACCCGGATCAATACGGTCCATAGCACTGTCCCAATCTGCCTTCCCGATTGTCAGTACCGGCAAGCGGGTCTTGGCCCCTTTCCATCCCGTCTGACGGTGAGGGGTCCCCTTGGATTCTGAGAGTGGCCCCTTTTGACTCTGGAACCATGCCGTCAGTCGGGTCGTTACCTTGCATGGACACAAAACCCGCGATTGCCTGATTATGTTTGATTATGTTTGATTTATTGCTCGTGGTCTTGGGCTTGTTCGGGGTCGGCTTCGTAACCGGATACGGCGTCAGAGAACTAATCTCCCGACGAAGGCAGAGACAATACCGGCGCCGTTGACCGGTACTGTCCGTATTTGACCCCGGGGTCTCTTCGGTTGATTTGCGGTGTCCCAATTCGTTCCGCCCCAATCGTGAATTAATGACTCGCTTTCCAATGTCGGGAAGCGGACACTTGGGTCGTCACCGCACGGTCCCGTGGCATTCATCGGTGATGAGAACGCCGGTTGCGCTCCCGCCTTTCTGTGATGGAAAGGAGTGCGTCATGTTAGCGCGGCGCCATTTCAAGCGAGCCATTTCCCTGAAAGACCGATTAGCTTCTTTTGCCCAGGACGTCCGGAAGAAGGCCGATCTTTTGCCGGCAGGCCGTCAGCGAGAAGACATGCTGACGATGGCGCGCCAGGCCGACACGGCCGCTCACCTGGAGGATTGGGCAAACTCGCCGGGATTGCAGTCTCCGAAGTGAGCATAAAGGGCGAACCGCAAAAATAAGAGGATGCGCGGAAAGTTCTCCGGCGGGACTGATAATGAGTCGCGTCGGCGCGACCTTTTGTCATCCGGAACCGAAACCGATCCTGTCGATTAAGCTTCCAGAACATCATAGGGAGCATGCGCATGGACAAGGACCGGATTGTCGGCACGGCAAAGGATTTCGCGGGCAAGGTCGAAGGCACGGCCGGCAATGTGGCCGGCGATGCAAAGACCCAGGCCGAAGGCCGCTTTCGCGAGGCGTCAGGCACGGCGCAAAACCTGTACGGCCAGGCCAAGGATGCCGCGCGCGACGCCAAGGATGCGGCCATCGGCTACGCCAAGGATTCGTATGAGAAAAGCGGCGACACCTTCCGTGACGGGTCGGAAGCGATCGCGAAAAGCGTGCAGGAGAACCCGCTTGGTTCGTTGTTGATTGCGGGCGGCATCGGCTTTGCGCTGGCGCTTTTGATGACGCGGCAGCCGCGCCGGTCACAGCAGCGCTGGCGATATTGAGACGGCGTTCGCGGAAACATCAAGGCCTTGATCGGGGGCTTTCGTTGGCCAGGAGATATAATCATGAGCGATGAAAGCCCCCCATCTGGTCTATGAAGGCCTGGTCTATGAAGGCTTGGACCCCGTTCCTCAACCGAAATCCGCTTTCTCGGAAATCTCCGAAGCGATGAGCGAAGCGGTCAATCGCGTCCACAGCGCGATCGAAGCCGGTCGAAAACCCGGCAGGCCGCTGAGCATCCTGAGCAACATCGCGCGCGAGGCCCCGCTCGGTTCGCTGCTGGTCGCCTTCCTTCTGGGGGTCGCCGTTGCTCGCCGGCGGTCTGTGCGAGGGCGTTGAGTTTCACAAGAATAGAACCGGCGACCACTCGGCGCACGATGTGGCCGCCGGCTCACCTTCGCTGGTGACTAGTCGAGTGGAATAGTTCGGCACAACACCGCGCACTGCTGTGATGCCGGCGGAGCACCCGCTCCAGCATTCCATTCCCCGCGCACTTGCTCTCCCACACCATCGGACGGCGGCAACAACAGCGAGCACGAGGCCGGCTGCGATAAGACCGTATTCAATGGCGGTCACGCCAGCGCGCGCGGGCCTCGACGTCACGGCTTAGGTTCAGATCTTGGGCTCAGATCTTGGGCTCAGATCTTGCCGGCCTTTACCTTCGATCAAACAGCAGATCGATCTTCCCGCCGATCAGATTCTGCTGCGAGGTGCGCGCCACGGTGGAACGCGTCATCCGCGTGTCGACTGCACGCGTGGGGTGAAGCGCTCGCTAGTCCGGATGGACTAGTCAACAAGGTCCCGCGAAAAGACGCAATTCCACCCGCTTCGCCACGATTTATTCACGCGTGAATTTGGGCGCCGTTGGAGGAGCTCTCGCAGCAAGCCATGACGAACCATCACGTAACGTCAATCGAACCGCAGATGAAGCAACGGCAGCGCCATTGCCCGCGATGCGCGGCGTCCTCCCATCTCACTCATTCAATTCTCGATCCCCAGCACGGCAAGACCTTCCGGCTGTACCAATGTGCGGACTGCGGCGCGTGCCTTTGGGAAGATTGCTCAACACTATTGGCAGAAGGATTCAACGACCTGGGTACGTTCAGCGAGTAAGCGGTGCGTCCATTACTTTGAGCGACGTTCGAAATTGTCGGGTCGAAATACGCCCTCAAGCCCGAGGGGTATGGCTTGACGATCCGTGGCTGGCGAAAAACGTCCAGCTTCCGGACCACGCAAAGGAGCGACTACCATGAGAATGCAGAACGCAGCGGCAAGGCCCTTCGATATCAGTCAGGTCGAAGGTGATATCCGGGAGGCAGTTCACCAAAGGCCGCCGCACATCCAGGCGGTCGTCCCGCCCCCGCGAACTCCGACACCACCGGTTCCGGAATATGTCAGCCACCGCGACGACGTGACCGAGATCGGAAGGCTCTCGGCCGAGGCGATCGTCAGGGAATACGAAGTGACCGCCAAGGAGATCGAGGCGTTGGGCGAAGTGGTGAGAGACATGATGCAGCGCTGCGAGCAGCTCACTGGGTCCGCGACCTTCATGCTCAAGGACATCAAGACAACGGCGCTGAACTATCGCAAGGAAGGCAAACGCATCTTTAACGAAATCGAATCCTGCTCCAGTGCGACGGATGAAGTCCGTCGGCTGTGCGAGAGCTTCCGGGACAAGATCGCAACCAAGATCGGCGAGCCCGTGACATGATCGTCTACCACGCAGTGCCGTTCCTCCTGGTCGCGGCACTGCCCGTCATCGTGCTGCTCTCGATCCTGATCGGGGGCTGCACGATGACAAGGCCCACCAACGAGCTGACCGATCGGGTGCAATTCCGGTCCGAGGCGGACAGTCGGGCCGGCGAAGAGCTGCGCGCGGAGCTCGATCGGCGCGCGGTGCGCGAGGAGTTGCGGCGCGTCGTCGGGGAGACGCAGTGATGATCTGTAATTCGCGCCGGCGTGATTTCGATACCATCAGGGCCACGTTCTGGCGTGGCGCGGCCCGGATTTGCCGGCAGCGTTTTTCTCATTGGAGCAATCCCGATAGCGATGAACTCGCTTTGGGGGATGCCGCGAGCGTTGGAATCCATTCCCTCCCGCATGGTCTTCCTTCGCTCGCGGCAGCATTCGCGATCCTGTTGCTGGCCGCGACGTCCACGGCCTACGCCTCGCGCCACTGCCTCGATTACGGCGAAGCGGCAAGGACATGGCCGGCGCGTATGCTGGTGAAGGACGGTGACGGATGCTGGACCTATGACCACCGTCCTCCCCGCCTGGAAGTGCCGTCTTCGACGCCGGAAATCGTGCTGTCGCCCCGCGAGCCGATGCTGATGGAGCGCTGGGTCGATGCAGACATGGCTCAGGTCGAACTGCGCCAGCCTGAGCCGGAGAATGTTTCGGGGGACGATCCTCAGTCGGGGCCGGATCCCTCGGCAAGCGCAGTACAATTCGCACTGTTCGTTTCGCTCGTGCTCGCGACTGTGTCCGTGGTGGAGGTCGTGACGGTGCGGCACGGAACCAGCGCCCGGCACCGCCGGGCGCTGGGTCGCGAATCCAGACTATGAGACGATTCCAGACGCACCTAGAGCTCCGATTCCGAAGTTCGCATGATATCGCGGCAACCTCTGAAGCGAACTTCGGAATCAAAGGAGCTCTAGGAACTTATTGATTTGAGTGCAGCTTTGAATTTGAAGTGCCCATAACGAACTTGCCGCAACACCGATAGGCACTTCAAATTGCGCTGTTTTCACCGTTGACGCTCTCAACGGTCCAGCGCGTGATCCTCCGCCACGGCAAGATCGCCCGTCGCATCCAGTGCATGATCAAAGACCCGGTTGCTCAGCGCCCACGTCGCGGCTTGCGTTCGATTGTTCGCTCCGATCTTTCTCAAGATGGCCTTCACATGAGCCTTTACCGTCGGCTCCGCGATCTTGAAGAATCGCGCGACATGCTTGTTCGAGTCTCCCTGAACAATGCGTTCAAGGACCGCGATCTCCCGCGCAGACAACCTTATTGCCACGGGTTCATTTGTTACCTGCCAGGGAATCTCGTTCGCAAGCGGGGGTGAAGGCCGATCTTCGGCCTTTGACGGAATTTCGAGCGACCACAGGCGGGCGTCGATGAGTATAAGCTTTCCGTTGACCACCGCTTGCAGCGTGCTGACGAGAGCGTCGGGGCTGACTGAATTGAAGAGAGCAGCGTTGGCTCCGTCTTCGAGCGCGCCGGCAAGCAAGTGGGGATTACCGTCATCCGCAACGGCGACGATGAAGGCCAGCGGATATTGGCTCCTGATCTTGCTGCAGATCACAACCTGGCTCTCGCCCACTCCGACGATGAATACAACAGGCTTGTCGTTGGGGATTTCCGAGAGGTCTTCCAAATCGATCGCGCAACCATGTGCGCGGAAGCGGGTCTTTGAAAGTATTAGCCGCAAGCCCTCGCGGAAGAGGCCATCGCTTTGGAGAATATAGGTGGGTACACCGGGCTCACTCGACATACGATGGCAGCCGCTCCAATGACGACGTTACGCATCCTTCGCTAGCCCCCGTTTAGTCCCTCTCGAACTACACCATACAAGACTATGACATTATTTGTAATCATTAAGATGACGCCGGTCGGGAACTCGGACAAAGATGCTGACCTAAATTGGAACTTCAGCAAGGCTATTGCCGCGTTTGTTGCTGTTTTAGAAGGCTTTGCGGGAGGAATTGCTTGGATGTACCGGGAGGGACTAGTCCGAATTTGCCGCCGTGGGTCGTGAGACCGATGCCCCACAGAGGCGAATGCAGCGGTCAATCGCGCCCCGTTACCGAGCCCCTCAGGGATTCCAATCGGAAACCGCGAACTGCGCTGTCCGCTTTTGCTTGAACGAAGCGCCCTCATAGAAAATCGCCGCGCCGAAAATGATCATGACGAGGACGATCGCAAACAGGCCCAGCGTCTCAGGCGCACTTTTGAATTTAAAGCGATCCTGCATGGCTTCCTCCCGCTCGGAAGACAGCGAGTAAAATGCACCGATTCAGCGCGGCGTTCCAGTGGGCACTGCAGCAAACGATACTGCTTTGCGAAAGGAAGGCCCCGCTCGCAAGGCAGCTTCCGCATATGCGGTCAGCTTAAGTCGTTCGCTGCCGCTGCCGGATATATCGGCACACGATCTACTTCTCTGACCGAACAGCGGTCGGAAGGATGCCAGTAACACGCGAACGTGTTCCCGTCGCGCGCAACTCTTTGTCGCGGCCGGGCTTGGTATTTCGACACCCCCTTCCTCGTTCAAATTATAATGGGAGATTGAGATGCGTTATCGAACACTGATTGCCTTTACCGCCGTCGTCGCTCTTGGTTGCGTGCCGGTAACCTCCAGCGCGCTGGCGGCCGGCCATGCGGGCGGTCACGGCGGCGGCGGACACGCAGCTCACGCCATGGGCGGACATGCCATGGCTGGACACGCGATGGCTGGGCGCGCGCATTTTGGCGGTGGAGCCAGATATGCCGGCGGCCGTCACTATAGACGCGGCTATGGCGGCGCCTATTACGGCGGCCCCTACTATGGCGGCGGCTACGCCTACGGATGCGACGGCTATTACGATGGCTACAATGGCTGCGTAATTTCGAGCCAGGCGAGGATACGGCGGAAGTTGTGGCCGACGGCTGAGAGGATGACGTTGGCGGCGTCTCCTGCGCGGCCTTTGAGGTAGCAGCGGCCGAGATGGCCTTCGGCCTTCAGGTGTCCGATGATGGGCTCGATGGCGGAGCGGCGGCGCAGCTCGCGCTTGATGACACCGAAGACGCCGCGCTTCTGGCCGGAGATGAAGACGCGACGGGGATTTTGTGCGTTGTGGCCGCGGTATCCCTTGTCGACATAGGCCCGCTCGATCGGACAGCCGGTGAGTGTTTCGGTGCGATCAATGACGTCCCGCAAGGTGTGACCGTCGTACGGGTTATCGGGCAGCGCCCTGGCGTGCAGCACGAACAGGCCACCGGGAGCGCGGCGGTTGGTGGTGACGATGGAGGCCTTGACGCCGAACTCGTAAGGCGCGGCGGCCTTGCCTTTGCCGATGCACTCCACCTCCGGGGCATGGAAAGAATAAAGCTTCCAGCCGCGCTGGCGCTGCTGTTGCGAGCGGATCTGCGAGGCCCGGCCAAGCGGGAGGGCGAACGCCTCCTCCAGGGCTGGCTGGCCCTTGATCTTGCGGCGGATGTCGCGGACGATCCGGCCCAGCCGGCTGCGCAGGATGCGCAACTGTCGCTGATGCCGCTTGAACTGTTTGGCATGGGCGTAGCGGCCCGCCATCATCGCGGCGGCCTTGGCCACGCGAGCATAGGATTGCCGCAGCCTGACGCCATGCCTTCTCGCCAGGCGGTTGAGCCCCTTGATGGCCGCATGCAGCAGCTTGGCATCGGTCGGAAAGGTGATGGCCTTCGGCTGCACCGTGGTGTCGACCGTGACCCGCTTGAGGTCCTGGCTGCGTAACGCGCCGGCCTCGTGTGCCACCCGCAGGCTCTCTGCCAGCAGCAGCTCCAACTTGTCGCCGAGCCGCTTGCGCCAATGGCTCAGGTCGCTTCGCTCGTGCGGGAAGGCGTGCTGGAAGAACTCTTCGCCGGTGAAGAACTGGAAATACGGGTCGTGGACCCAGCGCTCGCACACCCCCTCATCGGATAGCCCGTAAATGTGCTTGAGCAACAACAGCCCGATCATGAAGCGGGTCTCGATCCCAGGCCGGCCGTTCTCGCTGTAGAGCGGTGCGATCTCGCCGTCGATCCAGTCCCAATCGATCTTGCCCGCGAGCAGAACCAGCTCGTGCTTCAGGTTGATGATCTGGTCCAGCCGCGCCCGGAACAGATCGTTCGATCCCACAGTCCTGTGCTTCTTCGGCCGCATCGTCCCCTCCGATGCACCACAGAATCATGGTTCACAGCGAAAGGGAATCCACAAATGAAATTGCAAGGTTCCGAGCTATCGAACCCACAATCCCTGCAATCTCAAATGCCGCCCTAACCGAAAAACAAACTCCCGCTCAATCGCTTAGTGGCTTGTTCACGGACGACTACAATCCAGGCGCGGCGATCGTTGGCGGCTTGGTCGGCGGCGCCTTGAACGCCTTTGGCGCTTACTGAATAAAGCTGTCGTCGCTCAGACAAGAAGAAGCCGGGATCAAATCCCGGCTTCTTTTTTGCGAATGACAAAGCGTCATCTGCGATCTCGAGCGATCTTGCCTCGCGCGCTTATTTCAGCTGATCGGCGACCTTGTCGAGCCCGGCCTTGATGCAAGCCTCGTCCTTTTCGCCGCCGGGTGCGCCGGACGCACCGGCCGCGCCGATCGTTTCATCGCCCACCTTGATCGGGAGTGCGCCGCGGTTGGCGATCACGTTAGTCAGATGGATCAACCCCAGCGTCGGATCGGCCTTCAAACGGTCGACCAGCTCGCCTGACGGAATCCGGAAGGTGCGCGCGGTGTAAGCCTTGCGGAAACTGTTCTCGAAGGTGTGGGGTCCCGTGTTGTCTCCGCGCACTTGCAAGATGACTTCCCCGTTCCGGCCGACGACGGTGACCGACACGGCATAGCCATTGGACTTGCAGGTTTCGATGGCCGTTTGCGCGACGGTCATGGCGATGGAAGCGGTCAGATCCTTGTGGCTGAGCAGTTGCGCGCTCGCCGGCGAGGCCAAAGCGGAGAGGCTGGTGGCAGCAAGAACGATAGCGGCGCGAGGAATCCCGAACGATCGCATTGGTGTACTCCCTGAGTTTTTGACGCCCATTTCAAGAGGCTTATAAAGAGAGCCTCGTTTATGCACCGGTTCAGGACGATGACTCAATGCTTGAGGCTTTTTTCTTTTCGGCGCACGCATTGAAACATTTTTCGCCATCTGAAAATTGCGTGTCAAAATCAACCATCGCGCGGCTTCTCCTTCGCGCTTAACCCAAACCGATCCGCGTCCTCAGTTCCGGCCTCTCGGTCAGGACATGGACCAGCCAATTGACGCATCGCTCGGCAGCGTTCAGCGCATCCGCTGGCGAAAGATAGGCGACGCCCGAATAGTAATGTACGGGCGTCCATTGGCCGCCGTCTTCGGTATCCCGCCGAAATTCCTCGAACCCGTAGCTACCATCTTCTCTCGAGAAGAAATCCACGCATCTGTCGTGCTCGGGATTTTCGATGCTGACAAAAACAGTCGATGACTTGTCGATGCGATCTGACATGAAGCCTTCTTATATCGCAATTCGATCAAGACACGCCTATCTCGTTCGGCGTTTCCTGGGTACGTGGGTATCCCAAAGCTTGAAACCACCCTTGAAAGCGTTCGCATTGTCTCCCAGCCGCGTCTTCGGAGGCAAGCGTCCGAGCTTCTCGGCATTGCCGCCTCCGAGCACGACATAATCGGGCTCCAATGCCGCGAGGAAATGCTTGACGACGTCGGCAACCCTCCGCCGCCATTTTTTCTTGCCGTGGCGTTCGAGGCCTTTCGCTCCCACATAATCTTCGAAAGTTTCGCCCTTGCGGTACGGCAAATGCCCTAACTCCATCGGCTCCAGGATGCCGTCAACGATCATGGCGGAGCCCAGACCCGTTCCGAGCCCGAGAAAAAGCATCCGGCCGCCTGCGTAACTGCCGAGCGCCTGCATCAGCGCGTCATTGACCACCTTGGTCGGGCGACCGAACGCTTTTCCGAAATCAAAGCCGACCCATCCGTGGCCAAGGTTGTACGGTTGTACCAGCGGCCTGTCGTGAAGAACCGGCCCGGGATAGCCGACGGAAACGAGGTTGTAGGGCCAGTCCTTGGTGAGCGCCTTGACTTGCTTCACCATCTCCTTGGCCGACAGATGCGGCCCGGACGCAAACTCGCGCCTGACATGGACCTTGTCGGTCATGACCTTCACATGCGTCCCTCCGACGTCCACCGCCAGAATGGTCTTTTGCTTTGTCCGCTTTCGCGCAGGCTGTTTCACGGGTTCTGCAATTTTCTTAGGGGCTCTAGCCTTAACGATCCCAGAGCCACAATGATCCCCGAGCCGGCATCGGCACGCTATTCCAACCTCCCAATCTAGGCTATCAACCGTAAGTCCAGCAGAGCCTGCGCAAAGACGGGCGTGACACGCTGCACGTTGATAAAACGGGAGGTACCCATGCCGATCGCCGCCACAGGTTCGGACACTGCCGTTCGCTCGACACTCAACGCCCTCTTGGTCAAACAACGGGCCGCGCAATTGCGCGATGGCGCCCCCTCGGCAGCCATTCGGATTGACCGGCTCAACCGTTGCATTGGGCTGCTTGTGGATCACCGCAGCGAAATCGAAACGGCCCTGAATGCCGATTTTGGCGCGCGCTCGGCCCACGTCTCGGCCTTTGCGGATGTCGCCTCTTCGATCGGCCCGCTCAAACACGCGCGTCAGCACGTGGCGCGCTGGATGAAAACGGAGAAGCGAAGCACCACGCCGAGCCTGCTCGGCCTGTTTGGCGCCAAGTCCGAAGTTCGGCATCAGCC
This sequence comes from uncultured Alphaproteobacteria bacterium, assembly GCA_963775545.1. GTDB lineage: Bacteria > Pseudomonadota > Alphaproteobacteria > Rhizobiales > Xanthobacteraceae > Bradyrhizobium. The sequence goes on from CAVZJE010000042.1 coordinate 173,943, forward strand.
CAAAGGCGTCGTCGGCGTCATCAGTCCCTGGAATTTCCCGGTCAACCTGACGTTCTCGCCGCTGGCCGGCGTGCTCGCTGCGGGCAATCGGGCGATGATCAAGCCGTCGGAAGTGACGCCGGCGACGTCGGAGCTTTTGAAAAAGATGTTTGCGAGCGCCTTCGACGACGAGGAAATCGCGGTCGTCACCGGCGGCCCCGAGGTCGGGCAAGCCTTCGCCAGCCTCACCTTCGATCACATCATCTTCACGGGCGCCACGTCGATCGGACGTCACGTCATGAAGGCGGCCGCCGAAAATCTCGTCCCGGTCACGCTTGAACTGGGCGGCAAGAGCCCGGTGATCCTTGGCCGTTCCGCCGATCTCGCCACCTCCGCCGCGCGCATCATGAACGGCAAGACCTTGAACGCCGGCCAGATTTGTCTGGCACCCGACTATGTGCTGGCGCCGGCGGACAAGATCGGCGGCTTTGTCGCGGCTGCGAAATCCGCGGTCGGCACCATGTTTCCGACCATCCGCGACAACCCTGACTACACTGCCGTTGTCGCCGACCGGCACTATGAACGGCTCACGGGTTACGTGGACGATGCGCGCGCCAAGGGCGCCGAGATCGTCGAAATCAATCCAGCCGGCGAAGATCTGCGCCAGCAGCCGCACCGCCGCATGGCGCCAACCCTGATCCTCAACCCGACTGACGACATGAAGGTGATGCAGGAAGAAATCTTTGGCCCGCTGCTTCCGGTCAAGGCCTATCAAAAACTCGACGAGGCGATCGACTACGTCAACGCGCATGAGCGCCCGCTCGGGCTTTATTATTTCGGTTCGGACAGCGAGGAGCGCGACCGGGTACTGGATCGAACCACGTCAGGCGGCGTGTCGGTCAACGACGTGGTGATGCACGTCACCCAGGAAGAATTGCCGTTCGGCGGCATCGGACCCGCGGGCATGGGCGCCTACCACGGCCATGACGGTTTCCGCGAGTTCAGTCACCGGAAGTCGGTCTACCATCAGATGAAGAGTGATTTCGGCCTGCGGATGCTTCGCCCGCCCTATGGCGGGGCCATCAGCAAATATCTGGCGACCCAGATCAAGCGTTAGCCGTTGATGCCGCAGCTTCTTTTTCGGGCACACCGTCTCGACTGCGGCGGTGCGCTCCCTCTCCACTTGTGGGAGAGGTGAAGAGCGCGCCTCACACTCTCATTCAAACGTCGATCAGTAAGTCGATGCATCAGGCAAATCCGTGGGCTTCTCGAAGGCCCGTTTCATCGCCGGGCTCATCGGGATATTCAAGTTGGCCCCCTTCGGCGGGATCGGCTCCATAAACCACTTGGCATAGAGCGCCGCGCCCTCGGGACTGCGGTAGAGCGCCGATGTCGCCGCGTCGGCAACCGCCTTGAACGCCACGTCGTCCTTGCGCAGCATGACCCCATATGGCTCCGGCCTGGAGAACGCGTCCTCCGAGATCACGTAAGCTTTCGGATCCTTCGCATTGGCAATCAGGCCCGCGAGCACGATATCGTCCTGGATAAAGGCCACCGCCCTGCCGGTCTCGACCATCAGGAACGCTTCGCCCTGATCCTGGGCCGGGATGATCGTCATCCCCAAATTCAATCGGCTATTGAATTCGAGCGCCTGCTTGATGTTGGTCGAGCCGGCCGGAGCGACGACCGTCTTGCCCTTCAGGTCCGCGATCGATCCGATGTGCGACTCGACCTTCGAGACGAAACGGCTCGCCGTCAGAAAATGCGTATTGGTGTACCAGACCTGCTGTTGCCGCTCGGCGTTGTTGGTGGTGTTGCCGCATTCGAGGTCGATGGTGCCGTTGGCCATGAGCGGAATACGCATCGAAGCCGTCACCAGCTGATACCGCACTTCGAGTTTGTCGAGCTTCAATTCGTGTTTTACCGCATCGACGATCTTGGCGCAGATGTCCATGGCGTAGCCGACCGGCTGCCGCTTGTCGTCGAGGTAGGAGAAAGGTATCGACGCCTCGCGGTGCCCGATGGTGATGTATCCGAGCTCCTTCACCTTCGCGAGCGTGCCGGTGAGTTCCTCAGCGCCAGCGCTTGCGCTGCCGGAAACAAGCATGGCGCAAGTCAGCGCCGCCAACAGATCTTTACGCACGAAAGTTCTCCCCCGCCAGATTTGCCGTTCACGGCCAAGCTTGGCGATATCAAGGAATTTTGCAAGTCGTCGCAGCGAAGACCGGCCCGCTATTGGGAGCAACGCAGACCTTGCAATCGCAGGCGTTGATGCCGGCTTAAGAACCAAAACGGAAGTAATGGCGAGCGTACCGGTGAGCTCCTGGGCATCAGCGCTCGCCGAGCCGGAAACAAGCATGGCGCAGGTCAGCGTCGCGAACAGGTCTTTCCGCACGGAAGTTCTCCACTGCCCATTTCACCATCCACGGCCGAGCTTGGCGATATCCTGAAGTTTTGCAAGTCATCGCAACGATGGTCGGGCCGCTATTGCAGGCAAAGCTGACCCTGCAATCGCGGGAACGATGTCTGCGATGTCAGCTAATGAGACCCATTCCGGAAGTCAGACCGCCCTTTTTTCTGCGACGCACAGCAATAAGCTCAGCCAATGATGTGGTATGGAATGTTCTGCAGCAAGGATTGGGGCGCCCATGAGGCGGCGGGAGTTCATCGCAATACTACGCGGCGCCTCAGAAATATGGCCGTCTGGCTGTGCGGATCCAATAACGCGTGCCATCAGAAAGATTGCGTATGTGCTGCTTCGGTCCGGACGATCCGGCAGGGCGCCGCCGACTGGACGCGCTGCGGGAAGGGCTGCTTCAGCTCGGTTGGAGTGAGGACCGCAACCTTAGTCTCGAGCTGCGCTGGCTCGGCAGCGACCCTGAGGGGAGTGCGAAGCAAAGCGCCGAGGAATTGGTTGGACATCATCCTGAGGTGATCTTCGCTTCGACCACACCTGCGCTGCGGATACTGACACGGGCGACCGCGACCATTCCGATTGTTTTCGCCGCGGTTGCCGATCCCGTCGGAAGCGGCTTCATCCGAAGCCTGCCCATCCGGGCGGCAACGTTACCGGCTTCTCCTATCTGGAGCCGAATATGGTTGGGAAGTGGCTCGAACTTTTGAAAGAGATCGCGCCTGCTGAGCGGCGGGTCGCGTATGTATACAACCCGCAGACGGGCCCTCTCGGTAGCAAGAGCTTCTTGCAGGCCTTCGAGGCCGGCAGCCGGACTCTGGGTCTCACGCCAATCAATGTTTCAGTTCAAAGCATTGCCGACGTCGAGAAAGCGCTGGCGGCCGTCGCGGACACCCCGGGTACGGGGCTTATCGTAGGGAGCGATGCATCCCTCTTGCAACACCGCAACGAGATTGCCACCGTGGCGGCGCGCTACCGGTTGCCCGCAGTTTATTGGTCCCGCGAATGGGTTGCATCGGGTGGGCTCATTTCCTATGGGCCCGAGATCATCGACACCTATCGGCGCGCACCCCAATACATCGACCGCATCCTTCGGGGCGCACGCCCCAGCGACCCGGTGCAGGAGCCGACGACATTTGAACTGGTCGTCAACCGCAGCACGGCAAAGGATCTGCATCTCGATATCCCGCTATCGATCCTCGCGCGCGAGAAGGAAAATGGCATTGTATGAGCTGATCAGCGACTGTCGCCACCGCGGGCGTTCCAGTTGCTCCAGTTCACGCCGGTCAGACTTCCAAAGTCGGTCGCGAGCGGCCGCCTGGTCTGTCTCTCATGCGCCGCAATGCATAGCTCGGACTCAGCAATCTTTCGCCGGAGGTCGGCTATGGCCTTCGACGTCTGCCCGCGCCCGGCAGCGATTTCGCCTTTGGTGAACCGGGCGGTTTCCAACGCTTTCAACGCCTCGCGGTTTTTCCTGAGCTGAACTCGATGCCACGCAATCCGACTGTCGCTGTCTGCACCCATGATCCGGCTTCCTGATTCGCTGTCAGCCTATCATTGCATGGAAGCCTCAAGGCAGCAGTGTGACGTACCGAATAGCCTAACGATTGTTGTCGGGACGCAACGGAGATCTCAAGGCCCAGCGGGATCGGGCGCGATAGGCCGCCGGCGAGCCGGTCTCGCCGGCAGCCGGTTCCTCATTGGAACGCGACCGGGCCCACGGCCCCAATCCAGCGGCTGACCTTGGATGGGTCGGCCTGATCCATGTAGAAGAAGTGGACCATGGAAGGCTTCCTGGGCGTCACGTCCGGATCGTCGAATGTCATTGCGACCTTGCCGTGGAAGACCTTGAGCTGAGGGCTATCCCAATATTCGACCACCTCGTGATGGGCGGTAAAGCCGGTATCGATAAAAGCCCGAAGATTGGCGCGGATCGTCTCGCGTCCGCGCCAATCGGCAACCCCGAGATTGCACACCGCGTTCTCGGCGAAGCAGTCAAAGCCTTTGCCAAACGTTTTCTCGTCGATCTCCTTCCACATATCCAACAGCCATTGCGGCGGCGCCATTTTGGTGAATGTTTGGGTCGTCATGTTTTTCTCCTGAGTGTTTATTCGCTGAGAGGCGGGGAACGGGTGCGCCGCTTTGAGCGATATCGCCTGCCCTCGAAGGCTATGTAGCTCGACGAGCTCTGGCGGAAATGCCAAATACCCCTCGCTTTTCGCCAATCGCTCAAACCGCTGTTGCCGGCAACGCAATGCCGAGAGCGGCGGCGACGCGCCGAGCGGTCGCCTCGCGGCGCTGGGTGATCGCGGCGGCCGACTGCCGTACCTGCGCTGTTATCGCCGGCGGCGCGGTTTCCGGCGTGCCGCTGTCGAAAGGCGGTTCCGGGGCGTAGGCCATGTAGAGCTGAATCGCCTGAGCCACTTCGTCGCCACGCAGGATGGCCGCAAGACGCAAAGCGCCGTCGATGCCCGCGGTGACGCCGGCCGCAAAAACCCAATTCCCGTCCATGACCACCCGTTCGTTGACGGGAATGGCGCCAAAGAACGGCAGCAAATGAAGCGAAGCCCAGTGGGTCGTCGCCCGCTTTCCCTTCAGCAGCCCGGCGGCGCCGAACAGCAGCGCACCCGTGCACACCGAGAAGATGCTGCGCGCGCCCGCGGCCTGCTGTCGAATCCACGCAAGGACCTCGGCATCCTCCATCAGGGCCTCCTGGCCAAAGCCGCCCGGCACATGAAGGACATCCAGTTGAGGCGCATCGGCAAGCAGCGCGTCCGGCATGAGCCGCAATCCCTTCAGATCGCGAACCGGTTCTCTGGTCTTGCCGTAGATGCGATAGGTCGAATTGGGAATTCGCGACAGAACCTCAAAAGGCCCCGTCAAGTCGATTTGATCCACTCCCTCGAACAACAGGGAGCCGATCTGGAGATGTGTGTCGTTCGGAATCATGGGTGTCTCCGGTTCCGGCAAAAGATGATGATGGACAGAGCGAGCCTATCCGGGCACGCTCTGGCGGAAATGCCAAAGTCCCCTCGTTCTACGCCAAATCAGATTCGCGTCGTTGAAGTGCTGGCCTATCCGGGCGTACAGCTGCTTGACGTCACAGGACCGCTTCAGGTCTTCGCAACAGCTAACGATCACGTCGCCGAAGCCGGAGGCATGCCGCCTTACCTGCTTCGCGTCGTCGCGAAAGGCGGTCAAAGCGTGACGGCCTCCGCAGGCCTCGGGATTGCAGTCAATCCCCTGTCGCGTCACGGAGCGTTGGACACGCTTTTGATCGCGGGCGGCCCGGGCGTCGACGTGGCGGCAGCGGACCAGACTCTGGTCAAGTGGATCAGCGAGCGAACCAACAAGGCGCGGCGCGTCGCTTCGGTCTGCACCGGAGCGTTCCTGTTGGCTGCGTCGGGCGCATTGAAGGGACGACGAGCGGCAACCCATTGGTCGTGTTGTGCCGAACTGGCCCGGCGATTTCCCGACATACGCGTCGAGTCTGATCCGATTTTCGTCAAGGACGGCCCGGTCTGGACCTCGGCGGGAGTGACGGCGGGTATCGATCTGGCGCTCGCTTTTGTGGAAGAGGACCTCGGCCGCACCGTGGCGCTTGCGGTGGCTCGCTATCTTGTCGTCTTCCTCAAGCGTCCGGGCGGACAGGCGCAGTTCAGCACGGCGCTCTCCCTGCAAGCGGCAGAGGATCAATTCGGCGCGCTTCACGACTGGATCGGCCGCCATTTGGCCGATGACATTTCGCTTCCCGTGCTGGCGCGCCAGGCTGCGATGAGCGAGCGAAGTTTCAGCCGCCGCTACGCAGAGGCGACAGGGCTGACGCCGGTTCATGCCGTAGAGCGGCTGAGGGTAGAGGCGGCGCGGCGCCTTCTGTCGGAATCACGGTTGCCCGTAAAACGGATCTCGCAGCGTTGCGGCTTCGGTTCGGAAGAAACGATGCGCCGCAGCTTCTTGCGTCTGCTGGCAACGACGCCGCAGGACTATCGCACGCGGTTCAGCGCCTAGTGTGGCGGTTCAGAAGTCCGCATCGTTTACGCTGCGGGTTCGTTATGCGGACTTCTGAACCAAGGCCACACTAGATCAATAAATTAGCTAGTGTCCTTTCGATTCCGAAGTTCGAAACGTGGCTCCGCAAACTGCGACGAACTTCGGAATCGGGACACTAGCCGATGGCCGGCCGGCGCGGCACGATCGCGATCGGATTGAAGGTGTAGACCGCCTCGCCATCCTGGTTGAAGGCGGTCCATTTGACCCGCGCAATGCCCTGCGGCTTGTTTTTCGACGGGATCAGTTCGATCACCTCGCCTTCGAGATGGAGCGTGTCGCCCGGACGAACCGGCTTCATCCAGCGCAGTTCGTCAACGCCTGCGCCAAATAGCGGATGCGGTCCGAACGGATTTGCGGAAAGTGCCAACCGCATCGCGATCGCCGCCGTATGCCAGCCGGAGGCGGCAAGCCCACCGAGGATCGTATCCTTGGCGGCTTCGTCATCCAGATGAAACGGCTGTGGGTCGAATTCTCGCGCAAAGCGCAGGATGTCTTCCTTCGACACCGTCACCTTGCCGCTTCTGAATTTCATGCCGACTTTGAGGTCGTCAAACCACTCAATCATGATCAAACTCTCCAATCGGCGGCGATTTGCCTGCTCCAAAACCAAAAAGAAAGACAAACTTATTTCGTCGCGGCGGGAATATTTTGTTCGGGCGCGGAGTACCATATGTGCGTCCGCATATCTTGCTTCACCCTAGAGGAGGGCCGTATGACGTTATCGGTGATCCGGCCTTTGACGCTGGCAATCTCTGCGACGGTGCTGGTGGGAGTTGCGACGGTCGCACCTGTCGAGGCGAGGAAGAGCCACCACCAGCATATCAAAAAGCACAGGACGACAGGAAATCGTGGCTTCGACGGTCGTCAGCCCGCCGATCGGTCGTGGCCGGGCGCCGCCCCCAGCCGGTCGGGCGACGTTTGCCCAGGCATCGGCAGAAGCTTCGAATGCAAGATATGGCCTCCGCCGATGAATGACGATCCTGACCGAAAAATTTCCGGCTCTGACGGCAGCTAGATGAAGCTGATCGGCCGCGCGTCGTCCACAAACGTGTTCAAGGCGAAACACATGCAGGCGCTATTTGCGTTTCCCGCACGCGGTGCGACACGCAAGTGGTGCACCGCAGATGCGGGACCCACTTCCCGATCAAATAGACCCCGGATCTGCGGCGCATCGCCATAACCGTCAACGGCGCTGCGCCGCGTCCGGGGAACGCTCCCGTTATCCGAGATTCAGCTCCTTGAAGAAGTCGTTGCCCTTGTCGTCGATGATGACGAAGGCCGGAAAATCCACGACCTCGATACGCCAGATCGCTTCCATGCCCAACTCGGGATATTCGACGACCTCGACCTTCTTGATGCAGTGCTCGGCGAGATTTGCCGCAGCACCGCCGATCGAGCCGAGATAAAATCCGCCGTGCTTCTTGCAGGCCTCGCGCACCGCAACGGCGCGATTGCCCTTGGCGACCATCACCATCGAGCCGCCGGCGGCCTGGAACTGGTCGACGAAAGAATCCATTCTTCCAGCGGTGGTCGGGCCGAACGCGCCGGACGCATAACCTTCCGGCGTCTTGGCAGGACCGGCGTAATAGATCGGATGGTTCTTGAAGTAATCCGGCAGCGGCTCGCCCTTCTCCAGCCGCTCGCGCAGTTTGGCGTGCGCGGAATCCCGCGCCACGATCATGGTGCCGGTCATAGACAACCGCGTCTTGGTCGGATGTTTCGAGAGCGTTGCCAGAATGTCTTTCATCGGCTGGTTGAGGTCGATCTTGATCACCTCGCCGCCGAGCGCCTGCTCGACCTGCGGCAGATATTGCGCCGGATTGTGCTCGAGCTCTTCGAGATAGACGCCGTCCTTGGTGATCTTGCCGAGCACCTGGCGGTCGGCCGAACAGGAAACGCCAAGGCCAATCGGCAGCGAGGCGCCATGGCGCGGCAGCCGGATCACGCGGACGTCGTGGCAGAAATACTTGCCGCCGAACTGCGCGCCGACGCCGAGCGACTGCGTCATCTTCAATATCTCTTGTTCCATCTCCAGATCGCGGAAGGCATTGCCGTCCGCCGAGCCATGGGTCGGCAGCGCGTCGAGATAGCGCGCAGAAGCAAGCTTCACGGTCTTCATGCAGAGTTCGGCCGAGGTGCCGCCGATCACGATGGCCAGATGATAGGGCGGGCACGCCGCGGTGCCGAGCGTCAGCACCTTCTCCTTCAGGAACGCCAGCAGGCGATCCTTGGTAAGCACCGAAGGTGTCGCCTGAAACAGGAAACTCTTGTTGGCGCTGCCGCCGCCCTTGGCCATGAACATGAACTTGTAGGCGTCATCGCCTTCCGCATAGATCTCGCACTGCGCCGGCATGTTGTTGGCGGTGTTCTTTTCCTCGTACATCGACAGCGGCGCGACCTGCGAGTAGCGCAGATTGCGCCGCAGATACGCATCGCGCGCGCCTTCCGAAAGCGCGGCCTCGTCCTCGCCGTCGGTGATGACGTTGCAGCCCTTCTTGCCCATGATGATCGCGGTGCCGGTGTCCTGGCACATCGGCAATATGCCGCCGGCCGCGATATTGGCGTTCTTCAGGAAATCGAAGGCGACGAACTTGTCGTTGTCGCTCGCTTCCTTGTCGTCGAGGATCGAGCGCAACTGCTTCAGATGTCCCGGCCGCAAGTAGTGATTGATCTCGCCAAACGCCGCCTCCGACAGCGCCCGCAGCGCTTCGCGCGAGACGACCAGCATGTCCTTGCCCAGGACTTTCTCGCTCCTGACGCCCTCTACCGTGATTTTCTTGTAGGGCGTGGTGTCCGCACCCAACGGAAACAGCGGCGTGTGCTTATAGGGCGGAACGGGCTTTTGCTGGTCGGGAAAGGCTGACGGGGCGTTCATGGAGGGCTCGCATGGTTTTTAGGGCCGGACCGCGCGAAAAGGCGTCCCGGCAATGGCACCGTTCTAAGCCCTTTTGCGCCAAAGGGAAGGTTGAAGGTGAGCGGCGGTTAGCAGTCATCGCCGCTCTTGTCGCGGGCACCACGCCTGCGAAGGCCTCATCCTTTCCTTCCCTCCTGCTTCTCCGCATAGGCATCCACCAGCGCGCGGATCATGCGCTGATACGGGACACGGCGCTGGCGGGCGGCACGCTTGAAAAACGCCACAGAGCGCTGCGACAGACTCAGCGTTACCTTCACGTTGTTCTCGCGTAGCACCAACCTGTCCGGCGACGGCAGAAAGTCCTCGACAATCTTGACTCGGCCAATCTCGCCTTTGCTGTATTCAACTGTTGGCTTTTTCATAAATCGCTCGTCCTTTCCGCCAGTACCCCGCTCCGAAAATCCTGATCCTTTGATTTCGCCAGGTGAAGCGCACCGTCATGATGGCGCCCTTGACCCGGCCAAAACAGAAATAGCGATGCTCGCCGCCGCTATGATCGAGGTCCTCGGCAATCACGCGTAACGGATCAAGAAACGCGCGCTGGGCGATCTCGAACCCGACGCCATGTTTTGCTCGGTTGGCCCCGTCCTTGACGCAGGGCTATCGCATGTTCAGGAGCATATCGACGAGGAAACTGTCGTCCCAGGCGGCGCGTTTGAGTTTGCCTCGCAACGAGGTCTTTGTATCGGGATGAGCGCGAGCGATATTGAGGGCAAGTCGGCGCAGAACGGCGAGGTTGGCGGGAGCGTGGTCTTTTCGGCTTCGCGTCTGATCCTCGTCGAGAACGACGTCGAGTGTCCAGTGCAGGACGTTTTCGATGCCCCAATGTTCGCGGACAACGCGCAGCAGTTCTGCGGGCGTGTAGTACTGGGTCAGAAGGAAGTAGCGCTCGACGGTTTTGTCGCGTCCACGTTTGCTGGTGATCCTCGCGACGGCCTTGAGACCCGGAAAGTCGTGCTCTTCGGCCATATCCCTGACCGGCGCCACGATCGCGGTTCGGGTTTCCTTGCGGCCGTGACCGGTGTCCCTGGTGGTGGCTTGTTTGGCCTTCTTGCGCTCTGCCGCGGAGATCGCGGCCTTGGCATCGCGCAGCAAACCGGGCTGGTTGTTCTTTACCGCCAAGACGTAATCTCCACCGCGCTCCACGATGGCTTTCGCCATCCCGCGATGACAATGCAGCGCATCCGCCGTGACGACGCAGCCTTTCAGCTGAAGAAGCTCGACGAGATGCAAAGCGCCGGCCGCTTCGTTGTTTCCAGGCGCCAGCACATTGACGAGCGCCATGCGGGTCGTTGCGCTCCACGCCGTCACCATCACTGGCGGCATGTGACTTTGGCCGCGTTCGTAGGCTCTTCTCAGTGCCTTGCCATCGAGAGCTACCACGCCCTTGATTTTGGCCGCCGTCGCAAACGCCTTGGTGAAGCGCCGAAAAACCTCTTCGAAGCTGCGCGGATCGAGGATGCGAAAGACACGGCTGAAGGTGTCGTGGCTCGGTATCCCGTGTTCCAGCACCAGAATTGTGCGCAACAGCGCTTCTTTCGAGCGGCCAAACAGCGCGATGTCGCAACAGGTCGTGGCGCCGCACAGCGTGGCGAGCAACGCAATGAACAGCATCTCGGTCAGATCGTGCTGCGCTTGGTTCTTCCGAGGATCGACCAACGGCGAAAAGCATTCTGCAAAGCGGTCCACGACAGTCCCCTCTTGAATCAGGAGACACTGTCAGAATCAATTTTTCCTTCCAGCGCAATAGCTTGGCCCCTCGGACGTGCGATTCCCCTGGTCCTTGACGGGATCCCACTCGAAATCTGACATCGGTCTGAACCATCGATTTGTATGTATACATTACCATATTCTTGTATGGCTTGGAAGGCTGGAAATTCACCGGGTGACGGAATTCGAGACCGCGGCTGGGCACAAGTGAGGGCATCCTTGTCCCAGCCGCCAGGGAAGGCCAAATCCATCCCTTGCACTCCCCGCCCGCTTGAGGCTTTTATGCTGGCAGTCTAAGGGGCTGCCACGATGACATCTTCGTTTTCTCGCCGACCGATTCTGTTTGCCGCCATACTGGCGGTATTATCGACATTCAGCGCCTCGCCGGCGCGGGCCGACCGCTGCACGGACATCGCCAACCAGCTCAAGCAACAGGTCGACGGCCTGAAGGTCGGTATCACGGCGGCGAACATCATCTATCTGTCGCATCCGATGGCGAAGGAAATGTCGCTCGGCTGCGCCAACCGCAAATACTCCAACGAGCTCTACGTCAAGGCCAACAGCCGCAAGCCGAAAGCGGAATTCCTTTCCTTCGTCGCCGGCGCTGCCGCCATCGTCTTCACCCTGCCCAAGGACGACATGCTCAAGGGCGTGTCGCGCTGCATGTCGCGGATGGGCTTTTTCCGCGGCGACGACGTTTCGATCCGTTATCGCCGCCTCGACATGAACTGCACGCGGACCAAGGTCGACGCCGCGATCGCGATTACGCGCGGGCTCGATCAATAGATCGCTGACGGAATCAATCGCATTTTAGCGATTGGTTTCACGCCGTCTTCGCGGGTAGCCCATTAAGGTCGGACCAACCTGTATATTCGGGATTCCGACCATGAGCGTTTCAAGCACTTCTTCGTCATCCGCGCCGCTGCCGTTCAACTATCTCGACACCAGCAACAACGCGCAGGCAGCACCGGCCGCTACGACCGACAACGATTCAAACGACGACGCCGTGGCCGCCCAGCCGCCGGCGCCGCCCCCGCTGCCGCCCGGACAGGGAACGCGGGTCAATCAGCTCGTCTGAATAGGTTCCGTGCGCCGATAACGGCGCGCGGAAGTTTGCCGAACGCCTAAGCGATCATTAAGTGTCCCCTGAACGAGGAGGACACCGGATGATCGCGAAATGGCTGTTCCAAACCCTTGCCTGGATCGTCGCACTCGCCCTGCTGCTGTTCGTGCCCGCCGGCACGCTGCACTGGCCGGCGGCGTGGGTGTTCCTGGGCTTCATGGTGGCCTTGGGCCTCGGCTTCGGAATGTGGCTCGCAAGGCGCGACCCGGCACTGCTCGCCGAGCGCATGCGCCCGCCAATTCGAGCCGACCAACCCGCTGCCGACAAGAAGCTCCTCGCCGCATTCGCTGCTGTGAACCTGATCTGGTTTATCGTGATCGGGCTCGACCGACGCTGGCATCTGTCCCACATGCCGATCGCCTGGCACGTGCTTGGGCTGGCGCTCTTGATCTTGTCCTCCGCTTTCATCGCCTGGGTGTTCCGCGAAAATTCGTTTGCCGCGGCAGTGGTCAGGCTTCAGTCCGAACGCGGTCACCACGTGATTTCAAGCGGGCCTTACGCCTTTGTCCGGCATCCGATGTATAGTGGCGCGGTGCTGTTCATGGTCGGGATCGGCTTGCTTTTGGGATCGTGGTGGGGAACGGCGCTGTCGCTGATCTTCATTGTCCTCTTTGGCGTCCGCACCGGTATCGAGGAGAATACGCTGACGACCGGACTGCCTGATTATGCCGATTACGCGGCGCGGGTGCGCTATCGCCTCGTGCCTGGATTGTGGTGACGACGATGCCTGACAGCAAAACCTATACCGGCGGCTGCCATTGCGGCCTGGTGCGTTTCGAATGCACCACGGATCTGGCGATGGTGACGGCGTGCAACTGCTCGATCTGCACCAAGCGGGGTTTGCATTTCGCTTTTCTCGCGCCGGCAAGTTTTCAGCTCCGCGCCGGCGAAGACAACTTGCGGGAATATCTCTTCAACAAGCACGCCATTCGTCATCAGTCCTGCAACGATTGCGGTGTCGAAGTGTTTGCGCGCGGCCAAAAGCCCGACGGGACCGCGGTGGTGGCGGTCAATGTCAGCTGCATCGACGGCATCGAGCTGGCCAAACTGAAGATGGCGCCGGTCGACGGCAGGAGCCGGTAGCGCTAGGTACCCTTCGCCGTCATGCCCGGCCATGGCGGAGAAGAAACCGACCTTCGGCTCGCCTCAGATATCCAGTTCCTTGTAGTGGCGGAAGATGCCGTCCTCGTTGAAGGGAATCCGGCGCTCGCTTGCAAGATATGCCGCGATCTTCGGGCGGGCGGCGACGCGGTCATGCAGTTCGCGCAGATTTGGAATTTTGCGCTCGAAGGCCTTCATGCGCTTCGGAAAGGCATAACGCAGTCCCTTGACGAGCTGGAATAGCGACAGGTCGACATAGGTCAGCCTGCGCCCGGTGACGTAATGTCCGGCGCTGCCATCGAGCAGCCGCTCGAAATAGCCGAGATATTTCGGCACGCGCTCGTCCCAGAATTCCTGCGTGCGCTTTTTCGCCTCGTTCTTTTGATCCTCATAATAAAGCGACGGGCCGATCGGATGATGGGTATCGTGTACTTCCAGCACGAAATCGGTGATCGTCAACTGAAGCTGATGCACCCATAGCCTGCCGGCCTCGGCCTTCGGCGCGAGAGCATGGCGCGCGCCGAGATAGAACAGGATATTGGCGGTTTGCCCGATCACGACTTTGCCGGCTTTAAGGAAAGGCGGGGCAAAAGGCGGCGTGCCGCTTTGCCCTTCCATTATCCGCATCATGGCGGGGACGCCGCGCTGCCGCGCGACATCCAGATAATCGGCCCCGGCTTCTTCCAGCGCGAGACGGACATATTCGCCGCGGCCCTGGATCGAAGGCCAGTAATAGAGTTCGTATCGCATCGGAGCGTCCTTCTTGCTTAATCGGCCGTTAAAGCGACCCGCGGTCGGCGGTGGTGGTTAGCAACAACGCCGATCTTCCGCCGCTGTTTCTTACAAAATTTCAACGCTATTTCGCAAAGTGCGCGTGAATTGGCGGATTTCAAGCGCAAACCCTTCGCCGGTTAACCCACTGGCTCTAGGGTGGCGGGTAAGGAAAACACCATGCTCCACTCCGCCGCCTACGCCTTCGCCTATCAACAGATCCTGGTCGTCGTGGCCGGCGCCGTCTGCCTGTTCGGCACCTGGGTCGGTATGCGCCACTTCGCGCGCGCCCGCGCCACCGACGGCCCTACCCGCCGCGGCTGGCTGTTCATGGCGTCGGTCGGCACAGGGGTCGCATTATGGGCTTCCACCTTCATCTCGATTCTCGCGCTCGATCCCTGGCTCGCTAGCGGCTTCGAACCGGTAGCAACCGGCGCGGTGCTGATAATCGCCGTGCTCGCCTGCCTTGTTGGTTTTGAAATCGGCAGCCGTCACTTCACGTTGGCGCCCGAGGTCGGCGGCCTCGTCATGGGCGTCGGCATTCTTGCCATGCACTTCGTAGCGCTCAAAGCCTGGCACATCGAAGGCAACTTCGTATGGAATGCCTATGGAATGATTATGACCTTCGTGCTTGGGCTCAGCTTGAGCGCGCTCGCCGTCAACCGCGCCAACCGACCGGTCACGCGCTGGTGCCGCCACGGCGCTTCCATCGTGCTCGCCTTCATGGTTTGCGTCATGCACTATTCACTGACCGCTGCGACCTCGGCCGTACCCGATGCCTCGGTAGCGTTGCCGCCGTATCTGTTGCCCGCCAACATGCTGGTCGTTGCCGTGGTCGGCGCCGTTCTCCTCGTCATGGGCAGCGGCTTTTCGACTTACATCATCGACCTGCGCTCGCGAACGGAATCGGCCGACCGCATTCACCAGCTGTCGTTCAACGACACCATGACCGGCCTGCCGAACCGTATCGCCTTCAATGAGCGGCTCGCCTTCGATGCCGCCGAGGCCCACGAAAAGGCCCACAAGCTCGCCGCGCTCTCGATCGACCTCGACGGCTTCAAGGACATCAACGACCTCTACGGCCACGGCGCCGGCGACCTGCTCCTGATCGACGTGGCCGAGCGCATGCGCAGGCAGCTTTCTCCGAACGAATTTCTCGCCCGCCAGAGCGGCGACGAATTTCTGGCGCTGACGACGTCGGGCAATCATCCGCACGATGCGCATGCCTTTGCGGAGCGTATCTCGCAGGCGTTCGCCGAGCCGTTTGCGGTCCAGGGCAACCCCGTCACCCTCACCGCCTCGATCGGCTTCTCGATATTCCCGACCGATACGCCGGAACGCGACCAACTCCTGAGCAATGCCAAGCTCGCGATGCATCGCGGCAAGAGCAAGCAATGCGGCTCGATCTGCGTGTATAGCCCGGAAATGGACGACATTGCCCGCAAGCGCCGCGCGCTCGCCCGCGATCTCGACCATGCGACCAAACGTCAGGAATTGATGCTGTATTACCAGCTCCAGATGTCGCTCGACGACGGCAGGATCTGCGGCGCCGAAGCCTTGATGCGATGGAAGCATCCGAAGCTCGGCATGATTTCGCCGGCGGAATTCATTCCGCTCGCCGAAGAAACCGAAGCGATCTACGAAATGGGCGAATGGGCGTTACGCGCCGCCTGCCGCGACGCCGCCGAAGGCAAGATTCCCGGAACCGTCGCCGTCAACCTGTCGCCGGTCCAGTTTGGCCGCGACGATCTCGCCGAGATGATCCACGGCATTCTGCTGGAAACCGGATTACCGCCGGCGCGCCTCGAGGTCGAGGTCACGGAATCGACCATCATGTCGGACCAGAGCCGCGGCTTGCACATCCTGCGCAAGCTGAAAGCCATGGGGATTTCGGTCGCGATGGACGACTTCGGCACGGGCTATTCGTCGCTGGCGACGCTGCACGCCTTCCCGTTCGACAAGATCAAGCTCGACCAGTCATTCGTCAAACGATTGCCGCATGATGCAGCTGCGGCCGCCATCGTCCGCACCGTTCTGGCGCTCGGCGAAAGCTTGCGCATGCCGGTTCTGGCCGAGGGCATCGAGACCGAGCCGCAATGGGACTTCCTGGCGCGCGCAGGCTGCGCCAAGGGCCAGGGCTACCTGTTCGCCAAGCCGGTCGCGGTGGCGCAGTTGCCGGCGACGATCACGGCCGCCGCACACTTTGCCCGCGACGAGGGGCCGCTCGCCAACGAGATGCGCGAGACCGTCGCGGCATAGTCAACTCGCCTGACTCACGGCAACAAGGCTTGCGGCGAATAGGTCAGCAAATTTCTTCGGTGGGGTATAGCGAGACCGACAATGTTCGCGGGCAGCGACTAACTAAAGCTGTCCACCGAACTTGTACGAAGCCTGGAGAAAACCGCCGTAGCGCTCGGTGCTCACTGGCAATCCCTGGCAGGGACAGGGAGTGCCGAAGGCATTGGTATTGGCGCTCGCCGCCCACATGGCCCAATAGCGGCCGCCAGCACCGAGGCTAAAGGCGTCGGAAAACGCGTAGGACAGGATCGCCTCGATTTGCACGCCCTGACCGGCGCCGGTTTCCGGCGAGATCGTATTGGAGACGTCGGTTCGCAGCAGATGATCGTCGGTGCCGCGAAATGCCACATAGGGCAGATAGGCGGCATCCGCGGTCAGTTTCAACCGGTCGGCAAGCGTGACGACGCCGTTCACGCCAATTCTGAGCGAGTACCATTTATCGTCTTCGGTGATGCCAAGCGTCGAGCTGGAAAGCGCCGGCACGCAGTCGGAAAAGGGATTGGCGATCTGGCTGCAGCCATAGGCTGACTTGTTCTCTGCGAAATAGTTGAATCCGATAAAGCCGCCGACATTGGTGCTTGGCCCGTGAAACAGCGAATAGCCAACGTCGAACGTGCCATAGGCAAGATCTCCAGCAACACTCGACTGCGTATTCGAATAGGGTACCTGGGCATTGAAAGCCGCCCAGTCTTCATCGTGCATGGTGCCCGACAGAATCTTGCCGCCGCCGACAAAGCCTTTCACGAAGATATTTGACGCCGTGTCGATGCGGCCGAACAATTCTCCGCTCGCTGCTAGTCGTGTCATACGTCAGCCGCGACACCAAAAGGCCCGGCATGGTCTGGGACTGTGCTGTGCTGAGGTCTTTCTGGAAGCGGCCGGAACTGTACCAGACGCGGCCGCCGACCTCGACTTCAGCCTCCGGAACAAAGGGCGTGTCCGTCGTCCCCCTCAGATGATAGTCGGATTCGGAGGGCTGCCATCGCGCATCGATGTCCTGGCCGAATTTGTAGTTCAGGCCGACTTTGACGGTCTGCAGGCTCTGGCTGACGCTGGTCGTGCCGCCTGCTGTCGCCACATAGCCGAAAGGCGATGGTGGTGCGACCTGGAAAAAGCTCGTCGGCGTGGCCATGCTGACGTCGCCGAAATTCGCATAGTCGTATTCCAGCCGCAGCGACCAGGCCGGGGTCAGCGCCCTCTCTATTCCGGCGCCAACGGTCCAGCCCCATCGCATGCCGTCGAGACTGGTCGGTGAATAAGGAAGCGTGCCGTTGGTGGTGATATCGATCGTTTCATCGAGCCAGGCCAGGCCGCCCTTGACGTACACCAGCGTGCGTCCGGATTTGCCCGTTGCATAACCCAACCGGCCGGTAAAACTGCCGCCGGCGTCGGGCCGGACCCGGCAGTTCGCGGAAATGAAAAATCCCGATGACGCGAAACAGGTGCCACTGCCGTTGGCGCCGATGATATCGGCATCGGCCTCAATGCCGAGTACGAAGGCGCTGCTCGGAATTTGCCAGTTATAGCCGACTTGCCCGCCGCCCGACGCCGTCGTACTTCTGACGGTGCCGCCGTAGATCGGTGGACCCGCCGGATCGGAAAAGGACGAATTACCGAACCCAGCGCCGATGTGACCGCCAAGATAAAGGCCGGTCCACGACCACAATACGGGCGGCGGGCGATAGACGTCGGGCATGTCGGCCGCGACGGCCGGAGATAACATCAATGCGAATGCCGCCGCCGAAACCACTCTCATCGGCACAACCCAAACTTGTCACCGGAACCAACCGCCAACCAAGATGGGTCGAAATGCTTAAAAAAGGCTGAGCATTGAGGATTGGGTAACCCTAATTTTTAGACCGCCATTAGCAAGAGCTCGGCCGGCCTCTCACAAGGCGAAAGGCCGAAGAAATCTACCAGCTCTCAGGTCAGTTCGCCGCGAAGCAGTACAATAGGCCGTCGCCGCCGGTGCTCCTGAGATCGGCCTGCGAGCAACCGCCCTCCGGTCCGCGCGAGGGATGCGAAGAGTTCCAGGATTTCGAGGCATCGTCGTCGCGCAAACCGATGCGATCGATATGACCGAGCATCGCCGCGCCTTGGGTAGAGCTCGTCCAGTTCTTGCAGGTACGGTCATCGCTGCCTGCGAACGCGGTGCCGTCCGGCTGCGAGCCCGTCAGCGCGTCGTGACGGTTCGGCGCATCGCCGCGGCCATTGATCACTTCGCCCTTTTCGCTCAGCGAGGTTTGCTTGCTGAGGTTGTTGGACGCGCTGTGCAGATCGGCCACGTCCTTGGCGACCACGACGCCTTTCGAATTCTGCCACGGTCCCTTGCCGATGCGATCGCGCGCACTCACCGCGGGCTTGCCGTCGGCGGCCTGGGTGGAAAGATAAGCGTGCCAGGTCCTGGCGCCCGCACCCGCAGCCGCGGCCAGCGTCTGGCAATGTTTGTCGGCGCCGTCGAGACCGCCGAGATTGGCGCCGTTGCCGGGGCCGGCCGAGGTCACGAAGAAGGTGGTATTGGCAGATTGCGCCTGCACCGGCTGGACGACAACGCTCGCAAACAAAGCAGCGGCCGAAACGAGGCTGAGACGCGAAATATTTCTGACGCGAACAGTCATCTAAAATCCTCCCTTGCTTTTTTCTTTAATGGCTCACGGCTTGAGCGAACCAACAATAGAGCAACCCTTGCTCGGCAAGATTATTCCGCCTGAGCGACGCGTAAATGAAAGGCGTCGCGACATAAATCGCGGCGCCCTCTAACTTCAGCCTATTGGCATACCGTCAGGTCTGCTGGATCGCCGACAATTCCCAATTGCCGCCGCGCGGCCGCAGGAAGGTCCACACCTCGGTGACCTCCTCCGGCTGCCCGTTGCCTTCGACCACGCGGCCAGTAGCGCGGTCGACGTAGGTATCGATCAGCGAATAGCGCATCGCAACGCTCGCATAGTCGGCGTCGCCCTCGCGCCAGGCCTCGGCGAGATCGCCTTGCAGAAGCCGCGTGGCGGCAACCTTGTTGACGACGTTGCGCGCCCTGTTCTGATCGAGATCGCGGACGAAATACGACACCATTTCCGGCGTCGCCAGCGTATGAAGCCGCGCAACGTCCTCGTTCGAGTAGGCATCCTGGGTTTCGCCAAGCAATCGCTCGAAGCTTTCATAATCGGCGGGAAGAATCTGAACCGGTGCGCTGCCCGATCCCAGGCCAAAACCCATCCCCGATCCGTAACTGGCCTGAGCGCTGAGCGGCGAAGGGCCGCCCGCATAGGCTGTCTGACTCTCGTGACGGCGCTGCCACCACGACATCGCAAGCCGCACCAGGAACACGATCAAGCCGATCTGCAACATCAGACCGATGATCGATGAAAACCCGCCAATGCCGCCGAACATCCCGCCGCCAAACAGCATACCGAGAAGGCCTGCGCCGAGGAATCCCGCCGCGAGCCCGCCGAACAGGCCCATGCCCGGCCGATTGAAGAATCCGCCGCCGGGCGTTCCCAAACCGGGGCTGCCCGGCTGGGTGATGGTGCGATTGAACGGTTGGGCTGCGTTGGGCGCCGTCGAGGTCGAGGGCGGCGCCGAAAACGTCCGCGCGCCGCGCGAGCCCGAACTGACGCCGCCGCCGATCCGCGCGTCGGCCGAGGTGGCCGCAACAACCAACGGCAAGGCAAGCGATAGAATGACGGCAAAGGCCTGCACGAAACCGAAAACACGTGGCCTGAAATTCATGGCGATGTTCCTCAAAAACCCGCGCTCCCATGGTCTTGATGCCCTGGGAAGCGCCCCCCATAGGTGGGGAAGGGTCGCTCAAAAGAGAAGCCGCAGCGAGGGGGACGGACTGCGGCGCGGCGTCGCGGGTATCAATTGTCGCAGGGGCGATATCAACTTACTGCGGCGTCATGGTTTCCTTCACCGCCGCCACCAGCTGGCTCAGCGTGAAGGGTTTCGGCAGGAACGCGAATTGCTGGTTCTCGGGCAGGCTCTTTTCGAAGGCGTCTTCGGCATAACCGGATACGAAGATGATCTTCAGGTCGGGGTTCGTGCCGCGCATGGTCTTGAGCAGCGTCGGGCCATCCATCTCTGGCATCACCACGTCCGAGACGACAAGATCGACCGCACCGTTCTTTTCTTCCAGCGCCTCCAGCGCCTCGACGCCGTTGGAAGCCTCGATCACGCTGTAGCCGCGCGAGCGCAGGCCGCGCGCATTGAGCGAACGCAGGCCCTCCTCGTCTTCGACCAGCAGGATCGTGCCCTGCCCGGTCAGATCGGTACGCGGCTTTGCTTCCGAGGGAGCCTCCCTGGCGGCCACAGGATCGCTCGCCACCTCCGGCTCTGGATGATGCCGCGGCAGGAAGATGCGGAATGACGTTCCCTTGCCGGGTTCGGAATCCACGTAAACGAAACCGCCGGTCTGCTTGACGATGCCATATACCGTCGACAGCCCGAGGCCGGTGCCCTTGCCGACCTCCTTGGTCGAGAAGAACGGCTCGAAGATCTTGTCGACGATTTCGGGCGGAATACCAGTGCCGGTGTCGATGATATCGATCCTGACATATTCGGCCGCTGGCATCCCCTTATAGGCGAGCTGCGTGGATTCTCCCGCCGTGACATTGGCGGTGCGCACGGTGAGCTTGCCGCCATCGGGCATCGCGTCGCGGGCATTGACGGCGAGATTGACGATCACCTGCTCGAATTGCGAGACGTCGACCTTCACCGGCCAGAGGTCGCGACCGTGGACGAGGTCGAGCTTCACTTTCTCGCCGATCAGCCGGCGCAACAGCATGGTGAGGTCGGACAGCGCGTCGCCGAGATCGAGCACTTGCGGCCGCAGCGTCTGGCGGCGCGAGAACGCCAAGAGCTGGCGCACCAGCGTCGCCGCCCGCGTCGCGTTCTGCTTGATCTGCATGATGTCCTGGAACGACGGATCGGTCGGCTTGTGCGCGTTCAGGAGGAAGTCGTTCGCCATCATGATTGCGGACAGCACGTTGTTGAAATCGTGCGCGATGCCGCCGGCGAGCTGGCCGACCATGTCCATCTTCTGCGACTGGTTGATCTGGTTTTCCAGGGCGCGGCGTTCGGTCGTCTCCAGCATGTAGACGATCGCAGCCTCGGCCTCGCGTTCGTCCTGCTCGACCGCGGTGACGAAGAACTGCCCCCAGCGTTCCTTGGTTCCGTCGAGCATGACCTCGACGGGCGCGATATCGCCCTGCCCCAGCGCCGCCTGGTTGATGGTCGCGACCAGAAGATGGCGGTCGCGCGCATTGACCGTGCTGAAAATCGATTTGTTGGCGCCGCCGTCCGTGCTCACGCCCTGCGCCAGCTTGGCGAAGCGTGCATTGGCGCGCACGACGGCGCCTGAGCGATCGACGGTCGCAATCGCCATCGGCGTATGGTCGAAGAAGCGCATGAAGCGCACTTCCGCCGCCCGTTGCGGATCGGCGCGTTCGTCGCGCGCGCGGCTGATGACGAGCGTCCGCGAGGCGCCCGGGGCGCCGTCGGCGCCGAAAGCGAGCTTGTGATAGAGCCGAGCCGGCATGGTCTTGCCGGTGCGCATTCGCAGGTCGATATCGAAAACTTCGGTCGTGACCTCGCCCGGTGCGGGCGCAATCGAGGTGAGAAGCGCAGCGCCGTCGCCGGACACGATGTCGGTCAGCTTCAGCCCACCCGATCCGATTTCAGCGAGATCGTAGTCGAGCCAGTTGGCAAGCGTCGCATTGACATAGGCGACCTCACCTGACGCGTTGACCGAGAAGAAACCGCACGGCGCGTGATCGAGGTATTCAATCGCGTGCTGCAACTCTTTGAATACGTCCTCCTGCCGCTCGCGGTCGCGGGTGATATCGGCGATCGACCACACCGCATATTTCACCTCGCGCTTGCCCTGGCCGAGCGGACGGACCCGCATCCGGAGCCAGCGGCCGTGGGAACCGTCGGCGCCGGCGAGACGGACCTCTTCCTGCTGGCGCTTGCCTTCGCGCGCCGCCTTCAGCAGCCGGAACACTGCTTCCGACACGTCAGGATTGCCGATGAAGACGCGCTCCACCGGGCGAACGTCATGCGGGCTCGCCGCCCCCGTGAGCGCGAGATAGGCCGAATTCGAATAGGCCACATGGCCGGAGGGGTCGGTGACGGCGACCCCGTCATAAGCGAGATCGGCGATGCGGCGGACGACGGGATCATCCGTCGAACGGTCGGCAAAGCGAATGATCCCGGCGGCAAAGGCGAACAGATTGAACAGGCCGACCATCGCAAGCAGCGCCAGGAGGCCGAGAATATAAGGCTGGGCCTGCGCACGGCCGATGGTGGTCAGCGCAACCGCAACCGCAACGATGGCGCCCGCCACCAAAAGCACCAGCAGGATGCTGCCGCCGCGCCGCATCGGCTCCTGGGCGGCGGCCGGTTCCTGCGATGCATAATGGTCGGGTTCGACGGTCATTACCTTAGGATAGCGGGAATCGGACATGCCGTGCGCATGCCCGCTCCTGAGTGCCTGAATCGGACCCGCCAAGGCAAGTCCATCCGGCTGATATTTCGCGGGCGACCTCGGAATCGGAGCTTTTGGCGCCTACCGCGGCATTATACCCGCCGCCGGCCGGAAACCCCGCGCTTGAGACCCATCACGTAGCCGATGATTTCGGCGACCGCGTGATAGTGTTCCACAGGTATCTCCTCGTCGATCTCCACGTTGGCATAGAGGGCCCGCGCCAGCGGCACGTTCTCGACGATCGGGATGTTGTGCTCGCCGGCGACCTCCCTGATCTTGAGCGCAATCCGGTCCGCGCCCTTGGCCACGCAAATCGGCGCCGCCATGCCGCGCTCGTAGGACAAGGCGACCGCGTAATGGGTCGGGTTGGTGATGATGACGGAAGCCTTGGGGACTGCTGCCATCATGCGCTTCTTCATCCGCGCGTGCCGCAGCTGCCGGATCCGGCCCTTGATGTGCGGATCGCCTTCGGACTGCTTGAATTCCTCTTTCATTTCCCGCAGCGACATCTTCTGCCGCTCGTACCATTGCCGGTACTGGAAGAAATAATCCGCGATCGCGACCGCCGCGAGCATCGCCACCACCGCGCCCATCAGATGCAGCGCCATGGCGACGACCACGCCGAGCAAAGCCGACGGATCGAACCGCAGCATCGACTCCAGGCGGAGCCGCTGCGGCCACAGGATGATCGTCATCACGGAGCCGAGCGCCACCAGCTTGAAGATGCCCTTGGCGAAATTGGCCGCCGCCTGCTTGCCGAAGATGCGCTTGGCGCCTTCCATCGGCGAGATCTTCGAGAACTTGGGCTTCAGCGATTCGCCCGACCAGACCAGCCGGTGTTGCAGCACGTTGGCGGCGATCGCCGCCAGCATCAGCATCAGGATCGGGACGCCGATGGCGGCAAACACCGCATATTCCAGGTGTTTCGCCAGCATCAGAAGACCCGCCCCGTCGGTCCGGATCATCCACGAATTGGCGACGAGATTGCGTAGCGGCACCTCGATGCCGCCGATGGAACCGGAAAAGGTAGATAGAACAAGGGTTGCGCCCGCAATCATGAACCAGGTGTTGACCTCCTGACTCTTGGCAACGTCGCCGCGCTCGAGTGCATCGTCCAGGCGTTTTTGTGTGGGGTCTTCTGAGCGTTCGCCGCCATCGTCTTCATCGGCCATCGCTAAACGACCTTCACTGGAGCGGGATCAGGTCGTGCATGACAGCGATGAAGTAGTCGAGGAAGCTTCCCATCATCGCCGCCAGAACGACGCCAAAGATCAGGAATCCCGACATGATCGACAGCGGCACGCCCACGAAATAGACCTGCATCTGCGGCATCAGCCGCGCCAGCACGCCAAGGCCGACGTTGAAGACCAGGCCGAAAACCAGAAACGGCGCAGACAGTTGCATGCCGATCTTGAAGGCGGCCGAGAAGGCGCGGGTGGCGAGCGCGGCCACATCGCCAGCCGGCACCACCTCGCCCGGCATAAAGATCGAATAGCTGTCGTTGAGCGCGGCAATGACCAGATAATGGCTGTCGGTCGCAAACAGCATGGTGACGCCAAGCAGAGTGAGGAAATTCCCGATCAGCACGCCCTGCTGGCCCTGCGTCGGATCCACCGAAGTGACAAAACCAAGGCCGAGTTGCTGGGCGATCACCGCGCCCGCGACCTGAAGTGCGGCCAACGTCACCCGCGCGGTCGCACCGAGCACGATGCCGATCAGGATTTCGTAGATCATCATCACCAGAAGCGCGGCCATCGAGGTGAGGTCGATGTGGTAATCGGCGCGGTGCAGCGGGAGAATGATCAGCGTCAGCAAAAGCGCCATCGCAAGCTTGATGCGGACCGGGATATTGGATTCGCCCAATCCCGGCAGCAGCATCACCATGGCGCCGACGCGGGCGAACACCAGCATGAAGGTGGCCGCCAGTACCGGCAAAAGCGAGATATCGATGCGCATACGCCGAGGGTTCCGGCTCCACGAGAACTCGCGGCGACGACTTAACGAATGTCAAATCCACCGCGCTGCCCATAGTGCCATCAGCCGGCTATGATTCGCGACGTTATCCGCATCATATGGCTGTGTAGCGCGTCGGCCATGAACGGCAGTGCCAATAGTAAGGTGACGAAAATCGCCAGAATCTTCGGCACAAAGACCAGCGTCTGTTCCTGGATCTGGGTCAGCGCCTGGAACAGCGACACCACGACGCCGACGACGAGCCCGACCACCATCAGCGGCGAGGACACCACGACAATGGTCCAGATTGCATCCCGCGCCACGTCGAGGGTTTCAGCACCGGTCATTTTTCAACTCACTTTTCTTTCGCTTGTGTCATTCCGGGGCGATGCGAAGCAGCGAACTGTGATGTGCCCCGCACATCGGAGAAATCTCGAGATTCCGGGTCTGGTCCTTCGGACCATCCCGGAATGACGGCGAAGCCGTCAGATCGTCATCTTCATGATGTCTTCGTAGGCGGCGATGACCTTGTCGCGCACCGACACTAGCGTCGAGACCGCGACGTCGGTTTCGGCCACCGCCGTCACGACATCCATGACATTGGCCTTGCCGGATGCCATCGCGACCGTCTGAGCATCGGATTTGCGCCCGGTATCGAGCACGCCCCCGATCGCGTCCTTGAGCACCTCGCCGAAGGATTGTCCGGCCGCATCGGCGCCCTTGGCGGCGCCGCCGCTGTCCAGCATGCGAGCGGCGGAAGCATAGGCATTGGCGGCAACTGCGGGTGAAGCCATTTGTTTAAGCCTTCCTGTCAGGTCTTGAGAATGTCGAGCGTGCGTTGGATCATGCGGCGCGTGGCGCTGATGATGTTGAGGTTGGCTTCATAAGACCGCTGCGCCTCGCGCATGTCGGTCATTTCGATCATCGGATTGACGTTCGGATATTTGACGTAGCCGGTGGCATCCGCGCCCGGATTGGTGGGCTCGTATTTGAGGTGAAACGCCGATTGATCGGATTTGATTTTGCCGAGCGTCACCACCTTGGCGTCGAGCGCGCGGTCGAGTGCTGAGGAGAAGGTCGGCACCTTGCGGCGGTAAGGGTCGCCCCCGGCGGTCGACGCCGTCGAATCGGCGTTGGCGATATTTTCCGAGATCACCCGCATGCGTCCCGATTGTGCGCGCAAACCGGAAGTCGCAATGCCCATCGAGCGGACGAAATCATTCGCATCGCTTGCCATGATGCATTTCCCCTGTGTTTAACCGGCCCTAGCCCTTGCCGATCGCTGTTTTGAGAAGGTGCAGGCTCTTGCTGTAGAGCGAGGTCACCGCCGCATAGTCCATCTGGTTGGCGGAAACCTTGAGCATTTCGTCTTCGAGGCTGACGGAGTTGCCGGCGGGCCGCGTCAGAAATCCCGCCCGCCCATTCTGATCGAAGGTCGGATCGGCGCCGTCAGGCGCGATATGGCTTGCGCTGGTACGCGTCATCGGCAGCGATGCGGCTCCCCCGCCGACTGCGCCGCTACCCGTTTCGAATTTCGGTTCGACCAGATCGCGCGGTTTGAAATTTGGCGTATTGGAATTGGATACGTTTTCGGCCAGCACGTGCTGGCGTTCCTGATGCCACTGCATCTTCGTTCGCAGGATCGACAGGGTCGGAAGATCACTGATAGCCATCGCCGCGCTCCCCCTTGGCCGGCGGCCCGAATGCCGCTCAAGGTAGGCAGAATTTGCCGCTCGTATGGTTAACGGCTGGTTAAGATTGCCCTCCGTGCAAGATCGGCCCATTTGGGCCGTCTGGTTGTCATCAACGACGGGTTTGAGCGCAATTTTGCCACGAATGCTGCGTTAACCAGCGAAATCACCGGCATCGCGAGAAGTCATTTTGGCCCTGCCGATTTATGGGTTATTAAGATCGCGGGGCCGGCAGCTTTTGCCGTGGGACGTTAACTCGGGCCACACTTTAAATTAGGCGTCGTGAGGTTGCTTGGACCTCCTCGCCGGGGACAGAGCATGCAGGCACTTACGTTCATCATCATGTTTGTGGCCGTCCTGGCGCTGATCGGCGTCGTGGCCTGGCTGATCCGCCGATTCGCCTCCAACCGGCTCGGGACCAATACCAATCGCGGACGGATGCCCCGCCTCGCCGTGATCGATGCCGCCGCCGTGGACGGACGCCGCCGCCTGGTGCTGGTACGCCGCGACAACGTCGAGCACCTCTTGATGATCGGCGGGCCGACCGACATCGTCGTCGAACCCAATATCGTGCGCGCCATGCCCAACCGCGACCAGTTGCCGCCACGGCCGGCGGTCGGCAGCCCCGACGCACAGCCGCGAATCGTGCCGCTCCCAGATCCTTCCGGCTGGGGCGAGCCCGACGCACGCCATGAGCCTTCCGAACACGCCGAACCGCAAATGCCCGAGCCGCCGCCGCGCCCGACGCGGCCGGCCTTTGCCGACGAAGTACGCCGGCCCCAACGCGTCGAACGTGCCGATCCCCTGACCGGCTTTACACCCGAACCGATGGGCGGCCGCGCGGATCCACGTCCCGAGCCGCCGCCTGCTCCGCGGATGCCGCGCAGCGAGCCGATGATGCCGCGTCCCGTGCGGCCGGCTGAGGCACCCAAGCCGCCGCCGATTTGCGAGGCGCGTCCCTCGGCGCCGCCGCCACCACCGCCTCCATCCGCTCCGGCGATGTCTTCGGCCGATCAAAATCTCGCGGAGATGGCGCAACGGCTCGAGGCCGCGCTTCGCCGCCCGACCGGAGAACCCGTCGCGCCACCTGTCGCACCGGAGCCGCCCGCGGCCCGCACCGCCCCCAGGAGCGAACCACCGTCAGCCCCGCCTGCGCCGGCTTCGGCCAAGAGCGGGTTCGACAATCTCGAAGACGAGATGGCCTCGCTGCTCGGCCGTCCAAAGAATCCTTCGTGAGGGCCGCAGGCCCTCCGCGTAGAGTTTTATTTTTAGCCACACTTTTTACCGCCGGACTGCTGGCCGTGCCCGCATGGGCGCAGGACATCAGCATCAATCTCGGCGGCCAGGGCAATGGCGGCGTGACCGAACGCGCGATCCAGTTGATCGCGCTGTTGACGGTGCTGTCGGTGGCGCCGTCGATCCTGATCATGATGACGTCGTTCACACGCATCGTGGTCGTATTGTCGCTGCTGCGCACCGCGCTCGGCACCGCAACCGCGCCGCCGAATTCCGTCATCATTGCGCTGGCGATGTTTCTGACCGCGTTCGTGATGGGGCCGGTGTTGCAGAAATCCTATGACGACGGCATCAAGCCGCTGGTCGCCAACCAGATCAGCGTCGAAGAGGCCTTGCAGCGGGCCTCCGTGCCGCTTCGCGGTTTCATGCTGAAGAACGTGCGGGAAAAGGACATCAAGCTGTTTCAGGACATGTCGGGGGAGCCGCTGCCGGCAACACCGGACCAACTATCGCTGCGCATCCTGGTGCCGGCTTTCATGATCTCCGAATTGAAGCGCGCCTTCGAGATCGGCTTCCTGTTGTTCCTGCCGTTCCTGATCATCGACATGGTGGTGGCCTCGGTCTTGATGTCGATGGGCATGATGATGCTGCCGCCGGTCACGGTGTCCCTGCCCTTCAAGCTGATCTTTTTCGTGCTGATCGACGGCTGGTCGCTGGTCGCCGGCAGCCTGGTGCAGAGCTACGGCGGAGGCTAACCGCCTCCGGCGCAGCTTGCGATACCTACTCCGCCGGTTGCAGCAGCGACCTCGGTTTCAATGAGAAGCCGAAGGCGAGGAAGTAGAATCCCATGGCGAGCAGATAGAGGAAGGCAAACCCGAAATACATCGAGTTATATTCCATGACGCCGCCGAACAACGCGCCCATCAGGTTGTAGGCGAAAGCCGTGGAGATATTGATTTCCGGATTTCCAATCAGGCTGGAGAACACGATTCCGGAAAAAAACAGCGGGATCGTCAGAACGAGGCAGTTCACTGCCAACTGCAACTGCGGCGGACCGAACATCCAGTGCTCGTGGCTGGTCGCAAGGCCATAGCCGACCAGCAGGCTGACGAACAATCCGAGATAAGCGGGTCCGACCAGCCTCAAGCCCGTCCGGGTCACAAGCAGATTGGCCAGGTACGCCATCACCAGGACGAGCATGATGGCGGCGGCGATGACGAACCAGGTTCCGCCAAGATGCAGACCGAGTTCGGTGACGGCCTTGGTCTCCACCAGCATAAAGCCCGAGCCGAGAAAGAAGAACGGCAGGTAGCTGCGGTCGATGGGATCGGAAAAGCCGACCGTCTGGCGCACGAAGATATAACTGAGCAGGAGAATGATCCCCAGCGCGATCATGTAGGTGATCGGATAAGCGCGTTCGACCATGTAGAAGAATGGCCAGTCGTCGGTCGGAACCGACGACTCCGGATAGGCCTGTGCGAAATAGTCCGAAACGTCGGTAAACCCGATCGAGGCGACGGGGCCCGTCTTCGGCATGGTCACGTCGCCGCCCTTCCTGACGATGAAGGCGGTCGTTCGCGCCGAATTGTAGAGAACTCGCACCGCCAGTGGTTTCCCGGCGCCGGGCTGTTCCCGCAAAATCTTGGATAGCTTGAATCCGAGTGCGTCGTTGACCAGCGTAAACGAGACGGCGAGCACGCCGTCCGGCTTGAGTAGCCGAAAGGCCTCCGTCAGCCCCTCGCGCGTATAGACATAGGAATCGACGCGCAGATTGGACGCGTGGCTCAATGCGGTATGCGAATCCAGCACGCCATAGACAATCAGGTCATATTGCTGATCTGCCGTGCGGAAGAAATTGCGTGCATCGTTGATCGAAAGATTGACGCGCGAGTCGTCGTACGGCCGCTCGGGATGATATTTGGTGCCGAGAAACGCGATCGCCGGATCGATCTCGATCGCGTCAACATGAGCAGCCCCCATCCGCAACGCGGTCGCCACGTCGTTGCCGCTGCCCGCGCCCACGATGGCGACGCGCTCCGGCGCCTTCTTGAAATTGTATGGAAACTCGTAATAGGTGCGCACATAGCGATCGGTATCGCTTTCAACGCCGCGCCTGTTCTCGCTGAAATTATACACCTTCTGATAGTAGCTGCCGCCCGACAGTATCTGCATCAAACCGTCCGGCTTGGCCGTGCGCTCCAGCAACTGGTAAGGCGAATAAATCCGCTGGGTTTCCGGCTGCACCGGCCAGGCCAGGATGGTCAGGAGAACGCAGAAACTCGCCGTTCCGATTTGCAGGAACGCATCACGCGGCAGCACGAAAAGCAGAATCATCCCGCCGGTGACCGCAAACCAGACCACCGGTGGCAGCCAGTAAAGGCTCATCAGAAACAGGGCGGCGACGCCGAGCGCGCTGCCGATCAGATTGAGGCTGTAGGCATTCAGCGAATTTGAGCTGTGCAGCAGCTTGCCGCAAAGCTGGCCCACCGGATAGCAGATGCAGGCGCAGACAATGAAGCTTGCCCCGAGCAGATAATAAACCAGAAAGTCGAAGGAGCTCAGCCAGCCAATCGAGAATACAAGATAGAGGTTGCCGGTATCGTAGCGCAGAAGCGTGATCACCACGACAAAGAGCGTGAGCATCGGCAACACCAGCGCGGGCGCGCAGCGTTCGCGCTGCGCCACGGCATAGCCCGCACCGAGACCCAGGAAGCAGGCCAGCATGGTGAAGTTCTTGTAGAACGAATAAACCGGAAAAACCGACGCCAGCCAGCGGATCAGCACGAGCTCCAGGAGCAGGCTGAGCATCGTGACCAATACGATGGACCTGATCTTGCTCTTGGTGCTGGAATTCGCGAAATAAGCTTCGAATGCCGTTCCCATCCGCGTCAGCGTGCGATCGACCGGATCGGAATTCCAGCCCCAGCGCAACAAAGCGAGCACGGCAAGCGGACCCGCAGCAATCCGGAGCAAACCGACAGCGAGCTCCGTTATCGTCCAGTGGTCCAGCGCCAGGAGGCTGTAGCCGGCAATCATCGAATAGAGGGACAAAAGTCCACTGATCGCGATGCTGAAAAGATGGACCACGCTGCGATTGGCATTGTCGGCAGTCGTCATCATGGGCGGGACCGTTCCTTGAAAGCACGCCGACACATCACCACGATTTGCGCGTGATCGTGACCATCGCGTTAACCGTGCGTCGGCCGGAACAGTAATCGGGGCGGCTTAAAAGGCTGTTACCCGCCATACGTGCATTGCACCGTTCCCGGCGTTTCGCTCTCAACCATGGAGGACGAACCGACCCGTTGGCCGACCCATCGCAGCCGGGAGCCGCAAAAAGGCGGTGCTTCGTCTTCCAGCTGTCCGGCTTTCGATGACGGGCAACGATCAGGTCGAAACCCGGATCGGCTTTCGCCATTCTCGGTGGAGCTCAGTCTTTGAGGTCGTACTGCTTGCCGAGGTGGTCTCCGATCTGCACGATCAGGGCGACGCATTCGGGATAGCCGGGCTTTGCCACCGTCGCTTCGTCGGCAGTGGTGCGGAACTCCCAGCCGTCTGCGCTGGAAATCACCGAGATTCCGATTCCATCCGGACAATCGGCGTGGGCCTTGAGCTCGGCGCGCGCCATGGCGATCAACTCGTTGGCCGTTTTGGTGGGCTTGCTCATGGGCATTCTCGCCAGTGCGGCGGTTCAGAGGTCCGCATCCCTATTGCCGCCAACGTGCAAAGTTGACGCCTCAAGTGCCATCTGTCGAGGGGAATAACGCGAGCGGGGCGCGCGCGCCCCGCCTACTTTCCCGCCCGCGCCTGCCTGGTTCCGATGATCGCGGGCAGCGATCCCGTCGAGGCCGGATCGGTCTTCGGCATCCCCGGCGGCATATTCGCGCGTGCGGTCGCGTCGGGATATCGCGTCTTCATATCACGCAGGAATCCATCAAGCGTATCGACGCTCGCCGCCATCTTGGCGATCTGGGCGAAGTCGGAGCCGGTGGAACCAACCGGCTTGCTGGCAATCTCGAAGGCGGCGCGATCGGCTTCCGCGCTCATCAGCGGCAGGTATTTTTCGCGGAAGCGCGCAAGCCCGATGGTATCCTCAGCCAGGGA
The DNA here is from genome assembly GCA_963775545.1 of uncultured Alphaproteobacteria bacterium. Lineage (GTDB taxonomy): Bacteria > Pseudomonadota > Alphaproteobacteria > Rhizobiales > Xanthobacteraceae > Bradyrhizobium. The sequence goes on from CAVZJE010000042.1 coordinate 205,767, forward strand.
GTAGCCGACCACCGCGCGGATGATGTCGCTCTTTTCCGAAGCATTCAGCGGCCTGAAGTCGCGCCAGCGGTCGGCGTAATAGAGTTCGATCTGTTCCGCCGACTGACGCCATCGCCGCGCAGCCCAATAAATGTCGGAGCGCAGCCGGATCGCTTCCCGGCCGGGGATATTGGAAATGATGTCAAGCGCCAGATCGTGACGGCCGACATCGCTCTGGGCGCGCGCCTCAAGCAGCAGCCGCTGCTGCCGCAATTCGCCGGAAAGATCGGCAATGCGCGTGGAGCGCAGCGCGTCGATGGCGCGCTCGGGCTTGTGGTTGGTGAGGTAGACCATCGCCAGGCGCGCGGCGACTTGCGCACGCGCGGCACCTTCGAGCCGCTTGTCGACCTGGTATTGCAGGAGCTCGGCCGCCTGGTCGAGCAGATCGACGGCCACCAGCCGATCTGCGAGCCGCCGGATCATTTCATCGCCGCGCCGGCCGATCGGCGTCAGGTCGCGATATTCGTAGAACATTCCAAGCGCGTCGATCGGCGGAAGGTCGTCGCCCTTCGGACCGAGAAAGAGCTGCGCAAACAGCGCAGACGCGGCATCCTGACCCTGCCGGGCCACCTCCAGGTTCGGCGCCAGCAAATTGGCGACGCGCACCGCGCCGAAGGACTCTGCAAAGCGCCCGGTCTCGGCATAGATGCGCGCCAGCATTTCCAGCGTCTGCACTTCGAGCGCGTCGCCTCGCCAGGTGACCGAAAGCGTCTCCAGCTCGCCCAGCACATCTTCCTGGCCGATTTCGTTGCGCTTTTGCTTCAGGGCGATTTCCAACAACTTGGCTTCCGTCGCCGCCTGCCGGTCCGAGGACGCGGCCGCGCGCTTGAAGTCGTCGAGCGCATCCATGTCACGGCCGAGGCCTTCGGCGAGCCGGCCGCGCAGCACATCGACCGCGGCCGTCTGAACGGGCGCGACGCCGATCACTTCAAGTTCGCTGGCGCGCTTGGCAGCGCCGGGATAATCCTTGACCTCGATCGAGGCGCGAAGCGCGTCGGCGACCACGATGCGCTGCAGGTCGATCGGCAGTGACGTAATGGAGAATTCGGCGCTCTTGAATTTCTCCCGCGCGTCCGCCCATTTGCCCTGACGCGCACTCGCAATCGCCTTCCAGAGCTGAGAATCGTAATTGGTGCCGATGGCGGGACTGGCGAGATCCTTTAGTCCTCGTTCCGGGCGTCCCATCAGGATGCTAGCCAGCGCGTGAACAATCAGGGCGGCCGGATCTTCCGAACCGGCTTTTGCATCGGCGAGCGCGAGATTGAGCACGCCGACCGCCTCCGGGTACATCCCGCGCGCCATGTAGAAGCGGGCGAGATCGACCTGGGCGGAGGTGTGCTGCTCAGCGCCTGCGGTGGCCGCAACGCCAGCGGCCTCGATCAAGGCGTCCGCCCGCGCGTTGAAGTTCCCTTCCCGGTTTTTTCGCCATTCGCCGAGATCGAAGATCGGCCGCACCGCCGTCGGCGCGCGCTCGGCCCCGCTATCGGCCGGCGACAGCGTCAAGCCACCGGGCTTGCCGAGAATAACCTTGTCGGGCCCCACATCCGCGGTGACGTCATCGGAGTTCGGGCGGATCGCCACGCCGTGGATCGATTCCAGGAGCGACAGCTCGACAAAATCCTGCCGCTTGATGAAGCCGCGCGCGGGAGGCCTCGCCGTCACCACGAGCAACGTGTCGCCGGCATCCGGATCGGTGAAGCGGTGGAGAAAGCCTGCCTTGGTCAGCGGCACCGTGACATTGGCCAGCGAAGGGTCTGCGATGTTCCTGATCGCCGAAAGCGCCAGAGACGGCGTTTGCACGGTATCGGCAAAGGTCACGGTCCATTTGGTGCCATTGGCGAGATCTTCCCCCAAGAGCGATGGCAATTGCGGCCGATTGAGACGGATGCGGACGGCCTGCCATCCGTCTTCCCGCACGATGCTGATATCGGCGACCGCCGAGCCACCCTGCCCGCGGATCGAATCGAGGTTGATCGGCTTTTTTGAATCGAGCATCAGCCACAGCGTATCGGCGCGGCGGAACAGCGCCGCCGGCGTTCCCAGCGGCATTGAAAAGGCCAGATGCAGGCCGTCACTGTCGCGGATGATGCCGACATCGTTGCCACCGGCGTCCTTCTTCGCATCGGCGGCCGCAGCGACAGGTGCGGCTGGTGCCGGCGCCGCCGAAACAGGCGCGGCAGCGACAGGCGCAGCCTGCTTTTTCATCGGAGCCTCGGCCGCCATTGCCGGCGTTTCGGCTGGCGCCGCCGATGGCATTGCGGCTTGTGGCGCGACAGCGATCTTCGGCGCAGGCTCGGCGCTGGATTCAGAAGCCGGCGAAGCGGGAGGCGTTGGCGCGGCAGGCTGCTGTTGCGGCGCAGCCGCGGCTGGCCTTTCGGCGACAACGGGTTTTTCGGCCATGACAGGCTTTTCGGCCGCAACCGGCATCGGCGGCAGCGCCGGTACCGGGGCGACAGCCTGCATCGCGACCGGCGCAGGGGCAGCAGATGCTACGGCCTTTTCGGCGGCGCGCGCCGCAGCGCGTGCGGCATCCGAGACTTGCGGCAACACCGACGCTTTATCGGGCGGCTGGTAGGCAACGTCGATCACGTAATTCTTGTCTTCGCGGAAGGAATGGACGTCCACATCGCCCAGCATCACGAGTTCGACCACCGCCGTTTCGCCTTCGATCTTCTGACTGATCGAGGCCACGTTGGGGGGCGAGGCGAGCTTGGCGTCGGCCAGATCGAAGGTCAGCGCCTTGCTGAACAGCAGTTTGAGTTTCTGTTCGTTCAGCACCGAGGACACGCCAACGCCGTCGGGCATTTCAAAAATAAAGCGCACGAAGGTCGGTTGAACCGAAGCACGGACACGCACCGGCGCGCGCTTCTTGGCTTCCGACATTGCCCGCTGCTGGCGCAACTCGCGCTCGGCTGCGCGGGCGCGTTCGGAGAGTTCACGGACCACTTCGTTGGGAAGGCTCGGCGGCGGACCTTTCCATGACTCCGGCAAAAGATCGACGAACAGGCGTTCGCCGGCCGTCATGGTGTTGATGGTCACCTTGCGCGATAACGACAGGCGGATTGCGGAGCCATCCGGATCGCGGCGCGCCGCTCCGATGTAATCCGGCACCAACTCGGCGACCTTGTCGACGGAGACATCGACGGGCCGTTCGAACCGGATCACGATGATCGATCCGGCGGTCACCACTTCCGAACCGACATCCTCGTTGAATTTGATCACCAGGCGGGCAAAGCCGCCGCCCGACGAGAAGGTGGCTTCAGCGGGGACCTCGTCGGCTGCAAATCCGCGAACTGGAAAAGCCAGTGCAACAAGAAACAAAGCCGCGCCAAGCAGACGGCCCGCCCCGCGCCGCCGATGTCGCGCACGGGCATGCCGCGTCGCCAGCGCGCTGGCGCGCACTCGCAACCAAAATCCAGCGGCAGCCATTCGCGCCATTCCGGTTCAAGTCTTTCAGTTCATCCGAATCGCGGTCGGGCCGCGAGAAGGCGCATTTGCCCAGGTTCGAGTTTAGAATCTGCGGTTTAAGGACTTGTTAATTATCCCCGCTAATTGACTTTCTGCGGTTGCTGCATCGTGCCGTCGCGCACCACATCGGCAGGAAGATTCGGCGGCGGACCGCTCCAGGCCTCCGGCAACAGATCGACGAACAATCGCTTGCCGGCTTTCGTGCTGTAGACAATCGCCTTGCGATCCAGCGACATGCGCATCACCGAGAGGTCCGGATCGAGGTTGAACGCTTCGACATAAACCGCCGGGTCATCGTCGTATCTTACCGATCGAAGGCTTGATCGGACGCTCGAAACGGATCACGACGATTGTTCCAGCCACCTCCACTTTCGTACCGACATCCTCGGCAAATGTGATGACGAACCGCGCATAGCCGCGGCCCGACAAGAGGGACGTTTCCGCCTTGACCGGTTCCTCCGCCAATCCGCAGGCCGGGAACGCCAGCGTGGCCAGGATCATCATTGCGCCAGTCGTCGGCACGCAGAAGCGCACGCGCGGCCAAAATCCAGCGGAAGCCATTTGCGCCATTCGAGGCAAGTCCCTTTCGAGGCAAGTCCCTCAATTCGTCCGGTTGTTGCCGGCGTCCGCTTTCTGCGGTTGCAATACCCTGCCTTCGATTTTCGGAAGGTCAGCGGCGCCACCCGACTTGTCAGCGCCGGCCCGGCGCGCCATTTCGACCGTGAGCCGTTCGGCCACGTCGGGCGACATCTGGCCGAGAATGTCGGCCATCTTGCGCGGGGCGATCTGCGAGGCAATGTCGAACAGCACGGGCATTTCCAGCCGGTCGAACACCTTGGCGGCATCCTTCGGCTTCATGCCTTCATACATCGTGATGATGCCCTTGAAGCGCGCAGCTTCCTCGTCGGCCTTCTGCTGCTGGGCGCCGGTAATACGGGATTCAATCCCCTTCAATTCCTCCACCCGTCCCTCGGCGCGCTTTTCGGCAGCCTTGAGCAGGTTCTCGCGGATATCGATCTCGCGGGACCTCGCCTCAAGCTCCTGACGGCGGGCCTGCAAGCGCTCGAGGATGGCGCGTTCGGAGGCCGACACCGGCGGAGGCGGCTCGGGGTGGGTGGTGGTTTCAGCCTTGGCCACTTCCGGCTTGGCCTCTCCCTCTTTGGGTTTCTCTTTGTCCTTCTCGACCGAGCCGGTGATGTCGCCGCTGTCGACAGCGCTGCGGCCCGGGAAGTTGATGGTCTCCTGCGCCCAGGACGGCTTGGTCGAATCCGGCCGATAGTCGAACACATATCCACCGTCGATCACGAGGCCCGCGATCTTCAACACGACAAGACCGAAGACTGCAACCAGAACAACGGGAAGGACGCGGATGTTACGAAACGATTTCATGCAGCAATTCCGTTGGCCTTTCTGCGGTCGGAGAAGGCTTGTGCGGCTGCCGCGACTGCCTTGGCGGCCGAGATCTGGGGCGGTGCGGCTGCGGGCTCCGCTTCAGGCGGCCGCGCGGCGATCGCAATCTTGGACAGCCGGCGGACGACGTTGTCGGCTTCCGCCAATTGTTTCTTCAGCTGTGCAGACATTTCGGTCGCGGCGTTCAACTGATTTCCGAGGTTCTCGTTGACGTCGCGCACGGTATGCTTGAGGCCCCCGATCGCGCGTTCGGCGATTTCGGTCGCGGTAATGAGTTCGCCGATCGTCGCCTTGAGCGAATGCTCGTCGGCCTTCAGCCGCTTCAGGCGGGCGTTCAATACCATGCAGTAACCTATCGTGATCATGAGCAAAATCGTCACAAGGCTCTCGATTGCAATTCCGAGCGAATAACTCATGGAGCCTCCATCATCTTGGTTTGCTCGTCGGCCTTTTCGAACATCGCGAAGGTGGTATTCGGCTTGCGCAATTGCTTGACGACGCGGATCGCGACCCGGTCGCCGACCCGGCCCATCCGCCCTTCCGTGAGCGTCACACTGCCGCAGCGCACGGCCACCAGCGCATCCGCCCGCATGTCGAGCGGCAGGGTGTCGCCGACTTTCAGTTTCATGAGCTGCTTGAGCGGAATGTCGGCTTCGTACAGCACGGCATCGACGGCGATCTCGGCCTGCGCGACTTCGGTGGCGAAGTGGCCTTCCCAGATCGGGTCGCGGCCAAATTTTTCGCCCATGAACATCTGCAACAGGACGTTGCGGATCGGTTCGATGGTGGCATAGGGCAGCAGCAGCTCGATATTGCCGCCGCGGTCTTCCATGTCGATCCGCAAGCGGACCAGGATCGCGGCGTTAGCCGGCCGGCTGATCGCGGCAAAACGAGGATTGGTTTCGAGACGGTCGATGGTGAAGGTCACAGGCGACAGGGGCCGGAACGCCTGTTCGGCATCGGCCATCACCACTTCGACCAGCCGCTTCACCAGGTTGGTCTCGATCGTGGTGTAGGGGCGGCCCTCGATGCGAAGCGAGGTCTGCCCGCGTCGGCCGCCAAGCAGAACGTCGATCATCGAATAGATCAGGCTGGAGTCGACGGTGGCGAGGCCGAAGTTTTCCCACTCCTCGGCCTTGAAGACGCACAGCACGGCCGGCAACGGAATTGAATTCATGTAGTCGCCGAAGCGCACGGACGTGATGCGGTCGAGCGAGACTTCGACGTTGTCGGAGGTGAAGTTGCGCAAGGACGTCGTCATCAGCCGCACCAGGCGGTCGAAGACGATTTCCAGCATCGGCAGGCGCTCGTAGGACACCATCGCCGAGTCGATGATGGCGCGAATGCCCGAATTGTCGTCGAGATTGACCTCCCCGACGTTGAAGCCGAGCAGGTTGTCGATCTCTTCCTGCGACAGAACCCGTTCGCCGCCGTTCTTGCCGCCGCCGAAGTCGCGGCTGCCGTCCTCCACCATGGCCGCCCATTGCAGGGCCATGGTTTCGGAAAGTTCGTTGGCTTCCGCTTCCGCCGCGGCTGCGGCCGGATCCTGCGAGTCAAGCTGCGCTTCCCATTGCGCCGCAATTGCATCCTGGTCGACTGGATCGTTGCCCGCCATGTTCCTAAATCCGCCGCGTCACTGAATGACGACTTCCTTGAACAACACGGCACTGACCTGGTTCGGCGCGACCGCCGCGTTGACGCGCCGCGTCAGATCTTCCTTGAGGCGGAACAGGCCGGCCGAGCCGCTGAGATCGGAGGGGCGCAATTCGCGCAGGTAAGTCTGGAAGATGTCGGTCACCCGCGGCAGCGACGGCTTGATCGCCTCGACCTGCTTCTCTTCCTTGACCTCGAGCACGATCTTGACCTTGAGGTACTGCACCCGCTCACCCGGCAGGCCGATCAGGTTGACGAGCATGTCCGGTACTTCGACATAAGACGGCGGTTTGGGCGGCGGCGCTGCCGCCTCCGCATGTTGTTCCGCATCGTGATGACGAAGGAAGAAGAACCAAGTCGCTCCGCCAACAACAGTGGCCAGCACCGCGACGACGGCGATCATCAGTTTGAGTTTGCCTTTGGGTGCAGGCGCTTCCGCTGCTTCCGCGGCGCCTTCCGCCTCATTGTCTGCCATCGCTTGGGGCCGCTCCGACCTGAAAATGGATTAGATGCCGACAGGCGACCCTCTTGACGCGATACAACGCGGCACGTCCTGCGCTCGTTTTGAACGCTAAGGTAATAATGGTTAATGGAACCTTTCTTTTGCCTTCCAACTGGGAAAAAGTTGCCGGGCAAACATGGTCAACAAGACCTTATTGCCGCCCCCAAATCCCCCGCTCGATCACTCAAACAATTGAAATAACTCCAATTTCCAGACTGGCACGGCTTTCGCTCTGATCTTAAGCGAACCGCGGGCTTGGGAGAGCCTGACCGGTTTGAGAGATCCGCAACGCCGCCTGGGAGGGCATCCGCTTTGCAGATCGTTTTGAGGGGAGAATCTGGCGATGGAGAATGCGCTTCTCATCGGACTATCGCGGCAAACCACGCTCGAGCGGCAGCTCGACGTCATTGCCAACAATATCGCGAACGTGAACACGTCGGGCTACAAGGCCGACAACTCGCTGTTTGAGGAATATCTCAACACGCCCGCGCACGAAGACAACTTCGTCGGCAGCGATCGCCGCGTGAGCTTCGTGCAGGACCGCGGCACCTATCGCGACATGACGCAGGGCGCGGTGGAGCAAACCCAGAACCCGCTCGATGTCGCGATCGACGGCTCCGGCTTCCTGGCCGTGCAGACGCCGGACGGCGAGCGCTATACCCGGGACGGCAACCTGCACATCAACAGCACGGGCCAGCTCGTGACGGTGGCCGGCAATCCGGTTCTGGGAACCAGCGGACCCATCGTCCTTCAGCAGACCGACCATGACGTCAACATCACGCCCGACGGCACCATCACGGTCGTCGAGGGCAGCGGGCGAACGGATTCGATCCGCGGCACGCTTCGCGTCGTCAGCTTCACCGACGCGCAGAAGATGCTGAAGGAAGGCCTCAACCTCTACTCCGCCGGCGAAGGCGGCACGCCGCAAGCCGACACCAAATCGACGATACGGCAGGGCTTCATCGAAAAATCGAACGTCAATGCAGTCTCCGAGATGAGCCGCATGATGGAAGTCTCGCGCGCCTACAGCTCGATCGCAAACCTGATGAACCAACAGTCGGAGCTGCAAAAAACCGCCATCCAGCAGCTTGCTGACGTGCCGGCGTAAGGAGACAACCCATGCAAGCGCTTCACACCGCAGCGACCGGGATGGCAGCCCAGGAACTCAGCGTCCAGGTCATCTCCAACAACATCGCCAACCTGCAAACCACCGGCTACAAGAAGCAGACGGCGCAGTTTCAGGACCTGATCTATCAACACATCGCCCGGGTCGGCGCGCAGGCATCGCAGCAGGGCACCATCCTGCCGATCGGCATCGATATCGGCGGTGGCGTCAAGACCGTCGGCACGCCACGATCGATGACGCAAGGAACGTTGTCGCAGACCGGCAACGATCTCGACCTCTCGATCACCGGCGAAGGTTTCTTCAAGATCCTGATGCCCGACGGCACGTTCCAGTATACCCGCGACGGTACGTTCCAGCAGGACAACACCGGCCGCATCGTCAACGCGCAGGGCAATCCGGTGCAGCCGACCATCACAATTCCGCAAAATGCCACGGGCCTCGCGGTCAACGCGCAAGGACAGGTCTCGGTGCAACTGCCGGGATCGTCGACGACGACCTCGACCATCATCGGCACGATTAGTCTGACGCAATTCGTCAACAAAGCCGGCCTGCTCCCGGTCGGCAACAACGACTTCACCGACACGCCGTCGTCCGGCACGCCCCAGGACGGCGCCGCCGCGCTGGAAGGCTATGGGAACATCAACCAGGGCAGCCTCGAAAACGCCAACGTCGACGTCGTCTCGGAAATGTCCAACCTGATCGCCGCCCAACGCGCCTACGAGATGAATGCGAAGGTGATCACCGCCGCCGACCAGATGATGCAATCGACGACTGCGTTGTTCCGATAGTTGTTCCGTTAAGGGAGTAGATGATGATTGTCCGTTCGATCCTCGTTACCGCCCTGCTCTTCGCGGCGCCGTCAGCCGCGTCGGCGCAGGAAAAGGACGACGCCATCGCACCTCCGGTGCTTCACGCCCAGGTCACGGTGGAAAGCGATGTCGTGCGGATCGGCGATATGATCGACAACGCCGGAACGGCGGCGCAGATTGCCATCTATCGCTCGCCCGACCTCGGCACCACTGGAACGCTGCCGACCGCCCAGATCATCAACGCGCTTCAGGCGCATCAGGTGATCGGGGTCGACACCAGGGACATCAAGTCGGTGTCCATCACGCGGCTTGCACGCACCATCGACAGCCGCGAGATCGAATCCGCGGTTGCGCACGCGATCGAACATCGCAGCGGCCTTGGCGACGCCGCCAATCTCAGCCTGACATTCGACCGCGACGTGCAGGACCTCCGGCTGGACGCATGGAACAATGGCGACCTGCAACCCGTGCAGGAGCGCTACGAGCCGCGCAGCGGGCGCTTCGACGTCTCCTTCGAGATCGGCAACGACATCAACAGCACCCGCACGAAGCTGCGCTTCACCGGCGTCGCCATCGAGATGCTCGATGCCGCGGTGCTGACCCGCGACGTCGGGCGCGGCGACATGCTGAAGGCGTCCGACATCGTGGTCGAGCGGCGTCCAAAAGCCGAAGTTGGCAACGAAGCTACGACCCGCGGCCACGCCGTCGGCATGCAGATGCGCAGACCGATTCGCGCCGGTCAGGCGCTCCGGGTGGCCGATATCAGCAAGCCCGACCTGGTGCAGCGCGACGACAATGTCACGCTGATCTACAAATCCGCCGGGATTTACCTCACCGTGCGCGGCAAGGCCGTCGATAGCGGCACGGAAGGCGACATGGTGACCGTGCTCAACCTGCAATCCAAGCGCACCGTCTCCGGCACCGTGATCGGGCGGGACCAGGTTTCGATCGCGATCGCCGGGCCGCGGCTTTCCGCTCCCGACACCACCTCCTCGATCAGCGCCGCCGAGACCCCCGTTTCCCTAGCCAGCCGCAATACCGCGCAGACGTCTTCAAAAGCAGAGTAAACGTACATGTTGGTTGCCAAGTTCAAACGTATCGCGCTTGCCGGAACCATGCTGACCGTCATCAGCGTCACCAGCGGCTGTTCCGGGATCGACCGGCTCTCCCAGATCGGCGAAGAGCCGAAGTTGTCGGCGATCGAGAATCCGACAACACAACCCGGCTACAAGCCGGTGCAAATGCCGATGCCGAAGCCGGAAACGGTGTCCTACAATCCCAATTCGCTGTGGCGAAATGGCTCGCGCTCCTTCTTCAAGGATCAACGCGCCCGCCAGATCGGCGATCTCCTGACGGTGACCGTCAACATCACCGACCAGGCCAACTTCGCCAACGAGACCCAGCGCAGCCGCACCGCCACCGAAGATTCAGGCATCACCGCGTTTCTCGGCTCCAGCCTGTTCGGCCAGCGGGCGCAATCCGTCCTGCCCGGACGCTTCCTGACGGCGGACTCCAACTCCGGAACCGATGGCAAGGGTACGATCGTGCGGCAGGAAACCTTACAGACCAACGTCGCCGCGATGGTCACCCAGGTGTTGCCGAACGGCAATCTCGTGGTCGAGGGCAAGCAGGAGATCCGCGTCAATTACGAGAAACGCGAATTGATCGTCGCCGGCATCGTGCGGCCGGAGGATATCCAGAGCGACAACACCATCAACTCCTCGAAGATCGCCCAGGCCCGCATCGCCTATGGCGGTCACGGCGAGATCAGCGACATCCAGCAGCCGCGCTACGGCAGCCAGGTCATGGACGTGCTGTTGCCGTTCTAGGCATAACGAGCTCCCACATCGCATCGCGAACCTAGGCGCGGTGAGATGTTCAACGCGGCCTTCGTCAGCTCCCCTGACGGAGGCCGCAATTGTTTTGAATCCTCAAAGAAGCCGGCGCAGAAAAAAACGGATCGCCGGGAGGCGGTCCGCCGTTGGATTTCCAGAGCTCTAATACTTTAAGCGACTGACGCGATGCTCTCGGGCAGCGCTTCTTCGGGGAACAAGCGGTCCCGACCGCTCAAGTCATATTGGAGTTCGCCGGCATGCAGCTTGGCATTGTTGCCTTCGCGTTTGGCCGCGTCTTCCTCGCCGTACATGAACGCGAGGAAGGCATAACGCTTGCCTTTGGTCACCGGCGTCACCTGATGCAGCGCGCCGCATGAAAACACCAGCGCGCCGCCTTCCGACGGCCGGTACGCCTTGCGGCCAAATTCGGGAAACAGGAGATCGCCGCCCTCGAAATCCTTATTCAGGTTGATCGAGAGCGCGAAGCGACGGTGCTGGGCGCCCGCGTTGATGTTGTCGCGATGGCGGTGGAAGTGGGCGGCAACCGCACTGTCGTAGCAGGCAACGACATAGCGATCCATGCGCGTCACCTTGAACTGGAAAAATCGCTCGATCGGCCCAACCAGTCGCCGCACAATGTGGTCGCGAATGAGTTCGCGCACCTCGGGCACGCCGACCGCGACGTCGCTGCGCCGCTTGAGCCGCCAGTCGGACAGGGTGACGGTCTTGCCGTCAACGTCGAACTGAAAACCGGAGTCCACCGCGCCTTGCGTCTCGTAAAACTGGGTCAGGAAATCGCAGATTCCGAAACTGAAGACGCGGGGCACCATGAGAGCCGGCGCGAACATCGGAACGCCAGCGGAATCGTCGACCGCGGGCAGGCCTTGCAGGACATTGCCGACCATGGTCGCGTGCCCCTGCGGAATGTCCCAGGCAATATCGGCAACCGCGCGCAGCATCGGATCGAGGATGATGGTGCGCGGCATCTGCCCGGCGCCGAATTGTCGGCTGACGGCGCCGTCGGGATCGGCCAGAAAGGACAAGGTCGGGCTGCTGATGGCAGCGAGGCTCGGGGCATCGGCCGCCTGTCCGGTGAACACGCATCCGATGACGAGATGATCTTCGCTGAAAGACGCGCTGAGGCGCGCCAACTCCGCCACCTCAGCCATCGCGCGGGGATCCGCCAGCGAGCCGAGGAAACTGAGGGCAACCCAGCGGCCGGCGCTGGCCTGCAGGTCAAACGATCCGCCGGTGACGACCGGCAGGCTGAACCACGGCACCGGGTCGCCGAGAACGATGCGATGGCTATTCGTATTCGTGTTGCTCATGACGGCCCCTGCCTGACGGTCGATCGTCATTTGGCAATAATTCAGTAAGCTTAACGAAATCTTTAGAGGCGCCGCGGAACCCGCGCCCCGCATTGCGGCGCGTTGCGCGCGACCGTTCCGGAAGCGTTTTGAAATAAAATACTAGTACCGCCGATCTGAAGTCCCTGCACCGCAAGCGGCGAGTTCGATCAGGGACTTCAGATCGATAAAGCGGTACTAGAATCAATCAGTTTGCTAGTGCCCATGACTTTCCGAAGTTCGTGAAGGTGGGTGCTGCGATGGAGCACGAACTTCGGAAAGTGGGCACTAGGTTTTTGGGGCCGCCGATGCCGTCCTTCAGTTCACGTAAGGCGTTGCCGTCAGCCAAAGCCCGGGCTCGCCTTCCGTAAAGCCGTTGTCCCGGTAGATGTTACGCGCCGGGATGTTACGCGACGTCGGAATGATTCGCGCACTGAGAGGCCCCGACCCCTCTTTCATCTCATCGAGGATATGGCGCAGAAACCGGTGCTCGACGCCCATTCCGAGCGCCCGGCAACTGATCGCCAGTCCTGCAATCTCGCCTCCGACGATGACGGCCGCACCCACCAGGCCGTAATCGCCGAGGCGATCCGACACCTCCATCGCAAACAGCCGCGCGTCGGGACTTTCCGCCAGCGCCGCCAGTTCGCCTGAAGAGAATTTTCGGCCCGTCGTATTGAACTGGGTGGTGCGCTGAAACAGTTCCTCGACCCGTTGCAGTTTTGTCGATGACGCCGACAAGCGCTCGATCGCGCATTTGATCTGCAACTGCTCGATATACTGCGCCTCTCCCATCGTCTCGCTGCGCAACTGCTGCCGCGCGATCTGGGCCTTGACGAGTTCGCTGCGGGACGCCGCCTCCGCGGTCACCACGGGAATCTGCAAGCGCGGATCGTTGAGCAGGCGCCGGCGCAGGCTGAAAGGATCTTCGCCCCAGACCTCAACCTCCGGCAATCGCTGGCGGACCCGGTCGCGCTCCACCGGATTGTCGTCGATGAACAGGAAGGCATCGAACGCGAAGCCGAGTTCTTCGGCAATTGAACGGATGTTGCCGACCTTGTCGTCCCAGTTCACGCGCCAGGTGACGAAATCGTCAGGCGAGAGTAGCCGTTGCTTCGGATAATGATCCCGGATATTTCCAGAGTTCGCGGACGGTTGCCTCGTCGTTCTTGCTGACGCAGGCGAGCACGATGCCACGCTTCTTGAGCGATTTCAGCGCTTCATGCAGGCCGAAATAAAGCCCGATATAGGAGAACATGCCGGAAATTTCCGGCGTCCAGGCAAACGGGCTGCCGGTCTCCGCCAGCACCCCCGGCCACAGCGTGCCGTCGAGATCGAGGATCACGCATTTCTTCCGCCCGATTCCCATCACGGTCACGAGCGCGTCGATATGCTTTTCGGCGGTCACCGTCTCGCGGCCGTAAGCGTCGCCGTCGAGCGCATCGGCGAGCGGCGCGATGTCCGGGAAAATGCCGTGGACGGCGGCCTTTTCACTTTCGGGCCGTTGCAGCATCCAGCCGGGCGAACCGAAATGGGTGAAGCCGACCTGGCCGTCATCGAGCATCCGCTCAGCGCCGGCTGCGGCAAACGTGGCCGCGATATCGACCACGTAAACGTCGGCGAATGCGACCGCGAGTTCGGAAAGCGCGACATTGGTCAGGCGGAAGCGCGTGCGATGCCCCTTCACGCCACGTTCCGCTAGTCCAAGCGGCTGAACCGTGGGCTCGGGCAGGTTATCGATGAGGATCGGCGCCGAGGTGATTTCGCGCAAGCCGCTCAGAAGCTCGGTCACATGAGCGACATAGGGGGCGTGGGGGTTGAGCCCATTCTCAAGGTCCTCGGCGACGAGGTGCCGTACCCGGAGCGCGCCAACGAAGATCACGTCGTGTTTGTGCTCGCCCGCAAAACGGATGTCGTCCGGGAAGGTCGCCGCCACATGCAGATCGATGCCGCGGCGCGCCGCTTCCTTGCGCAGGAAATCGGCCTCCATCTGGATATCGCAATCGCCGAACAGCAACGCATCAACGCGCCGGCGCGTACCGCCAAAATCCTCCAGGCCGTAAGACGCGCCGACCGCCCAGTAGGCCGCACCGCCCTCCTTCAGCTTGCGCCGGTAGCTATCGAGCATTTCCGCGGGGTCGCGCCCATGCTTGGCGGAGAGTTCCTCAGCCGTCGCAGCCAGCTCTTCTTCCGCCGTCATCTCGGTCAGGATCTGGCGTGACTTGAGCTCCATGACGGTGCCTTCGACCGCACCGCGCAAATCCGCCGACAGCGAATCGGAGGGCTTGGCGAACAGCGCCGCCATCGCGTCGATATCTTCGGGGATCCGGCGGGCTTGCGAAAAATAGTCCAGCAGCGCCGATATCTCGCTGTCGGCAGGGAGGCGCATATGGCTGATCGCATGCACAATGAGCGTGCGGCCCTGGCCGACAGGCAACAGATGTACGAAGCGGGAGCGGCGGAGAATCATTCTTGCCTATAGTAACGGAATGGATGCAGATGTGAATCCGATCCGTCCCCACGCCAACGCTATCGAAGACTAAACATCATGGAACAGGAAGGCAGCGGGCCGGCGGCACCGGTCCGACCCTCAAAGCCCGGCAACGAGGACGCCCAGTATCTCTCCACCAGGGGGCTTCTCATTGTCTTTGGAGGGCTCGCGGTCGCGCTCGTGCTGGGCTACTTCCTGGTGAACAAGCTCGTGAACATCTCGCAGGAAGAAGATTGCGCGCTGGCGCACCGCTACAATTGCGGCGCCATCGAAGTGCCGCGATAGGGCGGGTGCTCATAAGGCAAAATGTCGGCAACGTTTCATTGGTCCGTCGGATTTTCGAAAGGAAAAGGACAGCCGCCTTAACGTTTGGCTTCGATCGGATTGAACCGAACACCGCCAATGAGGACTGACCCGTCGGTAACGGCAAGTCCGCGTCCCCTGGCCACATCCCACACTCGCGGCCGCTCCGTGACCTGAAGATCGATACCACTCAGTCCCTCGCCTCGATCGTCCCTCGCCGAGACAAACCGAAGGCTGGCATTATCGACGTCGACCCGCCACTCGGCATCGATCTGCCGCGCCGGCTTTCTTAATATCTCGCTCCACTTCGCGGCGAGCCTCTCCGGACGATCGCTTTGCAGTTCAGCGCCGACAATGGCTTTGACAACCGTCGTCCGCACGTAAGTGTTCCAACCAGCACCGGCAGGATGATAGGCAGCGTTGACATCTGCGCCTCCGTCCGACCAATTGATTTCGAGAAGAGTACCGCCTGTATCGCGGGGATGCAGTTGCAATCCACGATACCCCTCCGACGTCAGGCGTGCCGCGACGCGAACACCAATAGCGTCAACATGCTTTTGCCACCGGTCCAGTTCGTCAGTATCGAGAATGACCATATATCCGCCATCCCCCTTCCGACGATCGAGGTAACGACCAGCTGCTGTTTTGTCCTTTGTCGGGGCCACGATCTCGACGAACGAATTGCCCATCGGAAGGAGCGCGTTGTGGAGACCGTACTTGGCAACGGCAGGATCGCGGTGGCATACCTCGATATCGAAAACCGCCTTTAGATCCTCGACCACCGGCTCCAGATCGTAAGCAACCAGACACAACTGCCGCAACCTCAGAAACATGTTCGAATACGCCCTAGATCACGGCTTCTTAGCCGCCTTGCCTTTGTCACCGGGGGTAGCCAGGCGCGCCAAGGTCGTCTCCTGCCGCATCCACTGCATTCGCGGCTTTGCGGGGTAACCGCCCCACGTTTCGCCGGCGGGCACGTTGTGCATGACGCCGGAGCGGGCCGCGACCCGCGCGCCACGGCCGATCGTGACATGAGGCGCCAGCCCCACCGAACCACCGAGCACCGCAAAATCCTCCAGCGTCACGCTGCCGCTTAAGCCGCATTGCGCGACGATCACGCAGTGCCGGCCGATCTGGCAGTTGTGTCCGATCTGACAAAGGTTGTCGATTTTACTCGCCTCGCCGATCACGGTGTCTCTGATGCCGCCGCGATCGATCATCGTGCCGGCGCCGATCTCGACGTCATTCTGGATAATGACGCGGCCGGTCTGCGGAATCTTCTGCTGGGCGGCATCTTCGGTGTATCCGAAGCCGTCCTGGCCAATACGGCAACCCGGATGAATGATGACGCGATCGCCGATCATCGTATGCACGATCGAGCAACCGGCGCCGATCCGGCAGTCGCGGCCGATCGTAACGTCAGGACCGATCACGGCGTTGGCGGCGATGAGGCTGCCCGCACCGATTTCAACGCGCGGTCCAATGACGGCGCCGGGATCAACGGTGATATCGCTTTCGAGTTTGGCGGTCGGGTGAACAGTCGCGCCTTCGAAAATGCCGTCGGTCTCAAACAACGACGCCGGCCGCAGCGATTGCGGATACAGTTTTCGGTGCACGGCGACGAAGGCGCGATATGGCTCCTCGGAATGCAGGACAAGGAGGCCTTGCGGCGCGCGGTCGGCAAAACGCCGAGGCATCAGGCAGGCGCCGGCGCGGGTCGTCGTCAGGGCGTTGGCAAATTTGTTGCCATCGACGAACGTCAGATCGGCCGGTCCCGCAAGATCGACCGGCGCCACGCCGGTAATCAACAGCGACGCCGGCGCAGCCTGATCGGCTTCGGCGCCGGTCAGCGCAGCGATCTCGGCCACCGTCAAGCCCGGCGGGCGATCGAAGAAGCGGCGGTTTCCCATTTCCTGATCCATGGTTTACGAGGACTCCCTCGACATTAACGATACGAACTTCGGAATCGAAATATTCGCAAGTAGCGCAAGCCCACAGCGATCGCCACCAACATGTGAGCAGTTCGTCGCGGCCGGCTACATTGACACGCATCAGCATTCGTCAGATGCTATTTGAAATACAAGCAAAATTTCACATTGTCGAAAAAGCTGAAACGCTGAAGTTCAGCAAAAAATCGGGGAGCGAAGTATGACTTTTCGTCGCCATTCCAATGCGTATCTCACCGGAGCCGCGATCGCCGCATTTGCGATGGCATGGAGCGGCCCGGCAAGCGCGCAGAAGGCGCTGTCGGTCAAGCCCGACGCCATCGGCGGCAAGGTGACCGGCGCCAACGGTCCGGAAGCCGGGGTGTGGGTGATCGCCGAAACCACCGATCTTCCGACCAAATATGCCAAGATGGTCGTTACCAACGACGCCGGTCAGTTCGTCATTCCGCAGCTTCCGTCGGCAAAGTACAAGATCTGGGTGCGCGGATACGGCCTGGTCGATTCCGACAAGCAGGACGCCACGCCCGGCAAGACCATCGACCTGAAAGCAAAGCCGGCGCCGAATGCGGCTGCCGCTGCCGAATACTATCCGGGCATGTACTGGTACGCGATGCTCAAGATTTCCCCGGCGAGCGAGTTTCCGGGTTCGGACAAGAGTCCGACCGGCATGCCGGCCAGCATGGATTCACAAGCCACCTGGGTCGACAGCATCAAGAATTCCTGCCAGTCGTGCCACGCGCTCGGCACCCAGAACATTCGTCATCCCCACGTAAAAGAACTCGGCGAGTTCAAGAACTCCGAAGAGATGTGGGAGCGCCGCGTGCAATCCGGCCAGGCCATGAACAACATGGCGCTGACGCTCGGCCGTCTCGGGCCACAGCGCGCCTACAAGATGTTTGCCGACTGGACCGACCGCATTGCTGCGGGCGAACTTCCCTTCGACAAGCCGGAACGGCCGAAGGGCGTCGAACGCAACGTCGTGATCACGTCGTGGGCATGGGCCAAGAAGGGCGAGTATCTGCACGACGAGGTTTCGACCGACAAGCGCAATCCGACCCTGAATGCCAACGGGAAGATCTACGGCTCGCCGGAAGAAAGCTCGGATGACATCCCGGTGCTTGATCCGGTCAAGAACACCACATCCTTCATCCATGAACCCTACGTCGATCCGCAAACGCCGAGCGCCAAGGATGACCCGATGGCTCCGTCGGTGTTCTGGGGCGACGAACCGATCTGGGACGGCCACACCTCGATCCACAATCCGATGATGGACGAGAAGGGCCGGGTCTGGTTCACGGCGCGGATTCGCCGGGCGCCAAATCCCGCCAGTTGCAAGGAAGGATCGGATCTCGAGTCGGCGCAGGTCATGCCGCTGAAGGACTCGGCTCGCCAGGCCTCGGTCTATGACCCCAAGACCGAAAAGTGGGCGACGATCGATACCTGTTTCAGCACGCATCACCTGGTCTTCACGCCGGACGACAAGCTCTGGTTCAGCCAGGGGCAGCCTTATAGCGGCGTCGTCGGCTGGCTCGACGTCAAGAAGTTCGATGCGACCGGCGACGCCATGAAGTCGGAGGGCTGGACGCCGGTGGTGGCCAACGTCTCCGGCACCGGCAAGCGCGAGCCTTTTGTCGCCGCGGACAAGCCGATCGAGCCCGGCAAGGACAAATGGGTCAAGGCCGGCTTCTACGGCATCATGCCGAGCGTCAAGGGCGACGTGATCTGGGGCCAGACGATGGGCCCGGGCTTCACGCGTATTGCGCAACCGGCCTTCCTGGTCCGTATGATTCCTGGAAGCGATCCGGCCAAGACTGCCGTCTCCGAGCTGTTCCAATCGCCTCCGGGCACCTATGGCTCACGCGGCGTGGACGTCGACTCGAAGGGCGTAGCCTGGACCGTGCTATCGAGCGGACAGATGGCCAGCTTCGATCGCTCCAAGTGCAAGGAAAAGCTCGAAGGACCGAACGCCGCGACCGGCGCCCAGTGCTACGAGGGCTGGACGCTCTATCGGTTGCCGGGACCCCAGTTCAAGACCGTCGACGATCCCAAAGGCAGCGCCAACCACGGTTATTATATCTGGGTTGACGTCTACAACACGCTCGGACTCGGAAAGGACGTGCCGATCGCCATGGCCAACGGCAGCGAATCGCTGCTGGCTCTCGTGAACGGCAAGTTCGTGGATATCCGCATCCCCTACCCGCTTGGATTCTTCGCCAAGAATACCGACGGCCGGATCGACGATCCGAACGCCGGCTGGAAGGGCCGCGGGCTGTGGACCACCACGGGCACCCGCGCCTACTTCCACAGCGAAAGTGGCAAGGACGAGAGCCCGCGCGTGTTCCATGTGCAGATGCGCCCGGACCCGCTGGCCGACTGATTGAGGGTTCTTGCAGGGAATCTGCAAGCGCATTTCAACTCGAAACTAATTGCCTTGCTGCATTGAGAAATGCAGCGAGGCAATCGCGTTTTGGAGAGAAACCCGGAGCACGGTCATGCCGTATCGTCACACGCAGTTCGGAACGGTAATTCTGGTGGTTTGTCTGGTCATCGCTGTGCTCGGGGCAGCGACGATGTGGCACAAGGTCCAGGTGCCGATGATCCTGATGTTGGCGATTCTTGGCGCCGTTGCCGTCATCTTCAACTCGCTCACGGTCGAGATCGAAGGTCGCGAGCTGGTATTTCGGCCTGAGGCTCTGGACCTATCGGCTGGCGCTCGACGACATCCAATCCGTGAGCATCGCGCAAAACCAGTGGTGGAATGGATTCGGCATCAGGTCCGCCCCCGGCTTCACGCTTTACAACGTCTCCGGACTCGATGCCGTTGAACTGAAACTGAAATCCGGCGAAATCCGCCGCATCGGGACCGACGATCCGAAAGAATTTGCGGCCGCACTCAACGCGGCGATACGCAATAGTCGTCCGTGAACAAGGCTCTAAGCGATTGAGCTGGAGTCAGTTTTTCGGATGCGGCGGCATTTGAGATTGCAGGGATTGGGAGCTTGAGACCCCAAAATCTTGCAATTTCGTTTTGTGGATTCCCTTTGGCTGCAGAGCATGATTTTGTGTTGCATCGGAGGGGACGATGCGGCCGAAGAAGCACAAGACGACGGGATCGAACGATCTGTTCCGGGCGCGGTTGGATCAGATCATCAATCTGAAGCACGAGCTGGTTCTGCTGGCCGACAAGGTCGATTGGGACTGGATCGACGGCGAGATCGCGCCGCTCTACAGCGAGAACGGCCGGCCTGGGATCGAGACCCGCTTCCTGATCGGGCTGTTGTTGCTCAAGCACATTTACGGGCTGTCCGATGAGGGGGTGTGCGAGCGCTGGGTCCACGACCCGTATTTCCAGTTCTTCACCGGCGAAGAGTTCTTTCAGCATGCCTTCCGGCACGAGCGCTCGGACCTGAGCCATTGGCGCAAGCGGCTCGGCGACAAGCTGGAGTTGCTGCTGGCCGAGAGCCTGCGGGTGGCGCACGAGGCCGGTGCATTGCGCAGCCAAGACCTCAAGCGGGTCACGGTCGACACCACGGTGCAGCCGAAGGCCATCACCTTTCCGACCGATGCCAAGCTGCTGCATGCGGCCATCCGCGGGCTCAACCGTCTGGCGACCAGGCACGGCGTCAGGCTGCGACAATCCTATTCCCGGATCGCCAAGGCCGCCGCGATGATGGCGGGCCGCTACGCCCATGCCAAACAGTTCAGGCGACATCAGCGGCAGTTGCGTATCCTGCGCAGCCGGCTGGGCCGGATCATCCGCGACATTCGCCGCAAGATCGAGGGCCAGCCAGCCCTGGAGGAGGCGTTCGCGCTCCCGCTTGGCCGGGCCTCGCAGATCCGCTCGCAACAGCAGCGCCAGCGCGGCTGGAAGCTTTATTCCTTCCATGCCCCGGAGGTGGAGTGCATCGGCAAAGGAAAGGCCGCCGCGCCTTACGAGTTCGGCGTCAAGGCCTCCATCGTCACCAACAACCGCCGGGCTCCCGGTGGCCTGTTCGTGCTACACGCCAGGGCGATACCCGACAACCCGTACGACGGCCACACCTTGCGGGACGTCATTGACCGCACCGAGACACTCACCGGCTGTCCGATCGAGCGGGCCTATGTCGACAAGGGATACCGCGGCCACGACGCACAAAATCCCCGTCGCGTCTTCATCTCCGGCCAGAAGCGCGGCGTCTTCGGTGTCATCAAGCGCGAGCTCCGCCGCCGCTCCGCCATCGAGCCCATCATCGGACACCTGAAGGCCGAAGGCCACCTCGGCCGCTGCTACCTCAAAGGCCGCGCCGGCGATGCCGCCAACGTCGTCCTCTCAGCCGTCGGCCACAACTTCCGCCGCATCCTCGCCTGGCTCAGAGATCTTTGGCGCCTTATCCTGACAGCACTCATCGTTGCCATCAGCGTCCAGTCCGCCCTCAGATCAGCTTCTTAACGGGCGACGCAATAATAAAGCGTGATCGGAAAGTCTGGTCTCGATCAACGAGCTGACGCGCGATGACAATCCAAAACCTCATCGCACCTTAATGCGCGTTTACGCTTCTTAATACGCGTTTACTCGTCGCGATAAACCTTCTCGCGCTTTTCGTGACGCTCCTGCGCTTCCACCGACAGCGTCGCGATCGGGCGGGCTTCGAGCCGCTTCAGCGAGATCGGCTCGCCGGTCTCCTCGCAATAGCCGTAGGTGTTGTCCTCGATGCGCTGCAAGGCCGCATCGATCTTGGAGATCAGCTTGCGCTGCCGGTCGCGAGCACGCAATTCGATCGCGCGATCGGTTTCCGACGATGCGCGGTCGGCGAGATCGGGATGATTGACGTTCTCCTCCTGGAGCGTCTGCAACGTGATCTTCGATTCCCGAAGGATCTCGTCCTTCCAGGAGAGAAGCTTGGCGCGAAAATAATCGCGCTGCCGCTCATTCATGAAAGGCTCTTTTTCGGTAGGTCGATAGTTCTTCAACTTTTCCAAGGCCAGCCCATCTTTCACCTGAGGTGCCACGCCTTTGCGGCACCGTGCGAGGAGGAAGTTCCCCTCGCGCGGCGCCTTATATAGCGGGGCTTTGCGACAGACAATGTTGGAGTGGCCCGCCATGCCCTCCTGACCAAGCCGCTGCACAGGCAAATCTATCTGGCGCCGCCGCAAGAATCGGCCCGGCTTGGTTAATAGCCGACCGTAAAGCGCGCCCGGATGTGGGCCGGCCGCTCGATCTCGTCGACTATTGCGACCGCAAAGTCCTCAAACGAGATCCAGCTCTTTCCGGCCGAATCGACCAGAAGCTGGTCCGTTCCCAGACGGAACTTGCCGGTCCGGCTCCCGGAGTCGAATAGCGCCGACGGGGACAGAAAGGTCCAGTTCAGCTCCTTTTCCTGCCGCAGCCGGTCCAGGAAGGCCGCGCCCTTCTCGGCCTCCGCCTTGTATGGCGGCGGGAAATTCGGCGTCGTTACGAGCCGCACCCCGGGCGCGACCTCGAGCGAGCCGGCACCGCCCACGACGAGGTAGCGGGGCACGCCCGAATCCCTGGCAGCGCCGATCAGGATCTCGGCGTCGCAGCTAAGGAAATGGATGGAACTCACCGCCGCGTCATGTCCCGCCCACAGTCCGGCGAGCGCCGCACGATCGTTGGCGTCACCGGCGACCGCCCTGACATTGGCAAGTCCAGCGATCTTCTCCGGGTTCCGTGCAATCCCGGTGACACTATGGCCGCGGCGGGCGAGTTCGGCGGTAATGCAGGACCCGGCGCGCCCCGAGGCGCCGACGACGGCGATCTTCATGCTTGTCTCCTTGTTTTAAAGTTCTGGATGAGTTGGATAGTTACCATCGGTAACTAGACTAGATAGCTCTTGGGATGCTGGTGTTAAGAACGCACCTCGGCAGCACCTGGTCACGCCGGGGTAACCCCTCGAAAGCGCTTTGCGGAGTTCAAGTGCGATGAAAGCGAATGCCTATTCGGCCGATTGCCCGACCCGCCAGATTCTCGACCGTGTCGGCGACAAATGGGCAGTGTTGATTCTGCTCTTGCTGCGCCACGAAGCGTTGCGCTTCAATCAGTTGCGCCGCGGTATTGAAGGGATTTCGCAAAAGATGCTGTCGCAGGTGCTCAAGAGCCTCGAGCGCGACGGCCTGGTCAAACGCCGCGCGATCGCAACGGTGCCGGTGACGGTGGAGTATTCGATCACGCCGCTCGGCAAGACGCTCGCCGCGGCTGTCGATCCCTTGCGCGATTGGGCGGAGCGTAACCTGAAAGACGTGCTGGCCGCGCAGCGCCGCTCCGACGCGCAGCAGCCAGCGGAGGCTGCGTGAGGGAGCTCTCTCCTTCATCATGCCTGCGAAGGCGGCATCCAGTATTCCAGAGCAACGGTGCTTAAATCGAGAAGCCGCGGCGTACTGGGTCGCCCGGTCAAGCCGGGCGATGACTAATTGCGTCTAGTGCTGGCCGGCTTTGGCGAGCTCGACCTCGACCCGCAGTTCAATCTCGGACAGGACCGTATCGAGGCCCGGATCGCCCGATGAGGATTTGAGGTTGGCGGCGGCCTCGCGCAGCCGGCTCACCGTCGAAGTGTCGAAATTCCCCGCCAGCAGGCCGATCTTGAGATCGTCGAGCACGTCGAGCGCGCGTTTGCCACGCTGCACCGAACGTTTGCGCCGCTCGATCGGATCTTCCTCGATCCCCTGCATCGCCAGCAGCGCATCGATGCCGGTCGCCGCCTTGGGGGCTAACGTTGCACGGGTCTCGCTGGCGGAGGCCGCGTCCTCCGGCAGCGAAAAGCCGCCCGAACTGGGTCGCCGGACGCTGCTGGTCTGGGACCCCAGAGTGGTGCCGTTCGGTCCTGAGATGCGCATGAATGGTCCTGGGCCGATGCGGCGAGTTTGAAGTTCCTGTCAGCGCGCAGCATCGCTTGCGATGGTTAACGCGGCGTAAATCACCCGGCAAAATCTGCCGGCAGGCGGCAGTTTCGTCTTCCCCGGAGCCGGCGCCACGCCCAACGCATTTTAATTTTTCAAGTAAAATCAGATATTTATACGACAGAGAAACGTCTGGCACGGCGCTCGCATAGTTAATGCCGGACGGGCCGTCATGGGAGTGATGGGCGCATCCACAGTTTCAAGAGCCTCAGCGGGGAGCAGAGGATGCCAGGCGTTTACTGCGGAAGGGTGTTGCGGCTGACCTGTGCGGTCCTTGCAGCGCTCCAGCTATGGGTGGCTCCGGCCGAGGCGACCTCGCGGATCAAGGATCTCGCGAATATCGAGGGCGTGCGGCAGAACCAGCTCGTCGGCTACGGCTTGGTCGTGGGGCTCGCCGGCACCGGCGATACCCTCAACAACATCCCCTTCACCAAGCAGTCGCTGCAAGCGATGCTTGAGCGCATGGGCGTCAATATCCGCGGCGCCACCATCCGCACCGGCAACGTCGCAGCCGTCATGGTCACGGGCAACCTGCCGCCGTTCGGAACCCAGGGAACCCGCATGGACGTGACGGTTTCCGCGCTCGGCGACTCCAAAAATCTGCAAGGCGGCACCCTGCTCGTCACCCCGCTGCTCGGCGCCGACGGCAACGTCTACGCGGTGGCGCAAGGCTCGGTCACCATCAACGGCTTCCAGGCCGAGGGCGAAGCCGCCAAGATCGTGCGCGGCGTGCCGACGGTCGGCCGTATCGCCAACGGCGCCATCATCGAACGCGAGATCGAATTCGCGCTCAACCGCCTGCCGAATGTTCGCCTCGCGCTGCGCAACGCCGATTTCACCACCGCCAAGCGCATTGCATCCGCGATCAACGACTTTCTCGGCACCAAGACGGCCGAACCGCTCGATCCCTCGACCGTGCAGCTTTCGGTTCCCCCTGAATTCAAGGGCAACGTCGTCGCCTTCCTGACCGACATCGAACAATTGCAAGTCGAGCCCGACCTCGCCGCCAAGATCATCATCGACGAGCGGTCCGGCATTATCGTGATGGGCCGCGACGTCCGCGTCGCCACCGTTGCTGTGGCCCAGGGCAACCTCACCGTTTCGATCTCGGAAAGCCCGCAAGTGAGCCAGCCGAACCCGCTCTCGCGCGGCCGAACCGTCGTAACGCCGCGCAGCAACGTCTCGGTGACCGAAGACGGCAAGAAATTGGCGGTAATGAAGGACGGCGTCTCGCTCCAGCAACTCGTCGATGGCCTCAACGGACTGGGCATCGGGCCGCGCGACCTGATCGGCATCCTCCAGGCGATCAAGGCCGCCGGCGCGATCGAAGCCGACATCGAGGTGATGTGATGCAGGCAGCTCCGGTCAGCAACATCAACAGCACGGCCACCACCAAGGCAGCGATGCCTACCTATGGCGGCCACCCCGACTACGATTTCGCCGCGGCGCTCGACAAGGTGTCACCGCAGGTGAAGGCCAAGGCCCAGACCCAGGCGCAGAACTTCGAGGGCATGTTTCTCAACTCGATGTTTTCGGAGATGACCAACGGCCTCAAGGGCGAAGGCCCGTTCGGCAATACCGTCGGCACCGGCATCTGGCGCTCGATGCAGATCGAACAATATTCGAAATCCTTCGCCAAGGCCGGCGGCGTCGGCATCGCGAAAAATGTATATCGCACGCTGATCATGCAGCAGGCGAAGACCGTCAGTCAGACCCAGGACAAGCAGGCATGAACCAGCCTCCCTCACGACAGCCGGCGCCGGCGACCCGCGATCCCGGCCGCCTCAACGCCCGCCGAGGCCCGCAAGCTCGCCGAAGAGCTGATGGATGTCATGAGCGCCCTGCTCGGCATCATCGAGCGCGAAACCGAGCTCGTGCGCGCCGGCAAGATACGCGAGGCGATGGCGTTCGAGCCCCAGAAGACGGAGGCCTCGCGCCGCTACGTCGGCGTCGTCAGCCGCCTCAAGGCCAGTCATCCATATCTGGCCAAGACATCGCCGGATCTGCTTTCGACGCTGCGCCGTCACCACGAGACGTTTCGCGCCATGTTGCAGGTCAATCTCACCGTACTTGCCACCGCGCATGCGGTTTCGGAAAACATCGTGCGCGGCGTCAATACCGAAATTCAGCGCCGCAACATTCCCAATACCTACGGCGCGACTGGCCGCCGCGTGAATCCAACAGCGCGGCATCTCACGCCGCTGGCGGTCAGCCGTTCGCTCTAGCGGATTGAAGCGCGCCATCAACCCGCCGCGATACCTAAAATTTTCATCAAATTTGCGCATTTGCATCAGCGCATCGTTCAGCGCGTTCTCTAACAATGCGTTGAGACGTCCACTTCATAATTGCCGATTGGGAAGGGTTGGGATTTGACTCGAGGAGAGCCAGGAGGCTGCCATGAGTACCGATTTCAGCATCAGACCGGTGGGGGCGCCGGTCGCACCGTCATTTCCGCCGGCCAGTAGCGCGGCGCTCAGTGGCGTGGCTACACAATTGCCCGCAAGTCAAAGCGTAACGGCAACGGACGCCGCCACGGCGAGCACCAATAACTCACCGGGCCCGAGCTCGAGCGACCTTTCGCATCAGGCGTTTTTCGACACCGCCGCAGCGTCCGTCGTTTTCCAGTCCGTCGATGCCCTCACGGGACAGGTGGTCCAGCAATTTCCGGATGACGCGATGCTGCGCCGCCGCGCTTATTTCCACTCGCTGGACTTGACCAACGGCTCGTCGACGCACCCGCTTGCAACCGACGTGATGGCGTAAAAGTTCGAACCCGAGTGAGGAGTTAGCGAAAGGCCTTCAGGCTCTGCCCGCGAGGCCTGCTGCGATATTGCAGTTGATGTCGATCAACGGCTTCAGCTTCGCCGGATCCGGCTCCCTCTGCATCGCGATAGTCTGGTGCATGACGAAGACGCTGATGTTGGCGATGTTCTGGCGAACTTCGAGCGGCTGGGGATTGTCGTTGGACTCGACCGCGCTCAGGAAAATCGTCCACAGCCGGCGATTGAATAGCAACGCCTTGTGCATCTTGGCGTCAGGGCCTGTCCAGTTGGTTTGGACGTCCCGCAACTGCTTGGCCGCCTTCAGCAGTGCCTGCGCCTCGAGTTCCCTGGCCGTCCCGGTCGTCTGTGAGGTGCGTGCATAGGCTTGGGCGGCATTGGACATTCATCACTCCAACTGAAGGATTACGCAGCACGCGGACGCCAGAACTGCCCGAGTTTTATAGGTCATTGCCTTTAAAATATGGTTAGCAATGGTCGCAGAATGCACCGCAAAACCACGGACCAGGCAATGGCTCCGCGGATCGGCAGGCCCGCACGATCAATAAAAAACGGCGGAGTTTCCTCCGCCGTTTCGCGTTCTGTCGTTTGATCTTCGATCAGCGGAGCAGCTGAAGCACGCTCTGCTGCGACTGGTTGGCGAGTGCGAGCGCGGAGACCGCAATCGACTGGCGAGTCGAGAGCGCCTGGCTGTTGGCTGCTTCTTCGTTGGAGTCGGCGAGCGTCAGGTTCGACGCACCGGTCTGCAGCACGTTGATCAGGTTCTTGTTGAAGTCCTGGCGAATTTCGACGATCGACAGGTTCGAACCGAGAGCGGATGCTTCCGACCGCAGCGTAGTGTCCGCGCTCGTCAACTGCGTCAACACGACGTTGGCCGAATTGCTGTCGAGGAAATCGGTGCTTGCGGTGAGCGTCGACAGGCCGAGGCCGGCATCGTTCAGCGTGGTACCCGTGATATTCAACTTCGAAGCGCCTGTTTCGTCGAATACGAGACTGAGTGTGTCGCCATTCAACAGATTGATGCCGTTGAACGAGGAGTCCTGCGCCGTGGTGTTGATCTGCTGCAGCACGTTGTTGTACTGCGCGACCAGGTTCGCACGGGTCGCCTGCGAGTCTGGATCGGCAACCGGAGCCGCGGCGGTCAGGCCGTGGAATGTCTGTCCCAAAGCCGCAGCCGTGCCACCGATCGCACCGATTGTCGATGACGCCGCATCGTTGGAGGTCACGATGGCGACCTGGCCCGTGGTGCTGATCGTAGCCTGCAAGTTGTTCGCTGCCAAAGCTGAGTTGAGCTGGTTCAGCGTCGAAACCTGCCCGGAGCCGGTGCCGAAGGTGATGGAGGTGGCCGTACCGCCGCCGGTGGCGCCGATCGTGAGAGACTCACCCTGGAGCGCCGGGGGCGTCAGGTTGGTCGTAGCCGCGGCCAGGCCGAAAGAGCCAAGCGCGCTTGTGCCGCCGGCAGCGATGACCAGAGGCTGCGTCGTCCCCGTGCTGATCACGAGTGCGCCGGCGGTGACAACCGAAGGCGTCGAGGTACCGGTGATGCCGTCAATCGCGCTCAGGACGGTCTGAACGGTCGCCGTGCTGCCCGCGCCGACGCCGATCGTGACGTTGCCGCTAGCATCGGTCGTGACGCTGGTTTGGCCGGTCGAGAAAGTGATGGACTTGCCATCGACGGTGAAAGACGAACCGTTCGCAGGCGTCGAGGCCAGCGAGTTCGTGTTCGTGGCGGCAACCAGCGCGGTAGCCACGGTGATCGCAACCGGCGTGCTCAGGTTGTTGTTCACCGCGCTGCCGGTGACGGTAGCCCCGGTGGGTGGCCCTAGAAGGTTGTTGGCGGTTGCGCCGGCGATGACGGCCGCGGTCACGTTGGACTTGGTCGAATAGCCGACCGGGCTTTGCAGCACCTGGTTGGCGATCGACTGGGCGTTGGCGATCAGGCTCTGTAGCGAGGTGATACCGGTGTTCGCCGCCTGCAACACCTGCACACCGTTTCCGATGCTGTCGAGCAGGTTGCCGATGTCGCTGGCACGGTTGTTGAGGCCCTGTGCGGTGAAGAATTCGGTCGGGTTATCGAGCGCCGTGTTGACCTTGTTGCCGGTGGCAAGGTCATTCTGCGTCGTTGCAAGCAACGCGGCGGTCGATTGCAAGGAGAGCAGGTTTTGGCGAACTGCTGCCGAGAGAACAATACCAGACATGTGTCAAGCCTTCCTAGTGTTATGGGAACAGCTTTAACCGCACTCCTTTAAAACAAGGTTAACGCCCACTTAAGTTGTTTGCTTAACGCCGGGTTAACGAAAAAAACCCGGCGAAACCGTCGTCTCGCCGGGCCCCTAAAACGCAAAACGGCGGGGTTTCCCCCGCCGTTTCGATGGTGTTTTGAGCTTTTCGATCAGCGGAGCAGCTGAAGCACGCTCTGCTGCGACTGGTTGGCGAGCGCAAGCGCCGAGACCGCAATCGACTGGCGGGTCGACAGCGCCTGGCTGTTGGCCGCTTCCTGATTCGGATCGGCCAGCGTCAGGTTGGACGCACCGGTCTGCAACACGTCGATCAGGTTCTTGTTGAAGTCCTGGCGGATCTGCACGATCGACAGGTTCGAGCCGAGAGCGGATGCTTCACCGCGCAGCGTGGTCGAGGCGTTCTGGAGCTGGCTCAACACGGTGTTGGCCGAGTTGTTGTCCAGGAAGTCGGTGCCCGCCGTCAGGTTCGACAGACCGAGGCCCGCGCCATTGAACGTCACGCCGGTGATGCTCAGCGTCGAGGTGCCGGTTTCGTTGAACACCAGCTTCAACGTATCGCCGTTCAACAGGTTGACGCCGTTGAAGGACGAGTCTGACGCGGTGGTGTTGATCTGTTGCAGCACGTTGTTGTACTGCGCGACCAGGCTGTCGCGGGTCGCCTGCGAGTCCGGGTCGACGACCGGAGCCGCGGCGGTCAGGCTGCTGAATGCCGTAGCCGTACCGGTGATCGCACCGATCGTCGATGAGGCCGCATCGTTGGACGTCACGATGTTGATCGCACCGGTCGAAGAGTTGATCGTGGCTTGCAGGTTGTTGGCTGCCAGCGCCGTATTGAGCTGGTTGAGCGACGAAACCTGCCCGGAAGCGGTGCCGAAGGTGATGTTGGTCGCCGTGCCGCCGCCGGTGGCGCCGATCTTGAGCGTCTCACCCTGGAGCGCCGGAGGCGTCACGTTGGTCGTTGCCGCGGCCAGGCCGAAAGAGCCAAGCGCGCTGGTGCCGCCGGCAGCGATGACCAGAGGCTGCGTCGTCCCCGTGCTGAGCACGAGTGCGCCGGCGGTGACAACCGAAGCCGTCGAGGCACCGGTGATGCCGTCAATCGCGCTCAGGACGGTCTGAACGGTCGCCGTGCTACCCGCGCCGACGCCGATCGTGACGTTGCCGCTACCGTCGGTGGTAACAGCGGTCTGACCGGTCGAGAAAGTGATGGACTTGCCATCGACGGTGAAAGACGAACCGTTCGCAGGCGTCGAGGCCAGCGAGTTCGTGTTCGTGGCGGCAACCAGCGCGGTAGCCGCGGTGATCGCGACCGGCGTGCTCAGGTTGTTGTTCACCGCGGTGCCGGTGACCGTGTTGTTGGTGCCGGGTCCCAGCAGGTCGTTCGCGGTCGCGCCGGTGATGGCGGCCGAGGTCACGTTGGACTTGGTCGAGTAGCCGACCGGGGTCTGGAGAACCTGGTTGGCGATCGACTGGGCGCTCGAAACCAGGCTTTGCAGCGAGGTGATGCCGGTGTTGGCGGCCTGGAGCACCTGCACACCGTTGCCGATGCTGTCGAGCAGGTTGCTGATGTCGGAAGCGCGGTTGTTGAGGCCGGCCGCAGTGAAGAAGTTGGTCGGGTTGTCGAGGGCCGAATTGACCGCGTTGCCGGTGGCAAGGTCATTCTGGGTCGTTGCGAGCAGCGAAGCAGTCGACTGCAACGAAAGAAGGTTTTGGCGGACTGACGCCGAAAGAACGATACCGGACATGCTCATACCTTTCTGGTGTGAAACTCAAAACGCAGCCCGGCCCTTTCAGGATCAGGCGACCCCGGCACGGTGTGAGCAAGTGGCTAAGAAAACATGAACCATGAGCGGCGCCCTCGCCTCGCAAGACGCTCCTCGCCGCGCTCAACGGCCGCTTCGTTCTCGCGAAAACGTAGCGGGCGCTTTGATCCTGCTATGGATTTTGAATTGATGCGCCGTCTTCACCAAGCGCTAACCATAACTGTAAAGCATAATATTTGCTGACTGAAATGACCGGCATTTGCAGGACACAACGCAAAAACGGCGGGGTTTCCCCCGCCGTTTCGATGGTTTTGTCGAGCTTTTCGATCAGCGGAGCAGCTGAAGCACGCTCTGCTGCGACTGGTTGGCGAGCGCAAGCGCCGAGACCGCAATCGACTGGCGGGTCGACAGCGCCTGGCTGTTGGCCGCTTCCTGGTTCGGATCGGCCAGCGTCAGGTTGGACGCACCGGTCTGCAACACGTCGATCAGGTTCTTGTTGAAGTCCTGGCGGATCTGCACGATCGACAGGTTCGAGCCGAGCGTCGACGCTTCACCGCGCAGCGTGGTCGAGGCGTTCTGGAGCTGGCTCAACACGGTGTTGGCCGAATTGTTGTCCAGGAAGTCGGTGCCCGCCGTCAGGTTCGACAGACCGAGGCCCGCGCCATTGAACGTCACGCCGGTGATGCTCAGCGTCGAGGTGCCGGTTTCGTTGAACACCAGCTTCAACGTGTCGCCGTTCAACAGGTTGACGCCGTTGAACGAGGAGTCCGAGGCAGTGGTGTTGATCTGCTGCAGCACGTTGTTGTACTGCGCGACCAGGCTGTCGCGGGTCGCCTGCGAGTCCGGATCGGCGACCGGAGCCGCAGCGGTCAGGCTAACGCTGAATGCCGTAGCCGTACCGGTGATCGTACCGATCGTCGATGAGGCCGCATCGTTGGACGTCACGATGTTGATCGCACCGGTCGAAGAGTTGATCGTGGCTTGCAGGTTGTTGGCTGCCAGCGCCGTATTGAGCTGGTTGAGCGACGAAACCTGCCCGGAAGCGGTGCCGAAGGTGATGTTGGTCGCCGTGCCGCCGCCGGTGGCGCCGATCTTGAGCGTCTCACCCTGGAGCGCCGGAGGCGTCACGTTGGTCGTTGCCGCGGCCAGGCCGAAAGAGCCAAGCGCGCTGGTGCCGCCGGCAGCGATGACCAGAGGCTGCGTCGTCCCCGTGCTGAGCACGAGTGCGCCGGCGGTGACAACCGAAGCCGTCGAGGCACCGGTGATGCCGTCAATCGCGCTCAGGACGGTCTGAACGGTCGCCGTGCTACCCGCGCCGACGCCGATCGTGACGTTGCCGCTACCGTCGGTGGTAACAGCGGTCTGACCGGTCGAGAAAGTGATGGACTTGCCATCGACGGTGAAAGACGAACCGTTCGCAGGCGTCGAGGCCAGCGAGTTCGTGTTCGTGGCGGCAACCAGCGCGGTAGCCGCGGTGATCGCGACCGGCGTGCTCAGGTTGTTGTTCACCGCGGTGCCGGTGACCGTGTTGTTGGTGCCGGGTCCCAGCAGGTCGTTCGCGGTCGCGCCGGTGATGGCGGCCGAGGTCACGTTGGACTTGGTCGAGTAGCCGACCGGGGTCTGGAGAACCTGGTTGGCGATCGACTGGGCGCTCGAAACCAGGCTTTGCAGCGAGGTGATGCCGGTGTTGGCGGCCTGGAGCACCTGCACACCGTTGCCGATGCTGTCGAGCAGGCTGCCGATGTCGGAAGCGCGGTTGTTGAGGCCTTCCGCAGTGAAGAAGTTGGTCGGATTGTCGAGGGCCGAATTGACCGCGTTGCCGGTGGCAAGGTCATTCTGGGTCGTTGCAAGCAACGAGGCCGTCGACTGCAAGGAGAGGAGGTTCTGGCGAACTGACGCCGAGAGAACGATACCGGACATGCTGTTACCTTTCTGGTTTTATCGAGTACCCGACCTTTCAAGCCGGATTACCCAGGCAACGTGGGAGCAAGCCCTCTAACAAAACCTGAATCGAATATCTCCAATCTGGCCAAATACCTGAAAGATAACGACAAAAACGCATTATTCACTATATCGATTCACCGTGCGCGCCCTTGAAATCATTGCACATTTTCGAACCTCCCTGCCGCGTTTACGAATTCTTAAGAGCGACTCGGAAAGACTGCGATCTGGCTACGATTGTTTGAGTCCGTCGCCGGCGTTCTGAGCCTTTAAACGCGCAATTCGAACATCACGTCCCACAGGGCGGCAACGGAGAACAGGCATGGCGCTAAAAGTCGAACTCAAGCCACACGAGCGAATCATCATCGGATCCTGCGTGATCACCAACACCGATCAGCGCGCCCGTCTGCTGATCGACGGCGAAAAGATCCCGATCCTGCGGGAAAAGGACATTTTGACGCCGGAGACCGCCGATACGCCTGCCAAGCTCATCTATCTGGCGGTACAGTTGATGTATATTTCGCCGGAGCCCGACGTCAATCATGGCACGTACTTCAACCTGCTGCGCGACCTCGTCACCTCAGCGCCGAGCATGTGGCCGATCATCGAGGGTATCAACATCAACATCCTCAACGGCGACCTGTATCAGGCGCTGAAGGAAGCGCGGAAGCTTGTGGCCTACGAGAAGAAGCTTCTCGATCACGCCCGCGCCAAGCAGGCTGCCAAGCAAGCTGCCTGAGCTGATCGCCCAGCTCATCTGAAGTTACGATCGACCGGCTGAGGCGCCCGGTGAACGTCGCGTGCCGAATTCAAGCACGGCTGCCACAAGCGCATCGAGGTCGCTCGTATCGGTGCGGTGATTGACGATCGCTGCGCGGATCGCAAGCTTTCCATCCAGCGTCGTGGTCGACGGCGCGGCAATTCCGGACTCCTGGATATCAGCCACGATCTCGCTGTTGACGCGGTTGGCGTCGTCGGCGCGATAACGGAAGCAGACGATGTTGAGTTGAGCCGGCGCCAGCAGTTCCAGCTGCGGCTCCGCCGAGACCTTCGCCTCGAGATAGCGCGCAAGCCGACAGGTGCGCTCGATCATCGCGCCGAGCTTGTCAGTGCCGAACGCCTTCAACGTGAACCAGGTCTTCAGCGCGCGGAATCCGCGCGACAGATCCGGTCCGAGATCGCACGGCCAGGGGGAGCCTGCGGCAAGTCCCCGGGTTTCGCGCCGCAGATAGACCGCCGGCGCGGCAAAGGCATCGAGATGACGCTCGCTATCGCGCACCAGCAGGAAGCCCGCATCGTACGGCACCTGTCCCCACTTGTGAAAATCGAGCGCAACGGAATCGGCGGTTTCCAGACCGGCGAGGTACGGCGCAATCGCTGGCGAGAGCATCCCGAGTGCGCCATAGGCGCCGTCGACGTGAAACCATAATTGCTCCTCGCGGCACAGCGCGCTCAAGCCTTCGAGATCGTCGATCGCGCCGACATCGACCGTTCCGGCGGAGCCGACCACGAGGAAAGGCCGCAAACCGATCTCGCGATCTCGTTTGATTTGCGCGCGCATCGCTTCCACATCGACACGATGCGAACGATCGACCGGCATGCTCCGCAGCGCATCGGTGCCGAAGCCCGCAAGATCCATCGCCTTCGAAATGCAACCGTGCGCCGCCTTCGATGTGTAGGCCGTGAGCAATGCGCCCTCACCACTGACGCCGTACTGTCGTGCGTCGCGACCGAGCGCCGCCGTGCGTGCGACCCACACCGCCATGAGGTTCGCCATCGACGTTCCCGTGACGAAGACGCCGCTTGCGCCAGGTGGAAAGCCTAGCATCGTCCGCGTCCATTCCGTGATCTGACGCTCGACTTCGATCGGAACATGATCGCGGCCACCGAGATTGGCGTTCAGTCCAGCGGCCAGCATCTCCGCCAGTGCGCCGACGACATTGCCGCCGCCATGCACCCATCCCATGAAGCCGGGATGAACATTGCCGGTGGTATACGGCGCGATGAAATTCGAATACTCGCGATAGATCTCGCCGAGCTCGCTGCCCTCACGCGGAATCTCTGCGCGAAACCGCGCGCGAACCTCATCGGGGATCGGACGCCAGACCGGTTGTTGGCGAATATTGGCGGTGGCGTCGATCATGTCATCGAGCATGCGATGAGCTTGCGCGCGCAACTCGTCCCAATTCTGCGGGTCGAGCGTTTCGCTAGACCCAATCGCCGAAGGTTGCTTGGACGACGATGTCACGCCGCCGCCTCGCAGGGACGCCCCGAGCGACGGTGTAACATCGCAGCGAAAGCTTCGAACACTTTTCGCATTTGCGGCACCTTGTACGGGAAAACATCCTGCGGATCCATGTCGTGAACGATCGCCGTGTTGTCGGCCTCGAAGATCAACAGCGATCCTTGTTTCGTCTCTGCACAATCGACGGTGAAATAATCGAGTCCGATGCGCTTCGACAAACCGGCAAGCGCCGCGCGATGACGCTGCGCAAAACCGGAATCGAACGTGCGCATGAATGCCGCCTCTTCGCTGCGCTTGTCTGAACTCGCCGCCATCGCCGCGTTGAGATACCAGATGTCCCAGCGATCTGAGATCGCGAGATGACACGCGTAAGGCTTTCTATCGATGAAGACGATGCGATATTTTCGAAACAAGCCGTCGTCGCTTCGATAATCGACAAAGCGCGAAATGAAAAATGACTCTTGTGGATGCGCGCCGAGATAACTTTCGACCGCAGCTGCATCGTCGAGCTTCGCAAGACCTTTGCCTGCATGCGATCCGCGCGGCCTGACGATGATGGGAAAGGAAATGCCGACGGATATGTCGGAAGGCGACAGCACCGACAGCGAAATTTCGGTTAGCTGTTCGCGGCTCGCGCCTGTCGTCGGCGGAATCTCAAGTCCCTCGATTCCATCGAGCAAGCCGTGCAACTTGTCGCGATCGAGATTGCCGATCCGTTGCGGCGGATTGAGTAGCGGCCGCGGCCAGTGCGTCATCGCCTGAGCGATCTTGTCGAGCGCGCCGCGGCAATCCTCGGAGTCGGACGCGATCACTATCGCCACGTCATGATCGGGCAACCAGTCGGGCCAGTCGATGTCGGGCATGACATAGAGTGTCGTCAATTCGATTCCGCTGCTCTCCAGCAGAAATTCGATCGGCGTGTTGCTGCCCATGTCGGTAGCGGCCGCGAGCGCCAGCACGCGCAACCGCGGCGGCTTTGCTGCGCATGGCGAGCGGAACAGCTGATGCGACGACAGGATAGCGTGCTGAATCGCAAGCCCTGCTTCCTTGTCGCCCAAGAGTTGCGCGATCAGCGATAGATCAAGCCCCTCGCCTGCCTCGATGCTGCCGTCGAGCAGGCGCGCGATCAGCCGCCGCCACAGCGGTCGAAGATCATGTCCCGCCTCGGCCGCGCGCGTCAGTCTGGCAAGCCCGATGCGCTCGGCACAACGCGGCCGGGGAACGGCGGTGTGATGTGAAAGCGCAGCTTCCGGCTCAGGCCGCATCGGTCGCCAACACCGGGCTTGCAAATTGCGAGGCGACTTCACCGCGAAACACCGATGGTCCGACATGGTCGAGGCGGCTCTGGAGATCGGCCCAGATTTCGCCGCCGATATCGGTCCAACGCTTGCAGAAGGCGAAATCTTCGCTGAGGTAAGTTCTCGTCGCCGGATCGATCATGCATTCGAACAGCGCAAAACGGTTCGGGCTTCCCGCAAGCTTGTCGTGCGAGTGTTCGCGAAGGAATTGCAGCGGCGCGTAATCGGGATGCGCGCACATTTTCTCGAACACCTGTCGGCGGATCATCAGAAAACCCGTTCCTGCGTAACGCACCCGCGTGAAGCCGTTGACGACGGCGACATGATCGGGATCGTTGATCTCGAGCACATAGTCGAGCGCGGCCGCCGGCACGTTCGGCCGCCTGCCTTCGATCGCGCGTTGCGCCTTCTCCCAATTGACGCGCTTGATCGGATAGACGCCGGCCACGACATCGGCTCCGGACTCGATCAGCCGAAACACCTGGTCGGGCGTAAAGCCGATATCGGCATCCACGAACAGAAGATGCGTCGCCGTGGGGTCGTCGAGAAACGATGTCATCAGGTTGGCGCGCGCGCGCGTGATCAGCGCGTCGCCATCGCGCAACTCGACCTTGAGGCGCAGGTTCGACAGCGATCGCACGGCGCTTTGCAGCGCGAAGATGGAATTGACGTAAAGGGTGGAGACCTGACCGCCAAAGCAGGGCGTTGCCACTACGAGGTGAACTGGCTCGGTCATGAGGCGCTCCCGCGGCCTGATGATCACCGGCCGCAATCGTCACCAATCAGTAAACAGACGTGGTTAACGAAATCCTAACGGCCCCTCTCCGCCCCAGCCCGAGCAGACATTTCATCGGCAAGGCCGTCGATGACGCTAGCCCAATCGTCAAAGGCCGGCTGCCGCAACAGTTTTGCGGTCGGATACCAGGGCGTATCCGGCCGATCCCGCAGCCAGCGAAAATCCGCCGCATGCGGCAGCAGGATCACGACCGGCTTGCCCATCGCGCCGGCGAGGTGCGCCACCGACGGTATCGACAGAAACGACGACATCCAGCAGCGAGATCACGGCAGCGGTCTCGGTGAAGTCGGTAAGCTCCGGTCCGATATCCCAGAGGTTCGGCAGGCCTTGCAGGACCTTGCGGTCGGCGTCGCGCATCTCGCGTTGCAGACTGACGCAGGCGAACGGCAGATTCTCAAAAAGCCGATCGAACCGCACGAGCGGAATCGAGCGATTGGCATCGTTCTTGTGCGAGGGCGAGCCGGACCAGACGAAGCCGGCGCGCTGGTGCCCTGACGGGAGGCGGTCGCGCCAGTGGGCTACGCTGGCCGCGGGCGCGGCGAGATAGGGAATTTTCGCCGGAATGGTCGCGGGTTCAGTGCCGAAGGCCAAGGGAAGGCTGAGGAAAGGACAATGCAGATCGAAGTGCGGCAGCTCACAGCCTTTGGCGATGACCTCGATGCCGTCGAGTTGCGACAACAGCGACACCAGTTCGGGCTGAACTTCGCAAATCACGTGCGCGCCGGAACTCGCAAGCAGCGGCGCATAGCGGATGAACTGAAGCGTATCGCCAAACCCCTGCTCGGCATGAAGCAGAATGGTCTTGCCGGAAAGCGGCATGTTCCCAAGCCACAGCGGCTGACGGAATGAACGCCGTTTGTTGGCAAATGCGCCCGTCTTCCAGCGCCACTCATAAGCCTTCCAGCCCGCTCTGAAATCGCCGAGCGTCAGGTGAGCCAACGCTGCCTCAAAATGGGCTTCGGGAAATTCCGGACTCTTCTTCAGCGCGGACTCAAAGTCGGCTAACGCCTCCTGCGGACGATTGAGCCGGCGTAGCGCATGACCTCGATTGGTCAGGATTTGCGGATGGCCAGGCATGGCCGCGAGCGCCTGGTCGTAGCTCGAAAGCGCGTCCGCCGGCCGGTTGAAACGCAACAGCGTGTTGCCGCGGTTGACGCACGCGCCAACATGCGAGGGGTTATGCGCCAACGCTTCATCATAGCTTGCGAGCGCTTCATCGATGCGGTCGAGCTCAAGATGAGCATTGCCGAGATTGTAGAGGATTTCGGGATGACGCGGCGCCAGCGCGAGCGCATTGCGATATTGCACGATGGCGTCCTCGAGGCGTCCCGTCCCGTGAAGCGCGAGGCCGAGATTCGACATCGCATCGGCTGAGCCGGCATCGACCTTCACCGCCTTTGTCAGAAAGCCGATCGCCTCAACGAAACGACCGCGCTGCAAGTGAATGAACCCAAGCAAATGCAGCGCGTCGAAATCGTCGCCGCGATGTTCGAGTATCGCGCTACACAGCCTTTCGGCCTTGTCGAGCTGGCCCTGCTCGAATGAGTTGATAGCCTGCCGCTGCAAACGCGGCAGGTTCGGCGCCCGCGCAGAGGCGCTATTCCATTGGTGCGACAAACCCCTTCTCCGGATGCGCGCGGACGCGTGGCCCCATTCGAATCATTTACGCCGCGAGAAGGCTATCATTTTTGCGACCCTTTCGGCTGAGCCGCAACATCCGCGCCGAGGCGCTTATCTCTCCAGATATCTGGCCGGCGGATAATCGCGCGAGTAAACCGGATTGGCGAGGAAGGCTTCCTTGCCATAGGTCCAGAACTGACTGACGTCGGGATAGGTCTTGAAAACCGAATTCACCAGCCGTCCGTCCTTACGCTTTACCTTGCGTAAATAAACGTTGCCGACGACGTTGCCGAGATCGTCAAACCTGACCGGCCCCCTCACCGTTTCGACATTGGTTGCGCGGAGCGCGGCCATCAATGCCGGCCGATCCTCGACCTTACCGTTGACCGCTTTGACGGCGGCTTCAAGCACCGCGCCGTTGACGTAGGTACTCGCGGCATAGAATCCCGGATCGTACCCGAACTCCTTGCGGAAAGCCGGTGCAAAGACCCGGTTGGGCGGTGCATCGAGTTCGGCCGAATACCAGCAGGTCGTGATGATATCGAGCGCCTCATCGCCCATGTTGCGCAACACCGCTTCGTCGAGCGCGGTCATGCCGCCGATAACCTGCATCCTGTCCTTCAAGCCGTACTCGACGAATTGCTTGAGGAAGCGAAAGCCGTTCGAGCCGGCTAAACCCAGAAACACCGCATCCGCATTCTTCAATTGCGCCACAAAGCTTCCGTAGTCCGGCACGCTCAGTGGCGGAAACAGCTTCTGGACGATCTGGCCGCCATTATCCTCGAAGACGCGCTGAAAGCCGGCGCACATTTCCTGGCCATAGGCGATGTCATCGGCGACCGTGATCATTCGCTTGAACTTCAGTTCCTTGGCAGCGTATTCGCCGAGCGGTTGTGCGCATTGCGAGGAGGTTGAGGTGGCGCGGACAAACCAGGGATTGGGATGGCGCTGGGTCATGTCCTCGGCGGCCGCGACCGAAAGCGTAGGCATTCTGTTTTGGCGGATGTAGTCGTCGATCGCCAGCGCCTCGAACGCGGCCAGCGGCCCGATCAGGCAATGCACGTCGTTCTTCTCCACCATCTCCTGGGTCTTGGTCCGTGCGGTCGCCGGAACGCCGCCGGTATCACCGGTAATCAATTCGACCTTGCGGCCCGCCAGCATGTAGTCGCGCTCTTTCAGATACATGATCAGCGCACGCTCCATGTCGATCCCGCCCGAAGCCAGCGCCCCGGTCTTGACCGTCAGCAGACCGATCCGGATCGGCCCATCGGCAGCTTTCGCCCTGAACGTCGCGGCACCCGACAGGCTCACTCCGGCAATGCCGGACACGAATTTGCGGCGTGAAATCCTCATGCAACCCTCCCCATAATCTTGTTAATGCCAACCCGAAGCCTCTTTTGAACCGGACTTCTTGATCACGAACGTCTGCAGAACCGATCGCCGCCTAGCGAGACTGGACGACCGGCAGCAAAATATTACAACACCCCTCCCGATCGAGATGCAGCGTCGTTGTTCCCGCAAAGAGCCGGCGCGGTCGATCGCGCGGATCATCATGCAGGAAAGGCCCGCATCCCAATAGTTCGTTCTTGAAATTGGAAAGCTTCGCGCCAGTGCTTGCTTGCCACATGTAATCCTTCCCACGCACGCTCAATGCAATTCGATATCCCTTCGGCACGACGATCGACGTCGGCCAAAGTTCGACAGCGAGATCGACAGATATTCCGGGTTGAAGCGGCTGTACCTCATCGTGGCTATGGTACGGGCGATAGGGTTTGGACAATTTCTCGTCGAGTTTGCGGTGCGAGGCGCGCAGCCACCCTTGCGCCACCGGCGTATGCGGATCGATCGCTCCGAGAAAGGTGATCTCGCGCAAATCCGCCGTGAAGACGCGAAACACGAGAAAGAGGTCCGCGTCCTCTGTGCTGGAGGAGATGCGCAAGTTGGCAGCCAGCGGCCCCGTGATCTCGGTCTCCTCCGAAAATGGCTGCGACATGAATGTCAGCCCGTCACCGTCAGCCGAAAAGCTGATTTCGGATCCCTCTGGCGGCGGCTGAAGCGAGAGGCTCTGATTTCGGGGATCAAGATAGAACCTGGTCCAGCGTGTGGAGGGTAGCGGCCAGTCGGCCTCATGCCGCTCGACAAATTTATCGACGTGACGAACCTGAAGCTGGACCTTTGGCTGGTCGTCCCAGCCATTCGCCTCGCCTTTGAGATGAAAATCGAAAAACCGGCGCTGCAATTCGCGGCCATAGTCGGTGTAAAAATGCGTCCAGTGCTCCAGCCCGTGGCATTCAAGCCACTTCTGTGTGGAAGCGGCTCGGACAAAACCTTCGAAATTGCCGCGCGGGTGCAGGCCCTGCCCGCCCCAATTGGCCGCCGACAGAAACGGCACCGTGACTTTGCTCCAGTCCGGCGAACGCGCCTTATGGTAATCGTCGTCCAGCGGATGAGCGACAATCTCGTCGCCGAAGCTTGCGCGGTTACGCGCGAGCGCTGCGTCGGACAGGGTCTCGTCGCCGCACACCAGCGCGCCGGTAACGACGCTGCGCGGTCCTCTCTCCCCCAGACCGTACTGCACGGTCTTGACCTGCATGTCGTACCAGTTGGCCCAGAACGTCGAGAGGATGCCACCATGATGGGTCATGTCTCGGTACCAGTCCGCCGCTCCCTCCCAGATGCACATGGCCTTCAAATGCGGAGGTTGGAGTGAAGCGACATGCCACTGATTGATCGCGTAATAGGAAATGCCGTTCAGACCTACATTGCCGTTGGACCAGGGTTGAACGCCGGCCCACTCGATGCACTGGTAGAAGTCTCGCGTCTCGCGCGGCGAGAAGTGATCGACATAACCGGGCGATCGGCCGGTTCCCCGGGAGTCCACGCGTACACAGACATAGCCAAGCGGAACCCATTTTTCCGGGTCAACCACTTCCCAGTTCTGATATTTATTGGTCGATCCGAACGCGACGTCCGGGTGACTTGCGATCATGTTCTGCCAGGCGCTCGGATAGCCTTTCTGAAAGGACAGTCCCTTCGCGTAGGGACCGTAGGTCAGAAGCACGGGCCACTTTCCCTCCGCCACGGGCCGGAACACGTCCGCCCGAACCACCACGCCGTCGTCCATGGTGATGCCGACATCCCAATCGATGAGCATGTTGTCTCGTTCGACGGCCATTCCCCGACATTCCCTTCCCTGAGCGGTCTTTTCGCCCGCTACGGCGCGCCAGGCACACCGAAATCGGACCGCATCAAAGCCGCATGTTGGCGAACATTTTGCAACTCTTTAACGACAGCTTTCAAGCCTGTCCGCATAATCTGCGAACACGTTAGGCGGCATCAATCGTAGAAATCGAATCGCCTGCGACCGCGCCGCATCGCCGTACGGTCTAACCAACTCTTCAGGCGTCGCGAGTAGCAAGTTACCTGCGCAACTGGTGGGCGTTACGGCAGAAAATATCAACTCACAGCAGATCAAGGCGGCACCTCGATCGTGCAGGCCGTGGTGAATATCGCGGCCGCGCGCGACATGATGACATTGGCCGAAGGCGTCGAGACGTCCGAGCAACGGGAGTCGCTGGGCGCGCTGGGCTGCGGCTCCTGCAATCCCGCCCTGACCAGGCCGTGGCCTAAGCCTCATGGTGAGGAGCGCCCTTTGGCGCGTCTCGAACCATGAGGCCTCATCCTTCGAGACGCCGCTTGAGCGGCTCCTCAGGATGAGGACAGAGATTGACGCTGACGCGTCCGGCTACGCCGCCTGCTCCCGGTCCGGCCTCGCCCGATCCAGCATGGCCGCAAAGGCGTCGAAGATCTTGCGCATCTGCGGCCCCTTGTAGGGAAACACGTCAGGCGAATCCATGTTGTGGACCACAGCCGTGTTGTCGGCTTCAAAGATCAAAAGCTCGCCGTTCTTGTTTTCCGCACAGTCGATCGTGAAATAATCGAGGCCGACGCGGCTCGCGACCGCGGCAAGTGCGCCCCTGTGGCGCAGCGCAAAGTCGCCATCGAAATCGCGCATGAAGTGCTCCTCTTCGTGGCGCTTCTCGACGCTGAGCGCCATACCTGCGTTGAGATACCAGATGTCCCAGCGGTCGGCGATCGCCATATGACAGGCATAGGGCTTGCCGCCAACGAACACGACCCGGTATTTGCGGAACAGACCATCCGCGCTGGAATAGTCGACAAAGCGCGAGACGAAAAAATCATCGGCCGGCCGCTCGGCGAGGTATCGCGCAATCGCTGGCGCATCGTCGATCCTGACGAGGCCAACGCCAGCATGGGTGCCGCGCGGCCGCATGATGACCGGGAAGTTCAGTTCGGCCGCGAGCGAAACGAGTTCCGCCTGCGACTGCGCAATCGGCAGTATCTCTGCGCGCGCCACACTCAGCGTTGTCGGAATTTCGAGCCCGTCGATGCCGCGCAACAGGCCATGCAGCTTGTCGCGATCGAGGTTGCGGACGAGGCGCGGCGGGTTGAGCAGCGGCCGCGGCCAGCGCCCGGCGACTTCATCGATCTTGCGCAGCGCCTCGACGC
This sequence comes from uncultured Alphaproteobacteria bacterium, assembly GCA_963775545.1. Classification (GTDB taxonomy): domain Bacteria; phylum Pseudomonadota; class Alphaproteobacteria; order Rhizobiales; family Xanthobacteraceae; genus Bradyrhizobium. The sequence continues at coordinate 248,799 of CAVZJE010000042.1, forward strand.
ATTCCTCCGAATCCGAGGCGATCACGATCGCCACGTCATGTTCAGGAAGCGGCGTCGGCAAATCGACGCCCGCGACCACATAGAGCGTCTGGAGTTCGATGCCGGAATTCTCAAGCAGGAATTCGATCGGGGTGTTGCCGCCCATGTCGATCGCGGCCGCCAGCGCCAGCACGCGCAATTTCGGCCGTTCCGACGAACAGGGCGACCGGTAAAGCTGGTGAGCAGTGAGAACCTCTGCCTGCAGCGCCAATCCCGTCTGCTTGTCGCCCAAGAGTTGCGTAATCAGCGCCAGATCGAGGCCCTCGCCGGCATTGGCCGTCCCATTGGCAAGCTTGCCGATCAATTGGTCGCGCAGCGGTCGAAGATCGCCGCCTTCAAACGCCATTCTCGTCAACCGGGCAAAGCCAATCCGGTCGGCGCTCGGATAACGCGCGAGGTCGGCCGTGGCGATGTCACGATCCATGAGCTACTTCCATTGATTAGATATTCCATCCAGGCGAACAAGCAAGGCCTCGAGATTGGCGATCGCCGCGCCGGTGTCGTCGATGGCGCGCTGCAGGTTGCGATGGGCCACGTCGATGCTCGGCGACCACGCTTGCGATACGAGACGCGCGCTCGCGCTGATCCGAAGTGCGGCCGGTGGTGACGGATCGCGCCCAAGCGCAACCGGCTGACCGATGAGACAGGCTTGCGTCACCGGCTCTAAATCGTCGGCCACGGCATGACCAGCCAGCGCGCGGTACAGCGTCCGGCAGTCGGAAAGCGAACGAGGGCCGGCGCCATGCCGGATCGTGAAGGAAAAGATCGTTCGCTGCGCCAGTTCTTCATCAGCGGCATCGAGCGGCCGGGCTTGCCAGGGCAAGAGATCGAGCGAGGGCGAGGCCGCGATCAGCCTTTCGACCGCATGGCCGAAAGTCGTCAGCGCCGCCTTGCGAAATGAATCGGGCACACGGTAGTAGGCGCCGATCTCCTCGATCGCGGCCTCCCAGCGCAGCCATTGGCCGAAATTCGTCCTGACCGGAAAACGCGAGCGCAGCACCGGCCAGTTTTGCGGCCAATCGCTGCAGCTATTGTATTCAAGAAGTCCCGCCGGAATGACGCCGGCCGCATCGAGATGGCGCGCGAAGGCACCCGGCACCAGTATCGCACCGCTGAAAGGCGGACCGGTGAAAAACTTCGATCCGGTGACGATGACCAGATAGCCACGCTCCAGATATCGTTTGAGCCGCGCGCGGCCAAGGCGCATCTGGCAGGCATCGACGACGATCTGCACTTCGCCGGGCCAGCGCGCCGTGATCGCCTCAAGGCACGTGTCGCTCGGCGCGCGCCAGCCGAACTTCGAGGAATCCATCACTTGAAGCAGCACCTTGCCGCCGCCCGTCACAGCGCGCTCGACGGCGTCGAAGACCATCAAATCGCTGGCGGTATCGCAGCGTGTTTGGCCCGCCTCGTCGAACAGCGGGAGTGCGACGCTGGTCACCGCCTGAGCGAGCCCCACAATCGGCTCGCCCTTTTGAACCTGGCCGCCATGGGCCGTCGCCGCGCTGAAGTGGCAACCGCGCGCGGTGTTGACGGTTCCGCTGCCGGTCTGGTCGGCCGCGACGACTACCGTGACGAGTTCGGGGCCGAGCAGCGTGCGCGCGAGAAACAGCGCTTGAAGTTGCGAATCCGTACCGGACGGCGAAAACACGACGTCGGCGAGTGCGGGCGAAAGACCGAGATGGGCCCGCAATTCATCCCGCATCTCTTCGATGCGATCATCGAGGGCGGCGTCGATCCCGACGTCGATCGCCGATCGCATCAAGCCCTCGCGCGCCGCTTGAGCGCGGTGATAGGCGCGCTCGGAAATCGACGTCGCGGTACTTGAGGAGAAGCTCAGCGTTTCCGGGCAAGGCGTTGGCTGACAACCATATTCGTTCAAGCCACTCGCGCGATTGATGGTGAGGCGGGAGTCGCCACCGGCGGCCAATAGCCGATCGAGCGGGGCGAACAGTTCGGCCATCGCGGAGGCCGACCGCGACCGGCCCGCGAATCCTTCCGTTTCCAACAGCTGGAATCGAACGCTACCATGCATCGCCAAGACCCCGCGCCCTCAGCCCGGGCGGTGCAATAAGAGAGCCCCACCGGCAGCTAATGCGGCGTTAACCCGCGTTAGGAGAAGTAAACAGCTATGGTTAACGAAAGCTTTATGGCCCGGCGCCCGCCTCGAGGCGCCCCTAGAGGCTATCAAAGGCCGCCTGAGAGGAACTTGGTCAGCGTCAGCTGCGAAAGCATGGAGGTCGTCTGGTAGGAGGCGCTCAAGGACGACTGAATCGCCAGAATCTGGCTTGCCACCTGCTCCGTCGAGACAGTTTCCGTGGAGTCGATCATATTCTGCAACACGCTCTGGGTCTGGGTCTGGCGGTCGCTTGCCGCCTTCATCGTGGTTTGAGCATTGGCCAGATCGGTCTGAATATCCGAGATCTGCTGTTGGCCGGGCTGCGACGTCAGGTTGGTTGTGATACGCGAACTCAGCGCAGCTGCCTGCGCGGGTGAATTGGTCGCGGTCGGGGACTCCGTCACGGCAGCGTATACTGCGATGCCCTCGAGCTGCTGGCGGATGGCCTGCTCATTGGCCTGAACGCCGTATTGAACCGAAATCCCTGAATCGACCTGGGCATTGGCCGATGCGCGCGGGTCCGTTGAGTTGTTGCCGGTGTACCAGGCGACCGTGTCGGCCGAGCCGTTCACCAGCGACGTTGCGTTTGCGGTGATGTTGGTACCGCCTGCGCTCGTGGTCGCGGTGCCGCTCGCCGAGGAAAAGCCCAGCGCCGCAAGTGCAGCCTGCGCGTTCGGGTCCGAGGACGAAGCCGTGATCGAAAAATTGGCGGCGTTCGGCGTATTGATCGTGACGGCGCCGCCGCCACTGATCGACGAGGGCGTCGTGGTGCCGGTGATCGAGTCGATCGCCGAAAGCAGGTTACCGACCGTACTGGTGGCGGGGTTGATATTATAGGTCGGACCGGTCAGCGAGTTGGCCGCATTTGAAAACGTAATCGTCTTGCCGTTGACGGTGATCGCGTCGCCGTTCGCAAAGCCTGTGGAGAGTGAGGCCGAGGGCGCGGTGCCCGACAGCGCGGTCGCGCTGGCGATCGCCTGCGGTGTCGTCTCCTGGTCGACTGCGGCTGCTCCGGTCACCGAGCCCGAGCTCGAGACGCGCAGCGGCGGTTGGACCGCTGATATGGTGGTGACGCCCGCGGTCGTGGTCGCAGTGCCCGCGGCCGACGAGAAGCCCAATGCCGCGAGCGCATTCTGCGCGGTCGAAGACGAAGCCGAGATCGAAAACCCGGCGGCGCTCGGGGTATTGATCGTGACGGCGCCGCTATTGATGCTCGAAGGCGTCGTGCTGCCGGTGATCGAGTCGATGGCCGACAGCAGATTGCCGACCGTGCCCGACGTCGTGTTGATGACATAGGGGCTCCCGGACGTGCTGGTCGGGGCGGTCGCCGAAAAACTGATGGTCGTCCCGTTGACCGTGATGGTGTCGCCGCTCGCAAAACTGGCCGAGAGAGAATTCGTGCCCGCGGTGCCCGACAGTGCGGTAGCGCTGGTGACGGCCTGCGGCGGCGTCTGCTGGTTGGTCGCAACCGCTCCGGTCGCGCTGCTCGAAGGATCGAAGAATTCATTCCCCGCGACAACAGCGGACGCCGCGACCAGCGTGGTATTCGCGAGCGTCCCAATCGAGGTATTCAACGCGGAGTTCAAATTCTGCGCCGTTGTGGCCGGATCGGGCGCGCCGGTGGACGTCGTCGCGATGAGAAAACTGCCGGTCGGCGGAGGATTCTGGTTCGTCGCCGTCAACGTAACCGACGATGTCGTGCCATCCGGAAGGTTGAAGTTGAGGGTCACCTGATCGCCGGGATTGGGATTGGTCGCGCCGAAGCTGAACGACACCGATGCCGGCGAACCGGAGGGACCGCTCACCGTTGCGCCGGTCAGCGATGACGACACCGAACTCAACTTCAGGCCAAATGGCGAACCGGCCGAATCCTCGGAGACCGAAAACGACGTTGTGGTCGCGGGTGCGGTACCGGTCGTCGCCGGTGTCGAGATCACCAGACGGCCGAGACCCGTCGTCCCGTCAGCCTGCGCCCGCTCCGCGATGAGTTGCTTTAGCCCGGCTTGTGTCCCGTTGCCGTTGAGGATCTGGTCGGACGAAGCGACTGACGGCGTGTTGATGGCGCTGCCGGAAAAGATGTAGCGGTCGCCGACCTGGGTGTTGAGAATTCCCACCATCGAGATGAATTCGCTCTGCGCATTTGCCTGCCCGATGGTCTGTCCGGTGCTGCTGATGGTCTGCGGCGTCGTCGACGCATCGTTCTGCACCGAGGTGGCGATGCTCGACAGCGACTGCAACGCGGTATTTTCGGCGCTGATGGTGGTGTTGACGTTGGTGATGGTGTCACCGAAAGCGGAAATGTCCGAAAGCTGCTGCCGCGCAGCGATCGCGAAGCCTTCGTTGACGCCCATGCCCGAATAAGTGGACGATTTCTCGCCGGTCGCGAGCTGGGTCGACAGATTGGTGAGCTGGTTGTTGAGGTTCAGCACGGCCTGGCCGAACAGCGAACCACTATAACTGATACTATTGATCGCCATCTTGATCGCCTTACACTTGAGCTTGCAACAGGGATTGCATCATGGTTTGAACGACGGTCATTACGTGCGCATTGGCCGCGTAGGAATTTTGCAGCGCAATCAAGTTCGACATTTCGTTGTCGATGCTGACCTGGGACGTGGAATTGAATTTTTGCTGCAACGTGCTGACGACCACGCTCTGACCCTGCTGCAATTGCGTCGCCGTGGACGCCGTGTTGGCCTGCTGGCTCAGAAACTGCTGTAGATAATTGCCGATCGTGCCCGTGAACGGCGCCGTCTTCGACCCAAGGCCGGTTTGTGTCGAATAGGTGAACGTGGCTGAGGTCAGTTGCGAATACAGGAAATTGGGGCGCGTGGTGTCGCCGGCCGCGGTCGGCGGGTTGGTGCTGTAGACCGACAGATCCGCGGGATTGGCGAGCAGCGCGGGGTTGACCTCGATGCGCTCCGCAAGGCCGGTCATTTCCGAGCCGCTGCCGGTGATCGCGCCGGTGTAAGGCGAGCCCGCGTCGGTGAACAACGGTAGCTGCGCGCTGCCGCTGGTAAGCCCCGTGACCGTGGTCGTGGTGGAGGCAGAATTCACGGTGACATTGTCGGTAGAGCTGGCGACGACCTGTAACAAACCGGATGAATTGGAGAATTGCAGGTGGGTCTGGCCAAGCGCCGTCGTCAACTGTGACGCGATCGAGTTGATACCACTCGATCCGAGGCCACCGGAAATGTTGATCCCAACCACCTGCGGACTGACGCCGAATGGACTCGGTAGCGGCAGCGCGCTCGGATCGGTCACCGCCACGATCTGCACCTGCTGCTGCTGGCCGGCGCTGTTTGTATAGGTCAGGTTGATCGAATTGCCGGCCTGCAAGTTGCTCAGGTCGAGCGTGAAACCCGATAGCGACGCCGACGGAGTAACCGCCGTGCCCTGCGTGGTCTGATCCGATAGCGAACTGGAGAGCGTCGCAGCGAGCTGATCGACCTGGTTCTGCGCCTGCACCAGGGTCTGGTCGCGCAATTGGAGGTCGGCTGCGATCCGCCCCGAACTGATCACCTTGTTCGCGACCACGTCGATACTGGCGCCGTTTGGAAGTTTGACCGTCAGCGAGCCCACGCCGCTCTGGGCCGGATTGGAGCTATAGAGCGAAGTCGGGCTCAGCGTGCCCGCCGATGTGAACGAGAATTGCGAGGCCTGAGTACCGCTGACGAGTTGAATGCCGGTGTTGGTCAGGATGCTGACCTGGTTGGCGCCGTTGGTGACGGCATTGACGTCCATCAGTTTCGACAGATCGTTGATGGCGTTGTCGCGCTGATCTTCCAGCGTCGCGGCCGATGGATCGTTCGCGCTCAGCCCCTGCAACTGTTGATTGATGGCGGCAATCTGATTGAGGTCCGTGTTGGCCTGGGTTACCGACGACCCGATATCCTGCTCGACATTCGAGCGCAGTGTCTGGATGCCCTGGGACGTCACGTTGAGCTGCTGCGCCAACGTCTGCGCCGCTCCAAGCGCCGTGCTCTGCGCGGACAAGCCGCTCGAGCTCGTTGAAAGCCCCTGCAACGCGGTCGTGAAACTGTTGAGCGCGGTTTCCAGCGTGCCGGTTCCTCCCGGCGTGCCATAGAGGCTTTGCAACTGCCCGAGGATATTCGATGTCTGGTCGGCAAATCCGGCGCCGCCGGTCTCGGTCCGCAACTGGTTCTGAATGAACACATCGAGGTCGCGGGTGGCGCCGTTCACCTGGACGGTTGTGCCGCCGGTGCCGGCCGACAATTCGCTCTGATTGGCGGTCTCGGCGACATAGCCGGGCGTCTGCGCGTTGGCAATATTGCCCGACGTGATAGCGAGCGCGGCCTGGTTGGCGCGCAGGCCGCTCATCGCAGTGGCAAGGGCTGAACTCAAACCCATCTTTATCGCCCGCCTTGAATTAAATCACGCCGACAACCGATCAACGCAACACGTTCAGCAAGCTCTGAACCATGTCGTTGGCCGTGGTGATCACCTTGGTGTTGGCCGAATAAGCCTGCTGGGTCACGATCAGCTTCGTGAACTCGTCGGCGATGTCGGTGTTGGAGCCTTCGAGCGACGAACCGGAGATCGTTCCCGACGCGCCCTGGATCGCCGGACCGGACTCCTCGGTGGCCGCATAGGCCTGGCCGTCGAGGGCTTGCAGGTAATTCGTGCCGTTGAAGTGCGACAGCGTGATTTCGGCAAGATCGATGTTCTGCCCGTTGGAGAACGTGCCGACCACAACCCCGTTATTGTTGATCGCCACCGATTGGAGCTGGCCGGCGGCAAAGCCGTTCTGCGTGATCTGCCCGACGGTCGTGGTGCCGCCGGATGAGGCAAATTAAGTCAGCGCGCCGGAAGCGAAGTTGAGCGAAACGTTACCGACGGCTTGACCGCCCACGGTGAGGCCCGGGATGGTGATACCGCCTCCTGAGGGACTGACCAGATTGCCGTTGGAGTTGAAGGTGAAGTTCTGACCGACGTTGGTCCAGGCGGTCTGCGAACCGGTGGCGTTCGCGTCGCTCTGATAGAACAAATTCCAGGTGCCGGGGGCGGTCATGGCCCAGCGGAGCTGGACGTTCACCGGCGTGCCGGACGCGTTGTAGACAGTGATGGCGCCGCCGCTGACACTTTCGTTGTCGAAGGTAGTGACGTCGGAACCAATCACGAAGCCAGTGCCGGCTTGACCGCCGCCGGTCGGCGTCGCCGCCGGGAGGCCGCTGGTGGTGGTTGTGAAACCAAGCGTTTTGAAGACGCCGCCGGAGTCGGCGGTGACGTCAAGACCATTAGCTAACAGCGTCGTCGCATTGACAGCCGTACCCGAATTCAACGTGACTTCGCCGGCGGCGACGGAGCTCGGATTTGTAGTGTTGCCGGTGGCCAAGTCGACAGCCTTGAGAAGGTCTCCGACCGTGTTGGCGACGCCGAGAGTGATCGACGGCGGGGTCGTCCCGTTATTGAGGGTCGGCGTCGTAGCCGTGGCGCTCGCAAAATTGATGGCCACGCCGTCGATGGTCATCGTGTCGCCGCTGGTCACGGGCGTGCTCAAGTTGCTCAATAACGTGCTGCCGGTAATCGCCGCCGCGGGCGAGCCATTGTCCAAGGCGGCGTTGCCCGTCACGAATGCGTTGACATAAGGCTGCGCCGGTGTTCCCGCCACGACCGGATTGTTGGCGCCAAAATCGGCCTGGTTCAGGCCGCCGTCGGCGGTGATCGACCCCGCCGGGGCGTTCGGACTGGCGTTCGTCACCGGCACGGTGGGCAGGTTCGCGGCATACTGAATCGTCGTCGTCGCCTGCGCCGGAACGAAGTTGTTGTTGAATTGCAAGACCGTCGGCACGCTGCCAAGCGGGTTACCGGTTTTCGGATCGACCGCCGTGCCCATCAGGTAGTAGCCGGCGCTGTTCACGAGGTAGCCGCTGGCGTTGACCTGAAAATCGCCAGCGCGCGTGTAATCGGTGACGCCGTCGAAGGTCGGGGTGCTGTCGGTCGTGCCGGTCGGCTTTTGCACGTCGAAGAAGCCATCGCCGTTGATCGCGATGTTGGTCGCGACCGTCGAAGCCGAGACCGTGCCCTGCGTGGTGATGGTCTGTTGCGCGAGCGCTTTGACGCCGCCGGCCACCTGCGATTGAGGGTTCAGCGCGTCCGGGATCAGATCCTCGAAGGCGGTATCGATACCTTTGTAGCCGACGGTGGAGGCGTTCGCGATGTTGCCCGAGATATTCTGCAACGCGAAGGATTGAGACTGCAGGCCGCTCACCGCCGTCGTAAGCGCGTCGAAGATACCCATAACTTTGTCTCCACATTCAATTCGAAGCCGCGGGGCGGTTTGCCCACGCATGGCCAGCGTCGAAAGAGACGTCGCAATCGCCGTGCCAAATGCGAAGTTAGAGTTATTTCAATCGCTTAAATGAAAATGCCCCGGTCCTGGGACCGGGGCACATTTGCCGGGCGGGCAACAATTGCCGGGAGCAATGTTCCCGATAGCGAACTGAAAAGCTAACTCGCGGTCGGCGTCGCCGCGTGGAATTGAAGCGCGTAACCGTCCATGCAGTAACGCAAGCCGGTCGGCTTCGGACCATCCTCGAAAACGTGGCCGAGATGGCCGCCGCAGCGGCGGCAATGAACTTCGGTACGCAGCACGCCGAAGGTGCGATCCTGGTTGGTGCCGACGGCATTTTGCAGCGGCTGATAGAAGCTCGGCCAGCCGGTGCCGCTCTCGAATTTGGTCTCTGACGCAAACAGCGACAGGTCGCAACCGGCGCAGGCAAAGGTACCCTTGCGGTGCTCCTTGAGCAGCGGGCTGGTCCACGGGCGCTCGGTGCCTTCCTTGCGCAGGATTTCATATTGCTGCGGCGTGAGCTGGGCGCGCCATTCCGCGTCGGTCTTTTCGATTTCGAATTTCTCCGCGGCGCGGGCGGGCTCACCGCGCAGCCAGCGCAGGCCAGCAAAGCCGAACAGACCGGCGGTGGTCGCAAGCAGGATACGGCGATCGATCATGGGGGTCTCCGTGCGAAGCGGCAAAACGTCTACGATCCCAAATACGGGGGCCGGGCCTAAAAGTTACACCCATCCGGTCGCCTATTTCTCACTTTCTTGCGACCCACTGACAAAGCCTGCGCGTCAGGCGCCCCCCTCGCCGGCGCCGGCTCCGACCGACGCCTCTGGACGCTCGGGCGGCGGACGATCCATGCGCTGCGGTCTCGGATTGGACGGCGCGCGGGGCCGCGCCGGCCCCGTTCCGGCGAGCCGATTGGCCTCCGCCAGCCGTGCCTCGCGAATGCGCTCCTTTTTGCGCATCCCCTCGCGGTAGCGGGCCAGCGCGCCCGCAGCGGCGGAACTGCCGCGCGACCACATTCCAATCAGGTGACCGGCAACGCGCCCTGTCGGGCCACCCGCCCATACCAGCTCGAACGGCGAAAACAGCCGCCAGCGTTCGTCGCCCCACAGAATGCTGCGGGCGATCAACTGGCCGGCCATCGCAGTCGTACCCAATCCCTGCCGCCCGAAGCCGCTCGCCACCCAAAGGCCTTTGCGCAACTGGCCGATCTGCGGCATGCCGTGCACCGTCTGGCCGATGGCGCCGCCCCATACGTCAGAGATCGCCACCGGCCCGAGACGCGGGAAAATCGTGCGCACGCGGCGCGCAATGCTCGACGCAAATCGCTGAGGGCGCGCATCCCAGGTGGTCTCCGGGCTCGCCCACATCAGGCGATCGCCATCAACGACACGGAACTGGTCGATCCCGTCGGTATCGGTCACCGATCCCTTGAACGCGATGACCTCGCCAAGGCGGTCACCTAACGGCTCGGTGATGCCGGCGTAGCGCCAGACCGGCAATAGCGTCTCGGACAGGCGCCGCGACGGCGCGCCGAGATGAACATTGCCGGCGAGAACGATGTGCGAGGCGCGCAAGCGCGCCGATGGCGTGACGATGCGCTTGCGGATTCCGGACGCGTCGATGCCCACCACGGGCGTATCCTCGAAAATCCGCGCGCCTGCCCGCTTCGCCAACGCCGCCAGGCCATGGACATACTTGCGGCCATCGACCTGGAATGCTCCGGGAAAGTAGACGCCGTGGAAATAGCGATCGGTTTTGAGCTCTGTGCGGACCCGATCGACTTGCCACCCCTCGACATCGGTCCCGAAGTCCTCGCCCAGCATTTGCAGCTCGCTGATCAGGCGATCTCCGACATCGACGTTGGAAACCGCGAGCGCTCCCTCGGAGACCGAAATTCCCGGCATCGACCCTTCGGTCGCTAGCGCGCGGACATATTCGGCGCCCTGCTTCGACAACTCCCAAAGTTCCTTGGCATCTTCCAGGCCGATGCGTGCGATCAGGTCCTTGAGCGCGAGATTGTAGCCCGGCATCACCGTACCAAGCAGGCCACCGGAGGCGCTCCAACCGACGTGACGGCCTTCCAGCACGACGACGCTGGCGCCAAGGCGCGAAGCCTCCAGCGCTATGGTCAGGCCGGCAAGCCCTGCTCCGACCACGCAAATGTCGGCATCCACGTCGAAGGTCAGCCGCGCACGGGTGCCTTCCATTTCGCCGACTGTTCCGGTCAGGGTATCGCTCATAGCCGTTTTCTTATCGGCGTGACTTGTGCTTGTCACTAGTGCCCACTTTCCGAAGTTCGTGCTCCATTGCAGCACCCGCTTCCACGAGCTTCGGAAAGTTATGGGCAGTGGCCGGCGCTTCTGCAAATGTTAGAATCAAAGGACCACTGGACGATATAGATTTCTAGTGGAGTTTTGGATTTGACATTCGCTTTTCGAGCTCGCGGTCAATACGGTAGCGAATGTCACATCCACTCCACTACATGCCAGTCCGTACATTGATCTAATAAGCTTGAATCGAATCGGAATTCGTCATGCGCCGTTTGATGCTGCTTCGGCATTCCAAGACCGAACCTGACGCGCCCAGCGGCCGCGATGAGGACCGCCGGCTCGACCAGCGCGGCCGTCACGATGCCGCCGAAATCGGTGGCTGGATTCGCCACAATCCGCCGTTCCCAACCCGCGTGCTGGTGTCGCACGCAATACGGGCGCTTCAGACCTGGGAGATCGCCTGGGAAGCCATGAAAGAGGTCGTGCCGGCGCCCGAGGTCGAACTGACGCCGGAACTTTATGGGGCCGACGTTTCTCAGCTGCTTGAGACCATCCACAACGCGTCCGTCACCGATCCGAAGCGGCTGATGCTGGTCGGGCACAATCCCGGAATGCATGAGTTGGCTATTGCGCTTGCCGGCAGCGGCGATCCCGCTGGCCGCGGCGCGCTGGCCGACAACCTGCCGACGACGGGACTCGCGATTTTCGATTTCGATATCGACGATTGGGGCGACGTGGGCTTGCGGCGCGGCCGCCTGGAGCTGTTCGTCAGCCCCAAACTATTAAAGCAAACATCGGGCGAGTGAAGAACTGCACTTCTTTTGGCGCCCAAAACCCCGTCGCGCTGAGGCCTTCTTCCAAACTATGCTAAACTAGTTCCAAACCGAGGACGCCCTTGGATTTTTTCCTGGAGGGGTTCCGCACCGGCATCTTCATTGGGAGGCGCAGATGTTCAGTTCCATTCTCGTGCCGCTGGATCTCGCCGATACCGATCTGGCGCGGCCGGCCATCGCCACCGCGGCAACGCTGTCGCAAACCTGGAATGGCAAGGTAAGGCTGCTCAATGTCCTGCCGATGACGCCGGTGATGCTGGCCGAATATGTGCCGGCCGATTTCGACGTCCAGCAGCGCCAGACCTCGGAAGAGGCGCTCGCCATCGTGGCCCAGGAGTCCGGTATCGATGCCGGGCGCATCTCGACCGCCGTGCGCCAGGGCGGCATCTATCACGAGATCCTCGAGGAAGCTGCGGTCGTCAAAGCGGACCTGATCGTGATGACGTCGCACCGTCCCGCCATGCGCACCTATTTCCTCGGCTCTAACGCCGGCCATGTCGTTCGCTACGCCAAATGCTCGGTGCTGGTGGTGCGGCACTGAAACAAATCGCGGATCATTCCGCTCAAGGCAGCAAAGCTTTCGGCACGTCGTCAAATGTGTAGGTCCGCGGCCGGTTGCGCGTAATGAAGCCGCCTACTTGCCACGCAAACAACGCGGCAAAGCCCACCAGAAAAAGCGCCCCCGCCCATGCGCCCGATACGATCGAGCGCAGCAATAGCCCCGCCATCGCGACGGCGAGCAGCGTCACCACAACGATCGCGGCCGCATAGAGCCGCGGATGCAGGCCGCCGGCGAGATGAGCCCGGCTTCCCGCCTTGGCCATCCGGGCGTGCAATCCGATGATGAAGGCGCGGTAGTCCTGATCCTGCGGCGCCATCAGCGCCGCCGTCTGCCAACTGGTCGAGAAAATGGCGAGCCGCCCGCCGCCGGCTTTTTCGATGTCGGCGCGAAACCGCCGCGACTGCATCGACACCGGGCGATAGGAAAGGCGCACCGCCGCGATATCCGCATAGTCCCAGAGACCGGTGCGGCCGGCGATGCGCCATGACATCCCCTGCTCCGTCAATTCGAACTGATGCGCCGAGCCGATCAGCGAGGCCTTGTAGGCGTAGCGCAGACCGGCTCCATCAGGCGAGTCAGACGGCATGAGCGGTGAACTGTCCTTTTCCGGTCGGAAGCGTGAGCGTAGCGCCTAATAAGATACGCATGCCCAGAAAAATGCCGCGGTCGCAAGCCCGCCCAACGCCGTTCGTACGGCATGGATGAGCGCCCCACTTGACAATGAGCGCGCGGGATGGCGGCCCAGCCTTGCCGGGGTCCGTCGCCAGCAAGGCATTATTGGTGGGTCTAATGACGATCAGCGTCCACGGCCACGGCGCAATGATCAGAATGGCGCCGATCAAAAAGCCGATATGCTCGATCCGCCACCACGCCAGCATTCCCAACACGAAACCGATCACTGCGAGCGGCGCCTGCATCGCGGCCCCGCGCTTGTAGGATGGCTTCCATTCGGTGAGCAGCGCGCGATCGTTGAGCGTCAGCCGTGCCGGTTGCTCGGCGAAATTGACGTAGAATGCCGCGCCGGTAAACATCGCCGAAGCGATCAATGCGAGAAGGCCGAACACCATCGCCAAATCTCCGTGTAAGATCGATAGAGTTCCTTGCGCCGGTCGCTCGCTCTATTCTACAACCGCAGCATGCCTGAGACAACTCCATTTCCAAGCCGCCTGATCCTCGCCGCCGCTGCGATCTCCGGCGTGCTGCTGGCGCTTGCCGTGCACATGCTGGGCGCAAGGTTCGGGCTCGATCTCGGCGGCCTGTGGCGATCCGATACAAGCAACTTCATGCCGGCAGGTAGCGCGCTGGCGTGGTGGCTGATTGCAACCGTCGGCTTTTCCGGCGGCTATTTCACGGCGTCACTGATGCACAGCGCGGCATCCGGGCAAATTCCGCAGCGGATGCAGCAGTTCCTGATTGCGGCCGTCGTGCTGGTACTCATCGGCGCGGGCCAGGCTGCGGCCGCACCCAGCCCGCTGCCGACCGTCTCGGGTGTTATCGCGGGGTTTGCCGCGCTTGGCCTGGGCGCTGCGATGGCATTCTGCGGCGCCCATTTCGCGTTGCGTAAGGCACTAACCTCAATCACGTCTTGAAGCGCCGTACCAGATCACCGCGCCTCCCGCCAACAGAAGCGCCGTGGAGATCATCAGCGAGTGATGCGCGCCACTCATGAACTGGCCTGACCGGCCGATCAGCGAACCGAACAACGCTACTCCCAACACGCTTCCGGTCTGCCGGGTTGCATTGAGGACGCCGGCGGCGATGCCGGAGCGCGATTTATCGACGCTGCCCAGAAGCGCGGAAGTGAGCGGCGGCACCAAGAGGCCCAGGCCGCCACCCATGATCACGAACTGGCCAACGATTTTCCAGTAAGATGTACCCGGCGCGATGCCGAGCAAGGTCAAGCACCCGAAAGCCGCCAACGCCGCACCGAGCGCAATGGTCGTTGGCGCACCAAGCCGTTCGGTCACGCGGGCAGCGACCAGATTGGCCGGCAGCACCGCGCCCATCATCGGCACGAACGCCAGACCGGTCGCCACTGGTGACAGGCCGTTGATGCGCTGGAAGTACAGGCTGAACACGAAGATCAGTCCGTAAAACGCGATGTTGACGAGCAGACCGACCAGCGAGGTGAGCGCAAACAGGCGATGGCCGAACAGCGACAGCGGCAGCATCGGCTGCTCTGCGCGGCGCTCTTGCAGGATGAACAATACGGCCAGCGCCACGGACGCAACGAAAGCGGCAAGCACGAAGCCGTTGGACCAGCCGAGCGCGCCGCCCTCGATGATGGCGCCGGCGAGACAGCCGAGTGCGGCGATCGCCGTCACCTGGCCCGGCAGGTCGACCTGACGTTGACGATTGGCCGAGGTTTCGGTGGCGTATTTCCAGCTCAGCCAAAGCCCGGCGAGGCCGATTGGCAGATTGACCAGAAAGATCGATCGCCATCCGATGAGCGCAATCAGTACACCACCAACCAGCGGTCCCGCTGTCAGTGCAAGGCTCGCGCCTGCGGCCCAGATTCCGATCGCCCGTCCGCGCCGCTTTTCATCGGGATAGGCATGGTTGAGCAGCGCCAGCGAATTCGGGACCAGCACGGCCGCGCCCAATCCCTGGACGGCTCGCGCGGCAACCAGCACGATCGGGTTGGGGGAAAGCGCGCACGCCAGCGAAGCGGACGTGAAGATGGCAAAGCCTGCCATGAAGACCCGCTTGGCGCCGATGCGATCGCCGAGCGCGCCGGCGGTGAGAATGAAAGCCGCAAAGGCAATGGTGTAGGCGTTGACGATCCACTGCAACTCCGCCACGCCGCCGCCGAGCGAGGCGCCGATACGATCGAGCGCGGTGTTAACGATGGTAACGTCAAGCTGAACCACGCCGTAGCCGAGACTCATGGCAAACAGCGTCAGCGACGCTGACAGTCCTCGTGCGGGCTGTTGCTCCGAATGCCGTCCGTCGGAAAATTTTTCTTCGCAAGGCGCGCCGTTCGAAGGAATTCCGGTCGTAGCCTCAAACGGCTGCAATTTGGTGGCTGCTCTTGGCATTGGTTATCTCCGTGGGTCACGCAGGACCCAACGCAACAGATAACCTCCCGTTTCACGTCAAAACTTCGATCAATGACGAAGTGTGCTGTCGCCGACAGAGGGTTCCCGCCGGAACAATAATGAAGCCGTCAAGCTTCAGGCGAGCGCGTCGGCATCTGGACGTCCCAGGCCAATCCGAAAGCGACGAAGAGGCGCAGCAGGAGATATGTCAGGTCGATCTCCCACCAGTGCCTTTGATTGCTGGCGCAGCTCGGCTCAGAGTGGTGATTGTTGTGCCACCCCTCGCCGCTCGCCAGGATCGCCACCAGCACATTGTTGCGGCTGTGGTCCCCGGTGTCGTAATTCTGATAGCCGAACACATGCGCCAGCGAATTCACGCTCCAGGTAATGTGCCAGACGATGACGGTCCGCACCACGACACCCCATAGCCAGATGCTCGCTGCGAATTGCAGTGCCGCCATCGGCGCGTCGCCGAGAACAAGCGCGATCAGAAAGCCCGCAGCGAAATACAACACCGACTGCGAGAGCGTGACCCACACGACATAGCGCTCGATAAAGCGATAGAAGCGGTCGCGAAGGACGTCGCGCGCATAGCGGTCGTAGGCGACCTGACGGCCGAGGTCGGTATTTTGCACAAACAGCCAGCCCATATGCGACCAGAAGAAATTCACCAGCGGACTGTGCGGATCGGGGCGTTCGTCCGAACGATGATGGTGCATGCGGTGCGTCGCGACCCAGCGCGCCGGCGTATCTTCCACGCACCAGACCGCCAGCAGCGCGAATGCATGTTCCATCCAGAGCGGACACTTGAAGCTGCGATGCGCGAGCAGGCGGTGATAGCAAAGGTTCATGCCGCAGGCGCCGTAGACATAGACGCCGACCACCGCAAGCACGACGCCGGCCTTGCTGTAGAACCAGGGCGCGAACGCCAGCAGCGCCAGCAGGTGATAGGTTCCCACCGCCGCGACATATCGCCAATTGATCAGCCGTTCGCTGGCGCCGAGCGGAAGCGGCAGCGCGGCTGCCTGTTCTGCCATCAGACCCGCAACGGCGGTATCAATTTCCTTTTCCAAGTTCCCTTCCCCGCAATTCCAGCATCTTTTCTACACGATCTGCGCTCGATCGCGAGATGGAAGTTGTGGAAATTTGCAGTAATAAACGGGCTTTTGGAACGGTTCTTCGGTTCCCAAACGAAAGTGCCGCGCCGAAGCGATCGGCGCGGCACTTCGCTCAGCTTGCCATCAAACGGATCAGCTCGCGGCGCGAAGATTGATCTTGCCCTCGGCGAGCGAGGTCAGCTTCCTGTCGGTGATCCGTTCCTCATCGAGCGTCTTCTGCAGGATGGTCGCGCAATCGTTGCGGCCGAGCTGCCTTGCCCAGGCGATCAGGCTGCCGTAGCGAGCGATCTCGTAGTGTTCGGCCGCCTGCCCTGCATTGATCAGGGCCGCATCCAGAACCGATTTGTCGGCGACCTCGCCGGCAACCTCTTCGGCTTCCTCGATGATGCCGTCGATGGCGGGGCAATCGACCGCCTGCACCTTGACACCTTGCATGCGGAACACTTCCTCGAGGCGCTTCACGTGCGTTTTGGTTTCCTCGAGATGGGTCAAAAAGCCTTCCTTGAGCTGTTTGTCCGTCGCCTTGTCGGCCATCTTCGGCAGCGCCTTCACCAATTGTTGCTCGGCGTAATAGATGTCCTGCAATTGATGCAGGAACAGATCGTTCATGGTTTTGATGTCGCGGGTAAAGAGTCCCATCGTTCCAATCCTTTTCGTTGGGGAACACAACCGCGCGCCCTCGCCTCCACCCACGCCGATATGTTCGCTTGCTGATGGTGCGCTAACCGGCGTGTACAGCCGGTGTTCCTGGCGGAGGCGAAAACCTCGCATCGGGAACATCCGTAACTCTGGATCTTCACTTGGGATCGATATCACTTGGGATCGATATCGATAGAGGCCGCTTGCGGCGCATGGCCCCCATTCCGCCTCGATTCCCGGAATGGGTCGCCTATCTAAGGGTATGGCCGGGGGCCGATGCGCGACAGTCCGCCGCTTTGTCAAGGACTGCACAAACGAAGGTTTTTGCCTTATGGATTCCGTTTCCAGGGCGATCGGGGCCAAATGCCGTGGTCGCTTCGAGAGGTCGGCAACGCCGTTGCGGCCCTGCCGGGAGGATGAATGGTTCGGCTGTTAGCCACGCTGCGGCGTGGCTTTAAGAAACGGATAGGCTGGAAGCGCGTAGGGGTTGCCGCCAGCCTCGTGATCATCGCCTTCGCGATCACGACACTCGTTCGCACCCTCAAGGGCATCGACGCCGGGGTAATGCTGGTGGCGCTGACGGACATCGCGCCGCACCGCATCATGTTGGCCGGGCTATGCGTGGCCGGCGCCTTCTGCACCCTGACGTTCTATGATTTCTTTGCGGTACGCACGCTCGGCAAGAAGCATGTGCCCTATCGTATCGCGGCGCTGTCGAGCTTCACCAGCTATTCGATCGGGCACAATATCGGCGCAACCGTCTTCACCGGCGGCGCGATCCGTTTCCGGATCTATTCGGATTATGGCCTGAGCGCCGTCGACGTCGCCAAGATCTGCTTTCTTTCCGGCCTGACCTTTTGGCTCGGCAACACCTTTGTGCTCGGCATCGGCATGGCCTGGCAACCCTCGGCCGCCTCCTCGATGGATCAGCTGCCTGCGGCGATCAACCGGCTGATCGCGTTTGGCGTTATCGGGGCTATTATCGCTTATCTGGTCTGGCTCACCCTCGGAGACGAGCGGCGCGAGCTTGGGCAGAACGGCTGGATGGTCCGCCTGCCTTCGGCGCCGCTGACGCTGGTGCAAATCCTGATCGGCGTGGTCGATCTCGGCTTCTGCGCCATGGCGATGTATCTATTGATGCCGGCCCAGCCGCACATCGATTTCGTCTCGCTGGCGGTGGTGTTCATTCTGGCGACGCTGCTTGGCTTTGCCAGCCACGCGCCGGGCTCGCTCGGCGTGTTCGATGCCGCCATGCTGGTCGCGCTTCCGCAATTCGGCAAGGAGCAGTTGCTGGCGACGCTGGTGGTGTTCCGCATCCTCTACTTCATGATCCCCTTCGGCATCGCGATCTCGATCATGGGAACGCGTGAGCTCTGGCTCAACGTGGTGCTGCCCTGGCAACTGCGCCGCAAGCAAGGCGATAGCTGCGCCGAGACCGAGACGGCTGAAGTCGTCGAGGTGAAGGCGACCTTGCCCTTCCCGCAGCGCTCGCGCGCCGGCTCGCGCCGGTAAACCAGCCAAAAAACCTGATGCGTGTGATGAACGCGCTTGGCCTAGATCTGCGTGCGACCCAACTGAATAACAACCGCCCTACCTTGGAAGATTTGAGAGAAGAAGGCGAAAATGCTTCGAGTTTGGGTAGACGGTGAAGGAGTTGGCGCTCTCGATCGCTTCGAAATGAGAGGATCTACGTTCGCCTACGACCCTACAACCGATCCGAGCCACGCAGTTTCCGTCACGATGCCGAAGCGAACGGCTTCGTGGGACACGCGATTTGGACTTGCCCCGATATTCGAGATGAACCTCCCGGAGGGAGCACTCCGTGCGCGCTTGGTCAATCAATTTGCCAAAGCCACCGGAAGTTTCGATGATTTTGATCTACTGAACATAGTCGGCAAAACCCAAGTCGGCCGTCTTCGCTATTCCGATTTTTCGACCAAACTTACCGAGGATGTTCCGTTCCAATCTATTGATGAGATTCTCAAGGCCAAGGGGACGAGCGAACTCTTCGACTACCTTCTTGAGAAATTTGCAATTCATTCTGGCCTGTCGGGAGTGCAGCCGAAAGTAATGATCCGAGCGGACGAAGAAAGTGACTTACGCCTCTCACCGAGTTTTAGAAGTGCCACACATATCGTGAAATTTTGGGATCCAGCAGAATATCCCGAACTCGCGGCAAACGAATTTTTCTGTCTCGAAGTTGCAAAACGGCTCAAGTTTTCTGTTCCCGAATACAGCTTATCTGACGAAGGACACGCCCTCGTCATCAAGCGCTTCGATCTGGGACCGGATGGCAAATATCTTGGTTTTGAAGATTTTTGTGTGCTCAACGGCCTTCCTGCTGCAAGCAAATATGACGGAGGATACGAGACACGACTGTTTAGGCGCACCGCGGAATACATTAACCCGCCCGATCGAGCGAAAGCTCTCACGGATCTATTCAGATTGTTCGTGCTGAATAGCGCAATCCGAAACGGCGATGCTCACTTGAAAAACTTTGGGATCGTATACGCCGACATCCAGGGGGCTCTGAGCCAGGCGAGGATACGGCGGAAGTTGTAGCCGACGGCTTAGAGGATGACGTTGGCGGCGTCTCCTGCGCGGCCTTTGAGGTAGCAGCGGCCGAGGTGACCTTCGGCCTTCATGTGGCCGATGATGGGCTCGATGGCGGAGCGGCGTCGCAGCTCGCGCTTGATGACACCGAAGACGCCGCGTTTCTGGCCGGAGATGAAGACGCGACGGGGATTTTGCGCGTCGTGGCCGCGGTATCCCTTGTCGACATAGGCCCGCTCGATTGCGCAGCCGGTGAGGGTCTCGGTGCGGTCAATGACGTCGCGCAAGGTGTGACCGTCGTAGGGATTGTCGGGCATCGCCCTGGCGTGCAGCACGAACAGGCCGCCGGGAGCCCTGCGGTTGTTGGTAACGATGGAGGCCTTAACGCCGAACTCGTAAGGCGCGGCGGCCTTGCCCTTACCGATGCACTCCACCTCCGGGGAATGGAAGGAATACAGCTTCCAGCCGCGCTGGCGCTGCTGTTGCGAGCGGATCTGCGTGGCTCGGCCAAGCGGAAGGCTGAACGCCTCCTCCAGTGCTGGCTGGCTCTCGATCTTGCGACGGATGTCGCGGATGATCCGGCCCAGCCGGCCGCGCAGGATACGCAACTGCCGCTGATGCCGCCTGAACTGTTTGGCATGGGCGTAGCGGCCCGCCATCATCGCGGCGGCCTTGGCCACGCGAGCATAGGATTGCCGCAGCCTGACGCCATGCCTTCTCGCCAGGCGGTTGAGCCCCTTGATGGCCGCATGCAGCAGCTTGGCATCGGTCGGAAAGGTGATGGCCTTCGGCTGCACCGTGGTGTCGACCGTGACCCGCTTGAGGTCTTGGCTGCGTAACGCGCCGGCCTCGTGTGCCACCCGCAGGCTCTCTGCCAGCAGCAGCTCCAACTTGTCGCCGAGCCGCTTGCGCCAATGGCTCAGGTCGCTTCGCTCGTGCGGGAAGGCGTGCTGGAAGAACTCTTCGCCGGTGAAGAATTCACTGCCTTGCAGGCGTGGCGGATTTCTTTTTTCCCGACGGCGGCTTGGCCACGAGCGTCTGCACCGGCAGATATTTGGCGATAATCGCCGGATCGACGGCGGCGAATTCGGAATCCGGCAAACGGCTCCAGACATCGTCCTTGCCCAAGAGCGGCGTCAGCACATAGCCGCGCAGCGTGAGTTGCTGCCCGTCGGGGCTGAGCGTCATTTTCGCTTTCCAGACTTCCCCGTCGCGCGGGTCGAGAATGTTGCCGCCTTCATAATCGAAGCCATTGCGCTTCATGTCGCGGATGAAGGAAATACCGAGCACCGGCGCGTTCTTGCGGTCGTCGGTGCATTGCGCGCAGGTGGGCGTTTCGGGCACTCCGGGTTTGGAAAACTTCTTCGCGATCACGCCTTCGAACGTGCCGTCATGGTGATCGACCATCAAAATCCAGATCACCGGCTGGCCGTCTTCGGTTTTTTGCCAGAGGCCCGCTGCCGATGGCTCGGCCGCGTATCCCGGAAGAGACGCAGTGAGCGCCATCGCAAGCATCCCCGCGATCGCAAGCTGACGCTGCACTCCAACTACCGCTTTCCACATCACCGCGACCCGTTTCATGCCAGCCGAAAGAACAGGCCGAGACTACGTTCATTTACCGCAGGCGGCCAGTGCGGACGGGACCCAGAAGTTACGTTCGCCCGCGCGAGTAACGTCCTGAAATATGACGATAATCTGGCAGCGGCGGTTGGCCGTCAATTGACGCCGAGTTTCTTTTGCAGGCTCGAGGACGAGGTCGTGTACTGGAACACGAGGCGCTTGTCCGGATAGACGTAACGGTGCGCCTTCTGGGCCATCAGCGAGCCCTCGTGGAAGCCGCAGAGAATGAGTTTGAGCTTGCCGGGGTAGGTGTTGATGTCGCCGATGGCGAAGACTCCGGGAACGCTGCTCTCGAAGGCAGATGTCTCGACGGGCACCAGATTGTTTTCGAGCTGAATGCCCCAATTCGCAACCGGCCCGAGCTTCATGGTGAGGCCGAAGAACGGCAGCATGGTATTGCAGTCAACCTTCGACATGGCGTTGTCGTTGCCTTTGACGTGCGCGCCCTTGAGGATGCCGCTCTCGCCTTCCAGCGCCGTGACCTGACCGATCCTCAAGTCGAGTTTGCCGGAGGCGACCAGCGCGCGCATCTGTTCGACGCTGTGGGGCGCGGCGCGAAAATCGTCGCGCCGGTGCAACAACGTCACGCTCTTTGCGATCGGATGCAGGTTGAGTGTCCAGTCGAGTGCGGAATCGCCGCCGCCCACGATCAGGATATCCTTGTCGCGGAACTGCTCCATCTTGCGCACGGCGTAAAATACCGAAGTGCCCTCATAGGCCTCGATGCCGGGCACCGGGGGACGCTTCGGCTGGAACGAGCCGCCGCCGGCCGAAATCACCACCACCTTGCATTCGAAAACCTTGCCGGCATCGGTCGTGACGCGAAAAGCCGGATCGCCGATCTTCTCGATCTTCTCGACCATCTCGTTGAGATGGAAGGTCGGGTTGAACGGCTTGATCTGCTCCATCAGCGCTTCGGTCAGGCCCTGACCGGTAACGAAGGGAATGCCGGGAATATCGTAGATCGGCTTTTCCGGATAAAGCTCGGCGCACTGACCACCGACCTTGTCGAGGATGTCGATGAGATGGGTCTTCATGTCGAGCAGGCCCAATTCGAAAACGGAAAACAGCCCGCAGGGGCCTGCGCCAATGATCAGCACGTCGGTTTTGATGGCTTCGCTCATGTCGCTTCTTTTCGGTTGAACCCAGGCCGAGACGGTTGGATGCGCTTCTCTAGCCAACGGCGCGCAGGGAGGAAAGCCATAATATGCTTGCGGCCGTCACGACAACCCCTTGCCGCCATTCGACATCTGCGCTGTAAGGGCACTAATGGTCCGAATCTAACATTCGCATCCCTTCGCGGCAGGCACTTTTGCGAATGTTAGATTCAAAGGACTATTAGCAACTATTAAGATTCTAGTGGAGTTCGGGATTTGACATTCGCTTTGCGAAGTCGCGGCTAGTTGGGTAGCGAATGTCAAATCCACTCCACTAGTTTCGGAGACCGTCCCCCGTGAATGCCCCTGCTCGACCCGACCGAACGCCGCGATTGGAAGATTTTCCCTACCGGCTGACCGACAATGTGCGCTTTGCCGACCTCGATCCCAATCAGCACGTCAACAACGCGGTCTATGCGACGTACTTCGAAACCGGCCGCGTCACGCTGATGAAGGATCGCAGCTTCGGGCTGATGCCTGATGGCCTCGCCTGGATCATGGTGCGGCTCGATATTCACTTCCGCGCCGAATTGCGCTGGCCGGGCACGATCGAGATGGGGTTAGGCGTTGCGAAATTCGGCCGAACTTCCGTGACGTTCGATCAGGTGGTATTCTCAAACGGCCACTGCGTGGCATCCGCGCAATCAGTGACGGTTTTGATCGACGAGGCAACGCGCAAACCGACGCCGCTGACGCCCGAGATCATCGAGAAATTTCAGCCTTGGCTTCGCCGCGGCGTGCCGCATTCGAACTGATGATGTGAGCGATTGCCGCGGCCGTCTCAGGCCTGCCGCTCCGGCGTCGAAACCAAGAGGCCGTCGAGTTCGTCGGAGACCTTGATCTGGCAGGACAGACGCGAATTCGGCCGTACGTCGAAGCCGAAGTCCAGCATGTCCTCTTCCATCGGCGAAGGCGGGCCGACTTTCTCGCGCCACGCTTCGTCGACATAGACGTGACAGGTGGCGCAGGCGCAGGCGCCGCCGCATTCCGCCTCGATGCCCGGGATCGCATTGCGGATCGCCGCTTCCATAACGGTGGCGCCGTTTTCGACATCGATGGTGCGGGTCTCGCCGGAATGGTCGACAAAGTGAATCTTGGCCATGTTCGCTCGTATTACCGGAAAAAGGGGTCCGGGCAGACCTATAACGGGTCGATCCGATCAACGCTAGTGGAGCGGATTGGCATTCGCTCAGTGGTGACCCCGAGCTCATAAAGCGAATGCCAAACCTAAGCTCCACTAGAAGCTATATTTGCTAGTGGTCCTATGATTCCAACATTCGCAAAATCGCCTGCCCGGACGGAGTGCGAATGTTGGAATGGACCACTAGTGGAGTGGATTTGGCAATTTTTCCGGCCGTAATCGGCCGCTTGATCAGTCCCGGCTCAGAAAGGCGTCGATCGCGGCACCGGCCTGCGTGACGGCCTCGTCGAGTTCACTCAAGGCTTCGGCCGTGTCGCCTCCAAACTTGATGAGCGTCTCGAGATGAGCTGCGGCGTCGGCGACCGCAAAAGCGCCGATGGCCCGCGCCGACCCCTTGAGCGTATGCGCCAAAGCGGGAGCGTCAGTCGGCATCGCCGCCAACGCTTCGGCCAGGCGCGAAGCCTGCGCCGAAAACATGGTCAGCACCTCCCGCTCCAGCGTGGCATCGCCAAGCGTCATCCGCCGCAGATGGTCGATATCGATCGGACCGTCATCGGGAGCGAGCGGTGGCGATGGCATCCAGTCAATCCGATCCAGATGAAGCGACATGGGCAGGTCCGATTCTAGCGCGCTCTGCGCTTCGGAAGCGCAGCCTCGGCGAGCCAATCACGGAAGTGGTTAATGGAACGTTGTTTGGCAGGCCGGCACCGCCGCCGCACCTTCGCCTTGTTTTCAGCAAAGAGCCGCCGCAATTCATACACGCGCGCGGAATTCCAAAGCATTGTAAGGTCTTACGGCGCGACGCTGTTAACGATGATTAAGATTGTATTAATCGCACCATTTCATTCGCGACGCCTAGCCAATAGGATGTTCGCCGGACGTGTGCGGACGAGCCGGCCCTCATCGAGTTGGCGCCTTGGGCGTTGCGTCCGACCATGACGCCGGTTTTGGGCTTGCGGGGGGCATTTCGCAGGACTTTTTCCGGATGGCGTAAGAAGTAACACGAGGGCTCGGACTGAACATGGCGAACACCCCCAAAAAGGTCAAAGACCCGACGGAAGTCGCGCTTTCTGCCATTCAGGAAGCCCTCAACATCGACGGCGCGTCTGGCGACATCAGGGGTTCGTCCCGCAACGACGCGGCCGCAGACATCAGCACCTCCGCGCCTTCATTTGACGAGCCGTCGTTCGACACGCGCCCGATCAACGATCGGCCGACCTTCAACGCCATCGAAGAACCGCCGCGCACGCGCCGCGCCGCCAATGACGACCGCGAAGTCATCGGTCAGGCTTTGCAGGCGATCCAGAAGGGCCGCCTTTCCCGCAACTCCTACACGCTCGCGTCCCTTTTTGCGGTGGTTTGGATTCTCGGCGCCGCCATTCTGACCATCAGCTTCCTGCCGTCCTTGCGCGCCGCGATCGGCGAAGGCTCGGGCGGCACGCTGGCGCTGGCAGGTTTGTTTGCGTTGTTCTTCGCGCCGGTCTTCCTGTTCTATTTCATGGCGCATCTGTCCTGGCGCGGCCAGCAACTGAGCACGATCGCGCAATCGATGGCGCAGGTCGCCATCCGTTTCTCCGAGCCTGAGGGCGCCGCCAGCGACTCGATGATAACGGTCGGTCAGGCGATCCGCCGCGAAGTCGCGGCGATGGGTGACGGCGTCGAACGCGCGATCGCGCGGGCCGGCGAACTCGAAACGCTGGTGGCCAACGAGGTCTCGGCGCTTGAACGCGCCTACAGCGACAACGAAGTGCGGATTCGCGCGCTGCTTCAGGACATCGCCCATCAGCGCGACAACCTGGTCGGCCAGGCCGAACAGGTGCGCAGCGCCATTTCCGGCGTGCAGATCGACTTGCGTCACGATATCGCACTGATCTCGGACGCGATCGCCTCCCGCGTCGACGAAGTCGCGAAAAGCATCACCGGTGCGCTGGAAGAGCGCGGCGCCCACATCACGAGCGCGCTGGCCAATGCCGGCGACAACATGATCCTGGCGCTCGGCGAGCGCGGCGGCGATCTGCTCGACCGGCTCGAGGAAGCCAGCGCCGAAACCACGCGCGCGGTGCTCGATGCCTCGGAGCGGCTGACCACCAGCCTGAATTTCAAGACCGGCCACGTCCACGACGAGTTCGTCGAACTCGCCGACCGTGTCCACGAAATGCTCAACGAGCGCCTCGACCGCATCACGTCCGAATTCGAGCAACGCTCCTCCACCATCGTGGACGGCATTTCCGATCGCACCGAACAGGTGCACGACTCCCTGAAGAATTCCTCGGACTCGCTGCTCCTGGAACTCGAGCTGCGCTCGGGCGATCTCGTCAACAAGATCGACAAATCCGGCAACCGCCTCGCCTCGAAAATCCTCACCTCCGGCGAGAAGGCAAGCGATGCGCTCGACGTGACCGCAAACTCGCTGGTGGCCAAGGTCATCGGCCAGACCGAGAGCGCCCACGACGCCCTCGCCCTGCAACTGAGCGCCTTCGACGAACTGGTGAAGAACCAGGGCGGAGAACTGGCGGAAAAATTCGCCCGCGACTCCGGCACGCTCGGCGCCCTGATCACCCGCCATATCTCGGAATTCGACCGCACCGTCAAAACCTTTGGCGGCGAGATCGTCGAGCGGATGGGCCAGCGCACCAGCGACATTGCGGAGACGCTGAAGACCTACGTCGACAATTTCGATACCCGCCTGACGTCGAACGGCGGCGAGATCACGGCTTCGCTCGATCAGCGTTTGCTGCAGTTCGAGACGACGCTCGGAAGCCGGGTCGCCCATCTCGACACCTCGCTCGACAGCAAGATCAAATCGTTCGACGAATCGATCAACGGGCGTCTGCAATCGCTCGAACAGACCTTCGACACCCGCACCCAGTCGGTCACCGCAACGATCGACGGTCGGCTCGGCACCCTCACCGCTTCCCTCACCGACGGCACAGCGCAAGCGGTGGCAGCCGTCGATCAGCGCATCGCCAGCGCAACCGATGCCATCGACGGCCGGGCAACCCAGCTCACCGAAATCATCGGGGCGCGGTTCCAGGAAATTCACCAGGGCATCCAGACCCGCATCGGTTCGGTCGCCAACGATATCGATACGCGGGTGGCGCAGTTCGAGGAACTGCTGGATTCCCGCATCGAAGCCGTGGCCGGCCGCATCGAAAGCAGTGGACGCCAGGCAAGCGAAACGCTGATGGCCCGCGCCGAGGAGTTGTCGGGCGGGATCAAGTCCCATGTCGAGGATGCGGAACGCTCGCTCACCAATCTGGTCGTCAACACCAGCGAGACCATTCAGACCGGCGCTCGCGCGGCGCAGCAGGCGCTGCTCGGCGTATCCACGGAAGTCGGTGATCAACTGAAGCAGACCTCCGCGGAGGTCGAACGCGCACTGACCGCCGTCGGCGGCAGCGCCGCCAATTCGATCCTGGTCTCGGCCCGCGACGCGCAGGCGACGCTGGTGTCGGCATCGTCCGACTCCGCCAATCAGGTCAAGGAGCTCGCGGCCGACATCGAACGCTCACTGTCCGTGGCAACCTCGTCGACCGCCAATGCGATCGTTACCGGCGCCCGCGAGGCCCAGACCACGCTCATCGCCGCGTCTGCCGATGCCGCGAGCCAGGTCAAGTCGCTTGCCACCGACGTTCAACGCACCTTGACGGCGGTCGGCACGGATACGGCCGCTTCCATCCTCAACAGCGCGCGCGAGGCCCAAACCTCGCTCACCGCGACCTCGGCGGATGCCGCAAACCAGATCCGGGCGATCTCGGGCGATCTCGAGCGTTCGCTTGCTACCGTCACCACCAACACCACGGACCGGATCGTCGCCACCGCGCAGACCGCGCAGCAGGCGCTGGTTGCGGCCTCCAACGAAGCCGCCTCCAAGGTCAAATCGACATCGTCCGACGTGGAGCGTTCGGTTCTCGCCGCGGGCAGCTCGTTCGGCACGGCCATGACGGGCAAGACCGACGAGATCGTCACCTATGTCCAGCAGCAGACCGAGCGTCTGTCGCAGGTCATCGACGCCAAGCGCGGGGCATTGGTCGAAGCCATCGGCGCCAAGACCGGCCTGCTCACTTCTGAAGTCGACCGCGTCACGGGCGAAGCCTTGCGTTCGATCGAAACCCGCGCCAAGGGCTTCTCGCAGGCCATGCTGGGCAACAGCAGCGAGATGGCGCGCAACATCACTTCGGCCGGCGAACTGGCGACCTCGACCGTCAACAAGTCGCTGAAGGACCTGGAAATGTCGTCGCGCAACGCGATCGACCAATCGCGCCAGGTCTCGATCGCCGCGGTCACCGAAATGCAGGAGACCAGCAAGATCCTGCGCACCGACACCGTCGCGTTGTTCGAGCGGCTGCGCGAGGGCAACATCCTGCTTCAGGAAGTCCTCACCGGCGCCCACGACAACCTCAATTCGCTGGAGCGCGCGCTCGTCACCCGCGTCGCCGATTTCGTCTCGGCCATGAACGACGTCACGACGCGTAACGGCGCGGCGACGCAGACGCTGGAAGACCAGTTGAGCATTTTCAATTCCAAGACCGCGAGGGCGCTGGAGGATCTCAACTCGCTTTCCGGCCAGTTCGAGATCCACGGCAGGTCTCTGGTCGAAGCGGCTGCCGTCGTCGAACAGAGCAACCGCAGCACCACCACTTCGCTTTCCGAGCGCAAGTCGGCGCTGGAATCGCTCGTCACCACGATCGATCTGCGCACCGCCGACCTCGACCAGCGGCTGTCGCGCTTCACCGGTCTGCTGGATGAATCGCTGGCGGCCGCCGAAGAGCGCGCCCGCGACATCGCGCGCGTGGTGGCGGAAACCGCTGGCGCTGGTTCAGCCGCGATCAGCCGGCAGTTCGAGGCCGTCCGCGTGGCAGCCGAGGATGAGCGCCGCCAGACCGCGAACGCGATGGCCGAGATCTATCAGCAGAGCACCGAAGAAGCGGACGCGATGTTCAAGCAGTCCGCCGAGAAGTTCGGCAACATGGTCGTCAGCATGAAGCAGATGGCTGCCGAAATGCATCGCGAGCTGGAGGCAACCCGCAGCGAGCTTCGCCGCGGCGTTCTGGAAATGCCGCAGGAGGCCGCCGACTCGACGGCGCAGATGCGCAAGGTCATCGTCGACCAGATCGAGGCGCTGGCCGAGCTCAACCGCATCGTCGCCCATCACGGGCGTGGCCTCGATGTCGTCTCCACCAATCGCACCAGCACCTATCGCGAGGAAGAGCCGGCGATGGCTGCCGTCGGCGGTCGTGCAGAGCCGCGGCCGGCGCCGGCACAGCGTGCCAGCGCATCCAACCTGCCGCCGCCCGATCTCGGCACCCCCGTCTCGCGCCGTACCGAGGCGCCGCCGGTTGCGCCTGCCGGTTCCGATCAGGGACGCGACGGATGGCTTTCCGATCTGTTGAGCCGCACCGATGGTGCCGGCGCCGGCGCACCACCCCCGCCTGCCCAGCGCGGCCGTCCCGCGCAGCAGAACGCGACCAGCGGCAATCCGCTGGAATCGTTGTCGCTCGACATCGGCCGGCTGATGGATCGCAATCTCGCGGCCGAAATGTGGGATCGCTATCAGCGCGGTGAGGGCAAGGCGTTTTCGAAACGGCTCTATACGCCGGCGGGCCAGAAGGCCTTCGACGAAGTCGCCCGCAAATATCGCAGTGACCGCAATTTCAAGCAGACGGTCGACCGCTATATCGCCGAGTTCGAGCGGCTGCTCGACGAGGTCGCGCGCGAGGATCGCGGGCCGCAGGCGCTGCGCGCCCACCTCACCTCGGAGACGGGGCTGGTCTACACCCTGCTCGCGCACGCGGCGGGGCGGCTGGGATGAGTGGCGAATAGCCAGTCGCGAATAGGCGAGTGGCGAATAGCGAGTAGCAGCAAAGAAGAAGCGGAGGCCTCGCGGCCTCCGTTTTTGTGTGTACCACACAAGGTCGTCATGCCCCGCGCAGGCGGGGCATCCAGCACGAGCGGCCCCTCGGGCCAAGCACCAATACCTCCTGGAATACTGGATCCGTCCGCTGGAGCCTGTCATCGGGCTCGCCGAAGGCGAGACCCGTTGGCGGACGATGACAGCGGAGTTCGCTACTGTGCGCGGCGCGGCGGCGGAGGCGTCGGCGTTGACGCCGAGGCGGCGGCCGGCGAGTTTGAATTGCCCGCGCCGAACAACAGCCGGGTCGGATTGCGGTCGAGATTGTTCACTGCGCGGCTGATATCGCCGAGCGTGCGGCGGCCGTCAGTCATCAGGGCGCCGGAGCGCTTGTCGAAGTCTTCGGCCAGTTCGCGGATCGACTGCACGGTGAGGAACAGTTCCCCGCCATCCTTGCCGCCGGCGAGCCTGTTGAGGCCCACCATCAGATTGTCGGCCTTGCCCATCACGCCGTCGACCTTGAGCATGACGTCGTCGATCTTCTCGGCGTTGCGCGATAGCGAGGCGGTAAAGACCTCGAGGTTATGCAGCGAGTTTTTCACCGCCTGCTGGTTGTCGGCGACTACCCGGTTGATGTTCTGCAACGTGCCGCGGATCGCCTCCGTGACGTCCTGGAGCGCGTTCGGATCGGCGGTCAGCACAGGGATGCCGTCCGCACCGAGCGGCACCGGCGGCGCGGCTTCCTCGCCGCCCTTCAGCGAAATGGCGGCCACGCCCGTCAGGCCCTGAAACTCGAGGCCCACGAGGGTGTCCTTGCGGAGCGGCGTGTTGTTTTCGACCATGGCCAGTGCGACCACGCGACGCGGGTTGTCGAGTTTTACCGAGATGACCTCGCCTACCCTAATACCGTTAAAGTTGACGCTGCCGCCGTTGCGCAAGCCCGCGGCCGGGCCCTCGAAAACGATGCGTAACGGGCTGCGCAGCTTGGTGGTGTGGAGGCTCTGGAACCAGAGCACGAAGCCGAACGCGGCGGCGATCACGGCGAGCGTGAACGATCCGATCAGAACGAAGTTCGCCCGCGTTTCCATTACCCAACTCCGAAACCAACCAAAATGAGCTCGAGAACCACAAGAACAGACGAAAAATGAATTCGTGAACTATCCCATGACCGCGCGCGCGCGTTTGCCGTGGAAGTAGGCCCTCAACCAGGGGTGTTGCGAGGCCTGCATGTCGGCCATCGATCCTGCGGCAATGATCTTACCGTTCCCTAAAACGGCAATCCGGTCGCACGCCGTATAAAGGCTATCGAGGTCATGGGTTACCATGAAAACGGTCAAGCCCAAAGTCCGCTGGAGCGTCCGGACCAATTCGTCGAAGTCTCCGGCGCCGATCGGATCAAGGCCCGAGGTCGGTTCATCCAGAAATACCAGTTCCGGATCGAGCGCCAGCGCGCGCGCCAGCGCCACGCGCTTGATCATGCCGCCGGACAATTCGGACGGGAAACGATCGGCCACTTCGGGGCGCAATCCCACCATGCCGAGTTTGGCGATGGTGATCTCGTCGAGCAACTGCTGGGTGACGTCGAGATACTCGCGCACCGGGAACTGGATGTTTTGCCGCACCGTCAGCGAGGAAAACAGCGCACCCTGCTGAAACAGGATTCCCCACCGCCGCTCCACCGCGCGGCGTTCCGAGTCGCTGGCGGCATCAAGATCCACCCCAAACACCTCGATGCGCCCCGAGATCTTTGGAACCAGTCCAATGATCGTGCGCGTCAATACCGATTTGCCGGCGCCGGAGGGACCGACAAAGCCCAGGATTTCGCCGCGATTGACGTCGAGGTTGAGGCCGTCGAGCACCTTGGTCGAGCCGAACTGCACCGAGATGTCGCGCACCCGGATGATGGCGTCCTGCTGCTGGCTCTGCGCTTGGTTCGGAACTTGGCTCGGAACTTGGCTCTGCACCTGGACCGTCATCGTCACATCCCGATCGAGGCAAAGAAGATCGCAAACACGCCGTCCATCACGATCACGAAGAAGATGCCCTTCACAACCGACGATGTCGTATGCTGTCCGAGCGATTCCGCGCTGCCCTGCACCGCAAGCCCCTCGACACAGGCGACAATCCCGATCACCGCCGCCATGACCGGCGCCTTGATGATGCCGACGGTGAAGGTATCGATCGAGATCGCATCGCGCAATCGCAACAGAAACGCCTCGGGATCAACCCCGCCATAGAGCCAGGCCACAAGGCCGCCGCCGTAAAGCGCGGCCATCGCCCCCAGAAAGGCCAGGATCGGCAACGCCAGCACCAGCGCCAGCATCCGCGGCAGGATCAGGACCTCGATCGGATCGAAGCCCATGGTGCGCAGCGCATCGATTTCCTCGCGCATCTTCATGGAACCGAGTTCGGCGGTGTAGGCGCTTCCTGAACGTCCCGCGACCATGATCGCGACCAAGAGCACACCGATCTCGCGCAACACCAGAACGCCGAGCATGTCGACCACGAAAATATCGGCGCCGAACTTGCGGAAATGAAAGATGCCCTGCTGGGCGATGATGCAGCCGATCAGAAAGGTAATGAGAACGACGATCGGCACCGCGCGCCAGCACACCTGCTCCATGTGATGCACCGTGGAGGTCAGGCGGAACGACCTCGGATGGGTGAGAACCCGCCCGCTTGCAGCCAGCACCGCGCCCAGCATGTCGACGAGGCTGAGCATGGTGGCGCCGACGCCGGCCATGGTGCGGCCGACCTGATCCAGGATGCCGGTAATGGTCACCTTGGTGACACCGGCCGCCGGGATCGCCTTTACCCGGCGCACCTCATCGACGAGGGTGGAATAATCCGCCGACAGGCCCGCGATCTTGGCCTCGGCGCCGCCCTGGGTCAGGCTGCGGCGGAGACGCTCGATCAGCCAGGCCCCGAACGTATCGAGCTTGGAGACCTGCGACACATCGATGAAGATGTTGGGGCGGCTTCCGGTCAGCCTTTCGGCATCCGATACCATCTGCTCGAGTGCCGGCGCAAAGCGGGCAATCCAGGGGCCGGCCGCGCAAAGGGCGAGACCATTGCCCTTTGCGATACGCTCCAATGTCGGGTCGCCGTTCACGATTCCAACTCCCGCGCTGCTTCTCCTGTTGGTGAACAAGAAAAAGATCCAGCAACGCTCTGATAAATTTGTAGAACCCCAGCCAGCCCAGCCATACATAATAGGTCGCGGCGGGCAAGCGACACGTTCAGGATGACCTGATAATAAAATGACTTCACGATGACTTCCAGCAAAGCACCAACACTTGACGCGAGAATCGAACGCTGGCCGATCGAGGGCGGTTTCACCATCAGCCGCGGCGCCAAGACCGAAGCGGTCGTGGTGGTGGCGGAACTGCGCCGGGGCGATCGGGCCGGGCGCGGCGAATGCGTGCCCTATCCCCGCTATGGCGAGACGCCGGAGGCAACGCTTGCGTCTATCCTTGGCATGAAGGATGCCATCGGCCGTGGGCTTGAGCGGCAGGCGTTGCAATCGGTTATGCCGCCTTCAGCGGCCCGCAATGCCCTGGACTGCGCCCTGCTCGATCTCGAAGCCAAGCAAAACGACAAGCGGATCTGGGACCGGCTCGGCCGCGACGCCCCGCGCGCCTGCGTTACCGCCTATACCATCTCGCTGGGCTCGCCAGAGACGATGGCGGTTGCCACCGCCAAGGCCGCGCACCGGCGGCTGCTCAAGATCAAGCTCGGTGGTGACGGCGACGAGGAACGCATTGCCGCCGTGCGTAAGGCTGCGCCCGATTCCGAACTCATCGTCGATGCCAACGAAGCCTGGACCGAGGCCAATCTCGAGCAAAATCTCGCCGCCTGCGCCAAGGCCGGCGTCACGCTGGTCGAACAGCCGCTGCCGGCCGGGCAGGATGCGGCATTAGCCCGTATCAAACGATCGATTTCGGTGTGCGCTGACGAAAGCGTTCATGATCGCGCCTCCTTGCCCGGCCTTCGCGAGCGCTACGATGCGGTCAACATCAAGCTCGACAAGACCGGCGGATTGACGGAAGCGCTCGCGATGGCGGATGCGGCGGCCGCGCAAGGCTTCGACATCATGGTCGGCTGCATGGTCGCAACGTCGCTTTCGATGGCGCCTGCGATGCTGCTCGCCCAACAAGCCCGCTTTGTCGACCTTGACGGCCCCTTGCTGCTGAAGCGCGACCGCGACGGCGGCCTGCGCTACGACGGCAGCCTCGTTTACCCGCCGGACGCTGCGCTCTGGGGGTGAGACTCAAGATATTTCCGCGCTGACCACATCACGATCGCACCCGACAGCGCCATCAACGCCATCGGGTAGTAGGCGCCCTGGCCGTAGCGGGCGTAGATGAGGCCCGAGACGATCGAGGCGCTCGATGCGACAATCCCGCCGCAGGCGGCCAGATAGCCCTGCGCGCGCGTGATGACGGGAACGGGCACATGCCGCACCATCAATCCCATGGTGCCAAGTTGCGTCACCCCGAAACTCAAACCGTGTGCAAGCTGGACGACGGCAAGTACGGCGACCGGCGGCTCTTGCGCCGTGATCAGCCAGCGCGCCATGGCGCCCAATCCTCCGATCACCACCAGGGTCGATGGTTGCAGCGTGAAACGCGGCGACAACGCGAAGACCACGATCTCGGCAACAACCCCGAGCGCCCAGAGCGCGGCAATCGTGAAGCCCCCAAGGCCTGCGAGCTGCCAGGTGATCGAGCCAAAGACGTAATAGGCGGAGTGGCTGCCCTGGATCAGCGCCGACGCTGCGATGATGGCCAGAAAACCGGGGTCGCGCAGCAACGCGACCGGCCCCTGTTGCACCGGGGTTGCGCCTTGCGGCTGTCCAGCGGTTGCAGGCCGAAGCTGATCACGGCGCCAAGCGCAGCCGCAGCTGCAATGATCCAGATCAGATGTTTGGCCGCGATGAGATCGGCGAGCCACCCGCATCCCAACGCACCGACGATGAAGGCCGCCGAGCCCCACAATCGGACCGGTCCGTAATCGATCCCGTATCGCACAACGCCGCGTAGCGCATAGGCATCCGTCAGCGGGACCGTCGGCGTCCAGGCTGCCGCGGTCACGACGTAGGCCAAAAATACGGCGACCGGCAGGTGCTGGGTGCCGATTGCCGCGAACCCGAACGTCGTGATGACGGCCGTTATGATCATGGCGCCGCGTACGGCGGCCTTGCGCTCGGCGAAGCTCGTCACCAGCGGCAGGATGGTAAATCTGGTCACCGCGGGCACCGCCGAAATGATGCCGATCCAGGCTGCATCGATGCCGACGCCCCTGAGCCATACCGGAAAGAACGGCAACTGGCTGCCGCTGAGAGCGAATATCGCGCCGTAGAACAGCGCCAGGCGGACAGCGAATCGCCGTGACAGGTGCGAGGATGCGATGGGGATTTGTGATTCGGATGGCATCAATTCAATTGCGATTCGCGCGATATCGTGGTGATCGTAAGTTAACGCGCGGTGATTTGCGCGGATGAGTTAGCAATGGCCGACGAAGCATTCGCCCTGTCCCCGATCTCCGCGCGCGCGGCCCTGCCGAGCGAGGCGGATTACGACGCTATCAAAGAAGCGTTCATGGAGACCTCGCGGGGGCGCTGGTTTCTCGGCGAGTATGCCAAACGCAACCGTAATGCCGACACCAGCATGGTGCTCGACGCGGTCGCGCGGATCGAGGCGACGCTGGCCGCGCAGACAAAGCCGGTGCGCGATCCCCTGCTGGACGAGGCCCTGGCTTCGTTCCGCGCGGCGCTTATGGAGGCGCAAGCGGCCGCTACAGCCGCGCTCGACGATCTGGCGCTGGAACAAAGTCTCGCACCAGTACGCAAGGGCGCCCGCGTCATCCGCGAAATTGCCTGGCGTTTGCGCGAGATTGGCGCCGACAGCCGGATTTGCGACCTGATCGATTCCCAGGTTGCTGCCATCGAAGGGGCGTCGGCAAACGTGGACCTTGCTGGTCTGGCAGCAGCCTTGAACGGGGCCTTCGACCGGATCGAGGGAAAGATCGCCGCCTTTGACGGAAACGATGCGGCAGTTCCGCTCCGCAGTCCGTCGGCCGCCGCAGTAGCGCAGGCTGAGACGACGGCAGGTGACAAGGAACCCGCTGAGGCCGGCAAGACGGTGCAGGCGTCGCCTGCGGCCGAGGCTGAGATTGCCGCAACCGGCCGAGCGTCGGTGGATGAACCTTCCGCGGAGATGGCGGAGAGCGAACCAATCGACACTTTCGATGCCAATGACGAAGCCATGCTTGACATGGTGGCGATGGAGATGGCCGCGCCCGATACCGACGCGGCCTACGACCCCATCGAGGACGCCGAGTCCGACGAGACGCAAGTCAACGGGGCTCAAATCCTGGAGGCTCAACTTGACGAGGCCCACGTCCACGAACGTCAGATCGACACGCCCCAGGCCGGAAAGACTCGGGCGAACGCGGCGTCCTACGAGATTGACATCACCTTTGCATCGGAAGCCCACGAAGCGGCCAAAGAGCCCGCTGCTGCCAGCGCGGTGCCGGCCGTGACGCCGCTTCAACCCGCTCCGGAGCCCGTGCCGGAGGCCAAGCCCGAACCGATGCCATCGCTCGGTTCGAGCCTGCTTGCCAACGGCATCGTGTCACGGCCGCGAAGCTCCAGACCCGATCCGCTGGCCCCGATCCGGCGTATGAGCCAGAACGAGAAGATCGCGTTCTTTTCCTGATCTGGAAAGCGCGGCGGTTTACCGTTCCCCACCGGTCACTTCAGCGGAAAATGCGCCATGGTGACGCCGCCGGAAGCGTAATTGGGCACGTCGCCCGCAACCGCCTGACCTTCCTTCGATCCGAGACCGCTCATCAACGCCGCCTCACTCTCGAAGTCGGCCTCGAAGACGCAGAAATAAGGCGCCTTGCCGGGGCCAAGCGGCTTCACGTCAAACGAATAGCGGGCGTTCTTGATGCCGGGAATCTTGTTCGCAAGCGGCACATGCGTTTCGACGTAGTATTTCTTGAAATGCGCGGGGTCCTTGGGTTCGTTGTAGAGCACGAGCATCCGATGCATGACTTAACCTCCCGATTTTTGTGTCTGGCTGATTTGTTTTATCCAAGCGAGTGCAGGAATTATGGCGGGAGGCTAAGCCTGCGACAATGCCGCATTTCAGCCGATCAGCCGCGCGTACAGGTCGGAGTCCACATTGCCGCCGGACAGCACGATCACGATAGTCTTGCCGCGCGCGTCGATATGGCCGGCGAGCAAGGCGGCAAGACCGACCACGCCGCCCGGCTCAACCACGAGCTTCAGTTCTCGGAAGGCAAAGGCGATGGCGTGGCCCACTTCGGCTTCCGATGCGGTGACGCCCTTGCTGAGCAGCTTGCCATTGATGGCAAAGGTGATCTCGCCGGGGATCGCCGCCATCAGCGCGTCGCAGATGGTGCGGCCCTCCGCCTTGTGGGCCTCGCGCTTGCCGGCGCGCAGCGAGCGGGCGTGATCATCGAAGTTTTCCGGCTCGGCCGACATCACCATCGCTTGCGGAAAGCGCGCTTTCACCGCGGTCGCAACCCCCGCAATCAGGCCGCCCCCGGAAACCGGCGCCACCACGATATCGGGCGCAATGCCGAGCGCCGTGAGGTCATCGCAGATTTCCCGGCCCACCGTGCCCTGCCCCGCGATCACCTTCGGGTCGTCGTAGGGCGGCACCAGCGTCGCGCCGCGTTTGCCGGCGATCTCGCGGGCAATCGCCTCGCGGTCCTCGCGGTCGCGATCGTAAAGCACGACCTCCGCGCCATAGGATTTGGTGCGCTCGCGCTTCAACAGCGGTGAATCGGCCGGCATCACGATGGTAGCAGGCATGTTGAGAATCTTGGCCGCCGCCGCGACCCCTTGCGCGTGATTGCCGGACGAGAACGCGACCACGCCGCCCTTGCGGGCATCTTGCGGAATCGACGACATCTTGTTGAACGCACCGCGGAATTTAAACGAGCCGGTCCGTTGCAAAATTTCCGGCTTGAGAAACACTTTGGCGCCGACACGATCGCAGAGAACCGGCGGACACAGTAACGGCGTTCTGACCGCAAACGGCGCAATCACGCCGGCTGCCGCGTCGATATCGGCGGAACTCACGGGCGCGCGAGAAAGTGGCTCGTTCATGTCAGTGTTGTAACGCGTCCGCCGCGAGCGCGGCAAGGGTGCTCAAAGCGTGAGCTATGCAACGAAGCGCGGCAGCTCCGGCATCAGCGGCGCGACATCCGATTGCGGCTCGGAATGGCTAATCTCGGTCATATGCTCAATGAAAGCGCGGGCCGAAGCCCCCCAGGTGTGGCGGGTGGCAAATTCAAGGCAGTCCTGCCGGGAAACCCCCAGAGCGATCCGGCACGCCTCCGCCAGGTCTTCATTCAATGCGCCGACCGGCGCGGTGCCGAGCACATCGCGCGGACCGGACACCGGGAAAGCGGCGACCGGCGTACCGCTGGCGAGCGCTTCGAGCAGCACGAGGCCAAAGGTGTCGGTCCTGCTCGGAAACACGAAGACGTCGGCGCCGGCATAACTCCTCGCCAGTTCCTCGCCCTGCTGCGCGCCGAGGAAGACCGCGTCCGGATAGCTTCGCATCAGGCTTGCCCGCGCCGGACCGTCGCCGACAATCACTTTGGTGCCCGGCAAATCGAGCGCGAGAAACGCTTCGAGATTTTTCTCGACCGCGACGCGGCCGACGCAAAGAAACACCGGACGCGGCAGGCCGAGATCGACATCGCGCGGATGGAACAGCGTGGTATCGACCCCGCGCGGCCACAGCACCACATTGCGGAATCCTCGCCCCCGCAATTCATTCGCGAGCGCCGGCGTTGCCGCCATCACCGCTCGGCTGCCGCGATGAAATCGCCGCAGCGCGGCCCAGATCCAGGACTCGCGAACCGGCAGCCGCGCCGAGACATAATCGGGAAAGCGGGTATGGAAGCTTGTCGTGAACGGCAGGTCGTGCTTGCGGCAATAGCGGCGCACCGCAATCCCGATTGGGCCTTCGGTGGCAATATGAATACTGTCGGGCCGCGCGTCGGCGATCAGGCGCGCGATCTTCGCCCCGAAAGGCAGCGCTAGCCGCAGGCCCGGATAGCTCGGCAGCGCGAAGGTGCGAAACGATTGCGGGGTGAGAAACGCGATGTCAGCGCCCAGCGCCTTCGCCGCTTCCGCCGTCATCGCGAGCGTCCGCACCACCCCGTTGACCTGTGGGTGCCATGCGTCGGTCGCGACGAGAATGTTCATCACGCCGCGGCACGCGCCGCCACGGACGGGACGGGAAGCGTCTGGAGCAGCGGATCGGTCCAGCTGATGATCTCGAAGCGGCCGTCTTCGTGCTCGACGAGCGCCGTGCAGCTTTCCACCCAGTCGCCGCAATTCATGTAGCGAATGCCGTGATAATTTTCGCGGATAACGGCATAGTGGATGTGACCGCAGATCACGCCATCGGCGCCGTGACGCCGCGCTTCGGCGGCAAGCGCCGTCTCAAACGCGCCGATATAGTTGACCGCGTTCTTGACCTTCTGCTTGGCCCATTGCGACAGCGACCAATAGGGCACGCCGAACCCACGGCGGAAGAAGTTGACGAGGCGGTTCATCTGAATCGCAAAGTCGTAAGCCTTGTCGCCGAGATGCGCGAGCCAGCGCGCGTTCTGCACCACGAGATCAAAGATATCGCCGTGAATGACGAGATAGCGCCGGCCATCGACGCCGGTGTGGATCGCGTTCTCGACCACGTCGATGCCGCCGAAATGCGTGCCGTAATAATTGCGCAGGAACTCGTCGTGATTGCCGGGGACGTAGACGACCTTGGCGCCCTTGCGCGCCTTGCGCAGCATCTTCTGCACGAAGTCGTTATGCGATTGCGGCCAGTGCCAGCTCGACTTCAAGGCCCAGCCATCGACGATATCGCCGACGAGATAGATGGTATCGGCGTCGTGGATGCGGAGAAAATCGAGCAGCTTGTCGGCCTGTGAGCCGCGGGCTCCGAGATGCACGTCCGAGATAAACAGGGTGCGAAAACGCCGCTCCGGCTGCTCTTCACTGATCAGGTCACTTCCCATGCGCGCGCCTAACAGATTCCGATGACATTCCCATGACTGCTTCAACCCGGTGTCCCACCCGAATCGAAACGTTGCTGATTATGACTTGCGATAACAGCCGCTTGCGACAGTGAGGCGACATCACTGGGGCCGCGGAAGGGTCTCGAAGGGGCGACAATGGTTAACGCCATTCTCGCGCAACGAAAGACATAAATCCGCACTTCTTGCGACGCGCGTGGCGCCCGAGCCGTGTATGGATGAGCCCCTCGCAAAGGGAGGGCGCAGGGAAAGCCGGGCGTTTTGATGCACCCGTAGCCTTGTGCGCAAAATGAAAAAGCACACAAGCGTAGTCACCACAGGTTCACCGATTACACCCGGCATTCCCTGCGCAATGGTTTTAACGGCTTCCTTCGAGCTCTCCTTGATGACCGGGCTTTGTTGTCACCATCCCCGCGCGATGCGCAAGCATTGTCGCTAACTTGATGCCAGCGTCGAGGCATCAAGACCACACGACTTCACCGTCCGCGTTTGGCACATTCGTCTCGTGCACCATTCGCGTCCACCGCATCCCCTCTTACGTCCGTGACGATCGCGAAACGCCCCTCCTTAAGAGATGGGATAATTCGCTTCTATTGCTGCTTCTACCGAGTCGTCAAGGATAATTTCGGAAAATCAGAAATTGAACGATAAGCCGAAAATGTCCCGGAGCCGCGCGGTTAACTTAGCAATGGGGCGTTAGCAGCGAGATCTTGGACACAACGGCTGCGCTTCGCATCGATCATGGCGCCATGCGCGGCAGGATAAGCGAAACGGTAGTCCCATTGCCCGGTTCGCTCTCAAGGTTGATCCGGCCGCCCAGCCGTTCCGTGACAATCGTATGGACGATATGCAGACCGAGGCCGGTTGCGCCGAAATTGCGGCGCGTCGTGAAGAAGGGATCGAAGGCCAACCGTCTGACATCAGCCGTCATGCCGCAGCCATCGTCGGCTATCGCTAACTCGACATGGTCAGCCCCCGACGCGGCCATCCTGATATCTATGACCCCGTCAAGCCCTTCCGGGAATGCATGTGTCATCGCATTGACGACGAGATGCGTCAGCACCTGTCCAAGGGGGCCAGGGTAACTGTCCATCGAGAGGTTACGCTCGCAGTGGGAGCCGATAGCGATAGATTGGTGCTTCGAATCCCGCGTGAGATGTGACAGCACCTGCTCCGTCAGCAGACCTGGATCGAAACTGCGGCGTTTCGACTGACTCTGATCGAGCGCGACCTCTTTGAACGATTGAATTCGCTCGGCCGATCGGCTCAGGTTCGTCACCAGTTGGGAGGCCGCATCCTGTACCAGTCCGATGAACGCATTCAAACTCGATCGCTTTAGGTCTCCGCTCGCGGCTTTCGCTGAAAATTGCGCGGCTTTTTGCTGCAGCGTGGAGGCAACCGTCAGGCTGATACCGACGGGACTGTTCATCTCATGGGCGATACCAGCCACCATCCGGCCGAGGGCTGCAAGCTTTTCAGCTTCGATGAGAGAATCCTGCGTCTCGCGCAGATGCCGCAAGGCAGTCTCCGCCGCGTCGCGGGCAGCGCGTATCTCCCGCTCCGCGCGCTTGCGTTCGGTGATTTCTTCGGCGGCGACGTTGATCGCAATGATCTCGCCGCTTGGTGCGCGCAGCGGATGCCAATAAGTTACCCAGTGGCGCTCCTCGACCTGGTCGGCGCGTTGGCCGGTGACTTCCACTCCGATCACCGGTTCACCGGTGTTCATGATCGAGCGCACGATCGCCTCGACCGCATCCGCCAGCGCCGGCACACAGTCACGAACAAAGCGGCCGAGATGATCCTCCACCGAAATCCCGCAAATCTCGGTCAGGCGCTGGTTGATCTCGAGGTACCGGCAGTCCGGCGACAGGCAGGCGAGTCCGATCGGCGCGGTGTCGTAGATCAATTGCAAAGCCGGCTGCTGCGCGAATCTCAATATCCTGGAAGCGTTCGATGAGCTCGGCATTTGGCCATCAAGCCTCGCGCAGCTACGTCCCATGATATCTAATGTGGGTACCTTGGCATTCCGGACGGCGTCGACGTCATAACGCCCGCAAGTTCGATAGGTGGGCAAGCCATGCCGCTCAGCGTCTGTGACGGAGCTTCGCCGAACATCGCGCGGTAGTATTGTGAGAAGCGGCCCAGCTCGATGAAGCCCTGCTCGATCGCGACCTGAGCGACAGTGGTCATCTCCGGCGAGCTCTCTTTGAGGATGGAGTGGACCGCGCACAGGCGCTTCCGCCGAAGAAACTTAACCGGCCCGATGCCGAAGACTTCATGGAAGGCGCGATGCAGGCTGCGGCGGGACAGACCAAGCTGAAAGCAAATCTCCGATATATGCAGCGGACGATCACCGGTTTCCCAAAGATAATCCTCCACCGATCGTACAAGCCTCATCGCCGAAGCCAGATGACCACCTTGATCGACTGGAATCGAATTGCTGATCGTCATGGCCATGTAGTCGACGATCGTTCGCCTCCAGAATTCTGCCGCACCTTCCGACAGGACGCCCGTCTGCCGCGCGAGATGATGAGCAAGCCGCGACAACCCTTGTCCTGCAATCAGTCCGACATCCGGATTTGCCCGGAAGCGATTCTTCTCCTGCCAGTTTTCCGCATCGCTCAACCAGGGATCGCCACCGAAGACCTGCGGCAGCTCACGCGGATCCAATCGAATGACGGCATAGGACGAGCCGCCACAGTGAACGCCACGATGATCGGCCCGCGGCGGTATCACGACGATATCTGTTGGCATCATATCGAACGACCACTGGGTCACGCGATCCTGAGCGCCCAGCAACATCCCGATAAGTATCTTGTCATCTGAGGACGTGCGCTGCGCGCTGATACCCTTGTTGAAAGCGCAAACGCTAAGCGTGAAGCTGCCGATTCCAAGATGGGAAATGAAGCCGCTCAGTTTGCCGGGTTCAATCTGCAGGATGTCGAAGTGCGTGCCTTTGACGGCTTCCTGCAGACCTTCGAAGCCATCGAGATCATGTCTTTCGACTGTGAGCTGCTGTGCCATTGCTGCCCCGCCCCGTACGCAATACAACCATAGCGCGATGTCGAATATCGTGACAGCGTACAATAACACGAATGCGACAACCTGCCCTGCGACCACATTGCCGCAGGCGCTATCCATTTTGAAACAAATGAAAGAGGTAAATATTCCCGCGCTTTGCGGGGGAAGCGCTTATGCGACAGAACGATAGTTGAGCGATCTCCGTCATCACCTGTTAAGTGTGCGCCAGATCGCGATTCCAAATTGGCACAAACTGCACATCACAGCGCGTGCAATTTGATCTAGCTTCTAAACCTCAACGAGAACAGGCGGCGAAGCCCCGGTATCGGGGAACGCGCAGCGAGGAGTTGTGCGCACGAAAATGCGTGCCGAAACGGACAACAAGACTGACGCATTTTTCCCCGAGAGAACGCATCGCGATGGGAGGGGTAACCATGTACCCAACGGCTCAGCCCTCGATCCTTCTCATCGCAACCCTTGTCGCAACCTTTGGCCTCCCGCTGACGATGTCGCCGGCGTCGGCCGTGAATATCGCCTCCCCTGCTGCTCTCGGCATAAAAGCGAACCATCGAGCGTCCGGCGATCGCATCGAAGTACGCGCCGTTGTCCGTCGCGGCGGAGCCGCAGTCGGACGGCGGGGTGCCGTCGTCTCCCGCGGCGGCGCCGTGGTTGGTCCGCGTGGCGGAGCAGCCTATCGACGCACCGCGGTGGTTGGCCCACGCGGTAATGTTGCCGTTCGAAACACCGCCGTGGTCTCGGGACGAGGCGGCTGGGCGCGTCCCGGCTGGTATGGCTGGCCCGGAGGCGGCGCGATCGCGGCCGGTGCAGCCATCGGGTTTGTGAGTGCGGCGACCGCAGTTGCCTGGGCAGGAGCCGCTCCCGCGCCGGGCATGTGCTGGTACTACACCGATCCATCCCGCACCCAGGGATTCTGGGACTACTGCCAGTAACGATGCAGCGAGCGGGGGGATATCACGATGTTGCACCAAGAGATCAGCAGGATCGAACCATCGCCCGGTGAGGCGGATACCTCTGACATGGTCTGGATTCCCGGCGGCACGTTCCGCATGGGCTCCGACCATCACTACCCCGAGGAGGCGCCGGCCCATCGTGCGACGGTCGATGGCTTCCGGATCGACCGCACACCGGTGACGAACCGGCAGTTCAAGGAATTCGTGCGCTCCACGGGTTACGTGACCTTCGCGGAGATCGCGCCAGATCCGAAAAACTATCCCGACGCGCTGCCGCAGTTGATCTTTGCGGGATCGCTCGTCTTCTCGCCGCTGTCGCGCGTGACCGATCTGCAGGACTGGAGCCAGTGGTGGACCTTGATGAGAGGCGCCGACTGGCGGCATCCCTACGGGCCGAAGAGCAGCATCAACGTGCTCGACAAACATCCGGTGGTGCACGTCTCCTACAGCGACGCGGCTGCCTACGCCACATGGGCCGGCAAGGAGCTGCCGACCGAAGCCGAGTGGGAATTTGCCGCGCGCGGCGGGCTCGACGGCGAAGAGTTCGCCTGGGGAAACACGCTGACCCCCGGCGGCAAGCACATGGCGAACACCTGGCAGGGGAATTTCCCGAACCAGAATGTGTGCGAGGACGGATACGACCGCACCTCGCCGGTCACGGCCTTCCCGCCGAACGGCTACGGCCTCTACGACATGATCGGCAATGTCTGGGAGTGGACCACAGATTGGTGGTCGACCAGGCACGAGGCTGACGCCGCAAAGCCGTGCTGCATCCCGCAAAATCCGCGCGGCGGTCCCGAAAGCGAAAGCTACGATCCGTCCCAGCCGCAGATCATGATTCCCCGAAAAGTCATCAAGGGCGGGTCGCACCTGTGCGCGCCGAACTATTGCCGCCGCTACCGCCCCGCGGCGCGCCATGCCGAGCCGATCGATACCTCGACGAGTCATCTCGGATTTCGTTGCGTCGTTCGTGCAGTGAGAACGCCATGAGTGAGGCCGGAAACTCTGACCAGTTCAAAACCCGTCTCGCGCAGATGACACAATTGTTCGAGCGTGATTCCGGCCGCGGCTTCGATGTCGAGCAGCGGCAGTCGGAAGTGGACCAGCTCTCCGGCCAACTCGAAGGCGCGCAGTGGAATCTGGACAAGACCGTCGTGCGCGCGCCAGCCGACGGCTATGTCACCAACCTCGCACTGCGCAAAGGCGCGCGGGTCGCAAACCTGCCGCTCTCGCCGGTAATGGCCTTTATCGACACCTCCAGCACGATCATCGGCGTCGAGATCAATCAGAACGACGCGCGCTATATCGCACCCGGTCAGGAGGCCGAGGTCACGTTTAAGTTCGCGCCGGGCCAGATCTACAAAGGCAAAGTCGAAAGCGTGTTGCAGGCGATTGCGACCGGGCAGACCCAGACCTCCGGCACCGCGGTCGCGCCAAAGGCGATCGAGGCCGCGCCTTTCGTGGTGCGCGTGAAACTCGACGACGCCGACGTAGCGCGCAACCTGCCGGCCGGCTCGA
This sequence comes from uncultured Alphaproteobacteria bacterium, assembly GCA_963775545.1. GTDB lineage: Bacteria > Pseudomonadota > Alphaproteobacteria > Rhizobiales > Xanthobacteraceae > Bradyrhizobium. The sequence continues at coordinate 293,651 of CAVZJE010000042.1, forward strand.
CCGGCACGGCGGCGATCTACACCGACCATCTGAAGCCGACGCACGTAGTCCGGCGCGTGATCCTGCGCCAGATCGCGATCGTCAACTACGTCAACCCGTTTTGAGTGAGGGATAACAACGTAAGATGCGATGGAACCCGACGATGTGATGCCCGTACCACAGTCCTGCGATATATCGTCGCCTACCTTAGCGTGTACGAAAAGAAGGACTAGGATCGGAAACGAATCGGCGGATCGAACGCAACCGGGACTCAGGAGCATCAGAAGAGAATATTTGGCGAAGCCCAAGGGGAGGCAAAAATGGCACATACAACGTATCGCATCCTGACAGGAGCGCTAAGCGCGTTCGCTCTGCTGGGGCTTTCGCCGAATGCGCTTGCCGACGAAGGCGGCGTCAGCTTCTGGGTACCGGGATTTTTCGGCAGCCTTGCGGCCACGCCGCAGCAGGCGGGCTGGTCCGTCGCCGAAATCTATTATCATACCTCGGTTGCCGCCAGCGGCAACGTGGCGCTCGCGAAAGAAATCCAGATCGGCCAGATACCCGCCAATCTCAACGCGACCCTGAACGCAAATGTCAATGCCAATGTTAACCTCGGCTTCGTGGCCGCAACCTACGTCTTTGCGACACCGGTATTGGGCGGTCAGGCCTCTGCGAGCCTGCTCGCGGCCTACGGCGCCAATTCGACCACGCTTGCGGGATCGCTCTCGGGGACATTGACGGGACCGGGCGGCATCGGCATTCCCTTTTCGCGCTTCGACAGCATCGACAGCTCGCTCGTTGCATTTGGCGACCTCGTCCCGCAATTCGCATTGCGCTGGAATGCCGGCGTCAACAACTACATGACCTATATCACTGGTGACATCCCGGTCGGCGCTTACAACTCGATGCGTCTGGCCAATCTCGGACTGGGGCATGGCGCGATCGACGCCGGCGGCGGATACACGTATTTCAACCCGCAGACCGGACACGAATTCTCCGGCGTGCTCGGCTTCACCTATAATTTCACTAACACCGCAACCCAGTACCAGAATGGCGTGGATATGCACTTCGACTGGGGCGCGTCGCAATTCCTGACCAAGCAGATCCAGGTCGGACTGGTCGGCTACGTCTACAGGGAGATCGGCTGCGATAGCGGATCGGGCGACCGCGTCGGCTGCTTCCAGTCGCAGGTCGCAAGCATCGGTCCCCAGGTCGGCTTCATCATTCCGCTCGGCGACAGGATGCAGGGATATCTCAATCTCAAGAGCTATTGGGAATTCGCCGCGGAAAACCGGCCATCCGGCTGGAATACCTGGCTGACCTTCTCGCTGTCGTCGAAGACGCCGGAGCCACCACCAGCCGCGACGCCGACGTATCACAAGTGAGATGCGGAGTTCGTCCAGAGCGTTTGCGCAAGCAGCCGCGCGGAACACCCTCCGGTCGTGCGGCCTCACCGGCTGCGTCGTTGCGGCTGTAACGGCGGGGTCGGCTGCCGCCCTCGCGCAGACCTCGAATGGGCAGGACGACGGCGGCGCGCTCGATTTCTTCCGGCCACCGCCGAATCTGTTTCAGCTTGAGACCGAGTACAGGACGGCGCCCGGCAGCGGCAGCACGCCAGGCTCGACCCGCGAGGTCACGACCGACACATTGAACCTGCGCTACGACCATGCCTTCAATCTGCCATCCGGGTGGATCCTGGCGACGCGGACCGATCTGCCGCTGCTTGCCAAAAATCCGCTCAACGATTCAAATCCAACCGGCGATTTCGCCAGCGGCATCGGCGACGCGGACATCCAGGCCGCGCTCATTCACGACATCGATCAACGCTGGGCCTTCGGCTTCGGGATGCGGTTGGTCGCGCCCACCGGCGACGACGTGTTGGGTTCCGGCAAGTGGCAAGTGATGCCGATTGTCGGCGCGCGGCTTGCCCTGCCGGAGATCACCGGCGGCAGCTATTTCGAGCCGCTATTGCGTTACGACGTCAGTGTGGCCGGCGATCCCACCAAGAAAACCATCAGCAACCTGCAATTCGCGCCGACGCTCAATATCGGCCTGCCGGACCGGTGGTTTGTCACTCTCTTCCCGAGCACGGACATTCGCATCAATTACGGCGATCCGATCACGGGCCAGACCGGCCGCTGGTTCATCCCCTTCGATTTCCGCTTCGGCAAGAAGTTCACCGACAATATCGCCCTGTCGCTCGAAATCGGCGTGCCGATCGTCAAGGACTACCCTGTCTACGACTTCAAGACGCAGGTGAGGCTCAACGTGACCTGGTGACAGGCGTAACGCTAACCATGCGCGCGCTAGGCAACCGTCTTCGGCGTCTCAAGAAGGCGAACGATCAGCGCCAACACCGCGACCACCGGCGGGACCATAAAGCACCTGACGCCGAACCGTGCATAAAGCAGCGCCGCGACGCCACAACCGGCGGCGAAGACGACGACGTTGATCGACATCTGGATCAGCCGCGCGGGCGGCGCCTCGGCGCCCTGCCGCGGATAAATCCGGTCGGCGACGTCGAGCATGATCTGCGTCGTTGTTCCCGTCATCAGCGTCGAGGGCGGAGAACTGGCGAGATGAACGCGATGCACCGCGTTCTGGATTGCCATCGCCGCCACCAGCACCATGCCGGTCACGATCGCTTGCCAGGCGTCGCCATCGTGGAACGGGCCGAAGTGGATCGCAAGTAGCGAGCCGGATGTGAGCAGCAGGACCTTCAGAACCAGAAGCGGCACGAAAGGATGCATGGAGCGGTGCGACAACAGCGTGCCGAGCCATCGTGCTGCGATCACCACGGCACAAAACACCGGCAGAGCCAGCAGTTTTGCCAGCGCACCTGACGTACCCAGCACGAGCGAGGCGCCGAGTGTAACAAAGTTGCCGGTGACATGCGCGGTGAACAAGCCCTGCAGGGCAAGAAATCCGGCGGTGTCGACGAAGCCAGCGTTGAAGCTGAGCAGCAACGGCAGCACGGGACGAGACGAAGCCATAAAAGCGATCTCAATCGAAGCCGTGAAAATGATGGATCGGGCCGTGGCCATGCCCGATGCCGAGGCCGTCGGCCGCCGCGATCGCCGCTGATATCCAGGTCTTGGCGGCGCGCACGGCCTGTTCAAGCGCCTCACCTTTGGCAAGGCCGGCGGCAATCGCCGACGAGAGCGAACATCCGGTGCCGTGGGTATTGACTGTTGCAATTCGCGGCGCGGGCAGCGCGATCACGCTGCTACCGATCAAGAGATAATCGATGCTCTCGGCGCCCTGCCCGTGACCGCCCTTGATCAGCACGGCTCGCGCCCCCGTCGCGAGCAGCTTCTTGCCCTGGCTTCTGATAGTGGCCTCATCGGAGGCGACCGCCTCGCCCAGAAGCGCTGCGGCCTCCGGCAAGTTTGGCGTGATCAGCGTGGCCTTCGGAATCAAGCGTTCGCGCAGCACTGAGACCGCGTCCGTCGACAACAGCCGGTCGCCGGAAGTTGCCACCATCACGGGATCGAGCACGATAAGCCCGGGCTTCCAGCGCGACAGGGAGGCCGCGAGCGCCTCGATGGTTGCGCGTTTGGCCAGCATGCCGATCTTGACTGCCTTGACATCGAGATCGTCAAAAACAGCGTCGATTTGCGCGGTCACAAAGGCCGGCGGCACCGGATGAATGCCACGCACCCCACGCGTATTCTGCGCGGTGAGCGCCGTGATGGCGGAAGCGCCGTAGACGCCGAAGGCGGCAAAGGTCTTCAGGTCCGCCTGAATGCCAGCGCCACCGGAAGAATCCGAGCCTGCAATGGTGAGCGCAACGGGTAAGGCCATGTCCCCTCCAAGCTAGCGCGGCGTGTTGTTGCCAGCAAGTTTTGCGACGCTATATTGGGCCTCAAGAACAGCCTCCCGGAGACGACAGCGATGGTGCCCTTTTTCGTCCAGATCAAATGCAAGCTTGGCCAGTCCTATGTCGTCGCCAACGCGCTCGCGGAAGCGGAGATTGCCTCCGAGATCTACTCGACCGCCGGCCAATACGACCTTCTGGTGAAGTTCTATGTCGAGGAGGCCACCGATATCGGCCACTTCGTGAATGAAAAAGTACAGGTCATTCCCGGCATTCAGGACACCCTCACGATCATCACCTTCAAGGCGTTTGGCGGCAGATAGGTCCACTCACCAGCCGAGCGCCAAATAATAAAAAAAGGGAGGAGTTTTCGTGAAAGCGCTGATAACCGCAGCCCTGGTGCTGATGGCAACGTCGTGTCTTGTCCAGCAGAGCCTTGCCCAGCAGAGCGTTCCACAGATTCCCTTCGATTCCGTGGCTGACTTCCCGAAGCTGCCGGACGGCATGAACTTTGGCGAGGTGCCCGGAGTGGCCGTGAACTCCAAGGGCCACGTCTTCGTGTTCACGCGCTCGAACAGCGCCAACGGTCCGGCCTATGGGCCGACCGCAGCCCAGCTTCTCGAATTCACCGCCGAGGGCGATTTCGTCCGCGAGATCGGCAAGGGCCTCTACGCCTGGGCTTTTGCTCACAGTGTGCGCATCGACAAGGACGACAACATCTGGGCCATCGACAAGGGCTCGGACATGGTCGTCAAGTTCAATCCGGCCGGCCGCGTCCAGTGGGTGTTCGGCCGTCGCAAGGAATCCGCCGACGATGCCAAGCCGTGGGAACACGTCAATCCACCGCTGCCGCCGATCGACGGCTTGTTCCGCGAGCCGACCGATGTCGCCTGGGACTCCAAGGGCAACACCTACATCAGCGACGGCTATATCAATTCGCGGATCGCCAAGTTCGACATGCACGGCCAATGGGTGAAGTCATGGGGCGAGCCCGGCACCGAGCCGGGCCAGTTTCACCTGCCTCACGCGATCGCCATCGACAGCAACGACAACGTCTATGTGGGCGACCGCAGCAACCACCGCATCCAGGTGTTTGATACCGACGGCAAGTTCCTGCGGATGTTCGCGATCACGGTGCCGCCGGATCCGGATACGCGCGCCGTCTACGGCGCCACGCCGACTAGCGACCGCCTCACCCGGGTGATCGGCGCGCCCAATTCAATCTGCATCACGCCGGGACCCAAGCAGGTGATGTTCGTCGGCGAAACAACCTTCCCCGGCCGCATCTTCAAGGTCGCGCTCGACGGCAAGGTGCTCGGTGTGATCGGCAAATCCGGACGCGAGATGAAGGAATTCTCCGGTGCGCACGCGCTCGCGTGTCCCTCGGAAAATCTGATCTATGCGGCTGAGACCGCCAACTGGCGGGTGCAGAAGCTGATCCTTCACTCCGTTCCCGAATGAGTGAAACGATTGCCCGAGCCTCTCTCGGTCCATTAAAAGGCAAGTCCAAAAGCAAGTTGGGGGTGAGCGCCATGACGTTGCGGGTTATCGATTCCCTGGTTCTGCGGCACGAGCCGCTGATCCTGTTGCTGGGCCGGATCTGCATCGGGTCGCTTTTCCTGATGTCGGGGATCAATCACTGGTGGGACCTGCGACTGCTCACTCATTTCATGGGGGGCCTGCCCGGTTCTGTGACTGGTTGGGCGATGCTGGCGGCGACCGTCGAGGTGGTGAGCGGCGCCGCGATGGTGCTCGGCTTCCGCACCCGCGAGTTCGCCTTGCTTCTGGTGCTCTTCAATCTCTGTGCCGCGGCGATCGGCCATCCCTACTGGTCGATCACCGACAACGCCACCGCACGCTGGGCCCAACTCATCCATTTCTGGAAGGACATCGGGCTCGCCGGCGGTGCCCTCTTCGTCCTCGCGCGAGGCGCAGGACCCCTAAGCGTCGACCGAGCTTGAGGGGCCAGCTTAGTCCGCCCCTGGCTCCATGCCCTTCGATTTGAACAACGCCTGGGCCGATGGGCCAACCAACGAGGCGATCAATGCCTTGGCGGCGTCGCCGTCTTTGGTCGCTTTGCCGATGCCGGCGGCATACACCGTGTAGTTCTGAATTTCCTTCGGCAGCGGTCCGACCAACGTCACGCCGGCATGCGGCAGGATCTCGCTGATCTGGTGAATTCCAAGCTCGGCCTGGCCGGACTCGACGTAATCGGCGACATAGCCACCCTGTTTGAGCTTTTCCTTGGGCTTGACCTGATCCGATATGCCGAGGCGCTCGAACAATTTTTCGACGTAGATGCCGCTGGAGCCGCCACTTGCAGGATCGATGAAGCTGACCGACTTTGCCTCGAGCACCGCCTTCTTGAAAGCGTCAACAGTCGAGATGTCGGGCTTGTTCGCGCCGGTCTTCACCATGACGCCGACGCCCACGCGAGCCAGGTTGGTGCGACTGCCGGAAATCACCCTGCCCTCGCCAACAAGCTTGTCGACTGTCTCAGGGGTTATCACGACCACATCGAAACTTTCGCCAGCCTCGATCCGCTTCATCAGCGCGCCGACGGTGTCATTTTCGACCGAAACCTTGTTGCCGCTTGTCTTCTCGTATTCGGGTAGCAGCGCCAGCACGCTCGACTTGAACGCGCCGGCGGTGAGCAGTTTCAGCTCGGCGGCCCGGGAGGCGCTTGTGCAAAGAGCGGCAGCAACAGCGCCGGCAAGCAGAAACACTTTGTATCGCATTTTAGTTCTCCTGTGTCCGAGAGGTATTTTAGGCTAAATTGTCGACGAGAGCGACCGCGGAGCGAGCAAACTCAGCCTCACTGTCTTTCGCATATTCCACCGAACACGGATTTTTGCTATTCAGATCGCGCTGCTCGCAGACATTTGGCAAACGGGGCACTGCAATGCACGCGCTTCATCCTGCGTTGATCGTTACCAAACATTTCGGGCGCGCCGCTGCGGCCTCCCTTACCCTGATAGCGCTCGCAGGCTGCGAACAGAATTCCTTCGTGCCGCCGCCACCGCCCAAGGTCGATGTAGCTACTCCACTGCAACGATCAATCACACGTTATCTGGAGGCGACCGGCAACACCGCTCCGATCAAGTCCGTCGATCTGGTGGCACGGGTGCAGGGCTTCCTGGAGTCGATCAACTACAAAGACGGCGACTTCGTGAAGGAAGGCACGACGCTGTTCACGATCGAGCCCGAGACCTACAAGCTGAAGCTCGACCAGGCGCGCGCCGCAGAAGTCGGCACGGGAGCCTCGGTTAAGCAGGCGGAGACTGATTTCAAGCGGCAGGCCGATCTGGTAGCGCGGCAGGCAGTCTCCCAGGCGACCCTCGATACCTCGACTTCCACGCGCGACAATGCGCAGTCGAGTCTGCAACAGGCGCAGGCCAACACGAGGATCGCCGAAATCAATTACGGCTATACGAAGGTCGCGGCGCCGTTCGACGGCTATGTCAGCGCGCACCTGGCTTCGGTCGGTGAATTGGTCGGCGCGGCCTCACCGCCGACGCAACTCGCGACCATCGTGGCGCTCGACCCGATCTATGTGAACTTCAACGTCAACGAGCGAGACGTCTTGCGGATCAGGGCCGAGACCGCCCGGCGCGGCATCACAATAGCCGAGCTCCGCCAACTCCCGGTCCAGGTCGGATTGCAGACCGAGCAAGGTTATCCTCATGAGGGCAAGCTCGATTATATCGCGCCGACGCTCAACCAGTCGACCGGAACGCTCGCTGTACGCGGCATCTTCCCCAATCCGAACCGCACCATGCTGCCGGGCTATTTCGTGCGTGTTCGCGTTCCCATCGACAAGCAGGAGAAGGCCCTGCTCGTCCCCGACACCGCGCTGAGCAGCGACCAGGGCGGCCTCTACCTCCTGGTCGTGAATGGCGACAACCTGGTCGAGCAGCGCCACGTCCAGACCGGACAACTCGAAGACGGCGGTCTGCGGGTGATCGAGGACGGGCTGAAACCGGAAGACCGGGTCGTGACCGCTGGCCTGTTGCGGGCGATCCCCGGTCAGAAGGTCGACCCGCAACTGCAAAAGAGCGAACAGCCTGCACCATCGGCTAAGTAGGACCAGCCTCATGATCTCCAAATTCTTCATCGAACGACCGGTTCTTTCCAACGTCATTGCGCTGCTGATGGTCCTGATCGGCGGTGTGGCGCTGTTCAAGCTGGCGGTCGCCCAATATCCCGACGTGGTGCCGCCCACCGTGCAGGTGACGACGCGCTATCCCGGCGCGAGCGCCAGGATCGTGGTCGACACCGTAGCGCTGCCGATCGAGCAGCAGGTCAACGGCGTCGAGGACATGCTGTACATGCAGTCCTATGCGGCCGCCGACGGCACCTACAGCCTGACCGTGACCTTCAAGATCGGTACCGATCTCAATTTCGCGCAGGTGCTGGTGCAGAACCGCGTATCGAGCGCGATCTCCCAGTTGCCGCAGGCGGTGCAGAACCAGGGCGTGACTGTCCAGAAAAAATCGACCTCGATCCTGCTGTTCGTCGCGCTGACGTCGCCCGACAGGAAATACGACAGCCTCTACCTGAGCAACTACGCCACCATCAATTTGAGAGACGAGTTGTCGCGGGTTCCCGGCGTCGGCAACGTCACGGTGTTCGGCGCCGGGCAATATTCGATGCGCGTGTGGCTTGATCCCAACAAGCTGCAGGTGCGCAACTTGGTGCCGCAGGACGTGATCCAGGCAATCCAGCAGCAGAGCCAGCAGGTGACGGCGGGCCAGGTCGGCGCACCGCCAACGCCGCCCGGGCAAGCCTTTCAATATACCCTCAACGTCAATGGCCGGCTCAACGAGCCAAGCCAATTCGAAAACATCATCGTCAAGACCGGCAGCAATGGCGACGTCACGCGCGTGCGCGACGTCGGCTCGGTCGAGCTCGGGGCGCAGACATACAGCCAGATCTTCTCGCTCAACAAGCAGCCCGCTGTCGGCATCGGCGTATTCCAGTCGCCGGGCGCCAACGCGCTCGAAGTCGAGCATGCCATTGAGAGGAAGATGGCGGACCTGTCACGAGCCTTCCCGCAAGGCATCAAATACGACACGCCATTCGACACGACGAAATTCGTCTCTGCCTCGATCAATGAGGTGTACCGCACGTTGATCGAGGCCGGCCTGTTGGTCCTGGTCGTGATCCTTGTGTTCCTGCAGGACTGGCGCGCGATGCTTGTGCCTGCAACCACCGTGCCCGTTACCATCATCGGCGCGTTCGCTGCGATGGCGGCGCTCGGCTTTACAATCAACCTCTCGACGTTGTTCGCCATTGTGTTGGCGATCGGCATCGTGGTCGACGACGCCATCGTCGTGGTCGAGGGCGCGGCGCACAACATAGAGCAGGGCTTGTCCGGCCACGACGCGGCGATCAAGGCGATGGATGCGCTGTTCGCGCCGATCGTCGGCATCACGCTGGTGCTTATCTCCGTATTCCTGCCGGCGTCGTTCCTGTCGGGACTGACAGGCCGCATCTATGCGCAATTCGCGCTCGTGATCGCCGCGACGGCTCTGCTCTCCGCCATCAACGCCGCGACATTGAAGCCGACCCAATGCGCGCTATGGCTGCGCCCGCCAGTGCCGCTGGAGAAACGCAACTTCTTCTATCGCGGCTTCAACAGGGTTTATAACCGGATGGAAGGCGGCTACGCCAAGCTGATCGGGGTGCTGGCGCGACACGCCAACATCTCCGTCATCGCAGCCCTCGTCCTGATCGGGATTAGCGGTTACGGCCTGGCACGGGTGCCGACCGGCTTCCTGCCGATCGAGGACCAGGGCTACCTGATCGCCGCCGTGCAACTGCCCGACGGTGCAGCGCTCGACCGGACCCAGAGCGCACTGGACAAAGTCAGCGAGATCGTGGGCAAGGCACCGGGCGTCGAACAGGTGATCACCATCGCCGGCATCTCGGCGCTCGATAACAGCTCAAGCCTCGCCAATGCCGGCGTCGCCTACATCATCCTGAAGGACTGGGGTTCACGCGGCCCCGGCGAGGATCTGCGTTCGCTGGTGTACGGGCTGAACGACAAAGTCGCCGCCATTATGGAAGCGCGAACCTTGATCTTGCCGCCGCCGCCCATTCAGGGCATCGGCAATGCCGCCGGCTTCGCCATGCAGGTCGAATTACGTGACGGCAACAGCGACTACGGCGAGCTGCAGGCGATCACAGGCGCGATAGTCCGAAGCGCGGTCAGCCAGAGCGCGCTGCAGCGCGTGCAGTCGCCGTTCCGCGCGACCGTGCCGCAATTCAACGTCGAAGTCGACCGCATCAAGACGCAGACGCTGCAAGTCACGACCGATCAGGTGTTCTCGACGTTGGCGTCCTATCTCGGCTCCTCCTACGTCAACCAGTTCGACAAATTTGGTCACGTGTTCCAGGTTTATGCGCAGGCCGACGCCAAGTATCGGCTGACGTTGCGCGACATCGCCAACATGACGGTGCGCAATCAAAACGGCGACATGATCCCGCTCGGCACGATCGCCAACATCACGCCGACGGTCGGCCCCTCGCTGATCAGCCTCTACAATCTCTACCCGTCGGCAACCATCGTCGGCCTGCCGGCGCAAGGCTACAGTTCCGGGCAGTCGCTCAACCTGATGGAGCAGATTGCGAACCAGACCTTGCCGCCGGGCGCGGGCTACGAATGGACTGGGATGTCCTACCAGGAGAAGGCCGTATCCGGTCAGATCTATTATGTATTCGGCCTCGCCATGCTGCTCGTCTATCTCGTCCTCGCCGGACAGTATGAGAGCTGGTATGCGCCGATCTCCGTGATATTGGCGGTGCCGCTGTCGCTGATCGGACCGATGCTGGTGCTTCAAGCGTTGAAGATCGACAACAACCTCTATGTCCAGATCGGACTTATCCTCCTGATCGCGCTGTCCGCCAAGAACGCGATCCTGATCGTCGAGGTCGCGCTCGAATTGCACGCGGCCGGCAAGTCGGTCGTCGAATCCGCCATTGAGGCGGCGCGGGCGAGATTCCGTCCGATCCTGATGACGTCTTTCGCCTTCATCCTGGGCGTCGTGCCGCTGGTGCTTGCCACCGGTGCCGGTGCAAGCGCCCGTAAATCGATCGGCATCACCGTCTTTTCGGGCATGCTGGCCTCGACTTGCCTGGCGGTGCTGCTGGTACCGACATTCTTCGTCGTGGTGCAACGCTTCGAGAATTGGCGGGCGGCCAGGAAAGCAGCGGCCGCCAGGCCGGCTTAGGTGCGTATGCCCCCTAGTGGAGCGGATTTGACATTCGCTCCCCACCCGGCCGCGAGCGGGATGCGAATGTTAGAATCGGACCACTAGCCTCCGGCTTTCTTGGCCTTCTTCGGCCGTGGCGGGCCCTCGACCGGCGGCAGCGACTTCACGTACTCCGTGATTGCGGCTGTATCGGCGTCCGGCAGTTGCGAGGTGTTCTTGATCACGGCCACCATTGAGCCACCGGCGGAATCGCCGTCGGGCGTTTGCCCGGTCTTGAGAAAATAATCGAGGTCCTTGGCGTTCCAGTCACCGATGCCCTTCTGGGTGATGTTGGGCACCCAGCCCTCGCCCTCGGGATTGGGGCCGCCGGCAAAGCGCTGCGCAGCGACGATGCCGCCAAGGAAATTGCGCGGGCTGTGACATTCGGCGCAATGGCCGAGGCTGTTGACGAGATACGCGCCGCGATTCCACTGGGCTGAACGAGCGCTATCGGGCGTGAACGGTTTGTCGTCGAAGAACAGCAGCTTCCAGATGCCGACATTGCGGCGAATGTTGAACGGGAACGGCACGTCGTGATCGCGCACTTTGCCGGACACCGGCGCAAGCGTCTTCAGATAGGCGAAGAGATCCCTGATGTCGGCGACCTTCGCGTGCGCGTAGGACGTATACGGCAGCACCGGAAAGTAATGCTGGCCACCGGGAGAAACCCCTTTGGTCACCGCGGTGACGAATTCGGCCTCGGTCCAGCCGCCAATCCCGTCGGCTTTATCAGGCGAAATGTTCGGCGCGTAGAACGTTCCGAACGGCGAGCGTATCGCCAGCCCACCACCAAGCCTCAGCCGGTCAGGCTGATTCGGCACCGCGTGGCAGGACGCGCAACCACCCGCGTTGAACACGACAAGGCCGTTGGCAAGGTCCGGCGTATAGGCGGAATGGGTCACCGCATCGGCAAGCGGTGCGGCCGGTTCGGTCAGCCACCAGTAGACGCCAAAGCCGACAATCGCGGCAATTCCCGCGCCAAGGAAAATTCGTCGCCGCATCATCGATCCGTTATTCGAGGGAAATCCTTCTTCAGTGGCGGAAGTTGAGCCCGATTTGACCTCCCGCCGCCAGCATAGCTGCTGCGCGGCCCTCAGGCCGGCCAAAATTTCGAACTTTGTGGCGGATTCAGGGAATAAAGTTGGAACCCAACGGTTGTTCGGTACGTATCATTGGCGTCACAGGGAGAAAACCATGACCAAAGCCATAATTGCTACGCTTGCGCTCGCGACTACCGTCGTCTTCGCCGGCCCCGCCTTTGCCGAGAAATTCAAGGCAGCGCTGGACGGCAAGTCCGAAGTGCCGCCGAATGCCTCAACCGGCACCGGGACCGCCGATATCGACTATGACGCCGCGACCAAGAAGCTTTCCTGGAAACTGACCTATACCGGACTGAGCGGCCCTGCGAAGGCCGCCCATTTCCATGGCCCGGCCGAGCCCGGCCAGAATGGCAAGGTCGAGGTTGCCATTCCCGGCGCGACCTCGAGCCCGGCCGATGGCAGCGCTACGCTGACCGACGCGCAGGCCGCCGATCTCGAAGGCGGCAAGCTCTACATCAACGTCCACACCGAGGCCAATCCAGGCGGCGAAATCCGCGGCCAGGTAACGAAGTAACCGGGACGAAGCAACTCCCTCACGCCAGGGGTTCTTCATTCCGTCGTAGCAAATAAGGAAGGGGTGAAAGCCGGCAGGCCTTCACCCCTTTCTACCCTGTCGCGACAGATGGCGCTGAAAGTCTCGCGCCCTTCTTCGTCCCGGTCAGCTTTTCTTGATCCGGAAGGTCTCGTGGCAGTTGCCGCATGCCTTGCCGATCGCGGGCGCGCTGACCTTCAGCGTATCGAGGTCCGTGATCTTGGGCTTGGCCTCGGTGACGACCTTGGCGAACTCTTCGATCTTGGCCTTGAAGTCGGCCTTGTCTTCCCAGATCTTCGGCGAAACCTCGTATTTGCTGCCGCCGGATTCATTCCCTTGATGCTGTCCGGAAACATCGTCGGCAGCTTCTTGGCGGTCTCCTCGAGCTGGGCAAGCCCCGCCGTCACAGCGGCCTGGTCGTAAGGCTTCTCGCCCTTGACCATGGCGATCATGGCGCCGAGATTCTTTGCATTGGCCTTCATGGTGTCCTGGTTCTGCTTGACCAGATCCTGCTGCGCGATCACAGCGCCAGCGCTCAGCAACAAAGCTCCAACAACCAAAGCAGTCCGCATCATCCGTTTGACCCCTTATGTTTTGTACTGCACTTTATAATCCCGCCGAACTTCCCAACACCGCAAGTGGCGCTTCATTCCCCGCTACTTCCCTAGCATAGCCGTCGACTTCCTTAGCATAGCCGTCACAAACTGTGCCGGCGCTGATGCTCGCGGATCGCAACCCAGACCCGCTCCGGCGTCGCCGGCATGTCGATGTGATCGATCTTGTACTCGCGCCAGAGCCCTTCGATGATCGCATTGACGACCGCGGGACAGGAGCCGATGGCGCCGGCCTCGCCCGCGCCCTTGACGCCGAGCGGATTGGTCGTGCACGGCACGTTGTGCGTCTCGAAAACGAAGGATGGACCGTCGGCCGCCCGCGGCAGCGCGTAGTCCATGAAAGTGCCGGTCTGAAGTTGACCGTCGCTGGCGCTATAGACCGCCTCTTCCATCAAGGCCTGACCGATCCCCTGCATCGCGCCACCATGCACCTGACCGGCGAGCAACAGCGGATTGAGCGTGACGCCGAAATCATCGACGATGACGTAGTTGACGACGCGGATGAATCCGGTGGCCGGATCGATTTCGACCTCGGCAAGGTGCGTGCCGTTCGGAAAGGTGCCGTCGGCCGCGGTAAAGGTGGCGCTCGCGTTGAGCTTTGAGGGATCAACGCCCGGGCGCTTGGCCAGATCGGCAAAGCTGATCGAGCGGTCGGTGCCCGCCACGCGGATCGTTCCCTCGTTGATTTCAAGGTCGCTCGCGCTTGTTTCCAGCGCCTCGGCGGCAACGTCGCGCAGATGTTGGCCGAGTTCGTGGGTGGCGCGTTCGACGCTGACGCCCCCGGTCGGAATCGACGACGATCCGCCGGTGCCAAGCCCGGTCGCGATCATGTCGGTGTCGCCCTGGAAGACGTGGACGCGCTCGGGCAACAGCCCAAATTGTTCGGCGACGATCTGGGCATAGGCGGTCTGGTGGCCCTGCCCGCTCGATTGCGTGCCGATCAGGACCGAGACATCGCCGTTGGGGTCGAGCTGCACGCGTGCGGTTTCCTCGCCCATGGTGCCGCAGACCTCGACATAGCTCGCAAGCCCGATGCCGCGCACAAGGCCGTGTTTCTTCGCGGCCTTGGCGCGCTTGGGAAAATCCTTCCACTCGGCGATGTCCATTGCCCGCTTCAGGTGCGCGGCAAAGTCGCCGGAATCGTAGATCTTGCCGGTCGCGGTCTTGTAGGGCATCGCGCGCGGCGGAATGAAGTTCTTGCGGCGGATCGCGTCCACCGTCATGCCGAGCTTGCGCGCAGCCGCATCGACCAGCCGCTCCAGCACATAGGCAGCCTCAGGACGGCCGGCGCCACGATAGGCATCGACCGGCACGGTGTTGGTGAAGACGGTACGCACACGGCAGTGGAAAGCCCGGATGTCGTAAAGGCCGGGCAACATGCCGGCGCCGCCATGCGGGATGTACGGGCCGAAGGTCGACAGATACGCGCCCATGTCGCCGATGAGATCGACATCCATACCAAGGAACTTGCCGTCCTCAGCAAGCGCCATCCGCGCCGTGGTGGCGTTGTCGCGCCCCTGCGCATCGCCCATGAAGTGGTCGGCACGATCGGCGGTCCATTTCACCGTCTTGCGAAGTTTTCGCGCAGCGACAGCAGCAAGCGCATATTCGCGGTACGGAAACAGTTTGGTGCCAAACCCGCCGCCGACATCGGGGCAGATCACGCGGATTTTTTCCAGCGGAATCTTCAGCACCATGCCGCCGATGATTTCGCGGATGCGATGGCTGCCCTGGCTGCCGACGGTCAACGTGAGGTGATCGCGCCGCGCATCGTATTCGCAAACCACCGCGCGCGTTTCCATGAAATTGACGACGACTCGCGGATTGACGATCGAGATTTCGGCGATCGCGTGCGCGTGGGCAAAAGCGGCATCTGTCGCCTTCTTGTCGCCGATCGAAACGTCGAACAGCACATTGCCGGGGTGTTGTTTCCAGACCTGCGGCGCGTCCTTCTTGATGGCGTTGCGAACGCCGACGACGGCCGCGAGCTGCGTCCACTGCACTTCAATCGCCTCGATCGCATCGCGCGCGGCGTCGACAGTGTCGGCAACGACAAAGGCGATGGCGTCGCCGACATGGCGCACTTCGTCCCGAGGGAGGATCGGATAGGGCGGCCCGGTGAAGGGGTTGACTTCAAGGTTGAAAAGGCACGGCAGATCGCCGAGATCGCGGACGTCGTCGGCCGTGAGGATCAGCGCGACGCCGGGCAGCGCACGTGCGCGGGTCGTATCGATGATGAATTTGGCATGTGCATGCGGTGAACGCAGCACTAGCGCATGCAAGGCCTGCGACGGCGCAAAATCGTCGGTGTAACGGCCCTTGCCACGGATGAGCGCGTCGTCTTCTTTGCGAAGCACGCTTTGACCGACACCGAACTTGACGGGAGCCATTCGATCTCCGTTTCTATTTCAAGGTATATTGGCGCGGATCGAGTAATCCCGCAAATGCCCAAGTAAGGAGACCACTAGCCCTTTACCAGCGACATCACCCAGCGTTTTCCGAACAAGAGCAGGACCGCTCCTGTATAGACCAGCGCGCCCACGACGATCAGCAGCAAAAACACGGCTTCGTCATGCAGCGTACTCAAGCCTGACATGTAGGAGGCCGAAAGCCGTGCCGCCAGCCACAGTGCCGCCGCCAATACGGCGCCGGCGGCACCAAATTTTATCAATGATCGCGTCAACGCCGCATCCAATTGCAGATAGCCGGCGCGGGCCGCAAACGCGATCACCAACGATAAATTGATCCAGGCCCCCACTGCCGTGGCAAAGGCGAGACCGACCTGGGCGAGCGGCCCGACCAGCGCGATCTTCAGCGCGACATTGACGGCAACGCCAATCAACGCCGCCTTGACTGGCGTGGCCGTATCGCGCCGCGCATAAAAGGTCGCAACCGCGCTTCGTATCAGGACGAACGGGATGAGCCCGACCGCGTAGGCCGCAAGCGTCGCGCCTGCGGCCGCGGCATCACCCTTAGTGAAGGCGCCGCGGGCAAACATCGCCCGCATGATCTGATCCGGCACCACCAGAAAGGCCGTCACGAACGGGACCGACAACAGCAAGGTGAAATCGAAGGCACGGCGCTGCGATGATAGCGCGCCTTCGTGATCCTCCGAGGTCAGTCGCCGTGACATTTCCGGAAGCAGGACGGTGCCAACGGCAATTCCGATCACGCCTATCGGCAACTGGTTGAGCCGGTCGGCATAATAAAGTGCAGAGAGTGCACCGGCGGGAAGGAAGGTCGCGATGATGGTGTCGGCAAATAGCGCCACCTGCGTGCCCATCGAACCGATGGTCGCAGGCCCCAGCGCGCGGAAGAACGCGCGCACGTCTTCATCGAGCTTGAGTGGCGCGAAACGTGGCAGACCGCCATGGGTGGCGAGATCGCCCGCCAGCAGGAAGTATTGCAGGAAGCCGGAGATCAAGACACCCCAGGCTGCCGCATGTCCCGGCGTCGGGAAAAACACCGCGACCGTCAGCGTCGCCATCATGGAGATATTGAGCAGGATGGACGCCGCAGCCGCGCTTGCGAAGCGATGCATCACGTTGAGAATGCCGCCATAGAGCGTCACTAGCGTGATCAGCAAGAGATAAGGAAACGTGATCCGCGTCAGTTCGATCGCAAGACGCCGCTGCTCGGCATCGTCGGTAAATCCGGGCGCGAGCAGGCTCATCGCCTGCGGCATGAACAGCCACGCAGCCACCAGCAACACGACTTGCGAGACGAACAGGAGCGTGAAGATACGGTCGGCAAACAGGCTAGCCGACTTCTCGCCGCGTTCGCCGCTGACATACGCGTAGGCCGGCACGAACGCCGCATTGAAGGCGCCCTCGGCGAAGATCGCCCGAAAATGGTTGGGAAGGCGCAGCGCCACGAAAAAGGCGTCCGCCGCGGGCCCGGCGCCGAGGATCGCGGCCAGCATGATGTCGCGCGCAAAACCGGTCAGCCGCGAAAGGAGCGTGTAGCCGCCGACGGTGAAGATACGACCGAGCATGCGCCGCTTCTAAAGGAAATGGGGTCTGGTTTGAAGCGGAGAAGGAAGTTATTCCCCTCTGCCCGCTTGCGCTTTCTTTTCCCTCCCCCTTGCGGGGTCCGAGGCGAGCAAAGCTCGCTCTCGAGGTCGGCGAGCTCAGGAGCGCTCTTGCGCTCCGAAGCGAGCCGGGGTGGGGGTTTTCGAAAATACTCTCAGCGAGGGATCTTCTCAGTGATACTTGCCCCCCACCCGACCGTCGCTTCGCGACGGCCACCGTCCCCACGCGTTCCGCGGGGGAGGGATAAGAAGCGCCCGCAAAGGGGGAGGGAAAAGCAAGAAACTCAGGCGCCAAAAAAGCCGCGGACTGCCTGGATGACCCGGTCCTGGCTCGCCTCGTCCAGATAGGCATGCATCGGCAGGCTGATCACGTCGGAAGACAGCCGCTCGGAGACCGGAAGCCCGCCATCGGCGATGGGGTAGGCCTTGTAGGCGGTCTGCTTATGCATCGACTTCGGGTAGTAGATCGAGGTCGGAACGCCCTGCGCTTTCAGCGCGGCGGCAAAGGCATCGCGATCGGTGCCCGCAGGCAGGCGGATCGTGTATTGCGCCCAGACCGACGTATGTCCGCTGGCGAGGCGAGGAACGCTGACGACGTTGCCGAGGCCTTGCGCATAGCGCTCGGCGATCTTGTTTCGCGCGGCAATTTCGTCGTCGAAGATCTTCAGTTTCTCGATCAGCACCGCCGCCTGAATCGTATCGAGACGGCCGGTCAGGCCGAGGCGGACATTGTCGTATTTGTCGGAACCCTGGCCATGAACGCGGACGCTGCGCAGCACCTCGGCAAACTTCGCATCATCCGTAAAGATCGCGCCGCCGTCGCCATAGCAACCGAGCGGCTTGGCCGGAAAGAAGCTGGTCACCGTGATGATGCCCATGCCGCCGAGACGGCGGCCCTTGTAGCTTGCACCGAACGCCTGAGCCGCGTCGTCCAGCACGAACATCCCTTCGGCGACGGCTATGGCAAAGACCTCATCGTGGTCGGCGCTCTGGCCGAACAGATCGACCGGAATGACCCCGCGCGGCTTCAGCCCCAACCGTTTGGCCGTGGCAATGCCCCGTTTGAACGAGGCTGCATCGATATTGAAGGTCGCCTCATCGACGTCGACGAAGACCGGCGTCGCGCCAACGAGGGCGACGGCCTCGCCGGTCGCGCAGAAGGTGAAGGACGGGCACAGCACGGCGTCGCCGCGGCCGACACCCTTGGCCATCAGCACCATGATCAGCGCATCGGTGCCGCTCGCGCAGCTCACGACATGCTTGGCGCCGCTGTAAGCGGCAAGCGCAGTCTCGAGCGCAGTCACTTCCGGGCCATTGATGAACTGGCAGTGCGCCAGCACGCGGGCGACCGCCTCCTCCACAGCAGGGCCGATGCGGCGACGCTGGGCGGCGATGTCGATGAAGGGAATGTTTTCGGGGCGCAGCTGCTGGTTCATGGAGCCTTGCGAAGGTTGGGCGGGAGACATCGAGAAACAGCTCGCTAACCGACGACGCGGCGCGGTCCCTTGCGGGGCGGCGAACTTGCTGCGGGACGCGGAGGATTTTCAAGACAGCGAATCGCGATCTCCAGGCTGGCGACGCCTTCGTCACCGGTCACCGCCGGCAGGCCGCCGCTCCGCACGGCGCTCAGGAACGCGATCAATTCGGCGCGCAACGGCTCGTCATGGCCGACCGGCAGATGACGCATCGAGTAGCTGCCGTCGGGTTTGAAGCCGAAGCACTCCGTCACCTGTCGGGTGAGTAGATCGCCCATCACATATTTGCCGCGGGTCGCAACCGTAACGTTGCGGGCCTTGAACGGCGTCAGCCAGTTGGTGTTGATATGGGCTAGCACGCCGGAGGCGGTTCGAAATTGCAACAGCGCGATGTCTTCGCGTTCGGCGACGGCGCTGGAGAGCTGTGGCTGCACCTCAACGATGTCGGATTCGGTAAACCAGCGGATCAGATCGATGTCGTGGACGGCGAGATCGATCACCACACCGACATTCGACATGCGCGGCGGGAACGGGCCGACCCGGGTAATGCCGATCGAAAGAATGTCTTCGCCCGAGATCGCCTGCTTGATGGCGGCGACCGCCGGATTGAACCGCTCGACATGCCCGACCATCAAGGTGACGCCGGCGCGGCGGGCGGCGGCCACCATCTCCTGCCCCTCTTCGACGGAGGAGGCGATCGGCTTCTCGACCAGGATGTGGATGTCGCGCGCGATGCAGGCGAGCGTGATCTCGTGATGGAGATGGGTGGGGGCTGCGATCGTCACCGCATCGACGCCCTCGGCCAGCAACTCCTCGAGGCTGGTAAAAGCGCGGCAGCCGACGAGCTCGGTAGCGCGCGTGCGATGCTCCGGCAGCGGATCGACAATGCCAACGAGGGTAACGTCCGGCAAACCTGCGAGCACGCGGGCATGATTGGAGCCCATGATGCCTGCGCCGATCACTCCGACACGAAGCGCCTGCTGCGCGTCGGCCGTATGGCCCGAGGCCACCGCTTTTGAAACCATGTATTCCGACCCCCGAAACCCCGAACCTGATTCGGCCCAAAGGACCGTTAGCGCAAACCAGCTACGGCATCGCCAAGATAAAGAATAGCTGCGCGCAACATCCCCTGCGCCGTGGTTCTCTAGCACGTCACCACAAGTGTGGCGAATGGCCGGCAAAGATGCCCAAACACGTTTTGATTCAAAGAATTACATCTTTGTTTCAAAGGATTGCCGTGCCCGACGTGTTCCCGCCTCAGGAGCGCCGGTAATCGTCCTCGATCCGGATGATGTCGTCCTCGCCGAGATAGCTGCCGGTCTGAACCTCGATCAGTTCCAGCAATATCTTGCCCGGATTCTCCAGCCGATGCACCGCGCCGATCGGAATATAGATCAATTCGTTTTCATGCACGGTCTTGACCATTTCGTTCACCGTCACGCGGGCGGCACCGCGCACCACAATCCAGTGTTCCGAACGGTGATGATGTTTCTGCAATGAAAGCCGGCCGCCCGGCTTGACGACGATGCGCTTGACCTGATGACGCTCGCCCATGTCGACCGATTGATAGGAACCCCAGGGACGATGCACCTTGAGGTGTTCTTCCGTCACCTGCGGGGCGACCGTCTTCAGCTTTGTGACCAGGCGCTTCAGCCCGTTGGCGTCTTTCTGGCGCGAGACGAGGACGGCGTCTTGCGTGGCCACCACAACGAGATCGTCAACGCCCTCGAGCGCGACCAGCGCCTTGTCGGTCGCCACGTTGCAGTTGCGGGAATCCTCGAACACGGCGGTGCCTTGCGCGGCATTGCCCTCGCCGTCTTTCGCTGACAGTTCCCAGACCGCGTGCCACGATCCGACATCGGACCACCCGCAGGCGACCGGCACGACCGCGGCGTGCTTGGTCTTCTCCATCACGGCGTAATCGATCGAAATCGCTTTCGCCGATCCGAACGCAGCTTCATCCAGCGTGACGAAGCCGAGGTCGCGCCCGGCCTTGGTCACCGCGTCGGACACCGCCTGCACGCTCGCGGCATCGACACTGCGATACTCATCGAGCAGGACGGACGCGCGGAACATGAAGTTGCCGCTGTTCCAGAGATAGCCGGCCTTGACGTATTCGGCGGCCTTGGCCGCATCCGGCTTCTCGACGAATTGTTTGACGCTGCGAACCTTGCCCGACACCACATCGCCTGGATTGATGTAGCCGTATTCCGTCGCGGCACGCTCCGGCGCAACACCGAAGGTCACGATGCGTCCCTTGTCGGCTGCGACTAGTCCCTCGCGGCAGGCCGCAACAAACGCCGCGTTGTCGGCAACGACGTGATCGGCGGCGAGCGCCAGCACCACTGCATCGCTGGCGCGCGTTTCCGCAAAAGCCGCACCCGCTGCAATCGCGGGGCCTGAATCCCGCCGCATCGGCTCAAGCAAAATGTCGGCCTCGAACCCGATCTCGGCGAGCTGTTCCGAGACCATGAAGCGGTAGGCGTTGTTGGTGATCACGATCGGACGCTCAAACAGCGATGGGTCCGATACCCGCACAATTGTTTCCTGAAATGTCGAACGCGTCCCGAACAGGGGCAGGAATTGCTTTGGGCGCACCTCGCGCGAGGCGGGCCAAAGCCGCGTGCCGGCGCCGCCGCACATGATCAAGGGGATAATTTTTTTGCCCATCGGCGCCTCGTCCTCTGGCAGCATAGATGCGTTGGGATGGCACGGCCCGCGCGCTTCGGGAAGTGCCAAGCCGTCCTCGAACTTTGACTGTTAACTCTTAGCGTTAACGCCGCCTGACCCGCGATCAGGCCCCGTCCGGCCCGCCTCTTTAGCCGCCCCCTCGCCAGGCCCGCAATACCTGATTGGCCGTCAGCCGCTATTGCCAGATGGGTCCTAAAACCATACCAAGGCGCGGAAGCGACGCCTCGTGGCGCAGCCTTATTAACGTCCCAAAACCTTGCGAATGCGGGCGAAATGCGCCGGATCCTGCTTTCTGCGATCAAGATTCTGGTCTCGGCTGCGCTGCTTTATCTCGCGCTCCGCAAGGCCAACTTCTCCGATCTCGCCTCCCGTATCGATCTGATCAGCGCCGCCTGGCTCGCGTTGGCCGTAGCCATCACCTTTTTCCAGATTTTCATCGGCGTGCTGCGGTGGCGCATCGTCAGCGCCGAATGCGGCGCGCCGCTGTCGATCCGCCAGGCCATGCGCTATAATGTGATCGGCGCCTTCTTCAACCAGACGCTACCCTCCTCGATCGGTGGCGACGCCGTGCGGCTTTGGCTGGTGGCGCGCTCCGGCGCCGGGTGGCGCGCGGCGACCTACTCCATTTTCGTCGATCGCGCTGTCGGATTGATCGCACTCGCCGTCATCATCGTCGCCAGCCTGCCCTGGAGCTACCGCCTGATCGGCGACGAATACGGCCGCTCGGCGCTCGCGTTCGTCGATCTCGCAGCACTCGCCGGCGGCGCCGGTTTTCTCCTGCTTGGCATGCTTCCCTGGCCGTGGCTGAAACATTGGTGGGGAACGCATCACATTCACGCCTGCGCCGTGATCGCCAACCGCGTCATTTTCAGCAAGAAAAATGCGCCGGCGATTGCCGCGCTTTCGCTGCTGGTTCATTTCCTCGCGGTGGTGATCGCCTGGTGCGTCGTGCAGTCGATCGCGGCGCCGGTAACCTTTGGCCAGACGTTCCTGCTGATTCCGCCGATCATGCTGATCACCATGCTGCCGATCTCGATCGCGGGCTGGGGCGTGCGCGAAGCCACGATGGCGCTGGCTTTCGGCTATGCCGGGCTGATCACGACCGAGGGCATCAACGTCTCGCTGCTTTATGGCGCGGTGTCGTTCATTGTGGGAGCCATCGGCGGGCTGGTCTGGATCTTCTCCGCCGAGAAGGCGGCCAAAGATAAGGACACAGAGCCGATCGGGGCTGCGGAATGACCGCTTGCTCGGGGCCGATAATGGCATCGGCATGGTGGCTGGTGCTTTTGGCGGCGTGTGCCGCCGCGATCGTCTCGGCCGGTCTCATCAAAATAATCTGGCCCCTATCTTTTGAAGCACGCGCTTGCAAAGCCAAACCCGCGCTCTTCCCACCTTACGCCGACGCCGCAGGGTGCCGGCATTGCCGTGATTGCAGCGACGCTGGCCGCCGCAGGCGTTGCGCTTGCCGGCAGTTCGAATTTACCGGCTGTGCTTTTCGGCGCGACCGTGTTCATCGCGGTCGTCGGCTTTGCCGACGATATCCGGCCAATTCCGGTATTGCCGCGCCTTTTGCTGCAGGCTGCCGCGGTCGGCGCGATTGTGCTGGCAAGTCCCTGCGATGTCAGCCTCATACCGTTCATCCCGGTCTGGATCGAACGCGGTTTGCTGGTGCTCGCGGGCCTGTGGTTCGTCAATCTCGTAAACTTCATGGACGGCCTCGACTGGATGACGACCGCCGAGGTCGTGCCGGTCACGGCCGCTCTGATCGTGCTGGGGCTATCCGGCGAATTTTCACCGTCCGCCGCGGTTGTCGCCGCCGCACTTTGCGGCGCGATGATCGGCTTTGCGCCCTTCAACCGTCCGGTCGCGTCGATCTTTCTCGGCGATGTCGGCAGCCTGCCGATCGGCCTGTTGCTCGGCTGGTGCCTGTTGCAACTGGCGTTGCACCAGCACCCTGTGGCCGCGTTGCTGTTGCCGCTCTATTACCTCGCCGACGCGACCGTCACGCTGCTGCGCCGGATGATGCGGCGCGAGCCGTTCTGGGTCGCGCACCGCTCGCACTTCTATCAGCGCGCGACGGACAACGGATTTAGCGTCACGCACGTCGTGAGCGAGGTATTTGTGCTGAATATCGTTTTGACTGTGCTCGCAGCCGCCTCGATCCGCGCCGGATCGTTTGCGCTGGAAGCTGCGCTTCTCGCGCTCGGCGCCGCCGCGGTGGCGCTCGTGATAGCGCACTTTTCGCGGCAGCCCAAAGCGTCTTCGAGCAGTGTCTAATTCGATTCGAACGATGAAACGCCGGACCAAGATCATTTTGTGGATTTACGTGGGCGGCATCGCAATCTGCGAGTTACTGTTGCTCTTGAGCGCTTACGATAACAGCGGATTCCAGCGTCACCACACGTTAGCCGAACTAGCGATCATCGGGAGCGTCTATCTGGCAATAGCGCTGCTGTGGCCTATCGTTTTGGCCGTGGTGATTTTCCAGTATTTCGGGTTATTGCCTCATCCTATCGAATTTTAAGGCCGCTTCGGTGGGCGACATCCCGTTTCGAGCGAAGTGGATGCCGGTTCGCGTGAAGAAAACGCGTCAAAATAAAAAGCCGCCTTCAATTCAATCGAACAGGCTTTAAGCCGCGTTCGATCCGAATTCCGGCACGGCGTCCTTCAGGATCGCCTTGATCGTCGCGGGGTCGTCGTTCTCGATCGCCTGCCGGAGCGCACCCATCCAGTTCTTCAGCGCCTGCATCGGCGGCTCGTTGGGCTTGGCCGCCATGATGCCGGCAAGCCCGATATCGACCGCCGGCTCTTCGCTGGCGAACAGGATTTCGTTGAGCCGCTCCCCCGGGCGCATTCCGGTGAAGACGATCTCGATATCCTCACCGGGCTGCAAGCCCGACAGGCGGATCATGCGTTCGGCCAGATCGACGATCTTCACGGGCTGGCCCATGTTGAGCACGTAGACCGACACGCTCGGCCGCAGCGCGCCGAGCGCGTGGGTTGCCGCCGTGATCACGAGATCGCAGGCTTCGCGGATCGTCATGAAGTAACGCACCATCTCGGGATGGGTCACCGTCACAGGGCCGCCCGCCTCGATCTGCGCCTTGAATTTCGGCACCACCGAGCCGTTGGAGGCCAGCACGTTGCCGAACCGAACCGAGATCAGCCGCATCCGTTTGCGGGCCTGGGCGAGATCATGGTCCAGCGCCTGGCAATACATCTCGGCAAAGCGCTTGGTCAGGCCGAGCATCGAGACCGGCTCGATCGCCTTGTCGGTCGAAATCATCACCATCGCCTCGGCGCCAGCCGCAAACGCGGCATCGGCGACGTTGACGGAACCGAAGATATTGGTCTTGACCCCCTCGCTCCAGTCGCGCTCGAGGATCGGCACATGCTTGAGGGCAGCTGCGTGGAACACGAGGTCGGGCTTGAACTCCGCCGTCAGCCGCAGAATGCGTTCGCGGTCGCGGATGTCGGCAATGCGCCCGTCCACCTCGGCCTCGACGTGCTGGGCGGCGAGCACCTCGGTGATGGCATAAAGCGCGGGCTCGGAATTCTCGATAATCAGAAGCCGCGCCGCGCCGAAAGCGACCACGCGCTGGCAAACCTCTGCGCCAATCGATCCGCCGCCGCCGGTGACGATCACGGACTTGCCATTCACGAGCGCTTCCAGCCGCGCATAGTCGATGGTCGAACTTGGGCGCAACAGCAAGTCCTCGACCGCGACCGGCGCAAGGCGCGGCGTCTCACCACTCTCCAGCGACGGCAGGCGGCTGACGATCAGCCGCAGGCGCTTGGCCCGCATCAGGAACGTTTCGGGGTGCGCTTCCGCCTCGAAGGCCGAAGGCAGCATGACGGCGCGCGCAATCGGCTTGTTGCGCCGTGCGAAATCGGCAGCGACGTCCTCGACATCGTCGATGTTGCCGAGCACGGGAACGTTGCGGATCAACTGGCCGCGATCGGCGAGCGAGGGCGAGAGGACGCCAATCGGCCAGATCCGCTTCACGGCGCCGCTTTCGATGCCGCGCAGCAGGACCTCGGCGTCGGCGGTGCGGCCGACCAGAAGCGTCGGCGAAGCATCCTCAGCCCTGGCGTGAAGACGGACGCGCGTGTAGCGAAAATAGCGATAGGCAAAGCGCAGCGCGCTGAGCGAGGTTATCTCAAGAAACCAATAGAGGACGATGGTCACCTTGCCGAAAAAGAAGGTGCCATGCACGTTGGGCGCAACCAGGATGTAGTCGAGCACCAACAGGGCTGTGGCGAGCAGCGTGGCCGCGCGCAGGATGTTGAGCGCATCCGGTAGCGAGATGAAGCGCCATTTGGTGGTGGTGAGATTGAAGAGGTAGCAGACGACGACGCTGAGCGCGAGGAAGTACGGCAGGATGCGCAGCATCAGCGGCAGGCGTTCGACGAACTGCTCGCCGCCTTCGAAACGAAGATAGAAAGCGGCAACGAACGCAAAAGCCGTCGCCGCCACGTCATGCAGGGCGATCAGGTAGTTGCGCAAGGTAAGATGCGTCAAACGCGTCATTCAACAACCGATCGCGGGCGAAAGCCCATTAAGCTTTGCGACAACCCCCGTTGCCGCTGATAACCCATCCCGGATGCGCGGGAAAGCGCAGGTGACACATTCACGAGGGTTTGCGCGCATGCGCTCCGGCTGTTCCGTTCGCGCTGAGCACCAGTCCTCCGGCCACACCGACGCCGAGCACGTACATCCAGCCTTCGTGAAAATCGAAAAGGTGGGAGTTGAACAGCGAGGTGAAGATGTTCTGCACCACCACCAGCAAGCCGATCCAGTTGAAGAGACCTTCGCCGCGAAACAGCGCGAGGTGCGAAAACCACATGGCATAGAGCACGACAATGCCGATCACGCCCCACTGAACCGCGACGTTCAGGGTCTGGTTATGCGGATTTCTGATCACCTCGGCGGCAACACCGGTCTGTCCGGCTGCGGCCTGCTCGAATAGCCCCTCGGTCGACCCTGTGCCGTGACCCGCGATGGGCGCCTCGACGAAGAACAGCAGCGATTTCCGCCAGAACTCAAGCCGCTCTCCGACCGAGGTCGTGGCGCCATGGTCCTCGTAGAGCCGGTATTCGCGACCAATCGAAGAGATCTTTTCCTGCAGCAGCGGCGAGACCGCCCAGGCGACGACACCGGCGACCATAGCGGCGCACAGAATCATCAGCGTGGTCTGCCACCTCAAGTGCAGAAGCGCGAACACGGCGAGCATGATCGGGATCGTCACCAGGGCCGTGCGCGACACGATCACAAAAGCCATATTGGCCAGAAAGCCCAGGGCAACTACACCAAGCAGCAGCGCCAGAGCGATTTTTTTGGCGCGCAGCAGCGTCGCGATCGGAAAAGCCAGCGCGACCGCGCATAGCGCGAACTCCTGGCTCTGATCGATATAGTTCTTCACGAAGACGCCGGGCGAGGCGACAGCTTTGGCCTTGAGCGTGAGATTGGGGTAAAAGTCGACGAGCCAGGACATCGCCAGCAACGCCACGCACGACGCGAGAAAGGCTGTGAAAACCCACAGGCCGCGCTGCGATCGCTCGAAGTGATAAAACAATAGCGGCAGTAGCAGGAATTTGGCGGTCGGAGCGACCGCATAAAATCGCATGCCCCAGCGCGCGTCCGACCACAATGTGCCGACCAATGCCAGCGCGAACAGTGCGATCGGAACTGCTGAGATCGGACGCTTCAGCGATGCGATGAACGCGGCGGCATCGACCGTCGGCAGCATCACGAGCACGGTCACGACGGCGAAAATTCCGACCAGCGAGGTCGACCACGGCAGCGACAGCGCCAGCAGCACCACAAAGATATCCGCCGTGGTCATCCAGGCGGCTGGATCCCGCCACCGCTTCAACAACAGCGCGCCGATCGGCTGAGCGGTCGCAGTCACGCCTTGCCTCCGCGCGCGCGGTCCACCAGCGAGGTCGTGCTGAAGCCCGCCAGCACCTCGACCAGAAACACTTCGCCGCCATACGCCTCGACGATGTCATGGCCCACCACCTGCTCACGGGTATAGTCGCCGCCCTTTACCAGCACACTCGGCTTGATCTGCTCGATCAGCTTGAGCGGGGTGTCTTCGTCGAAGATCGCCACGAGATCGACCGCCTCCAACGCCGCCAGCACTTCGGCGCGCGCGCGTTCGCTCTGCACCGGCCGCCCCTCGCCTTTCAGCCGCTTGACCGAGGCGTCACCGTTCAAGCCGACGATCAGGCGATCGCAGGCGGCACGCGCCGCGGTCAGAACCTTGACGTGACCGGGATGCAGGATGTCGAAGCAGCCATTGGTGAAGCCGATCCGTAAGTCTTGCTTGCGCCAGTCGTTTAGCCGCGCCTCGAGTTCGTCGTCATGCGCGACGATCTTTTCTTCCGCCGCAAGAAACGCATGCGGCAGGATCTGCCGGCGAAGCTCGGCCGGCGTCACGCTCGCGGTTCCCTTCTTGCCGACGGCGACGGCCGCGGCGGCGCTCGCCAACCGGATCGCGTCTTCCCAAGACGCCCCCGCCCCGTGCGCGACCGCCAGTGCTGCTGCGACCGTGTCGCCGGCGCCCGAGACGTCGCGAACCTTGACAGGAAAGGCCGGCACATGAACGGTCTCGCCGCTGCGCAGCACCAGCGTCATGCCGCGCTCGCTTTGCGTCACCAAAATGGCCTCGCAATCGGCGAGTTGCATCACATCCGGCGCGACTGCTGCGATACTCTCGTTTAAATCGGCCCGGCTTCGGGTCGCTTCCGCAAATTCCTTGCGGTTCGGCGTCAATAGCGTCGCCCCGCGATAGATCGCGAAATTGGCGCTCTTGGGATCGACGATCACGGCTTTCCCGAGTTTGCGCGCGGTGTCGATGACGTTGCGGATCACGCGCGCGGTCAGCACACCCTTGGCGTAATCGGACAACAGCACGATATCGGAGCGCGGGATCAGCGGCAAAATCGTGTCGATCAGTTGTTGTTCGACCTCTGCCGCGGCCGGATGGGTCATTTCCCAGTCCGCCCGCAGCATATGGGTACGGAAGTGTTCAGAAACAAAACGCACTTTGCGCGTCGTCGGCCGCGCGCTATCTGTGACCAGAATGCTCTCGATCAGTGGCTCCCTGGCCAGGGCAGCCTTGAGTTCCGCGGCCGCGGCGTCCTCACCAATCAGGCCGACAAAGATACATTTGGCGCCGAGCGAGGCGATATTGCGCGCGACATTGCCGGCGCCGCCGATACTGGTTTCGCTGCGCCGCGCGGCGATGACGGGCGCCGGCGCTTCCGGCGAAATCCGCGACACCTCGCCATAGACGAACTCGTCCAGCATCAGGTCGCCGACGCACAACACCGTCTGGCCGACCATCGTACGGTGAAAGGATTCAAAATCGAACATCTGATGCCGTGATCTGCTCAGCGATAGCGGTCGGGGGAATCGAGGTAGCCCTTGACGTAGAGGCCGACCGCCTCTTCGAGCGCCGTGAAGCCGCCGTTATAGCCCGCGCGCTGCAAGCGATCGACCTCGCTTTGGGTGAAATACTGGTAACTGTCGCGAATGGATACGGGCATATCGATGTAGCGGATGTTGGGCGCGGCACCGAGCGCCGTATAGGCCGACAGCATGAGATCTCTGAAGCTGCGCGCCTTGCCGGTCCCGACATTGAAAAGGCCCGAGACGGATGGTGTCGCGAGCAGCCACATCACCACCCGCACCACATCGTCGACGTAGATGAAATCGCGCCGCTGATCGCCGTCGGCAATCCCGTCGCGATGCGACTTGAAGAGTTCGACAACGCGCCCGGTCTTGATGTCGTCGAAGCGCCGCGCCAGCACGCTCATCATCGTGCCCTTGTGGTACTCGTTGGGCCCGAACACGTTGAAGAATTTCAGGCCTGCCCATTGCGGCGGCAGTTTCTCGCCTCGGGAGGCGCGCTCGATCACCGCCATGTCGAACAGATGCTTGCTCCAGCCATAGAGATTCATCGGCCGCAGCGCCTTCAACGCCGAAAGTGAGGGGTCGTCGGCAAAGCCCTGCGCGCCATCGCCATAGGTCGCCGCCGAGGAGGCGTAGATAAATGGCGTTGCGTGCGCCGTGCACCAGTCGAGCAGCCGCATCGAGAAACGGAAATTGGTCTCGATGACGAGGTCGCCGTCGGTCGCCGTGGTCTCGGAAATCGCCCCCATATGGATGACGGCGTCGAGGCGGCGGCCATTCAGCCAGGCGGGCAGTTCGGCCGGCGGCACGATGTCGGCAAGCTGGCGCTTGGCGAGATTGCGCCACTTGCCGCTATCGCCGACAAGGTCGCATATGGCGACGTCGGCGCGGCCCGCCTCGTTGAGCGCGGCCACGACATTCGACCCGATAAAACCGGCCCCACCGGTCACCAGCAACATTCCGCACCCCGGCCTGTATAGATAAGTCAGCTTTGCCTTAACCCTGTCCGGCAGGCAACTTAAGCCGCCCCATATGGTGAAGGCTGGGAGGGTAAAGCGTCGAGGCTTTACCTGCCCGCATTGAGCCGGTACCGAGGCGGCCATGGGCAATGGCGTTCAACATATGAACAACGATTCAGGTCATTCCGTGGCCGTGGAGGACGCGGGCGACACCAGGCCCATCCTTATCATCCCCTATATGTGGATCGGCGATTTCGTCCGGGGCCATAGCGTCGTGCGAGTGCTGAACCAGCGCTTTCCGAACCGGCCCGTCGACCTCCTGACCACCTCGTTGTGCGCGCCCCTGGTCGATTATATGCCCGGCGTCCGGGCCGGAATCGTTTGGGACCTGCCACGCGGCCGGCTGGCGGTCGCCAAGCAGTTCAGCCTCGCCGGAGAGCTGAAGGCACGAAATTACGCGACGGCCCTCATCCTGCCCCGGACCTGGAAGTCGGCCCTCGCCCCCACCCTGGCCGGGATCCCGGAACGGATCGGCTTTGTCGGCGAGGCCCGGTTTGGCCTCATTAATCGATGGCGCTGGGGCGAAAAGGCCCTGCCCCGCTTCATCGACAAGAACGCCGCGCTGGCGCTGCCCGATGGTGCCGCCTTGCCGCCGGAATGGCCGGTGCCGCAATTGCGGGTGAGTTCTGAGGAAGTAGCGCGGTTCCGGCAGACACGCGGGCTCGGCCAGGGCACAGCCGTGGCGCTGGCGCCAGGCTCGGTCGGCTCGTCCAAGCGCTGGACGTATTATCCGCAAGCCGCAAAGCTTTTGGCCGGACGCGGCCTGGATGTGTGGGTGATCGGCGGTCCCAGCGAAGCGGCCATTGCCGCTGAAATTGTGGCTGCGGGAGGCCCGCGGGTGCGCGATCTCACCGGCATGGATTTGCGCAACGGCATTCTGGCGATGGCGGCAGCGCACCTCGCGATTTCGAACGATTCCGGTTTGATGCATATCGCGGCTGCGTTGGGCACGCCGACCATGGGCATTTTCGGCCCCACCAGTCCCTATCACTGGGCGCCGCTCAATAGCCTTGCCGCGACCGTTCAAACCAAAACCACCGTGCCGTGCCAACCCTGCCATCGCCCGATCTGCACCATGAACGACCACCGCTGCATGCGCGATATTCCCGCAACCGACGTGGCTGACATCGCCGCCCGCGTACTTTCGGAGGCCGGGCGCGCTATATCCAACCCGTCATTCCGGGATGGTGCGTGAGCACCGGACCTCAGATGTGCAATTGCACATCGGGGAATCTCGAGATTTCTCAGGTGCCCAATTGGGCAACATAGTTCGCGCTTCGCGCGCTCCGGAATGACGGTGAGCTTGCACAGCTTCCATCCGATCATTACGAAAGACGGACGCAACACCCACGGTGACGCTTGAGCCAAAGTTCGAAAGACCCGATTACAGCGCATCTGAAGCTCTCGCGCGACGCCCTTGAACGGGCGGCGCAAGATGCGGGCCTGCTCGATACCGCGCGAAAGATCGCCGACGTCATTGCGAGCGCACTGCGCAGCAGTAACAAGCTTCTGCTTGCCGGCAATGGCGGTAGCGCCGCCGACGCCCAGCACATCGCCGCCGAAATCGTCGGCCGCTACAAAATGGATCGTCCAGCTTTTGCTGCGATCGCATTGACCACGGACACCTCGGCGCTGACGGCGATCGGCAATGATTACGGCTTCGAACAGATATTCGCTCGCCAAGTCGAAGGCCTCGGCCGGCGCGGCGACGTTCTGCTGGCGTTATCGACTTCTGGCCGCTCTGCGAATATTCTCGCGGCGTTGAAGGTCGCGCGGCAGCAGGGATTGGTCACGGTCGGTTTCACCGGCGCCAAGGGCGCTGGCATGGCCGCGTCGTGCGATCATCTCCTGGTCGCACCGAGCGACGACACGGCGGTGATTCAGCAGATCTATATGGCGTTCGCCCACGGCATCTGCGACGTGGTCGAACAGGCGCTGACGCAGAAAACTCAAGCCTGACATGAGCGGCAATCAATCTTCTCGCTTAGCGCCGCGACCGGCGGCATTCCTCGACCGCGACGGCGTCGTCAATCATGACGACGGCTACATGGGCACCTGCGACCGTATCCGCTGGATGCCGAATGCGGCCAAAGCGATCCGCCGGCTCAACGAGGCTGGCTATTTCGTGTTCTTCTTCACCAATCAATCCGGCGTCGCGCGCGGCTTCTTCACCGAGAAAGAACTCAACACGCTGCACGACTGGATGCGCGCCGAGCTCGCCACGCAAGGCGCCGTCATCGACGACGTCCGCTATTGCGCACATCATCCGGACGGATCGGTTGCGGGCTATCTCGAAGACCATCACTGGCGAAAGCCGAAGCCCGGCATGATCCACGATTTGATGGAGCATTGGCCGGTGCGCCACGAAGGCAGCTTTGTCATTGGCGACCGCGAGAGCGACATTGAGGCGGCCAGCGCCGCCGGCCTGCCCGGCTTTCTATTTTCGGGCGGCGACCTCGATGCCTTCGTGGCCGACGTTATCGCTGAAGTTTCCACGTAAAAAATCGCGGCGGTCAAGGCAGGTAATTCGGCTTGAATTTGCTTGAAAAACCCCGCCGGTGCGGGCAAACCGAAGCCTCCAAGCAACCCTGACTCACTTGGTCGAAAGTAGCAGGCCCGGTGCTGTCAATGGAAAGCGGATGACCGAACTTCCGAAGAAAATCAGCGACGATCCCTATGGCGCTGCGGTCCTGATCCGCCGTCTCATCATGGAACAGGGCGCGGTCTATTGGCGGCGCTATCTGACGGCGTTTGCGCTGATGGCCGTCTCGGCGGCAACCACGGCCGGATCGGCCTGGCTGCTCGGGCAAGTGATCAATCAGGCCTATGTCGACAAGAATGTTCGCGGCATTGCGATCCTGTCCGGCGTCACCGTCGTCATCTTCATTATCAAGGGCGCGGCGACTTACGGGCACCAGGTCATATTGTCGAAGATCAGTAACGCCATTCTCGCCAACAACCAGCGAGCCCTGTTCGCCAAGCTGATGAACGAGAGCGTCGGTTTCTTCTCCGACCGGCATTCCTCCGAATTTCTGGCGCGCCTCACCGCGGGCGCCAACTCCGTCACCCAGGTGCTCAGCCTCCTGATCAACGCGGTCGGCCGCGACGTGCTCTCCCTGATCGGGCTTGTCGCCGTCATGGTGTCGCAGGACCCGCTGATGGCGGTGCTCGGATTTCTGGTCGCGCCGCCGGCGATGCTGGTGCTGCGCACGCTGGTGCGGCGGATCAAGAGCCTCGCCCACACCCAATTCACCGGCACCGCCGACATCATGGAGACCATGCAGGAATCCCTGCAAGGCATCCGCACCGTCAAGGCCTTCACGCTCGAAGACACGATGCGCGAGCGCATCGATACCAGCATCACCGCTGTCGAGAACAATGCCAACAAGATGGCGCGGGTTTCCAATCGCTCAAGCCCGCTGATGGAAACCCTCGGCGGGTTGGCGATCGCCGGCGGCCTGATGTATGGCGGCTACAGCGTGGTGGCGCTGGGCGCAACGCCCGGACAGTTCTTCTCGTTCCTGACCGCGTTCCTTCTGGCCTATGAACCGGCGAAGCGGCTGGCGCGGCTCAATCTCGAACTGAACTCCAGCCTGATCGGCGCCCGCAAACTAATCGAGATCATCGACAGCCCCGCCAGCGAGCCCGACGATAACGACAAGCCGCCGCTGAAATTGACCGATGCGCGGGTCGAGTTGCGCGAAGTGAGCTTTGCGTACCGGCCGAATGAGCCGGTGCTCAACCACATGAGTTTCGTCGCCGAGCCGGGCAAGGTCACCGCGCTCGTCGGACCATCCGGTGGAGGCAAGTCCACCGTGCTCGCTCTATTGCTTCGTTTCTATGAGGCGGGCGGCGGTGAAATCCTGATCGACGGCCAGCCGATATCGAGCGTGTCGCGTCAGTCGCTCCGTGCCCAGACGGCCTATGTCGGACAGGACGTCTATCTGTTCCGCGACACCATCGGCGCCAACATCGCCTTCGGCAGACACGGCGCAGGCAAGGACGAGATCGTGGCCGCCGCGAAGGCTGCCTGCGCCCACGACTTCATCATGGGCTTTCCGCTCGGCTATGACACCCCGGTCGGCGAACATGGCACGCAGCTGTCGGGCGGCCAGCGCCAGCGCGTCGCGGTGGCGCGCGCGCTGCTCCGCGACGCACCGATCATCCTGCTCGATGAAGCCACCGCCGCGCTTGATTCCGAATCCGAAAAGCAGGTGCAGGAAGCGATCGAACATCTCTGCCGGAACCGCACCACGATCGTCATCGCACACCGGCTGCACACCATCATGCACGCCGATACGATTCTGGTGGTCGAGGGCGGCGAGATCGTGGAAAGCGGACGACACGACGATCTGCTTCGCCGCAGCGGCCGTTACGCGTCGTTCTTCCGCCTGCAACAGCGCGATGCCTCCCCCGCTCCACTGGCGCCAAGCGAGGCAACGGCGTAAAAAAACGCCCGAAGAATAACTCAAGCCAGAACGAGAGCGCCATGAACGCCACTTCTTTCGTCATTCCCGCTTTGTCCCAGCCGTCGCTCCCTGTCGTGGGCGAAAAAGGTGTCTATCCGGTTCGCCGCATCTGGTGCGTCGGGCGCAATTATCTGGAGCATATCCGCGAGATGGGAAATGACGAGCGGGCGCCGCCGTTCTTCTTCGCCAAGCACGCCGACATGCTGGTGCCTGATGGAGCGATCGTTCCCTATCCGCCGTTGACCAAGGACCTGCATCACGAGGTGGAGTTGGTCGTCGCCATGAAGAGCGGCGGACTCAATATCCCCGCCGACAGGGCGCTCGAGCACGTCTACGGCTATGCGGTCGGCATCGACCTGACGAGACGCGACCTGCAGCTCGCCTCCCGCAAGAAGGAACGGCCGTGGGAAGTCGGCAAGTCCTTCGACTATTCCGCGCCCTGCTCGGCGATCCAGCCAGCCGCCAAGATCGGCCATCCCTCCAAGGGCAAGATCTGGCTCGCGGTCAACGGCAAGGAAACGCAGAAGGGCGATCTCACCGAACTGATCTGGAGTGTGCCGGAGATCATCTGGCAGCTCTCGCAGCAGGTGAAGCTTGCGGCCGGCGACATCATCATGACCGGCACACCGGCCGGCGTCTCCCAGCTTCACCCCGGCGACAAGATCGAATGCGGCGTCGACGGCGTTGGCACGCTGAAGGTTTCGAT
The DNA here is from genome assembly GCA_963775545.1 of uncultured Alphaproteobacteria bacterium. Lineage (GTDB taxonomy): Bacteria > Pseudomonadota > Alphaproteobacteria > Rhizobiales > Xanthobacteraceae > Bradyrhizobium. Next base: position 328,756 of record CAVZJE010000042.1, read on the forward strand.
CGGCCAGCCGGAGAAGTGACGAAGGCCTAGCCTTCGTCATTCCGGGGCGCGCGTTAGCGCGAACCCGGAATCCATTCCTCCAGGCATTCCAGCGGCACAATGGATTTCAGGTGCGCAATTGCGCACCATAGCTCGCTTGCTGCGCTCGCGCCCCGGAATGACAAAAAAGCTGGATTGCTTCGTTTCGCTCGCAATGACGGTGGGCAGCGCTACCGACTCCCTCCCCACCGTCATTCCGGGGCGCGCGTTGGCTCGAACCCGGAATCCATTTCTCCAGGCATTCCAGCGGCACAATGGATTTCAGGTGCGCAATTGCGCACCATAGCTCGCTCGCTTTGCTCGCGCCCCGGAATGACGAAGGCGTCGTCGCGGCGACTTGTCTCAAGAATACTTCATCACGCCGTCGTCGACCTTGCCGAAGCGAAGCGTGACGAGATCAAGCGCATAATTCTGATACAGCCGCCACGGCCGCTTCGAGCCTTGCTTCGGCATTTTCGCGATCGAGCGCTGCACATAGCCTGACGTGAACGACAGCGCCGGCAGTTCGGCGACCGTCGGATCGACATTGTGCGGCCTGCACTCCCTGTAGCCGTGCCGGTCCATGTAGTTGATCAGCCGGCAGACATATTCGCAGGTGAGATCGCATTTCAGCGTCCAGGACGCGTTGGTGTAGCCGAACGCGGACGCGAGATTCGGCACGTCCGAATACATCATGCCCTTGTAGTTCAGCGTCTTGGCGAAATCGACCTTGCTGCCGTCAACCGCAACTTCCATGCCGCCGAGCACCTGCAACACAAGACCCGTCGCGGTGACGATGATATCAGCCTCAATCTCGCTGCCGTCCTTCAGGCGAATGCCTTTCTCGGTGAAGCGGTCGATCTCGCTGGTGACGACTGAAGCGCGTTTTTCCCGGATCGACTGGAACAAGTCGCCATCGGGCACCAGGCACAGCCGCTGGTCCCAGGGGTTGTAGTGCGGGTTGAAATGGGTCGCGACGTCGTAGTCCGGTCCGAGCGCCATCCGCACGCCGCCGAGGATCAGCTTCTTGACCTTCGCGGGCTGACGTCGCGCAAGCTGGAAGAAGTACATACCGAACATCACGTTGCGCCAGCGGATCATGTGATAGGCGATCTTGTCGCCGAGCTTCTTGCGCAATTTGATCGCGAGTTGATCTTGCCCCGGGCGCGACACCACATAGGTCGGCGAGCGCTGCAACATCGTGACATGGCCAGCTTGTTTCGCCATCTCCGGCACCAGCGTCACGGCGGTCGCACCCGAGCCGATCACCACCACGCGTTTTCCTGCATAGTCGAGGGTTTCAGGCCATTTCTGCGGATGAACGATCTCGCCCTTGAAATCGTCGCGGCCCAGAAATTCCGGCGTGTAGCCGCCTTCGTAGCGGTAATAGCCGGAGCACATGAACAGGAAATTGCAGGTGAAGCGCACGGTCTCGCGCGCGCCGTCGCCTGAGGCTCGCTCGGCTTCCACGGTCCAGCGGGCGTCCGGCGTCGACCATGAGGCGCGCTTGACCTTGTGACGGAAGCGAATCTTCTCGTCGATGCCGTTCTCGGCCGCGGTATCGCGGACGTAATTCAAAATGCTTGGCCCGTCCGCGATGGACTTCGGATTGGTCCACGGCTTGAACGAATAGCCGAGCGTGAACATGTCGCTGTCGGAACGGATGCCGGGATAGCGAAACAGATCCCAGGTGCCGCCGATACAGTCGCGCCCCTCGAGCAGGACAAAACTCTTGGACGGACATTTGTGCTTGAGATGATAGCCCGCGCCGACGCCCGAGAGCCCGGCGCCGACGATCACGACATCGAAATGTTCCGCTTGTTGGGTCGTTTCCATGACCGGATTAGCGCGCAAAAGGAGCCGAAAATCAACGGCAAAGGAAGAAGCGTGGAACGCCTCCCGTCGCGAAAATGTCCGATGTCATTCCGCAGTGCGGATCATGTGCGCGAGCCCCGTCAGGCCACTTCGTTCGACTTAATGCTCGGCGTGAGACCTTCCTAACGACCGCCGCATGATGTTGAGGTGCTTGGGAGCGTGAGCGCGCTCGACGATCTGCCGCGCCCTCGGCATTTCGGTGAGGGTCGTCGAAACAGGACTCGGGCGCGACCACCGCGAGACTACGGACAGATCGAAAAGGTGATGGCAAATTGCAAACATCAAGACGCGAATGGAACAAACATTCCAGTTCCGAGTTAAGAGCGAAAGTAGGAGTATCTGTTATGGAACGCATCACGCGCTGCGCGAAATGCGGAAAACTATTGGAATCGGTTGTCGCCATCTCAGGCCGCACCGAACTCCAATGCATAAGCTGTGACGATCCCGCGGTGAAATGGGCTGAAAGTCCGCTTACAGCCCCCGAAAGCCAGATTGTTGCAGAACCCGTCGCCCATCATTGAAAGAAGCGAGCGAACGCGGGCAAACGAAAATGGCCGGACACTCGCCCGGCCATCACAGCGCCAATCGCGCAGGCGCGCTCAATACCGATAGTGATCCGCCTTGAACGGGCCTTCGGTCTTCACGCCGATATAGTCGGCCTGGTCCTTGCGCAGCTCGGTGAGCTTCACGCCGATCTTGGCGAGATGCAATCGCGCGACCTTTTCGTCCAGCGACTTCGGCAGCACGTAGACCTTCTTCTCGTACTTGCCGCCCTTGTTGTTGGCGAACAGTTCGATCTGCGCCAGCGTCTGGTTGGTGAAGGAGGCCGACATCACGAACGACGGATGGCCCATGGCGTTGCCGAGATTCACCAGGCGACCTTCCGACAGCAGGATGATGCGGTGCTTGTCGGGGAATTCGATCTCGTCGACCTGCGGCTTGACGTTGGTCCATTTCAGGTTGCGCAGGCCCGCGATCTGGATCTCGTTGTCGAAATGCCCGATGTTGCAGACGATGGCGCGGTCCTTCATCGCCCGCATGTGCTCGATGGTGATGATGTCCTTGTTGCCGGTCGCGGTGACGAAGATGTCGGCGCGGGGCGCGGCATCTTCCATGGTGACGACCTCATAGCCTTCCATCGCCGCCTGCAACGCGCAGATCGGATCGACCTCGGAGACCATGACGCGGCAGCCGGCCTGACGGAGCGAAGCCGCCGAACCCTTGCCGACGTCGCCAAAGCCCGCGACCATCGCGACCTTGCCTGACATCATCACGTCGGTGCCGCGGCGGATGCCGTCGACCAGCAACTCGCGGCAGCCATAGAGGTTGTCGAACTTCGATTTGGTCACGCTGTCGTTGACGTTGATCGCCGGGAACAGCAGCTTGCCGTCCTTTTCCATCTGATAGAGGCGATGCACGCCGGTGGTGGTCTCTTCCGAGACGCCCTTGATGTTCTTCGCGATCTCCGCGAAGTAGCCCTTCGGCTTATCCTTCAAGAGCCGCTTGATCAGCGCAAAGAACACTTCCTCTTCTTCCGAACCCGGTCTGTCGAGGAAGGCTACATCGCCCTGCTCAGCGCGGAGGCCATGATGCACCAGCATGGTGGCGTCGCCGCCGTCGTCGAGGATCATGTTGGGCGTGCCGCCGCCGTGCCAGTCGAACAGTTTGGCGGTGTAGTCCCAATAGTCCTCCAGCGTCTCGCCCTTGACCGCGAACACCGGAATGCCGGCTGCCGCAATCGCGGCTGCCGCATGGTCCTGGGTCGAATAGATGTTGCAGGAGACCCAGCGGATGTCGGCGCCGAGTGCGGCCAGCGTCTCGATCAGGACCGCGGTCTGGATCGTCATGTGCAGCGAGCCCGCGATGCGCGCACCCTTGAGAGGCTGCTTGGGGCCATATTCCTCGCGCGTCGCCATCAGGCCGGGCATCTCGGTCTCGGCCAGCGAGATTTCCTTGCGGCCGAATTCGGCGAGCGAGATGTCCTTGACGATGTAGTCGGTAAACCCGGGCTTTACGGCAGTGGCGATCATGAGAGCTTCCTGTTGTCTAGCTCGTCATTCCGGGGCGCCTCGAAGAGGCGAACCCGGAATCTCGAAATGATGGATAGGGATTCCGGGTTCGCTCGCCATCGCGAGCGCCCCGGAATGACGTCGTAGCGACTACACCGCGCGCCTGAGCGCGTCGGCGAGATCGGTCCGCTCCCACGAGAAGCTGCCGTCCTTTTCCGGCGCGCGGCCGAAATGGCCGTAAGACGCGGTCTTGCGATAGATCGGGCGATTGAGCTTCAAGGTGCGGCGGATATTGGTCGGCGTCAGTCGGAACATTTCCGGCAACACCTTCTCAAGCTTCTTCTCGTCGACCTTGCCGGTGCCGTGGGTATCGACAAGAACCGACATCGGATCGGCGACGCCGATCGCGTAAGCAACCTGGATGGTGCAACGGTCGGCAAGGCCTGCCGCCACCACGTTCTTGGCGAGATAGCGCGCGGCATAGGCCGCCGAGCGATCGACCTTGGTCGGATCCTTGCCCGAGAAGGCGCCGCCGCCATGCGGGGCATAGCCGCCATAGGTGTCGACGATGATCTTGCGCCCGGTGAGGCCGCAATCGCCATCGGGTCCGCCGACCACGAAGTTGCCGGTCGGATTGACCAGGAAGTCGGACGACTTCGCCGGCATCCAGCCTTTCGGCAGCGCCGATTCCACCGCGGTCGAGATCATGTCCTTGATCAGGCCGGGCGAGTACTTCTTGTTGTTGCGGCTCTTCTCGTTGTGCTGGGTCGAGACCACGACCTTGGTGCAGCCGACCGGCTTGCCGTCGACATATTTCACTGTGACCTGGCTCTTGGCGTCGGGCTGCAGATCGGCGAGCTGGCCATTGCGGCGCTTCTCGGACAGCACTTTGAGGATGCGATGCGCGAAGAAAATCGGCGCCGGCATGAACGAGCCCTTCTGATAGACCTCGCTCTCGGTGCAGGCGTAACCGAACATCATGCCCTGGTCGCCTGCGCCCTCTTCCTCGCCGCTCTTCTTTTTCTTGGCGTCGACGCCCATCGCGATGTCGGGCGACTGGCCGTGCAACAGCACCTCGATGTCGGCGCCATGATAGGAAAAGCCGTTCTGGTCGTAGCCGATGTCGCGGACCACATCGCGCGCAATCTGGCTGATCAGTTCGCGATCGACGACGGAGACACCGTGAATGTCGCGGAACAGTTGCCCGCGACCCTCGCCGGCGATCACGATCTTGTTGGTCGTGCACAACGTCTCGCAGCCGAGCCGTGTGTTGACGAGGCTGTCGTCGGCGATGCCGAGCTTGACGTCCTTCTCGATGAAGGCATCGAGGATTGCATCCGAAATCTGGTCGGAGACCTTGTCCGGATGGCCTTCTGAAACCGACTCTGAGGTGAACAGGTAAGACGCGCGCATCTAGGTAGCCCCTTTTTCCGCCAAACCTTGACGGTTCGTTTTAAATGTCCTGAATGGTCAGTCCCGACGGCGCGAGATGACGTAGGATTCGTCGTAAAACCAGAGCCCGTTATGCTTGCGCAGAACCTCTCTGACGGCATCGAGATAACGGCCACTTTGGGACATTTCCGTCAACCGGTCGTCTTCAATCTGTGCGACATACACCGCCGCATTCCATGCTGCAAAGGCCGTCGAGGTTCCGATCGAGCCGGTGACCTCGTTGGGCAGCGCTTCCATATCATAACGGAACACCGAACGGGCATCCGCATAGGCGTTAAAATTGAGGTCCCGCCCGGCCGATCCCAGCTCGTATTTCACCGCGCGCAATAGCTCATGACGGCTCACCGCGAAAGGATTTTCTCCCGGCCAGACCGCCTGGATAATCTCCAGCCCCGGATCCTGCCCGTGGGAGTGAATTCCAATCAGGCGGCCACCGGCCCGCAAGGCCCGCCCCAAGGGGGCAATAATGCGTTTGGCGCGGAAATTGACGCTCGATTTGGCCCGATAAGGCTGGGAAGCAATGATGAGGTCGAAATTGGCCTCGGTCCGGCCCGCCCGGGGGATGATCGAATTGAGCAAAAACCGCTGGTCTTCCCGGTAGAGCACCAGCGCTACGGGGCGCTCATAGATCGGCATGCCCGAGCGCGGTGAGACGCTCGCCCGCCAGTTCTGCTCCAGAAACGGCGCTAATTCGGCAATTTGGGCCTCGAAATCCCCTGAAGAATCCCCCCTGAGAGGGACTTCGTGCCAGATCATGCCGGCCGCCGCCGCGGGCGAGGCCGGTGCCAGCCAGGGTGCCTCGGCGTAATACATATTGGTCAGTACGAAGACGGTCGCAGGGTGCTCGAACAGCCGGTCCGGCACCTTGTCCAGCGTCAGGCGGACATCCTCGACGCTGAGCTCCTTGCCCGCGATATAGAACGGCATATGGGGAAAGCGGGTGTGCATCGAGCGCATCACCCGCGCCAGCACCGTGCCGTCGCCACAGCCGGCATCGAACACCCGAAGCGCCGGCGGGCGGGGATGGATGGCCGAAAGCTCCAGCGCCACCCGCTCCGCAACTACGCGCTTCTCGCTACAGGTGTGGACGAACAGCAGGTATTTCTGCCGGTTTTCGAAGAAGCGGAAATTGCCGCGGGGGTCGCGCTTCTCCGGCACCACTTCAAGACCGCGCGGCGGCGGCATCCCGCCCGGCATCGCGGAAGCCATATAGGCCTGGATGCGCTCCAGCGTGTCGATGGTGATGCGCTTGCCCTCGCGCAGGCGATGCACCAGCTTGCCGTCATTGACGGCGCGGCGGCCAAAGGTGGATTCGGCCATATCCGCCTGGCGGCAGAACTCCGAAATCTGGGACAGAAGCTGGTCGTTTTTCATGAGGAGCTAGGTGGGAAAGCGTGGTTGGGCAGCCGGCGACTGCGCCGATTTCCTATCACTTCTGCCCACCCGCCGATACCCTTCAAGCTTTGGATTAGGTACACGCCTCGCGTCCCACCACCCGTTGGCGAAGCAGCCATCGCCGCGCTCCTCTCAAAGCAAAGAGCGCAGAGAATGCCGGGATAAACGGTCACCTGTGGTGACGACGCTTGTGTGCTTTTTTGTTTGCGACCATCGAAAAAAGCGTCGTCGCGCGGCTACGGAGCGCAAGCCGAACGATCGGTCGCAGTAGAGGTCAGGACATACAAACCCACTGCGTTCCGGTCATGCCAATCGCGTGCGCAGCACCTCGGGCCAAATCAAGCGTAACGCCGCGCGTAAACGGGCCGCGGTCATTAATTGTCACCGTAACGGATCTTCCATTCTCAGGATTGGTGACCGTCACCTGCGACCCGAAAGGAAGCGTGCGATGCGCGGCGGTCAAGCCACCTGAATTGAAGGCTTGACCACTCGCCGTTCGGCGCCCCGAAACATAGTATGTCGCAACGATATTTTGTCCCGCACAAGATCCGTGCGGCCGGGAGTGCGAGAAGAACCATGCGAAGCCCCGACCGTAGGCCGGCGACGACGCGATCAGAGACGCCGCAACCAATGCAGCGATGCAAGAAGACGGTCGCATTGACCCCTCCATGGCTAAGGGCAGCTTGCGTCCGCGGCAAACGCGAAGACGCAGAGCACAACGATCGAGATCACGACCAATGGGATGAAGCCTGCAAACATGTCGGTGTCGTGAAGGAAACACCGGATTTCGGCAACCGGAACCTCTTATTAAGACTACCGGCGGTTCCCGATTTAACCTGCCCGGAGGGACCGCGCCCCGGACGTTTGCCCTGTTCTTAACCCGACCGCCGGAAAGGAGGCGCGGCGTCAGCGGCAAAGAGGCCGTCTTACGCCGCGTCGCGACGTGCCGCCAGGTATTGCCTGATGTCGCCGGCGAGGCGCTGCGCCTCGAGACCGCGCAAAGGAGCGCCGTCGCCCGGCCGACGCCCTTGAGCGCTTCCGGTTCATGACTTGCTGATGACGGCAAGCGCACCAGAACGACGACGTGAACAGATTCCAGACTTACACAACGCACGCAGGTGGGTTAAATGGTACGCGTTGGCACGCGGACGACGAGGGGATCAACATGCAAAGCCGAGCGGCGATCTGTGGAGCGATGATCGGCCTGATCGTCTCGATTTCGATGGCTCAGGCCTCGGAAGTCTGGGTTCAGCAGTCGCGCGGCCGGATTTCCGGAAACGCAACCGTCGCCGAAGAAAACAAGCCCGCCAAAACCGCGCCAGAAGGTGCGGCAACGACGGCGGCGGCAGGCAGCCCCACAACGCCCGCCACCTGCAATCAGCAGAACGCCTCCTCGCCCGCGTGCTACAGCGCGACGCAGCAGACCAGGGGCAGATAAATCAGCACGACATTCGGCGTCAGTATTTGGCGATCACGGCGTCGCTTTGCAGCTTGGCGGCCGCGACGATTTCGGGCGGCACGGCCTTCTGGTGCCTTTCAAGTTCGCGCATGAAGGCTTCGCCAGCGGCACGATCCCTGAACTCCCACAGCTTGTTCTTCACGCCTTCGAAGATCAGCGAATAGACCGCAAGCTGAATCCCTTCACGCACCGCCAGCGTCGGCGGCGTGTTCTTGGTAAAGCCGATATCTGCCTGCAGCAGCTTGTCGACCGCGGCGAACAGGAAACCGGTGCCGGCAACATTGATCGAATAGACCGTCTTGGTTGTCGTCACCGAGGCGAGCACGCGGCCTGTCTGCACGCTGACGGCGCGCAGCGCTATCGTGACGATGTCCTGCCGGTACTGCACGTTGGGGCCGACGCCGAGATAGTTGGCGCCGACACCGCCCGTGGTCTCGTTGGTGTCGTAGCCGATCACTCCGCCATCGAGCAGGATGCCGGCGAAGCGAAGCGGCGGCAGGGTCTGCGCCTTGTCGCCATCGATCGCGGTTCGCGTGTTCTGGATGATCTGTCGCTCCTGCAACAGTGGCTGGAGGTCGTTGCGCTCGGCGACGTCGAACCACGCCCCGCCGCCCGCCTTGACCACCACATCGGTCAGGATCGCGGCGCCGCCTTGCGTGAGCGCGCGCGAGAATTCGGCAAAATTGTCGTTGGATTTGTTCTGACCGGTCAGGTCTGGAAAATTATAGACGGAGACGTCGAGCTTGCGCTTCGGCGGCGGCAGGGTGTCGAGGACCAGACCGGTCTTGGTCGCCGGCACCAGCGTGGCGGCCTCATCCATGGGATCCTTGGCCGTTCCGGCGGTGGGGTTGAGCATGCACCCTCCGACCGACAGCACAAGGAGCGACAGGCACGCCAGTTTGGCAACACGCAGCACCAATTTAACCCCCACCCCGATCAACGAACCGCAATCCCGACCTGTTATCAGCGCTGTATGACAGCCATCCGAGCGAGCGCTGATATCCCCTGCACTCAAATCAACGCATTAAAATCTGCCCGACGACGTACCGAGCGGGTTCGCTATAAAATTGCTTCGAAAATTGGCGTTGGACGTGCCGCTGCTGCCGGTATTGGCTCCATTATTTCCCGCGCCCCCCGTGCTGCCCGTTCCGTTCGTCCCAATGCCGCTCAAGGCATTGGTCAATGGGGTCAGATTGGGTCCCTGGTTTCCCGAATTGACGCCTTCGCCCTGAGCCTGCGCGGTCGACAGCAGGAAGGTGCCGTTGCTCGGGTTGCCGCCAAAGGTCGGGCTGATGGGATGGTAGACCTGCTCCGTTGCGAAGGCCGGCGTCAAAAAGCCGACGACGCCAACGATGCACACGATCTGAAATCCTGCTTTACGCATGTCCGCACGCCCCCTTTTTAAATCACAGAACAGAATCGCGGCATCGATTACTTCACGACGAGCGTATTGCCGACGCGAACGATGGTGGCCGGCGTTGCGCCTTTCGGCTGAATGATATCCAGCATCCCGTTCGGCAGCCGCGCAATCAGCATGTTGACCGGTGCCGTACCAGGCGGCTGGAGCACATCCAGGTTGAGCCCCTGCACACCGATCAGCGCGACGTTGGAGACGAGTCCTGTCGTGCTGCAACACGTCAACGCTGTCATGCTTGCCGCCGAGAATGCCGACATTGGATGCGTTGCCCGCGCCCGCCTGCGCCTGGAGCACGTAGTTGTTACGTCCCATCTCCAGCGTCCCGGCAAAATTTCCGCCGGTCGCAGGCACCGTGGTCTCCGGTGTCGGCTGGGTGACGCCGCCGCGCGGCGGCGACGAGAACTGCGACTGAGCGGTTATCGGCGACGGGATCGGGGATCGGCCGAAAAACGCACCCTTCGTTGCCTGCGTGACGAAGGCGCCGTCGGCAAAAGCGGGCTGGGCAAACGCCGACACAACAACCGCAACGAATGCGATGGCGCTCAAATGATTTCTTAGGGCGAAACGCATGAGACACTCCCGGAAGCTGAATAGAGCGCCAACCTGGCCTGGAAGTGACCCGCGTCGGATGCACCCAGGAAGGTCGTCGAAAGAGCTTCTTCCCGATTGGCTTGCAGGTTGAAGTTGCCGCTTTGAACATTATGGCTGGCGCCGTTCGCGCTGATCTTCTGAAGGTCGAACCGATAGTGTCCGTTGATGTCTTCGCGGCTGTTCGCAACGGCTTCGATACGGATGGTCTCGCCATCCGCCGTGACCCGAATACGACACCCAATCGCCATGACCTGCTCGACCTTCGCGGGCGTCGCATCTACCCGCGCACAAGAAACAACAAGACCCAGAACCGCCGTGAGGAGCCCTTTGAGAAAAACCGTGCGTACGTCCGGCATCGGCCCCTCTCAGGGAATGAGCGGCGGGAGGTGATCCCGCCGCTCTTGGGTAGCTTAGTGCTGCGAAACCACCGCCGTGTTGTGCGATCCGAACTGCGCCGTCACCGACGCGTTCGAGACGCTCGCACTCGCGGTCTGCATCGTCGTTGCGCTGTTGCCGTTGCCGACCTGCACCGTGGACTGCAGGTTGGCGCCGATCATCGGCTGAAGGCCGGTGTCGTTCTGATGCGCGAGTGCCGTGTTGTTCTTGCCGACCTGCGCGATCAGCGAGCCGTTCAGGCCGCTGTTGAGGGGATCCGCAATCTTCTGACGGGTGATCGCGGTGTTGCCGCTGCCGGCTTCAAAGGTCAGCGAAGCGTTCGTGCCGTTGCCGCTGTCGGCGTTCTTCTGCTTGGTAACAGCAGAGTTGTCAGAGCCGATCTGCACGGTGCCCTGCAGATTGTTGCCGTTGACCTGCTTGGCGCTCGACGTGTTGTCCTGGCCGAATTGGGCGGTCAGCGAGGCGTTGGTCGTCTGGTTAGCGTCTTGGCCGGAGTTCGAGCCCTTCTGCTTGGTGGTGGCGATATTGCCGGTGCCGACCTGCAGCGTCAGCGCGTCGTTCTGAACGCCGCTGACGGCCGTGCTCTTGCTGCCGGAGCCGATCGAATTCTGATCGGTGGTGGCGGTGTTGTCGTGGCCGAACTGCAGCGAGAGCTGATTGTTGGTGCCGCCTTCACCGGGCTTCTTTCCGCTGTCCGCGCCCGCAGTGTTCTGCGACACGGTCGAGACGTTGCCGGCGCCGGCCTGGACGGTGGCGGAATTGTTCTGGCCGCCATTCGTGCCGGTTAGCTGCCCGGTCGTCGCGAGATTATCGGCGTCTTTGCCCTTGCCGAACTGCAGGGTGCTCTGCGTGTTGGAGCCGCCGGCCTGGCCGACGACGGCATTGTTGCCGTTGCCGAACTGTCCGGTAAACGATGCGTTCTTGTTGGCGGTGTCGTTGTTCTGAAGCGTCGCCGCGTTGTTGTTGTTGCCGACCTGAAGCGTGGTTTGGCCGTTGTTCCCGCCGAGCTGGCCGACCGTCGAGACGTTGTTGTTGCCGAACTCAAAGGTCGCAGACTTGTTGGTGTCGCCGGTCGACTTCTGCGCCGTGATGGACTGATTGCCTTTTCCAACCTGCACGGTGGCTTGCGCGTTGTTGCCGTTGATCTGACCAACGACCGCGTTGTTCTTTTTGCCGGCTTGCAGGATGAAAGACTTGTTGCTGGCAGCAGAAGCCAGCGACGTTGTGGCCAGAAGAATGGCCAACGTCGTGAGATGCCTCATGACAATTCCCTGTTTTCCAAAGTGGGGTCAGCGACGATCGCAGCCCTCGCCGGTGCCGTTAACACGCTGTTAACGCCGGCCACAATGGGCGGAGAAAAATTTCATATCACCGTTACAAACCGGGCTCTTCTCGGCTTCGCATCGACACGCGGATTATCCCCGCGCGACATTCTCTCTGAAATCTTACTGTCACGTTCGGCCGTTAAAGATGCGATGGCCGTTGGATTTTCATCCGCCGGTATATGTGTCGGACGCTCCCCGCGTTGTAGACTGCGGCTTCGATTCCTGTTGAGGATTCGGATCTCGGTTACGGACACATATGACGACCATCGAAGAACTGGTTGAAGCGAATGCGATCTCTCGAATTCAGGTCGAGATGCATCCGCGCGACCAATCGCTGCGACTGCTTTACGGCACGCCGGACTTTATCGCCTGGCTTGACGAGCTTGCAAAAGGCTCGCATCCGCAACGCAGGCTGGGAGAGGCAACGCCGGCCGAACAGGTCGACGATCTCTTCAATACATTTTTGAGTGGCATGCCTCTGGTTTACATGAAGCAATTCCGGTCTATTCGTGCGGAGAAGAATGCGGTTTGGGAATTGAAGACGCCGGACATCCGGATCTTCGGCTGGTTTTTACAGAAGGACTGCTTCGTCGCCGTATTCGGAAACTGGGCCGACGTCGTCAAGGATCACGATCTTTACCGCGGATACCGAATTGCCATCCGGCGGCTGCGCCGAGATCTGGGTGTGGGCGAAACGTTGTGTGTGCAGGGGGTAACGCCGGGTGACGTCCTTTCACTTTGACATCGGCAGCCAGGCACGTCATGCCGGCCGTTTCATCGGCCGCGTCAGGGGCGAACTGTTGCGGGCGCTTGCGGAAAAGAAGGCGAAGGCCGGGTTTCCGCAACGAGTGCTGGCCGAGAAGCTTGGGGTCGAGCGCTCGCTGATCAACCGGCAGCTTTCGGGCGAAGCTAACCTCAGTCTGCGATCGCTGGCGGATCTGGCCTGGGCGATGGACATGGAGATTTCATTCGAGTTGAAAAAGCCGATGGCGAGAGCCGGGCAAAATCAGCCGATGACGACATCGACCGTGCAGCATGGCCAGATCAAATACATCAATGGCGGGGGCAAACGGGTTTCGGTTTTTGCCGCGCCCGCAAACGCTGAACCGTTGCAGGCGAAAAAATCCGCATGATGATGGGACGCTACGGCTATTCGATTTTTTGCGACGATATCCGCAACGAGCCCGGCGGAAAGCTCTCGTTCGTCGGCTGCTACAATGCGGTGATGTTCACTTCACCCACCTTCCCGCTGGTTCTGCCGAAGTTCTGCATCCATTTTCACGTCTTCTCGCCGGCCACGCAGCCTTACGAGTCCGTGCTCTCGCGCTGCTATGTGCCCGGCCGCGCCGATCCGGTCGCCGAAGAGGCGATCGAGGTGCCGAGACTTCAGGACCAGATGAATTTGCTCGCTACCTTGCCGAAAAATGGCGGAGCGCCGCCGTGCATCGTCGTCGCCGCGAGCCTGGTCTTCGAGCCATTTGAGATTCCCGAGCCCGGCGTGATTCACATCCGGACGCTGATCAATGGCGGCCCGGGCGAACTCCATGTGGGTTCGCTGACCGTCACGCCCGCGCCGAATTAGCGTTCGCCTTAAGAAGGGGTAACGAAGGCCGCCTTGACGCGTAGCCTCTCACGCCGCGTCGCGGCGCCTTGCCAGATATTGCCTGATGTCGCCGGCAAGGCGCTGCGCCTCGAGACCGATCTCGCGCAATTGTCCCGTGGGTGAAACGGTCTGGCCGCAGAAATAGAGTCCGGGGACATCCGTCGCCTGCCCGGTCACGCGCGGCCGGCCGTACGCGTCGAACACGCTCTCCATATCCGGGATCAAGCCGCGCAGGTCGGAGCGAAAACCCGTCGCCAGCACGATCGCGTCGAAACCTTCGCTTTTTCCATCGTCGAACACGACACCGTCGTTCGTCAGGCGATCGATGCCTCCGCGCACCTTGATGGAACCGTCTCTAATCCTGCTGAGCGTGCCGACATCGATCATCGGCACACGTCCGTCCTCGTCGATCATCTGGCGCGGTCCCTTGGCCGCGCGGCGCAAGCCGAGCTTTTCGAATGAACCGAGCGCGAGCCGCAGGATTGGAGCGTTGATGGTATCGACCAGGCGCGCCGGCAGATGCTGATACAGGATCGCCCAGGTCAGGATTGGCAGGCCCAAAAGGTCGCGCGGCAAGATCTGAACCGGACCGCGAACCGAAAGCGCGACATCAACGCCGGCCTCCGCCAGATCGAGCGCGATCTCGCCGCCCGAATTTCCCATTCCGACCACCAGCACCCGCTTGCCCAGATACGGCGCGGGATTGCGGTATTCGCTGCTATGGACGATCGCGCCTCGATAGGCCTCCGAGCCCGGCCAGGATGGACGGTATGGCGCACTCGCAATACCGGTCGCGACAACAGCAACAGGCGCCGAGAGCGACCCGCTCGCGGTCTGCGCACACCATTGCGTGCCATCGCGCCGCAGGCATGAGACTTCGTTGCCGAAAACCGGCCGGATATCGAAACGCGCCGCATAACTTTCGAGATACTCGATCACCTGCAGACGCGATGGATACGCCGAATAGGCCCGCGGCATGTCCATGCCCGGCAGACCGGAATGGTTGCGATCGGTGTGCAGATGGAGGCGGTCGTAGTGCCGCCGCCACGCCGAACCGACGTTACCGGCCTTTTCGAACACCGCGACGTTGAGACCGGCGCCGCGCATGGTTGCCGCACAGGCAAGCCCGGCCGGGCCGGCACCGATGATGATCGCGTCGGGGTTCGCCAACAGGCCCTCCGGTTATTTCCCCCACACGTCCTGCGCGACTTCGACCGCCAGCCGAAGCTTCGCCCACTGCTCTTCTTCGGTGAGGACGTTGCCTTCCTCGGTGGAGGCAAATCCGCACTGCGGCGACAACGCCAGTTGATCGAGCGGGGCAAATTTCGAGGCTTCCTCGAGCCGCCGCTTGATATCGTCTTTCTTCTCCAGCGCCCCGCTCTTGGAGGTGATGACGCCGACGACGACAACCTTGTTGCCTTTGGGCAGATAGCGCAGCGGCTCGAAGCCGCCGGCACGCTCGGAATCATATTCCAGGAAATAGCCGTCATAGTTGGTGCCGCCGAGCAGCGTCTCTGCAACCGGCTCGTAGCCACCGGACGAAATCCAGGTCGAGCGGAAATTGCCGCGGCAGACGTGGGTGGTGATGGTCATGTCGGCGGGCCGCTCGGCAAGGGCGTAGTTGATCACGCGGGCGTAGATCTGCTGAAGGCCGTCGAGGTTATCGCCGCGTTCGCGCGCCTTTTTCAATTCGTCCTGCGAACAGAGATAGGCCCAGACCGTGTCGTCGAACTGGAGATAGCGACAGCCGGCGTCATAGAACGCCTTCACCGCCTTGCGGTAGGTTTTCGCGAGATCCTGAAAGAAGGCATCGAGATCGGGATAGACTTCCTTCGAGATCGATCTGCGGCCGCCACGGAAATGCAGGACAGCCGGCGACGGGATCGTCATCTTCGGCGTGACGTGGGCGGCATCGCATTGCTTCTTCAGGAATTTGAAGTGCGCCAGCATCGGGTGATCGTCGGGAAAGTCGAGTTGGCTTACGACGCGCACCGCGTCGTGCCGGGTCTGGACGCCGGCGAACTGGATGCCCTGTTCGGGATGAAACAGCTCGCAGCCGGTCAATTTCGAAAGGAAATCGAAATGCCACCACGAGCGGCGGAATTCGCCGTCGGTCGCGAGCTTCAAGCCGGTCGAGGCCTGCCGGTGCACGACCTTCTCGATCTCCATGTCCTCCGCCTTGCGCAACTCCTCCGGCGAGATCTCGCCTTTCTCGAGCTTGGCGCGGGCTTCCTTGATGCGCTGAGGCCGCAACAGGCTGCCGACTTCGTCGGCGCGGAAGGGGGGTTTTGTTCGCTGCATAGTGTTTTCTCCCTAAGAACCTCAAGGTCATTCCGGGATGGTGCGAAGCGACAAAATTGACATTCAATTTTGCGCTGAGTACCAGACCCGGAATCTCGAGATTCCGGGTTCGCGCTAATGCGCGCCCCGGAATGACGAATTAGAAGCATCATTTGCCTTTGCAGCAACGCCGAGAAAGCGTTCGAGCGCCGTGGAATCGGCTTTCAAGGCACTGCTTGCCGCATCGTGCACGATGGCGCCACGTTCCAATATTACGGCGCGGTCGGCAAGCCCCAGAATCTTTTGCGCATTCTGCTCGACGATGATCGAGCAGATGCCGCCCGAGCGGGTGATCGTGCCTAGCGCCCGCAGAAGTTCCTCCACGATGATCGGCGCCAGCCCTTCCGTCGGCTCGTCCAGCAGCAGCACCTTCGGATTGAGGGTGAGCGCGCGGCCGACCGCGAGCATTTGCTGTTCGCCGCCGGAGAGTTGATTGCCGAAATTGCTCCGCCGCTCCTTCAGCCGCGGAAACATCTCGTAGACCCGATTCACCGTCCACGGCCCCTCCTGGGCCACGGCCGTCATGTTCTCTTCCACCGTCAACGAGCGGAAAATATTGCGTTCCTGCGGCACCCAGCCGATGCCCGCCCTCGCCCGCTGATCGGGCCGCATCGCGGTAATATCGCGTCCGGCGAGCGCGATGCTGCCGCCAAACCGGCGCGTTACGCCTACGATCGAATTGATCAGCGTGGTCTTGCCGGTGCCATTGCGTCCCAACAGCGCCAGCACCTCGCCTTCCCTGAGGCGCAACGACATATCGGGCAGCACCACCGCTTCGCCGTAGCCGGCGCGCAGGTTCTCGATCGACAACAGATCAGCCATCGGCGGCCTCGCCGAGGTAAACCGCCTTGACGCGGGCATCGCGCGCGACCTCGTCCGGTGTTCCCTCCACCAGCATCGCGCCGTTGACCAGCACCGAAATCCGGTCGGCGAAGGAAAACACCAGATCCATGTCGTGTTCGATCAGAAGCACCGTGACATCGCGCGGCAGGCCGGCGACGACGGCCAGAATATCGTGGCGCTCGCTTTCCGGCACGCCGGCGGCCGGCTCGTCGAGCAACAGCACACGCGGTTTGCTGGCGATCGCAACCGCGATTTCCAGAAGGCGTTGTTTGCCGTAGGGCAGCGTTGCGGTCTGCTCGTTCATGACATCGGTCAGGTGAAAGCGCTCGAGATTCTCCGCAATCTCGGCATTGACGTCGTCGCGGGTGCCCATCACGCGCCACCAGTCGCCGCCGCGACCGAGACGTTCGGCGACCGCGAGCCCGAGCGTCTCGATCGGCGTCAGATCAGGATAGAGCTGGTTGATCTGGAAGGTGCGCGACAGCCCGCGCAGCACACGCCCATGCACCGTCATATCGGTAATGTCGTTATCTTCCAGCAAAATCCGCCCGGCATTCGGCTTGAGCACGCCGGTCAAAAGGTTGATGACGGTGGTCTTGCCGGCGCCGTTCGGGCCGATCAAAGCGTGACGGGCGCCTTGTGCGATTTTCAGCGAAAGATCGCGGGTAACCTTGAGGCCGCCGAACTGCTTTTCCAGCCCTCTCGTTTCCAGGGCCAGCGTCATGACGCATCGCTTTCGGGAATGGCGACCGCGGCCTTCTGGCCTCCAAACTGCCGGAGCAGCAGGTTAGGCACGAACAGCACCCAGCGATGCAGCCGTGCGCGGCCGACCAGGACGATCACGACCAGCACGAGGCCGATCCAGAACTGCCAATATTGCGGCGTGAGGTTGGAAAAGAATTCCTGCAACATCCGGAACACCACCGCACCGATCAGACCGCCATAAAGATAGCCGGTGCCGCCGATGACAAGCACCAGCATCAAATCCGCCGAGCGTTCAAAGGAAAAGACGTCGAGCGAGGCCAGTTGCGTGGTTTGGGTGAATAGTGCGCCGGCAATGCCGGCATAGAAGGCTGCCAGCGTATAGATCGCGATCAGGCGGCGGTTGACGGGCACGCCGATCGCGGCGGCGCGCAACGGGTTGTTCTTGATCGCGCGCAACGACAGGCCAAACGGCGAATGCACGACCCGGCGCGCCGCCAGAAACAGCACGAACAGCACGGCGAGTGCATAGAAAAATCCGGTCTTGCCGAACATGTCGAAAGAGAACAGGCCGAGCAGCGGCGCCATCTCGATGCCCTGCAGGCCATCGGTGCCGCCGGTAATGTTGGAATAGCGTTCGGCCAAAGCCTCCAGCAGAAGGGCGATGCCGAGCGTCACCATCAGCCGGGTCAGATCGACGCCGCGGATCACCAGGAAGCTCGTGAGAAAGCCGACTACCGTCGCCGCGAGACCCGCCACCACCAGCGCCAGCACCGGCTGGGTAACGATGCCGTGCAGCGCGAGGAGGCCCGCGCCATAGGCGCCGATGCCGAAAGAATGCCGCGTGACCGAGCGATACGATGCCGGCATAGCCGAGGATGAGATCGAGCGAGAGCGCAAACAGCGCCAGCCGCACGATGTCGGTCATGATCAGATAGCGCGACGGAAACACGAAGCCGCAGGCCAGTGCGAGACACCAGAACGCGATCTCGCTCCAATGCCAATTGGCATGGGCTCTGGCGATGCTTCCGACTTTGGACGACGTGGCCATGCAAATCGCCCTACTAGCGGGCCGCGGTGCGGCCGAACAGACCGTTGGGACGCCAGATCAGGATCACGATCATGATGGTGTAGATCACGAACGGGCCCATCTTGGGCACGTAATATTTGCCGGCGACGTCGCCGATGCCAAGCAGCAGCGACGCCAGAAACGGCCCGGTGATGCTGGAGGAGCCGCCGACCGTCACCACGATCAAAAAGTAGATCATGAACTTCAGCGGAAAATACGGATCGAGCCCGAGAACTTCAGCGCTCAACGCGCCGCCAAGCCCGGCAAGGCCGCAGCCGAACGCAAAGGTAAAAGCAAAAACCTGCGGCACGTTGATGCCGAGCCCGCTGGCCGCGCGCGGATCGTCGACTGCGGCGCGCAAGCGGCTGCCGAAACGGGTGCGGGCCAGGATCAACTGCAACAGCGCGGTCAGAAGGCCGCAGATCACGATGATCATCAGCCGGTAACGGCCGACGCCGACGCCGAAGACATCGAACTGGCCCTCGAGAACAGAGGGCAAATTGATGAAAACCCGCGACGATCCCATGATGTAGTCGACAGCCGCCACCGACATGAAGACGAGGCCGATCGAGAACAGCACCTGGTCGAGATGGCTTCGCGTATAGAGATGGCGATAGAGGCCGCGCTCGAAGACGGCGCCAATCAAGGCCCCCGAGACAAAAGCGAGCGGAAGTGCTGCAAAGAACGGCCAGCCGTGCTGGTTGACCAGCACCGCACAGACATAGCCGCCCGCCATCGCAAACGAGCCGTGGGCCAGATTGACGAAATTCATCAGACCAAGCGTTACCGCCAGACCGCAGGCGAGCACGAACAGCAACATGCCGTAGGCGACGCCGTCGAACAGGTTGGTAAGGATCGAGGTCATGAGGATAAGCAACCACAATTCGTCATTCCGGGGCAGCGCGACGCGCTGAACCCGGAATTTTTTTCAGCAATTTCGAGATCCCGGGTTCGCGGGCTTTGCCCGCGTCCCGGGATGACGCGTCGCGCTACTACTTGGTCTTGCCGGGATCCTTGACCGCCTTGAAGGTCTCGAATTCGACGTTGTAGAGTTCGCCGTTCACCTTCTCGACCTTGCGGATGTAGACATTCTGCACGATGTCGCGCGTCTCCGGATCGATCGAGATCGGGCCGCGCGGGCTTTCCCATGCCATTCCCTTCATCGCCGCGATCAGCGCATCGCCATCCGTCTTGCCGCCGGTCTTCTTCAACGCCTCGTAGATCAGGTGGATACCGTCGTAACCGCCGACCGCCATGAAGCCCGGGCGCTGGTCGTAGGCCTTCTTGTAGGCAGCGACGAATTCCTTGTTGGTCGCGGAAGGGTGGGCGGCCGAATAAATATGCGCGGTCACAGTGCCAAGCACGGCATCGCCCATATCCTTCAACAGGTCGTCGTCGGTGACGTCGCCGGGCCCAATCACCTTGATGCCGGCCTTGTCGAGGCCGCGCTCGGCATATTGCTTCATGAAGTTACCGCCCTGCCCGGCCGGCACGAACACGAACATCGCGTCGGGTTTGGCATCCTTCATCCGTTGCAGGAACGGCGCGAAGTCGGGATTGGCAAGCGGCACCTTGACCTCTTCGACGATCTGGCCGCCGCCGGCGATGAAATGCTCCTTGAAGAACTTCAGAGCGTCGTTGCCGGGCGCATAGTCCGAGGTCAGCGTCGCGACCTTCTTGATGCCGTTCTTTACCGCCCAGTCCCCGATGATGGTGGAGGACTGCCCGAGCGTGAAGCTCGTGCGCACGATATAGGGCGACTTCTCGGTGATGATCGAGGTGCCCGCCGCCATCACAACTTCCGGTACCTTCGCCTGCGTCGCCAGCGGGGCGGCGGCGAACGCGGCCGGCGTGATGCCGAAGCCCGCGATGATGCTGACCTTGTCGTTGACGATCAGCTCCTGCGTGAGACGCTTGGTGTTGTCCGGCAGCGCGGCGTCATCCTTGAGAATGATTTCGATTTTCTTGCCGGCAACGGTGTCGCCGTGCTGCTGCATGTAGAGCTTGACGGCGTTGTCGATCTGCTTGCCGGTCGAAGCCTGGCCGCCGGTCATCGGCAGGATCAGGCCGATCTTGACGGCCTCCTGCGCCAGCAGCGGCGCCGGGGCAAACGCAGTTGCGGCGGCAACAGCGCTGGCTGCGAGCAATAGGTGACTGCGAACAAACATGAACATTTCTCCCTGATCGAATTGGTGTCCGAAAGTGCCGGCTTCGCTCTATCCTGCCCCGAAAGTCGCGACCGCCATAGGGCGGTGGCGCGGCATCGGACCAGCACCGGTTTGGCGCGGTCTTTTTGGCGTTGAATTGGCATCGCTTGCGCCATCGCCGTCAATTGAACGAAGGATGCCCCCAATCCCGCCGCGCGCCTGCCGAACATCTTAACTTTCAGCCCGACCACCATACGGTGCCATAGTACCGGCAATCGCGACAGGGTTTTGGGCCCCCGTGGCGGGCGACCGACACTGCACAGGCCGCATCTTCTCCCGTCTGTTGCCCATCTTTGATTTGTACGAATGTACAAATAAAATGGTCCTGTCAACAAGAAGCCTCAAACCGGCCAGAGATTGGTTTTTGCTGCGATTGGGCCTTAAACCCCAATGTTTCGAGCCTGCCTCGGGCAGCCCCAAATCCATCTTTTTTAAAGGCCATGGTCCTACCGTCCTGCCGATGTCAGTACCTACTCGCCATATCGCCATCATTGCCGCGTTCGCGCTTGCGGGAACGCTTCTTGGCGGCTGCTCGTCGATCAATGAGAAAATGGGGCCGGTCGTCGGAGATACGCTGCCGCAATGGGCTGGCGGTTTGCCAAAGGACGTGCCGCCCCGGAAGGGCACGCCGGAATACGACGCCTACATGAAAGAGCAGGAGCGCAAGCGGCTCGAGCCGGCGCCCGCCAATGCCAATGCGGCGGCACCTCAATCCTCGCCCCAATCACTTGATCCGGTGCACTGAAGCGAATCTCACAGCCGACTGGCCCACGATCCCTGGGCACCATGGTCAGGCAGCGTTGGTCCGCGCGACCTTTAGGATTGGCGCGCATGACGGGCTATTTCGAGCAAGCTGCCGTTAACTTTTAGCTTCCATAGCTTGTGCGCGATTAGCGATCGCATGAAGAACAATGCAAGGTTGCTACGTCAATGAGCCTGCCGTGCGTTGCTGCCGATCCTAGCGACAGCCGTCGTCGGACGCTGACGAGCCCGCGGCTGTATCCGCTCGTTGCCATCCTGCTGCTTGCCGCAGCGCTTCGTTTGCCGCTCGCCTTCTGGCCGAACTTTCATCATCCGGATGAAATATACCAGTACCTTGAGCCGGCATGGCGCATGCTGGGGCACGACAGCATCATCACATGGGAATGGCGATACGGCATGCGCAGTTGGCTGCTGCCGACGCTCATGGTCGGTCCGGTCGCAATTGGTGATTGGATTGCTCCGGGGGGTATGGGTGCTTTTATCCTGCCGCGTATCGTTGTTGCCATCGCCTCGCTGTCGATTGTCGCGTCGGCGTGGGCCTTTGGCGCGCGCGTGTCGCGGACCCATTCAATTCTCGCCGCGTTCGTTGCGGCTATCTGGTTTGAATTCGTCTATTTCGCGCCACACACATTAAGCGAACCGATCGCGACCGCAGCCATCCTTCCCGCCGCTTTGTTGCTCACCCGCAGCGCGCCCTCCTCGCGCAACCTGGTCGAAGGCGGAGCTTTGGCGGCGCTCGCCTTCCTGTTTCGATTGCAGTATGCACCAGCGATCGCGGTGCTTGTTCTGGGCGCTTGCTGGCGCAATTGGGAGCGCCTGCCGCCCTTGGTGCTGGGCGGCGCTGCCGTCCTGGCGATAGGCGGCGCCATCGACGTCGCACATGGCGCGGTGCCATTCGGCTGGGTTGTCGCAAATATCGAGCAAAATTTCCTTCACGACCGAGCCGTTGAGTTCGGTACAGCCCCCGCCGCAACCTATGTCGTTTGGTTGTGGGACCGCTGGTCGATCGTCATCGTGCCGCTGTCATTTGCAATCTTTCGCGGCTACCGGCACGCGCCGCTACTCTTCTGGGTCGCCGTTACCGATATGGCTTTTCACAGCCTCATCGCTCACAAGGAACCTCGCTTCGTCTTTCTTTCCATGACCGCGCTGATCATTATTGCAGCACTTGGTTCCGCAGACTGGGTTCTGTTGAGCAGGCTCGCGTGGCGCCGTTGGGCCGGATTGGCAATCGCCGGCGGTTGGGTCGCAGCTTCGGCGGCGCTAGCCGCAACGGGCGAATGGCCGGCACTGTGGATGAAGGGGATCGGAGCCGCCAGGCTCGCCGCGGAGTTAAAGGCTGACCCGCAGATGTGCGGCCTTGCACTTTACGACCTCTACTTCTTCAAGTTGCCGAGCCGCGATCGTCTTGTCGGCGACACACCTCTGTTTGGCTTCTATGCAAGAGACCCGCTTGCCGGCGACCAGTTGAGCCATGTGACGCGGGATGCCTCGACCGCATTCAATCGCATCCTCGCCCTTCGCTCCAACGAAAAGGAGCTGCCTGCCAACTTCACGGTGCGCGATTGTCGTTCCATCGACGGCGCCCCGGTCTGCATCTTCGCGCGGGACGGAAAATGCAACACCAGTGCGGCGGCATCGTTTACGCCGAACGATGTGTTAAAACGGATGAATTTATAATCCCCAAGAAGGATCGGCCATGCGGCCCGCAGCCGCCTGCGGGCCGTCCGCATCAGTCCATGAAGACCACGGTCTTGCGGCCGTTGAGGATCACGCGATCCTCCAGATGATGGCGCACGGCGCGCGCCAGCACGCGGCGCTCGATATCGCGGCCCTTGCGGACCAGATCCTCGGGCGTGTCGCGATGGCTGATGCGCTCGACATCCTGATCGATGATCGGTCCCTCGTCGAGATCGCGGGTAACGTAATGCGCGGTAGCGCCGATCAGTTTGACGCCGCGCTCATGCGCCTGATGATAGGGCCGCGCGCCCTTGAAGCCCGGCAGGAACGAGTGGTGGATGTTGATGCAGCGGCCCGAGAGCTTCGCCGACATCTCGTCCGACAGAATCTGCATGTAGCGCGCGAGCACGACGAGATCGCTCTCGGTCTCCCCGACGAGATTCCAGATCGCGGCCTCCTGCGCAGCTTTGGTTTCCTTGGTGACCGGCAGGTAGTGAAAGGGAATGTCACCGAAATCGAGGTTCGCATAGGTCTCGCGCGGGTGATTGGACACGATCGCGGTCGGGTCCATCGCCAGTTCGCCGGTGCGCCAGCGGTAGAGAATATCGGCGAGACAATGATCGGATTTTGACACCAGCAGCATCACACGGCGGCGGCTGGCACGGTCGCGCATCTGCCACGCCATGCCGAAGCGATCGGCAATCGCTGTAAAGCCGGTTTGCAGCGCCGCAAGCCCCACGGCGAGATCGGCCGCGTTGAACACCACGCGCATGAAGAAGTGCCCGGTCTCGACATCGTTGAACTGCTGGGCGTCGATGATGTTCTGTCCATTGTGGGCCAGAAATGTCGATACGGCAGAGACGATGCCCGGGCGATCCGGACAGGAGAGCGTCAAGACGAACTGATGATCGGGCATGGGGGGGTGCGATGAGAATTTGGGAGGAACCAAGGATGAGCCCTGCTCTATCAGCTAGCGCGGCGAATTTGAAGTTCCTACCGCCGTTGCTGCAAATTCTTCACCAGCGGCGCGCGGACTCATCAGCACCCCAAGGCCGCACGTATCCGTACCTGTCGGCCTTGGATTGTCATTTTGCAGCAATCAAGGTCTGCGCCAGGTCCGCAGTCGCTCCATTTTCTCAGCAAAAGATCTGACCAACCCCGGGAACCTTTGGATTGCCGCCGCATCTAAAGGGGATTCGCTTCGGTACAACAGGGGAGAATTGCAATGCTGACCTATGCTGTCATTGTCTTCGCCATTGGCGCTCTTGGAGGCCTGGTGCTCGCTTCCTCCGTTCTGCAGGGGCGGCTCGCGCCCTGGGCATTGTCGCTGTTGCACGCCGCCTTGGGTGCCATCGGCCTGCTTCTTGTCATTTACGCCGCAATCACGACCGGTATTTCTCACACCGCACTGACTGCACTGATCGTTCTGGCCGTCGCTGCGCTCGGCGGGTTCTATCTGGCCTCCATCCATTTGCGTAACCAAGTCGCGCCACGGCAGGTCGTGTTCGTTCATGCCGGCGTCGCTGTCGTCGGATTTCTGACGTTGCTTGGCGTGGTCATCCGCGTCCTGTAGCGCCGCGGAGCGAAAATAATCCGATGCGGCTCTTTGGTCATCCGATCCATCCCATGCTGGTCCACTTTCCCATCGTGCTTTGGACCGTAGCGGCGGGGGCCTATGTCGCGGGCGCGGCAGGTGTGACTGAACCCGTCGCCATGATCGCCAAATTCGCCAATAGTGGCGGGTTGATCATGGCGATGCTGGCGATGCTTGCCGGTGTCCTGGAGCTTCGCTCCATCAGCAGCCAAAGCGAGGCGATGCGTGTAGCCACGTGGCACATGATGATCATGGCAACCGTCTGGATCTGCTTCCTCGTCGCACTGATGCTGTCGATATCGGCCGGCTTCGATCCTTCAACGGCTCAGCTTGCTGCGGCCGCCTGCGCCGTGGCGGGCTTTCTACTCATGGGCGTCGGTGGCTGGTACGGTGGACGCCTCGTCTACGAGTTTGGCGTTGCAGTAAAGGACCAGACGTAACCGTCCATGCGTGAGTCAAGCCTCGCCACTCACAAAAGGCGAGGTCGCCGCCCGCTGGACGCCAAGTCTCGTCGCCAAGTCTTGTCGCCAAGCGCGGCCAAAGCATTCCGTATTTGCCAATCCAGACAATCCCGCCTAGCCAAAGCTGGGCGGGATGGTTAGCTCTGCGGCGACGGGTGACGGAACAGTGACGTTATTCGTCGCGGTTCGCGGGGCTGGTTGCGGCACCAAACGGACAGCCGCCGACCACTCCAAATTTAAGGCTTCACGCGTTAGGAAAGATCATGGCTGAGCGACTGAACGGCTATCGCATCCTGATCCTGGAGGCCCGTGAGGAAGCGCAATTCTCGAAGCTTCTCACCGATCAGGGCGCCGATGTGCTGCAATGCCCGATGTTTGCGATCAACGATCCGCCCGATCCCGCTGCCGCAGAGGCCTGGATTCGTGGCGCAATCGCGCAACCATTCGACGATCTCGTGTTGATGACCGGCGAAGGGCTGCGGCGGCTGATGAAGGCCGCGCGGCGGCTTGATGTCGAAGCGGATTTCATCGGCTCCCTCGGCAAGGCTCGCAAATTTTCGCGCGGGCCAAAGCCGGGACGTGCGCTGCGCGAAATCGGCCTTGAGGCGCAGAGCACGACGGAGAAGCCGACGACCGAAGGCGTGATCGAGATGTTGTCGCGCATCGATCTCAAAGGCCATCGCGTCGGCGTGCAGCTTTATCCGGACAAGGATCACGGCGCGCTGTTGGGGGCGATCGCGGTCAAAGGCGCCACGGCGATTCCCGTGACGCCCTATGTCTACGACGCACGCGCCGCAGACAGCCACATCGTCATCGCGATCGAGGAAATGGCAGCCGGACGGATCGATGCGATTGCGCTGACGAATCTGGGACAGATACGCCGCCTGATCGACGTGGCGCGCGGACACGGCCTTGAGGCGCGGCTGCGCGAGGGGTTGAAAAAGACGCCGATCGCCGCGGTCGGTCCTGCGGTTTCCGACGAACTCAAGTCGCACGGCTTGCAGGCGGATATTTATCCTGACAACGATGCCTTCTTCATGAAGCCACTGATTTCAGCGATGGCGGCGGCATTGGCGAAGAAGAAGCCGCGTAGCGCGGCGCGAACTTAAAGTTGTCATTCCGGGGCGCACGAAGTGCGAACCCGGAATCTCGAGATTCCGGGTCTGGTGCTGACGCACCATCCCGGAATGACGCCATATCAGTTGAGCTATCTGCGGCTTACTCCTGCCGCCTGCTTGGTCTCGCTCAGATAAGCCTGATAAGCGAGCTTGAGACCGTCCTTAAGCGAAGTGCTTGCTTTCCAGCCGAGTTTGGCGAGGCGGCTGACGTCGAGCAATTTCTGTGGCGTGCCATCGGGCCGCGAGGGGTCGTAGCCGATAGTGCCGGTATAGCCGACGACGCCTGCCACGACGCGGGCGAACTCGGCGATGGTGACGTCCTCGCCGGTGCCGATATTGACGAGTTCATCGCTCGAATAGCTCTTCATCAGATGGATGCAGGCATCCGCGAGATCGTCCACGTAAAGGAATTCCCGCCGCGGCGTGCCGGTGCCCCACACCACAACATTCGGGGAGCCCGAAACCTTCGCCTCGTGAAACCGCCGGATCAGGGCGGCAACGACATGGCTATATTCGGGATGATAATTGTCGCCCGGACCATAGAGATTGGTCGGCATCACGTTGATGAAGTCGCTTCCATACTGGCTGCGATAGGCCTCGACCAGCTTGATGCCGGCGATCTTGGCAATCGCGTAGGGTTCGTTCGTCACTTCAAGCGGGCCGGTCAGCATCGAGTCCTCGCGCAGCGGCTGGGCTGCGAGCCTCGGATAGATGCAGGACGAGCCCAGAAACATCAGCTTCTCGACGCCGTTCTGATGTGCGGCGTGGATCACGTTGGTCGCCAGGATCAGGTTGTCATAGATGAATTCGGCCCGCAGCGTGTTGTTGGCGACGATGCCGCCGACTTTCGCCGCGGCGAGAAACACGGCCTGCGGACGCTTCCTGGCAAACCAGTCGGCGACCTGCGCCTGATCGCGCAGATCGACCTCGCTGCGCGGAACGGTGAGAAGTTCAACGCCTTCGCTCGAGAGCCGGCGCACCAGCGCGGCGCCGACCATTCCGCGGTGGCCGGCGACAAAAACCCTCTTGCCTCTCAGGTCAAACGGGGTTCTTGCCATTGGCCACCTCGCGCCGGGCGATCGCGAGATCGCCGGCCACCATCTGCTTGACCAATTCGGCGAAGCTCGTCTTCGGCTTCCAGCCGAGCTTCTTGTGCGCCTTGCTGGCGTCGCCGATCAGGAGGTCGACCTCTGTGGGGCGGAAATACTGGGGATCGATGCGAACGACGGTCTTGCCGGATTTCTTGTCGACGCCGGCTTCCTCGATGCCCTTGCCGCGCCACTCGATGCCGCGGCCGATTTCGGCGAACGCCAGCTCCACGAATTCGCGTACCGAGCGCGTTTCGCCGGTTGCCAGCACGAAATCGTCGGGACTATCGGCTTGCAATATCTGGTGCATGCCGACGACGTAATCCTTGGCATGGCCCCAGTCGCGCTTGGCATCGAGATTGCCAAGATAGAGCGTTTCTTCGAGGCCGGCCTCGATGCGCGCCACCGCGCGGGTGATCTTGCGCGTGACGAAGGTCTCGCCGCGGATCGGGCTCTCATGGTTGAACAGGATGCCGTTCGAGGCGAACATGCCGTAGGCTTCGCGATAGTTCACCGTGATCCAGTAGCCATACAGCTTGGCGACCGCGTAAGGCGAACGCGGATAGAACGGCGTGGTTTCCTTTTGCGGAACCTCCTGCACGAGGCCGTACAGTTCCGAGGTCGACGCCTGATAGAAGCGCGTCTCTTTTTCCATGCCGAGGATGCGGATCGCCTCCAGAAGGCGCAGCACGCCGATCGCGTCGGCGTTGGCGGTATATTCCGGGCTCTCGAAACTGACGGCGACGTGGCTCTGGGCGGCGAGGTTATAGATCTCGGTCGGCCGGATCTGCTGCACCAGACGGATCAGGTTGGTCGAGTCCGTCATATCGCCGTAGTGCATCAGGAACGGCACGTTGCCTGTATGCGGATCCTCATAGAGGTGGTCGACGCGGGCGGTATTGAACGAGGAAGATCGCCGCTTGACGCCGTGCACGGTGTAGCCGAGGCCAAGCAGATATTCGGCGAGATATGCGCCGTCCTGGCCAGTTACCCCCGTGATCAGCGCCACGCGCCGCTTGGTATCCTGAACCGTCATTTCGCCTCCAGATAACCGGCTGCCATTAGCATCCGCCTACCCCAGAGTCTAATGCAAAAGATGATGGAAAATCAGTCTGATAGTACCGAAATTGAAGTTTGGTTACTCGCCGTAACCGCGCAAGCGCTCGAGGTCGAGGATGGTCACCCCGCCATATTCGAGCCGAAGCAGGCCCTCCTTCTCCAGCCGCTTCAGGCTCTGGTTGGCGTTTTGCCGCGAGATGCCTGACAGCGCTCCGATTTCCTCCTGCGTGATCTCGAGATGACGGCTGAGATCGGGATAGAGGATCGGATTGAATAGTGAAGCAATCGAACGCGCCAGCCGCGCGGTGACGTCGAGCGTGCGGCCGTATTCGACCAGGCCGATGAACTGGCCGAGCCGCTCGTTGAGCTGGGCAACCAGGAAACGATTAAAGGCGACGCTGTTCTCGTAAAGCCAGAAAAACGTAACCTGATCCATCAGCGCGAGGCGGGTATCGCGCAGCGCCACCATATCGTAGCGCCGCGCCTCCTTCTTCAGCACGGTGCCTTCGCCAAACCATGCCCCGGCGGTGAGGCCCGCGAAGGTCATCGCCTTGCCGCCGCGGGAGACCGTGCCCATCCGCACCAGGCCGGAGACAACCCCGGTCCAGTATTCGAAACGATCGCCGCGCAGGAAGATGGACTCGCCCGGCCGGTACGACTTCTCGGTGATGCCGGCGCGTGCGGTCTCGATCTCGCGCGCAGGTAATTCGCGCGACCAGACGGCAATCCTCGTCAAGTAATCCGCCGCGATCATGTTTCCGCCGACCCGTCCGGGTTCATCATGCCTCTTGCTGCACCGCAACAATGGGCATTCCCGTCGTTTTCAAAATCGCCCATGAATTGTCGGACGCAAGACATTCAATGGACTGGCTTTACTCTATGCAGGCGGTTGCGCCCAATCCGGACATTGGGTGTAGCGGACCGATGGATGGCATCCGATGTACCAAGGTCCGGCAATTACCAATGGTCGCATGGCTTCGCCGAGAGGGTCGATATAGGATCGTGTTGAAAATTCAGGGATAACCGACCAAGAGCGCGAAAAGCGCCTGATGCGGTTCAAGCCGAAAAGCCTAGTGGGGTGGATTTGACGTTCGCAGCCCGCCAGCCGCGTACGCTCCATGCGAACGTCAAATCCGAAACTCCACTAGAAACATATAATTGCTAGTGGTCCTTTGATTTTAGCATTCGCAAAAATGCCCGCTGAGAAGGCGTGCGAATGCTAGAATCGGACCACTAGGACGGGAGGGACGATTGGACCATACGTTGGAAGTGCGCGGGGTATCATTGCGCTTTGGCGGCGTGCGCGCGCTGACCGACGTCAGTTTCGGCGTCAAATCCGGCGAACTGTTCTCGATCATCGGCCCCAACGGCGCCGGCAAGACCTCGATCGTCAACTGCATCTCCGGCCGCTATCGGCCGACCGAAGGCCAGCTGTTTTACCGCGGACAGGATATCACCGCACTCAATCCGAACGCCCGGCCGCGGCTTGGCATCGGCCGCACCTTCCAGAACCTTGCGCTGTTCCACCATATGAGCGTGCTCGACAACATCATGGTCGGGCGGCATCACCTGTTGAAGAACAACTTCATCACGGGATCGCTGTACTGGCTGACCGGCGCGCGGCGCGAGGAGTTAGAGCATCGCCGCAAGGTCGAGGAGATCATCGACTTCCTCGATTTGCAGTCGGTGCGAAAAGCCACCGCCGGCACCCTGCCCTACGGTTTGCGCAAGCGCGTCGAACTCGCCCGCGCCATGGCGCTGGAGCCGCAACTGATCCTGCTCGACGAGCCGATGGCCGGCATGAACTTCGAGGAAAAGGAGGACATGGCGCGCTACATCGTCGATCTCAACGAAGAGTTCGGCATGACCGTGATGATGATCGAGCACGACATGGGCGTGGTGATGGATATCTCCCATCGCGTGATGGTGCTGGATTTCGGCCGCAAGATTGCGGAAGGCGATCCGGCAGCTGTGCTCGCCGATCCCCACGTCAGGCGCGCCTATCTCGGCGAAGAGGACGAAGTGCTGGTCGATCCCGAGGAACAACCTACCGCTAGTACCGCCGATCTGAAGTCCCTGCACCAGACGCGGCGAGTTCTTACAGGGACTTCAGATCGATGAGCGGTACTAGAATTAATAATTTGGCGGTGCCCATGACTTTCCGAAGTTCGCAAAAGGGTGTCGCGGAGGCAGTTAGCGAACTTCGGAAAGTGGGCACCGTATTGGAGACCGCGGCATGATGGATTATGCTGGCCGCGTCGCGCAGGCCGACACTTATCCAAAGATGCTGCGGCTGAACGCCCGTGAGTTCGGCGGCGAGATTGCGCTACGCGAAAAGGATCTCGGGCTCTGGAAGCTCGTCACCTGGAGCGACTATCACACCCGCGTCCGCGATTTCGCACTCGGCATGGTCGAACTTGGCCTTGGCCGGGGCGACGTCGTCGGCATCATCGGCGACAACCGGCCCGATTGGGTGGCCGCGGAAATCGCAGCCCACGCAATCGGCGGTCTGAGTCTTGGCCTTTACCGCGACGTGCTCGATGAGGAGGCTGCCTATCTTCTCAACTACGGCGAAGCGAAACTCGTCGTCGCCGAAGACGAAGAGCAGGTCGACAAGCTCTTGGGCCTGGCCGACCGCGCGCCCGCGCTGCGCCACATCATCTATTCGGATCCCAGGGGCCTCAGAAAATACAACGATCCGCGCCTGATGTCGGCCGAACAGTTGGCGGCGATGGGACGCGAGCGCGCCGCGCGGGAGCCCGCGCTCTACGACAGCCTCGTAGATGCAACGCGCGGCGAAGATGTAGCCATCCTCTGCACCACGTCAGGCACGACCTCTCACCCCAAGCTTGCGATGCTCGCACCCGGCCGCGTGCTGCGGCATTGCGCGACCTACCTCGCGTTCGATCCGAAGGGGCCGGAAGACGAATATGTCTCGGTGCTGCCGCTGCCCTGGATCATGGAGCAGGTCTACGCACTCGGCAAAGGGCTGTTGTGCCGGATGAAGGTCAACTTCGTCGAAGAGCCCGAGACGATGATGAACGATTTCCGCGAGATCGCGCCGACCTTCGTGCTGTTCGCCCCGAGGGTGTGGGAAGCGATCGCCGCCGACGTGCGCGCTCGCGTCATGGACGCCTCGCCGCTCAAGCAAGGGCTCTATGAACTCGGGATGAAGGCCGGGCTTTCGGCGCTTAGCCGCGGCCACCATTCGACCATTGCAGAAACGCTGTTGTTCCGCGCGCTTCGTGACCGGCTGGGCTTTACCCGCCTGCGCTCGGCCGCAACCGGAGGCGCGTCGCTCGGCCCGGATACATTCAAATTCTTCCGCGCCATGGGCGTCCCCTTGCGCACGCTCTACGGCCAGACCGAGACGCTCGGGGCCTACACCTTGCACCCCGAAGACGCCGTCGATCCCGACACCACCGGCGTTGCGATGGCCGACAGCGTCGAAATTCGCATTGACGATCCCGACAGCAACGGCGTCGGCGAGATCCTGACGCGGCACCCCAACATGTTCCTCGGTTATTACAAAAATCCTGATGCGTCGTCAGCCGACATGAGAGAGGGCTGGCTGTGTTCGGGCGATGCCGGCTATTTCAACGCCCAGCGCCAGCTCGTCGTCATCGACCGCATCCAGGATTTGGCGGAAACCACGCGGGGCGACCGCTTCTCGCCGCAATATCTCGAGAACAAGCTCAAGTTCTCGCCCTACGTCGCGGAAGCGGTGGTACTCGGCGCCGGCCGCGAGATGCTCGCAGCGATGCTCTGCATTCGCTTCTCGATTGTGTCGAAATGGGCGGAAAAGAACCGGATCGCATTCACGACCTATACCGATCTCTCGGCGCGGCCAGAGATCTACGAGCTGTTGCGAGAGGAAGTCGAGACCGTCAACGCCACGCTGCCGCCGGCGCAGCGTATCTCGCGCTTTCTCCTGCTGTACAAGGAACTCGATGCCGACGACGGCGAACTGACACGCACGCGAAAGGTTCGCCGCAGCGTGATCAACGAGAAATATACCGACATTATCGAGGCGATTTACGCCGGCCGAAGCGAGATACCGGTCGATACCGTGATCCGCTTCCAGGACGGCAGCACCCAGCGCGTTCGCACCAAGCTTCGCGTGATTGATCTTGCGTCCTCGGCGCCACTCGCGGAGGCCGCGGAATGACCGTCTTGCATCATTCCGCGCTGCCAGTTGCTGCGCCCTCTCCCCTTGTGGGAGAGGGCATCTCCGCCGGTCGATCCAAATTCAGTCGGGTGAGGGGTCCTATCACCGCGAGCTCGAACTGGAAACAACCCCTCACCCGCCGCCGCTTCGCGCCGGCACCCTCTCCCGCAAGGGGAGAGGGTAGCAGCCGGGCTCGCCAAACATGAACACCGCGTTCCTGATCCAGCTTCTGGTCAATGGCCTCGTGGTCGGCACGCTCTATGGCGTGGTCGCGATGTCTTTCGTGCTGATCTACAAGGCCACGCAAGTGGTGAACTTCGCGCAAGGCGAATTGCTCCTGATCGGCGCCTGGGTGTGCTGGGCGTTGCTCACCAAATACGGCGTGCCGTTCTGGATCGGCATGCCGCTCACGCTCGTCTTCATGTTCGCCTTCGGCATCGCGATCCAGGTCGTGATCCTGCGGCCGATGATCGGCGAGCCGATCATTTCCGTCATTATGGTGACGATCGGGCTCTCGACCGTGTTCGATGCGGCGTTGAAATGGATCTTCGGCGTCGAGCCGCAGCCGTTTCCGCGGGTGTTCACCAGCCAGTCCGTGAGCCTGCTCGGCCTGCAAATCCAGACGGTTTACGTCATGAGCCTCGCGGTGTCGGTGGCGATGATGATCGGCATGGCCTGGTTCTTCCGCGCCTCGAAATACGGCCTTGCGATGCGCGCCACCGCTTTCAATCAACAAGTGGCGCAATCGCTCGGCATTTCCGTCAAGAACGTATTCGCGATGGCGTGGGCGATCTCGGCGACCGTATCGGCGGTCGCGGGCGTCGTGGTCGCCGTCGTCAACGGCGTATCGTCGGGCCTCTCGGATTACGGCATCAAGGTATTTCCCGCCGCGATCCTCGGCGGGCTGGATTCGATCGGCGGCGCGGTGCTCGGCGGCATCATTATCGGGCTGCTTGAGAACATCGCCCAATATGTCGACAGCCAATATCTGCACTGGGGCAATCTCTACGAGATCGCGCCATTCTATGTGCTGATCATCATCCTGATGATCAAGCCCTATGGGCTGTTCGGCACCAAAGACATCGAGCGGGTGTAACCTTTATGGCCAGCCCCTCCCTCATTCCCTCCGGCGATTTCCGCGCCACCTACGCGGCGGACACCACGATTTTTCCAACGACCACCAGCCGCAACTTCGCGATTGCCGGCATCATCCTGGCCTGCTTTACGCCCTATCTTCTCTCCAACTACTGGCTCAGCATCTCGATCCAGATCGGCATCTTTGCCATCGCGGCCCTCGGCCTCAATGTTCTCGTCGGCTTCACCGGACAGATCTCGATCGGGCACGCTGCCTTCTTCCTGTTCGGCGCCTTCACCTCGGCCTATATCTCCAACAATTTTCCGATTCCGGTGTTCTTCGCGATCCCGCTCGCGGGCGTCGTCACGGCATTTGTCGGCTTGATCTTCGGCGTGCCGGCGGCACGGCTGAAAGGACTTTACCTCGTTATCGCCACGCTCGCCGCGCAATATATCCTGCTCGACTTCTTCTCGCGCGCGGACTGGTTCTCCGGCGGCTCGGTGCCGGCGAGCGCCAATCCGTTCTCAATTTTCGGCTACATGTTCCGAGGCGACCGCCAATATTTCTATGTCGTTCTCGCCTATCTCGTGGTGAGTTTTCTGCTGGTGACCAATCTGATGCGCACCCGCGACGGCCGGGCGCTGGTCGCGATCCGCGACCATTATCTCTCCGCGGAAATCATGGGCATCAACCTCACGAAATACCGCACGCTATCCTTTGGGCTTGCCGCCTTCTTCGCCGGCATCGCCGGCGCGCTCTACGCGCACTATCAGCTCGTGATCTCGCAGGAAGGCTTTCGGCATCGAGCGCTCGATCCTGTTTCTGGCAATGATCATCATTGGCGGCACCGGCTCGGTGATGGGCACGCTGATGGGAACCGCGTTCGTAGTGCTGCTGCCGGAATCGATGGAGTGGATCAGCGCCGGACTGAAAGGCTCGGCCATCGACCATGCGCTCGCGCTCAACAACAACATTACCTTCCTGCGGGAGATCACGGTCGGGCTGATCATTATCGGATTTTTGATGTTCGAACCCGACGGACTCGCGCATCGCTGGCGGCAGATCAGGACTTACTGGAAGCTATACCCGTTTTCGCATTGAGGTTGAGACGGGCGAGACTAGAATAGAACCCAAATAAAATAACCGGAGGAAACATCATGACCCTGAAATCCCTACTTGGCACCGTTTCGTTGGCCGTCATGCTCGGTGGCGCTGCGTCGGCGGCGCAAGCCCAGATCGCGATCGGCCACCTCGAAGACCTCTCTGGCGGCACGGCCGACGTCGGCGTGCCTTACGGACAGGGCGTCGTCGACACTTTCGCCTGGGTCAACAAGAACGGCGGCGTCGGCGGCAAACAGCTCAACGTCGAAAGCAACGATTACGGCTATCAGGTGCCGCGCGCCATTGCTCTCTACAAGAAGTGGTCGGCGGGCGACAACAAGGTCTCCGGGATCATGGGCTGGGGCACCGCGGACACCGAAGCGCTGAGCCCATTCGTGGCGCAGGACAAGATTCCGGACGTGTCCGGCTCCTATGCGGCGGCGCTCAGCGATCCCGAAGGCACCAGCGGCAAGGCCAAGGCGGCGCCGTACAATTTCTTCTACGGTCCCACCTATTCGGATGCGCTGCGCGCCGAACTCACCTGGGCTGCGGAGGACTGGAAGACCAAGGGCAAGCCGGGCAAGCCTAAATTCGTCCACATGGGCGCCAATCACCCCTACCCCAACGCGCCGAAGGCGGCCGGCGAAGCGCTGGCGAAAGAACTCGGCTTTGAAGTGTTGCCGCCGCTGGTGTTTGCGCTCAAGCCAGAGGATTTCAGCGGTCAGTGCCTGAGCCTGAAGAGTTCGGGGGCCAACTACGCCTATCTCGGCAATACGGCGGCTTCCAACATTTCGGTGATGAAAGCCTGCAAGACCGCGGGCGTCGACGTCCAGTTCCTTTCCAACGTCTGGGGCATGGATGAGAACGCCGCCAAGACCGCGGGCGATGCGGCCGATGGCGTCGTCTTCCCGTTGCGCACGGCGGTCGCCTGGGGCGGCAACGCGCCCGGGATGAAGACCGTAATGGAAATCTCGAAGATGAGTGACCCAACCGGCAAGGTCTATCGCCCCGTGCATTACATCGCGGCGGTCTGCTCGGCGCTTTACATGAAGGAAGCCCTGGACTGGGCCGCCAAGAATGGCGGCGCGACCGGCGAGAACGTCGCGAAGGGCTTCTATCAAAAGGCCAACTGGGTGCCCGCGGGCATGGAGGGCGTCTGCAATCCCTCGACCTGGACCGAGAAGGATCACCGCGGCACGCTCAAGGTCGATCTCTACCGCGCGAAGATTTCGGGCGCGACCGACGGCGACATCAACGACCTGATGGCCAAGGGCACGATCAAGCTCGAGAAGGTGAAGACGGTCGAACTGCCGCGCAAGGCGGACTGGTTCGGGTGGTGAGATCCGGCGCAAGCGTCATGGCCGGGCTTGTCCCGGCCATCCACGCCTGTTGCTTGCTTCACACCAAGACGTGGATGCCCGGCACAATGCCGGGCATGACGGGTTGAAAGAGATTCCTTATGACCCAGACGCTCGATATCGCTCGTCCCGACGCAACGGTATCCACGCCGTCCCCTCTCCTCGCCGTGCGCAACATCGAGGTGGTTTATGACGATGTCATCCTGGTGCTGCGTGGCCTCAGTCTCGATGTACCCAAGGGATCGATCGTGGCGCTGCTCGGCGCCAACGGGGCCGGCAAGTCGACCACACTGAAAGCGATCTCGGGTCTGCTCAAGACCGAGGACGGCGAAGTGACGCGCGGCGAAATCCTCTTCAACGGCGAGCGCATCGACGGCATCGATCCCGACAAGATCGTCCGCCGCGGCATTTTTCAGGTGATGGAGGGCCGGCGCATCATCGCCGACATGACCTCGCTGGAAAACCTGAGGCTCGGCGCCTTCACCCGCAGCGACAACGAGATCGCCGCCGACATCGACATGGTGTTCGACTATTTCCCACGGCTCAAGGAGCGCACCGGGCTTGCCGGCTATCTCTCCGGCGGCGAGCAGCAGATGCTCGCGATCGGACGCGCGCTGATGGCGCGGCCGAAGATGATCCTGATGGACGAGCCATCGATGGGACTGTCGCCGCTTCTGGTGAAGGAAGTGTTCGCCATCATCAAGGCGATCAATCGCGACCTCGGCGTCACCATCTTGCTGGTGGAGCAAAACGCGCGCGCCGCGCTCTCGGTCGCTAGCCACGGCTACATCATGGAGCAGGGCAAGGTCGTGCTCGACGGCACCGCCGACGAATTGCGCGACAATGAGGACGTGAAAGAGTTCTATCTCGGCGGCGCCGGCGACCAGCGCAAGAGCTTCAAGAACCTGAAGAGCTTCAAACGGCGGAAGCGATGGTTGTGAGCGCTGACAACTACTACGACGCACGAGAAACCCGCGACCCCTCGATGCGCGAAGCCGAGCTGTTCTCCCGCCTCCCTGCGATCCTTCGCAAGGCGATGGAAACCCCCGGCTATGCCGAGCACCTCAAAGGCGTCGACCCCGCGCGCATCACGTCCCGCACCGCGCTCGCGACGCTGCCCGTGCTGCGCAAATCCGACCTGCCTGCGCTCCACAAAGCCGACCCACCCTTTGGCGGCTTCGTCGGCAAGCCACCCGGCGCCTTTGCGCGGCTCTTCACCTCGCCGGGCCCGATCTTCGAGCCGGAGGCCGCGCATGCCGATCCCTGGCGCGGCGCTCGCGCGCTGTTTGCAGCCGGCTTTCGCCCAGGTGACGTCGCGCTGAACACCTTCAGCTATCATCTGACCCCCGGCGGATTCATTTTTGACACCGCCGCACGCGCGCTTGGCTGCGCGGTGATCCCGGCCGGCCCCGGCAATACCGAGGCGCAGTTCGAACTGATCGAGGCTTACCGTCCGACCGGCTATTGCGGCACGCCCGATTTTCTCAAGATTTTGCTGGATGCGGCCATATCCGCCGGCCGCGACGTCTCCTCGATCAAGCGCGCGGTGGTTTCCGGCGCGGCGTTTCCGAAATCGTTGCAGGAGGAGATCGCATCGCGCGGCATCGACGCCTATCAGGCCTTTGGGACCGCCGATCTCGGCCTGATCGCTTATGAGACTTCCGCACGCGACGGCATGGTGGTGAACGAGGACCTGATTCTGGAAATCGTGCGGCCGGGCACCGGCGAGCCGGTCGCCGAAGGCGACGTCGGCGAGATCGTCGTCACGACGCTCGATCCCGATCATCCCTGGATACGGCTCGCGATCGGCGACCTCACCGCTACGCTGCCTGGCGCGAGCCCGTGCGGACGCACCAACCTGCGCATCAAGGGATGGATGGGCCGCGCCGACCAGACCACCAAGGTCAAGGGTATGTTCGTTCGGCCCGAACAGATCGCCGAGATCGGCAGGCGTCATCCGGAACTCGGAAGACTGCGCCTCGTCGTCGGCTCGCGACAACGAACAGGATGTCATGATGCTTCGGTGCGAATGCGCCTCATCTGACGAGGCGCTTCAAAGCGCTATCGCGTCGACACTGCGCGCCGTGACCAAGCTCGGCGGAACTGTCGAACTGACCGCGCCGGGAAGCCTGCCGAACGACGGCAAGGTGATCGCGGACGAGCGCTGATTGACAAAAAAGCTCCCGCCGACGATCGGCGGAAGCTTTTCCATTTCGCTGATGTGCCGGGCCGGTCTAGTCAGGTCTTATGATACTCGCGAAACCATTTTGAAAATCGCGCGATGCCATCTTCGATCGACGTGGCGGGCCTGAATCCGACATCGCGCGCGAGGTCTTCGATGTCGGCGTAAGTCGCCGGTACGTCGCCAGGCTGCATCGGCAGCATTTCCTTGATCGCCGGGCGGCCGAATTCCTTCTCCAGCAGCGCGACCACGTGCATCAATTCTTCGGGACGGTTATTGCCGATGTTGTAGATCTTCCACGGCGCAGCGCTGGAGGCAGGATCAGGGTTGGAGCCGGACCACGCAGGATTGCCTTGCGGCGGTTGATCGATCAGGCGCGCAATCGCTTCGACGACGTCGTCGACATAGGTAAAGTCCCGCCGCATGTTGCCGTGGTTGAACAGCCGGATCGGCTTTCCCTCGAGGATCGCCTTGGCAAAGATGAACATCGCCATGTCCGGACGGCCCCAGGGGCCATACACGGTAAAAAACCGAAGACCGGTGGCCGGAATTCGATACAGGTGGCTATAGGCATGCGCCATCAGCTCGTTGGCTTTTTTCGATGCGGCATAAAGGCTGATCGGATGATCGACATTATCCTGCACCGAAAACGGCAGCTTGGTGTTGGCGCCATAGACCGACGATGAGGACGCAAAGAGAAGATGCCCGCAACCGTGATGGCGGCATCCTTCGAGCACATTCAGAAAGCCCTCGATATTCGCATCCGAGTAGGCGTGCGGATTTTCCAGGGAATAACGCACGCCGGCTTGGGCTGCGAGATGAATAACGGCGGGAAAACGATGCTTGGCGAACAGCGACTTCGTCGCCTCGCGATCGGCAAGATCGGATTGCACGAAGGTGAAATTGGACTGGCGCTTCAGGACATCGAGCCGCGCCCGCTTCAGTGCCGGATCGTAATAGTCATTGACGCTGTCGAGACCGACGACGTCGCGGCCGGACGACAACAAACGCTGCGCGACGTGAAAGCCGATGAAGCCGGCAGCGCCCGTAACCAGGATCGCGTCTTGCGTCATTGTCTCTCCGGTCCTCACAGCCGCCACAGCTCAATGCCGTCAGGCTTGGTGCTCCGATCGAGCTTCATTTTCACATCGAAAACCAGACCGGAGCCGCCGGTCAGCAGCCTCTGAATCAGCGGCCAGCCGCCTTCGACATAGCTGCCGTGCGCGACCGCCAGAATAACCGCATCCGCCGGCCGCAACGCGTTCAGTTCGGTGATGGTCAGACCGTATTCATGCTTCGCATCCTCTGGACTTGCCAGGGGATCGTGCACCTGCACCTGAAGGCCGAACGATTCCAGTTCACGGACGATATCGACGACGCGGGAGTTGCGCGTATCCGGAACATCCTCCTTGAAGGTCAGGCCGAGGATGGTGACGATGCCTCCTGCCCCCTTCCGCCGCAGCAGTCCCCTGACGCATTCTTTCGCAATGCGCTGACCCATGCCGTCGTTGATGCGCCGGCCGGCGAGAATGACTTCCGGGTGATAGCCGGCCTTCTCGGCGCGATAGGTCAGGTAATATGGGTCAACTCCGATGCAGTGACCGCCGACGAGCCCCGGCTGAAATGGCAGGAAATTCCATTTCGTCCGCGCGGCCGCCAGCACGTCGCCGGTATCGATCTCGAGTGCTTGAAAGATCAACGACAATTCGTTCATGAAGGCGATGTTGAGATCGCGCTGGGTATTTTCGATCACTTTGGCCGCTTCGGCGACCTTGATCGAGGGCGCGCGATGAATGCCGGCTTTCACCACCGATCCGTAAGTATCGGCAATGATATCAAGCGTCTCGGAGATTTTGCGCCGAGACCACTTTCGTAATCGATTCCAGCCGATGCTGCTTGTCGCCGGGATTGATGCGCTCCGGCGAATAGCCGACGTTGAAATCGGTGCCAACCTTGAGCCCCGAGCATTGCTCCAGGATCGGCGCACACTCCTCTTCGACCGCGCCGGGATAGACGGTCAATTCATAGACGACGATATCGCCCTTCTTGAGCGCGGCGCCCACAAGGCGCGAGGCTTCGAACATCGCGCGAAGATCGGGCCGCCGCGCCTCATCGATCGGCGTCGGAACCGTCACGATGAAGAAATCGGAGGCGCGCAGACCGCCGGCGTCGCTGGTAAATTTCAACGAGGGATGCTTGAGGTCCGCCGCCTCCACTTCGCGCGTGCGATCCTGCCCACTCTCCAACTCGCGGACACGTGAGGCATCGATATCGAAGCCCGTGACCGCAAAGCCTTCGCGCGCAAACGCCACCGCCACGGGCAGCCCCACATAGCCCAAACCGATCACTGCGATCTTGCGGCGGGGTGACATCAAGAAAAATTCCAAGGCTCAAAGGCGCACGAAGCGCCCCGTCAAAGGTTGTTTAGCTGTTGCTAGACAGATCGCAAGGGCGAACGGCGAAAATCATTAACTCCTCGCCAAGCCCATTCGAGATTTGACCGAGGGCGTGCCAGTTAATTCGCGCACCACTCGTCATGCCAAGCCTGAGCCATCAGGACGTTCCAGAGCCAATAGCCGTGGTTGCGCCGGCCGCTCATGTGCTCGGCCATCCTGCTCGCCACGCGGCTGGCATTGAACAAGTTCTGGGCTTGCAGCCTTGCCGGCGACAAGAGATCGCTGGCCCATCGACTTCAGCGGCCCGCGTAGCCAGTCGTCGATCGGAATTCCGAAGCCGGTTTTCGGCCGGTCGACCAGATTTTGTGGGACGTGCTGATAGAGCACCTGCCTGACCAGCCATTTGCCGCGGCCATCGCGAACTTTCATGCCGGGCGGAATTCTGGCGGCAAATTCCACAACATCCTTGTCGAGAAACGGCACGCGGGTTTCCAGCGCAACCGCCATCGCGGCCCGATCAACCTTTTGCAGGATGTCGTCGGTCAGATAGCTTAAGGCGTCCGCAAGCGTCATCCGGTCAAGCGGAGCGAAGCTCAACCTTCACCTTGTCCATCTCGTCGGCCGACCAACTGCCAGCCTCCTCACCATCCACGATCGTCTGCGCGGGGTCATTGTCGATCGAGCAAAGCTCCCGATACATATGATCAAGCGATGGCGATCCGACGATGCGCGCCAGCTTGGCGACCTGATCGCCCGCACGCCGCACGTTGAACCGCGCTGGCAATAAGGGTGCGGCGATGCGGGCAATCGTACCGGCAGGCTCCGGCGAGACCGCTCGCAGAAAAACACCCAGCATCTGCCGGAGCGCCGCCGGCATCGCGCCAAATCGCTTGTTCAGGCTGTTGCCCCAGACATGGCGGTTGTAGCCGCCGAACATCTCATCGCCGGCATCGCCCGACAGCGCGACCGTGACATGCTGCCGCGCAAGAGCCGACACCAGATGCGTCGGAATCTGCGACGGAGTCGCCGAACGGCTCGTCATACATCGTCGGCAGTTTCGGAATGACATTCCGTGCCGTTTCCGGATCGACATAGAGCTCGGTATGCAAGGTGCCGAGATGAGCGGCAACCTTGCGGGCCTCGGCCGCCTCGTCGAATGCGTCTTCCCGGAAGCCGATGGTGAAGGTGCGAACCGGCTGACTGGCTTGCGCCTGCATCAGTGCGACGATGGTGGAAGAATCGATTCCGCCGGACAGAAATGCGCCCAGCGGCACATCGGACAGGCATTGGCGCTTGATCGCGATCGACAACAGCCGCTGCAATTCGGCGACCGCCTCCCGCTTCATCCGTGATGCGATTTGCCTGTGCGGCAACGACCACCTCGCGCAGTGACCAATACGGCTTTGGCGCGGGCATGCTGCCTGCGACATGTCGGCGTTCGAAAGTGACGTAAGATGCAGACGGAAGCTTTTGAATACCGGTCCAGATGGTCGAAGGCGCGGGCACATAAGCATAGCGCATGAACGACGTCAGCGCTTTGCGATCCAGCGACGGCGACCACGCCGGGTGCTTCGCCAGCGCTTTCAATTCGGACGCGAAGACGAGATCGCTCCCGCTCCAGCCGTAAAACAGCGGCTTCTCGCCAAACCGGTCGCGGGCGAGCGTCAGCGTCCGCTCTCGCTCGTCCCACAGCGCGAAGGCAAACATGCCGGAAAAGCGCTGCAGCGCCGCTTCGAGGCCCCAATGCCTGATGGCGTAGAGCAACGTCTCCGTATCGGAATGCCCGCGCCAGTTCGGCGCGGCGCCGGCGGCTTCGAGCTCGCCTCTCATATCAAGATGATTGTAGATTTCGCCGTTGAACGTCACCGTGAAGCCGGCCGCAGTCGCTGTGCATCGGTTGGCGCCGGCCTGCGACAGGTCGATGAACGGAAAGCCGGCGGTGTCCGAAGGCAACGCCGGCGGACGCATTGGTCCAGTAACCGGCGGCGTCCGGTCCGCGATACGCCAGCGCTTCCGTCATGTCCCTGGCAACGGCAGAGAGCTGGCTCTCCTCGCCCCCGCCCGGCCGGAACAGGCCCGCTATGCCGCACATCAGCCTGCGCTCCCGTTCGGACGGCTGGAAGA
This sequence comes from uncultured Alphaproteobacteria bacterium, assembly GCA_963775545.1. Lineage (GTDB taxonomy): Bacteria > Pseudomonadota > Alphaproteobacteria > Rhizobiales > Xanthobacteraceae > Bradyrhizobium. Next base: position 371,623 of record CAVZJE010000042.1, read on the forward strand.
AGCAGCCAGATCTTCCTGCAACTGTCGCCACTCTTGCTGCAATTGCCGGGGAAACAGGCTTCAGTCGCCTCAACTGCATCTGCCGATTGAGCCCCAATGCCGAGGGTCGCGACGTCGAGCATGCCCTTTGCAGCATGATTTGCGATCCCGCGCCAATGCCGGCAGAAGCTTCGCCGGCGGCCACTCCGTTGCGCCAGGCCGATCCCATAAACGTCGCGCGTCCCGGAAGGAGCTTCTTCAGCGCCAGCCGATCCTGGCGATAGCCCAGGAGGACCTTGTCGAGCCCGCCCAGCTTGCTGTGGCGAAAGCTGCGCAGCAACAGGTCCTGGTCTTCGGCATATCGAAGCCCGGAATCGTACGGATTGTTCCGAAACCAGTTCGCGCGCCCGCACCAGGTTGGGTGAGGAAGCGGAAAGCCGACAAAAGGCCGCGCGACAATGTCCTGATGGTCGAGGCCCACCGGCATCTCGCCGATCAGCTCGCCCTCGCTGGTGAAAACCACGGCGCCGCAGCCGACCAAATCAAGCTGCGGGTCTTCACGCAAGCGAGCGACCTGCCGGGCCAGACGCTCCGGAAAGCAGATGTCGTCGGCATCCATCCGGGCGATGAACTCGCCTTTGCTGAGAGCCACCGCCTGGTTGAGGCGCGCCGCCAATCCAGCCGAGCGAGGATTCGCGGATCAGGCGAATGCGCTCGTCGCGAAATCCCTCGACGATCGCGCTGCTCTGGTCGGAGGAGCCATCATCGATGACGATCAATTCCCAATCGCGCAGGGTCTGCATCAAAACCGAGCGTACCGCCGCACCAACCGTCGACGCGCTGTTCCGCATCGACATGATGACCGAAACGACGGGAGGCGATCGCTTTTGAGCGTCACTATTCGTCAAAAGACGGACCCTCGCGTCAGGGCTCGGACCGATATCACTTTTCCTGAACCACCGCCGATTGGGTCGCAGCGTTTTGAACCGGATACTGCTAGGCTCCTGTCTCGGCGTTAGGTTTCACGGAAACGTTTTGCCAGCCTCCGCCCAAGTTGGTTGAAGGGTTCCTCAATAACGAGATAAGTGACAGACGAGATCGCTATCGTGATTGCCGTCAGAGCAGCAAAGGCCTCCGCGTAGTTCGCATGCGGAACCGCGAACGTGGAAATCACCCAGAGATGAACGAGGTATGCGGAAAAGCTCACCTTGCCTATCCAACCTATAACCGGATTGACCAGGAACCAGGGCTGCCAATGCGCAAGCCCGAGGGCAAAGACAGCAAATATAAAGCCGTATTGCGTCGGCTAGCCCACCGCGCCCGACGTACGGCAGCGTCGGGAAGAATGCGACAAGCACCATGGCAAGCATCTGAAAGCAGCACGACCGCCGCAGGCCAGCGCACAGCTCGACCTTCTGCCATCCACTTGAATGCGAGCATACCAAACAGGAAGCAAGGCATCTGCTGAACAAACCATAGATAGAGGAATGTACCCCATGCCGCTCGCCATGCCGGGTCGGCGATTTGCATGGCATAAGCGTATGCGTTCCGCTGAATGCCAAAGCACACCCATACCACCGCCATGAGCGGTCAGAGCCGCGGTTACAAAGCGGACCCGATCCAAGCCGAGCATCAGCAACGGGAAGATGGCGTAGAACATCATCTCATCGGCGATGGACCACGAACCAGGAACCACACTTGTGATGGTATCCGGCATCAAGCCATGCGTAAATGTTGTAGCCATCACGACATGACGCCAACCAATTCCGTCCGGCGCGTAAATACTGGGTCCGAAACCGCGCACCCAAAGAAACAGTGGTATGGAAAGGTAGTACATTGGAGCGATGCGGAAGAAGCGTCGGATATAGAAAGGGACAGAGCTCCGTCGTTGCGCGCCTGCCATGACATGCAAAGCGTCATCGCACTTGCGACGAAAAACAATTGAACACCGCGGGCGCCTTGATCTGCCAGCGTGCGAACTGCATCAGGAAGGTCGTTGAAATACTGAGAAGAATGAACCGCGATAACCAGCAGTATCGCATACCCGCGAATGGCGTACGATCTTCTCCAGCAGAAAGCGCGACAGAGTCCAGAGATCGACCTCGAACTCGGAGGCGGTCGGCATTGCGAACAGGATCGGGCCAGACGCCCGCCAACTGCTGCGTCTTGCTGCGGAACTTGCGGATAATCGAGCGGGCGGCTGGAGATCGCCAAGGTGATACTCCGTTGCAATTCGGGAAGTCGTTGCTGCGAACGATCAGACTAAGATCCAGCCGGGCGGGTAAAGATCACTGGTATTTCGCTTGTTCAATTCGGCCGGTGCGAACCAGGCGCGCGGCGCTACCACGATCTTGTCAGGCGAGCGGTTCAGCCAGGCCCCCCACCAGCTGAAGGAGCTGTTGGCAATCACATGGTGCCGGCAGCGTGCCATCAGCGCCATGTCTTCCCAGGGACGCTCCGGATCGCCACGGACATGGACCAGCCGCGACTTCGGCACGAAATCCAAGCACCTGCTCCGCGGCGGCAGCATCGTCCGAAAAAACGAAAAGCTCCGCCTCCTGACCGGCCGCCGGCTTCGAGGCGGGCTAACGCCTCGCGATAATACGGTTCGCCCAAAATACCATGAATTCGGCCGTGCCGGGATTGAGATAGTCGCCGCGACGGACATGCACCGAGATCGGCAGCTGGCTGGCTTCGATCCGCGCCAAGCGTCGGCCGCAGCAGCGTCACCCAACGGCTCGCGGGGAGAAAACCAGTCGCGCAAGCTTTCGGCGATCGAGCTGAAATAACGCTCGCTCTGGAAATAGCCGAACAAGCGTCGTCTGCGGACCCAGCGCCTCGAACGCCGGGTCATAGTGGAAATGCGGCTCGCGATATTCGTTCGGCGACGGCGCAAGCTTCGGCAGGCCGGCTTTCACGAGCAGGCGATCGATCCGCTGCCTTCCACTTGGCGCGCGCAAAATTTATCTCGGGCTTCTGGGTCGGCTCGGCCTGCGACGGCAAAGCGACGGCTTCCGGCACACGCAGGCGATCGAGCAGGAACGAGCGCCGCGCATAATTCCGAAAGCCGCTGAGATCGAGCGCAAGGGGAACGCCATGACGTTCGGCCAGCGCCTTGCCGGCTGCATATTGGAACATCTGGTTTCCCAGCCCGCCGATCAGCGATACCGTGATCATGCCGGACTATTCCTGAGATTGCGTCCGGCGAAGCGCCGCGACCGCGGCGCGAACGCCGTCGTCAAGCCCGATCGAAGGCTGCCAGCCGAGTTCGCGCACGCAGCAAATCGGGCGAGCCGACCAGCCAGGGCTCGTCATCCTTGCGCATGGCGATCGCGCCGAAGCCAAGTAGCGACGCATCGGCATTCATCGCTGCCGCGACATGCTCGGCAAATTCCCGCACCGAATGCGCACGGCCGGTGGCGACGTTCCAGGTTGCGATGCCGCCTTTCTCGCGGCAATGCGCATCGGCGCGCAACATCGCCTCGACGACGTCGTCGATATAGACAAAATCGAGTACTTGCGTGCCCGACCGAGATGGCCACGCGCTCGCGCTTGGCCAAGACCGCTGACGAGCGCCGGCAGCAGCCGATGCGGCGCCTCGCCGGCGCCATAGACCTTGAAGAGGCGCAAGAGGCGAAATCCGATGCCGCTGCTGTGCGGCGATCGCGCTCGCCATCAAACCGCCGGCGGCCTTTGACGAGCCGTAGAGCTTGCCCTGCTCCAGCGGCGAATCCTCCGAGAAGCAGCTCCTGGGTCGACGGACTGCGATACTCCGAAAAGGTGCCCGCCATCACCATGCGCGCGCGCCATTCAGCTGCAGAGCCGGACCAACGCAGCCGGCAGCTCCACATTGATCCGCAACATTTCGTCGATGTCGCGGTAGTTCGGCCTCACGCCATAGGCAGCGAGATGAAAGACCGCTTCGACCGGCGTATCCAGCAGCCGCCGCAAATTGCTTTCGCTGAAATCGTCACACGCAATGACACGAACGCGGTCGCGCCATTCTGCCGGCAGCGCACTTGACGATCTTGCCAGCACGGTGACGCGGCTGCCCTCGGACAACAGACGGGCAACGAGATGAGCGCCGATGAAACCGGAGGCTCCCGTGACGAGCACGCTAGCGGCCGACATGGTTCCTCACGGCTTCGCGGTAATGCTCGATCTGCCGGGCGGTGATTTGCGCGGCCTTTTCGGGACTCGCGGCATAATCCCGATACCAGCCGGCCGTCAGTTCGACCGTGTCGGCAAATGACAAAGGCGGCATCCAGCCGAGCAGCGCGCGGGCCTTCGTGCTGTCGAGATGCAGAAAGCGCGTCTCCGGAAAACTGCCCGGCGCGTAAGTGATTTCGCGGCCGTGTCCAGACCGTAGAGAGCTGTTCGACCAGATCGCCGACGGTACGGGCGGCCTCATCGCTGGGGCCGAAATTCCAGTTGTCGGCAGCCGAGCGGTCTCCGCTCAACAGACGCGCAGCCAGCACCAGATAGCCGTGAACCAGCGCCATCACATGCTGCCACGGACGCACGGCGCCAGGACTGCGCAAGTTGATCGGCTGGCGAGCCGTCACCGCACGAACGAAATCCGGCACGATCCGGTCGGCCGACCAGTCGCCGCCGCCAATGATATTGCCGCCGCGGGCATTCGCAATCAGCACGCCATTGCCGCGCTCCGCGAGCGTCGCGCGATAGGAGGCTGCGACCAGTTCGGCGCAGGCTTTGGAGGCGCTGTAGGGATCCTTGCCGCCGAGCGGATCCTGCTCGCGATAGCCCCACACCCAATCCTGGTCGCGATAAACCTTGTCGGTGGTGATGCAGACGACGGCCTTGACGTCTGGCACAAGCCGCGCCGCTTCGAGCACATGCGCGGTGCCCAGCGCATTGGTGGCAAAGGTCTCGATCGGATCGGCAAAGGATTTCGAAACCAGGGGCTGCGCGGCGAGGTGAATGATGACCGACGGCCGGTGCCGCTCAATTGCGCGTCCGAACGGTCGCGAAATCGCGGATGTCGCCGATGGTCGATTCGATACCGTCCGCAATGTTGGCCGCAGCAAACAGGCTGGGCTCGGTCGCGGGTGCAAGCGCGAGACCTGCGACGTCGCAGCCGATGCGCTTGAGCCAGCTCACCAGCCAGCCGCCGGTGAAGCCGGTATGGCCGGTCACAAAAATGCGCTTACCCCTGAGAGCCAGCTCGAAATCGAGCGGAGGAGATTCGGAGCTCGTGGGAATCATTTACGACCTTGCGGAATGGACACCGATCACCTTAAAGAGGCACAAGCTGACGAACAGTTGGGGCCCGTCGGAGAGGCCTCGATCCGAGAATCCGACCTGCCCCCTTTAGCAAGAATGGGACATGCTATGAAGGCCTTCTCAGGCGACGGTTTGACGGACACGGGGTCCCTGTTCTTTGATCCCGATTTGAGCCGTCTGACGACAGGTCGGACGACCTCGCTTTTCGCTGAGGACATCAAGGCGCGTGATGCCGATCTCAGGTCGGCCTTCACCGGCCGGCGCATTCTGGTGACCGGCGGCGCCGGAAGCATCGGCAGCGCCACGATCGAGCTGCTTTTCCAATACGCTCCCGCCGCCGTTCACGTCATCGATCTTGCCGAAAACGGTCTCGTCGAACTGGTCCGCGACTTCCGTTCGCGTCCGCAGCCGCTGGTCAGCGGCGAATTTCGACTGCTGCCGATCGACTATGGCAGCGCGGCCACCGAGCGGTTGCTTCAATCGGAGCCGACCTACGATCTCGTTCTGCACTTTGCCGCACACAAGCACGTTCGTTCCGAAAAGGACGTTCCATCGGTCATTCAGATGCTCGACACGAACGTGATCAAGATGCATCGCTTCACCAAATGGCTTCAGAAATACGGCCATGGAAAGCGCTATTTCGCGGTGTCCACCGACAAGGCGGCAAATCCGACGAGCCTGATGGGCGCCAGCAAGCGTCTCATGGAGCATGTGCTGTTTTCGATTGGAAGCAAGGACTCCTCGATAACCTCGACACGTTTTGCCAATGTCGCCTTTTCCAACGGAAGCCTGTTGCAGGGTTTTCTGTATCGCCTGGCTCGCCGACAACCGTTGGCCGTGCCGCGCGAGGTGCGCCGATACTTTGTCAGTCCAAGAGAAGCCGCAGAGATTTGCTTGTTGACCGCGGGGGCCGCCGCGCCCGGACACATCACCTTTCCCCGCCTCGATCCGAACGAGCATCTGCGGCCGCTGGTCGACATCGCCGTGTCGCTGCTGCAGCATCTCGGTTTGCAGCCTTCGTTCTACGAGCATGAGGCGGAGGCATGCGCGGCGACGGATGCTGAGCTCAAGCGCGGTTGTTATCCGGTTCTGTTGACACCGCTCGATACCAGCGGCGAAAAGCCTTATGAAGAGTTTGTGGCGGCCGACGAGACGCCGGCGCCGACCCAATTCGCGGCGCTGAGCGCAGTACGATACGTGCCGGCCCCGGTCCCCCTCGAGCCGGCACTGGCGTTCCTTGACGAGATCGCGTCGAACGCGAGCATGAAACTGGACAAATCGGACATCGCGCGCCACGTCGCCTCCGTCGTTCCCGGCTTCAAACACGTGGAGACCGGCCGCAGCCTAGACGACCGCACTTGAGCCGCTATGACGTCTGGCGTGCGCCACGACGTCACGGAGCCCATCCTGCAGGGAGATCGAAGGCGACCAACCTGTCGCATCCCGGATCGCGGTAATATCGGCGATCACGTCGGGTATGTCATTGAGGCGCCGGTTGCCACGGCTAACGACAGGTTTGTCGACATCGGCGGCCTTGCATACCATCTCCGCCACCTCCGCAACGGAATAGGACTTTCCCGAGCCGATATTGAATGTGGCGCCGGGTCTGGGATTTCTGCGCAAGCTTTCGATCGCACCGATGACATCGTCGATGTGCACATAGTCCCGTTTAGGCGTATCGTCCTCCACCACGATGGCGGCGGCGGCCGGATCGATCGCCTGCTCCACGATTCGCGGGATCAGAAAATGCGCCGATTGTCCCGGGCCGTAGATATTGAAAGGACGCACGATCATCACGGACGTTTGCAGGCATTCGGAGAAGAAACGGCAAGCTTCTTCAGCAGCTTTCTTCGAAAATGCATACGGATTGTTCGGCCTTCAGTGGCGCGGTTTCCGATATCGGCAGAGTTTCCGGAATGCCGTAGCAATAGCCGCTCACATAGATCAGCTTTGCCTGCGACCGGCGGCAGTATTCAAGTACATTGACCGTCCCGAGCACATTGACACGGTAAAAATCGGCAGGATCGTTCCACGACGCTGGCACAAAGGTTCGGCCCGCGAGATGAATGACCCAGTCAGCCGAAAGATCGGGTAAGGGTCCTGCCGAGACATCCAGGATGCCTCGTTCTGGCGCATAGACTTCGGCGCCCTCGCCTCTTAACGACCGAACCAGCCTGCGGCCGACAAAGCCGCTGCCACCCGTCACAAGCACACGTTCGCTCACAAGAAGCGCTTCCGGTCCTTTTCGAACTCAATGGTAGCTCGCTCATAATCATCCGGCCGACCGATATCGAGCCAATAGCCGTCATGTCTTTTGACGTCGACCGACTCGCCAGTCTCGATGAGCTTGAGCATCAATTGATCGAACCCAAAAGGGCCAGTGCGCGGAATATAGTCGAGCACGCGCCGATTGACCGCATAGATACCCATGCTGACAAGTTGCGGGAGTTTCGGCTTTTCCCGAAAGCTCACGAGACGCTCGCCTTCGACGCCGAGAACGCCATAGTCCAGAACCTGGTCGCGATTGGTGGCGCCGATCGTGAAGATCGCACCGGAAGCAACGTGGTCCGCAAGAAACCGCGAAAGATCGAGGTCGCTCAGCACGTCTGCGTTGATAACCAGAAAGTTGTCCGGGAGGCCACCGATCAGCCGAAGCGGGGCGATGGTTCCCAACGGCTCGTTTTCCAGCGAGTACCGAAGCTCGAGTCCCCAGCGCTCGCCGCCGCCGAAATAGGCCTGGATGAGCTCTCCCATGTGATTGATCGCCAGGGTCGCCGATTGGTAACCCGCGTTTGCCAGCTTGCGGATCACGATCTCCACAATCGGCGTATCGACCAGCGGGACCAACGGCTTCGGAAGCGTCAAAGTATAGGGCCGAAGGCGCGTGCCCCGGCCGCCGGCCAGGATAACTGCGTGTTTCATGCTACACTCGAGATTGCGCGTTCATCCGGCAGCAGTCTCCCTGATCTCCGTGATTCCGACGTCCGGGCTCCTGCCGGCGAGAATGTCTTCATAGTATCCGGCTACAATCTTCCAAGTGAAGTAGTTGCGCCATCTCTCGCGCGCCGTTGCACCAAGGCGCCTAAGCCCTTCGCGGTCTTTCATGCAGCGTGCCATTGCGTCAGCCAAGGTCCCGGGATCGACGCGCGTATAACCGCGGTTGTCTTTGGCGGCCTCGCACAGAACCCCGCCACCGGTCCAGCGAACGATTTCGTCAGCGTTGCCGACGGGAACCGTCAGGAACGGCGTTCCCGCCGCGGCTGCCTCGAACAAGACCAGCGGCGAGTATTCGATTCGCGAGGCGAAGACGAACAGATCGGCCGCAAGGTAAGCTTGAATAAGATCCCGCTCTCTCAAGATCAGTCAGGATCACGCGCTTGAACGGCTGTGCCGAGGCTCTCGCAGCCATGCTCTCGATGCTCTCGAGCGGTGGCGCATGTAGTCCCATCCTGGCCTTGTAGCGTGCCAGCATGCGGCGCGCCAATTGTTTGATCCCGTCCCATCCCTCGACCCGGGCGATATACAATAAGCGATGCGCCACCGCGTCGGCAAAGCGGACGCCAGTTCCGAAGCGGCGAGTTGGCCACCTTACGGAGCAGAAACTGGGCGAGGCGGCCGGAAGACCCGGGGCCGCTACCCGGCCAGCCGGCAATCGAAAGCAGCACCACGGATTGTCCGCCAGTATCCAGGCGCGAAAATGCATCGACGACTTCGCGATGTCCCTTGGCCTCGATCGGATTGCCGACGGTCAGGAACAGAAACGCATCGTCCGGTATTGCCAGCTTCCGCCGGAACTGATCATCGGCTTCCTGCTCGAAATCGGCTTCGCTGATGCCGTTGGGAAGCACGGTGAAATTGCTCAGCCCGATGTCCCTGACGAAATCGATATCGCGATATTTCTCGGCGTTGAAGACCAGATGATCGAACTTCTTGAGGATGCCCGGAAGCTCCTTGAAATATTCCGCGAAATCCGGCTCAAAAAGACCTGAGAAGCCGCAAGGGATAAACACCTTGCGCGCTTTGATATGATCGAGAACGGGCCACAGCGCGTCGAAGCTCCATTGCTGCGCGGCCATGATGAGGATCGCGTCTGCCTCAAACGTCCTGACGAACTCGCGATATTCGATCAATCTGGCCGTTGAGGCCATAGACCAACTTTCCGCCCGCCTTGAATTCGCGGACGTTCACGCCATTGACGACCTTCGATTTCCTGCGAGGGTGGCGGCTTGTGGCCACGGTGACGTCATGGCCTCGCGCCGCCATGCGCTCTGCAATCTGGCGCATGACCTCCTGCACTCCGCCTCGATGCGGAGGATAGGATTCACAGCACAGCAGCAGGCGCAATCAAAGTTCCTTTGCTATCTTCAGATGCGAACAGCCCTGCAACCCCTAAATCGAAAAACCAAGACGCTGCAAAGCTCTTTTTACGCCGCTTGCGACGTTACGCACCTGGCGCAACCCATGCCTGTGAACCATGAATTGATACCGCAAATTCCGCTTCCAGAATGCCACAGGATCGCTCTTCGCGTCAAAGTTCCGGTCGCCAAAGATCGCTTTGCCGGCTTCGGCGATGACCGCGCACATATCCTCGATATCAGCGTTTTGTGACAGTTTTTCCGGCGCACCATGAATAAGACTCGCGATGTCCAGATGAATGCTCTGAGGCTTCGGTACGCCCACTGCGTCGCTGCCGCAAGGTTTTCCGCCGATATCAAGATCAACTTCTCCTTGAAGGGATCGGCACCTTCGCGCGACATGCTGGTCGGCACCTCGCGATAGATGGTCAGCCGCTCCGGCAGATTGGCGACACGGAAGCGCCGCGCGATTCGCGACCACAACTCGTAGTCCTCCGGCGGCTGGCGCGAGCGGTCGGTAGTATAGACGCCGACCTCGTCGAGCGCAGCCTTGCGCATCATCACCGAGGAATGGACAAAGTAATTATTGAATAGAAGGGCAAAGCGGAGTTCTGCATCCTCGGTCGGATGATCATGGAAGCGGCCCGTCGGCTTGTCGCCGACCCATATCTCGGCCCGCGTGCCGACCAAGGCATGATCGGGATGCGCGTCGAGAAACTCCACCTGCTTGCGCGATCCGGCTCGGATCGGCGAGATCGTCGTGGTCTTGCCTTGCGATATAACGCCCTCGCGCCAGCGAGATGCCGCGATTGAGCGCAGCCGCAAGACCCGCGTCTTCCTGATGAAAGACGCGAACCCGCGGATCGGTGATGCTGTCGAGGTAATCGCCGCGTCCCATCGGTCGAGCCGTTGTTGATGGCGATCAACTCGAAATCGGTAAACGACTGGTTCAGGATCGTCCCGAGCGCCTGGGGCAGGTCGCGATCCGCCATTGCGGACGGACAAGACCACGCTGACCGTCGGGGCATCGCTCGGTTATTCATCGCTTGCATTGCCACGGCTGTCCAAAATCACGGGCTCCGGCACGGGAATGATGAACTGCCCGGTCCAGTCCGGAAATTGGTTGATCTGCGCCACGATCTCTTCCCGCAAGATTCCAGGGCAGAATGAGAACGTAGTCAGGCCTTCGCTTTTCGATTTCGTCGGGGGCAAGAACCGGGATTCGTGTTCCCGGCAACAGAAGGCCCTGTTTGTGCACATTGCGGTCGACCGTATAGCCGATGAAGTCGCGGCCAATTCCGCAATAGTTCAGCAGCGTGTTGCCTTTTGCCGGCGCGCCATAGGCTGCGACCGATTTGCCATTCTCCACTAGCCCGATCAGCAGACGCAGCAACGATCGCTTCAATTGGCGAACGCGCTGTCCAAAGGTCTCATAGGTCGCAAGCCGATCGAGCCCGGCCACGATCTCCTCCTGCCTGCAGCTGCTTGACGGAATCGGCCACCGCCATACGACCGGCATGCGCAACATAGAGCCGAAGCGATCCGCCATGCGTCGAGAGGCGCTCGACGTCAACCACCCGCAATCCGTGGCGCTCGAACAACGGCTCCAGCGCCAACAACGACAGATAGGAATAGTGCTCGTGATAAATCGTATCGAACTCGACGTTGCGGATCATTTCCAGCACATGCGGAAATTCGAACGTCGCAACGCCCCGTTCGCCAAGCAAGATCTTGAAACCCGCGACAAAGTCGTTGATGTCGGGCACGTGGGCCAAGCACATTGTTGGCGATGATCAAATCCGCCGTGCCGCTCCGCTCGCGAAGCTGCTTCGCCGCTTTTGATCCGAAGAATGCGACCTCGGTCGGCACGCGCCGCAGGTCCCAGGCCGCCTTGGCACAATTGGCGGCCGGATCAACGCCGAGGCAAGGAATGCCGCGCTCGACGAAATACTGCAGCAGATAGCCGTCATTGCTGCCGACTTCGACGACCCGTGGAATTCGCTACCCAGCGCAAGGCGAGTTCACGGCCTTTTCGACGAAGCTGCGCGCATGAGCGAGCCAGCTATCCGAGAAGGACGAGAAATAGACATATTCGGCATGGAAGTGCGTCTCCGGCGTCTCGAAGTCCTCAAGCTGCACCAGCCAGCACCGATCGCAGACAAAGCTCTTGAGCGGATAAAACCGCTCGCTGAACGATGCATGATCGCGCGCGAACGAACGCATTCGAAATCGGCGTCATGCCGAGATCGACCAGCACCGCCGTCAGTGGCGCGCCGCAAGATCGGCAGTCGGAGAACTGGAAGCCATGTCGCTTAAGTCCCACTGCCGCCAGGGCGCGCGGCCTGACTGCCAGAGCTCTTCAAGCATCATCTTGTCGCGAAGCGTATCCATCGGCTGCCAGAAGCCGAAATGCCGGTAGGCGCGCAGTTGCTCATCCCGGGCCAAGCGCCTCAAGCGGCGTCGACTCCCAGGAGGTCTTGTCGCCTTCGATCCGATCGATCACCGCCGGGTTGAGCACGAAGAAGCCGCCATTGATATAGGCGTTGTCGCCGGGCGGCTTCTCGACGAAGGACTTCACGGCCGCTCCGTCGATCTCAAGCGCGCCGTAGCGGCCAGGCGGCCGCACCGCCGTCACCGTCGCCAGTTTTCCGTGGTTGCGATGAAAGGCGATCGTGGCGCCGATATCGATATCGGAAAGTCCGTCGCCATAGGTGAAGCAGAACGGCTCGGTCGGATCGAGATAGTTGCGCACCCTCTTGAGACGCCCGCCGGTGAGAGTCGTCTCGCCGGTATCCACAAGCGTGATCCGCCAGGGTTCGACGCTGCTCTGATGGTAGGTAACGCTGTTCTTCGTGGCATCGATCGTGACATCGGAATGATGCAGCACGAAGTTCATGAAATATTCTTTGATCATGTATCCCTTGTAGCCGAGGCAGATCACGAAATCCGTGATCCCGTGATGCGCATAGAGCTTCATGATGTGCCAGAGGATCGGCCGTCCGCCGATTTCGATCATCGGCTTTGGCCGCACCGACGTCTCTTCCGAGATCCGGGTGCCCATGCCACCCGCCAGAATGACTGCTTTCATCAGATTACTCCTTACTTGCAGACGCGTGATCCACGAAGCCGTGCCCAAATTCGCCCGAGAACCCGGAACAAACCGCCGCCTTAGCGGCCAATTCTCATAATCATAGCCGAGCTCTGCCCGAGTACCAATAGTCGTATGCCGACCTCACCGCCAGTACAGCCGCCGTCAATAGCCCATAGCCGGTGCCCGCGGCGGCCAGGCGATAGTTCCGAAAATAGATCGCGCGCTCTTCCCGTGGATAGAGCTGCAGGCGCGCATCAGACACCGGCTCCACCGTTTCGGTGGGAACACGCTTTTGAAGAACCACCTGATCGTTCACGACCAAATTAGATCGGCACAGATATCCATAGACCAAATTCATATCACTGCCCCAAGTCGAGGGACGTTCTCGAAATATGTCGATCACCTCCGAAAGGGCCTGGCGTCGAAAGATGGAGTAAATCAGGTTCGCCTTGCCCATGATTTCCGGCTCCCAGAGGAAGCGAATCAAATCAACGAACTTCAGCGCTGCCCGACTGGAATCGCTCGAAGCTTGGGTAGGATCGCGCGAGCTCACCGTGAATATTGATGTTGACGACCTGGCAGAACCAGGCGGACGCGCGCGGATTTGCCTCAAGTGCTGCGACCCCTTTCTCCAGGAAGTCGACGCGGCCACAGATCATCATCGGACGCCCACAGGAATAAGTGGCGCACGCGCCTGATCGTAGACAAACCAGAAATTTTTTTCTGCCCCCTGATTGACCGGTTGTCGCACGTAACGAAATCGCGAATCCTGTCTAGCGTAGCGTTCGCACAGCTTCTGCACTTCCGGGTTCGGCGAAGCATTGTCCGAAATGATCAGTTCGAAATCAGCAAATGTCTGACGGCGGAAACATTCGAGCACAAGCGCCAGAAGCTCTGGCCTGTTATACGTTGGCAGGCCGATCGAAACGCGGGGCGACGAATTGTTCATCTGCGCTCAGCGGCCGTCGGGCCGATCGCCTCGACGAAGGCTTGCGATTTCGCGGAATTCTCTGGCTTCCAGCGCAAGGCAAGCAGAAAGCTCGTGCTTCAACAGACAATAAGCGGCCCGTGCACGCAGCCGCCGGCTGGTCCACCCGTCATAACCGAGAGCACCGATGGCGGCGAAATTCTCATGCATGACCATGTTGTGATATTGGTGGAGCGATCGGCAATCGTTGAGGTGGCTCCGCCACCCTCGCCAATTTGGTAGCCGACCACCGACCTGCTCCCATCTTGCCTGCTTGCAAACGGTCGCCGGAGCCGCCTTGTAAAGACCGATTTCCGGAATAACCCGAATACCTCCCCAGGACGCCAGCAATATCTGCATGGGAATTTCGTTGAGCGTCCGCCCGATCCATTCGATAATCGGCCTTCCGTCGTGGAACAAGGCCTCTCGCCTGAATACGCCATAGAAAAGATTGCCGTAGCCATACCGCAGCAGATGCTTCACGCGCTCAACCGGCGACACTGACGAATAATCGTGAAAGGGGACGCCTTCAAAAAAGAATGGAAACAACTCCTCGCCATCTACCTCATACTGCGCTTCCATCTGACAGACCGCCAGCGCAGGATCGGCTTGAAGTCCGGCGACGCAGCGCTCGACAAAGAACGGCTCCCAGCGATCGTCGTCGGCGGCCCACATGAAAAAATCGCCACTTCCCTTCCGAACAAGCGAGGAAAAATTGGCCATGCCGCCGAGGTTTTCCAGGTGCCGGTGGTAACTGATGCGGAGGTCCTTTGCGGCGAACTCGTCGACCGTTGTGCGGACAGCTGGATCGGTGGAAGCGTTGTCCGAAACGATGATCTCGATGTTCCGATAAGTCTGGGAACACATGGATGCGAGCGTTCGCGCCAACCCGGGCGGCCGGTTAAAAGCCGGTATGCCAATCGTAACAAGGGGTTGCGTCATTCCCGATTGAAATCCTTTGGAACCATCAAGCGATAGCTGCGCTCTTCTGTGCGCCCTCGCCAGTCTGGTGTTGGCGCAGCAATCTTTAGCAAAGAGCGATGAAGGGCTTTTCGATGGCGACATAAGTCACCGAGGAGGAGGCCACCGCCAGGGCAGTGAGCGCGAGATAGAACCAGACGAAATTTGTCATCGGAGACAGTTAGCGAAGTTCGTTGGGACGACATCAATCAGAACAAAGTGCCAGGATATCCGCTGAAGCTAATCTTTCCGATCCAAATGAAGCAGGGGTTCACGAAGATGGTCCGAGATTTCCTCGCGAGCACAATACAGCGATCATCTGCGAGGCGTGCACAAAAATGACGAGTAGAATAGCATAACCTCGCAACGCGTCGATATAATCGTATCTGACTTACCCTGCACAGCCGTCTCGCTCATCAATCCATTCGCTTGATATAACTGTCGGGCCAATATGAAACTCGTTCCGCCGAAATACCTTCGCGGAACGGCAGCTCAGGCTCCTCTATTCTGAAATCAGGATTCTGCGCGACAAATTGCAGCGCTGCGCGACGCGGATTGTTCCATGACCAATCCTGTCCCGACCGCGGCGCGCCCTCCACCAATTCCATGATACCGTCGCAGGCAAGGATGTAAGACCCTACGTTTACCAGGGGCGAATACGCGGCCAGCTCGGCCAAGACGTGGTCTCTCGTATGTTTTGCGTCGAGGATGACGAGAACACGGTCGCCGGGAGCGACGAGGGATTTCACCTTGTCTATCGTTTCCGGCGCAATAGAAGAGCCCTCGACCAATGTTATGCTGGACGCCAGCTTATGCTCTTCGATCGCTTTGCGATTATGAGGGCGAACCTCGATGTCCACCCCTATGACGCGGCCATGTCCGATGATTTGCAGAAGCGACGCATGAAAGATCAGCGAGCCGCCATGCGCGACACCGGTTTCGATGATCACGTCGGGCTTCAATTGCCAAATTAGTTCCTGGAGCCTGATCAGGTCGTCAGGCAACTGGATAATCGGACGTCCCATCCACGTGAAATTGTATACGTACTTCGCGTCCCACGTAGCGCGTAGCCAAATCTTCGAAATCAGCTCAAATCCCTCTTTTGAGGCGAAAGGCAGCCTGCTCTCGCCGTTGTCCGGCGATATCCAACCTTCCTTCTCATCAATCAATATCACTTTTAAGACCCCCTGATCTCTTCAGAGATAGACAAAAGCCCGGGCAAATCATGGACGAGAGATCTGGGATTCCAGTTTATCAGGTTGCGCAATCGTTGGACGTTGATGGGCTGGAAGCTGAAGATTGGACCCGAGCCGAATTCGACGGCTACTCCGTCCCTCTTCAACTGGTCCGCTATTTGCTGATGACTTATGTTTCGCCCAGCCGCCACATTGTAGATCGGCTCCGTTCCCCGCATCGCCACGGCCTCAATCGCCCGGCACGCATCTTCGACATGGACGTAGTCCTTCTCGCTTTCGGGAGCCTGCGTAATCCGAACGTTTCGATGCGCGCGCGCATCCGCAATAACGGAAGTCAGAAAGTTCGAAGATCGGTCGTCGCCGCCATAGACATTAGAAAGGCGGCAGACGCGGCCACGACTCACCGGCAAGGCGAAATATCAACGCCTCTCCGAGCAGCTTGCTTAGCGTGTAGATGTCGTCCGCATCTGTTGGAAGGGCTGATATGGAAGTGGTTTCGTCCGTCGTCAACTCGGACTTATACAGGCGCGTCGACGACAGATACGTAAAGGAGGCAAAGTCCTTGCAAGCAAGCAGGTCAGCAAGCTGAACCACGTGCGCCTGAACGGTCTCGACAGGCTTGCTGCGGAAATCCGATGTCAGGCCTATCGCATAAATGGCGTGCCCCAAACGACGCGGAGTATCTGCGATATTGTCGCGAGTCACGGCTATCACTTCCACATTCGCTCGCTGCAAACTAGTTACAAGAGCTGAGCCGACGTACCCACCAGCTCCGAACACAGTGATCCGATCAGTCATTTTTGTGGCTAGGCACGTCAAAGCAGCTTCCTGAACCACGATCAAAGAGCAATCCCCTTGAACGAAGCCGGCAACGTCTTGTCGCGATCGGACATGATGAATGTTCTGAGCGGCCAGTTGATCGCCAGTTCCGGATCATCAAACCGAAAGCCCGCCGTAGCCTCCGGCACATAGGCCGGGCGTGATTTCGTAGTCGACCTCGGTGTTATCAACCAGGCTCTGAAAGCCATGCGCAAAACCCTTCGGAATATAGAGCATCAGCCGGTTGTCGGCGGTCAACTCTTCGCCGTGCCATTGACCATAGGTCGGCGATCCCTCTCGCAGATCGACCATCACATCGAAGATCGCGCCGCGCGTGCACCGTACGATCTTGGCTTCGAGATATGGCGGCGCCTGGAAATGCATTCCGCGCAACGTTCCTGCACGCGCATTGAAGGAGAACGAGCGCTGCACAAAATCGTTTTCGAGTCCATGCGCACGAAATTCATCTGCACAAAATCGACGTGCGAATGCTCCGCGTTCATCGACCACCAGCTGCGGCTCGACCCGATAGGCACCGACGAGAGTCAAGCGGGTGAAAATATCATGTGGTATCGCGACAGCTCAACAGGTTCTTGCACCAGATCCCAATCCAGCTCCGGCCGAACAACGCCGGGCATTGCTACATAAGATCCGGTGATTTCTTTTCTGAAACACGAAAACTCAAGGCGTCCTGCAGATAGAAGTGAACCTGGATCGGATTCAGCGAAGTCAGCGCTACCCCGACGACATAGAGTGCCATCGATTGAGAAGCTTACGCGGAATCCACAAGGTGGCACGATATAGGCCAGGGGCAAGTACGTTCGTTTTGCGGCGGAGAGCTTACAAAGGCAATTGCTCCTGCAGAAAAACATGAAAATTCGGCATCAGCCGATATCCAGCCTTCCTTACTTCGAACGTCATCTCCACGCCGACCTTTTCGCCGCGATCGATGTGTTCGACGTTCTTGAAGTTGCTATCATGGACCCGAGCGCTGCAAAGCCTCGCCACACCGTCGCCCGGCATCTCCGCATCGGATACAAAGTTCAAAATGAAGCCGCGCTGTTCTGCCCGCTTGAAAAATACATATCAGCGATGCTCACGCGGATGATCGATAGCTTGGACGATGCCCTTGTCCAGAAACACGCAGCTGGGTGCAAAGATCCGGTCACCGTCATCATGCTGTGACTGACAAATACGACCGTACGCCCGTCGCTGGTCACGTCCTTCATCTTGGCAAGGCATTTTTTTTGAAACTCGGCGTCGCCGACCGCGAGCACCTCGTCGATGATGAGGATTTCCGGATCGAGATGCGCGGCGATCGAGAAAGCAAGGCGGGTGTGCATGCCGCTGGAATAACGCTTCACCGGCGTATCGATGAAAGCCTCGACGCCGGAGAAATCGACGATCTCGTCAAACTTGCGGGCGATTTCCACCCGGCTCATGCCGAGAATCGCGCCGTTGAGAAACACATTTTCCCGGCCGCTGAGTTCGGGGTGAAACCCGGTGCCGACCTCAAGCAGGGTGCCGGTTCGGCCATTCAGGCGTACTTCGCCGGTCGTCGGCGCGGTGATCTGGGCGATGATCTTGAGCAGCGTGCTCTTGCCGGAGCCATTGCGTCCGACGATGCCGACGACCTGCCCCTGTTCGATGGTGAGGGAGACGTCCTTCAGCGCCCAGAACGGTTCAACGTCAACCGTCGAATAGTCTTCGTCCGTCTGCCCTGCCGAGCAGCCTCTTGCCCCATTGAGAGATGAGCCCGGACAAAAGCCGGGTATGGGTGTGATGGACTCCCCGAAAATATTCCTTGCCGACGCCGAGAACCTCAATCGCCGCAGTCATGCCCTTCGTCCGATCCTGTTCAGCAACTGCATATTCAAGCGACGAGCGCCGGCCGATGCGGCCTCATCGGGCAATCAAATCCGGTCGACAAGATTGCCCTCCATGTTCCGGAAAATGCGCGTTCCGCCCCAGAACAGAAGCACCGTCGCCACGGCAAACACAGACGATGCCGGCAAGCGAGGGAGCGTTAGTTCCAAGAACGACCCAGCGCATCGAGTTGACCATCACGGCCACCGGATTGAGTTCGTAGAGCCAGCGGATTTTTTCCGGGACCAGCGAGGCCGGATAGACAATCGGGCTGAGATACATCGCAATCTGGATCACGAAGGGCAGCACAATGCCGATGTCGCGATAGACTGCGTTGAGCGGGGCGAGCCAAAGCGCGATGGCATAGCCGAACAACGCGACGGCGAGGATAACGAACGGCGCAAAGATCACGGTCCAGCTCAGATGCGCTCCAAAAGCGGCCGTCAGCACCACCAGCGCGAGAATAGCGATCAGGCAATCCACGCCCGCCGCAATGGGTGAGACCAGAGGAATGATCAGCCGCGGAAAGGATACCTTGGTGATCAGTGCGCTGCTTGCAATGAGGCTGCCGCCGCCGTCGGTCACGATGCGGGTGAAGTATTGCCAGACGGCGATGCCGGCAAATGCGAACAGCGGATAGGAGCCGCCTCCCTGATCCGGAATGCGGATGAAGAAGACAAACACCGTGGTGAAGATGGCGGTCGTGACCAGCGGCTGCAACAGCACCCAGAGCAGTCCCACGACGGTTTGCCGGTAGCGAACCGAGATTTCACGGCGCGCCAGCACCAGCACGAGCTCGCGATGCGCCCAGATGTTGGCCAGATCCTCTGCAAAGGATCGCTCGCTATGCGGCTTGATAATTTTGACTGTGGTGGAGGTCATTGAGCTTTCAATTTCCGTTCATCGAGCGCGCTTCCAAAATGGCGTCGAGATCGTCATAGCAGAGTCGATCACGGAATGAGCTGCGGCTTCGCCCACGCTACCGCAGTCCGGGTGACTCAAGCGTCACACGGATTGCTCCTGAGCGGAGCCGAAACAAGCCACGCCGCTCGACGCGGCGTGACGAACGACCAGGCCTACGCCGCCAGCAACCAGATCCGCGTCGAGCAGCACACGAACCTTGCGGCCGAGCATATCCAGCAGAATGGAGACCCGGTCATGGTCCGCCATTCCGTTGAACAGGCCCGCATTGTCCATGAAGGCGCCAGCGAGCACGCGCACCTTGTCGCCGGGCGCAAACGCAGGCCTGGCATCCAGTTTGACAAAGCCCTTCGCGTCTTCCCGCGCCTTCAGCGCGCGCACCACGCCTTCCGGCACCACCGCCGGTTCATCGCCGTTGGTGACAAGACGCGATACGCCAAACGTCGACTGGATCGAACGCCAGCGCTGCGTCGCCATGTCGATGGCCACGAACATGTAGCGCGGGAACAGCGGCTTCGCCGCAAAGTCCACTTTTCGCGCATGACGGCGGCGCTTCAGATAACGCGGCAAATAGGTCTCGTAACCCTGGCGGCGCAGATTCTCCGCGGCCTTCGCCTCACCATTGACTTGCGTCTGCACGACGTACCAGCGCGCACCCGTGATATCGCTCATGCGGCGTCCTCCGTGCCTTTTGGCGGACGCAAGCCCAGCAGAGCGGGCACGAGCACGCGATCTTTGCCGCACGCCTCGACCGCCTGCTCGTACGACGCCTGCGCGCGCGCAACATCCGTCACGATGATCGCGTCAAAGCCGTCCTTCACATCGGAATAGGACCCAAAGACCTCCACACCAACGAAGCGGCTGCTCCTCGCTTCGAGGATCGACAATCGCAACCACCGTCGCGCCCGCCTCAACCGCGCAAAGGATTGCGATTTCCGCGAGATCGGACTTTCCGGCAAGCACCAGTCGCTTGAGGCCACGCGCGGCCGCCTCCTCGAAGACGCGCGTGCAATCACCCTTGGCCTTGCGGAAGAATGAAAATGAATCCGAGAGATATTGAACGGTCAGTCTGGATTTCTCGGCAAAGCCCTGCGGCGTCAGATAATAGGCATAGCGCCGCGCCGGGGCATCGTGGACCTTGACGAGGCCCTTCTTGACGCAGCGTTTGAGGTAGGCGTTGACGAGACCAAGCGCGATGCCGAGTTCGGCCGCCATTCGGCGCTGCGAACGTGCACCATCCGTTTCCACGGAACTCAACAGGCCGAGAACGATGCGCTCGTTCTCATGCTCCGTCTCCAGCAGACGATCCATCCGGCGCCCCTTGACCGGCGGCGTTGTTAGCGCGTTCATCGTATGAACGTCAAGCACCATGTTCAGGCCGTGAACATTTCTGGCTATTGATAAATAAGGATTATTTCAGACAATCAGGGCGCGGGGCCTGCAGCTGCCATGGGACATGCGTAGACAGCACCCGACGCACGGCACCGAAGCAGCCACGCCTATCCCGAACTAGCGCCTATGTCCGATGCATTTGAGCGGGCTACCTGCGTAAATTCCGTATTCTTCAAGTACGCCCTTGACGACAGAGCCGGCGGTTATGACCGCACCGCGTTTGATGCGGGCACCCTCATGGACGGTGCAGTTGGCGCCGATCCACACGTCGTCTTCTATCACAATCCCCGCCAGTCCACCTCTTAATCGCTCCAACGGTATGAAGCCCTGCTTCATGACCGGAACATCCTTGTCCATAAACTCGTGAGAGGTGGCCGATAGCACGCAATTGGCAGCGATCATCACGCACTTGCCGATCGCGAGCCCATTGCCTGTATACATTACCACGCCTGGGTTGAT
The DNA here is from genome assembly GCA_963775545.1 of uncultured Alphaproteobacteria bacterium. GTDB lineage: Bacteria > Pseudomonadota > Alphaproteobacteria > Rhizobiales > Xanthobacteraceae > Bradyrhizobium. Next base: position 392,872 of record CAVZJE010000042.1, read on the forward strand.
CACGCTGTAGGCACCGATCGAAAGATCGCCGGAACCGCCGGCCGGTTTGATCTTTACAAATGCGTCAATCTTGACCCCATCCTCAATAATGATTTTCGAGCCTCTGCGAGAGTCTTCAATGTCGGCTAGTTTGGAGATTTCGGCTGTTTTGGAAATGATCAGCATCGACAACTCCAATACGACGGATACCTTAGCTCGCGCCGCCGGTAATCGGCACGTTGACCCCAGTCATATAAACGGCACCGTCCGACAAAAGAAACTTCACCATCGGCGCAATATCGCTCGGCAAGGCGTTTCGTTTTAAGGGGTGCCGGTCTGCGGTCATTTCCACGATCTTGTCGGGAATATCGCCGAGAAAATCCGTATCGACCATGCCCGGCGAAATCGCATTGATACAGATGCTTTTCGAGGCGTATTCGCTGGACATGGCTTTCATGAACCCAAGCAAGGCAAACTTGGCGGTGACATAATGTGCCATCGCCATTGGCGGAACGCCGAGGGTATAGCTGGTCAGAACGAATACCACCTTGCCTCGTTTTGCGGCCGCCATTTTCGGCAAAAACCGACGGCAGACAAGCACGGCCGCGCGAAGCTGGATGTCGAGCTGCATCTGGAAATCCGGCCACTCCAAGTCTTTGAACCGTGCAAGTGAAAAACTCGGCGCAGCCAAAAAGATAATCTTATCGGGGTATGGCTGCTGTCTTTCGATCGTTTGGAGCATCGCCTCAACAGCGGCCTGGGATCGAAGATCCGCCTGCAATGGAACGATCGAAGCCGCCACCTCGTTGGACAAGAGCTCTATTTTGGCAGCGTTTGTGTTAAAGTGAGCTAAAATAGTCATGTCCGCGTGCGCGATCTGGCGGATCACTTCGCAGCCGATCGACGATGACGCGCCGACAATCAGAACATGTTCTTTACTCACGAACACCGATCCTGATCTTTGCACGCGACACCTTTTGTCCAAGTTCGTTGATGATGTATGCGCGCATCTCGGCCAACCCCAACTCAAGGTGGACCGCCGAAATCTCGCCGTGGACGGTGAGCGTGTCTCCAGCAAAAACGGGGGCAACGAAAAAGGCGTCTATGCCATGGAGCAAGACGTAGCGGCCCGGCAGATGCACCCCGACCAACGTCGAATAAAAAGATGCGGTCAGCATTCCGTAGGCAACTGGGCCCTGGTAACCCGCGGCTCGGGCGAACTCGGCGTCGGTGTGGAGGGGGTTGGAATCGCCGGTGATGTCGAGAAATTTCGCCATCATCTCCGCCGTAACTTCAACCCCGAAGTGATCCTTCATTCCAGGAACGAGATCGCGCAGCCGATAGCTGTTCATGGCTCGGCCTTTTTGGTCTTGATCAGGTCGATCATGCCACCGACATTCAGCAAGGCTTTGACCTCCTTAAGGCTAAACGATACGTTGAATTCCTTCTCGATCGCGACGATCAAGCTGATGTTTGCGAGTGAGTCCCAGTCTTCGATATCGGTGCTTGTCGTCGCGCGGGTAAGTATTATGTGGTCTCTGTCGAAAATATCGCAAAACACTTCGGTCAATCGGGGTTCGATCTCTTCATTATTCATGGTTCACCCGGATGATTGAATTTCTGTTCTCGTAGGCCCCAAGGTCAAGAAACCAGCGGCTATCGTCACCCGGTGCGCCCGGCCAAGACTTGAAGCCCATGTCGGAAAATAACCCACCGACCATTTTGTTCTTGGCGGTCGGACGATAATATCCCACCAAGGAGGCAATGCCACGCGCCTTCGCCAGCCCAGCTATCCGGTCAAGCATTGCGCCTTCCATGCCGCGCTTCAACACGCGACAACTCATAAGCCAAATATCTATGTGCAGAGCTTTATCGCGGATCGTTCCGGAAATGATGGAGATCAAGCCGTTATCCCCGAATTTGTCCTTAAGTCGGCCGTAGATTGAGATGACATCGGGACTGGCGATCATCCAGTGCATCTGAGCCGTCGTGATGCGCTTTGTGGTCACATTGAACTGATTGGTCTTGTTGCAAAGCTGGACGGCGCGCTCGATTACGAGTTCGTTCAACGGCTCGATTTCCGCGACCATATCAAGCGACGCAAGGAACGCATCATAATTCTCGAACCGCGCTTCACCGCTAGAACGCTTGGCGTTGTCGGCATAGAGAGATACGCGGCGCAGATCTTCGTCGGAAAGCGACACTGGCTCAAACAAGCCACTTTTGTCCAAGACAGCAATGAATCTCGTTACATCACAACTTACCTCGGGAACCGTGACAAGCGGTTCTTGCGCCCGGATTAAGTCGCGCTCCACCGGATTGTCATCGACAAAAACGAGGCTGTCGATACCGATGTTGAGCGTCTCTGCCACGCAACGCAGGTTGCCATGTTTCTCGTTCCAATTGGCCTGGAAGACCGAGAAGTCATCAACCACCAGGATACTGTCGGGGTGAGTAAAGCCTTCCTTGGCGCTAGCCTCGTCATTTTTGGAACATACCGCCAAGACGATGCCTCTTCCGTTGAGGTCTTTTACATAACGCTGGAATTCGCTGTAGCCCTCGGCAATCGCCGTTTCGGCGCCTAGTTCGATGCCGCCGACACCATCATCGCCGATGACGCCGCCCCAGAGCGTATTGTCCAAATCGAGCACGAGACATTTTTTGGATTTGCCGAGAATTGCATTAATGATGGTGAAGACGCTGTGGGCAACGTGCGGGATTGCCTGCAGGCCCATCGCGTATTTATACGCGTATCTAGCTGACAGATCGTGCCATCGCTCTAGCCCGAACCATGCCGACAAGTAGTGTATATCGTTCAAATACAAGTTTCTGCGAAGACGGGCCTGTTCGGCAAAGCGCCGATTCAATTCGGCGATAAAACTGCCACGTCCTTGGACCGCATAGCAGTCTAGATTTCCAAGCACGCGCGCGTAAGGCAGATCGAAATTATTCTGGATAACGGGGCAGTTGTAATATCGCTCGGCGTTGTCCCAGAGGATTTGGAATTTCTCGAGCTCTTTGTCGATCCGCTGTTGGACGGCACCGAAATCTTCCTTCATGGAGGGGTATTGTGTGATGTTCAAGCTGGAAGTATGGAGGTAAATGAAATCTGGTTGGAAGTTTTTTAGCGGCGAATCTTCGAATGCCAAATCCTCGAAATAGCGATTGTAATCGGATTCATAGAAGACAGGTCTGATGCCGCTATTGAGCAGAAACAGCTCCAACATGTCCCGCAATTCGGCCGTGGTCGAGCCACCAAGGATGGCAATTCGCTTCTCTTCGTAGCCGGTCTTGCCGGCCAGCATTTCGCGGCGCAGAGCCTTCTTCTTCCGCAAAAGACAGTCGGCATCGAGGGGTGCGGTGAATGGCATCATTGTGTCTTGTACCGTATCGTTTATCTGGCGGGACAGCGTCGGATAGACTAATTCCAAGTTCTGCAATCCGCCAGTCCTAGGGGTAATCGACGATGACCAAAGATCCGTCCCGCTTTCGCCAAAAAGGTCGAAGCAGCGAGCGTGAGATTAGTTTCCGTGAGCGTATGAACCAACAGATCGAGGGCGGGCCCGGAACGTTTTACGAGCGTTTGGAGCACTTCCCGAAATACACCTCGCGCCAGATCATGGCCCGGTATCTAGCCCTCTACGAAGTATTCAAGCTAGCTTTGGAGGTCCAGGGAGACATCGTGGAGTGCGGCGTCAACTGGGGGGAGGGCTGATGGCGCTTGCACAATTCAGCTCGGTCCTAGAGCCGGTAAATCTCCAACGCCGCGTGATCGGCTTCGACACATTTGCCGGTTTTCCGTCGATCGCCCAACAGGACAAGAAGGGCGAGACCATAACCGACGAGATGCGCGTCGGAGGTCTGGCTGTTTCGAACTACGAGGATTTGCTTGAATGCATCGCTTTATATGACACCAATCGCTTTATCGGACACGTCGAAAAAGTCGTTTTGGTCAAAGGCGACGCCACTGAGACGATCCCTAAATTTGTTAAGGACAATCCCCATACGGTCGTCTCTTTATTGCATCTCGATTTTGATCTTTACGATCCGACAGTGGCAGCAATAAAGGCCTTTCTCCCGCGGATGCCTAAAGGTGCGGTTATTGTGTTTGACGAGTTGAATAACATGTCGTGGCCTGGCGAGACCGTGGCTGTACTCGACACGCTTGGCTTGAAAAACTTGCGGATCCGCCGGCTTCCCTTTGAGCCGTACATTTCTTACGCCGTCATTGATTAATGTCGGTATCGAAAAACTCAAATTTTCAAGTGACCGAAGGACAGGTGAATGAGCGAATGATATTGTTCCGATGGTGCCGTTCACATCACCATAACTGGAAAAAGCCGTGGGTACGTGTTCGTGCCCCAAGTTCCGTGACACGCCTTTTATCCTTGGGAATCCTCCAAAGCTTGCCGTCTAAAAAGTGCAAGCGTTTTCGTGAAGCTCTGAGAATTGAATTACTGCATTGTCTCGACGACCTCTCAGCAACTGCTAAAATTTCAAACGGGACTGCTCTGAGGCGTCCGCGGTTCGGGTATTTTGTGCGATGCGAAGAGAGCGGGCTGCCGGGGCCTTCCGCCGGAAGGCTGCCTAAAATTTAGTTGTCACGTGAAACTGCTAATTAACGCGAGCGCAATTGTATCCACGTCAGATTTCGGTCTCATATTTGCTACGCTATGCACCGCGACTCGCTGTCTCCATAGGGCTTAGAAACAGTCGTTACGTAACGACCAAAATTCTCTTTGAAGACCAAGGACTAAGCGATGAGATCGCATCTCGCCTCTGACCCGTTGGATTCCGATTCCGACTTCGGCCCTGGCGGCAGTGATATCAATTTTGGTGCTCTTTCATCTGGTCCTAGCGGCGGCGGAACCCCTAACACAACCGCCGTCGTCGACGCCTGTGGCTCCCGATCCTTCCGGACGAATCCGTCCAGGCCATGGCCGCGGTGAGCGGCTCCGGCAGCCGGAGGCACCGGTTCCGTTGTCGCCGAAACATCCAGCAGCGGATTCACTATCAATCTCATCTTCGACGCGGCGGCGATGGCTGCGCCGGCAAGCTTTCGCGCCGGCATCGAACAGGCCGCGGCGATCCTCTCCGAGACGATCACCAACAAGATCACGGTCAACATCAACATCGATTACAGCGGCACCGGCGGCGGCGCGGCGGCGGGCCCGACTAATGGCCAGTTCGTGAGTTATTCGACGGTCAGGGCCGATCTGATCGCCAATGCTGCGCCGGGCGACACCAGCTTTCAATGCCTTGCCAACGGGCTCGACGATCCAGGGGCAATCGAGGTCGCGGTCTGGAATGCGCAGCTGAAGCTGTTCGGGCTGCTCAGTCCGAACAGCACTACCACCGACGACGGCAGCGCCACCTTCGCCACCGACATCAATCCGAACCTGCTGGTGGGGGTTGCGCTTCATGAATTGACGCATGCGATGGGACGCGTGCCCTACGGCCCGCAGCCCGACATTTTCGATTTCTATCGCTTCACAAGCCCCGGCACACGGCTGTTCACGGACAACATACCCGCTTCGTCCGCGTATTTTTCGCTGGACGGCGGCAACACGAAGCTCGCCGACTTCGGCGTCAGTTCCGATCCAAGCGATTTTCTCAATCCGGCAATGGCGCTCTCCGCAACAGCAACCTGACCCCGAACGATCCGTTCAACGAATTCTATTCGAAGCTCCACGCTTCAAAGCCTGACGTCCGTCGACCTCAAGATGCTCGACGCGCTGGGCTTCAACACTATGCCGCTTGGCCTCGTCGTCGTCGCCAATACCGCCGAGGCATTGCAGGGCGGCGCCGCGGTCTCGCTGCTCAGCGCAGCGCCTGGTATCAACGATCCCGGCAGCACGACGCTCGTCCAGCGCAACGATCAAGATCGCGAATGCCAGCGGCAGTGCCGTTGCGGGCGACGAGCTCTTCGTCAACGGCATCCAGAACGGTTCGCTCGGCAACGGCGTCACCGCGAGCTGGAATGCGACGACCGATACGCTGACGCTGAGCGGGGCCGCTTCAACGTCGGTCTATGACACCTTGCTGAGCGAGATACGTTTCAGGACACCGGCACCGATACTTCGAGCGGCAGCCATCCGGTCCGCACCGTCACCTGGACGATCAACGACGGGACCAATTCCTACAACGCGACTTCGACCATCGACGTCGACCGCGCGCCGGTTGCCGCCAACAACACCGCAACAGATGCTGTCGGCACCACGCTATCGACGACAGCGGCCAGCGGCGTGCTTGTCGAACGCTTCCGACCTCGATGGCGACAGCCTGACGGTCACCGCCGTCAGCGATACCGCGCACGGCGCCGGCACCGTTGGCGCCTCGCTTGCCGGCACGTACGGCCATCTCACGCTCAATGCCAACGGCTCCTACTCCTACGTTGCCGACAATACGGCGGCGATCAGCAGCGCGCCGACCGGCAGCCATCTTCAGGATATCTTCAGCTACACAGTGAGCGACGGCAACGGCGGCACAGCAAATGCGTCGCTGACCATCACGCTTGATCGCGCGCCCGTGGTGGCGGCCTCGAACGTCACCTTGAGCGCGGGCCACACCACGGTTGCAGCGTCGTCGCTGTTTTCGGCCACCGATCCCGACGGCAATACGATCACGACCTATGCGTTCGAGGACACCGGCCCCGGCCACTTTGTTCTCAATGGCGGTTGTTGAGCCGAACAATCAGGAAATCGACGTCACCGCAGCCCAGCTTTCGCAGCTGACTTATCAGGGCGTGGCGGGATCGACGCTGATACGGTGGAAGTTCGCGTCAACGACGGCACGCTGTGGAGCAATTGGACCAGCTTCACGGTGACACCTCCTGCCTCGTCATCCAGACCGACGGCTCGACGGCGCTGATCGGAGGTCGGCACCAACTACTTCCTCAATCCCGACAGGCGGCAGCACTGGGCCCGGAGCTGCATTACGGCGGCTCGGCGGTGACGGCTGGCGAGTTTGGCACCTGGACGCCGATCGGCGCTGTGCAGGTGGCGGCGGCGGCTACGACGTCGCCTGGCACGATCCGAGCTCCGGCCTCTACACGGTGTGGAGCACCGACAGCAACGGCAATTACCTGTCGAACCTGATCGGCGCAGTCGCCAGGCAACAGCACCGCGCTGGAGACCTTCGAGACCACCTTCAATCAGGACCTCAACGGCGACGGCACCATCGGCCCTCCGCCACCAAGCCGTCATCCAGACCGACGGAACACGACGCCTGATCGGAGGTCGGCAACAACTACTTCCTCAACCCCACCGGCGGCGGCACCGGACCGGAGTTGCACTACGGCGGCTCGGCGGTGACGGCCGGCGAATTTGGCACCTGGACGCCGATCGGCGCGGTGCAGGTGGCGGCGGCGGCTACGACGTCGCCTGGCATGACCCGAGCTCGGGCCTCTACACGGTGTGGAGCACCGACAGCAACGGCAACTACCTGTCGAACCTGGTCGGTGCGGTCGCGGGCAACAGCACTGCGCTGGAGACCTTCGAGACCACCTTCAATCAGGACCTCAATGGCGACGGCACCATCGGCCTCCGCCACCTCCACCGCCGATCGTCATCCAGACCGACGGCGACGACTGCGCTGACGGAAGTCGGCAACAACTACTTCCTCAACCCCACCGGCGGCGGCACCGGACCGGAGTTGCACTACGGCGGCTCGGCGGTGACGGCCGGAGAATTTGGCACCTGGACGCCGATCGGCGCTGTGCAGGTGGCGGTGGCGGCTACGAGTCGCCTGGCACGACCCGAGTTCCGGCCTCTACACGGTGTGGAGCACCGACAGCAACGGCAACTACCTGTCGAACCTGGTCGGTGCGGTCGCCGGCAACAGCACCGCGCTGGAACCTTCGAGACCACCTTCAATCAGGACCTCAACGGCGACGGCACCATCGGCCTTCCGCCACCAAGTCGTCATCCAGACCGACGGGACGACTGCGCTGACGGAGGTCGGCACCAACTACTTCCTCAACCCCACCGGGGGCGGCACCGGACCGGAGTTGCACTACGGCGGCTCGGTGGTGACGGCCGGAGAATTTGGCACCTGGACGCCGATCGGCGCTGTGCAGGTGGCGGGCGGCGGCTACGATGTCGCCTGGCACGACCCGAGTTCGGGCCTCTACACGGTGTGGAGCACCGACAGCAACGGCAACTACCTGTCGAACCTGGTCGGTGCGGTCGCGGGCAACAGCACTGCGCTGGAGAACTTCGAGACCACTTCAACCAGGACCTCAACGGCGACGGCACCATCGGTATCTATGTCGCGCCCGGCACAACCCTCCAGGTCACGAGTCCCCTTCCCAGCGCCGTGGGAGCTGCCACAATCGGGGCTGGCGCCACGCTCGAACTCGGTACCGCCGATTCCGCGTCGATCACATTCAGCAGCTCCACCGGAATGCTGAAGCTCGACAGTCTGACTGCATTCACTGGCGTGATCGATAATTTCACCGGGAATGGCAGCCTATCCGGATCGGATCAGATCGATCTTAAAGGCATCAATTTCAATTCGGTCCACGACAGCTATTCCAACGGCATTTTGACGGTCACCGATGGAACCAACACCACCACCCTGGACTTCAATGGCACCTACGTTTTGGCGAATTTCGATTTCGCCAGCGACGGCAGCGGAGGAACGATCGTCTATGATCCGCCGGTGCCGGCTCAGCCGCAATCTCCCAGTGCCGTAGGCCACACCGCCAGCAGCAACGCCGCAGGCTTCTTCGCTGGCGCCGGCCAGGATTCGTTCGTCTTCGCGCCAGCTTCAGGTCATAACTCCGCGACGGGCTGGAATCCGACGATGGACGCGGGACAAACAGCCCCGCGGCGTCCTGGAATGTGGCCGCTTTCTCGCCAGACAGCCACGATGGGACGCATGGCCATGCCTTTATGGCCGATTCCGCGCACGACGCGATGCCGGTACAGCCGCTTACCGAGGCACAATTCCACGCTCATTTCGGCGGTTTCCACATCGTTTAATGATGGCGCGTTTCGACGCGGCGCAAGAATTGAGATCCCACCCACTTCCGTCTGCCAAATTGATGCAGCCCTGTTTTCGTGCGAATTGCCGCTGGCGTCGATTTTTTTGGCTTGCTAGTTCTGCTTGATGGCATTTCGCCTCAGCCTGATCGGGCAATCGGGCCGATTTCCGGAAATTTGAGTGAATGACATCCGCTGGACACCAAACCACCTCGACGACTGCTCTATGTCGTCAACGAGGATTGGGCCTTCCTGCTGAATCGCCTGCCGATGGCGCGGGCCGCACAAAAGGCCGGATTCGAAGTTCACGTCGCCACGCGCGTCAACAACGGCGCGGCTGCCATCGAAGCTGAAGGATTCACGCTGCACCCGATTCCCTTGCGGCGCGGCGGAATCTCGCCGCTATCGGCCATTCCCGCCATCCTCGCGCTTCGGCAAATCACCGGCCGCATCAAGCCGGATATTGCCCACCACTCCGGCCTGCAATGTTGCGTCTTTGGGTCGATCGCCGCGTTCGGCAGGAAATTCCCTTATGTCAGCGCGCTGACCGGAATGGGTTACGTCTATACCTCGGCGACGTGGCGGACACGCCTGCTGAAGACGATCCTCAAATGGATGTTGCCCTCGCTACTGGATCGGCCGGGCGACATCGTGCTGGTCCAGAATCCTGACGATCGCGCGGCACTTGTCGATCTCGGCATCAGCGAGGCGAGAATCGTTCTGATTCCCGGATCGGGCGTCGACACCGATGCCTTGCAGCCTTTGCCCGAACCCGACGGGCCCATCACTTACGGCTTTGCGGGACGCCTGCTGACCGACAAAGGCATCCGAGCGCTGGTGGCTGCGCACGACATCGTGCGCGGTCAAGGTCTGGAAACCAACCTGCTCATTGCCGGCAATCCGGACCCGGCCAATCCCGCTTCGGTCTCGCTGCAAGAGGTGAACGAATGGACGCAGCGCCCAGGGATCACCTGGCTCGGCCACATCAAGGATATCTCCTCGCTATGGCGGCGGTGTCATTTCGCGATCCTGCCTTCGCACCGCGAAGGCCTGCCCGGAAGTTTGATGGAAGCGGCCGCCTGCGGGCGCGCCATGATCGCAACCGACGCGCCGGGCTGCCGCGAGATCGTCATCGACGACCAGACCGGCCTTCTGGTGCCGATCGAAGATCCGCAAGCGCTCGCTCAGGCCATTGTGAAGCTCGCGACCTCGCCCGAATTGCGCGCGCGATATGGCAAGGCCGCGCGGGAACTGGTCGTCAGCAAGCTCTCGGCCAGGATCATCGGCGAGCAGGTTGTCCGGCTTTATAACGACATGACCGCGTCTAGAATTATGTAACACCGGCGGTCCCGCCGAACGACGTCGGCTTGCGGCACCGATCAGTTCCAGCAGGCTCGCCAAGCCATCCGTCAGAAGAAGACGAGATCTGTCTTGGCTGCAAGCGGCTGTCAGGCAAACAGCATTGTCGATGGCGGATCGTTCACCTATACCAGCAGAATAACAACAAGGCTGGTTCGCCCGTCTCGATTTCGTCGGAGTTCCCAAAAAATGTCCTTCCCGCGCGCCTCGCAGGCCCTCGCCCGCTTCACCGTGCTCGACCTCACCCGCGTCCGGGCCGGTCCGACCTGCGTGCGGCAACTGGCGGATTGGGGCGCCAACGTCATCAAGATCGACGCGATTTTGGAGGATGGCGGGGAGCAGCTCGGCGGCCCGCGCCAAGGCTCGGACTTCCAGAACTTGCACCGCAACAAGCGCGCGATGGCGCTCAACCTGAAAAAGCCGGAAGGCCTCGAGGTCTTCAGGCGGCTGGTGGAAAAGGCCGACGTCATCGTCGAGAATTTCCGCCCCGACGTGAAGGCAAAACTCGGCATCGACTATGAGAGCGTGCGCAAGATCAATCCGCGCATCGTCTATGGCTCCATTTCCGGCTTCGGCCAGGACGGCCCCTATCACAAGCGTCCCGGCTTCGATCAGATCGCGCAAGGCATGGGCGGGCTGATGTCGATCACCGGCGCGCCCGGCGAAGGCCCGATGCGGGTCGGCATTCCCGTCGCGGACCTCACCGCAGGGCTTTTTTGCGCCATGGGAATCCTGACCGCGCTTCTCGAGCGCGAGGTGTCCGGCGAAGGCCAGTGGGTGAAAACCTCGCTGTTGCAGGCGCAGATCTTCATGCTGGATTTCCAGGCCGCGCGCTGGCTGATGGACAAGGATGTCGCCAAGCAGGCCGGCAACGACCACCCGACATCGATTCCGACCGGCGTGTTCAAGACCTCCGACGGCTATATCAACATCGCCACCACGGGGGGACGGATCTGGCAGCGCTTTGCCGAAGCCGTCGGCGCGCCCGATTTGCCGAACCGGCCGGAATACGCCACCGGTCCCGACCGCTCGAAGAACCGAAAAGCACTCAACGCCGAGATCAACAAGCTCACCGAGAAAAAATCGAGCGAGACCTGGGTGAAGGAATTCAATGCCGCCGGCGTGCCGTGCGGCCCGATCTATTCGATCGACCAGATGTTCGCGGATGCGCAAGTCGAGCATCTCGGCATCGCCCAGGACGTGCCCAACGCCGAAGGCCGCCACATCCGCCTGGTCGGCCAGCCCTTCACGCTGTCACGCACGCCGAGCAAGATGGCGGCGCGGCCGCCGGAATTCGGTGAGCAGACCGAAGAGATATTGGCCGAGTTCGGATTTACCAAGGACGAGATCGGTAAACTCAGGCAAGCCAACATCGTTTGATTGGTCACCTGCTGCCCGCCGCTCCGGAAACGTCTGCGCCAACGCTTCGCGGTCGGCCTTCAGCACACCGCACTCGGTGATCAAACCGCTGACAGGGGCGACGGCTGCGCCTTGGCGAGACTATCCCTGCGCGGCGCAATAGCGGCGCCAGAACTGTCGATAACCTTCCTCGACGCGCCGAACATAGAATTCATGGTTGCCAGCCTCCGAGCCGGTCACCCTGCCGGGCAGTTCGGCGCGCAGGGCGCGTAGCGCTGCAGGCTCGCCGGCGAATTTGCGGGCGATCGCGACATAGCCGTCATCGTCCTCTGCAACCCAGTCATCGAGTCCGACCGCCTTCACGATTGCAGCCCCAGCACGCGAGCTGGCGCTGCGGCCGAGCTTGCAGATCACCGGAACCCCCATTTGCAGGGATTCCCAGGTGCTCACTCCACCATTCTGCGGGAATGGATCGAGCGAAATGTCGATGTTAGCGAATTCGGCAAGATGCTCGGCGTGCTGCGTAGTTCCAAGGCAGGTGACGCGATCGGCCGCAATCCCGTGCGCCACAAAGCGGCTAAGTAAGGCGTCGCGCAGAAGCGGGTCGTCAAGCGCGGCGTTCTTGACGACGATCTCGAGCCGGGAAGTTGCTGAGCGATCCTTGACCACACCCGGAGCGCGCTGTCGGAGATCTTCTGTATGCGATTGAAGACACCAAACGTGACGAAGCCATTGCGCAACATCGGAGGCTCAGCCTGGCTTACATCGGGCGCAGCGTCGATGGTGATGCCGCAAGGCAGGTCGAAGATTTGCTCGGCAAACAAGTGGCGAACCGCCTTGGGCACGAAGACCGGATCGGCCAGCAGATAATCCATAGTCGGAAGACCGGTACCGGTCACACTTCCACAGGCCGAAACCTGCACCGGCGCAGGCTTGCGCGCAAAAACGCCAAGACGATTGCCGCCGGAATAACCGGACAGATCGACCAGGATGTCCACCCCGTCCCGTTGAATCCGATCGGCAAGTTCATCGTCGGACCGGTGGGAGGCATCGACCCAGATGTCGACCAGCGAGTGGCATTCCTCAGTCCATTTGTCGTGCCGAAGCGAGCTTGAATAAGCGATGATCTCGAATTGCCGATGATCGTGATGACGCAAGATCGGAATGAAGGCCAGCGCAGCCGAGTGACCATTGAAATCCGAGGAGACGTAACCAACCTTGATGGTCTTCTCCGGATCGATACTCGATGGCCGTAATTCGCGGCGCGGCAACTTCGAGCCGATTCTTTCCCACCACTCGCGCCGCACCGACTGATGGGCGGCGAAATCGGCGTCCTCCAGAAAATCCATCGCGAATATTTTTCTCAATATCGCTTCGCCGAAGTCGGGTCTGATCGCCAGCGCGCGATCATAAAGTTGCAGCGCGACGGCAATGTCTCCTTGCGCGGCTTGACAGTCTCCAAGCGAGCTTAGCGCGGCATACGATTGCGGATTGATCTCAAGCACCTTTCGGCAGGCATGGATTGCCTGTGCGATCTTGGCCGTGAGAAGGCCGTAGTGAGCCCTACCTTCCCAAGCGCATTCCAACATTGGATCGATCGCGATCGCGGCGTCGAAATCAGCCTCCGCCTCATGGAGCTTTCCCAAGGACATCTTGAGCCGGCCGCGATACGCCAGAGCCTCGGCAACATGCGCATCGATGGCGAAGGCCGCATCGAACGCGCGCTCTGCCGCGTCGAAATGGCGAAGACTCGTGCTGACCAGCGCCTTGCCAATCAGGGCCGACAGATGGTCCGGCTGCACCGAAAGCGCCCGGTCGAAGCTCGCATCGGCTTCCGCAATTCGCTCGAGCAATAACAGCGCCATGCCACGATTGTTATAGGCGTCCGCGTAATCAGGCTTGACCCGAATGGCTCGGTCATGTGCCTCAACGGCCGCCTCATGACGCTGCAAACGCATTAACACAATGCCAAGGTTGGTTAGCGCCGTCGGGAAATTCGGATTGAGCGCGACCGCCGCTTCCTGGCATTTGCGCGCGTCTTCAAATTGCTTGAGCTTGGCATAGGCCAAACCCAGGTTGAAATGCGCTTCCGCCGATTGCGCATCAATTTCAAGCAATTTCTCACAGGCATGAATTGCCTGCTCCGCTTTGTCCTTCAGAAGTCCGTGTTGGGCCTTCCCTTCCCAAGCGCTTTCCAGCGTTGGATCGATCGAGAGCGCCGCATCGAAGTCAGCCTCCGCCTCGTCGATCCTTCCCAAGCTCATCTTGAGCCGACCGCGTTGCGCGAGGGCCTCGGGAACAAGCGGGCTAATGGCAAATACAGCATTCAACGCGCGATGCGCGACATCGAGATGACGGAGATGAATGTTCGCCATCGCCTTGCCTACCAGAGCCGCTAAGTGAGACGGCTGCAACAAAAGCGCGCGATCGAAGCTCGCATTAGCTTCCGCGTTTCGTCCGCTCCTCAATAGCGCCATGCCGCGATTGTTGTAGGCATCGGCATATTCAGGCTTGAGCCGAATGGCCCGGTCATGAGCTTCAATGGCTTGGTCATGCCTCCGCAGGCGCACCAGCACATTGCCAAGATTAGTCAGGGCGGCCGCAAAATTCGGATTGATCGCGATCGCCGTCTCCTGACATTCTCGCGACTCCTCAAATCGCTTCAGCTTGGCACAGGCCAATCCCAGGTTGGAATGCGCTTCGGCCGAGCGCGGCTGCAGCTTGACGGCTCGCCGGAGAAGTTTCTCTGCCTCCTCGACGCGAGGGCCATCGAGTTCCAGGAAACCGAGCAAGTGCAGCGCGTCGAAAATGTCGGGCCGGTCGCGCAGGATTTTCCGACAGAGCGTGCGCGCTTCGTCGTGTTGGCCTCGCTGAAAGGCCGCGATGGCCGCCGGGAGCAAGACCTCGACCTGCTTCTTTAGCTTTTTGTGAAGTCCTGCGTTATGAAACGCGCGCGATCCGACATTCCCCGACAAGCGCAACCCCACGGCGCAAAGTGATTTGTAACTACTAGCACAATGGCGCTGATTTCGGCGCCTCCAGCTTCAGACAACGTTTCCCCCACCCGCCCGCTCCGGAAACGCCCGCGCCAGCGCTTCGCGATCGGACTTCAGCACGCCGCGCTCGGTGATCAATCCGCTGACGAGCCGCGCAGGCGTCACGTCGAAGGCGTAGTTGGCGACTGGCGAGCCGTCAGGCACGATCCGCACCGTCTCGATCCTCCCCTCCGCCGTGC
>CAVZJE010000043.1:0-20120 GCA_963775545.1 uncultured Alphaproteobacteria bacterium
CAGCCGCGCCCCACATCGCCGGTCAATGGGGCAGGGGGGATAACCGGCTGCGGAAAAGACGCGCGGGCGGAAAGATCGTTCCAGCCAAGGATTACTTTTTTCGAATTATTTTCACGGTGACAGCCAAGTCACGAAACCTTTCAGGTTTCGACGGCGTTAACGACCGCCAATAGAAGCGGCGCGGGACAAGAAATGTCACGGCTTATAACGGGGATATCAGGTGTACTCGCGCTCGCGCTGATTTCGGGCGCGGCGGAATTCGCCTCAGGTCGCGGCCTGCCTGCGGTCGCGGGTGATCATATTACCACCGCTCAATCTTTATCTCTGTCGTCCGGTTTGTCCGCTGGAGGCGCATCCTCGGTCAATCGAGGGTCAAAGGCGGACCGAGCGGCAGGTCCGGCCGGCTCTCCGGCGCTGACGCGGACGGTTTCGCTCCAACTGAGGGGCTTTTCGGATACGACGTTCCTCGTTCGCGTTCCCGTGGCCATCAGCACTCCCCCGGCCGCGCCTTCTCCGACCAAGCCCGCCACCCGCCGGCCGATGATGGCATGCGAGCCGGTCGTCAGCGTCTTGACGGAAGTTGCCAGGCAGCTCGAGCCAGGGCGCTGCGTCGCCTGAGCCTCCGTTTTATCCGATCACTCGGCGGGGGCTTCTTTGGACGATGGGCGGCTGGACAGCAGTCCCAACGCGAGGCCGCCGACAGCCAGGATCGGCACCAGCCGTTTGACGCCGATAGCCCGTATGACCTGGAGACCGGCTGCCACGACCATCGGATCGGCGAGTGCTGTGTGCATCGCGGACTTCGCCGTCTCTGCGGCGTGGCGCTGGGCCTGCCGTTTTCGAACGGCGTAAACAACGATTCCGATCAGCGCAATGAGGAAGAAAATCCCCGCACCGGTCAGGCAGGCTTCGATCAAGCCGTAGTTTTGCAGGACGTAGACGAAGGCCGCGGCGCAGAGGAACGCAACGGTGACCAGGAAAGCGAGCGCGATCGCCGCCGCAAGCGATGTCATCCGCACTGCTATGCCCGTCGATTCCTTGAGATCGTCGATCATGCGCGTAAACATCTGCCGCCTCGCCGGTTAGGCTTCCATTGATGCTGTGTGTCGGCGCCAGTTTCGTGACCGACGCCAATTCTATCGACGCCAATTCCTATCGACGCCAGGTCTTATCGGCGCCAGGTCATGCCGATCAGAAAGCCGAGCCCAAGCGCGAGGCCTACGGTCGCAAGCGGACGCTCGGTGATGACGTTCTCCAGCGTTTCTTCCATCGACGCTGCTGCATCCTGGGCGGCGCCCATCATGGCGCCGCCGCGCTCCGACAAGTCATCGACGGCTGAGTTGACATTGTCGCGGGCATTCTTGTAGCCGCGACGCGCCTGCTTGCGCGCGGTGCCCGCAAAAGTGTTGAGCGCGTCGGTGATTTGATCGGCGAGGGCGCTGATATCGTTTTGCACGTTAGCCACATCCTTCTCCAGCCGTTCGTAGGTTGCTTTGTCTGTCATGTTTTGCATTCCGATTTCGCCGTCTGTGCTCGACATCGAAAGTTCCCGGCATCCTTGATTGAAGCGTGACAAACGCCCCGGGCACAGGGAAGTTCCCGAAACGAAACCGATGTCCGTGTGATTTACGGTATCTGGGCCGAACTCGACGGCGACAGGTGATCTCTGAGGATCAGCGCAACGATCAGGAGTGGGGACGAAAGAAAGCCGCCCATGGGCCCCCAGAGCCAGGTCCAGAATGCCAGTGAAATGAATACCGCAAGGGCATTGAGTTCGAGCCTGCGCCCGATGATGGTCGGTGTGATGAAATGACCTTCGAGAAACGCAAGCCCGACAAAGGCGAGTGGCGCGATCACGGCCGCTCCGATCGTTGAAAATGCGATCAGACCGACCAGCGCCAGAATCACGAACATCGCAACCGGACCGATAATGGGCAGATAATTCAGCGTGGCTGCAAGCGCGCCGAGCCCGGCCGGGTTCGGCATGCCCGCAGCCCAACAAATCAGCCCGGTCGCCGTACCCACGCCCATGTTGATCAGCGTCACGGTCAGCAAGTAAGAGCCGAGGTGCTCTTCGATCGCGTTGAGGCTTCGCAAGACCCGCAGCCGGGAGTCGTGACCTGTAAAGGTCATGATCAGGGCACGGCGCAGATCACGCCAGCTTGCGATGAACAGAATGAGGGTTGCAAAGAACAGCAGGAATTCGGTGAAGGTCGGGGACAGGAATTCGAGCGTCGGTTGCACCCACTCGAGTTTTGGCATCTGGAAGGGGGCGACCGAGAAACTGTCGGAAGAGCCCAACATGTTCTGAAGCTCGTGCCAGAGCGCGAGCGGACGATCGAAAATGTGCATCTTGTCCTTGAGCCGTCCGCCGAGCTCGGGCAGCCGTGTGCTCCATTCCATCAGCGGCGAGGAAATCAGCCCGATAATGAAGGTGACGCCCGCGCCGACCGCGCTCACGATCAGGAGTGCCGAAACCGCGCGCGGAATCCGGTGACGCTCGAGAAAGCCCGCCGCCGGCGAAAGCATGGTACCGACCACAAATGCCGCCACAATGGGAAGGAAGAACCCCTTGGCGACATAGAGAGCGGCGACAACGCTGATCACCAGCAGCGCGAGTAAAGAAAAGGCAATAACTTCCGTGCTGCGGACGGTGAGGGGTAGGTCAACGTTACTGTCGGGCAGCGGTGCGCCGTCAGCATCTCTTGTCGGCGCACGTTCATTTGACGGGACACGCAACTGGCTCTCCCCGCGCTGACGGCGAATATGGGTTGCAAGCCGCGAGACCGCAGCGGAAGGCTCCGCGGTTCAAACCCCTTAAAGTGCCGGGAGTTCCATCGCGCAAATGTGAATCCTCCAATTCTTGACAGCGACAGTCTGGCCGCATGCCGCGCCGGAACCAGGTAGGCCTGCGCGCGTTTGCTGGGAGGACGACATCCGCGCGATGCACACCACCGGGGGCAACTCATGACACAGATATCCGAGCAGACTGGCCGGCCGATGCACAGGCAGCGGCTCCGCATTCTTGATGCGCTCGTTGTCGCAGGCGTCCTTTCATTGGCGCCGTTCGCTCTTGTGAGCCACGCCAATGCGCAGGCGCTGAGCTATGCGCCGTCGCCGCTATCCGCTCTTCCGTCGGACGATGTCACGGCCGCGCCGGCCGATGCTGCGGGAACGGAAGGCGGCAGCTCCTACGCTCTTCCTGAGCGGCTGCGCCGAGCCACGGTAGCTCTCAACACCAACGAGGCGCGGGGCACGATCATTATCGATACCGGCAACACCGTGCTCTATTACGTGCTGGGGCAGGGACGTGCGATCCGCTACGGCGTCGGTGTCGGCCGCCAGGGGTTCACCTGGTCGGGTGTGCAGACCATCACCAACAAGGCGGAATGGCCGGATTGGCACCCGCCGGCGCAGATGATCGCCCGCCAGCCTTATCTGCCGCGCTTCATGGCCGGCGGCCCCGGCAATCCGCTCGGCGCACGCGCGCTGTATCTTGGCGCCAGCGACTATCGCATTCACGGCACCAACGATCCCACCACCATCGGCAAATTTGTGTCGAGCGGCTGCATTCGCCTGACCAATGAGGACGTGACCGATCTGTTTAACCGCGTCAGCCTCGGGGCCAAGGTGGTGGTATTGCCGAAAAACGCCGCCCATCTTGCGGCGAGGCCAATCGGAGACGGCGACGTTGCCTCCGCTAACACGCGTCCACGCGCCGACGTCACCACGCTGTCCTCTGGACGTCAGGCGCTGAACCTTTCGACGTCTTCAACTTACTGAACAAAGAGCCTGGTCCCGGAGGCGAGCCGCATGGGCATGAGCAACGCTAAAATGGCAATCGGCGGCACGGCCGCCTTGATCGCAGTGGCGATCGCACCGGCGGCGCAGGCTGAGGATTTTCTGTCAGCCCTTTTTGGCGGCTTTGGCGTTCATCGGCCGCAACCGATGACGCCGATCCCTTATGCCAGTGAGGAAAGCGCTGTTGTCGCGCCCGAAAGCCCGGCTTCGCGCCCGCGCGTCACTTCCTACGGCGGCAGCTCGCAGGCCTATTGCGTGCGAACCTGCGACGGGCGCTATTTTCCGATCTCAACCTCCGGCAACCAAAGCCGCGCGGCGTCGTGCAACAGTTTCTGCCCGGCGAGCGAGACCAAGCTGGTCTATGGCAGCAATATCGACACTGCGGTCACCGAAGGCGGCAAGCCTTATTCCGAACTACCCAATGCCTTTCGCTATCGCGATGAACTCGTCGACGGCTGCACCTGCAATGGCAAGGACCCGACCGGCCTCGCGGCGGTAAAAATCGAGGACGATCCGACCCTGCGCAGGGGCGACATTGTCGCCAGCAATAGCGGTTTGATGGTCGCGGTCCACGGCGCCGACCGGCGCGGCGCCTCGCTTGATCTTTCACCGGCGCCGAACTCGGTACGGTCGCATTATCGGCGCGTGCCGGTCGTCGCGGCGCAATAGCTGCGCTTTACGAAAAGCCCGCCGAAGCACGATCCGTGCCGTCTCAAGCCGCGCGGATTTTCGTCAGGAATTCGGTGACCTGGTTGCTGAGCTGAAGGTTTTGCGTTTCCAGCGTTTCAGAAGCATGCCTGACATTCTCAGCGGCGGTCGCCGCCGCATCCGCGTCAGTTTTGACGCCAGCGATGTTCTCGGAGACGTTTCGGGTGCCTTGCGCGGCGTACTGGGTGTTGCGTGAAATTTCCTGGGTGGCGGCGCCTTGCTCTTCGACCGCGGCCGCAATTGCGGTTGCGACCTCGTTGACCTCGCCGATGATGCCGCCAATTCCCTTGATGGCTTCGATCGCCTCATTGGCGACTTTCTGAATATCGGCGATCTGCCCGGAGATCTCGTCGGTCGCCTTCGCGGTCTGGCTGGCCAGCGATTTGACTTCGGACGCCACCACGGCAAAGCCCCGGCCGGCTTCGCCGGCGCGTGCGGCCTCGATAGTCGCGTTCAGCGCGAGCAGGTTGGTTTGCGCGGCAATGGAGTTGATCAGGCCGACCACCTCGCCGATTCCGGCGGCGGTTTTCGCCAATCCCTGCACGGTGCCGTCGGTTTCCCGTGCCCGGTCGACGGCGCGGCTGGCGATTCCCGCGGCGTGCGAGACTTGGCGGCTGATGTCGCCGATTGAAACGCTCAACTCATGCGACGCCGAGGCGACGCTCTCGACGTTCATCGAAGCCTCACCGGAGGCCTTCTCGGCGACCTTCACCCGTGAATTGGTTTGGCCGGAAACTTCGGATAAATCGGCGGAAGTCGCCCTCATCTCGTTTGAGGCGTCGTTGAGCCGATCGAGCGTCTTCCGTACCTGGCTCTCGAAATCGCCGACATATCCTTCGATGGCCTGTTGCCGCGCCACTGTGCCGGCGTTGCGCTCGCGCTCCTGCTCCTCGATCCTTCGCTTGTCGAGAGCCTGCTGCTTGAAGGTTTCGAGCGCGCCGGCCAACGCGCCGATCTCGTCGCGGCGCTGGGCGTACCCGGTATCGACGGCCAGATCACCGGCCGCAACCGCCAGCATGGCGTCACGCATGGTGTGCAGGGGGCGAATGATACGGTACGTCACGGCGATCACGGCGCCGAAGGTCAAAGCGAGTGCTGCGGCAAGCAGCACGAGTTGGAGCGCCAGCGATCGCTCGGCCTGGGAGTGCTGGGCCGCGCCGTAGGTTCGGGCCGTATCCAGCGCGCGCTCGGCGACCACGACGGCGCTCGTCATATGCTTGACCGAGAACGGGCTCCATTCGTTGGCCTTCATCGCCGGCTTTTCGCCATTGGCGAGCGCATTCATCAAGCCGTCCCTTGTGCCGACGAACTCCTTGTCAAAATAGGCCGTCTGCGCCGCCGCCATCGCCGCAGTGAGATCCGGCGGCAATGCGGTGTCCGCCGCAACCGTCTGCACCGCGGCCCACGCGGTCTCGATGCCGCCGGCGAGCTTGATGAAGTTTTGACGAAAGTCCTTACCGACGTTGCCGAAGGTGAGCCCGTTCGAGATCAGAAGCGATGCCTCGCCGGCCGTATTGCGCATCAGCCACGCGAGTTGCTTGATCGTCAGCATCTGGTCGATGACGGGATCGTCGTGATTGACCGCCACTGCGATCCGGGTCGATACCTTGTCGAGCGTCTGGAGCAGGGCGGCCGTGTTCTCCATGAATTCCTTGCCGAGCGCGGGCCGGCGCGCCGTCTTCGGCTTGTTCAGCGCCTCCCAGGATTCCGCATCGAGGGCGGCAAACGCCTGGATCAGCCGGTTCAACTCCGGCATCAGGGTCTGATGATCGGGAAATTCCAGACCTTCGAGCCTCGCGGCGGCCGCGCGCATCGCCGGCAGCTCGGCGTCGCGGGTGGTGCGCAAGTATACCTGCATGTCGGGATGAAGCGGGGCGTCGTCGGTCAGGTTACGGTTCGTGGTCGATCGGTCGCTGCGCAGGTTGTGCATCGCCTTGAAAAGATTCGAGGAGGCATCGGCGACGACCAGGATACGGCCGGTGATGGCGAGCCGGTCCCACGAATGCCAGGCGCTGACGCCAAGCAACGTGGTCATACAAATGGCCATCAGGACGATGACCGATTTGATGAGCGACGAGACCGTAAAGCGATCGAGCATGAGGCTCCCCCAGAGCAAGCCCGCCCACATAGCCAAAAAAGGGTAAATTTTTAGACAGCGGCGCTGCCCTTATTCATCCTGACAGCACCCTTGGGCCGCTGATTTTACTGACTAATTGGCCTTGGTTCCGGGACGCGGAACCGAGACGACGGTTTGCGCGTTGAGGCGGACTGAACCTCTTTTCGCATGCACGGGGGAATCGACATGCTCATAAGCGCGCTGGTGACCTTTCTGGTCGTCATTCTGATTTTGTATCTCGTGAACTTGCTGCCGATCGATGGCCGCGCCAAGCAAATCGTGCGGATCATCGTGATCATTCTCGGCGTCTTGTCGCTGCTCAAATATATCGCAGTGTTCTAGCGCTTCCGGCCTTTCGGATTTTCACAACGAAAAGCCCCGGCAATGACCGGGGCTTTTTAGTTGGAGTGCTCGGAATTTTCAGACTGAGCCCAAGTAGTCTTACTTGAGCGTGCTGAACCAATCGTCCACATCCTTGTGGATCTGATCCTTCGCGAAACCATAACGCTGTTGAAGCTTGCCTTCGAGCTGGTCGCGGCGGCCCTCGATGACATTGAG
The DNA here is from genome assembly GCA_963775545.1 of uncultured Alphaproteobacteria bacterium. Taxonomy (GTDB): domain Bacteria; phylum Pseudomonadota; class Alphaproteobacteria; order Rhizobiales; family Xanthobacteraceae; genus Bradyrhizobium. Next base: position 7,184 of record CAVZJE010000043.1, read on the forward strand.
ATCGTCGTCGGTGAGCTTGCCCCACTTCTCCTTCGCCTTGCCCTTGATCTGCTTCCAGTTACCTTCGACCTGGTTCCAATCCATCGTCCTCTCCTGTGTTGGGAAGACGATTTAACCATCGCGATGTCTGATCGTTCCGGCAGCGGTTGCGGCAGTTCAGCCCGCCGCTTTGACCTCGCGGCGGCGCGCGGTGAGGATGTATTCGGTGTAGCCGTTGGGCTGTTCGCGCCCCTTGAAGACGAGATCGCAGGCGGCCTTGAAGGCCGTGCCGTCGAATCCGGGAGCCATCGGCCGGTACAAGGCGTCGCCCTTGTTCTGACCATCGACCACGACCGCCATCCGCTTGAGCGAATCCATCACCTGCTCCCTGGTGACGACGCCCTGATGCAACCAGTTCGCCAGATGCTGGCTCGAGATACGCAAGGTCGCGCGGTCTTCCATCAACCCGATATCGTGAATGTCGGGCACCTTGGAGCAGCCGACGCCCTGATCGATCCAGCGCACGACGTAACCGAGAATGCCCTGGCAGTTGTTGTCGATCTCCTGCCGCACGTCATCCGGGGCCCAGTTCGATTTCGACACGGGAATCGTGAGGATGTCGGACAATTTCGCGCGCGGGCCGCCTTTGGCGAGCTCCTGCTGGCGCGCCAGCACGTTGACCTGATGATAATGTAGCGCGTGCAATGTCGCTGCGGTCGGCGAGGGCACCCACGCCGTGGTGGCGCCGGCCTGCGGATGGGCGATCTTTTGCGCCAGCATATCCGCCATCATGTCGGGCGCCGCCCACATGCCCTTGCCGATCTGGGCATGGCCGGGCAGGCCGTCGATCAGGCCGTTGTCGACGTTGGAGTCTTCATAGGCCTTGATCCAGGGCTGCGCCTTCATGTCGTTCTTGCGGATCATGGGGCCGGCTTCCATCGAGGTATGAATCTCGTCGCCGGTGCGGTCGAGGAAGCCGGTGTTGATAAAGCAGATGCGCTTCGAGGCTTGCTGGATGCAGGCCTTGAGGTTGACGGTGGTGCGCCGCTCCTCGTCCATGATGCCGACCTTGAGGGTATTTTCCGGCAAGCCCAGCATCTTTTCGACGCGGCCGAACAGTTCGCAGGTCAGCGCGACCTCGTCGGGCCCATGCATCTTCGGCTTGACGATATAGACCGAACCGGTGCGGCTGTTGCGTAGGCTGGAGTGGTTTTTCAGATCGTGGATCGCGAGCAGGCCGGTGACGGCGGCATCGAGCAGGCCTTCCGGAATTTCTTCGCCGGCTGCATCGAGCACCGCATCGGTAAACATGTGGTGGCCGACATTGCGCATCAGCAACAGGCTGCGGCCGTGGAGCTTGAGCTCCTTTCCGTCCGGCGTCGTGTAGACGCGGTCGGGGGTGAGTGCGCGCGTCAGCGTCTTGCCGCCTTTTTCGAAATCGGCCGACAGGGTGCCGTTCATCAGGCCGAGTGTATTGCGATAGACCAGGACCTTGTCCTCGGCATCGACCGTCGCGACACTGTCTTCCATATCCAGGATGGTGCTGACGGCGGCTTCCAGAATCATGTCGGCGACGCCGGCCGGATCGTCCTTGCCGATCCCGTGGCTGCGGTCGATGACGATTTCGATGTGCAGCCCGTTATTGACGAGCAGGAGCGCCGACGGCGAGGCCGCGTCGCCGCGAAAACCCGCGAACTGATCGTTGGACTTCAGCGCCGTGGCGTTGCCGCTCTTCAGTTTGACCGCGAGCTTGCCGCTGATAACGCTGTAGGCGACGACGTCGGTGTGGCTGCCGGTGGCGAGCGGTACGGCAGCGTCGAGGAAGGTCTTGGCCTTTGCGACCACCTTGTCGCCACGCGCCTTGCTAAAGCCCTTGCCGCTCTCGCTCGGATCGTGGGGGATCGCATCGGTGCCGTAGAACGCGTCGTAAAGACTGCCCCAGCGGGCGTTTGCAGCATTCAGCGCATAGCGTGCATTGGTGAGTGGCACCACGAGTTGTGGTCCGCAAATCTTGCCGATTTCCTCGTCGACGTTGGCGGTCTCGACCTTGTGGGTCGCAGGATCCGGCAAGAGATAGCCAATCTCTTTCAGGAAAGCCGCATAGGCGCCAACGTCGAGCGGCTTGCCTTTGTGGGCCCGATGCCAGTCGTCGATTTTCGCCTGCAAGCTGTCACGGACGGCGAGCAGCTTGCGATTTTTCGGTGCCAGATCGCGTACGATGGCGGCAAGCCCGGCCCAGAACGCATCGGGAGCGACCCCGGTTTTCGGCGCAGCCTCCTTGCCGATGAAATCAAACAGGACGGGCGCAATCTTCAGTCCGTGGGCATCGATACAATTCATGATAGATTTTTCTCGCAGGAGACCGCGCCGAAAAACGCGATCTTCGGGAATTTTCGGAGCAAAAAACGCGCCAAACGGCGCGAAGTTTCAGGCGCCTTTTAGCGCCAAAGCGTACTTTAAGAAAAGGCTTTCATTGGCTTATCGCGCTGCCGGCCGAAGGCTCAAATATTGGCAGCCAGATCAATGACTTCCTCGAACAGCACCCCTGTCGCCAGGAGCATGCGTTCGATCTCCGCAGCCGCCTCGCTGACGGATCGTGTCGCGGTATCGAGCACCAGCTCGCAATGGACCGGGGGCTCGTAGTCATTGGAAATGCCGGTGAATGCCGGCAAACCGCCTGCGCGCGCCTTGGCATAATGGCCCTTCGGATCGCGGCTCTCGCAGACGTCGGCCGCTGTCGCGACATGGATTTCGCGAAACGCGGTGTCGGCGATCTGGCGGGCGCTAGCGCGGTCGTCGCGTGAGGGGGACACGGCCGCGACAATCGCGATGTGCCCGTTGCGCGCGAGGTGAGTGGCGACTTCGGCGAGCCTTCGAATATTCTCGCTGCGGTCGCCCGCTGAGAAGCCGAGGTCGCGATTGAGGCCCGCGCGGAAGGTATCGCCGTCGAGCAGGATCGGCGAGCCGCCCCGGCCGAACACCGTGCGTTCGAGCGCGCGCGCCAGCGTCGATTTTCCCGAACCGGGCAATCCCGTCAGCCAAACCACCGCGCCGTGATGGCGAAAGCGTGCCGAGCGTTCATCTGGCCGCAACGCCAATTCCACCGGCACGATATCGACCGGTACCGCACGTTGCCCGGCATCCACCGACAGCACGAGCCCGCCGCCGGCGATACGGCCGTTGACCTCGATGACAAGCCGCCCGGTCCGGGGATTATCCGCATAGGCATCGGCCGCGATCGGTTGCGCCAGCGCGATATCGATTTCGCCGACATGGTTGCGCGCGATCGACTGATTTTCGACGCTCGACAACTCGCCGGGATCGACCGCCTTCTCGATCGCCACGACGCTCGCGCGGCTCTCGCGCGTGCCGAGCCGCACCAGAATCTGTTCGCCTTTGCCAAGCGGCTTGTCGTGGAGCCAGAAAATACGCGCGTGGATTCGCCGCGTTTCGCGCGGGGCGGAGCCGGCGTGCGCAATGATATCGCCGCGCTCGATAAACAGGTCGCGATCAAGCGTGATGCCGACCGAGCGGCCCGCGGTCTGGGGGCCTTCGAGCGGCGTTGCCGGCCAGCTCTCGACGCTTTTGATCTTCGCGATCTTTCCTGCTGGCATGATGACGATCTCGTCGCCGCTCGCCAATCGTCCGGATTCGATCCGGCCGGCTACGATGCGCCGGTCGTCGAATTTGTAGATCGCCTGAACCGGCAGCCGCAGCGCGAGCTGCTCCGGCGGTTGCGCCGGCTGGAGCGCATCGAGCGCATCGACGACGGTCGGGCCACGATACCAGCGACTGCGCTGCGACAATGCGGCAACACCATCGCCGTCGCGCGCGGAGATCGGGATGACAGCCTGAGGCGTGACGCCAAGGCCGGTCAGATGCGCCGAAATCTCGTCGCGGATCTCGGCAAATCGGGTGGCGCTGAAATCGACCCGATCCATCTTGTTGACGACGACTGCGACCTGTTTGACACCCAAAAGATGCAGCAGGTAGCCGTGACGCCGGGTCTGGTCGCGTACGCCTTCCAGCGCATCGACGATCAGAAGTGCGCCGTCGGCCTGCGAAGCGCCGGTGATCATGTTGCGCAGGAATTCGGCGTGTCCGGGGGCGTCGATCAGCACCACGTCGCGCGCCCGCGTGCGGAAACGGATCTGCGTTGTGTCGATGGTGATGCCCTGGTCGCGCTCGGTTTGCAGCGCGTCGAGCAGGAACGACCATTCGAACGGCATGCCTCGCCGCGCGCTGACCTCTTTCAGCATCTCGAGCTTGCCGTCTGGCAGGCTGCCGGTTTCGTGCAGGAGCCGGCCGACCAGCGTCGATTTGCCGTGATCGACATGGCCGACGATAACGATGCGCACTTGTGGGCGGGTGGTGCCGTTTGGCGTCGTCGATAGCGCGGCGGGAACGGTCATGTTCATGGTGAGGCTCAACGCTGTACTCTTACAGATAGCCGGCGACGCGCAGCCGCTCGAAGGCGTCCTCGGTCTCATGGTCGAGCGAGCGGCCCGCACGCTCCGGCACCTTGGTGCGCTCGAGTTCGAGCAGGATTTCCTCGATACTCGACGCATTCGAAGCCACCGGAAACGTAATGTCGGCATCGCCCAGCGAACGATAACGCTTGCCGCCTTTGGCGAGATACAGCGGAATGATCGGGATGTTTTCTCGCTGCGTATAGGCCCAGATATCGGACTCGGTCCATTGCAGAATCGGGTGGACGCGCAAATGCGCGCCTGGCGGCGGCGAAGCATTGAACTGGTCCCAGAACTCCGGCGGCTGGTCGCGCACGTCCCATCCGCCCTCCGTGCCCCGTGGAGAGAACACACGCTCCTTGGCGCGCGTGGCTTCTTCGTCGCGGCGAATGCCGGCGATCAATCCATCGAATCCGTATTTGGTGAGTGCAAGCTTGAGACCTTCGGTCTTGCGTGCGGCAGACCGCGCCGCCGGCGGCAAGGTTGGATCGACAGCATCAATGGGCGGGCAGGGCTCAATCTTCAAATCAAGCCCCCATTCCTTGCCGTAGATATCTCGGAAGGCATACATCTCGGGAAATTTTTTGCCGGTATCGACGTGCAGGGCTGGAAACGGTACACGGCCGAAGAAGGCCTTCCGGGCGAGCCAGATCATCACATTGGAATCTTTGCCGAGCGACCACAGCAGCGCGAGCTTTTTCAACCGGGCGAACGCCTCGCGGAAAATGTAAATGCTCTGGGCCTCGAGCGCGTCGAGGTGGTCCATCGAGGGCGCCTGGGGCGCCGCTTGGCTTGAAATTTGCGTGGTGGAGAGGGGCCTGGACGGAAGGTCGTGCTGCACCCTGTCGCGCGTGTAACTGTCTTCGAGAAGATGCATCTACGAACCCTTGGCCTAGCGAAACGAAAATTCCATAGTTACGAGTCCCAATAGGAGAAATAATCTTCTCTTTACGGGCGTGACATGACACATATATAGAAAATAATTCCAGTCAACCCGGAAGTTCCGGAAACGAGCGTCGGATGCGATTCCTACCGGTGTTTCTTGATCTGCAACGCGGCGTGGTGATGCTCGTTGGCTCGGGCGATCTCGCCCGTGCGAAGCTGCGCGTGCTTACCGCCGCCGGTGCCCGGGTTCGCTGGTATGCGACCGACGGTGACCATGACCTCGCCGGTCTTGGCGAAAACGAGACGTCGCAGATCGAGCTTGCCGCCGGCGATCCGCTGACCGCGAAGCTGAACGGCGTGATCGCCATTGTCTGCGCGGGTGCGGGCGAACTCGCGCCGGTGATGTCGGCGCGCGCCAGGGCGCTTGGCGTTCCCGTCAATGTGATGGACGATCTCGATCACTCCACATTCATTTTTCCGGCCATCGTCGATCGCGGAGATGTCGTGGTCGCCATTGGCACCGGCGGTGCTTCGCCGGTGGTGGCGCGTCGCCTGCGCGAACGGATTGAAGCGGTGCTGCCTGCGCGCATCGGCGAACTCGCAGGTTTCATCGGCCGTTGGCGCAAGGTCGTCCACGATCTGATCCCGGAATTCGCGTTGCGGCGTCGTTTCTGGGAGCGCGTGGTCGACGGCCCGATCGGCGCGCTCGTTCTTGCCGGACGCGATGACGATGCGGAACGGGCGCTCAAGGGTATTCGTGACGCGTCGGCATTCGCAGGCAGCCTGCCTTCGGGTGAAGCGGAGGGCATGGTTACCCTGGTCGGCGCCGGCCCCGGCGATCCCGATCTGCTCACGGTCAAGGCGCTGCGCGCGTTGCAGGACGCCGACGTCATTTTTTACGATGAGCTGGTCAATCCCGAAATTCTCGACCGCGCGCGCCGCGATGCGGCCCGCATTCCCGTGGGCCGGCGCGTCGGCAAACCCGGCATCGGTCAGGATGCCATCAACCAATTGCTGATCGAAGCGGCGCAAGCCGGTCGGCGCGCGGTGCGGCTGAAAGGTGGAGATCCCTTTATTTTCGGCCGCGGCGGCGAGGAAATCGAGGCGTTGCGGCAGGCGAACGTCGCCTATTCGGTCATTCCCGGAATCACCGCGGGCCTTGGCGCTGCCGCCCAATTCGAAGTGCCCCTCACCTTCCGCCGCGAGGCGTTGCGCGTCACCTTCCTCACCGCGCACAAGGAGAGGGACGCCGAGGCTGTCGATTGGTCGACCTTGACCGACATCGAGATGACCATCGTGGTCTATATGGGGCTCACCGCGGCGTCATCGGTGCGGGCTGGCCTGCTCGCCGCCGGGCGTTCGCCGCAAACGCCAGTCGGCGTCTTCGCGCGCGCTACGCGGGAGGATGCGGCGGCCGCGATCGGGACCCTTGATGAACTGCCCGATCTCGTCGAAAAGGTCGCCGGCGGTCCCGCCGTTCTCATCATTGGCGATGTGGTCGTGCACTCCGCACCCGCTCGCCAGCAACAACTCAACCAACTCGCATCCTATTTTCAGGTCGCCGCCGAATGACATCGCCACTCGAACAAAAAATCCGGATCACCGGACCTTCGATCGTCACCGCCAACCGCACCGCCGACGGCGCAGTGATCTATCGCAACCGTGCCAAGGACTGGTCGACCGATCTGTCGCAAGCAGCAATCGTTCGTAGCGTCGATGAGGCGCGCGCGCTGTTGGCCGAGGCGATCGCCGATGACGTCGGCGCGGTCGGACCCTATATCGCGCCGGTCGACGTCAGGGATGGCGACACCGTCAAGCCCGGCAACCTGCGCGAACATATCCGACAGAGCGGCCTTACAATCGATCTGCTTCCGATTTCGGCATAGGACCAGCCTGTCATGTACGCGTATGACGAACTCGACCGGACGCTGCTCAACGAACGCGTTGAGGAATTTCGCGACCAGGTGAAGCGGCGCCTGTCGGGCGAACTCACCGAGGATGAATTCAAGATGCTGCGGTTGCAGAACGGCGTCTATCTGCAATTGCACGCCTATATGTTCCGCATCGCCATCCCCTACGGCACGCTGTCCTCAAACCAGTTGCGGCGGCTGGCGCATGTGGCGCGGCGTTACGACCGCGGTTATGGACACTTCACCACGCGGCAGAACATCCAGTTCAACTGGATCAAGCTTGCCGAACTGCCCGACGCACTGGCCGATCTCGCCGAGGTCGGCATCCATTCGATGCAGACCTCGGGCAACAACACGCGCAACGTCACCTCCGATCAATGGGCGGGCGTCGCGCCCGGTGAAATCGAGGACCCCCGCATCTGGTCGGAGCTATTGCGGCAATACACGACGCTGCACCCGGAATTCTCCTTCCTGCCGCGCAAGTTCAAGTTTGCGATTACGGCGTCCGCGCACGACCGCGCCGCGATCAAGATTTACGACATCGGGCTGCGGCTGCACCGCAACGCGCAAGGCGAGGTCGGGTTTGAGGTTCTGGTCGGCGGCGGCCTGGGCCGCACGCCATTTATCGCCAAGACCATCAAGCCGTTTATCCACGGCCGCGATCTCTTGAGTTACGTCGAAGCAATTTTGCGCGTCTACAATCAGTATGGCCGCCGCGACAACATCTACAAGGCGCGCATCAAGATCCTGGTGCACGAACTTGGCGTCGAAAAGTTCGCCGCCGAGGTCGAGGAGGAGTGGCGCGCGATGGGCGACAGCGCATTGGCGCTGGATGACGCCGTCATCGAGGAAATCCGTTCGCGCTTCAGCTATCCGGCTTACGAGAAATTGCCGCACATGCCGGAGGAGCTGAAAAAGGCGGCCCATGACCCGCTGTTCGAACGCTGGCGTCGCAACTCGGTGTTCACGCACAAGGTGCAGGGCTATGCGATCGTGACCGTGTCGCTCAAGCCGGTCGGCGGGCCTCCCGGTGACGCCACTGCCGAACAGATGGATGCGTTGGCCGATCTCGCCGACAAATATTCCTTCGGCGAAATCCGCGTCGGGCACGAGCAAAATCTCGCGCTGCCCCATGTCGCCAGGCGCGACCTGCCGGCCTTGTGGAAGGCGCTCGACGAGCTTGGGCTGGCGACGCCGAACGTCAACCTGGTTTCGGACATCATCGCCTGTCCGGGACTTGATTACTGCTCGCTCGCGAACACGCGTTCGATTCCGATCGCGCAGGAACTGACGCGCCGCTTTGCCAATCACGATACGGCCGAACTGATCGGCCGCCTACACATCAACATCTCCGGCTGCATCAATGCCTGCGGCCATCACCACGTCGGCCATATCGGCATTCTCGGGGTCGAGAAGAACGGCGAGGAATTCTACCAGATCACCATTGGCGGCCGGGCTGACGAGAACGCCGAACTCGGCGCACTCATCGGTCCCGCGGTGCCATACGGGGAAGTCGCCGACGTGATCGAGGACATCGTTGAAGCCTATCTTGCGCTACGCGCGCGTCCTGACGAGCTTTTCGTCGATACGGTGAAGCGGCTCGGCGTCGAACCTTTCAGGGAGCGGGTCTATGCCACTCGTTAAGCACGGAAAAATTGCTACCGACATTTTTGTCCAAGTTCCCGATGGCGCCGAGCTGCCGGAAGGGGCGTCGATACTGGTTTCGGCCGCGCGCTTTCTCGAGGACCCGGAAGCGCTGCTGTCGCGCGCCGGCAAGCTCGGCGTGATCTGGCCGAACAATCGCGATGTTGACGATCTGGTGCCGTTCCTCGGCCGGCTTGCGGCGGTGGCGCTGGTATTTCCGACCTTCCGGGACGGCCGCGCCTACAGCCAGGCGCGGCTGCTGCGCGAGCGCCATGGCTATGACGGCGAATTGCGCGCTACCGGTCAGGTGTTGCGCGACCAGTTCGTGTTCATGTTGCGCGCCGGCTTCGACGCCCTCGAAGCCAAGAAAGAGAGCGACGCAGAAGCCTTCGCGCTGACCGCCAAGCGCTACTCGGTATTTTATCAGCCGACCGGCGATGGCCGCATGACCGCGCTGCATCGGCGGATGCAGCTGCGCCATTCGGAGAGTGCCAGCTAGTGGTAGCAAACGATCTCGCGCAGCGGATACCGGACGAGGACGTAGCGGCAAAAAGAGCCGAAGCGCTCGACGGGGTGCTGCATCAGGCGAGCCCTTCGGAGGTGATCGAGAGCGCGCTGCGTATTGTCGGTCGCGAGCGTTTGGCGCTGGTGTCTTCCTTTGGTACGGAATCGGCCGCGCTGCTCAAGCTGATGGCCGATGTCGATCCGGCGATCCCCGTGATCTTTCTCGATACCGGCTGGCTGTTTGAAGAGACGCTGGCCTATCGCGACAGGCTGATCGCAGCGCTCGGTTTGCAAGACGTCCGCTCGATCCGTCCGTTGGACGAAGCTTTGCAGCGCGAAGATCCGAATGGCGAATTGTGGTTTTCCGATCCCGATGCGTGTTGCCGGATTCGCAAAGTGGAGCCGTTGAGGCGGGCGCTCACGCCGTTTGATGCCTGGATCAACGGCCGCAAGCGTTTTCAAGGCGGCCTGCGCGGGGCGATCCCGGTGGTCGAGGCCGACGGCCTCAGGCTGAAATTCAATCCGTTTGCAAACGTCACGCCGGCCGACATCGCAGCGATCTATGCGCAGGCAGAGTTGCCGCCGCATCCGCTGGCAGTTTCCGGTTTCCTGTCGGTCGGCTGCATGCCTTGTAGCAGCCGCGCCCAGCCCGACGAGGACGCCAGGGACAGCCGCTGGCGCGGCCGGCCCAAGTCCGAATGCGGCATCCATACCGTCAAGACGTAGCCGGTCAGCCCGGAAAAAGCCCCTCGTTCACCTTTCAGCCACGGTTGGCGTGCAACAACCGGCCCGAAACGTTGGGGAATCTCACATTATGCGCGCGCTAGCGCCCACTTTCCGAAGTTCGTGTTATGCCTCAGCACCCACCTTTCACGAACTTCGGAAAGTGATGGGCACTAGCAAATCTATGATTTTAGTGCCGCTTTGCCATTTGAAGTTCCCAGACGGAATTCGCCGCTTGCGCTGTAGGAACTTCAAATGGGCGGCACTGGTCGCGATGATCGGGCTGTTGGCACTTGGCGGCTGCGCGTCGGACACGCCGATCGAACAGCCCAGCATGTATTTCAATATGGCCGAGCCCGGCGCGAAGCTCGATGCCCAGGCGGCGGCGACGATGATTTCGCTTTACCGCAAGAACAACGGCGTGGGTGCCGTGGTGATTGATCCTGAACTGATGAGGGTCGCGGAGGGGCAGTCCCAGGCGATGGCAAGCCGCAACAAGCTCGACCATGACGTCAAGGCTCCGCTGCCCAAGCGCCTGCAGGCCGCCGGATACCCGTCGACGCTTGCCGTCGAGAACGTATCGGCCGGGTACCATACGCTGGCTGAGGCGTTTTCCGGCTGGCGGGACTCGCCGCCGCATCGGGCAAACATGCTTCAGAGTGGTGTCACAAAGATGGGCATCGCGGCGAGCTATGCTCCAAATACCAAATACAAGGTGTTCTGGACGCTCATTCTTGCATCAACCGAGCCGCGCGATCATCTCGGCATACCGCTTCCCACCGGCCTCACCGAGTGATGCGGACTCGAACTGGTATCCCGGTTATGACGTTCGTATGATGTCGCGGAAGCTGCGAATGTCATAACGAGAGAACGCTGGGAAGGGATGTGAATGTTGGAATCGGACCGCTAGAGCAATGATGAATCCTGCCAATCCCGCGCCGGCAACGACGCCCGCAAAGGCGCAACGTGTCCTCGTCCTGCAAGGCGGCGGCGCGCTCGGCTCTTATCAGGCCGGCGCGTATCAGGCGCTTTGTCGCTCCGATTTCGAGCCGGACTGGATCGCAGGGATTTCGATCGGCGCCATCAATGCCGCGATCATCGCCGGCAACGAGCCGGCAAAACGTGTCGCCCGGCTGAAGGAATTCTGGGAGATGGTCTCTTCGGGGTCGCCATGGGTCCCGGTTCCGATCACAAAGGGAGACCGCGAGCGCTCGCTATATAACGAGACCAGTGCGGCAGTGATCGCGACCTTCGGCACGCCCGGCTTCTTTACGCCGCGGATACCGCCGGCTCCGTTGTGGCCGAAGGGAAGCCCGGAGGCGCAGAGCTATTACGACACCGCGCCACTACGCAGGACGCTCGAGCGGCTTGTCGATTTCGACCGTATCAACGACCTGAAATGCCGGCTCAGCGTCGGCGCGGTAGGTGTGACTTCAGGCAATCTGAAATACTTCGACAACGTCGAATTCAACAAGCTCGGCAAGCGATTTGGCCCCGAGCACGTCATGGCGTCCGGCGCATTGCCGCCGGGCTTTCCGTCAGTCGTCATCGACGGCGAACATTATTGGGATGGCGGCATCGCCTCCAATACGCCGCTCGATTATGTGCTGGACAGGGAGACCACCAACGACCTTCTGATCTTCCAGATTGATCTCTTCAGTGCCCGCGGGCCTTTGCCGGAAACCATGCTGGAGGCGGCCGAACGCGAGAAGGATATCCGCTACTCCAGCCGCACCCGCATGGCGACCGACAAGAACCGGCAAATTCACAATGCGCGCAAGGCGGTCCGCGACCTGATCGAAAAATTGCCCGGCGACCTCAAGGACGATCCTTCGGTGACCTATTTGCGCGAGGCGGCCAAAGAGAACACCGTGACGGTGGTGCACCTGATCTATCGCAGCAAGAACTACGAGATGTCTTCCAAGGATTACGACTTTTCCCACGTCGCCTTGGTCGAGCATTGGGAAGCCGGCGTGCGCGATGTCCATCGGTCGATGCAGCACAAGGAATGGCTCGAGCGGCCGCAATCCGGCGAAACCATGGTGACTTACGATCTCTCGGACGAAGAAAATCCCTCCAAAAAGGAGTAAGAAGCAATGACTAATCTGAAAGGCAAGACGGCGGTAGTGACCGGTTCGACCTCCGGCATCGGGCTCGCTTATGCCCGCGCTCTGGCCGGCGCCGGCGCCAATGTCGTGATCAATGGCTTCGGCGCGCCGGCCGATATCGAGAAGGAGCGCTCCGCGATCGAGGCCGACTACAAGGTCAAGGCGGTCTATTCGCCCGCCGACATGACCAAGCCGGCCGAGATCGCCGACATGGTGGCGCTCGGCGAGAAGACTTTCGGTTCGGTCGATGTCCTCGTCAACAATGCTGGCATTCAGTTCGTCTCCCCGATCGAGGAATTCCCGATCGAGAAGTGGGACGCGATCATCGCGATCAACCTGTCGTCGGCATTCCATGGCATCCGCGCCGCTGTGCCCGGCATGAAGAAGCGCGGCTGGGGCCGCATCATCAATACGGCGTCGGCGCATTCGCTGGTGGCTTCGCCCTTCAAGTCAGCCTACGTCTCGGCCAAGCACGGTATCGCCGGACTGACCAAGACGGTCGCGCTCGAGGTCGCGACCTTCAAGATCACCTGCAATTGCATCAGCCCTGGCTACGTCTGGACGCCATTGGTCGAGCACCAGATTCCGGAAACCATGAAGGCGCGCAACATGACCAAGGAGCAGGTCATCAAGGACGTGTTGCTGGACGCGCAGCCGACCAAGGAGTTCGTGACCTCCGAGCAGGTCGCAGCTCTCGCGCTGTTTCTGTGCGGCG
>CAVZJE010000044.1:0-21775 GCA_963775545.1 uncultured Alphaproteobacteria bacterium
GATGTAGGTGTCGCGATCAATCCGATGCTGGTGACGGGACAGGTGCATGGTGGCGTCGCCCAAGGCATCGGTCAGGCGCTCTATGAAGGCGTCACCTACAGCAGTGAAGGTCAGTTGCTCACCGCGAGCTATCAGGATTACTGCATTCCCCGCGCCGACGATGTTCCGCCGATCGAGGTGATGCTCGATGATTCTGCGCCCTGCCGCACCAATCCGTTGGGCGCCAAGGGCTGCGGCGAGTCCGGCGCCATCGGGGGCCCGCCCTGCATTGCGAACGGCGTGATGGATGCCCTCGCCGATCTCGGCATTACCTCGATCCAGACCCCGATCTCGCCGATGAAGATATGGCAGGCGATCAGGGACGCCAAGGCCAAGGCGGCTTAGTCTGTACGCTTGATCCTTCCCCCGCATAGCGTGGGGAGGGAAGGCCGAAGCGAAGCTGAGGCCAGGGCGGGGGGCGTCTTTGCACCCCCACCCCGACGCTCATTGCATTCGCGTCGACCTCGAGAGCGAGCTTCGCTCGTCTCGGACCCCGCAAGGGGGAGGGATAAGAGCGCTCCGACAGCGCATCGCTGAACCTTCGGCGTCATCCAGACGACATACGCCGACCACTTCATAAAATTATAGGTCAGCTGCGGTTTTCTTGGGCTTACCCGACAGAGCCGTTCTGCTAGGTTCGCAGGCCACGGTAACGGAGGTTTTCAATGCGTAAATTATTCACGGTGCTCGCCACGCTGGCGACGTTGAGCCTCACCAATTGCGGCTATAACGCGATTCAGACCAATGACGAGCAGGTCAAATCGGCCTGGTCGGAGGTCCTCAACCAATATCAGCGCCGCGCCGATCTCGTGCCCAACCTCGTCAATTCAGTGAAGGGCTTCGCGCAGCAGGAAAAGGACGTGCTGTTGGGCGTGACAAATGCGCGCGCCAAGGTCGGCAGCATCCAGGCGACGCCGGAACTCGTCAACGATCCCGGCGCCTTTGCGAAATTCCAGGCCGCGCAAGGCGAACTCACCAGCGCGTTATCGAAACTCCTGGTAGTCACCGAGAATTATCCGCAGCTCAAATCGGATGCGTTGTTTCACGACCTGATGTCGCAACTCGAAGGCACCGAGAACCGCATCACGGTGGCGCGTAACCGCTACATCAAGGCGGTGCAGGACTATAATGTCGGCATCCGCACCTTCCCGAACAATCTGACGGCGATGGCCTTCGGTTACAAGGAGAAGGCCAACTTCACGGTCGATAACGAAAAGGAAATCTCGACCGCGCCGAAAGTGGATTTCAACGCGGCGCCGGCGCCGGCCAAGTAGTTTCGTGCCGATGATCGCAAGAGCTCTCCTGCTTGCGCTTCTGCTGAGCTGGCCTTTCGCGGCCGCGGCCGATGTCGCGGTGCCGCAGCTATCGGGGCGCGTGGTCGATCAAACCGATACCTTGTCGGCCAGCGATGCCGCTGCGTTGACGCAACGGCTGAAAGACCTCGAGACCCGCAAGGGCAGCCAGGTTGCGGTGCTGATTGTGCCGACCACACAGCCCGAAACCATCGAGCAGTTCTCGATCCGGGTGGCGGAGGCCTGGAAGATCGGGCGCAAGAAGATCGACGACGGTGCACTCCTGGTCGTCGCCAAGGACGACCACAAGCTCCGGATCGAAGTCGGCTACGGCCTTGAGGGCGCGCTCACCGACGTGACCTCACGTCGCATCATCGACGAGATCATCGTGCCGCGTTTCAAGACCGGCGATTTCACGGGCGGGATTTCGGCCGGCGTCGACCGCATCATCCGTGTGATCGACGGTGAGCCGTTGCCGGTCCCGAAGCCGGAGGTGTCGCACAGCGTCGACCCCAATATGTTTTTCGACATCATCTTCAGCCCGTTCGGCTTTCTCGGTTATGCGGCGATCGCCGCCATCATGCGCGGTCTTCTGGGCCGGTTGTTTGGCTCGGGCGTTACCGCCGGCGTGGTCGGCGCTATCGTCTGGTTTCTCCTGGGTTCAATCGCCGTCTCCGGCATCTTCGGGGTCATCGCGTTCTTCCTCACGATGTTCGGCGACAGCATTTTGGCAGCGAGTCAGCAGGCTTCGCGCAGCGGCAGGGGCGGCTATGGCGGAGGCTGGTCGTCGGGTTCGTCCGGCGGCGGTTGGTCCGGCGGTTCGAGTTCGAGCGATAGCGGCGGGTTTTCCGGCGGAGGCGGTAGTTTCGGCGGCGGCGGCGCCTCGGGGAGCTGGTAGTATGGGCATCGGGCGCGTCAGCAAGCATCTCATCGAGCACCGTTGGCGGGTGCGGCGGATTTTCCCGCCGCAGGTACTGGCTCTGATCGAGCAGGCGATCAAGGCGGGCGAAGCGACGCATTCGGGACAGGTGCGTTTTGTCGTGGAGGGCGCGCTCGACGGAATGCCGCTATTCACCGGACAATCCGCCCGCGAACGCGCACTCGATATTTTCTCGCACTTGCGGATCTGGGACACCACGCACAATAACGGCGTGCTGATTTATCTCCTGCTCGCGGACCGCAAGGTCGAGATCGTCGCCGATCGCGGCATCGACGCCAAAGTCGGCGCGGCGGGCTGGCAGACAATCTGCGCCGCGATGGAGGCCGATTTCCGTAGCGGCAATTTTTCCGGCGGCGTGATCAAGGGAATTGCAGCCGTCTCGCAACAACTGGCTACATATTTCCCCAAGCGCGGCACGAGGCCGAACGAATTGCCGGATGCGCCTGTCGTGCTGTAGGAGTTTGTCATTCCGGGTTCGCTCGCTTGGTGCTCGCGCCCCGGAATGACGAAGTCAAAACATTTACGCCTTCTTGGCACCGGCGGGAGGGGTCACCGGGTCGGCCTTGAGCGAAGGCCGCTGGGCGACGCGATCGAACCATGCCTTGATATTCGTGTTGGCGGGATCGATCGGTTGGCCAACCAGAGCGCCAAAATCGAGCCAGCAATAGAGCATGATGTCGGCGAGCGTGAGGCGTTTGCCGCAGAGATATTCCCGCCCGTCGGCCATCTGGCCGTCGAGCCATTGCAGGCGGTTGGCGGCGATCATCTTCAGGCCCGGCGAGGCCTCCGGCACCACCGGAATTCGCTTCTCGAAAAATTTCAGCGCTTCGCCGAAGCGATAGCCGTTGGCCAAGGGCTCACAGATATTGAGGTCGACGCGCCGCGCCCACATTCGGCACTCAGCGCGCTCCTTTGGCGTCGATCCGATCATCGCCGGCTCCGGTTTGATCTCTTCGAGATATTCGCAGATCGCGGTGATCTCGGAGAGGTAGCTGCCGTCGTCGAGTTCGAGCGTTGGCATCTGGCCATGAGGGTTGCGCTTGAGATGATCGGTCTGCCGGTTTTCGCCGCCGCGCAGATCGACGGTCTGTTTCGGGATCTCGATGGCTTTTTCCGCCATGAAGATGCGGACGATGCGCGGATTGGGTCCAATCGAGTCGTACAGTTTCACGGCATTTCCTCTCTATTTTACCGGCGCGATGCATTGAGCAGACCATGGGCGGTCTGTCAAACCGTGCTCGCGCGCTCCTAGCTGTCATCGAGCTTGTTGAGGTCGCGCACCGATTGCATGATCGGCTCGAAGTTCGATCGCGCATCGAGCGCGTCGAACAGTTGCGCGGTGTCCGACAATAGCGCGTGCGAACGCTGGATCGCGATCCGCACGTCCTCTTGCGGCGTATCGGACAGCCGCCCGTGACCCGACAGCAGGATTTTCGAATCGAGGCCTTTCAAGCGCTCCAACGACTGGATGTAATCGCTGATGCTGCCGGAGCCGAACACCCCGCCCATCACGCCGCCCGGCATCAGCGTATCGGCAGCAAACAATAGTCCCTTCTCCTGGTCGAACAGGCTGATGCAGGCCGAGGTATGGCCCGGCGTGTACATGACGTTCAGACGGAAATCACCGAGGTCGAGCAGATTGCCTTCCTCGAGCCAGATGTCGACATTGATCGGGACATTCGGCTCGTTGAACATCTTGCGCAGCATCGAGAAGTCGTCGCGCAGCATGATCTTGTTGGCTGCCAGCCGATGGGCGGCGATGATGGTGCGGCTTTCGTTGAAATGCCAGGCCGCGCCGATGTGATCGAGATGCTCGTGGCTCAGGATTACCATGTCGATCTTGTCCGGCGGGCAGTCGAGGTGGTTCAGGCATTCGACAAGCGCGGGGTAATTCGAGGTCAGCCCGACGTCGATCATGATGGTGCGGGACTTGCCGCGAACGAGGTAAGCGTTCGCGGCGCGGTTCTTGAACCGGATCTGGTAGACGTTCTCGGCCGCCTGGATCAGCGAGCAGACGTCGTTGGTGAGCAGGACCGGAAACGGGCTCGGCTTGCGCTCGCTCATGGGGCGGTCGCCCTGAAGGTCGCGGCATTGGAGGCGCGTAAACGCTTGCTGAGTGCGTCCATCACCATCAAGGCGAATGCCGGCTGCTGGCTGACCAGGTAGACGAAGCGGGCGTGGTTGATCCGCATCACGCGGGTATTGGGCGCGGCTGCAATCGCGGTTGCCGAACGCGATGAGCCGTCGATGACTGCCATTTCGCCGAAAAACTCGCCCTTGCCGAGCGTGACGATCACGGTCTTGCCAGTGCTGGTCAGCTTGGCGATCTCGACCCTGCCGTCGAGCACGACAAACAGTTCGCGCCCGGTCGAGCCTTCCTCGAAAATGACCTGATCGACATCAAACTCGTTGATGCATTTCTCGATGGCCACGGCTTCCCCCATCCATCTTTCGGGCCATGTTAGTCGGGAAGGCGGGCGGTGGAAACCGGCCGCCGGCCGGGATCGGTCCTTACGACGCAGTGCGGGAAGGCCGCTTCATACCCAAATCCGCCCGCGGCAATTCCTAAATTTTCGGTAAGCCCCAGGCCAGGTAAGGATTTGGCAAGGTATGAAAGTTACCAAATGGTCAATCTTTTAGGGAGATTTGACCATGAGCGAACAGGCAGCCGAGCAGCCAGGCGGTGAACAGGGTTCCCTCAATTTGGGGATTTCCCGACCGGCCGGCGCGTCCAGCGAGCCGGCGGTGACGGCCTCCGCGGCCGAAACCAGCCCGGCGGCCGATGTGCCGGTGTCCGAGCCTTCCATGCCGGAACCTTCCATGTCCGAACCTGCGATGTTTGAGCCGATGGCGTCAGAGGCAGCGAAGGTCGAGGCTCCGAAGGCCGAGGCGAGCGCCAAGGCGAGCGCTGAGGCGTCCCAGCCGGAAGCCGCCAAGCCCCAGAAGCCGCAACTGCCCGGCAAGGTCATTGTCATGTCGCGTGGCGAGCGCGCCTGGGCAGACAGCGATATCCATGTCGAGCCTGAGATGGCCGGGCACGAGAGCGCTTTCGGCAAGCGCCGGATCTCGGCGATCGCAGCCGTGGTGGCGCTGGCGACCGTCGCCGGCGCAATCGGTGGTGCGTTCGCGACCGCAACCTTCATGCATGGCGGCAGCGATGTAGCCAACAACGGCAGCCAGACGGTGCTGGCGTCCCTCTCGCGGATCGACTCCGATATCCAGGCGCTGAAGACCGGCCTCGATCACGCGTCCAAACTCGGCATGAACCAGTTCAACAAGACCAGCGAGCGTCTCGACAAGGTCGAACGCGCCCAGGCCGAACCGGCGGGCAAGCTTGCCAAGCTCAGCGAAGCCGTCGACAAGCTGCACGCGTTGCCTGTTCCGCCTCCCGCCATGGCGGCCATGGCGGCTCCTGCCGCATCCTCCACCGCGAAGGAGGCAACCGGCTCGATCGGATCTACCCCGGCTCAGCAAACCGTGGCTGCGTCAGCCGCCCCCAAGATCGACCCCAAGGACGTGAAGACGGAAGTCGGCCGGTTGCCGACGCTCGACGACTGGGTGCTGCGTGACGTCGCCTATGGCGGCGCGTTGATCGGCGGCCGCCGCGGCGTCTACGAAGTCTATGCCGGGGATTTCATTCCGGGCCTTGGCCGCGTCGATGCCATTCGCCGCCAGGACGGCCGCTGGGTGGTCGTGACCAGCCGGGGCCTGATCGTCGCGCGCTAGTACATTCGCTCCCGACGTGAAATAGCGGCTGACGTCACGAGACAGCCGCCGTCTTTTTGTCTACTTCCTGAACAAAAGCCTTCACCTGGAGGCCCCGGAATGAGGGCTTTCGCGCGGTGTTTGTCAGGATATGGATTTGTTGCGTTCACTGTTCATCATCCTCGCGCTCTTGTGCTTGTCGCCGCTGCACCCTGCGCGAAGCGCGCCGGCGCTGGAACGCGGCACCGCTGTCACCGATCCTTCCGCGCTGCGTGAACTCGATCGTGGCCGATTTGGCCTGGTGCGGATGCTGGCTGCATCCCAAGCCTCCGGCGGCCCGCTCAACGACAGCGCTTTGTTTGCGTTGCCGTCGATGGCACCGGTTCGAAAATCGCTCGACCAAGAATTCGAGCGATACGTGCGGCAGCACAAGGCCGAGTTGCCGAACGATACGATCGGCGTCGGAACCCAGTTCGACTTTCAGCTGTTCGACCGTGACCAGCTTTATTCGCAAGCCCACCGCTTCGTGCTGGCCGGCATCGTCAACCGCATGGACCGCGCCTTTGTGTCCCCCAGCGGTTGCGGCGAAATCCGCCTGATCTATCGCCTCACGGAGATGGATGCGCCCCCGGTCGGCGACCACGGCGCCTCGGCGCGGCTCCCGATGACGCTCAATCTCGTCTTGAAGGCAAAAGCCGACAACGCCATCGATGGCAAGGGCGCGGCGCTTACCTGTGCTGCGATCGCGGGGCGGTGGCTGGACTCCGCCAACTGGTCGCTCACGGGAACGGCGCTGGCGGAAAAACTAACCGCAGAAGATGGCCCGCTGGCTCTGATTGGGCCGGACAATATCGAGCGGATCGAAACCAACATTCAGATCGCGCATGTCACGCCATCGCCGGCGCGCGAGTTCCGCACCGACTATCTCCTGAAAATCTTCGACTACAATCCGCAATCGAAGACGTTCGAGGAGGCGACGCTGGAAGACCAGATCGATCGGGAACGTTTGGTGTCGGATGAAAAGCTTAGGGCCGATTTCAAGGCCTGGCTGCTCGATCCGGCGCATTTGAGCGAATTCGATCGCGGCACGGTTTTGATCCCGAAGGAGTTTCTTGCCACCCGCGCGATTGCGTCCACTCCGATCGGCTTCTCTGGCTCGCCGTCGCAACCGGCTTTTGGCCTTGTGCAGGGCGAGGGCGAAAGCCCGGTCTTCTCGAGGGAAGATGTGGTGACGGCACTGCAAAAGGCTGCCGAGCGCGGCATCAGCTTGCAAAACATTCGCTCCGTCGCCGGCTTTGAGCGCCGCCTCAACGACATTACCTGCGCCGGATGTCATCAGACCCGCGGCATCGGCGGGTTTCATTTCCCGGGCGTCGACTGGATGGCGACCAATCCGTCCAACACGTTGATCGTGCCGGCCTCGCCGCATTTCTTCGGCGACCAGGTTCGCCGCCGCGATATTCTGACCGAAATCCGCGACGGCAAGCAGGTCGACTATAGCCGCGGCTTTTCCGAACGGCCGCAATTGCGCGGCAGCCCCGAACTGGCCGGTACCGAATATGACGACGGTTGGGGCGCGCACTGTTACGGCCTCCATGCCAAGACGGCCGACAACGATCACAGTTTTTTGTCGTGGGGTTGCGCGAAGGGCCTTGCCTGCCAGGTCATGAGCGAGGCCTCGCACATGGGCATGTGTTTCGTCGGCAACCGCTAGAACGCGGTGCTAACGGCGCGTGTGAGATTGACAGTAAGCTCACTATTCGTGTTTCATCATGGAAAGCCGCGCCCCCAAAAGGGGGATGCGAGGGAGGAAACATGGACGACATTCTGATCGTCGGTGGCGGCATCGGCGGCCTGACCCTGGGTCTGGCGCTGCACGCTGCCAAAATCCCCTGCCGCATCTTCGAGTCCGCAGCCGAAATCCGCGCGGTTGGCGTCGGCATCAACCTCCTGCCGCACGCCACCAAGGAACTCGCCGCGCTTGGGCTTGAAGCCGATCTCGCGCGGGTGGCGATTGCGACGAAGGATTCGACGTTCTTCAACCGCTTTGGCCAATTGATCTATCAGGAGCCGCTCGGACGCGCGGCCGGCTACGACCATCCGCAATTTTCGATTCATCGCGGCGACCTGCAAATGGTGCTGCTGGAAGCCTTCAAGAGCCGCGCCGGCGCAGATCGCATTCTCACCAACCACACCTGCACCGGCGTCGAGCAGGATGATGCCGGTGTGACATTGCAGTTTTCGTCCGGCAAAAGCGTGCGCGGGCGCGCCGCGATTGCCTGCGACGGCATCAATTCGGTGATCCGCAAGCAATTCTTCCCCGACGAGGGCGAGCCGCGCTATTCCGGCGTCAATATGTGGCGCGGCGTTACGCGGTGGAAGCCGATCCTGTCGGGCGCAAGCCTGACGCGCGCGGGCTGGTTGACGCATGGCAAGATGGTGATCTATCCGATCCGTGAAGCCGGCAGCGATGGCTTGCAGCTCGTCAACTGGGTCGCCGAGATCGAAACCCCCGTCTATCGCCGGCGCGACTGGAATCGCGCAGGCTCCCTCGACGATTTCATCGGCGCCTTTGCCGACTGGCATTTCGACTGGCTGGACGTTCCCGCCTTCATTCGCGCCGCCGATCATGTGCTGGAATTTCCGATGGTCGATCAGGACCCGCTGCCGCGCTGGAGTTTTGGCCGCGTGACGTTACTCGGCGATGCGGCCCACCCGATGGTGCCGCGCGGCTCCAACGGCGCGGGCCAGGCGATCCTCGACACGCGGGCGATGACCTCGGCGCTGCTCGTCAACACCGATCCTGTCGCGGCCTTTGCGGCGTACGAGAAGGAGCGACTGGAAAAAACGACGCGCATCGTTCTCACCAATCGCACCAATCCGCCCGATGCCATCCTGCGCGAAGTCTATCAGCGGACCAACGACCGGCCGTTCAAGGCAATCGGCGACGTCATCAGCCACGACGAGCTCGTCGCGTTTTCCGACAGCTACAAGCAGATTGCGGGCTTTTCCAAAGAAGCGTTGCGCGCGTGAGCGGAACATCGACAAAAGACGCCCCAACCGTCGAGGTCGCGGCGTTCATCGATGCGCAGCCGGTCGGCGCCTTCCAGATCAAAGTGCTGTTGATCTGCGCGACCGTTCTGGTTCTCGACGGCTTCGATACCACGGCGATCGGTTATGTCGCGCCGGCGCTGGCGAAAGAGTGGCATATCGGCAAGAGCGCACTCGGTCCGGTGTTCAGCGCGGGCTTGTTCGGGTTGATGATCGGCGCGTTGCTGTTCGGCCCGCTGGCAGATCGTGTCGGCCGCAAGAAGATCATCATCTTCTCCACGCTGGCGTTCGGAATCGGCACGTTGATCACCGCACTCGTCAACGACGTCAATGCGCTGCTGGCGATCCGGTTTCTGACCGGTCTCGGTCTCGGCGGCGCGATGCCGAATACCGTTGCGCTTACCTCCGAATTTGGCCCGCATCGCCGCCGCGCCACCATGGTGATGGTGATGTTCGTCGGCTTTTCGGTCGGGGCGGCGCTCGGTGGCTTTCTGGCCGCGGCCTTGATCCCGCAGTTCGGCTGGCGGTCGGTGTTTGTGGTCGGCGGCGTCGCGCCGCTCGTCCTGGCGCCGATCCTGGCGTTAAAACTGCCGGAATCGGTGCGGTTCCTGGCGCTGACCGGTCGCGCCGATGCGCGCGTCGCGCAACTGCTGGCCTTTATCAACGCGAAAACTGTTTTCGCGCCCGAAACGCGCTTCGTCGTGGACGAACCGGCATTGAAGGGCATTCCGGTCCAACATCTCTTCAGGAGCGGACGAACACTGGCCACTCTATTGTTGTGGGTCGTATTCTTCATGAGCCTGCTCGATATCTACTTTCTGTCGAACTGGCTGCCGACGGTGCTCAACGATCTCGGCGCCTCGATCTCGGCCGCCGCCGTGATCGGCTCGATGTTGCAGGTTGGCGGAATCGTAGGCACTTTCGCGCTCGGCAGCATCATCGACCGCTTTTCGTTTCGTGCGCTCGCGCTGGTCTATTTCATCGGGGTATTTGCGGTCGGCGCCATCGGGCAGCTCGGACAGTCGGCGGTGCTCGTCACGATGGCGATCTTCGTCGCCGGCTTTTGCATCGTCGGCGGACAGATCGCGGCCAACGCGCTCGCGGCCGGATACTATCCAACCTCGGTCCGCGCGACCGGCGTTGGCTGGGCGCTGGGTGTGGGGCGGATCGGCTCGATCGTCGGTCCGCTCGTCGGCGGTATTCTGCTCAGCCTGAAGTGGAGCGCCGGCGAAGTGTTCGTGGCCGCCGCCGCCGCGGCACTATGCGCGGCGCTGGCGGCGTTTTCGCTGGGACGGTTGGCCGGGTTGGGCGGAAGCGGTAAGGCCGCACCCAATGAGGCGCCGCTGGAGCCGGTGACGAGGGGGCAGGCCTAGGCTAGGTTAGAGACGTAACCACCGCAGGAGCCGCGCTGTGACCGATCCGACCGGGGAAAGCAAGGAACGCAACCGCGAGATCGCTGCCAATGAAAGCACGCGGCAAACCGTCAGTTCCATCCGCGTCAGCGTATGGGCGATTGCGGTCGCCGTGATCATTGGCCTTGCGGCATTCGGCTGGGTGATGGTCAACAACAAGTAGATCGCGCAGGCCTTTATTCAGGCGTAGTGCGTCAGCCGCTTGCCGGGCAACAGGTCATAGGCCGAACGCCAGCCGGGCAGCGCGGCCACGCGGCCGAGCCAACGATCGATCGCGGGATGGCTGTTCCTGAAATCATATCCAGTCTCATCGCTGGGATAATGCAGGTAGGCGATCATGGAGAGATCCGCGACCGTCGGCCGGTCGCCCGCCGCAAAGGCATGCTCCCCGACATGCCGTTCCAGGATGCCGAGGAAATCATCGAGACGCCGGCGCAGGAATTTCAGCACATTCGGATCGGGCGACGGCGTGAAGGTGCGCAGGAATCGATAGGTCGCCATGTAGCTGGAGAGCTTGTGATTGTCCCAGAACAGCCAGCGCAGCACTTCGAATTTCTCCGCTGCGTTCTCGCCACCGAGGCGGCCGTATTGTTCGGCGAGCTTGAGCAGGATCGGCGCGGTCTGGGTCAGGCCCACGCCATCTTCTTCCAGCACGGGAATCTCGCCCATCTCGTTGACGGCCTGCCGCCATTCCGCGCTTCGCGTCACGCCGCCGGCGAAATCGGTCCACACCGGCTCAAAGGTCTGCCCGCAGAAAGTGAGCATCAACGCCAGTTTGTAGCTGTTGCCGGATTCGGGAAAGTAGTGCAGGCGATAGGTCGGCATGGCGATTTCCTCGATTTCTTCTCTCACGCCACCGTGCCGGACGCCTTCAAATTCCGGATCGCCGTTTCGTCGTAGCCGGCCTCGCGCAAGATTTCCTCGCTGTGTTCGCCGATTTCGGGCGGACGTTTCGGTTTGACCTTCTGGCTGCCATCGACCCAGATTGGGCTATTGATCGTGAGCATGGTGCTGTCTTCGAACGGCACCAGCACCTCGTTCTCGAGCATCTGCGCATCGCCCGGGATATCGTCGAGGATGCCGACCACGCCGAACACGAGACCATTGCCGTCGAGAGCCTTGCGCCATTCGGCAAGATCACGCGTGGCAAAGATCTGGTCGAAGATCGCGATCAGTTCGAGCGAGCGCGCATGGCGGTCGGCCTTGGTCGAAAATCGCGGGTCATTGGTGAGGTCTTCGCGCCCCAGGCAACGGGTGAGCGCCGGCCATTGCCGCTCCTCATTGAGCAGCGACAGGATCAGCCAGCGACCGTCCTTGCAGCGGTAGTGGTTGGTCACGGCATTGAGCGCGCGTTCGCGCGTGCGCCGTTCCTGGAATTGCGCGCCGCATAATTTCGCCTGCGCCAGCACGCCCGCCGACCAGACGCCATTCGCCATCAGGTTGGACGAGACGTGCGAGCCTTCGCCCGTTCGTTCGCGCTTGTAGAGCGCGGTGACGATCGCGCCGTAAAACGCCATCGCGCAAGGGTGGTCGCCCATGCCGGGAATCGAGCGCGCCGGCGTCGTGTTCTCGTCCGCGCGCACGAGATCCATCAGGCCCGAACGCGCCCAGAAGGCGTTGCTGTCGAAGCCGGGCTTGTCGGCCTCAGCGCCCTTTTCGCCATAGCCGGTGAAGGAAGCATAGATCAGGCGCGCGTTCTTTGGCTTGATGTCCTCATAGGTAATGCCGAGGCGCTTGCGCACACCGGGCGGAAAATTGGTGATGAAGACGTCGGCCTCGGCCGCGAGCCGATACAGCACCGCGCGCCCTTCCGGTTTGGAAAGATCGAGCGCAAGGCTTCTTTTATTGCGCGATTCCAGAAGCCAGGCGAAGTTATGCGGACTGATCGGATATCCCGGCAGCTTCGGCAGGTTGCGATAGGGATCGCCGGTTCCCGGCGGCTCGATCTTGATCACCTCCGCGCCGAAATCCGACAACACAGTGGCGGCCGCCGGCGCGGCGATGAAGCTCGCGCAATCCAGAACCTTCAGCCCTTCGAAGATGCCACCTTCCATGATGAAATCGTCCCTGTCGTGTTGTTGATCTTATTCCGCGCTGTGGAAACGCCGTTCCGCGGGGGTAGCCGACGTATTTGATCGATAAAGGTGGTCGATGCAACGAGAGTTTCTCTGTCATTGCGAGCGTCAGCGAAGCAATCCATGAGATAGCTGGACTGACTGGATTGCTTCGTCGCTCACGCTCCTCGCAATGACGGAAATCAGACTACTCTTCGCCCGACAGCAGCGCCGCGTTGCCGCCCGCAGCGGCGGTGTTAATCGTCACCGTCTGTTCGGTGGCAAAGCGTGCCAGATATTGCGGGCCGCCGGCTTTCGGCCCGGTGCCGGATAGGCCGAAGCCGCCGAACGGCTGCACGCCGACCACTGCGCCGATGATGTTGCGGTTAACGTAGATGTTGCCTACCGCCAGCCGCTCGATCACTGCATCGATCACATCGTCGATCCGCGAATGGATGCCAAGCGTCAGCCCGTAGCCGGGGCGCTCGATCGACTTCAGGACGTCGTCGAGGCGGCCGGCCGCATAACGAACCACATGCAGAATTGGACCGAATATTTCTTCGGTCAATTGACCGGCGTTCGCCAGTTCAAAAATATGCGGCGCGACATACTGGCCTTCCGGCGCCCGGCCTTCAAAATGCACGCGCGCCTCGCGCTTCATCTTCGCGATGTGCGCCTCCAGCTTTTCTTTGGCCTCGGCATCGATCACGGGTCCAATATGCACGGCGGGGTCGCTGACATCGCCGATTTTCAGTTCGCGCGCCGCGCCGGCAATCATCTCGATCATGCGGTCGGCGACTTCGTCCTGCACGAACAGAATCCGCAGCGCCGAGCAACGCTGGCCCGCCGAGCGGAACGCCGAAGTAAGGACGTCATCGGCCACCTGTTCGGGCAGTGCGGTCGCATCCACGATCATCGCGTTGATGCCGCCGGTCTCCGCGATCAGCGGCACGATCGGGCCGTCTTTGGCCGCCAACGCGCGGTTGATGGCGCGCGCAACGTCAGTCGAGCCGGTGAAGACCACGCCGGCGACGTCCGGATGAGCCACGAGTGCCGCACCGATGCGGCCCTCGCCGGTCACGAGATGCAGCGCGGAAGATGGTACCCCGGCTTCGTGCAGCAGGCGCACCGCCTCAAACGCGATCAGCGGCGTCTGCTCGGCGGGTTTCGCCACCACGGTATTGCCGGCCATCAGGGCGGCGGTGATTTGGCCCGTGAAAATCGCGAGCGGAAAATTCCAGGGTGAGATCGCGACGAACACGCCGCGGCCGCGCAAGCCCAACACGTTGCTTTCGCCGGTCGGGCCCGGCATGGCCTCGCCTGCGCCGAACAGGTCGCGGCCCTGCGCAGCGTAGTAGCGGCAGAAGTCCACCGCCTCGCGAACTTCCGAGATCGCGTCATCGAGCGTCTTGCCGCCCCCGCGTTGCAGGAGCGCGATGAAGCGGCTTGCGCGCTGCTCCAGAAGTTCGGCCGCACGATCGAGGCAGTCCGCACGGTTCGCCGCCGGCTCGCGGGACCAATGCGAAAATCCGGCGCGGGCCGCTGCCATCGCTGCGTTGGCGTCTTCAATGGTCGCTTCGATCACGCTGCCAATCGACATCGCCGGATCGATGGGGCTTGCAAGCTGTCGCGGGACGCCACGGGCCGCCTTGCCATCGATCAGGGAAGTTGCGACGACGGGTGTGGTCTCGGCTTTGACAGCGGTGAGCAACGACTGAAAGGCCGCACGGTCGCCGAATTCGACGCCGTTCGAATTTTGCCGCTGCGGCTGGTAGAGGTTGGCGGGCAGCGGAATGTTCGGATGACGGGCGTTGCCGGCTGGGCCGATGATGTCGGCCGGGCGCCGCAGCAGTTGTGCTACCGGCACGGAATCATCGGCGGCAAGCGCCACGAAGGAGGAGTTGGCGCCGTTTTCGAGAAGGCGCCGTACCAGATAGGCGAGGAGATCGCGGTGGCTGCCGACGGGAGCGTAGGTGCGGCAGGAGATCGAGGAATGGTCGGCGAGCAGTTGCGCATACAGCGCTTCGCCCATGCCGTGCAGGCGCTGCAACTCGAAGCCGCTTTCGCCGTCTGAAAGTTCGAGAATAGTTGCTACCGTCAGCGCGTTGTGGGTGGCAAATTGCGGGAAAAGCCGCGGCCGCAGCTTGAGCAGCTTTTCCGCGCAAGCGACGTAGTTGAGGTCGGTCATCGCCTTGCGTGTGAACACGGGATAGTCGGGCAGGCCACGTTCCTGCGCGCGCTTGATCTCGGTGTCCCAATAGGCGCCCTTGACGAGCCGCACCATCATGCGCCGGTTAAGCGACGCTGCGAGTTCGTCGGCGTAGTCGATCACAGCAGCAGCGCGCTTCTGATAGGCCTGGATCGCCAGGCCAAAGCCGTCCCAACCGGCGAGCGAGGCGTCGGCAAACGCAGATGCAATTACCTCCAGCGAGAGTTCAAGCCGGTCGGCCTCCTCGGCATCGACGGTGAGGTTGAGATTGTAAGATCTCGCCCGGTGCGCGAGATCGATCAGCCGCGGCACCAACTCGTCAAGTACGCGCTGTCGGCTCAACGCCTCGAAACGCGGATGCAGCGCCGAAAGCTTGATCGAAATGCCGGGACGGTCGGGCAGGGGATGCGTGCCGGCACTGGCGCCGATAGCCTCAATCGCGCTGGCATAGGCGGTGAAATAGCGCTCCGCGTTGGCCGCGGTGCGCGCGCCTTCGCCGAGCATGTCGAAGGAGTAGCGCGAGAACGCGCCGAATTGCGCGCGCGCCAGCGCGGCCTCGATGGTTTCGCCGAGCACGAAGTGGCTGCCCATCAGCCGCATCGCCTGCCGCGTGGCGGCGCGCACCGCCGGCGCGCCAAGGCGCTTCACCAGCCGGCCGATGGTTCCATCCGGCGTTTCGCCTGGCTGGATCACCCGCGCCGACAGCCCAAGCGCCCAGGCCGAGGCGTTGACCAGAAAGGCGCTCGATTTGGTCTCGTGGTGGATGAAGTCGCCCTCGCCGAGCTTGTCCTCGATGAAGCGATCGGCGGTGCCGGCATCCGGCACTCGCAACAGCGCTTCGGCCAGCACCATCAGCGCCAGGCCCTCCTTGGTGGAGAGCGCGAATTCGCGCAGCATGTCCTCGACACCGCCAAGCCGGTCATCGTCAGAGCGGATGGCTTCGATCAGACGGCTCGCGGTGCGGTCGATCCGCGCCTCGCGATTCTCACCAAGGCGGCCTGCGGCCAGTAACCGCGTGGCGATAACGGTATCGTCCGGGGCATAAGGCGCCATGAACGCCGGCAGATTGGCCGCTTTGGAATGCATCGCAAGCTCCGACGCAAGAATCTCCCAAAGCATACAATCAAGCCGCCTTGGAAGAAATCGGCATCAGCGCCGAAGCGCCCGGAGGGTCTTAGCCGGCCCGAAACGAAGGAGTCTGCCCCATCGGCGCCGGAACCCTGCGGTCCTGACGCTTCGACCACGACACGTAGCTTGCGACCAGCGTCATGATCGCAATGCCGGAGACGCTGACCAGGATCTGCGCTACGAGCGAGTCGGAACCCGTCACCAGGATAAAATGGCCGGTCAACGAGAGGAACACGCCGGCGCAGAACACCGACAGCGATTGTTCGCCGCAGACGATCAGCGGCCTGAGGATCGGCCAGCTCAACCCGCGCCAGTTCTTCGCAATCAGGCGCGTTGCGAACAGCGCCAGCACCATGAAGTGCAGCAGCCGGTAGAAGCCGAGATTGACCCTGTCATTCGGAATGAAGGCGTCATGCAGCCAAGTCGGCAGCATGTCGCCGAACACGGGGAAGCGCCCGGCCATCGTGATGGCGAAGGCAAAGACGAGATAGGCTATCCCGAGGTAAGCCCATCCCGGCGCCCGGAACCGCCTGCCAAGCCGGCTTGCGCCGCCAAGCGCGCACCAGGCGCCGAGCACGAAGATCAGTTGCCAGCAGAACGGATTGAAGAACCAGTTGCCATCCGGAAAGGTCGATAACGTCCATTCGAACTGACGCGCGGCGACATAGAGCGCGAGCGAGGCTGCCAGGGTAAAGTTGGGCACCCGCAACATCAGCCACAGCACGAGCGGAAAGCACGCCGTCAACGCGACGCAGAGCTGAAGCAAATCGAGGTTCAGCGCCCTCGATTGCAGCAGAAGGCCGTGGGCGACGGTGCGGACCGGCTCTTCCAGAAGGCCCGCGATGTTGAACTCATAGATGATGTCGGGCGCGGCATAGCGGGTCGCGACATCGCCGATCGACACGGCGTAGACCGCAAACAGCACGATGAACGCCGCATAGAGCTGCCAGGTACGCCGAAGCACCCGCGTCGCGCCGACGATGGTGCCGCGCTCCAGCATGATGGGAGCAAAAGCGAGCGTTGCCGCATAGCCGGAGATGAAGACGAACACGTCCGCGGCGCCGGAAAAGCCGAAGTTACGCAGCGTAACCCAGTTCACCATGTTGTTCGGGATGTGGTCCAGAAAGATGAACCAGTTCGCCAGACCGAGAAACAGATAGAGCCTCGTGTCGCGCGCTTGGCGCACGAGAGCGGTAGTGCCAGTCATGAGATTGATTTTCTTGGTGCGGCGATGCGCCGGGTGATGCTGTGCGTGGAATTAATGCTGTTCGGGCGGGCTTGCAACCCCGCTCGCCGTTATGTGAGTCGGAGGTGATGCCGCCTTGTGCATATCGTAAATTTCACAAGGGGACACGAAGCCGTGAGCTGCGGGAATATTCTTGATCCGCCGGGCAAATCAGATCGGCGCGGTGCGCGCGCCAAACGTTAACGGCGGATGCGCGAGGGGGAGGTTGCCGGCGCGAGGAGCCGCGTTCGCTCCGTACTTGATCAGCAGGGCGAGCACGATCGCGAGCAGAATGGCGAAAAGAAGCCGTCGTTTCATGCCGACAATAGTGGCACGCGCATTCGCCGAGTCAATTCCAGATCACGGGCTAGCGGTTCTGTCGTTCCGAAAACGGCCGGTGCGAAAATGAGAACGCTCCGGCCAATGGCAGTGGAGTGGATTTGGCATTCGCTACTCTGTAGCCGCATATTCGCGATGCGAATGTCAAATCCGAAACTCCACTAGAAACCATATTTGCTAGTGGTCCTTTGATTCTAACATTCGCAAAAGTGCTCGCTGAGAAGGGATGCGAATGTTAGAACCACTAGCGGCCGGAGCGTTTTCAAAGGTGCGCAACGAAGGTGGATCAATAGGCGCAGACATTCACGGTGCGCAGGCGATAGCCATAGGGCGTGGGCACCCGTCGCGTCACGAAGCATCCGTCGTCAACATAGCCGACGCCGATGCCGAAGCCGCCGAAGTGGTGATGATAGCCACCCCAGCCCCAGCCGCCAAAGGGCTTGGCCGACGCGGCCGTGGGAGCCAGTGCCGCGGCGCTGAGAGAAGCGGCGGCAGCGAGTGCGATCGTCAGTTTGCGTAACATGGTCGTTCTCCTCGAATGTGCGCTGGTCGCGCGGGTTGCAGTCAGTTTCACCCCATGCCTGTCAGTCGCGCCGTTTCAAAACGGGGTTCGAGAGAACCCCATTCGATTCGAGGAAATTTTTCTGAATGCCTGTTCAGCTTCGCCGGCCGAATGAGCGGGCGTGACGGCGAAGTCTCAGGCGGCAACGGGCTCTTTGTCGTCAGCCAGCGTGGCCAAGCTGTCGGCATTGGCGACGATGCACACACTCATGGGCCCGGCGCGGCCACGGATTTCAACGTCCTGCCGCGGCAGGTCGTCGATTGAGAGGCCCGCGGTGGCGCGGACTTCGTCCGAAAAGATCACCTCGCATCTGAGGCTCTTGGTCATGTCCTGCAACCGTGCCGCGACATTGACCGCATCGCCGAGCGCGGTGAACACGATATGATCGCGATAGCCGATGTCACCGACGATCACCTCGCCGGCGTGAATGCCGATGCCGAAGCGGATCGGCTCGCGCAGGTCGTTTTTGAGGAACTGGTTCAATTCCTCGACGTGAACCGAAATGCGCGCCGCCGCCTTCAGCGCCTGACGGCAGGCGGTCTCGCGACTGGTTGCAAGTCCGAACAACGCCAGTTGCCCGTCGCCGAGAAACTGGTTCGGCTGGCCGCCGCATTCGATCACCGCCTTTGAGACCGCGCCGAGGAAGCGGTTGACGATAAACACGGTGTCGAACGGCAGGCGATTTTCCGCGAGCCGGGTCGAGCCGCGCATATCGACGAACATGCTAACGAGATAACGCTCCTCGCCGATATGCGA
This sequence comes from uncultured Alphaproteobacteria bacterium, assembly GCA_963775545.1. Taxonomy (GTDB): domain Bacteria; phylum Pseudomonadota; class Alphaproteobacteria; order Rhizobiales; family Xanthobacteraceae; genus Bradyrhizobium. The sequence goes on from CAVZJE010000044.1 coordinate 18,713, forward strand.
GGGAGCGCCGCGACCTGTCGCCACCGTTTGCGGCGTGAAGATCTGGAAGAAGGAAAGATCGCCCTCGGGGCGAAGCTGACAGGCGAGCCGGATCGCCGGATCCGAAGCGCTCCCGACCCGGTTGAGGACGAACGATTCGCGGTTGGAGGGCTCCGGCAAGGATGTGCGGTCGCCGATCACCCGAATCCGGCAGGTGGAGCAGCGGGCGCGGCCGCCGCACACGCTTGCATGCGGAACCTGATGGCGCAGGCTCGCCTCCAGCACGGAAAGGCCCTTCGGCACGCGGACGGTGCGGCCATTGCCGTATGACAACGTGATCATGCCGCCGCGCCTCTCCCGAAGGGTGCGTATCCCCCGCGCCACCAGCACCAGCCCTAGCAGGCCGAGATAGCCGATCATGAAGTGGCCCGTGATGTTTTCGAGCCAATCGGCCTGGGCCGGTGTGCCCACCTTGTCTGGGGAAAGATTGGCCGCCCGCCACTGCGGATCAGCGCTTTCCTTCACGACGGCGCGCCCGCCCTGGTAGAGGCCGAGCAGGGCCAGGGTCGGCACCAGCACGGCTGCCGCCAGCAGGAAAGGGGCAGAGCGCCGGAAGAACGTCTTCATCCGCAGCCAGAAATAAAGGCCGATGCTGCCGTGAATCCAGGCAATGATCAAAACCGACAGCATCAGCCACATCCGCTGCGACGCCGTCGCCCAATATCCGTGGAGCACCTGCGGATAGAACCTGTCGTGACCAAACAGCGTGTGGCCAAGCCGGATGCCGATGACATGCGCGGCGGCAAGTAGCGGGATGCTCAAGCCGAGCAGGAGCTGCAACGGCTCGATCGCTTTCCATCGAAACTGCCGGCGCTCGTAGAGGGCCCAGATTCCGAGGCCGCCGTGAACGAGCAGCGCGGTGTAAAAGACGATCGCGACGGGAAGGAACTGCCAGAACAGGACGTGGTAGTGCAGCCCCCAGGCCAGCGCCTCCAGCGAAATATTGCCGAGCGCGTGGTTGAGGAAATGGCTGATCAGATAGCTGAAGAGGATGAGTCCGCAGACGATGCGAACCTGCCGGACGCTGAGGCCGCGGAGGAATTTGCCGATTCTGGCGAGCTTAGCTGCGATCATGCCGGTCCATTGAGTAATAGACTCCCGAAACTAGCGGTTTATTCCGCAGGGCACGAGTGGCGGTTCGGCGAATCGTCGCCGCTATGGACGACGCCGGGACGTTGACACTCCGGGCGGAGTCGGGGACAAAGCGCCGTGACGATGGCGCCTCAAGACAGCTTCCGCAACGAAGCCAAACATTCCGTGCTTAGACCGTGGCTCGGCATCATCGCGCTGGTCGCGGCGATGACGGTGCTGCGCGGCGTCTATGCCGGCCTCATCGATCTGCGAACGGACGAAGCCTATTACTGGACCTGGTCGAAGGAAAGCGTGCTTTCCTTCCTTGACCATCCGCCCATGATTGCCTGGTTCATCCGCTTTGGCACCGCGATCTTCGGCGACACCAGTTTCGGCGCGCGGTTCGCCGGCCTCGTGGCGATGCTCGGAACGCAGTTGTTGCTCGCCGACATCGTCTGGCGCCGCACGCGCGACATCCGCGCGACGGTTATTGTCGTCGCGATGATGGAGGCGTCGCTCTATTACGGCCTCTTGATGACCAAGGTGTCGCCGGACGTTCCGCTCGTCCTGTTCGTCACGGCCATGGCGTGGGCGTTGGTCCGGCTTGCCGACAGCGATGACGCGCGATGGTGGCTCGCGGCCGGCCTGTTTGCTGGGTTGGCGGCGCTGTCGAAATTCACGATTGCCTTGCTACTTCCGGCGGTACTTGCCTTCATGTGGGTGCCGGCCTGGCGCGGGCGCTGGTTGCGCAATCCCTATCCGTGGGCGGCGGCCGTGATCGCGGTTCTGGTATTCATGCCGGTCCTGGTCTGGAACATGCAGCACGACTGGGCGTCGTTTCGCTTCCAGGCGGTGCGGGCGACCGAGACGCATCCATGGTCGCTGCGGACGCTTGGCGAATTTATCGGGTTGCAATTCGGCCTAGTCGGCTTTGTCCTGCTCCCGGTGGTTCTGACCGGGGTCGCGCTGACGGCCTGGCGCGGATATCGCCGCAAGGATCCGGTTGCCATTCTGCTGTCGACGGCGGTGATCGTTCCGTTTCTCTACTTCCTTTCGAAATCGCTGAGCTTGCGGGTTGGCGACACCTGGCCAACCTTCATCTGGCCGTTTGGGTTTGCTGCGGCCGCCATCAATCTTTCGATGCTGTCGAGGGACGGATGGCGTCCGTCCTTTGTCGCGTTGTCGTTCCGCTGGGCTAAAATCGCGATCGTCTCCGGCGTCGCCTTTGTCGTTCTCGTCTGCTTCTACTATCTGGCGATGCCCTTCAATTTCATCGGCCGCACCGATCCGGTCGGCGGCGAGGCCGGTTACGAGCCCGTCGTCAGCCGGACCGAGGCTGAGCTGCAAAAGACAGGCGCGACCTGGATCGCCACGACCGACTATCGCACCTACGCGATGCTGCGCCGGTTCTTCAATAATCGTGTGCCGGTAGTGCAAATCAACGAGCGCGGTCGATATCAGGGGTTTCGCAGCCCTGACATGAGCCTGATCGCCGGCCATGTCGGCCTCTATGTCGGGCGCGAACCGGAAAACAATCCGTCCATGGCCTTGTGGGCTCAGATCCCGGCCAGGCGCGAGCCGCTGGAAACGGTCGATCGCGTCTGGCGCGGCGTCGTCATGGATACCTACGCGATCGAAAAGTTCACCGGCTGGACGCCGGAGCTGTCGCCGCCGCCGGATTCGCCGCTGTTTCGCTGGCGCGTGCTGGCGGGGGATCCCCTCTTAAACGTAGTCGCCGAATTCAATCCCTCCCCCGCGGAACGCGTGGGGAGGGTGCGTAGGCGACCTTCGGTCGCCGTTCTCTAGTAAAAGTTAAAACGCCGATGCTTTGCATCGGCTATGCCGAAGGCCGGTCGGGTGGGGGCGAACATGAGATTCGGTACCCCCACCCCGGCGCTACGCGCCGACCCTCCCCGCAGGGGGAGGGATAAGGAGAGTCCCAGCTATCACGCA